>NZ_DASZBH010000016.1:0-590252 GCF_035944355.1 Frateuria sp. | reverse complement strand
GACCACCACCGCATAGCGGTCCAGGTGCTGCCCGATGCTGCGCGCCACCTCCAGCACGTAGCGCAGGTCGGCGCTGCCGTCCTCGTCCGGCGGCGTGCCCACGGCGATGAAGATCACCTCGCCGTGGGCGATGCCGGCGGCCGCATCGGTGGTGAAATCCAGCCGGCCGGTCTCGAAGTTGCGCTTGACCATCGGCGCCAGCCCAGGCTCGAAGATCGGCACCTCGCCCTGCTTCAGGCGCGCGACCTTGGCCGCGTCCACGTCCACGCACAGCACGTGGTTGCCCATCTCCGCCAGGCAGGTGCCCGTGACCAGGCCGACGTAGCCGGTGCCGAAGAGCGTGACTTTCAGTGTCATGCGATTTTCCTTTGCTTGGTATGCGTGAGCTTCGGATCAGGCCTTGGCGCCGGCGTACTCGTAGTACGCATAGGCGTAGTAGCCCGCGCTGCGCTTCTCGACCGCATTGAAGATCGCGCCCTTGACCGGCACGCCGTTCTGCTCGAAGCGCTGCTTGGCCAGCGCGATCTCGCGCGCCTGGTTCACGCCGAAACGCACCACCATGAGGCTGGTGCCGACGTGGTGGCCGATCACGGCCGCGTCGGTCACCGCCAGCACCGGCGGCGTGTCGATGATGATCAGGTCGAAGCGCGGCTTGAGCTTCTCCAGCAACGCGGTGAAGTGCGCATGCATCAGCAACTCGGAGGGGTTCGGCGGCACCTTGCCGCGCGCGACGAAGTAGAGGTTGTTCGCCCCTTCCACCGTGCGCACCGCCTCGGACAGGCCGATCTGCCCGGAGATCAGCTCGGACAGGCCTTGTTCGGGCCGGCCGCCGATCACCGTGTGCAGCGCGCCCTTGCGCATGTCCGCATCGATCAGCAGCACGCGCTGGCCGGCCTGTGCGATCACCGCCGCGAGGTTGGCGCCGACGAAGGTCTTGCCCGCCGACGGACCGGGGCTGGAGATCATCAGCAGGTTGTTCTTGGCCTCCAGACGGGCGAAGTGCAGGCTGGTGCGCAGGCTGCGCAGCGCCTCCACCGCCAGGTCATCGGGCGCGCTCTGCGCCAGCAGGCGTTGGGCGTAGGCGCCTCGCCGCACCTTGCCGCCGTGCGAGGAGATCTCCCGCTCGGCAGCCGACAGCGGCACGCAGGCATATACCGGCAGTCCCACGCTTTCGATCGCGGCCAGGTCTTCGACACCGCGGTTGAGCAGCTGGCGGATGAAGATGAAGGCGAGCGCCAGCAAGCCACCCAGCACGGTGCCGCACAGCACCACGATCATCTTCAGCGGCCATACCGGCTTGTTGATGTTGGTCGCCGCCGCATCGACCACGCGCACGTTGCCGACCGTGCCGGCGCGCGCGATGTCGAGCTGCTGCGCCTGGTTGAGCAGGTTGGTGTAGGTCTCGTTGCTGACCTGCACGTCGCGGGTCAGGCGCAGGAGTTCCTGCTGCGTGTCGGGCAGGTGGCCGACCTGTTTCTCCAGGGCGTTCTTCTTGCCCTGCAGCTGGCCGATCTGCGCGGCGAGCGCCTGGTAGGTGGGATGGTTGGAAGTGAACTTGCGCTCGACGTCGGCCATCTGCATGCGCAGATTCTCGATCTGCGTATCCAGCGCCACGGTCTGGTCCAGCAGGCCCTTGGTCTGCAGGCTGATGTCCACCGAGTGCGCGCGCATCTGGAAGGCGTTCAGCGCGGCGGTCGCCTTCTCCAGGTCCATCTTGACCTTGGGCAGCTGCTCGCGGACGAACTTCAGGCTGTTGGCCGCTTCGGCGGAATTGCGGTCCACGTTCTGCTGAACATAGAGCGTGCTGATCTGGTCCAGCAGCTGGGTGGCCAGCACCGGATCGGGATTGTCGTAGGTCAGCGTGATGATGCCCGAGTCCTTGGCCGCCTCGACCGCCTGCACCGCCTTCTGCAGCGAGGCGATGGTGTTCAGGTGCGAATGCCGCGCGACGTCGAACACCATGCCGGGATTGGCATGCAGCGACTGCACCTGCATGGTGATGCCGCTGCCGGTGGCCGGCTGGCCGACGCGGCCCTGCAGCAACGTGTTGCCATCGTCGTCGGTGAGCGTGTAGGCGCCATGCTCGCCGGCGACCACGTGCAGCTGCTTGTCCAGCAGCGCCGAGGGAACGTCGAGCTGGAACACGTCCAGCTGCGAGCCGCCCCAGTCATAGCCGTCCATGCCCAGGAAGGGCGGCGCCACGTCGCCGGGCATCTGCGGGTCGTAGTGCCGCGACATGTAGCCGCCGATCACCGGGAACCGTTCCGGCTGCACGGTGATGTCCAGCTTGAGATTGTCCACCGCCTGCCCGATCACCGTGCGCGAGGTGATCAGGGCGATCTCGGTGGTGGCCTGCGAGGTGGAGGCGCCCAGCGTCTGGGTGAGGTCGTCCAGGCCCGGCAGACTGGGAACCTTCTGCTCCACCTGCACGGTAGCGGTCGATTCGTAGATCGGCGTGGCGAGTATCGCGTACAGCACGCTGATGGCGAAAAACACCGCCGTGACACTGACGATCAACCATTTGTGGTCGAGCAACGTGCCCAGCAGGGCATGCAGATCGATGTCGTCATCGCGGCGCGGTGAGGACGGAAAACTCTGTTTCGTAGTCATAGCCCGGTTCCTAGGCTGGAGGGTTTACAGGTAGCGCAGCCAACTGCCCACGCCACGTTCGATTGAGTCGTGTACTTGCTTGAACACACGGCGCGAACATCGATAAGGGTCCGGCACGTCGCCGCCGTCGTGCCATTTGTCGAACAGGAAAACCTTGCCGCTGGCCTCGGGGGCGAGCCTGACCACCGAGTTCAGCTGGCGGCGTTCCATCGTGAGAATCAGGTCCGCGTCGCGCAGCATCGACGGCTCGAGCTGCCGCGCCCGGTGCTCGCTCGCATCGATGCCCTCGTCCTTGAGCAGTTCGACGGCGTTCTCGTCCATGGGCCGCCCGACCAGTGCACCGAGCCCGGCGCTGCTGACGCGAATGCCGCGCTCGCCCAGTTGGCGGCGGAACAGGAACTCCGCCACCGGGCTGCGGCATACGTTGCCGAGGCAGACCACCAGGATGTTTTTGAACACGAATCGCACGCTCCGAGAACTATGAGGACCGCGGCCCTGACCGCATCCCGCCCGATCGACGCACCCATGGCGCCGAAGCGAGCGGGAAAGGAAGCCCGAAGTCTAATCTCATGTTCCGTGAAAAAATCATGTTGGACACTGCCTTCATTTAGGTGAAGAAAATGCCATCGTCGATAGATCTTTTCTTCACGCAGCGTCGCCTGCGCAAATAGCCAACTTGCAGACCCCGCTTTCTCGCTGCATTCACGAACCGTCGCGCTAGAGTCGTCGAGCCCGCTTCGCAACCGTCCACCTTGGGGGGCTACATCCATGCAGATCCTGAAGCTCGCGCTCTCCCTCGCCGGCGTACTCGTCGCCGGCCAGGCCTTGGGACACAAGGTTCCGCGCAGCATGCTCGCGCCGGCGGCAGCGACCCATCTGGCGCCTTCGCAGACCGACAGCAATCCGGCCGCGCTGCTGAGCGGCATCGCCGGCCGCGGTGTCCCCGGCATCACCGCGATGCCGGCGCTGGCACCCCAGGCAGCACCGGCCAAAAGCACCGAAACGAATACCCACATAACCCGCCACCATTAGCCAAAAACGGCATGTAACGGATAGTCGTGGCGTACTCCTTCATTTAAACGTCACAATTATCAACGACGGCCCCTGGAGAAAGGACGCAATATGAAAACGCTACCCGCAGTAGCTACCCTTCTTTTCGCGCTCGTATTGAACGGCTGCGCGATCGTGCCCGGCCAGCGCATGGACGAGGGCGCGCTGCAGCGCGAGGACAGCCACGTGAAGCTGGTGCAGATCACGCCCGAGCTGGTGGAGAACGGCCAGGCGCAGGCCACGATCCCGCAGGAACTGCTCTCCTACCAGCCGGAGGACTACCGCATCGGCGCGGGCGACACGCTCTACATCACCGTGTGGGACCACCCCGAGCTGACCTCGCCGGCCGGCTCGCAGCAGCAGACGGTCGCCAACGGCCGCCTGGTGCGCCCTGACGGCACGCTGTTCTATCCGTACGCCGGCACGATCAAGGCAGCCGGGCTGACCATCGAGGAGCTGCGCCAGCTGCTGACCAAGCGGATCAGCAGCTTCGTACGCCAGCCACAGGTGGACGTGAGCGTGGTGGGCTTTGGCAGCCACCGCATCACGCTGGAGGGTGCGTTCCTGCATGCCGATGCGCAGGTGATCAACGCGGTGCCGCTGACCCTGTCGCAGGCGATCGGCACCGCCGGCATCGATACGCAGCAGGCCGACCTGTCGGGCCTGACCCTGACCCGCGACGGCAAGACCTACAAGCTGGATCTGACCCAGCTCAACCAGGCCGAGGGCAACCAGTCGATCTACCTCAAGCCCGGCGACAAGGTGTACCTGCCCTACAACGACAACAAGGAGGTCTACGTGATGGGCGAGGTGATGCGCCCGGCGGCGCTCACCTTCAAGACCTCCGACATGACCCTGACCCAGGCGCTGGGCCGCGCCGGCGGCCTCAGCCAGGTGACCTCCTCGGGCAATGCCGTCTACGTGATCCGCGGCTCGCAGAAGCTCACCCAGACGCCGGCGGAGGTGTTCCATCTCAACGCGCGCTCGCCGGCCGCCTTCGCGCTGGCGGACAACTTCAGGGTGGAGCCGGGCGACGTGGTGTTCGTCGGCGCCTCGGGCATCACCAAGTGGAACCGCTTCCTGAGCCAGTTGCTGCCGCTGTCGGGTCTGCTTTACCAGACCACGCTGTCGGTGGACAAGGTCAACAACCCGTGACGTGAGGTTTGGCTGGCGAGCACGGAGGCTCGCCGGCAAGGACTCGAGACGGCCCGGCCATGCGCCGGGCCTTTTTTTTGGCTACGCAACCACCCGTCAAGCCTTCCCCGCGAATGCAGGGGAGTGCCGACGGGCGGGTGGGGCGCGCTCCTGGCGGGAGCCGATCACCCGCGCGCCCCTCAAGCCAGCTGCCTGCGATCAATCGCCCGCCAGCCACACCATCCCGCGCGCCACCCGCACCGCCACGGCCCGCAACGACTGGCCGCGGCAGGGGCCGGCCACGCAACAGCCATCGCCGGTGCGGAAGCTCGCTCCGTGCACGGCGCAGATCAGCGTGCCGCGGCTGATCAGGAACTGGCCCGGCGCCCAGTCCAGCCGGCGGCCGGCATGCGGGCAGACATTGATCCAGGCGCGCGCGTCCTCACCTTCGCGAAAGACGATCAGGTTCTCCGGACCATCGGGCAACACGGCGTCCACCGCCGCGGCGGTGCCATCGGGAATGTCGTCGAGGCGGCACAAGGCCCCGGGGGGTAGGTCCATCGGCACTTGCCTCGCGGGGCCGAAAGCCCCATGGTTCGCACGTAAGTCATTGATTTTACCATACGGATTTTTAACATGCGCCTGTACCAGCTGCCCCTGCACCGTTCCCGCCATCCGTTCGCCCGCGCGCTGTCGCTGGTCGTGGGTGTCGTCCTGCTGGGTGCCATGCTGGTGTTCGGGCTGGTGGTTGCCGGCGTGCTGCTGGTCGGCGGCGGCCTGTGGCTGGCGCTGCGCCAGTGGAACCGCGCGCGCGCGGTCGGCCGCGCGACGCCCGTGGCCGGCGCGGCGCGTGCGCCCGTGCTGGAGGGCGACTTCGTGGTGCTGCACGAGGGGCGCCCCGCCGCGCGGTGACGCGCAAGAAGCGGATGGTCCGCCTGCACCGACCAGCCTAGGCTGGCGTCCTCTGGAAACAGGAACGCCGCCATGTCCGCCATCGAACCGCTCGAACAGGCCCGCCGACTGCTGGACGAGGCCGAAACCGCCCCCAGCCTGGACGCCCTGGCCAACGCCGTCGCGTTGAGCCCCAGCCATCTGCAGCGCGCCTTTCGCCGCCGCTTCGGCGTGAGTCCGGCCGAATACCACCGCGCGCGCCGCTTCGGCCAGTTCAAGGCCGCCTTGCGCGAAGGCGCGGCGGTGACCGACGCGGTGTACGAAGCCGGCTTCGGCTCGGGCAGCCGCGTCTACGAGCACAGCAACCGCCTGCTCGGCATGACCCCGGCCAGCTACCGTGCCGGCGGCGCCGGCGCCAGCATCCGCTACACCACCACCGCCACGCCGTTGGGTCGCCTGCTGGTGGCCACCACCACGCGCGGTATCTGCTCGGTGACGCTGGGCGAGGACGACGGTTCGCTCGAACAGCGCCTGGCCGAGGAATTTCCCCAGGCCGCGCGCGAACGCGTCGACGCCGGCCGGGAAGAATGGCTGGACGCAGTGATCGCGCGCATCGCGGTCGAACTGGGCTGGAGCGACGCCGATGCGCCGGCGATGCCGCCGCTGGACATCGCCGCCACCGCCTTCCAATGGCGCGTGTGGAACGCACTGACCCGCATCCCGGCGGGCCAGACGCGCAGCTACCGCGCCCTGGCGGCGGAACTGGGCGCTCCGAAGGCGGCGCGCGCGGTCGGCAACGCCTGCGGCAACAACCGGCTCGCGCTGATCGTGCCCTGCCACCGCGTGGTGCGCGAGGACGGCTCGCTGGGCGGCTGGCGCTGGGGGGTGGAACGCAAGCGCGAACTGCTGGCGCGCGAGCGCGTCCGCGCGCCGCGGCCGCTCCCGGCCAAGGAGCGGGCTGGCTGAAAGTCCCCGCGCCAGTTGCCGAACCAGGCGGTTCTGCGGCCGATGGAACCGGCGCCGCTTGACGGACGTTCAAGGCTGCCTTGCGAGGGACTCGCTACCGCAGCAGCCGCACCCGGGCTATCGTGCGCACTCGGGCCATCCCCCAGGACGCGCGGCCGCACCCCGGCCGGTCGCCACCTGCCCGCCTTTCCACCTCCCAGGAATCCCGTGCACGAGCCTGCCGACCACCCCGCCGTCCCGCCCTATCCGCTGGTGGCCGACGCGCGCGCCATGCTGGCGTTTCTTGCCGCCACGTTCGGCGTGCAGGAAATCTGCCGCAAGACGCGCGAAGACGGCTCGGTCACGCACGCCGAGGTGCGCATCGAGGACTCGCTGGTGATGATCGGCGAACGCACCGGCCTTGCCGCCGCCTCACCATGCGGCTCGACCCACGTCTACGTGCCCGACGTCGATGCCTGCCACGCCGGGGGCCTGGCTGCCGGCGCGCAGCGCGCATCACCGCTCACCGATCAGCCCTACGGCGACCGCACGGCCGGCCCGCGTGACGCCGAGGGCAGCCTCTGGTGGATCGGCACCCACCGGGGCGCCTGACCCGTCTTCCCGCCACGTACGCACGCCATGTCCGCCATCGAAGAACCCGCCACCGTCCCGCGCACGCTGGACAACCCGCGCCTGCTGATCCCGGTCGCGCTGCTCGCGCTGTACGTGATCTGGGGTTCGACCTACCTCGGCATCCGCTTCGCGCTGGAGAGCTATCCGCCGTTCCTGCTCGCCGGGGTGCGCTTCCTGGGCGCGGGCCTGGCGATGTACGCCTTCCTGCGCCTGCGCGGCGTCACTCCGCCGACCCGCCGGCAGTGGCGCAACGCGGCGGTCACCGGCGTGCTGCTGTTGCTCGGCGGCAACGGCCTGGTGTGCTTCGCGGAAGAAACCGTGAGCTCGGGCATCGCCGCGGTGGCGGTGGCGAGCATGCCCCTGTTCGCCGCGGTGTTCTCCGGCATGTACGGGCAGTGGCCCAATCGCCGCGAGGCGATCGGCCTGCTGGTCGGCTTCGTCGGCGTGGTGGTGCTCAATCTCGGCAGCGGGCTGTCCGGCTCGCGGCTGGGCGCGCTCGCGCTGATCATGGCGGCGATGTGCTGGGCTTTCGGCTCGGCCTGGAGCAAGCGCCAGGACATGCCCGCCGGCCCGATGAACACCGCGGCGCAGATGCTCTGCGCCAGCGTCGCGCTGCTGCTGGTCGGCTTCGGCACCGGCGAGCACCTGCCGGCGCACCCCACCCTGCGCGCCACCGCGGCGGTGGTCTACCTGGCCATCTTCGGATCGATCGTCGCCTTCAGCGCCTACCTCTACGTGCTCAAGCACGCCCGCCCCGCGCTGGCCACCAGCTACGCCTACGTCAACCCGCCGGTGGCGGTGCTGTTCGGCGTATGGCTGGCCGGCGAGCACGTGGGGACGTTCGACCTGGCCGGCATGGCGATCATCCTGCTGGGCGTGGGCGTGATCACGCTGGCCAGGCAGCGCCGCGCGCGCGGCTAGGCGACGCCGCGGAATCCTGCCGCCACCGGGCGCCAATGCGGCCCGCGCCGCGGCAGCGTCCGCGGAAGACACGACCGCGACCATGTCGGCTTGCCGGGTCCCGGCCCGCGCGCGACCATGCCCGGGCTACCGCACGGGGAACGCACATGCATGCAGCAGGCGAAGGTTGGCTGGCGCGCGCCGCCTTGCGCAGTGCGGCCTGGTCCGAGCGCTGGTTTCCCGATGCCTGGGTGTTCGCCGCGCTCGGCGTGGTGATCGTGGCGCTGGCGGCGCTCGCGTTCGGCGCCTCGCCGGCGGTGGCGGTCAATGCCTTCGGCGACGGCTTCTGGAGCCTGATCCCCTTCACCATGCAGATGGTCTTCGTGGTGATCGGAGGCTACGTGCTGGCGACCGCGCCGGTGGTGGCGCGCTTCATCGACCTGCTCGCGCGAGTGCCGCGCAGCGGCCGCGGCGCGATCTGCTACGTGGCGCTGGTCAGCATGCTGGCCTCGTTGCTGTCCTGGGGCTTCTCGCTGGTGTTCGGCGGCCTGCTGGTGCGCGCGCTGGCTCGGCGCGGCGACCTGCGCATGGATTACCGCGCCGCCGGCGCGGCCGCCTACCTGGGCCTGGGCGCCGTCTGGGCGATGGGCCTTTCGTCATCTGCCGCACAGTTGCAGGCCAACCCCGCCAGCATGCCGCCCGGGTTGCTGGCGATCACCGGCGTGCTGCCCTTCGGCCAGACCATTTTCCTGTGGCAGTCGATCGCGCTGACCGCGGCGCTCGTGCTGGTTTCGCTACTGATGTGCTGGCTCACCGCGCCTTCGGATGCCAGTGCGCTTACCGCGCAGGATTTCGGCGTGGAAACACTCACAGCCACAGCGCCGCTGCCGCCGCGCACGCGGCCGGGCGAATGGCTGGAGTACAGCCCGCTGCTGTCGGTGCTGATCGGCCTGCTCGGCCTGGGCTGGCTTGGCTACGAGTTCGCCACCAAGCCGGCGGTCAGTGCGATCGCCAACCTCAATACCTACAACTTCCTGTTCCTCACCGTCGGCCTGCTGCTGCACTGGCGCCCGCGCAGCTTCCTCGACGCGGTGGCGCGCGCGGTGCCGGGCACGGCCGGGGTGCTGATCCAGTTTCCCCTGTACGGCGGCATCGCCGCGCTGCTCACCCATGCGCCGGGCAGCGGCGGCGCCACGCTCGCCCACCGGCTTTCGGGGGTGTTCGTGCACGTCGCCAATACGGACAGCTTTCCGCTGGTGATGGGCGCCTACTCGGCCGTGCTGGGTTTCTTCGTGCCCTCCGGCGGCGGCAAGTGGCTGGTCGAGGCGCCCTACGTGATGCAGGCGGCGAACGACCTGCACGTGCACCTGGGCTGGGCGGTGCAGGTCTACAACGCCGCCGAGGCGCTGCCCAACCTGATCAATCCGTTCTGGATGCTGCCCCTGCTGGGCGTACTGGGACTGAAGGCGCGCGACGTGGTCGGCTTCACCTTCATGCAGCTGCTGGTGCACGTGCCACTGGTGCTGGGCCTGCTGTGGGCGCTGGGGCTGACGCTGGCATACGTGCCGCCGCTGATGCCTTGAGCGACCGGGACGAGGGGCGGCGCGATTCCGCCCCTCGTCTCTGTCAGGTCAGGACTCGCGCAGCGCCGTCGTCACCGGCAGGCGCGCGGCGCGCACGGCCGGGAACAGGCCGCCGATGAAGCCGATGGCGAGCGCCCACTTGAGTCCCGTCCACAGCAGGGCCGGCGTCACGCGCAGCTGGAAGTTCAGCGAGCCCACCGTGCCCTGGGTCAGCGTGGAGGCGCTGTAGCCGTTGAACAGCGCCCACGCGATCAGCCCGCCGAGCAGGCCGCCCAATGCCGCAAGCAGCATGGTCTCCAGCATCACCGCCACCACCACCGGCGGCCCGCGGAAGCCGATCGCACGCAAGGTGGCGATCTCGCGCGCCCGCGCCGCGACCGCGGCGAACATGGTGTTGAGCGCGCCGAACACCGCGCCGATGCCCATGATGCCGCCCACGATCATGCCGATGATGCTGATCGCCTTGGTGAAGCCCTCGGACTGCTTGCTGAAGTAGTTCAACGTGGTGTCCGCGTCCACCTGCAGGCGCGGATCGGCCGCCAGCGCCGCCTTGAATGCGTCGAAGGCCTTGGCGTCGGTCAGCCGCACGAACACCGAGGTGCGCGAGCTGCCGCGGCGGTAGGCCGAGGCGATGATGTCGGCGTCGCCCCACAGTTCCGAACCGAGCGCGTTGCCCGAGTCGAAGATGCCGACCACGGTCCAGGTCTGGCTGCCGAGCTTGATCTCGTGCCCGGGCTCGAGCCCTGCGAACTGGCGCTGCGCACCCTTGCCCGCGACCAGTTCGCGCAGGCCCGGCTTGAACTTGCGGCCGGCGATGATCTTCACCTCCGGGCGCAACGTCCAGGCTTCGTCGCCGACGCCGCGCACCTGCACGCTGCCGTCGTCGCCGCTGCCGTCCTTGAGCGGCAGGTTGGCCGCCACCACCAGCTCCGGCGAGGCGATCGGCTTGCCCGCCGCATCGCGGGCGATGCCCGGCGCCTCGGCGATCGCCGTCACGCTGGCGTGGTCGAGCACCGAAGAAACCTCGGAGGCCGAACCGCCGCGCATCACCACCGCCGTGTCGGCGCTGCCGCTCTTGCTCAGCGTCTCGCGGTAGCCCACGCCCATCGCCAGCAGCGACACCAGCACCGCCACCACCCCGGCGATGCCGACCACCACCACCGACGAGGAGCCGATGCGCTGGGGCAAGGTGCTGACGCCCACGCCAGTGGCCGAGCCGGCCTGCCGGCCGACGCGCGTCAGCCGGATCCACAGGAAGAACAGCACCGCCAGCACCACCAGTACGGTCCAGGGCAGCACCGTCCAGGCGACGATGCTGAGCAGGACGACGATGGCCAGCGCCAAACCACGCAGGAACGATTTCATGGAGTCCTCTCCTTCAGCGCCCGGCCAGCGCGTCGACGATGTTCAGGCGCATGGCGCGCAGCGCCGGCAGCACGCCCACCAGCAGGCCGATGCCCACCATCAGGCCGATGCCGATCGCCCAACTGCCCGCTCCCACCGGCGGCATGTTGAGCATGCCGCCGCTGCCGGCGCTCATGACCGGCCCGAGCAGCGCGGCCAGCCCCAGCCCGATCACGCCGCCCAGCAGTACCAGCAGCACCGATTCGGCCAGCACCAGTCCCAGCACGGCGGTGCTGGAGAAACCGATGGTCTTGAGCACGGCCAGCTCCGAGGTGCGCTCGCGCACCGCCTGCGCCATGGTGTTGCCGGTCAGCAGCAGCAGGGTGAAGAACACCGCGCCCATGATCGAGATCACGATGAAACTGATGTTGCCCATCTGCTTCATCCACGAGGCCATCGCGGCCTGTTCGGTCATGGTCTTGGTCTCGTGGTCGGAGTTGGCCGACAGCGCATCGATCGCCTTGGCCACGCGGTCGGACTGGCTGGCGTCGGCCACCGAGGTGACGTACCAGCCGACCTGGCCGCGGTTGTAGGGGTTGGACTCGTCGAAATACTTCCAGTGCATCAGCACGACGCCCTGCAGGAATTGCTTGTCGTCCGGCTTGGTCGCACGAATGACGCCGACGATGTCGAAGCTCCAGTTCTTGCTGCCGTCGCGGTTGGGGAAGATGTTCGACTGCAGCGGCAGCTTGTCGCCCACTTTCCAGTGGTATTTCTTGGCCAGCGCGTCGCCGACCAGCACGCCGGTGCGGGTGGCGTCGAAGGCCTTGCGCTCGGCCGGCGTGACGCTCACTTCCGGATACTGGTCGATGTAGTTGGGGCTGACCGCGAAGCTGAAGACCTGGTTGTGGGGGTCCTGGTAGGCGCCGCCGAACCAGTTGGCGTAAGCCACGTCCTTGACGCCCGGCACCTGCGCGATGCGCGCCTGCAGCGACTGCGGCAGGGTCTCGATGAAGGAGAGCTTGGAACCGGTCTGCAGCCGCTTGGCGCCAGCGGCGCTCTTGCCCACGTTGGCGAAGCTGGTGCGCACGCCGTCGAGCATGCCGAACAGCAGGAACGCGGTGAGGATCGACACCAGCGTCAACAGGGTGCGCGTCTTGCGGCGGAACAGCGCGGCCCAGATCAGGTGCAGGTATTTCATGGGGAAGCCTCCACGACATTTGTCCTTCTCCCCTCCGGGGAGAAGGTGGCCCGAAGGGTCGGATGAGGGGCTGGGGCTTGCGATGGCGCAGCTACGAAGCCCGGCTTGGGCAAGCCCTGTCGCAAGAGCCTCCCCTCACCCCAGTCCTCTCCCTGGAGGGGAGAGGGCGCAAGAGCTCGCGTGATCAAGCCACCACCTGCTCGACCAGCGTGCCCTTGTCCAGGTGCAGCGTGTGGTTGGCGTACTCGGCCGCCTTGGGGTCGTGGGTGACCATCACGATGGTCTTGCCGTGCTCGCGGTTGAGCGTGCGCAGCAGGCCCAGCACGTCCTCGGCGGACTGGCGGTCGAGGTCGCCGGTGGGCTCGTCGCAGACCAGCAGCGTGGGGTCGGAGACGATCGCGCGGGCGATCGCCACGCGCTGCTGCTGGCCGCCGGAAAGCTCGCTGGGCTTGTGCGAGGCGCGCTCGGCCAGGCCGACCAGCTGCAGCGCGATCGACGCGCGCTGGCGCCGCTCGCTGGCCGAGAGCTTGGTCAGCAGCAGCGGCAGCTCGACGTTGCGCTGCGCCGAGAGCATCGGCATCAGGTTGTAGAACTGGAACACGAAGCCGACGTTGGCCGCGCGCCACTTGGCCAGTGCGCCCGCGCCGAGCTGGTCGATGCGCTGGCCGCCCACGCTGATGCTGCCGGCGCTGGGCGTATCCAGCCCGCCGATCAGGTTGAGCAGGGTGGTCTTGCCCGAGCCCGAGGGGCCCATCAACGCCAGGAAATCGCCCGCGGCGATGGCGAGGTCGATATGGTGCAGCACCTCGACCTTCTGCTTGCCGCGCGCATAGACCTTGGCCAGGTCGCGGATTTCGATCAGGTTGCCCATGGTTCTCTCCAGGTTCGAAACGTATGGCTCGCTGCCGCAGGAGCGTCCTGCTGCAACCTCGACGATCAGGACGACTTGTTTTCGACTTCCACGGCGACACCGTCGTGCAGCGCGGCCGGCGGCGAGACCACCACCGTGTCGCCCGGCTGCACGCCGTCGGGCAGCAGGCGTTGCTCGCCCATCGGGCGCGGCCGAACCCGGCGCTCCTGCACGCGCCCGTCCTGCACCACGAACACCACCTCGTGGCCGTCGCGCTGCGCAATGGCCGAAGCGGGCACCAGGGCGCCGCGTGGCGCCTGCACGACCGCCGCGGGCTTGGCCTCGAGGAACGACACGCGCACGCCCATGTCCGGCACGATGCGGGCGTCCTTGGCCTCCAGCGCCACGCGTACCTTGACCGTGGCCTTGCCGCGGTCGGCGGCGGGCACGATCGCGATCACGTGGGCGGGAATGCGCCAGTCGGGGTAGGCATCGAGCACCGCCTCGGCGGCCATGTCGGGCTTGACGCGGCCGATGTAGGCCTCGTTCACGTCGACGTCGACCTCGAGCGAGTCCATGTCCACGATCGTGCCCACGCCGGTGCGGGTGAAGCCGCCGCCGGCCGAGAGCGGCGAGATGATCTCGCCGACCTGCGCGGACTTGTCGGTGACCACGCCGTCGAACGGCGCCCGCACCACGGTGTAGTCGAAGTTGACCTGGGCGACCTGGGCCTGCGCCTGCGCCGCTTCCGCCTGCTTGCGCTGCGCGGCCACCTGCGCGGCCAGCGCCTTGACCTGGGTATGCGCCTGCTCCGCGACCTGCTTGGCGACCAGCCCGCGGTCGACCAGCGCGTCCTGTCGCGCCGCATCGTGCTGCGCCTGCGCCAGTTGCGCCTGCAACTGGGTCACCTGCGCCTGCGCGGCCCGCGCACCAGCCTGCGCCGCATCGAGGTTGGCGCGGTAGGCGCTGTCCTCCAGCCGGGCCAGCACCTGGCCCTTGCGCACGTGGTCGCCCTCCTCGATCAGCACCTCGGTGAGCGTGCCGGTGATCTGCGCCGACACCGTCGCCTGGCGCCGCGCGGTGACGTAACCGGTGGCCTGCAGGATCGCCCCGCTTTCGCCCTGGTCGCCGGCCGCGGTGGCCGTGGCGGTGCGCACGGCGACGGCGCGCTGCGCGAGCAGCCACCAACCGCCTGCACCCAGGGCAAGCAACACCAGCACCACCGCACCGACGATCCATGGCCAGCGCGCCGGTGCCGCATGCACGGCCTCGCGCTGCCCGTGGTCGATTTTCAGCTGCCTGAGCAGATCCCCGTTGTCCACGCCCCACCTGCCTTCCGTTTGCACCTGCCAACGATGCGGCAAGCTTGCACCGCGCAACAGCACGGCGCATCAGCCATCGCGAATGACAGATGTCAGCCGGGCGTGGTCAGCCGCGGGCCCGGAAACGGCCGCCGTCCGGCGGGAAGCGGCCTGGACCGCCCGGACGAGCCCTGCACGGCCCGATCGATCGTCGCCTCCGGAGGGCGAGATGGCCCAGCAGGCAGGCCAGGTGATGCCGCACCGCCGCCGACAGCCGCCGTTGCCCGCTCATGCGCATGCTGCGCTACGCTAGATCGATGCATTACGTCATCGAAGCCCCCACGCCCGCGAGCCTGCCGGTCACCGGCAGCGATGCCCGTTTCCCGCTCCGCCGCGTCTTCTGCATCGGCCGCAACTATGCCGACCACGCGCGCGAGATGGGCGCCACCGTGGACCGCGAGCAGCCGATGTTCTTCTGCAAGCCGGCCGACGCGGTGGTGAGCGACGGCGCGGACGTACCCTACCCTTCGGCCACCGCCGAACTGCACCACGAGGTGGAGATGGTGGTGGCGCTTGCCGGCGGCGGGCGCGACATCGCGCCGGAGCAGGCCTGGTCGCTGGTCTTCGGCTACGGCGTGGGGCTGGACCTCACCCGCCGCGACCTGCAGGCGCAGGCCAAGGCCAAGGGCCATCCCTGGGACGTGGCCAAGGCGTTCGACCATTCCGCGCCCGTATCGGCGCTGTGCCCGGCCGAGCGTGGCCGGCCCGGGCCGCGGACGCGCCTGAGCCTCGTGGTGAACGGGGAGCTGCGCCAGCAATCGACGCTGGAATCGATGGTGCACGACGTGCCTTCCATCATCGCGGCGCTTTCGAAGCTGTTCGAACTCAAGCCGGGCGACCTGATCTTCACGGGCACGCCGGCCGGCGTGGCGGCGTTGCAGCGCGGCGACCGCTTCCACGCCGAACTGCAAGGCATCGCCACGCTGGAAGGCCGGATCGTCTAAGCCGCCGGCCGCACCTGGACCATCAACAGCAACCGGAGGATCTGGCATGAGCATGTTGGAGGAATTCAAGAAATTCGCCATGCGCGGCAACGTGGTCGACCTGGCCGTGGGCGTGGTGATCGGCGGCGCGTTCGGCAAGATCGTCAGCTCGCTGGTCGACCAGGTGATCATGCCGCCGATCGGCTGGCTCACCGGCGGCATCGACTTCTCGCAGCTCAAATGGGTGCTCAAGCCGGCCGATCCGGCGACCAAGACCGCCGAGGTGGCGATCCAGTACGGCGCCTTCATCAATACGGTGATCACCTTCCTGATCATCGCCTTCGTGATCTTCCTGATGGTCAAGGCGATCAACCGGCTCAGCCGCAGGGAAGAGGCAAAACCTGCCGTCCCGCCGGACGTGGTGTTGCTCACCGAGATCCGCGATCTGCTGAAGGCCAGACCCTAGGCGCCGGGAGGGGAACGGGAAAGCCGACCACCCCGTTCCCCCGGCCTTCATGACTTCTGGCCTACGCCGCCAACGGCCGCGGCCCCAATAATCGGGCGTTCATCCCCTGTGGAGTCCCCGATGCGCCGTCCTTCCCTCACCCTGCTCGCCGCCAGCCTGCTGCTGGCCAGCGGCGCCGCCTGTGCCGCCGACACTACCGTTCCCGCCGCGGCCGTAAAAACAGCCGAACAGCTGCGCGACAAGGCGCTGCACGACGACACCGGCTATCGCATCGTCGAATCGCTGACCACCGAGGTGGGTCCGCGCCTCGCCGGCAGCCCGGCCGACCAGCGCGGCGTGGACTGGGCGATCGCCAAGTTCAAGGCGCTGGGTTTCGACAAGGTCTACACCGAGCCGGTGACCTATCCCAAGTGGGTGCGCCGCAGCGAACACGGCGCGATCGTTTCGCCGTTTCCGCAGTCCATGGTGCTGACCGCGCTGGGCTATTCGCCGGGCACGCCCAAGGGCGGGCTCACCGCGCAGATCGTCAGGTTCGACAGCCTCGACGCGCTCAAGGCGGCCGACCCTGCTACGGTCAAGGGCAAGATCGTGTTCGTCGACTTCCGCATGCATCGCTACAAGGACGGCCACGACTACGGCACCGGTTCGCCGATCCGCGTGCAGGGACCGGTGGTGGCGCAGGCCAAGGGCGCCGTCGGCTACCTGCTGCGCACCGTCGGCACCGATCCGCACAGCCGTACGCCGAACACCGGCGTGACCGGCTTCCGCGATCCGGCCAAGACGATTCCCGCGGCCGCGGTGTCCAACCCGGACGCCGATCAGCTCGAGCGCGCGCTCGGCTACGGCAAGCCGGTGACGGTCCGGCTCGACCTCGACTGCGGCATCGAAGGGCAGTACACCGGCGCCAACGTGATCGGCGAGATCACCGGCGCGAAGCATCCCGACCAGGTGGTCGCCATCGGCGGCCATCTCGACTCGTGGGATCCGGGCACCGGCGCGATCGACGACGGCGCCGGCGTAGCCATCGCCATGGCGGCGGCCAAGCTGATCCGCGACCTGCCGCAGCGTCCGGACCGCACCATCCGCGTGATCGCCTTCGCCAACGAGGAAATGGGGCTGTGGGGCGGCCGCGCCTACGCGCAGAAGCATGCCGGCGAGGTGGGCAAGTTCCAGCTCGGCACCGAGTCCGACTTCGGCGCCGGCAAGGTCTGGCGCATGAGCGCGAGCGTGAAGCCCGAAGCCCGCGGCGCGATCGCGCAGATCGCCAAGGTGCTGGCGCCGGTCGGCGTGGCCTACGACGCCAAGCGGCCCGGCGGCGGCGGCTCGGATCTGTCGCAGATGCACGGCAAGGGCATGGCCGCGTTGTCGCTCACGCAGGACGGCACCGACTACTTCGACTGGCACCACACGGCCGCCGACACGCTGGACAAGATCGACCCGAAGGACATGGCGCAGAACGTGGCCGTCTACGCGGCGTTCTCCTACATGGCAGCCCAGGCCGACGGCGACTTCGGCTCGGCACCCGGCGCCTTTGCCGACGACGGCGCGGGCGACTGATGCACGCTCCCGCTTCCCCGGAGCATCCGGGGAAGCGGGAGCAAAGGTCAGCGCCTGTAGTAGTCGCCGCTGCCCACCAGCACCTTCGGCACGCAGAAGTCCCTGGGCAGGGCGGCGATCGCCACCGGCACCGGCACGCTCTCCTGGATGCCGCCCGCGCCGGCGCAGTCGGCGTCCGTCGGCAGGCGGTAGTGGATGATCCGCACGGTGTATTGCGGGCAGAGATCCGAACAGGGGAACTCGGCCACCACCGGCAAGCCGTGGTTGCGGCCGAGCTCGACCGTCTGGCCCATCATCATGCGCTTGTCGAACGGCCGCGCCGCGTAAGCCGCGAGCGTCGCGTCGTCGAGCAGGCCGGGTTCGCTCGCGCGGGTCACGCCAGCGGCGCCGGCAAGGCTGAAAAAGGTCGCCAGTGCGACCCGTGTGATGCATGGCATGGCTCGCTCCGTTAGCGCCGCTACCCTAGCGCATGACTTTCGTGACGTCTCGACATCGCCTGCAGCGGGCCGCCATGCCCTGGCGGGAACGCACGGCGCTCCGACACGGAGCGATGGCATCGCCGGCAAGCCAGCGAGCACGAGGAGTCGGCGGCGAACTACGCCGCACCCGCTACGCGCAACCGGAGGCGAGCGATCGGTGGCTCGTGTTCGAACTCCGTGCGCGCCCCGGCCAGTCCCGCGAGCAGCAGTGGCGCCGCGCGCTCAGGTGCCCGGGCGGGCATCGCCCACATCCGGACGATGCAGCGAGCGGCCTCAGTTCCGGTGGTCCGACAGCGCGGCCGCGCCCGGCTTGCGCGCGAAGCGCTGCTGCACGCGGTCCAGGTACAGGTAGATCACCGGCGTCAGGTACAGCGTCAGCACCTGCGAGACGACCAGGCCGCCGACCACCGCCAGGCCCAGCGGGCGGCGCACGTCCGCGCCCGAACCTAAGCCCAGCGCGATCGGCAGCGTGCCGGCGAAGGCGGCCATGGTGGTCATCATGATCGGCCGGAAGCGCACGCGGCAGGCGTCGAAGATCGCCTCGGCCGGCGCCATGCCTTCCTCGCGCTGACGCTCCAGCGCGAAGTCGATCAGCATGATCGCGTTCTTCTTGACGATGCCGATCAGCATGACGATGCCGACGAAGGCAAACAGGTCCAGCGAGGCGCCGAACAGCACCAGCGTGAGCAGGGCGCCCACCGCCGCCGCCGGCAGGCCGGAGAGGATCGTCAGCGGATGGATGAAGCTCTCGTACAGGATGCCCAGCACCAGGTAGATGACGAACACCGCGAGCAGGAGCAACAGGCCCATGCCCTGCATCGAGTCCTGGAACGCCTGCGCGGTGCCCTGGATGGAGCCGGTGATGGTGGCCGGCAGGCCCATCCTGGCCATGGCGCCATCGATCTCATTGACCGCCTGGCTCAGGCTCACGCCGGGCGCCAGGTTGAAGGACACCGTCACCGCCGGCAGCTGGCCCTGGTGGTTGACGGTGAGCACCTGCGGCTTGCGCGCGAAGCTTGCTACCGTGTCCAGCGGTATCGCCTTGCCGCTGCTGGAGGTGACGTACAGCCGCGACAGCACGTCCGGATCGTTCTGCAGCGCGCGCTCGACCTGCAGGATCACCCAGTACTGCGTGGCGGTACCGTAGATGGTGGAAATCTGGTTCTGGCCGAAGGCCGCGCCCAGCGCGCCCTGTACCTGCGCCATGGTCAGCCCCAGCGGCGCGAGCTTGTCGCGGTCGACCTCGACCATGATCGAGGGACTGTTGAGGTCCAGGTCGTTGGTCACGTCCTGGAAGCCCGGCAGCGCGGCGAACGCATGGGTGACCCTGGCCGACCAGTCGTACAACGCGTTCATGTCGATCGATTGCAGCGTGTACTGGTACTCGGCCTTGCTCTGCCGGCCGCCGACGCGGATCGATGGCGGGTTCTGGATGTAGGTGCGGATGCCTGGCACCTGCGCGAACTTGCGTCGCAGTTCCTCGCTGATGCCGTCGGGGCCGAGCGCACGCTCGCCCGCCGGCTTGAGCAGCAGCAGGATCGAACCGTTGTTGATCGTGCTGCGCGAGCCGCCCGCGCCGACGCTGGACATGTAGCCGGAAAGGTTCGGGTCCTGCGCCGCGATCTCGGCGAGCTTCTGCTGGCGGGCGACCATGGCGTCGAAGGAAACGTCCTCCGGACCCTCGGTATTCACGCGCAGCTGGCCGGTGTCGCCGGCCGGGATGAAGTCCTTGGGCGTCACCACGAACAGCAACGCCGTCACCGCCAGGCTCGCGGCGAAGGCGACCAACACCAGCCGCGGACGGTCCATGCCCCAGCGCAGGCTGCCGAGGTAACCGCGCTGCACGCGGGCGAAGCCGCGATCGAAACCGCCGACCAGCCAGTTCTTGCGCTGATGGTCGTGCGCCTTGACGAAACGGCTGCACAGCATCGGCGTCAGCGTGATCGCCACCAGCCCCGAGATCAGGATCGCCACGCTGATGGTCACCGCGAACTCGTGGAACAGGCGACCGACGATGCCGCCCATGAACATCACCGGGATGAACACCGCGATCAGCGACAGCGTCATCGAGAAGATGGTGAAACCGATCTCGCCGGCGCCGCGCACGGCCGCATCGTAGGGCGCCTCGCCCGCTTCGATGTGGCGCACGATGTTCTCCAGCATCACGATGGCGTCGTCCACCACGAAGCCGACCGCGAGCGTGAGCGCCAGCAGCGAGAGGTTGTCCAGGCTGTAGCCCAGCGCGTACATCACGCCGAAGGTGCCGATCACCGAGATCGGCAGCGCCACCGCGGGAATCAGCGTGGCGGAAAGGTTGCCCAGGAACAGGTAGATCACCAGCACCACCAGCACGCCGGCCAGGAGCAGGGTGAACTGCACGTCGTCCACCGAGGCGCGGATCGACTGCGAGCGGTCGTACAGCACCTGGAGTTTCACCGACGGCGGCAAGCCCGCCTGGAAGCCCGGCAGCACCGCCTTGATGCGGTCGACCGTGTCGACCGTGTTGGCGCCGGGCTGGCGCTGGATCGCCAGCACGATCGCGCGTTCGCCGTTGAACCAGCTCGCCTGCTGGTCGTTCTGCACGCTGTCGCGCGCCTGGCCCAGGTCGCCCACGCGCACCGGCGCGCCGTTGCGCCAGGCCACCACAACGTCGTTGTAGGCCGCCGCGCGCTGCAGCTGGCCGTCGCTGCGGATCGGCAGCTGCTGGCGCTGGCCATACAGCGAGCCGGTGGCCTGGTTGACGTTGGCGCCGGCCACCGCTGACTGCACCTGGTCGATGCCGACGCCGCTGGCGGCGAGCTTGTCCGGGTCCAGGCTGATGCGCACCGCGTACTTCTGCGAGCCGTACACGTTCACCTGCGCCACGCCGTCGACCATCGACAGCTGTTGCGCGAGCTCGGTCTCGGCGAACTCGTCGATGCGGGTGAGCGGCAGCGTGGAGGAGCTCATCGCCAGGTACAGGATCGGCGCGTCGGCCGGGTTGACCTTGCGGAAGGTCGGCGGCGTGGTCATCTCCCTGGGCAGCTGGCGCAGCGCCGAGGAGATGGCTGCCTGCACGTCCTGCGCGGCCGCGTCGATGTTGCGGTCCAGCTCGAAGGTGAGCGTGATCGAGGTCGAGCCCAGCGCGCTGGTCGAGCTCATCGAACTGATGCCGGCGATGGTGGAAAGCTGGCCTTCCAGCGGCGTGGCCACCGCCGAGGCCATCGTCTCGGGCGAGGCGCCGGGCAGGTTCGCGCTGATGCTGATGGTCGGGAAGTCGACGTTGGGCAGCTCGTTCACCGGCAGCCGCGGATAGGCCACCACGCCGAACACCAGCAGCGCCGCCATCAGCAGCGTGGTCATCACCGGGCGGTGGATGCAGAGCTGGGGGATGTTCATGCGCAAACCGGTTCGGTGGTGCGGTACGGCTGGCTCTGCCCATCCTCGATGAAAAGGCGGGAGGTGGCGGAGCGGTCAGCCCGCGGCACGGATCTTGGTCCCATCGACCAGCAGCATCTGGCCTTCGGTCACGACGCGCTCGCCGGCGGCCAGGCCCTTGGCGATCACCTGCCGGCCGCCGGCCACCGGCCCGGGCGTCACGTAGCGCTGCTCCACCTTGTCGTCGGCGCCGACCACGAACACGAAGCTGCCGCGCGAGGAACTCTGCAACGCCACCACCGGCACCGTGACGGCGTCGGCGATGCGCGTGGTCGGCAGGCTCACCTGCACGAACTGGCCCGGGGTCAGGCGCAGGTCCGGATTGTCGAAGCGCGCCTTGAGCAGGATGGTGCCGGTGGTGTTGTCCACCGCGTTGTCGACGAACTCCAGCGTGCCGGCCATGCTGGCGCCGCGGGCGCCGGGCACGGTCGCCCGCACCGTCACCGGGCCGCGCGCGAGCGCCTCGCGTATCGCGGCGAGGCTGGCCTCGGGCAGGTTGAACGCCACGCGGATCGGCTGCACCTGGTTGAGCACCACGATGTCGGTGGACTGCGCGCTTACCTGTGCGCCCGGCCACACCAGCGGCGCGCCGGCGATGCCATCGAAGGGCGCCACGATGCGCGTGTACCGAAGATTGGTCTGCGCCAGCTCCTGCGCGGCGCGGTCACTCTGCAGGGCGGCCTCGGCGACGGCGAGATTGGCCTGATAGGTGTCGAAGTCGGCCTTGGAAACGTAGCCCTTGGCCAGCATGTCGGCATAGCGCTGGCGATCGGCCTGCGCCTTCTTGAGCTGGGCCAGGTCGCGCGCCACCGTGCCGCGTGTCTGGTCCAGCTGCGCCCTGAGCAGGCGCGTGTCCAGCTGCGCCAGCAGTTGGCCCTTCTTCACCCGGCTGCCCGGCGCGAAGGCGAGCGATTCGAGCTGGCCGGAAACCTGCGCGCGCAGGCTCACGGTCGACCACGCCTCGCCGCGGCCGACCAGCTGCAACGACAGGTCCAGCGCGCCCTGCTGCGCCACCGCCGTCTGCACGGGCACGGGCGCCGGAGCGCCCTTGGCTGGCGCCGAGGCCGCCGGGCGGTGCCAGGCGTAGCGCGCGCCCAGGGCGACGAGCACAAGTACGGCAAGGACGAAGAGGATTTTTTTCGGGGACATGCCAACGTCGATTGGGGAGATGCAGGCCGCGCCGCCAGCGCGGGGCGTTCGCCTGCCATGATGCGGGCCTGCCATAACGCGGCAGGCGTCACCGGGTTTACCTGTCATGGCATTTGAACCGAAGGCGGCCGCCCTCGGCCCCTGCCATAGGGCATGGCTGCCCCGACCCGGACGGTTTCAGTCCTGGCCGGCTTCGCCCTGGTCCAGCGCCTGCAGGTTGTCCTTGATACGACCGATCACCGCCAGCGCCTGGGTCAGTTCCTCGGCGCTGATCCCGGCGGTGGCGTCCTTGCGCAGGCCGCGGCCGATCTCCTGCATGTCGTCGATCACCGCGCGCGCACGCGGCGTCAGGTGCAATCGCCAGGCGCGACGGTCTTTCGGGTCCGGCCGGCGTTCGACGAAGCCGGCCGCCTGCAGCCGATCGATCACGCGGCCTACCGCGATCGGTTCCATCTCCAGGAATTCGGCCAGTTCGGTCTGCCGCAGATCCTCCTCGCGGTGATGCAGCATCTTGATCGCCCGCCATTGCGCGCGGGTCAGGCCGAAGCGCACGGCGCGGCGATCGAAATGCTTGCGGAACAGCAGGGTCACGTCGCTGAGCAGGTAACCGAACGGAATGTCTTCAGGTTTCATGTGATCTCCCGTCCCTACGCCCAAGGATAAAGCGCCGCCCGCGCGAAACATACGTCCCATGTCGATCAGCCTGCTCACCGCCGACCTCACTCATCTTGCCGTCGACGCCATCGTCAACGCCGCCAACCGCAGCCTGCTCGGCGGCGGCGGGGTCGACGGCGCGATCCATCGCGCCGCCGGCCCGCGGCTGCTCGAGGCCTGCCGCGCGCTGCCGGAAGTCGCGCCCGGCGTGCGCTGCCCCACCGGCGAGGCGCGCATCACGCCGGGCTTCGACCTGCCCGCCGCCCATGTCATCCACACGGTGGGACCGGTGTGGCAGGGCGGCGAGCACGCCGAACCGCAACTGCTGGCCGCCTGCTACCGCCGCTCACTGCGGTTGGCGCGCGCGCACGGGCTGCGTTCGATCGCGTTCCCGGCGATCAGTTGCGGCGCCTACGGCTATCCGCCGGAGCTGGCGGCCGAGGTCGCCCGCACCAGCCTGCGCAACACGCTTTCCGAGGCGATGCCGGCGCTGGACGTGCGCCTGTGCTTCCTCAACGCGGCGATGACCGCACTGTGGCAGCGCGTCTTCAACGCAGCTTGAACGGGTAGAGCGGCGGCAGCGGCGGTTCCTCGCCGGGCGGCCCGTCGCGCCACTGGAAGCCCCGGGCGAAGGCCGCCGCCAGGTCGGGCGAAGCCGTGTCCCCAGCGGTGGCGAAGCGACGCCGCTGCAGATGGTCGATGGCCTCACGCTGGTCCGCCGAGGCGAGCGCGTCGGCCAGCGCCCCCAGGTTCGCCAGGCCCGGCCGTTCCGCACGCGCCCAGGCGAGCAATGCATGCGACTGCGTAGCCGTGTCGTCGCCGCGCGCGGCCGCGAGGAAGGCCGCGCGCAGGGCACGATGGGAAGGGATGCGCGTCGCCGGATCGACGCGGGCACGGCGGCGCCAGGCCCACCACGCGGCGAGCGCACCGGCCACCAGCACCAGCGCCACCACCACGAACACGGCCACCCGCCAGGGCGGCGGTTGCGCGCCCGACGCCGGCGCCTTCGAGGGCGCGCGCGTCGAAGCCGCCGGAGCGGGGGCCGCCGGCGTGGATCCACCCGCCGCGGCAGGCAGCACCGTCAGCACGTGCGCAGGAATGCGCGCTTCTTCTGCCTGGCCGGTCTCGACGTTCCACCACTTGAGCGTGATGGCCGGAAGGGTGAGCGTGCCCGCGCGGCCAGGCACCACGGCGAAGGTCTGCTGGCGGCGGCCGATCAACCAGTGGCCGTCGTTGCGCGTGCCGGTCACCGGCTTGTCGGGATAGACCGTGGCGCCGTCCAGGTCCGGCAGGCTCAGCGCCGGCAACGCCTCGTACGGCAGGCCGGTGGCCTGCAGCGTCATCGCCAGGTCCAGTGGCTGGCCTACCCGCACCTTGCCGTCCGCCGGGAGTCCGTCGAGGGTGAGGCTGAGCGCGCGCGCCGGCAGCCAGGCGCTGCTGCCCCAATGTGGCGGCACCGGGTCCACCTGGATCGTCACCGGCGGCGAGGCCGCGCTGGTGGGCGTGCCCATGGCGAAGAAGCTGTCGGGGTCGGCCGGGTCGATCAGCTCGCCCTGGAACGTCACCGCCGGCAACTGGATGGCTCCCGCCTGTTGGGGGATCAGCGCATAGCGCCGCTCGATCACGTGGTAGGCGCGGCCGCCGCGCACCACGTCGTAATCCAGGTCGTCGCCCAGCCGCCGCGCATCGACGCCGGGCAACTGCGGCTCGCTCAGCGAACCGTTGCTCAGCGTGCCGGCCAGGTACAGGCGCACCGTGAACAGCAACTGCTGCCCCACGCGCACGTGGCCCGGCTCGGCGCTGGCCTCCAGGAAGACCGGCTTGCCGCTGTTCGCCGCCACCGCGGGGTCGGGCGCGGTGACGGTGAGCGTGAGCGCCTGCGTGCGCCCTCCGCCGAAGTCCAGCGGCGGGATCGCCAGCTGTCCGACGTGGCGGGGCCGCAGCGCGATGCCCAGGGTGAACTGGGCGCTGCGCTGGCCGTTGACGATGCTCACGCTGGTATTGCTCGAGCTGCCCAGCACCTCGAAGTCGGCCGCCAGGGCGGACAGGTCCGGTGCCTGCGCCAGGCCGCCGCCCTCGACCCGCAGGTTGAGCGTGACGGTTTCGCCCAGCTGCACCCGGGTCCGATCCAGCGAGGCCTGCACGCTTGCGGCATGCGCCAGCACCGGCAGCAGCAGGAACAGCAGCAGTACGACGCAACGCCTCACGGCAGGTCGTCCTCGGTGGCGGCGGCGCCGTGGCGCTGGCGGTACTCCAGCTCGAACTTGCGCCGCAGCAGCGCGCCCGGATCGTCCGGCACGCGCTGCAGCGCCTGGCGCAGTTCGGCGGGCAGGCGCGCCTGCGGGTCGTCCTGGTCCAGCGCGCCCAGCTGATGCTCGCCGCCCTGCTTCCTGGCCGCCGCACCCAGCGCCTGGTCCATCTGCTGCTTGAGCGCCTGGCCGGCGCGTGCGGTGCGCGCCTGCTGCTCGGCCTGCTGCTGCGGCGTCAACGGACGGCTGGCGCCCGGCTCCTGCGCGCGCGAGCCGTCGCGCCCGGCCTGGTCCTCGTTGCCCTGCGCATTCGGCGGCTGCTGGCCTTGTCCCTGCTTGCCCTGGCTGTCCTGCCGGCCATCCTGCTGCTCGCCCTGGCGGTTGCCCTGGCTGTCCTTCTTGGACTGCTCGTCGCCCTGCCCCTGCGGGGATTTCTTCGAGGACTGGCCGCTTCCCTGGCTCTGCGCGTCGGAGGACGCGTCCTGCTTGGGCGGCTGGTGACGCAGCCAGTCCTGCACCGCGTGGCGGTTGGCCTTGGCGTCCGCGTCGGCCGGGTCACGCGCGAGCGCACGGTCGTAGGCGGCGAGCGCGTCCTGATAGCGGCCGGCCTTGGCCAGCGCGTTGCCGAGGTTGTATTGCGCATCGGCGGTGTCGAGCGGCTGCAAGGCGTCGATCGCCGCGGCGTAGTCGCCTGCGCGGTAGGCGGCGGCGCCGCGCAGGGCCGGATCGCGCGCCAGCGTGCGGGCCTGTTTCGCGTGGCCTTCGCGCAATGCCTGCGCGGCCTGCTGGTCGCGGCGTTGCCACAGGTCCTGCCAGGTGCCGGCGTACGCACGGCCGGGCAGCGCCGGCAACAGCACCAGCGCCAGCACCATCAGCCAGCCGCGGCGGAAGGCGAGCGCCAGCAGCGGCAGCAGCGGCAACAGCAGCCAGGGGCCGCGATCCTCCCATTGCGCGCCGGCCTGGCCGCTGGCGATGTCCGCCTCGCCGGTGCGCAGTTGTGCGGCCAGGGCCTGGACGTCGGCGCGGTCTTCGCGCATGGGCACGTACTGGCCGCCGCCGGCCGCGGCGAGCGCCGCCAGGGCAGCATCGTCGCGCCCGGCCATCGCCAGTTCGCCGCGGCTGTCGCGCAGGAAGCCGCCGTCGGCCAGCGGTACCGGCGCCCCGCGTGGGGTGCCGACGCCGAGCACCGAGACGCGCACGCCGTCGGCACGCGCCTGGCGTGCCGCCTGCTGCGCCTGCGCGTCGGCCCGGTCGGTGACGAGCACGAGCGAGCCGCCGCCCACCTTGGCGTCGCGGATCAGCGCCGCGCCGCGTGCTATCGCCGCGGCGGCGTTGTCGCCTTCCACCGGCATGGTGTCGGGCGCGAGCGCATCGAGCAGATCGTTGAGGCTGCCGGCGTCGGAGGTGAGCGGCGCCACCACGAAGGCTTCGCCCGCGTAGGCGACCAGCCCGTTGAGCCCGCCGTGGTTGGCGGCAAACAGGTCGCGCGCCTTGTAGCGCGCCCGGTCGAGCCGGCTTGGCGCGACATCGCGCGCGAGCATGCGCTGGGACAAGGAGATGGCCACCACCTGCGCCGCGCGATCGGCATACAGCGGTTGCGGCACGCGGCTCCACGCCGGCCCGGCCAGCGCCAGCACGGCCAGCAGCCAGCCGATGCCGAGCAGCCACGACGGTGCGCCGCGCCGCTGCGGCCGGCCCTGCAGCAGGTGCGGCAGCAGCTGCGCATCGACCAGCCGCTCCAACTGCGCCGGCGCGCCCTGGGCGCGGGCCGCCAGCCACGCGATCGCCGGCAACGCGAGCAGCAGCCACAGCCAGCCGGCGCGCAGGAAATGGAACTGGTGCAGCGCCTCGCTCATGCCATCTGCTCCCGCGCGCTGCGGACCTGGGCCAGCAGCAGGCCCGCCAGCAGCAGCATCGCCAGGCCCAGCGGCCAGCGGAACAGCTCGTGTCGCGGACGCAGTGCCGGGCCGTGCTGAGGCATCGGCTCCAGCGCCTCGATTGCCTGGTAGGCCTGGGCCAGCTCGCGCGTGTCGGTGGCGCGGAAGTAGCGTCCGCCGGTGTCGTTGGCGATCTTGGTCAGCATCGCCTCGTCCAGGTCGGCCGACGGATTGACCATGCGCATGCCGAAGAAGTCCGGCACGCGCATCTGCGTGGCGCCGATGCCGATGGTGTAGATGCGCACGCCGGCGGCCCTGGCCGCGGCGGCGGCCTGCTCCGGAGCGATGCTGCCTGCGTTGTTGACGCCGTCGGTGAGCAGCACCAGTACGCGCGCCTGCTGCGGCAGGCCGGCCAGGCGCTTGACCGCCACCGCGATCGCATCGCCGATCGCCGTTTCGGTGCCGGCCAGGCCGACCGCGGCGCCCTTGAGCTGCGCGCGCACGGCGTCCAGGTCGTAGGTCAGCGGCGTGACCAGGAAGGCGCGGCTGCCGAACAGCACCAGGCCCAGCTCGTCGCCGGCACGGCGTGCGATGAAGTCGCTGGCGATCGCCTCGACCGCCTCGAAGCGGCTGACGCTCTGCCCGGCCAGTTGCATGTCGTCGGTACGCATGCTGCCGGAGAGGTCCACGGCCAGCAGCATCGCGCGGCCGCTGCGCTGCTGCGCCTCTGGCGGCCCCACCCATTGCGGCCGCGCCGCCGCGGCGAGCAGACACAGCCAGGCCAGCGCCAGCCACCAGCCTCGGGCGCCGCGGACGGGCCGCCGCTCGACCACGGCCAGCGCCACGTTTGGGTGCGGCAGGTGCAGGGCCTGGCCCGGGGGCAGCGGGCGCAGCCAGCGGCGCAGCAGCCAGGGCAGCGGCAACAGCAGGGCCACCCAGGGCCAGGCGAACTCGGGCCAGGACAGATCAGGCACGCCTTGCCCTCCGTCGCTCGCTGGCGAGCGCGGCGCGCAGCCAGTCGCGCACCGCAGCGAGCGCGGCATCGGTGTCGTACGGCAGTGGCCGGAACATCGCCTGCTCCAGCGCAAGCAGGCGGTGCAGCGTGTCCGCATCCACCGGCACGCGCGCCAGCGCTTCGCGCCAGGCCTCCCCGCGCAGCCGCGCGGCCGCCGGGTCGTGTTTCCTCGCCACGCGCCGCAGCAGCTGGTGCAGGCCGGCGGCCAGCACTTGCGTGTCGCCGCCATGGCGCGCGGCCAGCACGTCGACTTCCGCCAGCACGCGGTCGCGCTGCCGGCGTCGGCGGCGCGCACCCAGCCACAGCAGCGCGCCTGCCGCGATCGCCAGCAGCACCAACGCGGCAAGCAGCCACCAGCCCGGTGCGGGCGGCCACCACGGGGGCGCCGGCGGCAGGTGGATGTCGCGCAGGACGGGGCCGTCGGGCTGCACGGTCATCGCGGCCTCGCGCCCAGCAAGGCGGTGACCGCGCCCAGCGGATCGGCCGCGGTGTCGATGCTGCGCCAGGGCAGCCCCAGCGTACGCGCCAGCGCGACGAGGCGTGCCTGGCCGGCGCCGAGCGCCTGCTGGAACTCGCTGCGTTCGCGCGCGCCCTGCAGGTCGATCTCGCGGCGTCGGCCATCGTGTTCGAACGGATAGCGTCCCGGCGGCGCAGGCGCAAGCTCGAGCGCATCGGCCACCACCAGCACGGCGACGCGCGCGTGCTGCGCCACGTCGCGCAGGCGTGCTCGCGCCGCTTCGTCGCAGCTCCAGCCGTCGCTGATCAGCAACACGCGGTTGGCGCCGTGCAGGCGCCCGGCACGCGCGAGCGCCTCGGACAGCGGCTCGGTCGCCTCGCCCGCTTCGGCATCCCAGGCCGACAGGGCTCCGCACAGGACGACCGCGCCGTGCGCGCCTCCCTGCGGCTTGAGCAGGCGGCGGCTGCCTCCGAACGCCAGCGCACCGACCCGCTCGCCGGCGCGCGCCGCGTACCAGCCGGCCAGTGCGGCGGCGCGCGCCGCCTGCACCGACTTGAAGCGCACGCGGGTACCGAAGCGCATGCCGGCGTGGGTGTCCAGCAGGATCAGCAGACGTCCCTCGCGCTCCTCCTGGAACAGCTTGGTGTGCAGCTCGCCACTGCGGGCGGTCAGGCGCCAGTCGAGCCGGCGCACGTCGTCGCCGGGCTGGTAGACGCGCGATTCGGCGTAGTCCATGCCGCGGCCGTACAGGCGGCTGGATCGCTGGCCGGGCGGCAGCGCACGACTGTCCAGCGGCGCCGGGCGGACGCGCCCGATGCGCCCGCGCAGGGCGAGCAATTCGGCCAGCGAAACCGTCACACGGCCGTCGCCATCGGCTCGTACGGGCGACACCGGCATCACGGCAGCGGCACGAGGTCCAGCAGGCGGTCGATCACCTGGTCGCTGCGCACGCCCTCGGCCTCGGCCTCGTAGCTCAGCAGCACGCGATGGCGCAGCACCTCGTGCACGATGCCGTGCACGTCTTCGGGCAGTGCGTAGTCGCGCCCCGCCAGCCAGGCATGCGCGCGGGCGCAACGATCCAGCGCGATGGTGGCGCGCGGGCTGGCGCCCCAGGCGATCCAGCGCTCGAGTTCCGGCCCGTAGCGGCCGGCGTCACGCGTGGCGAGCACCAATTGCGCCAGGTACTCCTCCAGCGCCGGCGCCACGTGCACCGCCAGCGCCGCGTCGCGGGCGGCGAACACGTCGGCCTGGCTGAGCAGCGCATGCGGCGGCGCGGCCGGATGCAGGGCGCGGCGCGCCTGCTCCCGGGCGAGCTTGAGGATGGCCAGCTCCGAGGCGGCGTCCGGATAGCCGATGGTCACGTGCATCACGAAGCGGTCGAGCTGCGCCTCGGGCAACGCGAAGGTGCCTTCCTGCTCGATCGGGTTCTGCGTGGCCATCACCAGGAACAGGTCCGGCAGGCGCCAGGTGCTTCGGCCCACGGTGATCTGCCGCTCGGCCATCGCCTCCAGCAGCGCCGACTGCACCTTGGCCGGCGCGCGGTTGATCTCGTCGGCCAGCACGATGTTGTGGAACAGCGGACCGCGCTCGAATTCGAAGCTGCCCGCCTGCGGACGGAACACGTCGGTGCCGGTCAGATCGGCCGGCAGCAGGTCGGGGGTGAACTGCACGCGGTGGAAGTCCGCCTCGATGCGCGCGGCCAGCGCCTTCACCGCCGTGGTCTTGGCCAGGCCCGGCGCGCCTTCGACGAGCAGGTGGCCGTCGGCCAGCAGGGCGATCAGCAGGCATTCGATCAGGTGCGGCTGGCCGATCACGTCGCGCTGCAGTTCTTCACGCAGGTGCGCGAAGGCTTGCTGCAGGCGGTTCGGCGGAGCGGTATGCGGAGTATCCATCGGCGGTCCGTAAGGAGTAACGCGGTAATGACCGCGGCAACGGCCGGAAGTTTACGGGCGCGGGTGGAGGGCCCACGTGTGCCGGATTGCATGCGGCCGGAAAAAAATTCTGCGGGCCTGAAAACAGGAAGGGCGGCCGAGGCCGCCCTTCCCGTACTGCATCGCGATCGGCTTACTGCAAGGTCTCGCTCAGGATGCGTGGCGTGACGAAGATCAGCAACTCGGCCTTGCTGTTGCTGCGCGTCGTCGAGCGGAACAGCACGCCGAGCCCCGGAATGTCGCCCAGGCCCGGCACCTTGGAAGTGCTGTTGGCCTTGGTGATCTCGTAGATGCCGCCGAGCACGACGGTCTGGCCGTTGTCCACGAGCACCGAGGTGTTGATCTCGCGGGTGTCGATCTGCGGCACCTGGCCACTGCCCGGCGCGTCGATGAACTTGGCCAGCGCATCCTTCTTGACGTTGATCTTCAGGTACACACGGCTGTCCGCGGTGATCGTGGGCGTCACGCGCAGCTCCAGCACGGCGTCCTTGAACTGCACCGTGGCGGTGCCGCTGCCGGCGGCGCCGGTCGCGCTGTTCTGGTAGGTCACGTAGCCGATCTGCTGGCCCTGGCGGATCACCGCCTCCTGCTGGTTGGCCGTGATCACGCGCGGGCTGGAGATCACCTCGCCACGACCCTCGGTCTGGGCCGCGGAGAGCTCCAGGTCGACCAGGTAGTTGGCGCCCAGGATGGCGAGGCCGAAGCTGCCGCTGGGACCGCTGACCGGCAGGTTGACATTGAAGCCGCTATTGCCGGTCTGGTAGGTGATCGCGCCCGGCCGCGGCTGCGGGCCCTGCTGACCGCCGGCGACCCAGTCACGCAGGTCCTGCGCGTACTTGTTCTGCACGTTGCTGGTGTTGATGCCCAGGTCGGCCGCACCGTTGGCCCCGCCGTTCGGGCTGGTGCTGATGACGTGCCCGCCCGAAGTGGTGTGGGTCGCCTGCACGCCCCATTTGACGCCCAGTTCGCGGGTGAAATCATCGGTCGCCACCACGATGCGCGATTCGATCAGCACCTGCTGGACCGGGCGGTCGAGCACGCTGATCAGTTGGCGCAGCTCGCGGATCTTGTCGGGCGTTTCGTTGAGCAGCAGGGTGTTGGTGCGCTCGTCGAAGGACACACTGCCGCGCGGCGACAGGAAGCCGCGGGTACCACCGCCGGCACCGCCGCCGCCACCGCCGCTCTTGCTGCCGCTGGTGAGCAGCTGGGCGATGTCCGAAGCCTTGCCGTAGCTGATCGGGATGTAGTCGGTGACCAGTTGCGCGGTGTCCTCGGCCTTCAGGCGGGCCTCGGCCAGGTTCTGTTCGTAGGCGGCCAGTTCCTGCTGCGGCGCGATCCAGATGACGTTGCCGTCACGGCGCTTGTCCAGGCCCTTGGCGCGCAGGATCACGTCCAGCACCTGATCCCAGGGCACGTTGGACAGGCGCAGGGTGATGTTGCCCTGGACGCTGTCGGAGGCGACCAGGTTCTGCCCCGAGTACTCGGCCAGCAGCTGCAGCACCGAGCGCACGGGGATGTCCTGGAAGTTGAAGGTGACGCGATTGCCACTGTAGACCGGCGGCTCGCCCTTGGTCAGGGCGCCGTCGCCTGCGGCGGCGGCCTTCTTGGGCGCGACCTCGACCACGAACTGGTCGGCGGTCTGGTAGGAGGAGGTCTCCACGTTGCCCTTGAAGGTGATCTCCATGGTCGCCCCGCCGCCCATGCCTGCGCGGGTATTGATCGTCTGCACCGGCGTGGCGAAGTCCAGCACGTCCAGGCGCTGCGCCTGAGCTGCCGGCAGGGTGACGTGACTTAGCTTGACGACCAGCTTGTCGCCTTCGCGGCGCATGTCGGCATTGGCGCCGGCGCCGCTGAAGTTGACCAGTACGCGGCCTTCGCCCTTGGGACCGCGGCGGAAGTCGATGCCGGAGACCGTGGGGCCGCCCATGGCCGAAGGCAGCGCCTTGGTCGGATCGATGGTCGAGGCGGTGGTCGTGGTCTGCGCGTCGCTGCCGTTGTTGACCGTCAGCACCAGGTCGTTGCCGTCCACACGCGTGCGGTAGGAGGCCTCGCGCATCAGCTCGACCACGACGCGGGTGCGCCCGCCGGCGGAAACCGCCGAAACGCCCGAGGTCGAGCCCTTGCCGATGTCGACATGGCGCGGCGCGCTGTTGTCGGTGTCGGCAAAATCCACCGCGATGCGCGGTGGGTTGCCGGTGGTGAAGATACGCGGCTGCGGCGGACCGCCCGCGAAATTCAGGTGCAGTTCGACGGCGCCGCCAGGCAGCGTGTCGTAGCTGATCCCCTTGAGCGTGTTGGCGGCTGCCAGGGCGTCGCCAGCCCATGCGGCCGCGACGATCAGCAGGCACGTCATCAGGCATCGGCGTGCATGGCGCATGGCTCGGCCCCGGACAGGTTGGATGTGGTTGCTCATTGCGTCAGCCCCTGTGTTCATTTCTCGCCGAGCCCGATGCTGGCCGAACGTTCCATCCAGCCGCCATTGCCATTGGAAACCAGTTCGACCAGGTCGACGTGGTCTTCCGCGATGGCGGTGACCCGGCCGTAGTTCTGCCCCATGTATTCATTGCGATGGACGCGATGGATCACGCCACCGGGGTCCTTCACCAGCGCTTCCATGCCCGCACCGAGGCCGACCGTGCCGACCATCCTGAGGCTGTCCAGCGCGAACATTTCCAGTGGCTGCTTGGGCCGGCCCTCGTCCGGGCGCGGGCCGCTGGCGGACGCGGTGGGCTGCAGCTCGGCCGCGCTCGCGCTGAACGGATCGCGCTTGCCGTCGTCGGAGTACTGGAAGGTCTCGAACGTCTTGATGACCGGCAGCGGAGGAATCGGCGCGCCCTTCTTGCTCTTTTCCTGGTTCACCCAATCACGCAGATCCGACATGCCGCGGGTGCAGCCGGCCAGCACGAGCAAGGCGGCGAGCATCAACAGCAGCCGCGCCACGTGGGCGGGCCTGGTCACAGCGAACCTGCTCATTTGCGCCCCCTCGCCTTGGCGTCGGTCTTGCTCTCGGCGCTTTCCTCGTCTTCCAGGTAACGGTAGGTCTTGACCGTGCCCTGCAACACCAGCAACCCGCCCGGTGGCGGCTCGCCGTTGGCGCCGATCGGCGACTGTGTCGTCAACGAGACGTCATGCATGGTGAGGATCACCACCCGCGGCAGCGAAGCGACGCCGCTGATGAAATTGCCGAACTGGTGGTAGGTGCCGACCATCTTCAGGCTGATCGGCTTCTCCGCGTAGAACTCCTTGGGCTGCTCGCCGCCCGGGTCGAAGCTCTGGATCTCCAGCCCGGAGGACAGCGCCGTCTGTGAGATGTCCACCAGCAGTTCGGGCATCTCGGTCTTGCTCGGCAGCTGGCGCAGCAGCTGGCGCAGCATGTCCTGCATCTCGTCCAGTTGCTGCTGCAGTGCCTCCAGGTTGACCGACTTGGCCTGCTTCTGGGAGAACTCCTGCTTGAGCGATTCCTCTTTCGAGGCCAGTTGCTGGAGCGAATCCTGCTGGTCGCTGACGTGCAGGTACCAGCCCAGGCCCATCACCGCCAGGAACACCAGGGCGGTGAAGAAGATCTTGATCGATTTGGACCAGCCACCGATGTTGTTGCGGTCGAGATTGCGCAGTTCGTCGAAGAACTTCATTTGCGCGCCCCCCCGCTGACGGCCGCGTGTGCGGCAGTGGATGCCGGCGCCGCGGGTGCCGGATTGCCCTGCAGCAGCACGGGCGTCTTGCCAGCCTCTTCGGTGCTGGGTTCGCTGAGCTTCACGTTGAGCCCGAAGGTGTAGGGCATGCGCCCGGTGCGGTAGGTGATCTGGGTCTTCTCCAGATCGGCGCCGCCCATCCAGGGCGAAGCGTCGAGGCTGCGCATGTACTCGGCCACGCTGGCGTTGGACTGGGCCACGCCATGGAGCACCATGGAGCCGCCGTTCTGGTTCATGCTGGTCAGGCGCACGCTGGAGGGGATCGTCTTCACCAGTTCGTCGAACAGATGGACCATCTGCGAGCGGTTGGCCTGCAACTGCTCGATGATCTGCTTGCGGGCGAGCAGGCGCTGGCGGACCTTCTCGAGGTCCTTGATCTTGGCGATGCGCTCGTCCAGCTGTTTGATCTCGCCCTGCAGGTAGGCGTTGCGCTCGTTCTGGTTGTCGATGCGCAGGCTCATCCAGAACGACCACAGGAATAGCACCAACAGCGCCGCCACGAAGGCGGCGCCCAGCTGCATGAAGAATTCCCGTTCGCGCTGCTTGCGCCGTTCGGCGCGCCAGGGAAGGAGGTTGATGTGTGCCATCAGTCGAAACTCCTGAGCGCCAGGCCGACGGCGATCATCAGCGCCGGGGCGTCCTGCGCCAGCGACTGCGCCTGCACCTTGGGCGCCAGCGACATGCGCGCCAGCGGGTTGGCCACCATGCACGGCACGCCGAGCTGCTCCTCCAGCATCGGGCAGAGTCCTTCGATCGAGGCGCAGCCGCCGGCCAGCACCACCTGGTCGACCTTGCTGTACTCGCTGCCGGCGAAGAAGAACTGCAGCAGGCGGCTGATCTGCTGGATCAGCGCCTCCTTGAACGGTTCCAGCGCCTCCGCCTCGTACGACTCGGGCAGGCCGCCCTTGCGCTTGGCGCGTCCGGCCTCCTCGTAGGAGAGGCCGTAGCGGCGCATGATCTCGTCGGTCAGCTGCTTGCCGCCGAACACCTGCTCGCGCGAGTAGATCGTGCGCTGATGGCGCAGCACCGACAGCGTGGTCATGGTGGCGCCGATGTCGACCACGGCGACCAGCGCATCGCGGCCGACGTTGAGCTGGTCGACCAGCATGGCGAAGGCGTTCTCCATCGCGAACGCCTCCACGTCGACCACCCGCGCGGTCAGGCCGCCCAGGTCCAGCGCGGCCACGCGCATATCCACGTTCTCGGTTCGCGAGGCGGCCAGCAGCACGTTGTTCATGTCCGGGTTGTCCCGGACCGGGCCCAGCACCTCGAAGTCGAGGCTGACTTCGTCGATCGGGTAGGGGATGTACTGGTTGGCCTCGACCTGGATCTGCCCTTCGAGGTCTTCCTCGGACAGATCGGCCGACATGGGCACGATGCGGGTGATCACGGCCGATCCGGCGACGGCGGCGGACGCGTGCTTGAGCTTGGAGCCCGAACGCGCGAGCGCACGACGGATCGCCTCGCCCACCGCCTCGACCTCGACGATGTTCTTCTCGACCACGGCGTTGGGGGGCAGCGGCTCGACAGCGTAGTGTTCCACGCGGTATCGGCCACCGGCCTGGCTCAGCTGCAGCAGCTTGACCGCGGTCGAACTGATGTCGACGCCGATCAGCGGCGGCTTCTTGGGTGTAAAGAGACCCACTTTTTTCCCCCTTGCCCCTGGCGCCCAGGCCGGAAACCGGCGGATGCGCGCAGGCATTAAAGCCAAAAATTAACGCAATCGCAACGGCCTACGCGAACTTTCTCAACAAAATGGCGTGATGGCCTGCACATTTGATTGACGCCGGGGAGCGGCGGCGGATTTCGCGACCCAGCCTAAGGATCGCCGGGCGGTCGATACTGCAGCATCTATACTCAATCGTGTTTTGACTTGAGTCTCGCTCCTCCAAACTATGCGAATTTTTAAGCGTTTGCTGCGCTGGGCCCTGATCCTGGCCTTCTGTGGCCTGCTCCTGGCCCTCGCCGCCGTCGGCGTCGCCTATTGGCTCATCGCCCCCCGCCTGCCCTCGGTTGCGGTGCTCAAGGACTATCACATGCAGGTGCCGCTGCGCGTGCTGAGCGCCGACGGCAAGCTGATCGCCACCTTCGGCGAGACCCGCCGCATCCCGGTGGCCATCGCGAACGTGCCGGACAAGCTCAAGCACGCGGTGCTCTCGGCGGAGGACGCGGAGTTCTACAGCCACCCGGGCGTGGACTGGCACGGCATCGCGCGCGCCGGCTGGCACGTGATCATCTCCGGCGGCGACAAGGGTCCGGGCGGCTCGACCATCACCCAGCAGGTCGCGCGCAACTTCTTTCTGAGCCCCGAGAAGCTCTACTCGCGCAAGCTGACCGAGATCTTCATCGCATTGCGCATGGAGAACGAGCTGACCAAGGACCAGATCCTCGAGCTCTACCTCAACAAGATGTTCCTGGGCCACCGCTCCTATGGCGTGGCCGCGGCAGCGGAGTACTACTACGGCAAGACGCTGGACCAACTGACGATCGCCCAGTGCGCCACCATCGCCTCGACCTTCCAGCTGCCCTCGGTGGTCAATCCGATCAACAGCCCCAAGCGGATGCTCACGCGGCGCAACTGGGTGCTCGGGCAGATGCTCGAGCACCACTACATCAGCAAGGCCGAGTACGAGCAGGCGATCGACGAACCCAACGATGCCTATGCGCACGAGCAACCGATCGAGGTCGATGCGCCCTATCTGGCCGAGATGGTGCGCCTGCAGGCGCTCGACCGCCTGGGCAACGACGCCCTGACCGAAGGTTACGTGGTGCGCACCACCGTGCAGAGCGGGCGCCAGCTGGCGGCGGTGGAAGCGCTGCGCAACGGACTGGTCGCCTATGACCGCCGCCACGGCTGGCGCGGCCCGGAAGCGCACCGCGACCTGCCAGCCGACGCCAGCGGCGAGGAGCTCGATCGCCAGCTCGCCGGCGAAACCGACATCTCCGGCATGCAGCCGGCCATCGTCACCGCCGCCAGCGCGACCGAGGCGACGCTCTACCTGGCCAGCCGGCAGACGGTCACGCTGGACATGGCCGCCGTCGCCTGGGCGCACGCCTACCGCGACGAGAGCCACATCGGGCCCGCGCCCAAGAGCGTGGATGCCGTGCTCAAGCGCGGCGACATCGTGCGCGTGGCGCGCAACGAGAAAGGCGACTGGGAGCTGGCCCAATTGCCCAAGGTGCAGGGCGCGCTGGTCTCGGTCGACCCGGAGGACGGCTCGATCCAGGCGCTGGTCGGCGGCTTCAACTTCCTGCGCAGCAAGTTCAACCGCGCGGTGATGGCGGCGCGCCAGCCCGGCTCCAGCTTCAAGCCCTACCTGTACTCGGCTGCATTCGACCGCGGCTTCACGCCGGCTTCCATCGTCAACGACGCGCCACTGGCCCTGCCCGATCCCTCGCGGCCCAACGGCCTGTGGACGCCGGAGAACGACGACGGCAAGTTCGATGGCCCGATGCGCCTGCGCGAGGCGCTGGTGCAGTCGAAGAACCTGGTGTCGGTGCGCCTGCTCGACGCCATCGGCGTGCGCTATGCGCGCGAATACATCACCCGCTTCGGCTTCCCGCTCGATGCGCTGCCCAACAACCTGTCGATGGCGCTGGGCACGGCGTCGGTCTCGCCGATGGGCATGGCGCGCGGTTACGCGGTGTTCGCCAACGGCGGTTACCTGGTCACGCCCTACTTCGTCAAGGAAATCGACGATCGCAGCGGCAAGCCGGTCTACCTGGCCAGTCCCACCCGCGCCTGCCGCACCTGCCAGGAACGCCTGCTCGATACGCGCCCGCCGGGGCCGCCGCCGGCCGACATGAGCGCGCACCCGGCCAACGCGGTGGCACAGACACCCGCTGGCAGCAGCACGGCCGCGGGCGTCGGCGAAGCCGTGCTGCCGGCCGACGTGCACGGCGAAGGCGCGCATCCGCCGCTGCTTGCCCCGCAGGTGATCGACGTGCGCAACGACTACCTCATCACCTCGCTGATGAAGGACGTCATCCTGCGCGGCACGGGCTTCGCGGCCAAGGCGCTCGGCCGCGACGATCTGGCCGGCAAGACCGGCTCGACCAACGACCATCGCGACGCCTGGTTCGTCGGCTTCAACGGCGACCTGTCGACCTCGGTGTGGGTCGGCTTCGACGATTTCAGCTCGCTGGGCCGTTCCCGCGGCGTGGGCGAGTTCGGCGCACAGGCGGCGCTGCCGATCTGGATGGACTACATGGGCAGCGTGCTCAAGGGCCTGCCTTCCAACGCATTGCCGATGCCGCCGGGCATCGCCACCGTGCAGATCGACCGGCAGACCGGCTTGCCGACTACGCCGGACAACCCCAACGCGATGAACGAGATCTTCAAGGTGGAGGACGTCGACCGCCTGCGCGCCCAGGCCGCGCAGCAACAGCAGAACCAGGACGAACAGCACCCCTACGACATTTTCTGAGGGGCGACGCAGCCCTCACGCCGGATCGGCTTGGCTGTCGATCCAGCCTTCCAAGGAGCGACGACCATGGCACGCGGCGAGCACCATCGCATCCATGCGCACGATCGCCAGCAGCGCAACCGGCTGCGGGTGGCCCAGGAGGCCGCCCGGCTGATGAGCGAGCACGGCATCCGCGACTTCCACCACGCCAAGCTCAAGGCCGCCGAGCGGCTGGGCATCCACGACGCGCAGGCGCTGCCGCGCAACCAGGAGATCGAACAGGCGTTGCGCGAGCGCCAGCGCCTGTTCGACGCCGACAGCCAGCCGCAGCAGCTGAAGGCCCGCCGCGAGGCGGCGCTGGAGGCGATGCGCTTCCTGGCGCGGTTCGATCCGCGCCTGGTCGGGCCGGTGCTGGAGGGCACGGCGGACGAGCATTCGGCCGTCTGCCTGCACGTCTTCAGCGACGACCCGGATGCCGTCACGCTGTTCCTGCGCGAACACGGCGTGCCCGCCGAACTGCAGACCCGGCGCCTGCGCCTGAGCCGCGAGGAGCAGGTCGACTACCCGGTGCTGCTGTTCGCCGCCGACAACCTGCCCTTCGACCTGACGGTCATGCCCCGCGACGCGTTGCGCCAGGCGCCGCTGGACCGCATCGAGGAGAAGCCGATGCGGCGCGCCTCGCTGGCGGTGGTGGAGGATCTGCTGCTGGAAGGGAACGAGGCCGGCGACGAGTTCGAACGGATGCTCGCCGCCGTGCGGCGCTAGGCAGGCATTCGCCGCGCCGGAAGAAAAACGCGCCGAAAAAAAAGCGCCCCGGCATTGCCGGGGCGCTTTTTTTGCGGAACCGGTGAACTCAGCGCTTGCCGGAGGGCACGTAGTCGCGCACGTCGGCACCGGTATAGATCTGGCGCGGACGGCCGATGCGCGAGCCCGGGGTTTCGTGCTGCTCGATCCAGTGCGAGATCCAGCCGGCGGTGCGGGCGATCGCGAACATCACGGTGAACATCTCGGTTGGGATGCCCAGCGCCTTGTAGATGATGCCCGAGTAGAAGTCGACGTTCGGATAGAGCTTGCGCTCGACGAAGTACTCGTCCTTCAGCGCGGCCTCTTCCAGCTTCATCGCCACGTCGAGCAGCGGATCGTTGACGCCCAGCTCCGCCAGCACCTTGTGGCACATCTCGCGGATGATCTTGGCGCGCGGGTCGAAGTTCTTGTAGACGCGGTGGCCGAAGCCCATCAGGCGGAAGCTGTCGTTCTTGTCCTTGGCGCGCTTGACCGCGGTCTCGACGCGGTCGGGCGAGCCGATCTCTTCCAGCTGCTTGAGCACCGCCTCGTTGGCGCCGCCGTGGGCCGGGCCCCACAACGCCGTGATGCCTGCGGCGATCGAGGCGTAGGGATTGGCGCCGGTGGAACCGACCAGGCGCACGGTCGAGGTCGAAGCGTTCTGCTCGTGGTCGGCGTGCAGGATGAACAGCAGGTCCAGCGCCTTGGCCGCGACCGGATTGAGCGCGAGCGGTTCGCTCGGCACCTCGAACATCATGTGCAGGAAGCGCTCGACGTACTCGAGGTTGTTGCGCGGATAGCGGAACGGCCAGCCGATCGAATAGCGGTAGCAGGCCGCGGCGATGGTTGGCATCTTGGCAATCAGGCGGATCGCGGCAAGCTTGCGGTCGGCCGGGTCCTCGACGTTGAGGTCGTCGTGGTAGAACGCCGACAGCGAAGCGACCGAGGCGGCCAGCATCGCCATCGGGTGCGCGTCGTGGTGGAAGCCCTGGAAGAAGTTCTTCAGCGACTCGTGCATCATCGTGTGATGCGTGATCTGGTGCTCGAAGGTGGCGAACTCCTCCTGCTTGGGCAGCTCGCCATTGAGCAGCAGGTAGGCCACTTCCAGGAAGGTCGACTGCTCGGCCAGCTGCTCGATCGGATAGCCGCGGTAAAGCAGCACGCCCTGATCACCGTCGATGTAGGTGATCGCACTCTTGGTGCTGGCGGTCGAACCGAAGCCGGGGTCGTAGGTGAAGTGGCCGGTGTCCTTGTACAGCGTGCCCAGGTCGATGCAGGAGGGACCCAGGGTCCCGCTGAGCAAAGGCAGCGTGCTGCTGCGGTTGCTCGATTCATCGACGAGCTTGACGACCTTGGAATCGGACACGGAAACCTCCTTCACGAAAGACGCACCGGCGGGCGTGCGCACAGAGGGGCCAGCCGGCAAGGAATGGCATCGCGCCGGGGGAAGGCAGCCGATGCAACCGCCGCATTATCGCACATCGCCCGCTCAACATCCGTCCGCGGATGGACCCAGCACAGGGCACGCAAAAGAACACGGGGCGAGCCGATGGCCCGCCCCGTGTCCATGTGCAGCGCCCGCCACTGCCGCGGCGGCGAGCCTGATCGTCCGGTTTACTTCTGGCCGTAGCGGCGGCGGAACTTGTCCACGCGGCCGCCGGCGTCGATGTTCTTCTGCTTGCCGGTGTAGAACGGATGGGAATGGCTGGAGATATCCACCTTGACCAGCGGGTACTCGTTGCCGTCTTCCCACTTGACGGTTTCCTTGGTGGCGATCGTCGAGCGCGTCAGGAACGCGAAATCGGACGAGAGGTCCTGGAACACCACCGGGCGGTAGTTCGGATGGATATCGGGCTTCATGACGGACTCAAAGCGGCGGGTGAAAAGAGCGGCATTGTAGCGACCGGGTGCCGGTGGGGTCAACTTGCCCGCGGGCCAGGCCGCACGCACGACCCCTCCCCTGCACCGCGCGGGAAGGGGTAAAAGCCTGCTCCGGCCTCAGGCGGCGCCAAGCGCTCGCCGCACCATCGCCGCGAACCGCTCCTGGTCCAGCTCCAGCACCACGTTCGCGTTGGCCGGACGGCCCAGCCGTCCGGCCCAGTCGACCACGGTGGCGCCGCGGGTCAGGCGCCCGTCCAGTTCCACGGCGACCGCGCGCCGCTCGCTGCGCACCACCACCGACGGATCGATGGCCACCGCCATCGCCAGCGCGTCGGCCGCGATGATCCCGCGGCGGCCGCGCTCGCGGTTGGTCTTGCGCGCCACCTGGCAGATGCTGCCGTAGAACCTCGCGCGCGCATCGCCCGCCGCCAGCCAGGCGTCGAATTCGCTTTCATCGAACGCGTGGCGCAGGGTCAGCTCCCAGTCGACCAGGTCGAAGTCGCCGAACGCCTCGAACACCACGTGTGCGGCCTCGGGGTCGAAGCCGATGTTGAATTCGGCCGGGATCCGGCCGGTGTTGCCCTGCCCGGTCACCGCGCCGCCCATCACCACCAGCCGCTTCACCCGCGCCGGCAGGGCCGGATCGAGCCGCAACGCGAGCGCCAGATTGGTCAGCGGAGCCAGCGCCACCAGCGTGAGCTCGCCTGGCCGCTCGCGGGTCAGCCGCAGCAGCGCGAGCGCGGCGGCTTCATCCGCCACCTGGCCCGCGGGCACGGCAAAGCCGACGTCACCGAAACCATCGCGGCCGTGCACGAAGGCCGCATCCTCCTCCGGCAGGCGTACCAGCGGCGTGGCGCAACCCGGAAACACCGGTATGCGCGCGCCGAGCAGGTCGACCAGCACGCGCGCGTTGCGCACCGTGTGCTCAAGGCCCACGTTGCCGGCGGCGACGGACAGGCCCGCCACGTCGGCTTGCGCGTGCGCCATCAGGATGGCCAGCGCGTCGTCCACACCGGGGTCGGTGTCGATCAGGAGTTGCGGTCGGGTCATGCCTGTCTCGCCTGGGAAAAAACCGCAAGCTTAAGGCGCAGCAACGCGGGATGGATAGCCGAGGCGGGAACGACCCGGGCCCGCGTCCGATCAGGCATGCGCGTAACGCGCGGCGCCGCCGATCCAGCGCTCGATCAGCCGCTCGGCCGCGCGCGGCTGCTGGCGCAGCATGGCTTCGCCGACCTGCTGCACGGCCGGCAGCAGGTGCGCGTCGCGGGAAAGGTCGGCGATGCGGAAGGCGAGCTGGCCGGTCTGGCGTGTGCCGAGCACTTCACCGGGGCCGCGCAACTGGAGATCCTTCTCGGCGATGCGGAAGCCGTCGCAGGTCTCGCGCATGACGTTCAGCCGCTCGCGCGCGAGCTGGCCCAGCGGCGGCTGGTAGAGCAGCACGCAGTTCGAAGCGATCGCGCCGCGGCCGACCCGCCCGCGCAACTGGTGCAGCTGGGCCAGGCCCAGCCGCTCGCTGTTCTCGATCACCATCAGGCTGGCGTTGGGCACGTCGACGCCGACCTCGATCACGGTGGTGGCGACCAGCACCGCCAGCTCGCCGGCCTTGAAGGCATCCATCACGGCCTGCTTTTCCTTCGGCTTCATGCGGCCATGGATCATCCCCACACGGCAGTCCACGAGCGCGGCCGAAAGCTCGGCGTGCGCCACTTCGGCGGCCTGCGCGCGCAGTTGCTCGGACTCTTCGATCAGGGTGCAGACCCAGTAGGCCTGCCGCCCCTGTGCGCAGGCGGCCTGGATGCGTGCGATCACTTCAGCGCGCCGCGCATTGGAAACCGCGACGGTCTGCACCGGAGTACGGCCCGGCGGCAGCTCGTCGATGGAGGAGACGTCGAGGTCGGCATAGGCGCTCATCGCCAGCGTGCGCGGGATCGGGGTGGCGGTGAGCACCAGCTGGTGCGGCACCAGCTCGCCCTCGAGGCCCTTGTCGCGCAGGGCCAGACGCTGCTGCACGCCGAAGCGGTGCTGTTCGTCGACGATGGCCAGGCCCAGACGCAGGAAGGCCACGCCCTCCTGCATCAGGGCATGCGTCCCGATCACCACCGGCGCGCCTTCGGCGACGCGCGCCATCGCATGGGCGCGCGCCTTGCCCTGCTGCTTGCCGGCCAGCCACTCGACCGCCACGCCAAGGGGCTCCAGCCAATGGCGGAAATTGCGCAGGTGCTGCTCGGCAAGAAGCTCGGTGGGCGCCATCAACGCCACCTGCCAGCCCGCCTCCACGGCCGCCAGCGCCGCCAGCGCGGCAACCGCCGTCTTGCCGCTGCCGACATCGCCCTGCACCAGGCGCAGCATCGGCCTGGTCCGTGCCAGGTCGCCCAACATCTCGTCCGCCACGCGCCGCTGCGCACCGGTGAGCTCGAACGGCAGGCGACCGACGAAGGCCGCGCGCAGTTCGCCGTCGCCATCGAGCGCCGGCGCGTGGCGACTACGCACGGCCGCGCGCATGCGCTTGAGGCTCAGGTGCTGGGTGAGCAGTTCCTCGAAGGCCAGGCGCTGTTGCGCCGGATGCCGGCCGCCGGCGAGCTCCGCCAGCGGCGCATCCGGCGGCGGGCGGTGGGCGTACAGCAATGCCTCACGCAGCGAACCCAGGCCGTGCGCGGCGCACAGCGCCGACGGGATCAGCTCCAGCGTCGCATCCGGCGGCAGCAGCGCGAGCGCCTTGTCGATCACGCCGGCCAGCCGTTTCTGTCCGAGTCCTTCGGTGGTCGGATAGACCGGACTCAGACGCTCGTCCATAGCCACCGCCCCTTCGTCGCCCACGCGCTGGTACTGCGGGTGGACCATCTCCAGGCCCTGCGAGCCGTGGCGGACTTCGCCGTAGCAAAGCAGCCTGAGGCCCGGCTTGAGCTGCTCCGCCTGCGCGCGGTTGAAGTGGAAGAAGCGCAACAGCAGGGTCTGGTGCGAATCGTCGCCGACAGCGATCTTCAGCTGCGGCCGGTAGCGGAAGCCGCGTTCGATCGCCTCCACGATACCCAGCACCTGCGCGCGCTCGCCGGCCCTGAGGTCGGCAATGGGGGTGACGCGGGTACGGTCTTCGTAGCGCAGCGGCAAGTGGAACCAGAGGTCCTGCACGCGTTCCAGGCCGAGGCGCGCCAGCGCCTGGGCCAGTGCCGGACCCACGCCCGGCAGCGCGTCGACCGGCAGCGATCCGGGATCGGCGGCGGCAGGCGGGGCGACGGCGCGGGCGTTGCGTACGGGCATGGGCTGCCTAGCCTAGCCCAGCGCATCGCAGGGATGCAGCACGGCATTGTCGGTGCCCGCCACGCCGGGTGGTCAGCCCCCGACGCGGACGGATAAACGCACCTAATCAAGCACCATGATCGCGTCGATCTCCACCTGCGCGTTCTTGGGCAAGGCGGAAACTTCGATGGTCGAACGCGCCGGATAAGGCTGCTGGAAGTACTCGGCCATCACGGCGTTCACCGCGGCGAAGTTGGCCAGGTCGGTCACGTAGATGCCCACGCGCACGAACTGGGAGAACGAGCCGCCGGCCGCCCTGGCCACGGCCGCCAGGTTGTCGAACACGCGCCGCGTCTGCGTGCTGATGTCGCCCTCGACCAGCGTGCCGGTGGCCGGATCCAGCGGCGTCTGGCCGGAGAAGTACACCGTGTTGCCGTGGCGGACAGCCTGCGAGTAGGGGCCGATCGCGGCGGGCGCCTGTTCGGAGTGGATGATGCTGCGGGTCATGGCGGAACCTCGTGGCAGGTAAGGCCCACCAGTGTAAACCGCCTGCGCCGGGACCCGGTCAGCGGGCTGCCCGGCGGGAGGTCCTCATCAACGTGTGCACCCAAACCACCGGCACGCCCGCGGCATGCGCGCGCTCCACCAGCGCGCCGGTACGGGCGACCACGCCGTCGGCGTCGAAGCAGCCCTAGAGCACGCCCACCTGCAGATCGATGACGAGCAGCGCCGTGGCCATCGTTCAGAGCGGATAGCGATAGGCGCCGCTGACCACGCCGGTTCGCCGCACACGGCGGATCACGTCGGCCAGGTGCTTGCGGTTCTTCACTTCCATCGCGAACAGCAGCGTGGCAGCAGCGGCGTCTCGCTCGACGTATTCGACGTTCTCGATGTTGGAGTCGGCCGCCGCGATCGCCGCGGCGACGGTCGCCAGCACGCCGGGGCGGTTGATGACCTCGATGCGCAGTTCCGCGCGGTAGTCGCCCTGCACGTCGCGGTCCCATTCGATCGCCACGCAGCGCTCGGGCGACTTGCGGAACTCGGCGACATTGGGGCATTCCACGCGATGCACCACGATGCCTTTGCCGGAAGAAAGGTAGCCGATGATCTCGTCGCCCGGCAGCGGATGGCAGCAGTTGCCGAAGCTGAGCACGCCGCGCTCGGCGCCGGTGATGCGGATCTTCTCGGCGGCATGCGGCGCCACCGTCGCGCGCCCGCCGCCGCGCAAGGCGACCAGATGATGCGCCACCTGGTCGGGCATGCGGTTGCCCAGCGCGATGTCGGCCAGCAACTCTTCCAGCCGGCGCAGCTTGGCCTCCTCCAGGAAGCGGTCGAGCACCTTGGCCGGGATCGCATCGATGTTGGTGCCCAGGGTATCCAGTGCGCGATCGAGCATGCGGTGGCCGAAGTCGACCGCGTCCTCGTGCTGCAGGTGCTTGAGGTATTGGCGGATCGCCGTGCGCGCCTTGCCGGTGACCACGAATTCCAGCCAGGCCGGGTTGGGCACCGCCGATGGCGCGGTGATGATCTCCACCAGTTGTCCGGACTCCAGCCTGGTGCGCAGCGGCAGCAGCTTCTTGTCCACCCGCGCGGCCACCGCGTGGTCGCCCACGTCGGTGTGCACGGCATAGGCGAAGTCCAGCGCCGTGGCGTTGCGCGGCAGCGCGAGGATGTCGCCACGCGGAGTGAACAGGTAGACCTCGTCGGGGAACAGGTCGATCTTGACGTTCTCGATGAATTCGGCCGACGAAGGCGTGTGCGCCTGGCTGTCCGCCAGCGCCGAGAGCCATTCGCGCGCGCGCGCCTGTGCGCTGTTGGCCGGGCCCGAATCGGTTTTGTAGGCCCAGTGCGCGGCGACGCCGCGCTCGGCCACCGAGTCCATCTCGGCGGTGCGCACCTGCACTTCGATCGGTGCGCCGAACGGCCCGAGCAGCACGGTATGCAGCGACTGGTAGCCGTTGGCCTTGGGTATCGCGATGAAATCCTTGAAGCGGCGGTCGACCGGCTTGTACAGCGAATGCACGGCGCCCAGCGCCATGTAGCAGCTCATCGCGGTATCCACCACCACGCGGAAGCCGTACACGTCCATCAGCTGGGCGAAGCTTTTGTGCTCGTTGCGCATCTTCGAATAGATGCTCCACGCCGACTTGATGCGCCCGACCACGCGGGCCGGCAGGTGCTCGGCGGCCAGCCGGGCGGCGAGGGTGTGCTCGATCTTGCTCATCACCTCGCGGCGGTTGCCGAGCGCGGCGCGGATGCGCTCGCTGATGACGCGGTAACGGTCCGGATAGAGCGCACGGAAACCCAGGTCCTGCAACTCCGCCTTGAACTTGTTCATGCCCAGGCGCTGGGCGATGGGTGCGTAGATCTCCAGCGTCTCGCGGGCGATGCGGCGGCGCGCCGATGGTTCCTTGGCGCCGAGCGTGCGCATGTTGTGCAGCCGGTCGGCCAGCTTGATCAGGATCACGCGGATGTCGCGCGCCATCGCCAGCAACATCTTGCGGAAGCTTTCCGCATCCGCCTCCTGGCGGCTGGAGAAGCGCATCTTGTCCAGCTTGGTGACGCCGTCGACCAGGTCGGCGACGACTTCGCCGAACTCCGCCGTGATGTCGCCACGACCGAGCTCGGTGTCCTCCAGCGTGTCGTGCAGGATGGCCGCGATGATGGTCTCGGCGTCCAGCCCCAGCTCGGCCAGGATGCCGGCGACGGCGACCGGATGGGTGATGTACGGCTCGCCGCTCTTGCGCGCCTGGCCGCGGTGCGCGTGCGCGCCCACTTCATAGGCGCGCAGTACGCGCGCCACCTGCGCCTCGGGGAGATAGGCCGCGCGCTCCTTGAGCGCCAACACATAAGGGGGCAGCACGGACGCATCCACAGGGACGGGGGGCGTGGTCGCCGTCATGGATTCACGCCCCCCGTTCAGATGATGCTTCCGTGCGGCTCAGGCCCGGACAGGGCAAGGATGCCGGCGATGCCGGCAGTGCGACTGCGCCATCGGCAGCCGCCGGCGCGCATCAGTCGTCGCCGCCCTTGGAAAGGTCGTCGTCGACCTCGGCGGCCGCCCATTCCAGCGCCTCGCGTTCGGCGCGCTCGCGCTCGGCGCGGTCGATCTCATCGATCGTGGCCTGGTCGATGCGGCGGTCGGCGATCTCGCGCAGGGCGAGCACGGTGGGCTTGTCGTGGTCGGGATTGACCGCCGGCTCGGCACCCTTTTCCAGCTGGCGGGCGCGCTTGGTCGCCATCAGCACCAGCTCGAAGCGGTTGTCGACCACCTCGAGGCAATCTTCCACGGTAATGCGGGCCATGCGAAATCCTCAAGCATTAAAGCGACTTAGAGAGCCGGGAGTGTAACGGAGCGGCGGCTTGGCTGGCAATGTGGCATGCGCGTATCATGCGCGGTTCGATCGCCGGACAGCTGGCGCCGATCCGTCTGACTGCAAAATATAAAACCAGGCGGTACACTTTTGCGGTACCCGTTGCGGATCTCTTCGACCGATGTCCTCCCTGCCCCGTCTTTCCTTCAGTCGCCTGCTGCCGCTGGCCGCCGTGGCCCTGCTGGCCGGTTGCACCATCGCCAAGCCGCGCACGGACGATCCGCTGCAGAAGTACAACCGCAAGGTCTACGCCTTCAACGACGCGATGGACAAGGCGGTGATCCGCCCGGTCGCGGTGGGCTACCGCAAGGTGACCAACGCGCCGGTGCGCCGCTCGATGAGCGATTTCTTCACCAACCTGCGCATGCCGGTCACGGTGGCCAACGACCTGCTGCAGGCGCGCCCCAAGCAGGCGCTGCAGAGCACCGGGCGCTTCCTGGTCAACCTCACGCTGGGCCTGGGTGGCTTCTTCGACCCGGCCAGCCAGCTGGGCATCCCGCTGGAGGACAACGATTTCGGGGTGACCCTGGCGCGCTGGGGCGTGCCGGACGGCGACTACCTCGTGCTGCCCTTCGTCGGCCCCACCACCGCGCGCGACGTATGGCGCCTGCCGGTGGACAGCTATTTCTTCGATCCGCTGTCGATCTACGCGCGCAACAACCACTATGACTACGGCCAGCAGTACCTGCCGCAGATGGTGTACCTGGTGACGCTGCGCTCGCGCGGCATCGATGCGGAGGGTTTCCTCAAGTCCGCCTACGATCCGTACGTGTTCATGCGCGACGCCTACCGCCAGCAGCGCGTGTATCAGATCTACGACGGCAACCCGCCGGCCGAGGTGATCCAGCAGATGCAGGGCCTGAATGAGGACAACTTCGATCCGGACCAATTGCTGGACGAGCAACACCAGTGGGAGAACAAGCACAAGGACGCCAGCAAGCAGAACCAGCAGCCTTAGGCCGGTTCCGGGTACCGCGGCGGCGAGCTGAAGCCGCCCACGAAAAAGGGCCCCGTGGGGCCCTTTTTTTCATGGGCGGCGCGGGTCCGTTCAAGCGACCAGCGCATCGACCTCGCAGACCTGGGCCAGCGCGCGCATGCCGGCGGGCATGTTGACCACGTCCAACGGACGGCCAAGGCGTTGCGCCTGCGCCTTGGCCGCAAGAATGCAGGCCAGTCCCGCGCTGTCGCTGCGCTCGACGCCAGCCAGGTCCAGCCGCGCGATCGGACCGGCCGCCAGCACCGCCATGATGTCCGCCAGCGCGGCGGCGGCCGTGTCGAAGCTCAGCACGCCGGCGATGCCGAGCGTGCCGGGCGTCGCGCGATCCAGCCTGAAAGCGTCCGCGCTCACGAGGACTTGGCGTCCTTGTCCATCGTCTCCAGCGCCTTCTCGCCCTGCTGCTCCAGGTTGGAGATCAGCTTCTCGATGCCGACCTTGCGGACTTCAGCGTCCACCTGGTTGCGGTAGTTGGTGACGTAGGAGATGCCCTCGATGATCACGTCATAGGCTTTCCAGTCGCCGTCCTTGCTCTTGCGGAAGGCGTAGTCGACCGAGAGCCGCTTGCCGTCGTCCAGCACCACCTGCGTGCGCACCACGGTGCGCTTGTCGTTCAGGTCCCCGCTGAAGGGCAATACCTGCACGGCGCCCTTGGTGTAGTTGAGCAGGCCTTCGGCATAGCGGTGGGTGATCGAGTTGTAGAACGCCTTGGCGAAACGCTCGCGCTGTTCGGGCGTGGCCTCGCGCGCGTGGCGGCCCAGCACCAGGATCGAGGCGTAGTCGATGTCGAAGTGCGGCAGGAAAACGTCGTCGATCACCGAGATCAACTTTTCCTTGTCGTTCTTCAGCTCCTCGCGGTGGCCCGCGATGGTGACGTCGAGCTGATGGGCGATCTCCTTGACCACCTGCTCCGGGGTGGACTGGGCAGCCGGCGCCTGCGCGGCGGCATCCTGGGCCAGCACGGGAGAGGCGGCCACGGCGCCGAACGCGATGGCCACGGCGAAAGCCAGAGTGCGCAACATGGGAAAACTCCTTGGGGGTGGCCGGCGGCTCAGTGCTTGCCGGCGGGAGGTTCGGCGGGGGCTTCTTTCTTTTCGGAGGGCGAGCCGTTGACCAGGAACTTGCCGATCAGGTCTTCGAGCTGCATCGCCGACTGGGTCAGCACCATCTCGTCACCGTTCTTGAGGAACTCCGGCGAGCCGCCGGGCTGGATCGCAACGTACTGCGTGCCGATCAAACCGCTGGTGAACACCGCGGCGGCCGAATCGTCCGGGATCTGGTCGTACTTCTTGTCGATCGCCATTTCCACCTCGGCGTCCAGCTTGGCCGGGTCGGCATGCACCGCCGTGACGCTGCCGATCGGCACGCCCGCCATCTTCACAGGGGCGCCGACCGAAAGCGCGCCGACGTTGCTGAAGCGGGCCTTGAGCGTGTAGCTGCCGCCCAGGTTGTCGGCCACGCCACCGGCGCCGAAGAACTTGCCCAGCATCTCCTCCAGCTGCTGCGCCGGCTTGGTGCGCGCCAGCGTGCCGCCCTGGGCCAGATCCTTCTTCGAGCTGCCGTATTCGATGCCTACGTACTGGTCGCCCAGCAGGCCGCTGGTGAAGATGGTGGCGATCGAATCGTCCGGGATGTGGCTGTAGCGCTCGTCGATGGCCAGCGTGACGTCGGCCGCCTCGCGCTTGGGATCGAGCGAGATCGAGCGCACCTGGCCCACGCGCACGCCGGCGACCTTCACCGGTGCGCGCTCCTTGAGCTGGCCGATGTTGGCGAAATGCGCCTGCACCGTATAACTCGCGCCCTGGTGGGTGTTGGCCACCGAGGTGGTCTGCGTCGCCAGGTAGGCCAGCGCGGCGAAGCCGAGCACGATGAACAGGCCGGTGCCCACGGCGTAGGAGTTTCTCTGGCTCACGGCTCAGGTCCTCAACGAAATCACATCAAAAACGCGGTCAGCACGAAGTCCAGCGCGAGGATCGCGATGGACGAGGCGACCACGGTGCGGGTGGTGGCATAGGCCACGCCTTCGCTGGTCGGCGGCGTGGTGTAGCCCTGGTAGACGGCGATCAGCGAGACCACCGCGCCGAAGGCGAGGCTCTTGACCAGGATGCCGTTGATCACGTCCTTCCAGACGTCGACGGTGGCGGTCATGTTCGACCAGAAGGTGCCGTTGTCGATGCCGAGCCAGGTCACCCCGACCAGATGCCCGCCGAAGATGCCCAGCGCGCAGAACACCGCGCACAGCAGCGGCATCGCGATCAGGCCGGCGAGGTAGCGCGGCACCATGACGTAGGCGATCGGGTCGACCGCCATCATCTCCATCGCGGCCAGCTGGTCGGTTGCGCGCATCAGGCCGATCTCGGCGGTGACCGAGGTGCCGGCGCGGCCGGCGAACAGCAGCGCGGTGACCACCGGACCGAGCTCGCGGTAGATCGCGATCGCCACCACCGTGCCGCTGGCCGCCGTGCCGCCGAAGATCGACAGCACGTAGTAGAGCTGCAGTCCCAGCACCATGCCCACGAAAAGGCCGCAGACCATGATGATGGTCAGGCTCATCGCGCCGACGAACCACAGCTGGCGCACCGTCTCGCGCGCGTGGCGCAGGCTGCGCGGCACCGCCGCGAGCAGGGTCAGCAGGAACAGGCCGGCCTCGCCGATCTGCGCCAGCGCGTTGGCGATCACGTTGCGTTGCGGCTGGGTGCTCATCGTGCGGCTCCGTCAAGGCCCAGCGCCTGCGCGTAGTCGCCGGCGGGGTATTGGAACGGCACCGGGCCGTCGATCGCGCCGCCGAAGAACTGCCGCGTCCAGGGCGAGCCGTCGTCGGCGATGGTCCTGGGATCGCCCTGCGCCACCACCTTGCCGTTGGCGATCAGGTAGACCACGTCGGCCACCTGCTTGATCGCCTCCAGCTCGTGCGCCACCAGCACGCTGGTGATGCCCAGCGTCTCGTTGAGCGTGCGGATCAGCTTGAGCACCTGACTGAGCGCAATCGGGTCCAGGCCCACGAACGGCTCGTCGTAGAGGATCAGCATGGGGTCGAACACGATCGCCCGCGCCAGCGCCACGCGCCGCGCCATGCCGCCGGAAAGCTCGGCCGGCATCAGCCCGGCGGCGCCGCGCAGGCCGACCGCCTGCAGCTTGGTCAGCACGATGTTGCGGATCAGCACCTCGGGCAGCTGCGTATGCTGGCGCAGCGGGAAGGCGACGTTCTCGAACACGTCGAAGTCGGTCAGCAGCGCTGAGTTCTGGAACAGGTAGCCGATCTTCTCGCGCAGCGCGAACAGCTTCTCGCGCGAAAGCTCGGGCACGTTCCTGCCGTCCACCAGCACCTGGCCGGCGTCGCCGCGCATCTGCCCGGTGATGTGCTTGAGCAGCGTGGTCTTGCCGGTGCCGCTGGGGCCCATGATGGCCGTCACCTTGCCGCGCGGGATGTCCAGGTCCAGCGCGTCGAAGATGGTCTTGCCGTTGAGCACCGTGGTCAGGCCACGGATGCGCACCAGCGGTTCGGAGGGGGCGGCGGGGGCGGTCATAAGCTGGTAAAGGTAGCCGAGCGGTGAAGGCAGGCCAAGCTGCGGCCTTTGCGTCCCCTCCCACTCGTTTAACCGGTGCCGGGGGGCGGGAGCGGATCAGGCGAGCAGTTCGGCGATCAGCGCCTCGTGCCGCTTGCACTGCAGCTGGCCGCGGTGCCGCACCGCGCGCACGATCGCCTGCAGGTCGGCAAGCGCGTCCTCGAAGCCGTCGTTGACCACGATGTAGTCGAACTCGTGCGCATGCGCGATCTCCTCGCGCGAGTTGTGCAGGCGGCGCTCGATCACCTCCGGCGCGTCCGAGCCGCGCCCGCGCAGGCGCCGCTCCAGCTCGGCGCGGGAGGGCGGCAGGATGAATACGCTCACGCAATCGGGCTTGGCGCGGCGGATCTGCGCGGCACCCTGCCAGTCGATCTCCAGCAGCACGTCGCGGCCCTGGTCGAGCAAGGCCTGCACCGTCGCCAGCGACGTGCCGTAGAAATTGCCGTGCACCTCGGCGTGCTCGAGGAAGGTGCCGGCCGCGATCTGCCGCTCGAACTCCTCACGCTCGACGAAGTAGTAGTGGCGCCCATACTGCTCGCCCACCCGCGGCGGCCGCGTAGTGTGCGAGATCGACAGCGAGATCGACGGCTCGCGTTCGAGCAATGCGTTGACCAGGGTGGACTTGCCCGCTCCGGACGGTGCCGCGACGATGAACAGCGTACCCCGCTCCATGCTCATGCGCGCCGGCTCCGGGCGCGGAGACGCACACGACGCACGCCTTCGGCGGGCGCGACGAGCCCCGGCCTGGCCGGGCACCTCACGAGAGTGGAATGGGGCACAACCAAGGGCGCGTCGTTCATCGCGGAAGTATAGCCAATGCGAGGCACCGCGCCGGGCGCAGCATATCGGGGCGAGCCCTGCGGAATCCGAAAACCCTGCGGCAACGTACAAGCTGATCTACCGGCTGCCGACCACCTCGCATGAGCACTGCCCTGGTACTTTTCCGACGGGACCTGCGCCTGGCCGACCACCCTGCGCTGGCGGCTGCCTGCGCGGCCCACTCGGAAGTGCTGCCGGTCTACGTGCACGACCCCGCAGAGGACACGCGATGGGCCCCTGGCGCGGCCAGCCGCTGGTGGCTGCACCACAGCCTCCGGGCACTGCAGGGTGGGCTCGCCGCACAGGGCGGACAGCTTCATGTGGCCAGGGGCGACAGCTTGGCCACGTTGCGCCGGCTGGCCGCCGCATGCGGTGCCGGTACGATCTACTGGAGCCGCCGCTACGAGCCTGCGGCCATTGCGCAGGACAGCCGGCTGAAGGCCGCGCTTCGCGCCGCAGGCCTGGCGGTGGAAAGCCATCCGGGCAACCTGTGGCGCGAGCCCTGGCAAGTGGCCACGGCACAGGACTCGCCCTACCGGGTATTCACCCCTTACTGGCGCAAGCTGCGCCAGCAACTGCTGCCGCTGGCGCCCCTGCCCGCGGCACGCGCGCATGCATGGGTTTCGCTTCCCGGCAGCCTGCCGCTGGAGGAACTGGGCCTGCTGCCGGCCCATCCCTGGGCCGCCGGCCTGGCGGACGCATGGCTTCCCGGCGAAGCCGGCGCGCTGGAGCAACTGGAATTGTTCGGCGACGACGCGCTGGCCGACTATGCGCATGGCCGCGACCTGCCCGCGCGCCACGGTACCTCGAGGTTGTCGCCGCACCTGCACTTCGGAGAGATCACCCCTAGGCAGATCCACCACGCATTGCACCGGCGCGCCGCCAGCGCGGGCGCGGACGCGCCAGGCCTGGAGCCGTACCTGCGCGAACTCGGTTGGCGCGAGTTCGCCCATCACCTGCTCTATCACTTCCCGCACACCCCCGAGTCGCCGTTCGACCGGCGCTTCGACCGGTTCGACTGGCGCGAGGATCCGGCCGCCCTCGCACTCTGGCAGCGAGGCCGCACCGGCGTGCCGCTGGTGGACGCCGGCATGCGCGAGCTGTGGCGCACGGGCTGGATGCACAACCGGGTGCGCATGGTGGTCGCCAGCTTTCTCACCAAGAACCTGCGCCAGCACTGGCGCCACGGCGCACGCTGGTTCTGGGACACGCTGGTGGACGCGGACCTGGCCAACAACACGCTCGGCTGGCAGTGGACCGCCGGCTGCGGAGCCGACGCAGCGCCATTCTTCCGCGTGTTCAATCCCTGCACTCAGGCGGCCCGATTCGATCCGCAGGCGACGTACCTGAAGCGCTGGCTGCCGGAACTGGCCGACCTGCCCGCGCGACTGCTGCACGAACCGTGGCGCGACCCGTCCGCGCTGGCCGCCCGCGGCTACCCGTCACCGATGGTCGACCTCGCAAGCTCGCGCGAGGAGGCGCTCGCCGCCTGGCAGGGAATCGCGCGGGCCTGAGGCATCGCTAGGAGGCGCGATTACAAGCCGACCAGCGGTTGCAGCCTGCGCGCGAACCAGCCGGGGAAACGCAACGGCGCATCCAGTGCCGCCACGCAGATGCATGGCAAGCCGACGGCCGTCACCGGCTGGTGCGTCACCTCGCTGTCCAGGTCGGCGACGTCGCCCGGGCCGAAATGGCCAAGCACGTCGTTATAGGCGCCGCGCAGGACCTGGGTCAGCTCGCTGCGGCCGTGGCTGTGCAGCGGCATGCTCTTGCCCGGTGCGATCCTGAGCATGAACAGCTGCCCGCCACTGACGACCCGGCTGCGGATGCAGTGCACGCCCGGCGCCATCCAGCGCCACTTGAGCGTGCCGAAGGAGCGTCCGAAATACGTATGCAGCGGCGCGGGCAGAGAGTCCGGGTCCGCTACGGTGGGAGCTGGCGCCGGCGCTGCCTGGGCGGGGATCGCGGGGCTCTCGTCCAGCCGCTCGATCATCTGCGCCCGCAACTGGTCCCGGCGCGCGGCGCCGGCCGCGTCCGGCTGCTGCTGTTCGACCAGCACGCCACCGATCCGTTCGGCATCGCGCACCTGTGCACGGCAATGGTCGCAACCCGCCAGGTGGGTCGCGACCACCACCGCCATCGCTTCGGACAGGGCGCCGGCGGCATAGGCCACCACCGTGGCCGGATCCAGATGGTGCGCGGGCATCATGCGGCACCTCGCACGTCGGCCTGCAACTTCAGGAAGGCCCGGCGCAAGCCGGATTTGACCGTGCCCAGCGGCATGTCCAGCTCCTGGGCGATCTCGTGGTGGGATTTTGCTTCGAAGTAGGACATGCGGACGAGCCGGGCCTGGGTGGCGGGAAGCCTGTCGATGCAGGCCTTGATCCGGATGTGTTCGACGTAGGCTTCGGCCGAGGATGCGGCGCGCCCGTCGTGGTCGGCCTCCTCGGCTTCCAGCGCATCCTGCACCAGCATCCAGCCGGCTTCCTTGCGCACCCTGTCGATATGCAGGTTGCGGGCGATGCGGAACAGCCAGGTGGACACGCGGCTGAGCGAGGGATCGTAGGATGCCGCCCGCTGCCACAACCTGAGCAGGGTCTCCTGCGCCAGTTCCTCGGCGATCGCCGTGGTCGAGCCCATGCCTCTCAGATAGAGGCATACGCGCGGCATGAAGTGGTCGTAGATGCGCATGAAGCTGGCGCGGTCGCGCCGCTGCGCGACCGCGACCATCTCGGTCGACCAGTCGTGTCCATCGTTCGCTGGCAGTTTGGAAGTCGACACGATGCGTATCGCCTCGAAAGGCGAACATGTTCCGCCGGTGGATTCGGGTTTCATCGTAAGCCAATTCCCGCGGCCCCATACGGCCACTCGACACGCTTACGCGCGAGCGGCCCGGTTGGATGCATGACGACGCGGTGCCGGCGATGCATCCGTTTGCCGGCTCGACACGTAATGACGTCAGAGCCAACCCGGACCACCTCCATGCCGACCCGTTCCCTCACCGCCGCCCGCCCGCCGAGCCGCCTCGGCGCCAGCCTGCGCCTATGGTTCGACGCCGGCGCACCCGCACCGGCGGATGAATCGACGGCGGACCGCATCGACTGGTTGCGCGCGGTGCCGTTCGCGCTGATCCACCTCGGCTGCCTCGCCGCGATCTGGACTGGCGTGTCGCTGACGGCCGTGCTTACCGCCAGCGCACTGTACGCCGTGCGCATGTTCGCGCTCACCGGGTTTTATCACCGCTATTTCTCGCATCGGACCTTCCGCACTTCGCGCGGCGTGCAGTTCGCCTTCGCCTTGATCGGTGCGGCCTGCGTGCAGCGTGGGCCGCTCTGGTGGTCGGCCCATCATCGGCACCACCACCGCCATGCGGACACGGCGCTCGATCCGCATTCGCCCAGCGTGCGCGGTTTCCTGTGGAGCCACATGGGCTGGTTCCTCACCCCGCGCGCGTTCGCCACCGACTTCAAGCGGGTGCCGGACCTGGCGCGCTTCCCCGAGTTGAGGCTGCTGGACCGCTTCGACACGCTGGTGCCGGCGATGCTGGTGCTGGCGCTCTACGGCTTCGGCGCATGGCTCGGACACACCGCGCCGCACCTGCACACCAGCGGCATGCAGATGGTGGTGTGGGGCTTCTTCGTCTCCACCGTGGCGCTGTTCCACGCCACGGTGACGATCAACTCGCTCGCCCATCGCTTCGGCTCGCGCCGGTTCCCCACGCGCGACCAGAGCCGCAACAACCTGTGGCTGGCGCTGCTGACCTTCGGCGAGGGCTGGCACAACAACCACCACTTCTTCCCCGGCAGCGCGCGGCAGGGTTTCCGCTGGTGGGAGATCGACCTGACCTGGTACGGCCTGAAGCTGATGGCGCTGCTGGGGCTGGTCCACGACCTCAAGCCGGTGCCCGCGCGGGTGCTGGCGCGGGCGGAGCGCTGACATGCGCATCGCGGTGATCGGCTCGGGCATCGCGGGGCTGGGCTCGGCCTGGCTGCTGTCACGCCACCACGAGGTGGTGCTGTTCGAGGCCAACGCCTACCTGGGCGGGCATACCCACACGCACGACGTGCAGCTGCGCGGGCAGCGCCATGCGGTGGACACCGGCTTCATCGTGCACAACCCGCGGCACTACCCGCTCCTGACGATGCTGTTGGGGGAGCTGGGGATCGCGTCACAGCCGACCACGATGAGCTTCTCGGTGCAACACGAGGCGAGCGGGCGCGAATACAACGCGGCCACGCTCGACACCCTTTTCTGCCAGCGGCGCAACCTGTTTTCGCCGCGCTTCCTGGGGATGGTGCGCGACATCATGCGCTTCTACCGGGAGGCGCCGGCGTTGCTCGACGCGCGCGGTGACGACCCCACGCTGGGCGAGTACCTCGAGGCGCACGGCTACGGCGCCGCCTTCCGCGACGAGCACCTGGTGCCGATGGCCTCGGCGCTGTGGTCCTCGCCCCCCGCGCAGATCCTCGCCTTCCCCGCGCGCTATCTGGTGCAGTTCATGGCCAACCACCAGATGCTGCAGGTGGCCGACCGGCCGCAATGGCGCGTGGTCAAGGGCGGTTCGGCCAGCTACGTGGAGGCCCTGCGCCGTCGCTGGCGCGTGCAGGAGCGACTGGCCTGCCCGGTCTTTTCCATCGTCCGCGACGCGCTGGGCGTGAGCGTGCGCAGTACGGCCGGCAGCGAACGCTTCGACCAGGTCGTGCTGGCCTGCCACAGCGACCAGGCGCTTGCGCTGCTCGCCGACGCCAGTGGGCGGGAGCGCGCCATCCTGGGCGCGATGCCCTACCAGGCCAACGAGGTGGTGCTGCACACCGACCGCCGGCTGCTGCCGCGCCATCCCAAGGCATGGGCCGCCTGGAACGCATTCGTGCCGCGCGAGCCGGAAGCGCCTTGCACGGTCAGCTATTGCATGAATCTGCTGCAGGGCATCGATTCCCCCGAGCCGCTGGTGGTCACGCTCAACCGCACGCATGCGATCGACCCGGCACGGGTGTTGCGCCAATTGCAGTACCACCATCCGGTGTACACGCGCGACGCGGTGGTCGCACAGCGGCGCAAAGCCGAGATCCAGGGTGTGAACCGAACCTGGTTCGCGGGTGCCTACTGGGGCTGGGGCTTCCACGAGGACGGCCTGCGCAGCGCGGTCGAGGTGGCGGCCGCCTTCGGCATCGAGTGGCAGCGAGGCGCCGCGCGCCCGCCGCGGCGGCTGGTCGCCGGCGCCGCATGAGCGCAACGCTCGCCAGCGCCATCTACGAGGGGACCGTGCGCCACCGCCGGCTGGCGCCGCATGCGCATGCTTTCCGGTACCGCATGGCCCAGCTCTACCTGGACCTGGACGAGCTCGACCGCGTGTTCGCCGGACGCTGGCTGTGGTCGGTGGACCGGCGCAACCTGGCCCAGTTCCGCCGCGACGACTACCTCGCGCCCGCGGCATTGCCGCTGGCCGACGCGGTACGCGCGCGTGTCGCCGAGGCGACCGGCCAGCGGCCGGACGGTCCGATCCGCCTGCTCACCCACCTGCGCTACGCCGGCTACGCGTTCAATCCCGTCAGCTTCTACTACTGCTTCGCAGCCGACGGCCGCACGCTCGAGTGCATCCTGGCCGAGATCACCAACACGCCGTGGAAGGAGCGCCACGCCTACGTGCTGCCGGTGGGCGGCGCCCAGCGGCGCGGCCGCGTCCTCGCCTGGTCGTTCCCCAAGACCTTCCACGTCTCGCCGTTCATGGCGTTGGCGCGCGACTACGACTGGCGCTTCACCACCCCCGGCGACGACCTGCTCGTGCACATGGATGTGCTGCGCGGGGGCAAGCGCGAGTTCGATGCCTCGCTGGCCCTGCGGCGGCTGCCGCTGACCGGCGCCACGCTGGCGCGGGTGCTGTGGCGCTACCCGCTGATGACCGCCCAGGTGATCGGCGCGATCCACTGGCAAGCCCTGCGCCTGTGGCTCAAGCGCAACCCCGTCCACGACCATCCTGCCGCTTCCCGAGGTACGCCATGAGTGCTGTCCCGCGCGACACATCGGTTCCCTTTCCGGGCGCCGTCGACCGCCTGCTGCGCAACCGTCTGCTCGCCCGTCTGGGCGGCCTTCGCCACGGCCGCCTGCGCGTGCACGACGCGCTGGGCACGACCGAGCTGGGTCCGGTCGGGGGCCCGCTGCCCACGATCGACATCGAGGTGCTCGATCCGGCCTTCTACCGCGCGCTGGCGCGGCGGGGCAGCGTCGGCGCAGGGGAGGCGTTCATGGCCGGACTGTGGCGCTGCCGTGCCACGGGCCTGGACGAGGCGGCCGCGCTGGTGCTGCTGGTGCGTCTGCTGGTGCGCAACCGCGACCTGCTCGATGGCATGGAAACCGGGCTGGCGCGCCTGGGCGGCGCTGCGATGCGCGGGTGGCACGCGCTGCGCCGCAACACCCGTGGCGGCAGCCGGCGCAACATCGCCGCGCACTACGACCTGGGCAACGACTTTTTCAGCCTGTTCCTGTCCGCCGACCTGATGTACTCCTCGGCGCTGTGGGACGGCCCCGCCGACACGCTGGAGGCGGCCTCGACCCGCAAGCTCGAGGCGATCTGCCGGCAGCTGGCGCTGCAGCCGGGCGACCGCGTGATCGAGATCGGCACCGGCTGGGGCGGCTTCGCACTGCACGCGGCGCGGCACCACGGCTGCCACGTCACCACCGCCACCATCTCGCGCGAGCAGTACGCGCTGGCCAGGGCGCGCGTGGCGGCGGCGGGCCTGGACGACCGCATCGACGTGCAGCTTGCCGACTACCGCGAGCTGCGCGGCCAGTACGACAAGCTCGTCTCCATCGAGATGGTCGAGGCGGTGGGCGCACCGTACCTGGAAGCCTACTTCGCGCAACTGGGCCGGCTGCTCAAGCCGGAGGGGCTCGCGCTGGTGCAGGCGATCACCATCGAGGACCACCGCTACGCCCAGGCGCTGGCTTCGGTGGACTTCATCAAGCGCCACGTCTTTCCGGGCAGCTTCATCCCGTCGATCCACGCGCTGCTTGCGGCCAAGACGCGCGCCAGCGACCTGGGCCTGGTCGCACTGCGCGATTTCGGCGACTCCTACGCGCGAACCCTGGAGGCCTGGCGCGAGCGCTTCATCGCCCGCTTGCCGGCCGTGCGCGCGCAGGGCTTCGACGAGCGCTTCATCCGGATGTGGACCTTTTACCTGGCCTATTGCGAGGGCGGTTTCCGCGAGCGCTCGATCGGCGTGGCGCACCTGCTGCTGGCCAGGCCGGGCTGGCGGGGCACGGTGGCTGCGTGACTCCCTGGATCACTCTGGCCGCCTACGAGCTGGCCTGGCTGGTCGCGATCGAAGGCGCCGGTCGCGGCCATGCCTGGCCGGGCGTGCTCGCGGTCGCGCTGTTCGCCGCGTGGCGCCTCGCCACCTCACGCACGCGCCTGGTGGACCTGCGCCTGGCCGCAACGGCGCTGGTGCTCGGCTTGGCACTGGAAACCCTCTGGACCGGCAGCGGCTTGCTGCGCTACGCCGCGCCCTGGCCCGGCGCGACCGCACCGGCGTGGCTGCTGGCGCTGTGGGTGGCCTTCGCCCTGACCATCGTGCCGCTGTTCCGCTACCTGCACGCGCGGCCGTGGCTGTCCGCCGTGCTGGGCGCGATCGGCGGGCCGCTGGCCTACCTTGGCGCGGCGCGCGGCTGGCATGCCCTGGTGCTGGCGACGCCAGTGTGGCGTCCGCTGCTGGCGATCGCGCTGGGCTGGGCGGTGGCCACGCCGCTACTCACGTCGCTGGCGCGGCACTGGCTGCTGCAGCTGCCCCGGCAGGCCCACGCATGAGCCCGTGGCTGGCCCTGCTGCTGGCGTGGCTGCTTGCCGCGACCATGATGGCCGCCGGCTGGTGGTGGCAGCAGCGCAGGCGCAATGCCGGCATCGTGGACGTGCTGTGGTCCGCGGGATTGGCCTGCAGCGCCTTGCTGCTGGCCGCACTGGGACGCGGCGCGCCGGTTCCGCGGCTGTGCCTGGCCGTGCTCGGCGGCGCGTGGGGCGCGCGCCTGGCCTGGCATCTGTGGCGTCGCGTGCGCGGCGGGGACGAGGACGGCCGCTATCGGCAACTGCGGGCGCACTGGGGCGACGGTGCGCTGCGCTGGTGGCTGTTCTTCCAGGCGCAGGCCGCGCTGGTCGTCCTTTTCGCGCTGCCGTTCCTCGCCGTGGCCGGAAACCCGGATACGCGGCCGGGCTGGCTGCTGGCCGGCGTGCTGATCTGGCTGCTCGGGGTCGGCGGCGAGGCGCTCGCCGACGCGCAACTGGCGCTCTTTCGCGCCGATCCGGCGAACCTCGGGAGAACCTGCCGCGACGGCCTGTGGCGCTATTCGCGCCATCCCAACTACTTCTTCGAATGGCTGCATTGGTTCGCCTATGTGGCGCTTGCCCGCGGCGCGCCACACGCCTGGCTGGCCTGGCTCGGCCCGGTACTGATGTTCGCCTTCCTGCGCTGGCTGAGCGGCATCCCCTGGACCGAGGCCCAGGCCCTGCGCAACCGCGGCGAGGACTACCTCGCCTATCAACGAAGCACGCCCATGTTCTTCCCCTGGTTCCCCAGGCACCCTACGAGGAGCGGTTCATGACGACCATCACGCTGGATTCCGCCGAGCTCTCGGCCGACCGACCCGCCCCCGGGCTGCTCGGCCTGGCCGAACGCGGCCTGCTCCCCGATGCGTTGCTGCGCCTGGGCATCCGCCGGCTCTGCGCGCAGCGGCTGGCCGAGGAACGCGCCGGCGGCCCAGAGCAGGTCGCCGGGCGCTACGCCCGCCGCCTCGAGGCACTGCGCCAGAGCCCGGTCGCGCTTCACACCGACGCGGCCAACGCCCAGCACTACGAGCTGCCGGCGGCGTTCTTCGAGCATTGCCTGGGGCCGCGCCTGAAGTACTCGTGCTGCTACTACCCGCGCGGCGACGAAACCTTGGCCGAGGCCGAGGAGGCGATGCTCGCGCTGTACGGCGAGCGGGCGGAACTGGCCGATGGCCAGGACATCCTCGAGCTCGGCTGCGGCTGGGGCTCGCTCACGCTGTGGATGGCCGAGCATTACCCGCGCGCCAACATCCTGGCCGTCTCCAACTCGAACGGCCAGCGCCGGCACATCGAAGCTCAATGCCGCGCCCGCGGCCTGGCCAACGTGCGCGTGATGACCGCCGACGCCAACACGCTCGCCCTCGACGCCGACCGCTTCGACCGCTGCGTGTCGGTGGAGATGTTCGAGCACATGCGCAATTACGACATGCTGCTCGGGCGCATCGCGCAGTGGCTGCGTCCCGGCGGCAAGCTGTTCGTGCACGTATTCGCGCACCGCACGCTCATGTACCCGTTCGAAACGCAGGGCCAGGACAACTGGCTCGGCCGGCACTTCTTCACCGGCGGGTTGATGCCCGCGGCCGATACGCTCCTGTGGTTCCAGCGCGACCTGGCGATCGAGCAGCGCTGGCTGGTCGACGGCCGCCATTACCAGCGCACCGCCGATCAATGGCTGGCGCGCCAGGACGCCGCGCGCGAGGCAGTGCTCGCCGAACTGACGACCGCCTACGGCCCGCACGCGCGGCTGTGGTTCCAGCGCTGGCGGATGTTCTGGATGGCCTGCGCGGAACTGTTCGGCCATGCCGGCGGCCGCGAGTGGCTGGTCGCCCACTACCGCTTCGCGCGTGGCGCCTGAAGGAGCCTGCCATGACCACGGGCCGTTTCGTCTCGCTTTGCCTGTCCATGCTGCTCGCCGCCGGTTGCGCCAGCGCCCGATCGCCGATCCCGCCGGTGCCGGTGCCTGACCTGCCCCGCTTCATGGGGCGCTGGTACGTGATCGCGTCCATTCCGACCCGCTACGAGCGCGGCGGGCACAATCCGGTGGAAACCTACAGCCTCGATCCGGACGGCACGATCTGCACCTGGTTCCGCATGCGGCCAGAAGGGTTCGACGCGCCGGTGAAACTGCTTCATTCCAGCGCCAGCGTGGTGCAGGGCACGGGCAACGGACAATGGCGCGTGCACCTGTTCGCGTTCCTGAGCGCGCAGTACGTGGTCGGCTGGCTGAAGCCGGACTACAGCCAGGTGATGGTCGTGCGCGATGCACGCGACTACCTCTGGTACATGGCGCGCACGCCGCAGGTGGGCGCGGCGGACTACCAGGCGATGCTCGATCGCGCAGCGGCGATGGGCTACGACGTGACCAGGATCGCCAAGGCACCGCAACATTGGCCCGAGACAGGGGCCGGCAGCCAGACCTTCGCCGGGGCCTGCCCTTGAAATATCCGCTCGCCCCGATGGCGTGGGCGATGTCGGTGGTCGAATGGCTGTCCCATGCGGGGTCTTCGGTTCCGTCGACGGCGAGATTTCCCGGCCGCTATCCGACCTTGACCGTCGCGGCCGGCCAGGCCTTCGCCATTCGTTTGCAGTGGTTCGGGCTGGCGCGGGCCGGCACGCCTCGTCAGCCTGCTTTTTCCACCCTGATGGCCCTTCGGCATCAGACGAGTTTGGTCCCTTGAGCGCGAGGCCTCACTCGATGTTCTGCACCTGCTCGCGCATCTGCTCGATCAGCACCTTCAGTTCCACCGCCGCATTCGTGCTGCGCGCATCGACCGACTTGGAGCCGAGCGTGTTGGCTTCGCGATTGAACTCCTGCATCAGGAAGTCCAGCCGGCGGCCGACGGGTTCCTTCAGGCCCAGCACGCGGCGGGTTTCGGCGACGTGCGTGGTCAGCCGGTCGAGCTCCTCGTCGACGTCGCTGCGGGTGACCTGCAGCACCAGTTCCTGTTCCAGCCGCCCGGGATCGGCCGGCTGCTTGAGGTCGGCCAGGCGCGTTTCGAGGCGGGCGCGCAGGGCGGAGCGGATCTCCGGCATCCATGCGCGCACCTGCGCGACGATGCGCTCGATGGCATCGAGCTTGTCGCGCAGGATCGTTTCCAGCTGCGCGCCTTCGCGCTCGCGGGTGGCGGCCAGTGCATCGAGTGCGCGGTCGAGCACGTCGAAGAGCGCGGCCTGCAGTGCCTCCGGGTCGGTTTCGGCCTGGCGGAGCACGCCGGGGAAGCGCAGCAGTTCGGTCAGCTGCACCTGCATGCCGGGAAAGCGCCCGGCCAGTTCGCGGTTCAAGTTGGCGAGCCGGCCGAGCGTCACCTCGTCGACCTGCAGCGATTCGCCGCGCGCATCCGGACCGCGCAACCGCACGGTCAGGTCCACCTTGCCGCGGGAGAGGCGCCCAGCGACGCGCTCGCGCAACGCCGGCTCGAAGACACGCAGCTCCTCGGGCAGGCGCGGGCTCAGCTCCAGGTAGCGGTGGTTGACCGTGCGCAGCTCGCAGCTGAGCGCGCCTGCGGGGCCCTGGGTCTCGGCACTGGCGTAGGCCGTCATGCTGCGGATCATGCGTGGAGCCTCGGCGGTCGGGCGGCAAAGGCGGCAATGGTAAACTCTCGCGCCCCGCCTTGCCCAACCGAGAACCGCCATGACCCGACCGAGCGGCCGCGCCAGCGACCAGCTTCGCCCGGTGACGCTGCAGCGTCACTACACCCGCCATGCCGAGGGCTCGGTGCTGGTGAGCTTCGGCGACACCCGCGTACTGTGCACCGCCAGCATCGAGGACCGCGTGCCGCCGTGGTTGCGCGGCAAGGGCGAGGGCTGGGTCACTGCCGAGTACGGCATGCTGCCGCGCGCCACCGGCACGCGCACCCAGCGCGAGGCCGCGCGCGGCGCGCAGGGCGGCCGCACGCTGGAGATCCAGCGGCTGATCGGCCGCTCGCTGCGCGCCTGCGTCAACCGCCAGGCGCTGGGCGAGCGTGTCATCACGTTGGACTGCGACGTGATCCAAGCCGACGGCGGCACGCGCACCGCGGCGATCACCGGAGCCTACGTGGCGCTGGTCGACGCGGTGCACTTCCTGATGCAGCGCGAGAACTTGAAGCGCAGCCCGATCGTCGGCGCGGTCGCGGCCGTGTCGGTGGGCATCTACCAGGGCGAGCCGGTGCTGGACCTGGACTACGCCGAGGATTCGGCCTGCGACACCGACATGAACGTGGTGATGAACGACGGCGGCGGCTTCATCGAGGTGCAGGGCACCGCCGAGGGCCACGCGTTCCGCCGCATCGAGATGGACGCCATGCTGGTGCTGGCCGAAAAGGGCATCGCCGAACTGGTCGCCGCACAGCGCGCGGCGCTGGCGGAGGGCTGACATGCGGCGCCTGGTCCTGGCCAGCGGCAACCGCGGCAAGCTCGCCGAGTTCGAGCACCTGCTGGCCGACAGCGGCTTCGAAGTGGTGACCCAGGGCAGCCTGGGCGTGCTCGACATCGAGGAAACCGGCACCACGTTCGTCGAGAACGCGCTGCTCAAGGCGCGCCACGCCGCGCGGATCACCCGGCTGCCGGCGCTGGCGGACGACTCGGGCCTGTGCGTGGAGCAGCTCGATGGCGCGCCGGGTCTCTATTCGGCGCGCTACGCAGGCACCCACGGCGACGCTGCGGCCAATCGCACCAAACTGCTGCGCGCGCTCGAAGGCGTGCCCGCCGAGAAGCGCGGCGCGTTCTTCATCTGCGTACTGGTGCTGCTGCGCCATGCCGACGACCCGGCGCCGCTGATCGCCGAAGGCCGCTGGCACGGCCGCGTGCTGGAGGCCGAACGCGGCGGCGGCGGTTTCGGCTACGACCCATTGTTCCTGCCCGATGGCCAGTCGCTGTCGGCGGCCGAGCTCGAGCCTGGGCTCAAGAACCGCCTGAGCCATCGCGGCCAGGCGCTGGCGCGGCTGCACGCCCGGCTCGGTTCCTAGCGCCGCCATGCCGCTGATCGCACCACCGCTGGCGCTGTACGTGCACATGCCCTGGTGCGTGAAGAAATGCCCGTACTGCGATTTCAACTCGCACGGCCTGCGCGGCGAGCCGCCCTATGCCACGTACATCGACACGCTGCTGGCCGACCTCGACGCCGACCTGGCCGATTTCGGCGACGCGGCGGATGGCCGGCCGATCGTCAGCGTGTTCTTCGGCGGCGGCACACCCAGCCTGTTCGCGCCCGAGCACGTCGCGCGGTTCCTCGAGGGCGCCCGCATGCGGCTGCCGTTCGCCGAGGACTGCGAAATCACGCTGGAAACCAATCCTGGCACGGTCGAGCACGGCCGCTTCGACGGCTACCTCGCGGCGGGCGTCAACCGGCTGTCCTTCGGCATCCAGAGCTTCGAGGACGACAAGCTCAAGCGGCTGGGGCGCATCCACTCGGCCGCCGAGGCCGAGGCCGCGGTGAAATCGGCGCAGGACGCCGGCTACGCCAACCTCAACCTGGACCTGATGTACGCACTGCCGCAGCAGTCGCTCGCAGGCGCCCTGGCCGACGTGGAGCGCGCCATCGCGCTCGCCCCCACCCATATCTCGCACTACCAGCTCACCCTGGAACCCAACACCGCCTTCGCCGCCAACCCGCCGCCGCTGCCGGACGACGACCATGCCTGGGCGATGCAGGAGGCCTGCGAGGCCCGCCTGGCCGAGGCCGGCTACGGCCAGTACGAGATCTCCGCCTACGCCCGGCCGCAGCGGCGCTGCCGGCACAACCTCAATTACTGGGAATTCGGGGACTACCTGGGCATCGGCGCCGGCGCCCACGGCAAGCTCACCGACGCGGCCGCCGGCACCGTGCGCCGGCGCTGGAAGAGCCGCCACCCGCGCAGCTACCTGGAGGCGGCCGGTGGCGCCGCGCGCATCGGCGGTGACGGCGCGGTGGCGCCGGGCGAACTGCCGTTCGAATACATGCTCAACGCGCTGCGCCTGCACGAAGGCGTGCCGCTGCGGACGTTTACCGAGCGGACCGGCCTGCCGCCGGAGCGCATCGCGCCCGCCCTCGCCCGGGCCTGCGCTCGAGACTGGCTGCGGCCGGACCCGGACCGGCTGCAGCCGACCCCGCTGGGCCAACGCTTTCTCAATGACCTGATCGGGCTGTTCCTGGACTGAAGATCGGCCTATGGCGGACAGGTCCATGGCCGCCTACACTACCGATCGTCAAAAATCCGAGAACTGCGTCATGGATGTCGAGCAAAGGCAGTACCAGGCGCCCAGCCCCGGATCGGACGACCGGGCCACCTTGCACTCCCTGCCCATGCGTGTCCAGCGCCTGGTGGCCGATCTGCGCGGGCTGTGCAGCAAACGCCTCGAGCCGGCGGTGCTGGACGCACTGGACGCACTGGACCAGGCCCTCTACCAGCAGGCCGAGCGCTCCCGCAGCCACCTCGACCAGCAGCGCTGCTTCGACAGCCGCGCGATGGCCCGGCTGCAGCGGGCAAACTTCCTGCGGAAGGTCTCCGACCACCTCGCCGAGAGCTTCGCGCGGCTGGGCGACGAGCATGAAGCGGCAGATCCCTTCGCAGCCGCCCCGTCGCTGAGCCTGCTGGGCCGCGAGGAGCACGAACTCAACGCAGCGCTGGAGCAGCTGACCTCCCGCGGTGAAGCGCACACCGGCCCGGTGCTGGCCGAACTTTCCTACCGCATGGCCGTGCTCGTCGGCGCGCCGCCGCTGGAGGGCGACGCCTTGCCGGCATCGCCGCAGAACCTGGCCGCCGCCGTGCGCCGCGCACTGCCCTCGCTGGAGATGCCATCCGAGCACCAGCTGCTGCTGGTGCAGGCGCTCGAGCGCAAGCTGACGCCCGTACTGGCCCCGCTGTACGAGGCGGTCAATGCCCACCTGCTGGCCGGCGGCATCCTGCCCCACCTGCGCGCCTTCGCCGGTGCGCGGCCAGCCCACGCGCCACCCGCGCCTCCCTCGATCAAGGCCCCTGCTCCGGCCGCCGAAACGGCTGCCGCATCGCCCGCCGCCACCAGCCACGAGCCGATCGCGGTGCTGGAGACACTGCGCGATCTGCTGGCACGCCAGCGCCCGGGCGAGATGCACGCCGCCAGCGGCCCGGCCGCCACGCCCGCCGAACTGGAGATCGCCCTGGGCGCGCTGCAACGGCACTTGGTCCAGGTCACCGGCCGCGCCACCCGCGAGTTGCGCAGCGCACAGCGTCTGCGCGAAGAACTGCTGACCCAGCTGAACGCCGGCAAGCCCGCGGGCGCCCCGCGCACCGCACTCACCTCGGAGCAGGAGGACACAGTGGAACTGGTCGCCCGCCTGTTCGAGCAGCTCGGCCAGCAGCTCCAGCACGGGCCGGGCGCCGGCGCCGTGTTCGGCGAACTGCAGGTGCCGATCCTGCGCATGGCGATGGCTGACCGCTCCTTCTTCGAGCAGGCCGAGCATCCCGCGCGCCACCTGCTGGGCACGCTGGCCGAGGCCAGCAACGACTGGGGCGACGGCGCCGACATCGACCCGGACCTGGCCACGCAACTGAATCGCCTGGTGGCCCGTGCGCAGCGCGAGCCGCCCAGCGCCGGGCTGTACACCAGCCTGCTGGCGGACATTCGCCACCACCTGGCCCAGCTCAGCCGCAAGGCGCAGGTCACGGAGCGGCGCCAGGTGGAAGCGATGCAGGGCCGCGAACGCCTGCACCAGGCGCGCCAACGGGCCACCGAAGTGCTGGCGGCGCGCTTTGCCGAAGCCACGCCGCGCGGCCTGCTGCGCGCCCTGCTCGACCGCGCCTGGTCGGACGTGCTGGCGCTGGCGCTGTTGCGCCACGGCGAGGACAGCGAGGCGTTCGCCGAACGGCTGCGCCTGACCGACCAGCTGCTCGGCCGCCTGCCGGTGGACGATCCGCCTGGCCTGCGCCTGGCTGTGGAAGACCACCTGCAGCAGATCGGCATGCAGGCCGAGGAGGCCGAGCAGGTGGCGCAGCGGCTGATCGGCGGCGAGCCCGGTGCGGCGCGAATGCCCGAGCCCGCCCCGCCAGCCGCGCCCGCCGGCGCCAGTGCGGACATGCCCGCGCTGGCCGCCTACGCGCTGGCCGCCGAACCACCCAGCGCCACCGACCTGGCCCTGCGCCTGAAGCAGCGCCAGCGGCTGGGCGAGCAGCGCGGACAGGAACCGCAGCCGGCCGCCGCCGCGCCAGCGCCCGAACCGCCGCTCGGTCCGCAGGAGGCGCGCATCCACAACCGCCTGCGGCAACTGCCTTTCGGCAGCTGGTTCGAATTCGTCGACCCGCAAACCGGCTCCGCCTCGCGGCGCAAGCTCGCCTGGTTCTCGCCGCTGACCGGCAACACCCTGTTCGTCAACCGGCGCGGCCAGCGCGTGGCGGAGATGAATCTGCGCGAGCTGGCGGCGGCGATCGCCGCCGGCCATGTGCGCGAGCGGGCGGAGGCGAAGGAGGGCTTGTTCGACCGTGCCTGGCGTGCCCTGACCGGCAGCCTGCTGCGTCCGCCAGCGCGCGCATGACCGCCCAGGTCATCTCGCTGGAACAACGCCGCGCGCCACGCAAGCGCGCGGCCGTCTCGCCGCTGGTCACCGACGCGATCAGCGCGCGGCCGCTGGGCCACCTCTGCAATGTCTCGGCCAGCGGCGTCCTGCTGGTCGGTCCGGACCGCCCGCGCAGCGAAGCGGTATTCCAGGTCCGCCTGCCGCTGGCCGGCGGCCCCCAGGGCACCACCGCCATCGAGCTGGGCCTGCAGGAACAGTGGCACCAGGCGGCCAACGCCGACCAGGTCTGGGTCGGCTACCGCATCATCGCGATCGCGCCGCAGGATGCGCTCACCCTCGTGCAGTGGCTGCAGCGCGCCTGAACCGTCCACGGTGACGCGCCTGCGTCATCGGCATAGACTTCCCGGCATCGCGGATTGGCAAGGCTTCCCATGGATGTCGAACAACCGGGGCGGCATCGCTCGATCACGGACGCCGCGCCAGCGCACTGGCCGGCTAAGACTCGCCGGCTGATCGACGAAACCCGCCAGCTCTGCCGCGAGTGGTTGCCCGGCCCGTTGCGGCAGTGCCTGGCCGATTTCGATCGCGCGCTGCACGAGCGATCGGCCCACGCCCGCAGCCATCTGGACCAGCAACGCTATCAGGCCACCCGGCAGCGCCTGGTGCAGGATCGCCAGGCGTTCGAAGAACGCTTCATCGACTGCATCGACCAGGGCCTGGTGCGGATGGGCGCACCGGCAGCCGCCAAGGCGCCCGCCGCGGGCCTGACCCTGAGCCTGCTCGATCCGCTCGAGCACGAGCTGACCGCCGCACTGGACCAGTTGGTCGCCCGCAGCGCCGCCCGCGGCGGCCCGCTGCTGGTGGAGCTGGGCTACCGGCTGGCGGTGCTCGTCGGCATCCCGCCGCTGGAGGGCGAGGCGATGCCGCTGGGGCCGCAGGCAATGGTCAAGGCCTTCCGCGATTCCAGCGCGGCGCTGGGGCTGCCGGCCGAGCACCACCTGCTGTTGCTGCAGGCGGTGGAAGGCAAGCTGATCCAGGGCCTGACGCCACTGCACGAGGTGATCAACGGCCACCTCGCGGCTGCCGGCATCCTGCCGCGGCTGCGGCCCTTCCCGCTGCCGCGTACGCCACGGCAACCGCGCCGCCAGCGCCCGCTGCCGGCAGCGCCGGCTCCCGAGGCCGCACCGGCGGCGCCATCCGGCAGCGACCTGCGCGAACTGCTGTCGCGCCAGCGCGGGCCGCGCCCGGTGGACGCGCATGCCCGCTTCGCCGGCGCGGAGGAACTGCAGGCCGCGCTGGCTGCCCTGCAAGCCTCCCGCCACGCGGATCCGGGCTTGCTTCGGCATGCCCAGCGCCTGCACGAAAGGCTGGTGGACCAGCTCAACGCCGGGCAGCCCATCGAAGCCGTGCCGATCCTGCCCGGACCGCAGGCCGACGACGCACTGGTGCTGGTCGTACGCCTGTTCGACATCCTGCGCCGGCCGCTGCCGCCGGCGGCGCATGCGTTGCTCGACCGCGCGCAACTGCCGCTCCTGCGCGCTGCGATTGCCGATGGCGGCTTCTTCGACCGCCGCGAACACCCCGCGCGCCTGCTGCTCGACCAGTTGCTCGCCGCCGCCCGCGACTGGCTGGACGAGGACGACGTCGGCCTGCTGGCCGCGCTCGAACCCCTGCTCGAGCGCCTCGAGCGCGAGCCGCCCGCGCCAACGCTGTACGCGGAACTCGGCACCGAGCTGGAACGCCTGCTCGCGCAATGGCAGCGCAAGGCACAGGCGGCCGAGCGCCGTCAGGTCGAGGCGATGCAGGGCCGCGAACGTCTGGAACAGGCGCGCCAGCGGGCCGGCGAACTGCTCGCCGGGCTGATCGCCAAGGCACCGCCCGGCGCCGCCCTGCGCGCCCTGCTCGAACACGCCTGGTCCGACGTGCTTGCGCTTACCCTGTTGCGCCATGGCGAACAGAGCGAAACCTTCGCGCGCCGCCTGGTGATCACCGACCAACTGCTCGGCCGCCTGCCGCCCGGCAACCTGGGCACCCTGCAGGCGGAGGTCGAGGCCGGGCTGCAGCAGATCGGCATGCGCGGCGAAGAGGCCACTCACGTCGCCCAGCGGCTGATCGGTGCGGGCGCGGTGCTGCACGATGCCGATGCGCCGGACGCCACAGGCGTGGCCATGCGCCTCAGGCAGCGCGGCGCGCCCGACGCGCCCATCGGAACCGCGCCGGCCGTACTCTCGGCGGAAGCCTTGCGCCTGCACCAGCGCCTGGGCCAGCACGCCGGCGCGTGGTTCGAGTTCACCGAGCCCGACGGGCGGCGGGTGCGCCGCAAGCTGGCCTGGTATTCCACCCGCGCGGCGCGCGGACTGCTGGTCACCCGCCAGGGCCAGCGCGCCGAGGAGATCAGCCTGTCCGAACTGGCCCAGGCGATAACCACCGGTAAAGTCCGCGAGATCCCGGCCGTTAACGAGAGCGACCTGGACCGCGCCTGGCGCATGCTGGCCGACAGCCTGCGCCAGCCCGGCCCGATACCCGGAGCCCGTTCGTGATGCCCGACCCGCAGGAAAGCCGCCGCGCCCAGCGCAAGCCGGTCAACATCGCCGCCGAAGTGATCGATGCGATCAGCGGCCGGCGCATGGGCCAGCTGGGCAACCTGTCGGCCGGCGGCATGCTGCTGATCGGCCATGAGGCACCGCGCAGCGAGGCGATCTACCAGCTGCGCCTGCCGCTGCCCGGCCTGGGCGCGACGCCGCCGATGATCGAAGTGGGCGTACAGGAGCAGTGGCACGAGGAGGCCGCCACACCCGGCCAGGTCTGGGCCGGCTACCGCATCATCGCCATCGGCGAAGAGGAAACGGCCCAGTTGCAGCGCTGGCTGGACACGCACGGCTGAAGCGGCCCACGCGGGTAGCCCTGCGCCCGCCGCCGCGCGATCATGACGGACTCCCCACCGGCAGCGCCCGCGCCTGCCGCCCGATGAAGGAAGCCGCATGACCGCCCAGCTCGCCCCGCTCTACGCCCGACACCTGGCTACCGTGCGCAAGCGCACCGACGAGGCGCTCGCCCTGGGTGGCTTCGACCGGCTGCTGATCGCCGCAGGCGCACCGCTCAACAAGTTCCTCGACGACCAGGACTTCCCCTTCGTCGCCAACCCGCACTTCCGCCATTGGCTGCCGCTGACCGACGCGCCTGGCAGCTGGATCGTCTACGCGCCGGGCGCGAAGCCCACCCTGCTGTTCGTGCAGCCACGCGACTACTGGCACGTGGTGCCGGCCGCGCCCAGCGGCTACTGGGTCGACCAGTTCGACATCCGGGTCGTGCGCAGCGCCGCCGAGGCGGTCGCGGCGCTGCCCAAGAGCGGCCGCAATGCGGTGATCGGCCCGGCCTGCCCTTCCATCGAGGGCGTCGAGGCGAACAACCCGCAGCCGGTGCTGGACTATCTGCACTGGCACCGCTCCTACAAGACGCCCTACGAACTGGCGCTGATGCGCGAGGCCAGCCGCATCGGCGCACGCGCGCACCGCGCCGCCGAGCGGGCCTTCCGCGGCGGCCACAGCGAGTTCGGCATCCACCTGGCCTATCTCGCCGCCGCGCGGCAGATCGACGCGGAGCTCCCCTACGCCAGCATCGTGGGCCTCAACGAGCACGGCGCGGTGCTGCACTACACGAACTTCGACCGCCAGCCGCCGCCGGCGCATCGGTCACTCCTGATCGACGCGGGCGCCAGCTGTGCCGGCTACGCCAGCGACATCACGCGCACCTACGCCGGCGCCGACGAGAGCGAGTTCCAGGCGCTGATCGACAGCGTCGATGCGGCCCAGCGCGGCTTCGCCGACCAGGTGCGCGCCGGGCAGAGCTACCCGCAGCTGCACATCCACGCCCACCACGTGCTCGCCGACGTGCTGCGCGAACACGGCTTCATCCGCATGAACGCCGAGGATGCCGTCGCCAGCGGCGTGACCTCCGCGTTCTTCCCGCACGGCCTGGGCCACCCTATCGGCGCGCAGGTGCACGACGTGGCCGGCTTCCAGCAGAGCGAGCGAGGCGGCACCATCGCCCGCCCCGAAGGCCACCCCTACCTGCGCATGACGCGCGTGCTGGAGCCGGGGATGGTGGTCACCATCGAGCCGGGCCTGTACTTCATCGACATGCTGCTGGACGAGCTTCGGGCCAACCCGGCGGCGAAGGACGTCGACTGGGCGCGCGTCGATGCCTTCCGCCCCTACGGCGGCATCCGCATCGAGGACGACGTGGCGTGTACCGACGGCGCGCCGGAGAACCTTACCCGCGACGCCTTCGCGCAACTGGCCTGAGCCTCCACTCCCTCCCCCGGCTGCCCCGGGGGAGCGGGAGACAAACTAGTGATAGCCCTCGCCGGCCAGCACCTTGCCGCGGAACACGCGGTACGAATAGACCGTATAGGCCAGCACGGCGGGGATCAGCACGGCCGCACCGACCAGCACGAAGCCTTGTGAGGAAGGCGGCGAGGCGGCCTCCCAGATGGTCATGTCGGGCGGCACGATGTTCGGCCACATGCCCACCACCAGGCCGATGAAGCCCAGCGCGAAGAAGCACAGCGCGAGCACGAACGGCTGCACCTCGCGGTTCTTCAGCACCGCGCGCCACAGCAGCGCCGCATTGAGCACGGTCAGGATCGGCACCGGCGAGAGGTAGAGCAGATGGGCGCCGGTGAACCAGCGCTCCATCAGCTTCGAATCCAGGAACGGCAGCCATGCGCTGACCATCAGCATGAAGGCGATCACCGCCAGCATCAGCGGGCGGGTGAGATCGAAGGCGATGCGCTGCAGCCGCCCCTGGGTCTTCAAGACCAGCCAGGCCGCGCCCAGCAGCGCATAGCCGAATACCACCGCGACGCCGGTCATCACCGCGAACGGGCTGAACCAGCCGAACGCGCCGTGCACGTACTTGCCGCCGGTCAGCGGCATGCCCTCGACCAGCGCGCCCAGGATCAGGCCCTGCGCGAAGGCGGTGAGCAGCGAGCCCACACTGAAGGCCACACCCCACAGCCAGCGCGAGGTGTGCGCCTTGAAGCGGAACTCGAACGCCACGCCGCGGAAGATCAGCGCGATCAGCATCACCAGGATCGGCAGGTACAGCGCCGACAGCACCACGGCATAGGCCTTAGGGAAGGTCGCCATCAGCCCGGCGCCGCCGAGCACCAGCCAGGTCTCGTTGCCGTCCCAGATCGGCGCGGCGGTGTTCATCATGTGGTCGCGCTGGTGCTCGTCATCGGCGAACGGCAGCAGGATCCCCAGACCCAGCACGAAGCCGTCCAGCAGCACGTACATCATCACCGCGAAGCCGATGATGAAATACCAGACCACGGGGAGCACGGTTGCCCAGTCCATGTCAGTCTCCCATCGGGTCGTCGGGCGCCGACAGCGGCCGCGCCGGCGTGCGGTGGTGGCTGCCATGCACCGGCGTGGCCGGCGCTTCGCGCTGCGGTGCCGGCAGGGGGCCGTCGCGGAACAGCTTGAACAGGTACCACAGGCCCGCACCAAAGATGCCGATGTAGACCACCACGAAGGTGATCAGCGAGGCGAGCACGCTGCCCACCGGCAACGGGCTCGCCGCCTGAGTGGTGCGCATCAGCCCCTGCACCACCCATGGCTGGCGTCCCACCTCGGCCACCCACCAGCCGGTCAGCAGGGCGATGAAGCCGGAGGGGATCATCACCACCCAGGCGGTGAGATAGCCGCGGCCGGAGAACAGCGTGCCGCGCTTCCAGCGCCAGAGGCCGACCAGCGCCAGCGCCAGCATCAGTAGGCCCAGCCCCACCATCACGCGGAATGAGTAGAACGGGATCGCCACCGGCGGTCGCTCGTCGCGCGGGAAATCCTTCAGGCCCCTGACCTCGCCGTCCCAGGAATGGGTGAGGATCAGGCTGCCCAGGTGCGGCAGCTCGACCGCGTAGCGGTTGGCCTCCGCCCGCTCGTCCGGCCAGGCGAACAAGGTCAGCGGCACGCTGCGTTCGGTGGTCCAGCGCGCCTCGATCGCGGCGAGCTTGGCCGGCTGGTACTGGCGCACCTTCAGGCCCGCCATGTCGCCGATCACGATCTGGATCGGGATCACGATGGCGAGGAAGGCGAGCGCCAGCTTGAGCGTCGCCCCGGCGCGGTCGACGAAGCGGCCCTTCAGCAGATAGACGGCCGATACGCCGCCGATCACCATCGCGGTGGAAATGAACGCCGCCAGCACCATGTGCGGCAGGCGCACCAGGAATGAGGGATTGAAGATCACCTGCCACCAGTCGGCCGGCTCGAACACGCCGTCGCGGATGACGTAGCCGGCCGGCGTCTGCATCCAGCTGTTGGCCGACATGATCCAGAACGAGGACAAGAGCGTGCCCAGCGAGACCATGCAGGTGGCCAGGAAATGCATGCGGTCGCTGACCTTCTTCCAGCCGAACAGCATCACGCCCAGGAAGGTGGCCTCCAGGAAGAACGCGGTCAGCACCTCGTAGTTGAGCAGCGGCCCCACCACGTTGCCGGCCACGATCGAGAAGCCGGCCCAGTTGGTGCCGAACTGGAAGCTCATCACGATGCCCGACACCACGCCCATGCCGAAGGCGACCGCGAAGATCTTCAGCCAGAAGAAGTACAGGTCGCGCCACAGGTCGGTGCGCTTGACCAGCCACACGCCCTCGATGAAGGCGAGCCACGCCGCCGTCCCGATGGTGAAGGCGGGAAACAGGATGTGGAAGGACATCACCCACGCGAACTGCAGGCGGGACAGGAACTCCGCAGTCATGCGTCACTCCGCTGGGAAGGGCGCCGGCGACTATAGGCGCGTCGGGCGTGACGGCTGCGACAGCGCGACATCGTGCCGCGCCGTCATCCTGCTGCCGAGCCTTCCCCACCACGCGGGGAAAGGCGCCGTCAGGCGGACGAGGGCAACCGGAGCGATTGCCTATCTCGCGCCCAACACCCGCTCCAGTTCCGCCGGCTCCTTGGGCACCGCTGCGGTCAGCACCACGTTGCCTTCCGCGGTCACCGCCACGTCGTCCTCGATGCGGATGCCGATCCCCCGCCAGCGTTCGGCCACGCCACGCAGGTCGGGCGGCACGTAGATGCCGGGCTCCACCGTCACCACCATGCCGGGCTCGAGCAGGCGCGCCTGGCCGTCGACCCGGTAGTCCCCCACGTCGTGCACGTCCAGGCCGAGCCAGTGTCCGGTCTTGGAGGGAAAGAACGCCTTGTACGCACCGCTTTCGATCGCCGCGTCGGCGCTGCCCTTGAGCAGCCCCAGTGCACACAGCCCCTCGGCGATCACCCGCACGGCCGCGTGGTGCGCAGCGTCGAAGGGGCAGCCGGGCTGTACCTGGTCGATCGCCGCCTGCTGCGCGGCCAGCACCACCTCGTACAGCGCGCGCTGCTCGCGCGTCCAGCGACCGTTGACCGGGAAGGTGCGGGTGATGTCCGAGGCGTAGCACTCCACCTCGGCGCCCGCGTCGATCAGCAGCAGGTCGCCGTCCTTGAGCGGCGCACGATTGGCCAGGTAATGCATGGTGCAGGCATTGGCGCCGCCGGCCACGATGGGCGGGAACGCCGCCACCGCGCCGCGGCTGCGCATCACCCGCAGCAGCTCGGCTTCCACCTCGTACTCGAGCCGGCCCGGTTTCGCGGCGGCCATCGCCGCCAGGTGCGCCTCGCCGGCGATGGCGGCGGCTTCGCGCATCAGCTTGAGCTCGCCGCGCGACTTGTAGAGCCTGAGGTCGTGCAACAGATGACCCAGCGCCACGAACTCCTTGGGCACCACCCCGCCGCCGCGCAGCTGGCGCAGCCGGCGCATCCAGCCGAGCAGGCGCGCGTCGAAGTCCGGCTCGCGGCCGAAGTGGCAATACACCCGCGCGCGGCCCTCGATCATGCCGGGCAGGATGTCGTCGATGTCCTCGATGGGAAAAGCATCGTCCACACCGTGGACGCTCACCGCGCGCTCGGTGCCGGCCACCGTGCCATGCCAGCGCTCGTGCGAGGGGTCGCGCTCGCGGCAGAACAGCACCACCTCGCCGTGCGCGCGTCCTGGCAACAACGCGAGCACGGCCTCGGGCTCGGGGAAGCCGGTGAGGTAATGGAAGTCCGAATCCTGGCGGTACGGCCAGGCCGCATCGGCATTGCGCATGCGCTCGGGCGCGGCGGCGACGAGCAGCGCCGCATCGGCGCCGGCCATGCGCATCAGCTGGCGCCGGCGGCGCGCGAACTCGGCCGTCGCGATGCTCAATGCAGCGTATCGCCCGCCTGGCGCCGGGCGCCCTGGCATTCGGTGAACAGCAGCATGGCGCCCATGCGAACGAATTCGTGCACCTCGATCAGCGCGTCCTCGTCCTCGCTCTCGTCACCGAAGTCGAAGGCGGAGCCGGCGATGGTGGTGAGGTCACGCAGGATCTCCTGCGCCTCGTCCGACAACTGCGCGTGCGCGCCGGCGCCGGCCAGGCCGAAGCCGCCGAGGAACCCGCGGCACCATTCCACCAGCGCCTCGGCGCGCTCGGAAAGCGGACGGTCGTCGGCGGGCAGCAAGGGCTCGAAACCCAGTTCCGGATCGGCCAGCTCGCCACGGGTCTGGCTGGCCAGGCGATCGAGCAGCACGCGGTCCTGCGTCGACGGCGTGGTGCCCTCGCCCTCCAGTTCGAGCGCCGCCAACAGGGATTGCCGGCCCAGCGCGCCGCCGCCCGCCAGGAAGCCGCACAGCGAACCGTGCAGCTCGCTGGCATCGGATCCGAGCTTCAACCGCACGATGGCGGCATCCAGTTCGTCGTAGCCGACCAGGTCGTGTGCGGTCATGGGATGGGGTCCGGCGATGATGATCGCGAAGTCTAATGCAGGCGCGCCACGGCACGGGACCATGCCCGGCCTGCGACGACGGTCGCGAAGCGCGCCGCTTCCCTGAACCTGTCCCTTGCTATAGTTTCACGCCATGAGCACGCCCGACCCCGCCCAGCAGGAATTGGCCACCCTGAACCAGCAGCTGGATCGCTTGCTGGAGCTGGTCCGCCGGCTGCAGGAGGAAAACCGCAGCCTGCGCCACAGCCAGGAACAACTGGCCAGCGAACGGGCGGGCCTGATGGCGCGCAACGACCAGGCCCGCAGCCGCGTCGAGGCGATGATCCAACGCTTGAAAGCCCTCGAGAACAACGGCTGACATGAGTTCCACGCCCCCTCCCGCCGCCGAACCCGTCGCGCTGCGCCTGCTCGACCGCGAGTTCCTGATCGCCTGTGCGCCCGAAGAGCGCGATGGCCTGCTGGAAGCGGCGACCTTCCTCGACCGCAAGATGCGCGAGCTACGCGCCAACGCCAGGACGCCCGGCTTCGACCGCCTGGCGGTGCTGGCGGCGATCAGCGTCACCCATGAGTTCCTCGCCCTGCGCAAGCAGCACGACGGCACCGATCGCAGCGTGGCTGATGGGCTCGCTGCGCTGCGTCGAAAGCTTGATGCCGTGCTGGACGCGCAAGTAAGATAGGTCCCGGCGTTTTCTGCGGTGTGCGCCAGCACACTCTTACATTTGCCTTGTTCCTACATACGACCCCGGGTCGGTTTCACATGGCTGTTGTGCATGTCCGCCGCGAGCGGAAAGCCTCGAAGGCCATGGTGCCCTCCCACCTGATCCAAAGGGATCAAGGTCGTTTGGTGTGCAGCGGCATCGCGGTTGACGCCACCCCATTCCCCGCCGCCGGCCGACGTTGATCCCAACGCCGGCTCGGCGGTGCGAGCGGCCCCGCCGCGCCAGCCGTCCGGGAGATGCGCGAACGTGGACGTCACCGCCCAACGCCGTGAACTGCGCCAGCATCTGGCCGCCCAGCGGCGCGCGCTCACGCCGGCCCAGCGCATCGCGGCGGCGCAAGGCCTGCGGCGCAGCCTCGAACAGCTTCCCGAGTACCACACCGACGCGCGCGTGGCCGGCTACTGGGCCTGCGACGGCGAACTGCCGCTCAACCTCGTGATTCCTCCCCTGGCCGCACGCGGGCAGCGGTTCCTGCTGCCGATGCTCGGCGAAGACCGCCAGCTGCGCTTCGCGCCGTGGGCCGCCGGCGAGGCGGTGCAGCCCAACCGCTTCGGCATTCCCGAACCGGCCGCGCCGCGCGAGTGGTTCGCGCCGTTCCAGCTCGACCTGGTGCTGGTGCCGCTGCTGGGCTTCGACCGCCACGGCCATCGGCTCGGCTACGGCGGCGGCTGGTACGACCGCAGTTTCGCCTTTCTCGCCGAACAGGCGCGTCCGACCGAGCCGCTGCTGGTCGGCATCGCCTACGATTTCCAGGAGCTGCCCGCGATCAAGCCGGAGGCCTGGGACGTGCGGCTCGACTTCGTCGCCACCGACCGCGAGCTGATCGACTGCCACCCGGAGGCTCCCTGATGAACGCGCGGCCCTATACCCACTGGCTGATGAAGTCCGAGCCGGACACCTTCTCCATCGACGACCTGAAGCAGCGCAAGCGCGAACCATGGGACGGCGTACGCAACTACCAGGCGCGCAACTTCATGCGCGACGGCATGCGCAAGGGCGACCAGGTGTTCTTCTACCACTCCAACTGCGCCGAGCCGGGCATCGCCGGCCTTGCCGCGGTGGCCAGCGAAGCCTATCCGGACCCCAGCCAGTTCGATCCCAAGAGCAAGTACTTCGACCCCGCCAGCTCGCGCGACAACCCGCGCTGGTTCCTGGTGGACGTCAAGTTCGTGCGCAAGCTCAAGCGCGTGATCACGCTGGACGAGCTGAAGAGCCAGCCCGCGCTCATCGACATGGCGCTCGTGCGCAAGGGCAACCGGCTTTCGGTGATGCCCGTGGATACGCGGGACTGGGATTTCATCCTCGCGCTGGAGTGAACCGGCCGCCCCGGCAGCCCGGCCTGAACCGACTACCCACCTTGCGGAACCCTTCCATGAGCACCAACGAAAAGCGCCTCGCCGGCGAAGCCGCCATCCGCTACGTCGAGGACGGCGCCATCGTCGGCGTCGGCACCGGATCGACCGTGGCCTACTTCATCGATGCGCTGGCGCAGATCAAGCAGCGCGTCCACGGCGCGGTGTCGAGCTCGGAGCAATCCACCGCGCAGCTCAAGAAGCACGGCATCCCGGTGCTCGACCTCAACGCGACCGGACCGCTGTCGCTCTACGTCGATGGCGCGGACGAGTGCGACCCGCACAAGCGGCTGATCAAGGGCGGCGGAGCAGCGCTCACGCGCGAGAAGATCATCGCCGAGGCGAGCGCGCAGTTCGTCTGCATCATCGATTCGAGCAAGCGGGTGGAATTGCTCGGTCGCTTCCCGCTGCCGATCGAGGTGATCCCGATGGCGCGAAGCCTGGTCGGTCGCGAGATCGTCAAGCGCGGCGGCCATCCGGTCTGGCGCGACGGCGTGGTGACCGACAACGGCAACTGGGTGATCGACGTGCACGGCTGGCAGATCACTGATCCGGTCGCGCTGGAGGCCGAACTCAACCAGATTCCGGGCGTGGTCACGGTCGGCCTATTCGCCCGCCGGCCGGCCGACGTGGTGCTGATCGGCGACCGCGAAATGTAGCGCCGGAACCCGCAGGCGGGCCCGAGCCCGCCCGCGGGGAGCGCCACTTCAGGCGGTACGCACGCCTTTCCTGCCGAAACGCAGGTGGCGGCTCGCGTTGCGCGCCTCCTGCAGCCGGCGCTTGTGCGCGCTCAGCAGGTCGCCGCGGGTGATGATGCCCACCAGCCGGTGCGGCGCGTCCTTGCTCACCACGATCAGCCGGCCGACCTGCTCGGCCACCATGTGGTCGGCGGCCTCGCGCAACGAGTGGTCCTCCTTGACCATGATCGGGGGGCGGATGACCAGCTCGCCCAGCGTCAGCGTGTAGGACCACTGCGGGTCGAGCAGGCTGCGCCGCGTGAGCACCCCCTGCACCTGGTTGTGCTCGTCGATCACCGGATAACCCTGGTGCTGCGCCTCGGGCGAACCCTCACCCAGCCAGTGGCGCACTTCGCCCAGCGTCTGGCTCGCGCGCAGGGTCACCACCTGGCGGGAACAGGCATCGCCCACCGCCACCTGGTCGAGATAGTCGGCCGCGTATTCGGACGGCACGCGCACGCCGCGACGGGCGATCTTCTCGGTCATGATGGTGTTGCGCATCAGCAGCGCCGAGATCAGGTAGGCCGCGGTGCAACCGCCCAGCAGCGGCAGCAGGCCGGCCGGCTGGCCGGTGGTCTCGAAGGCGAACACCACCGCCGTGAGCAGCGCCCGCGAGGCGCCGGCGAAGATCGCCGCCATGCCCACCAGCGCGGCGATGCGCGGGTCGATGCCGAAGTGCGGCAGCAGTGCGGCCAGGCCCAGGCCGATCAGCGCGCCGAGCGCGCCGCCGATGGTGAACAGCGGCGCCAGCGTTCCGCCGGAGGTGCCGCTGCCCAGCGAGATCGACCAGGAGATGAACTTCATCAGGCACAGGAAGAACAGCGTGTGCAAGGTGAACCTGCCGCTGACGATGCCCTCGATGTTGGTGTAGCCCACGCCCAGGGTGAGCGGCGCGAAATAGCCGACCACGCCCACCGCGACGCCACCGAGCGCGGGCCACCACATCCAGTGGATCGGCAGCCGCTCGAACGCGTCCTCGATGCCGTAGACGATGCGCGTGACGCCCACGCTGACCAGGCCGAGCAACGCGCCCACGGCCACGTAGCAGGCCAGCGCCACGGCACCCGGCTCGGCCAGGTTCGGCATCGCGAACACCGGCGAGGTGCCCTGGAAGGCGTAGCGCACCGAAGTGGCGGCCACGGTTGCCAACGCCACGGGGATCAGCGAGCGCGGACGCAGTTCGAACAGCAACAGCTCCACCGCCAGCACCACCGCCGCCACCGGCGAGGCGAACACCGCCGCCATGCCGGCTGCAGCGCCGGCAGCCAGCAGCACCTTGCGTTCGCCACCGGTCACCCGCAGCAACTGGCCGATGAACGATCCCAGCGCGCCGCCGGTGGCGATGATCGGGCCTTCCGCGCCGAACGGGCCGCCGGTGCCGATCGCGATCGCCGAGGATACCGGCTTGAGGAAGGTGATCCGCGGCGGGATCTTCGATTCGTTGAGCAGCACCTGCTCCATCGCCTCGGGAATGCCGTGCCCGCGGATGGCCCGCGACCCCCAGCGCGCCATCGCGCCGACGATCAGGCCGCCGACCACCGGCACCACGATCACCCAGGCGCCCAGATGATGGCCGGCCGGGGAAGAGAAAGCGCTCGACCAGCGGCCATAGAAGGCCAGGTTGGTGACCAGCCCGATCAGGCCGGTCAGCACCTGGGCGATGAAGGCGGCCGCTACGCCGAGCACGACCGCCACCGCGGTGATGCGCAACACCCGGCGGTCGACCAGGGTCGAGCGCCGCGGCATGCGGGTGGCGTCGAGGCTGACCCCCAACGCAGGGGACAGAGGCAAGGCATCGGTGCTGCCTTCCAGGCGCACGCCGGGGTGCGCCGGATTCTCGGTGGGAGGTGTCATGGGAAAACCGCGATGGAAAACGGGGATTTTACGCTTGCGGCGGCCGGAACCGAAGAGCGGCGCTGCAGGGGCCGACCCGCATCCGGAACGACGTACATCCACCGGCAACGGCACGGCACGCCTAACCCGACTCGAGCCAGGTCCGGTACCGGACCATGCACCCCCGGTGTGGCTCGCTTCGCAGGATTCGCATGATCCGGAAGGTCGCTTCCGGGATCCGTCGCTTTCCTGCCTGAGGATCACACGCACAAAAAAAGGCCCACCGATGGTGGGCCTCTTGCGTTGGCTGGGAGACTAGGATTCGAACCTAGATAAACGGAGTCAGAGTCCGTTGTCCTACCGTTAGACGATCTCCCAAGAACTAAAGGGACCGATGCGCTCTGACCGGATGCATCGTCCCTCGAAGCGGGATTAGCGCTTCGAGAACTGGGTGGCGCGGCGGGCCTTGTGCAGACCGACCTTCTTGCGCTCGACCTCGCGGGCATCGCGGGTCACGAAGCCAGCCTTGCGCAGCGGCGACTTCAGCGTTTCGTCGTACTCGATCAGCGCACGGGCGATGCCCAGACGGATCGCACCGGCCTGGCCGGTGATACCGCCGCCGGCGACGGTGACCTTGATGTCGAACTTGTCGGCGCTCTGGGTCAGCTCGAGCGGCTGGCGCACGATCATGCGCGAGGTCTCGCGGCCGAAGAACTGGTCGAGCGGCTTGCCGTTGACTTCGATCGCGCCGCTGCCCTTGCGCAGGAACACGCGGGCGGCGGAGGTCTTGCGGCGGCCGGTGCCGTAATTCTGCTGGATTGCCATAAGTTTCCGGGTCTTATTCGAAAGTGCGGCCACGGATGGCCGCTTTTGCACGCAGGGACCGCGTATTACAGCTCCAGCGCCTGCGGCTGCTGGGCGGTATGCGGATGTTCGGCGCCGCCGTACACCTTGAGCTTGCGGTACATCGCGCGGCCCAGCGGGTTCTTCGGCAGCATGCCCTTGACGGCGATCTCGATCACCCGCTCCGGGTGCGTGGCCAGCATGTCCTTGAGGTTCATGCTCTTGAGGTTGCCGACGTAGCCGGTGAAGCGGTGGTACATCTTGTCGTCCAGCTTGGCGCCGGTGACCGCGACCTTCTCGGCGTTGACCACGACGATGTAATCGCCGGTGTCGACGTGCGGGGTGAATTCCGGCTTGTGCTTGCCGCGCAGGCGACGGGCGATCTCGGTGGAGAGACGGCCGAGCGTCTTGCCCGTGGCGTCGACCACGTACCAGTCGCGCTTGACGCTTTCCGGCTTGGCGCTGAACGTTTTCATTTGAAGAATACCTGTCTGCCGCCACGAGGGCGGTAAGCGGAATCGGTGGAACAAAGGCGCGAGATGATAGCGGAGCCGTCATCGATCGCGCAAGCCTGCCAGTCGGCCCGGCTGCGAGCTGGCGATGATAGCATGCCGACCATGCCCGAGAACAAGTCCGAGCGCCTCGCCGCGCTGGCCGACCAGTGCGTGCAATGCGGCCTGTGCCTGCCGGTATGCCCGACTTATGCGCTGGACGGCAACGAGGCGGAATCGCCGCGCGGGCGCATCGCGATCGCCGCGGCGCTGGCGCGCGGACTCGCCCCGGTCACCGCGGAGCTGCGCGAGCCGCTCGATCATTGCCTGGGCTGCCTGAGCTGCGAACGCGTCTGTCCCGCCCAGGTGCGCTTCGGCGAGCTGCTGGTGGAAACACGCGCCGTGCTCGGCCCGGCGCCGCGCCGGCCGCGCCTCCTGCTGGCCATGGCCAAGCGGCCGTCCTGGCTGCGGCTGGTCCATCGGCTCGCCCGCTGGCTTGGGTTGTCCCGCTGGCATCGGCAGCTTGCGCGGCGCCTGCCTGGCCGGTCCGCCCTGCGTGCGGCGCTGGGCATCGCCTCCGTGTCGACGGGAGGACCAGCGCGCAAGCCCTTCGCCGCGGCTGCGGCCGGAGCACGGCTGGCGATGTTTCCCGGCTGCATGGCCAGCATCGAGGACGCGGACGCCCAGCAGGCGGCCATGCGCCTGCTCGCGGCGGCAGGACATGCCGTGGCGCTGCTGCCGTCTTTTTGCTGTGGCGCGCTGGATGCCCATGGCGGCGAGGCGCGCGCCAGCACGCAGGCCATGCAGCGCGTGCGCAAGGCCTGGCAAGGCAGCGGCGCCGAGGGATTGGTCACCGTGACGCCCGGCTGCCTGGGCCAGCTGCGTGCCGCCCTGCCCGGCGTGACGGTCAGCGATCCGTACCACCTCCTCGGCGTGGCGGGGACGGCTCTTCGTTTCCGCCCCTTGCCCATGCGCGTGGCGCTGCACCTGCCCTGCACCCAGCTCAACCTGGCCCGCAGCAGCGAGGTGCTGCTCGCATTGCTCCATCGCGTGCCCGGGCTGGAGGTGGTGCCGCTGCCGCCGCGTTGCTGTGGCGCCGCCGGCAGCCATCTGCTCGAGTTCCCCGAACGCGCCGCCCGGCTGCGCGAAGCGACGCTGGAATCGATCGAGATGCTGGCGCCGCAGTCGGTGCTGTCGTCCAATATCGGGTGCCGGCTGCACCTGGCTGCCGGCATGGCCGAGCGCGGCCGGGCCGTACCGACGATGCACCCGCTGGTATTGCTGGCGCAGCAGCTGATCGAAGGAAACTCCCCATGAACGTCCGCACACTTTCTCCACTCGATCGCCTGCTCGTCGGTATCGAGCACGCCTTCGAAACGGTCGCCGGATCACCGGAAGCGATCCGCCCGTCACCCGCGGCCGCACTGGAAGATCCCGCCCTCGACGAGCGGGAGCGCCGCCACGTCGCCGGCCTGATGCGGGTCAACCACACCGGCGAGGTTTGCGCGCAGGCGCTCTATGACGGGCAGGCCGCGCTGGCCCGCGACGAGGCCACCCGCGAGCATCTGCAGCACGCGGCCGACGAAGAGACCGATCACCTCGCCTGGTGCGCGCAGCGCCTGCGCGAACTGGACAGCCGCCCGAGCCTGCTCAACCCGCTGTGGTACGCCGGCAGCTACCTGATCGGCGCCGCGGCGGCGTGGGTCGGCGACAAGGTGAGCCTGGGCTTCGTGGTGGAGACCGAGCGCCAGGTCGAAGCGCACCTGGAAGACCACCTCCAGCGCCTGCCCGCGCAGGACGAACGCTCGCGCGCGGTCCTTGCGCAGATGCAGGCCGACGAAGTGCGCCATGCCGACAACGCCAGGACGCGCGGCGGGATCGAGCTGCCCTTTCCGATTCCCGGCCTGATGCACCTGAGCTCGCTGCTCATGAAAGCCATCGCCTACCGCATCTGACGGCGCCCCAGCGGCGGCAGCCCGGTCGGCATGGGTGCCGGCGCCTGCCCGCGGCGGCAAAGCCGCGCTCGCGGGCGTCTCGTGGAAATCCGTCGCGGCGCGAGCGCACGCGCCCCTGCACAATGAAAAACCCCGCCGGACGGCGGGGTTTCGATCACATCAGGTTGCGGCCGTGGAACAGTTCCTCGATCTCGCGCTTCAGCAGCGATTCGATGCGCTGGCGTTCCTTGAACGAGAGGTCGTCCGCGTGCGCCTCGAACAGGTAAGTGTCCAGGTCGAAGTCCTTGATGTGCATCTTCGTGTGGAAGATGTTCTCCTGGTACACGTTGACGTCGAACATCTCGTACTTCTGGCGGATGTGGCGCGCCAGGTAGTCCTGCACCGAGTTGATCTTGTGGTCGATGAAGTGCTTCTTGCCCTTGATGTCGCGGGTGAATCCGCGCACGCGGTAGTCGCACACCACGATGTCCGACTCGAAGCTGTCGATCAGGTAGTTCAGGGCCTTCAGCGGCGAGATCACGCCGCAGGTGGCCACGTCGATGTCCGCGCGGAAGGTCGCGATGCCGTTGTGCGGGTGCGTTTCCGGATAGGTGTGGACGGTGATGTGGCTCTTGTCCATGTGCGCCACCACGGCACCGGAAATGGTGTCGCGGCCGAGCTTCTCCACCACCGGCTCCTCGGAGATCAGGATGGTCACCGAGGCGCCCTGCGGGTCGTAGTCCTGGCGGGCGATGTTCAAGATGTTCGCGCCGATGATCTCCGCCACGTCGGTGAGGATCTGGGTGAGGCGGTCGGCGTCGTACTGCTCGTCGATGTACTCGATGTAGCGCTGGCGCTGTTCTTCGGACACCGCGTAGCAGATGTCGTAGATATTGAAGCTCAGGGCCTTGGTCAGGTTGTTGAAGCCCTGCAGGCGCAGGCGCGGGAGCGGTTTCACCACGGCGACTCTCCATGGCCGGGACACGGCCAGCAGATGAGGCGGGTTAGCAGCTGAAGGGTCCCCGCGAAAAGAGAAAGACGCGCCAGGACCCTCATCCTGCGCGACCCTGATCCGTCCAGCGTGCACAGCCTGGGCGAAAGACTGCGAAGTATGCGGCAAAACCGCGGAAAACAGAACTCGGCGGGGCCGTGCGTGCGCTCATCTCTTGATCGGGCGAGATGCGTGATGCATGGTAACGCTCCAGCGGCAGCTCCGGCTCAAGGGATACGCAACGTGGCGCTACTCAAATACCAACTCCAGCAAGCGTTCGAACGGTCCCAGGCGCCACTGAGCTTCGCGCCCGATCCCGCCTCGATGGAGCGATTCCTCGCGCTGTGCCATCGCCGCCGCTATCCCGGCAAGACCGCGATCATCCGCCCGGGCGACCCGGCCAACACGCTCTACTACATCATCGAGGGCTCGCTGGCCGTCTGCACCGAGGACGAGCAGGGGCGCGAGCTGATCCTGGCCTACCTGAGCCGCGGCCAGTTCATCGGCGAGATGGGCCTGTTCGTGGAGCAGGCGCAGCGCGAGTCCATCGTGCGCAGCCGCACCCCTTGCGAGATGGCCGAGATCAGCTACGAGCGCCTGTTCCAGCTGATGGAAGGCCCGCTGCGCGAGGAATGCCCCAAGATCCTCTTCGCGATCGGCTCGCAGCTGACCAACCGCCTGCTGCGCACCTCGCGCCAGGTCAGCCGCATGGCCTTCATGGACGTGACCAACCGCATCTCGCGCACGCTGCTGGACCTGTGCCAGGAGCCGGACGCCATGACCCACCCCGACGGCACGCAGATCCGCATCTCGCGCCAGGAAGTCAGCCGCATCGTCGGTTGCTCGCGCGAGATGGTCGGCCGCGTGCTCAAGCAGCTCGAGGAGCAGGGCATGATCGACGTCTCGGGCAAGACCATCGTGGTCAAGGGCACGCGCTGACGGTTGGCCGCCTTCCGCAGGGATGGGGGGCGACCGGATCCACCGCTCCACCTCCGCCCCTCGGCAGCGCCTGGCCTGCCGACAGTGCGTTTCGCCCATGCGGGCGCCGCGGAGACGGACGGCTTACGCACCCTGCCGATAGATCATGTACACATCTGCTCGCTCGTAGTGCGAGCCGGGCCGTACGGACGGCTGCATGACGAAACCGGCCCTCTCGTACATCCTCACAGCGGTCGCGAGGCGGCTGTTGGACTCCAGGAACAGCGTGCGCCCGTTGCGCCGGTGGAACTCGGCGATGCAGGCGTCGAGCAGGCGCCGGCCGGCGCCGAGGCCGCGGAAGGTTTCGTCCACGCCCATCTTGGTCAATTCGAACACGCCCGGCGATTCCTGCAGCAGGGCGCATGTGCCGATCACCTCTTCGCCCAGGCGCGCGAAGAAGATCGTGCCGCCCGGCTGCAGGATGTGGCGCTCGGGGTCGCTCAGCACGGCGCGGTCGATGTCCTCGATGCGGAAGTGGCGCTCCAGCCATTGTGCGTTCAAGCGATAGAAGTGTTCGCGCAAGGCCGGGGCGTAAGGCACGATCTCCAGCGGCATCGCCTTGATGGCGGCGTGTTCGGCCAGGATCGACCCGGCGACCGGGCGATCCTGCAGTGCACGCTCGCATGCCGCGATGGCATCCAGCAGGCGCACGGCGTGCTCGCCCAGCGAAGCGGCTACGCCACGCCGCACGGCGCACCAGGTCGGACCAAGCGCGGCGAGCGCGTCTTGCGCCTTGTCGGTGAGTACGAGCACCGTGCGCCGGCCATCGGCCAGATCGCGCCGGCGCCGCACCATGCCGCCGCGCACCAGCTTGTCGGTGAGCTGGCTCACTGCCGAATGGGTCTGGCCGATGGCCTTGGCCACGTCCGTCACCGTGCTGGGACCCGAGTCCCACAGGTAACGCAGCACCGGCAGCCATCGCGACTCGATGGGCGCGCCAAGCGTCCGGTAGACCTCGTCCGCCGCGCCGTAGAAATGGTCGCTGAGCGCCTTCAGGCGGCTGCCGAGCGCCAGCTTGCCAAGGGATGCGAGGTACACGGGCAGGTTCCGTCGAAATATGTAAGCGCTAACGTAAATCGGAACAACCCTCTGCGCAAGCGCCCCGCAGGACGGCCAGCCAGTTCGTTCGCCGGGCACCGGTCCGGCCGAGCCTCAATGCCAGGCCACGCGCTCGACCGGCCGCCCCAGCGCCTGCTCCACTCGCTTGCACAGCTTCGGGTTGCCGTTGACCAGCACCGGCTCGGCCGCGGCCTTGAGCATGTGCAGGTCGTGCAGCGAATCGCCGTAGGCCCGCCGCCAGGCCGGCACGCCGTGCGCGCCGAGCGCCTTGAGTTTGCCCGCGCCGACGGTGTGGCGGGCCATGCGCAGGCCGAGCGGGCCGGGCTTGAGCTGCGAGGCGACCAGTTCCACGCCGCCGAGCCCGAGCTGGCCGAGCAGGCTCTCCACCAGCGTGTGCTCGCAGCCGGTCACGACGATCACCCGCTCGCCGGCCGCCTGGTGGCGGCGCAGCGCGCGGATGCCATCGCGGCAGAAGTGGCCGGGGCGGCGCACCAGCCGGGCAGCGAAGTCGTCCACGGCGGCGCGGTAGCCCGCCTGCCCGACGCCCAGTAGCGCGATGTGCACCAGTGGCAGCCGCAGGCGGCGCGTGAACGGCCACGACAGCAGCAGCCAGGGCAGCGCCAGCAGGACGAGCAGCTTGCGCCAGGACGCCCGGTCGTAGCGCTCGCGCACGAACAGCTCGAAGGTGTCGGCGTGTGTCAGCACGCCGTCGAAGTCGAACAGCACGACCGCCGGTACGGGGGCCGCTTGCGTCTCCTGACCTTCCATCGCTTCAGGCCGCGAACAGCCGCTCGAGGGCCTGGCCCGGGTCGGCGGCGCGCATGAACGCCTCGCCGACCAGGAAGGCGTGGATGTCGGCCGCGCGCAGCCGCGCCACGTCCTCGCGCGTGTGGATACCCGACTCGGCCACCAGCACTCGGTCGTCGTCGCCCATGCGGGACTTCAGCGCGAGCGAGGTGTCCAGCGAGGTCTCGAACGTGCGCAGGTCGCGGTTGTTCACGCCGATCAGTGGCACCGGCAGCGCGAGCGCGCGCTCCAGCTCCCGTGCGTCGTGCACTTCGCAGAGCACGTCCAGGTCGAGCTCGGCGGCCAGCAGCGACAGCTCCAGCAGGGCCGCGTCGTCGAGCGCGGCGACGATCAGCAGGATGCAGTCGGCGCCGATCGCGCGGGCCTCGTACACCTGGTAGGGGTCGATCACGAAATCCTTGCGCAGCACCGGCAGCCCGCAGGCGGCGCGCGCCTGCTCGAGGTACGCCTCGCTGCCCTGGAAGAAATCACGGTCGGTCAGCACCGACAGGCAGGCGGCGCCTGCGGCGGCGTAGCTGCGCGCGATCGCGGCCGGATCGAAATCGGCGCGGATCAGGCCCTTGCTGGGACTGGCCTTCTTCACCTCGGCGATCACCGCGGGCAGGCCGGCGGCGAGCTTGTCCTCGATGGCGACGGCGAAGCCGCGCACTGGGGGCGCGTCGCCGATGCGGGCGGACAGTTCGGCCAGCGGCAGCGCGGCGCTGCGCTCGGCGATCTCCTCGGCCTTGCGCTCGAGGATGCGTTGCAGGATGTCGGTCATGTGGGCTTGCAGGCAGACGGGGGCTAGGCAGCCAGGCGCCGGGTGGCGGCGACGAACTCCATCATTTTCGCATGGGCGGCACCGCTGGCGATCATCCCGCGCGCCAACGCGATGCCCTCGTCGATGTCGCCGGCCACCCCGGCGGTATAGAGCGCCGCGCCGGCGTTCAGGCAGACGATGTCGTGCGCCACGCCGTGGCGGCCGCCCAGCGCGTCGAGCAGCATGGTCTTCGATTCCTCCACGCTCTCCACCCTGAGGTTGCGGCTGGAGGCCATCGCCAGGCCGAAATCCTCCGGCTCGATCTCGTACTCGAGCACTTCGCCGCCGCGCAGTTCGCCGACCAGGGTGGCGGCGCCGAGCGAGATCTCGTCCATGCCGTCGCGCCCCCACACCACCATCGCGTGACGTGCGCCCAGCGCCTGCAGCACGCGCACCTGGATGCCGACCAGGTCCGGGTGGAACACGCCCATCAGGATGTTCGGCGCGCCGGCCGGGTTGGTCAGCGGACCCAGGATGTTGAACAGCGTGCGCACGCCCATTTCCTTGCGCACCGGCGCGACCACTTTCATCGCCGGATGGTGGTTGGGCGCGAACATGAAGCCGATGCCCGTTTCATCCATGCACCGGGCGACCTGCGCGGGCGACAGGTCGATCACTGCGCCCAGCGCCTCCAGCACGTCAGCGCTGCCGGACTTGGACGACACGCTGCGTCCGCCGTGCTTGGCCACCCGCGCGCCGGCCGCCGCGGCGACGAACATCGACGCGGTGGAGATGTTGAAGCTCGAAGCGCCGTCGCCGCCGGTCCCGACGATGTCGACAAGATGTTGATTGCCGGCAGCGGGGGCGCTGCCGTCGGCGGATGCGCCGGAGTACGGGACCTTGGCCGAGAGCTCGCGCATCACCCGCGCCGCGCCGGTGATCTCGCCCACGGTCTCCTTCTTCACGCGCAGGCCGGTGATGATCGCCGCGGTCATCAGCGGACTGACCTGGCCGCCCATGATCTGGCGCATCAGCGCGATCATCTCGTCGTGGAAGATCTCGCGGTGCTCGATCGTGCGCTGCAGCGCTTCCTGGGGCGTGATCGCCATGGCGCGCGCCGTCATGCCGCCAGCTTCAGCGGCTGGCCAAGGAAGTTGCGCAGCAGGTCGTGGCCGTGCTGGGTCAGGATCGACTCGGGGTGGAACTGCACGCCCTCCACCGCCAGCGTCTTGTGGCGCAGGCCCATGATCTCGTCCAGCGAGCCGTCCGCGTGCTCGGTCCAGGCGGTCACTTCCAGGCAGTCGGGCAGGGATGCCTGCTCGACCACCAGCGAGTGGTAGCGGGTGGCCTCGAACGGGTCGGGCAGGCCGGCGAACACGCCCTGCCCGCGGTGGCGCACCGGCGAGGTCTTGCCGTGCATGATCTGCTTGGCGCGGATCACCTTGCCGCCGAAGGCCTGGCCGATCGCCTGGTGGCCCAGGCACACGCCGAACACGGGGATCTCGCCGGCCAGTTCCCGCAGCACCGCCAGCGACACGCCCGCATCGTCCGGCGTGCCCGGGCCGGGCGAGATCATGATGTGCGACGGCCTGAGCGCACGGATGCCGGCCACGTCCAGCGCATCGTTGCGCACCACGCGCACCTCCTGCCCCAGCTCGCCCAGGTACTGCACGAGGTTGAAGGTGAAGCTGTCGTAGTTGTCGATCATCAGGAGCACGGGCGCGGACCTCTGGCGGGTGAACGTCGCAGCATGGCCAGCAGGCCAATTGGACGTCCAAGTGTAGCCGGCCGGGCCGCCACCGTCGAAACGGTAAAAGCGGGACCCGATCGTCACGGCAACGACATCACCCGCCGATATGCTGCGCCGCCCACCGATACCGCCACGGGCATCCGTCTGATCTCGCCGGAAGAGTTCGCCGATTACCTCGCCTTCCTGGACGAGTGCCGACCCAACCTGCGCTCGATCGCCAGGCGCACGCAGGGCGAGCACAGCGCCGAGGACATCGGGCAGGAAGCGCTGCTGATGGCGGGGGAAATCCGCACCCGCAAGGGCCTGGCCATGCGTTTCGCTGACCCGGGCTACCGCAGGCTGCTGCTCGGCTACCTATTCCAGCACTTCGTGCGCTATGCCGAGACCACCGTGCGCTACGCGCAGAGGCAGCGGCGAGACGCCGATGGCGAGGACGCAGGCTTCCTGATCGACGCCCTGCCGTCCGATCCCGGCCTGGATCCCCTGCATGCATGGTCCGAGGTGGAAGATGCGCGCTCGACCGAACCCGACCCGCAACAATCGCAGGCGAGCGCCTACCTGCACCTGTTCGGATGCTGCGGCAACGACACCCGGCGCCTGGCCGACCGGCTGATGATCTCTGTCTCCCATTGCTACCGACGCCTGGCCCAGGCGCGCACGGTGGCGCAGTGGCAGCACGCCATGGGCGTGCGCTGCACCGACGGCGATGGCCGGCCCCTGCAGCCCAGGACCTGGCGGCGCTTCCGTTACGAACGGCGGCCGCTGCAGCTCGAGTTCGACTTCGCCGGCGGGCTGGCGCCCTGGACCAGGGAGACGGCCACCTAGGAGCCGACGGATCCGGGCAGGCCGGCCGCCCGCACGAGCAGCAGCATGCCCGCTGCGATCATGAGCACGCCGATGGCTCGCGCCACACGCTCGCCCGCCGGCAGCAGGCGTTCGGCCGTGATGGCCAGGGTCGCCGCGACCGGAGGGCGAGGAGAGCGAACTGCGGCGCATCGACCCCAGCACGGGCGAGGTCCTGGAAAGCCTGGCCATGCCCGAAGGCATGGGCATCTCGGGACTCGATTCCGACGGCGAGCGCTTCTTCTGCGGTGGCGGCCACAGCGGCAAACTGCGGACCGTGCGCCGCCCGCGGCGGGTCGCTAGCTAGCGCGCCTCAACGGCGCAGCCGCGCCGGATCGAGCATCGCCGCCGACAGGCCGGCGTCCTGCAGGTGGCCCGGCAACGGCCGGCCTAGCGCCAGGTGCGCGCAGGTCTCTCCCATCGCCGCGCTGGTCTGGATGCCGTAGCCGCCCTGCGCCGCCACCCAGAAGAAGCCCGGCGCATCCGGCGCGAAGCCGCCGACCAGGTCGCCGTCGGCGACGAAGGAGCGCAGGCCGGCCCAGGTACGGATCGGGCGGCGGATCTCCATGGTGGTCGCCTGCTCGATGTGGTGGATGCCCAGCGCGATGTCGTACTCCTCCGGCTGCACGTCGTGCGGCGCCACCGGATCGGCGTTGGCCGGCGAGCCCAGCAGCAGGCCGGCGTCGGGCTTGAAGTAGAAGGTCTCGGCGATGTCGCAGACGAACGGCCAGCGGTGCACGTCCACGCCGGCCGGCGGCTCGAACACGAAGGCCGAGCGGCGCTTCGGTTGCAGGCCCAGCGGCGCTACGCCGGCCAGCGCGGCGACCTGGTCGGCCCACGCGCCGGCGGCGTCGAGCAGCAGCGGCGCGCGGACGACCTCGTCGCCGGTATCGACCTCCCAGCCCGCGGCCGTGCGCTCGATCGCGCGGACCACCACGTTCACGCGAAGCTGTCCGCCGCGCGTGCGCAGGCCACGCAGGAAGCCCTGGTGCAACTCGTTCACGTCGATGTCCGCCGCACCCGGCTCGTGCATCCCGATCGCTGCCGCTTCGGGCCGCAGCACCGGTACGCTCGCGCGCAGGCGGGCGGCATCGTGCAGTTCCAGGTCGCGCGTGTACGGCAGGATCGCCTCGTACTCGGCGCGCACGCGGTCGACATCCGCGGCCGTACCGATCACCGTGGCGCCGCGCGGGGTCAGGACCGGTGCGCTGGCGAATCCTTCCGGCGGACGGGCCAGGAACGGCCGCGTCGCGCGGGTCAGCGCGCGCACCTGCGGCGAGCCGTAGGTCTCGCTGAACAGCGCCGCCGAGCGGCCGGTGGAATGCATGCCGGCGTAGGCTTCGCGCTCGAGCACGAGCACGCGGGCATGCGGGGCCAGGAAATAGGCGACCGAAGCGCCGGCCATGCCGGCGCCGATCACGATCACGTCGACGTCGAGGCGGCTCATGCTTGCGAGTCGGTGTTGGCGGAGACGGCGGTGTCGGCGCGCGACTGGCGCGCCACCACGCTGGCGGCGGTGACGTCGGCAGTGACGTTGCCGAGGGTGGCGAAGGCGTCGGGCAGCGTATCCACCGCCAGCATCAGGCCCAGCGGCCCCACCGGCAGGCCCATCGACTGCGCCACCGGCAGGTTGGTGGCGATGAAGGTCACCGCGCCGGGCAGGCCCACCGAGCCCAGGCTGATCACCACCGCCAGCACCGCGCCGGCAATGAGTTGGGCAGCGGACAGGTCGACGCCATAGGCCCAGGCGATGAACGCGGCGGAAGTCAGGTACTGCACCGGGCTGGTCAGGCGGCACAGCGTCACCGCCATCGGCAGCACCAGCGCGTTGACCTGTTTGGGGTAACCCAGCCGCCGCTCGGCGCTTTCCAGCATCGCGGGCAGCGAGGCGAGCGAGGACTGCGTGCTGATCGCGACCGCCTGCGGCGGCAGCAACGCCGCGACGAAGCGGGCGAACTTCTCGCCACCCCAGAACACGGCGGCGCCGTACATCATCGCGGTGACCGCCAGGTAGAGCAGGATCTCGGCCAGCACGTACACGCCCAGCGCGCTCAGCATGCCCAGGCCCGAGCGCGCGCACACGCCCAGGATCAAGGCGAACACGCCCAGCGGCGCCACCCACAGCACCCAGCGCACGATCACGATCATCGCGTCCGCGATCGCCTGGAAGAACTCCACCAGCATGGCGCGCCGCGCCGGCGCGATGCGCGTCAACGCAAAGCCGAGGAACAGCGCGAACACCACCAGCGGCACCATGGCGCTCTGCGCGGCGGCCATGATGGCGTTGCTGGGGATCATCGCGATCAACGAGGCCGACCAGCTCGCCGGGCCGGCCTGCCGGGCACCGCTCACCACGGCATGATCCAGCGCGCTGCGCAGCGCCGGGTTGTGCGGGAACAGCGAGAACAGCGCCGGCGCGGCCGCCGCGGTGAACAGCGCGCCGAGCAGCAGCAGCAGGATGAACACCACGATCGCCCGCCGCGCGATGCGGCCCGAGGCGGCCGCGTCGCTGGCGGTGTTGACGCCGACGACGACCAGGGCCAGCACGAGCGGTACCACGGTCATCTGCAGCGCGTTCAACCACAGCTTGCCGACCGGCTGCACCATGTCGGCCACCTGCGCGGCGGCGAGCGGATGCCACGCCGCCAGCACGAGGCCAAGCGCGGCGCCGGCGGCCAGGCCGGCCACCACGCGTGCGGTGGGACTCATCGAGCGGCTCCGCCCAACACCGGCAGGTGCCATGCGTGCTGAAGTGCCTCATAGGCCTGCTCAGGCAGCAGCACGAACACCGGGTGCTGTTCCGGGCGAAGCCAGGCCAGCAGCCGGCGCATCAGCGACGGCGCCATGGCGGTGCAGCCGGTGGTGGCATCGACCGGCGACTTCCACAGGTGACCGAAGATGCAGCTGCCGCCCTTTGCGCGTTGCTGCCGGTTGTGCTCGATCACGAAGCCTTGCCGGTAGCGCTGGTCGCCGTTGACGTGGATGTCGCGACGCATCGGCTCGGTCGAACCCTCGACCACCTTTTCACCTACGACCTCGGCATCGACGATGCGGTTGTATTGCGGCGAATCGCTGACATCGACGCAGTAGTCGGTCGCGCTGAGCGCGCGGTAGGGCATGGCGGTGTCGGCCTTGGCCGCGTAGCCGAAGGCCTCGCCGATCTCGAACACGCCGGCGGGGCTGCGCAGGTCGCCCTCGCGCTTGACCGGGCCATCGTGGCGCGGGGCGTTGAGCCCCAGTCCCCAGCCGGCGCCGGCCTTGCCGATGGTGACCGGGGCGGGCTGGCCGACCTCCTTCCAGCCGCCGGCGGTGCGCGCGTAGGTGCGCAAGGTGCCGTGGTCGACGTTCCAGCCGGGCGTGGTGACCACGACCATCTGCCGTGCGTCGGACCAGGCGGCGGCTTCGTCCTTGGCGGCGGCCGTTCCGGCGAAGGCCAGGGCAAGTACGAACAGGAAGGATCTGGACACGGGACGGCCTCGCGCAATGGAACCCCTCCCCGCCCGGGAGCGGGCGATCCGTCCTCGGACAAGGATGGGGCGGATGAAGGTTCGGGCGGCGCGGAGCGTGCGCGCGGGTCGCGCCATCTCACCCACCCCCCGGAGGAAGAGGCGCTCAAGAGCGCCAGAGTAGTCGCGCAGCAAGTGCGCGTTTTCCAGGATGAAGTCCGCGATGCGCCGCTCCACCGCCGACATCTGGTCACGTTCCGCACGGATTTTGACCAGCGGCGACATCAGTCGTCGATCCTCTCCAAGCCCCCTGATCTCCCGGATGCACAGCCCTGCGGCGTCGGTCAGGGAGTTCTCCGATTCGTTGAAGAGTACCCCACCATCGACCGGGTTGAACGCGCCAGCGAATGCCCCGTCGAGGTCGATCTTGGTGATCACGTCGGCTCGCGCCAACGCGGCGCAGCAGCGCGCGGCCCTCGACCGCCGCGTGGATCGCCGATGTCGACGCCGATGTCCTTGCCGACCTTGATCTTCCGCCGGTGATCACCGCGGTGGCCGGCGTCGGCGCACCATCACCACGATGTCCTCGGTTGACGGTGCGCAAGGCGGTCTGAAGGATGTCTTCAGCGGCACCCGCAGCATGCCGAACTGGATGTCCGTGGTCTTCGTGATTTGGTTTGGCCGTGTCCCGGATGCGGAGCCGCTTCAAGGGCGAGGGTACGGATGTCGGTCACGGCCGCATGCGCACGATGCTGGTCATGTGGTCGATGAAGGTGGAGTCCTTGCCCGCGAGCATCGGCAGCAAGGGGGTCACCGACACGGCATTGAGCTTGACGTGCCTGGTCGCGCCATCGGCGGTGCGGTAGCTCATGCCCAGCACGTCGTGGATCACCCACGGCTGGCCCCGCCACTGGCCCAGCGACAGCATCACGTGACCGGGGATGTAGACCAGGTCGCCAAGCTGCAGCCCTTGCGCGGCGCGCAGGCGCTGCTGGTGCGCGCTGCCCTTGGCGAAGGCCTGCTTCGCGAAGGCCGGGCTCATGCCCTGGCTGGAGGTGTTGCGCGGCATCTGCACGCCCATCGAGCGGTAGACGTCCGAGACGAAGCCGGAGCAGTCGCGCCCATCGTAGGCATGGCCCCAGCCGTAGCGCTCGCCCAGGAACTTGAACGCCTGGGTGATCAGGTTGCGCGGCGTCAGCGGCAGGTAGTCGGCGGCGGTGTCGGCGTTCTTCTGGATCAGCGCGGGGCTGAAGGCGAGCGAGCCGTCGGCCTTGCGCACCGGCAGCTCGATCACGTGCGCGGCGTAGGGCGTCTGCCCGTTGACCGGCTGGTCCGGCGGCAGGTCGGTGAGCACCGGCACACGCGTGCCCATGTCCAGCTCCACCTGCGAGACGGCTGGCGCTTCGCGGGTGAACACGGTGTAGACCTTGGCGCCGGTGACGATGCGGTAGGGCGCCTTGTCGGCGTAGGCCAGCACGTCGGCGCGGCTGCCTTCGGCGATGTTGGCCGCCTCCGTCCAGGCGGCGTAGCGCGGGCTCACCACGAACAGCCAGCGGCCGTCGCGGCTGGCGTGGGCGATCAGCACCGGCGTGCCGGGGAACTCGGCGGTTTCCTGGAAGCGGTCGATATCGCTATCGCCCGGCTCGCTGAACACGCGCAGCGTGGTGGGAAAGCTGCGCAGCGCCGCGCGACGCACCACCATGCCGAAGCGCGTCTTCTGGCTGGCCGGCACCGTATCGAGCGCGCGCGCATCGGCGATGGCCTCGAGCCGGGCAGCCGGCACCGGCTTGCCCTCGACGTCGTAGAGCGGCCGCGTCGGCGGCCTGGCCAGGCCTTCGATCCATCCGCGTACCTGGGTGGCGGACAGCGTGGCCGGCAGCTTGCGCAGCTCGTGCATCGAGCCGTCGCGGGCGAACAGCGCAGCGTTCTGCGCCTGGATCTGGCTGCGGTCCAGGATGACTTTATCGGGCTGCGCCTGCAGGCCGATCCAGAACGCGGGCGTCATCTGCGCCTCGCCGACGCCGAGCACGCCCGAAGGCGGCAGCGGCAGCGTGGATGCCTGCCCGCGCGCGTGCAGCAGCGGCACGACCAGCAGCAGGGCCAGCAGCGCGGCGGAAACGGTGGTTCGCATGGTCTTGCTCCTCATGGCGCGCTCAGGGCCCGGCCGGGGCCGACATCACCGAAGCCACCAGCAGGCCGAAACCGGTGCCCAGTATGTAGCCCAGCAGGGCGAGCAGGATGCCGACCAGCACCAGCGCGCGGGAATAGTTGACCAGGATCAGCGTGGCGGCCACGCCGCCGATGTGCGCCAGCGGCACTTCCCGGTGCTGGACGCGGCGATCTGCTCGCCATCCAGGGCGCGGGCGCCTACGGCGCCCCCATGTCATCGAGCTACAACTCGCGCCCGCTCGCCGCCGAGGTCATGCTCGACGCGGGCCGCTACGCGGTCGTCCGTCGCCGGCAGACGCTGGAGGAGATGGTCGCCGGCGAGATGTCGGCGCAGGATTGGCAAGCCGCGTGACCACAGGAGCAAGCATGACCCCGCTACACCGCATCGCTCTTTTCACTCTTCTCGCTCTTTTTGCCCTGCTCGCCGCCGTGCCTACGTCGGCGCAGCAGGCGCCGCCCGATCCGCCGATCACCATCGACACCCACGTCGATATCCCCTTCACCTACATGCGCGAGCCGCGCTTCGACGCCGGCAAGGACACGCCGCTGCTGGTGGATCTGGGCAAGATGGAGCGCGGCGGGCTGAACGCCGCGTTCTTCGTGATCTGGGTGCCGCAGCACGAGCTCGACGCCGCCGGCTACGCCCAGGCGGTGGACCAGGCCGAGAGCAAGTACGAGGCGATCGGCCGCATGCTGATGATGTATCCGGACCGCATCCGCCTGGCCACCTCGCCGGACCAGGCCGTGGCCAACCGCAAGGCCGGGCTGCTGTCGGCGATGATCGGCATCGAGAATGCGTACTCGCTGGGTCACGACCTGCACCGTCTCGATGCGGCCTACGACCGCGGCGCGCGCTACGTCGGCCTGGTGCACGTGGGCAACAACGACCTGTGCACCAGCTCGCTGCCGGACACCGACCACGGCGAGAGCGCGATGAACAGCAAGGGCGACCACGGCATGACCGACTTCGGCCGCCAGGTGGTCGCGCGCGCCAACCGGCTCGGCATCATGGTCGACATCTCGCACGCCTCCGACGCCTGCGTGCGCGATGCGCTGGCCGTGTCCCGCGCGCCGCTCATCGCCTCGCATTCCGGCGCACGCGCCGTGCTCGACCACCCGCGCAACCTGCCCGACGACCTGCTGCGCGCCATCGCCGCCAAGGGCGGCGTGATCCAGGCGGTCGCCTACAAGGAGTTCCTGAAGAAGGATCCGGGCCGCGAGGCGGCGGAGAAGAAGCTGCAGGACGAGGTGGCCAGGGCCGCCGGCGACAAGAAGTACGACAGCGACAAGCACGACTACCTGCCCGCGATGGCCGCCGGCATGGCCAAGATCCAGCAACGGTTCCCGCTGCCCACGCTGGACGACTACGTCAGGCAGATCCGCCACATGGTGGACGTGGCCGGCATCGACCACGTCGGCATCGCCTCGGACTTCGACGGCGGCGGCGGCATCACCGACTGGGAGGATGCCGGCAAGACCCGCAACGTCGCCGCCGCGCTGCGCCGCGCCGGCTTCAGCGACGCGGACATCGCCAAGATCTGGGGCGGCAACCTGCTGCGCGTGTGGCGCGAGGTGGAACGCGATGCGCGGCATTGAGGGTTTTGCGGCGAAGGGCCTCCCCCGCTCCCCAACCCTCTCCCCCAGGCAAGCTCGGGGGAGAGGGAGCGCATTGCCGCAGCCGGGCCGGCCCCGCCGGGGGAGATGGTTGGGGAGAGGGGGCCTTTGCCTCGGTCTCTCGCTCGCGCTCTTTTCCACCCTCGCGTGCGCGCAATCCAACCCGGCCTACGACCCGATCGTCGACGCCGTGGTCGCGCGCTACCACCTCCCGGGCCTCGCGGTCGGCGTGATCGAGAACGGCCAGGTCGTCTACAGCGCCACCCGCGGCGAAACCGTCGCCGGCTCCGGCAAGAAGGTCACCCCCCGCACGCTCTTCAAGATCGCCTCCAACAGCAAAGCCATGACCACCGCGCTGCTCGGCCGGCTGGTCGACCAAGGCAAGCTGGCCTGGGACGACCCGGTCACCAGGTACCTGCCGGATTTCCGCATGGTCGACCCGTGGGTCACCAGGAACATGCGCGTGGCCGACCTGCTCACGCACTCCAGCGGCCTGCCCGAGGGCGGCGGCGACCTGATGCTCTGGCCCGAGCCCAATGACTTCAGCCGCGCCGACATCATCCACGGCCTGGGCTACATCAAGCCGGGCTACAGCTTCCGTTCGCAGTACCAGTACGACAACCTGCTCTACGTGGTCGCCGGCGAAGTGGCCGCGGCCGCGGGCGGCGCGCCCTACGAGACGCTGATGCGCCGCGAGGTGTTCGAGCCGCTCGGGCTGTCCCGCTGCCAGGTCGGCGCGTGGAACCGCGACCAGGTCGGCGACGTGGCCCAGCCGCACTACCGCAAGGACGGCCGCAACCTGCCGATGGACCGGGACGGCCCGGAGGTCCCGGCGATCACCGCTGCCGCCGCCGGCGGCATCCGCTGCGACCTGGAGGACATGCTGGCCTGGGGCAGGAACTGGCTGGCGCCCACGGCGGCGCAGCTCAAGTGGCTTTCGCCGGAGCAGCGGCAGCTGCTGCAGTCGCCGCACATGCTGATCCCGGTCTCCGCCCGGCGCCGCGCCTGGGACCATAGCCACGTCATGGCCTACGGCTACGGCTGGCGCATGACCGACGTGGACGGTCAGTGGGTGGTCTGGCACACCGGCACGCTGAGTGGCATGTACTCCATGCTGGCGCTGCTGCCGGACCGCAAGAGCGGTTTCGTGTTCATGATCAACGGCGAGGCCGGAGATGCGCGCACCGTGCTGGGCGAGGTGCTGATCAAGCACTTCACCGCGCCCGGCGAAGGCCGCGGCGTCGCCTTGTATGCCGATGCGATCGAGCGCGAGGCCGCCAAGCGTCCCGCCGCCGCGCGGCCGCCGGATGCCTCGGGCGCCGCCGCGGTGCCGCCGGCCGCCTTCACCTGGTCGGGCCGCTACCGCGACCCGTGGTTCGGCGAGATCGCGCTGTGCCCGCGCGGCGATGCCGTGCAATGGGCCTCGCGCAAGTCGCCGCGCATGCACGGCACGGTCAGGCAGCTGGACGAGCGCTACCTGGTGCGCTGGGACGGGGATGCCGTGGACATGGACGCCTGGCTCGACCCGCACCCGGGTTCGCCGCCTACGCTTACCATGGCCAAGCTCGATCCGAAGGGCGATTTCAGTTCGGACTTCGAGGACCTGCATTTCGAGCGCATCGGAGACTGCCCGTGAGCCACGAACCGATCCTTTCCCCGCTTGCGGGGGAAGCCGCCCGCAGGACGGATGGAGGCGAGCCGGAGCGCGCACGCGGGGGAAGACTCCCGATGTGGCTCGGCGCCGCCGCGTGCCTGTTGGCTACGAGCGTGGCGGCGCAGGCCGACCAGCCGGTCACGCTCTCGCCGGCCCGCACCGCCGCCTCGGCCGACCTGGTCGACATCCGCACGCTCGTCCCCGAGATGACCGAGGACATCAAGTACGCCGGCAGCGACAACTTCGTCGGCGCGCCGGTCGAGGGCTACCTCGCGCCGAAATGCCTGCTCAAGCGTCCGGTGGCCGAGGCGCTGGCGCGCGTGGAACACGAGCTGCGCGCACGGCACATGCGCCTGAAGCTATGGGACTGCTACCGCCCCGCCCGCGCAGTGGCGCACTTCGTGCGCTGGGGGCACGACCTCCACGACCAGCGCACCAAGGCGGCGCACTATCCGCGGCTGGACAAGAGCGTGCTGCTGGGCGACTACATCGCGCCGGTCTCCGGCCACAGCCGCGGCGGCACGATGGACCTGACGCTGCAGCGGTGCGACCGCCCGGGCCGCCACTGCCAGCCGCTGGACATGGGCACGCCGTTCGATTACTTCGACGTGCGCGCGCACACCGACGCACCGGACGTTACGCCCGCGCAGCACGCCAACCGGCTGCTGCTGCGCGAGGCGATGGAGCGCGAAGGCTTCAAGAACTACCCGCTGGAGTGGTGGCACTACACCTGGGCTTCCGAGCCTACGCCGCACACCATCTACGACGTGCCGGTGGAATGAGGGCCGGCCTCATGCCACGCGACCGAGCCCTTCTCCCTCCGGGAGAGGGTGCCGACAGGCGGGTGAGGGTTCGGGCGGCGCAGGCGCCCCGCCTGCCGAACCCTCGCCCCAACCCCTCTCCCGATGGAAGCGGGGCTTGAGTTCACAACGCACGGAGAAACGCATGCGCGCTGCTCTGCTTTTCGCCTCGATCCTTTTCGCCGCCTCGGTCCACGCCAGCGACGGCATACAGAACGCCGACCGCCTGATGCAGAGATACCAGGGCGAGGCGCCCGGCGCCGCCCTGCTCGTGCTCAGGGACGGCAAGCCGCTGCTGCGCAAGGGCTACGGCCTGGCCGACCTGGAGCGGCACGCCAAGGTCACCCCGGCCACCGACTTCCGCCTCGCCTCGGTGAGCAAGCAGTTCACCGCCGCGGCGATCCTGCTGCTGGCCGAGGACGGCAAGCTCACGCTCGACGATTCCATCCGCCACTGGCTGCCCAGCCTGCCCGCCACCACCGACCAGGTCACCCTGCGCCAGCTGCTCAGCCACACTGGCGGGCTGATCGACTACGAGGACCTGATCCCACCGAACCGGACCGCCCAGCTCGACGACCAGGACGTGCTGCGCATGCTGTCGGCCACGCCGCGCAGCTACTTCGCGCCGGGCAGCGCCTATCGCTACAGCAATTCCGGCTACGTGCTGCTCGGGCTGGTGGTGGAAAAGGCCTCGGGCCGGACGCTGCAGGATTTCCTCGCGCAGCGCATCTTCAGGCCGCTGCACATGGACCACACCCTGCTCTACGTGCACGACAGCAAGAACGTGCCCAACCGCGCCTACGGCTACAGCAAAACCGGCGGCCGCTGGCTGCGCACCGACCAGGACCTCACCTCCGCCACCCGCGGCGACGGCGGCATCTATTCCAACATCGACGACCTGGCCAAGTGGGACGCGGCGCTGTACGACGACCGCCTGCTCGGCGACGCCTCGCGCCAGGCCGCCTTCAGCCCGCACGCCAAGGTCACCGGCGAGCCCTACGAGGCGAGCTATGGCTACGGCTGGCGCATCACCGGCGACACGCTGTGGCATTCGGGCGAGAGCATCGGCTTCCGCAACGTGATCGTGCGTTGGCCCAAGCAGCACCTGACCGTGATCCTGCTCAGCAACCGCAACGATCCGGAGCCTTACCAGACGGTGCTCGAGATCGCGCAGCCGTTCCTTGGGAAATAGCTCGCCCGGCAAGGGCTTTCGGATTGGCGTTCGCGGCGACGCCTAGAGCAGCGAAAGCTGCCGCGGTTCTTCGGCGGGCGCCCCGTCCGTCAGGCGATCGGACAATCCACCCGCGCGCCTGACCGGCCGCGCCAACGCCGCCTCCAGCGCCGCTTCGGACGACCACAGCAGCGCCGTCCGGCGCGCCCGCGAGAGGCCGGTATAGAGCAACTGGCGCGACAGGATGCGGCTTTCGGGATCCGGCGGCAGCAGTACGGCGACCGTGTCGTATTCGGAGCCCTGGCTCTTGTGGATGGTGATGGCGAAGGCGCCCTCGTGCGCGGGCAGCGTGCCGGGCGCGAAGCTGCGCGCAGCCGGCTGGCCATCGGCGTCGGTGGTCTCGAACCACACCCGCAGGGCACCGCTGGCGTCGGCCAGGCACAGGCCGACGTCGCCGTTGTACAGGCGCGTGGCGTAGTCGTTGCGCGTGACCAGCACGGCGCGGCCCGGATACCAGACGCGATCCTCCGGCACATCCCAGGCCTGCTTGAGGCGCTGCCCGATCCAGTCGTTGAGCGCGAGCGCGCCGAAACCGTCCTCGCGCAGCGCGCACAGCAGCTGGCGCCGGGCCAGCGCATGCAGTGCCTGCAGCGCGAGCTTGCTGTGTTCGGAGCCGGCTTCTTCCGGCTCCGCACGGTGCGCGGGCAGGACGGGGCGGATCGGCAGGCAGGCCAGTTCCTCGGTCCACTGGCCCAGCTCGCGGCGCAAGCGCGCCGCCTCGTCCACCGCGGTCCAATGCGCGTGCCCGCCGGCATGCGCCACGGCCTCGCGGAACGCGCCCGCGTCGCCGGCGCGCACCGCGCGGTTGACCGGCACCAGCTGCTGGCCCGCGCGGAAGCTGTGCTCCAGCCGCACGATGTCCGGCGCGCGCTCGGCCTCCATCACCGCCACCACGTCCATCAGCACGGAACCGGCGGCCACCGAGGTGAGCTGGTCGGCATCGCCGACCAGCACCAGGGTCGCGTCCGGGCGCACCGCCTCCAGCAGCGCCCGCAGCAGCGCCAGGTCGATCATCGAGGCCTCGTCCACCACCACGATGTCCGCCGCGATCGGATGCGCGGCGTCGCGGGCGAAGCGGTTGCGGCGCGGCTCGTAGGAAAGCATGCGATGCAGCGTGAGCGCCTCGCTGTCCGGGATGCGCTCCAGCAGCGGCAGCCACGCCTCGGGCAGCGAGGCCTGCAGGGCCTGCTTGCCCTGCCGCAGCGACTGCACCAGCCGCTGCGCGGCCTTGCCGGTGGGTGCGCCGACCTGGATCGTCGATGCCTTGCCGGAATCGAGCTGCTGCAGCCGCAACAGCATGCGCAGCACGGTGGTGGTCTTGCCGGTGCCGGGGCCGCCGGTGAGCACGAACAGCCGCCGGCCGCCGACCTGCGCCACCGCCTGGCGCTGGCGCGAGACCGCTGCGCCGCGGACGCCGCCGAACAATTCGTCCAGCGTCGCCTCGTCCATGGCCACGCTGCGGCCCGCCGCGCGGCGCGCGCGCAGTTGCCGCGCCACCGCGACTTCGTCGGCATGGTTGCGCCACAGGTAGAAGCGGCCATGCGCATCGAGCACGAACGGCGCGGGAACGCTGCCGTCGCTGACCAGCGGGTCGGTGCGCACGGCGGCCAGCTCGTCGGGCGTGAGCGCCGGCGCACCATGGCGGCCGGCCTGCTCGCCGGCGAGCGGCAAGGCCGTGTCGCCCTCACCGTCGGCAAAACTGGCCCACGCCGCCAGTCGCGCCACCAGCGGCGAGCCGCCGTGCGCGAGCGCCCAGCGCAGCAGCGCGCGATCGAGCGGGCGCCAGGGCGTGTCGGCGAGTTCCGCGGGCGAGCGCTGGAACCGGTAGGTGCTCATGCCACGACCTCCAGTTCGCGCCCTGCCAGCACGTTGTCGACCGCTTCGATCAAGGCATCGCCGAAACGATGCCGCCACACGCCGGCATCCGAACCCAAGCCCACCGCGCGCACGAACAGGTAGATCGCCTCGCCCAGATGCCGCTCACGCACGTAGCCCGGCAGGCGCTGGCGCAGCATGCGGTCGAGCGCCACGGTGTAGAGCAGCGCCTGGAAGCGGTAGTGGTGCGCGTCCATCGCCAAGGCCAGCGCCGCGGGCCGGTAGTCCTCGACGTGGTCGCCCAGGTAGTTGCTCTTGTAGTCGAGCACCAGGTAACGCCCCTCGTGTTCGAGGATCAGGTCGATCTTGCCGGTCATGCGCCCGCGCAGGTGGCCGACGCTCGCGAACGGCACCAGCGCCGGTTCGCCCAGCGCGGTGCAGGCCTCGCGCAGGGCGGCCATCGAGGCGTCGTCCAGTGCGTAGTGGAACTCCATCTCGGCCAGCTGTCGCTCGGCCGGCAGCGCGCCCAGGCGCAGGCCGGACAGCAGCGGCGTATCGAGATTCGCCTGCAGTCGGCGCGCCAGCCGTGCGATGAAGGCGCCGCGCTGGGCGTCCTCCAGCCGCACGCCGAAGTCGCGCAGGCAACGGTCGATCAATGCGTGCTGCGTCTCCATCGGCTGGCCGATGCTGCGCAGTTCGAACATGGCGTGCATGGCGTTGCCGATGTCCGCGCCGCGCACGCCGGCCAGCGCGAGCAGCTCCGGATGCGGCGCCGAGCTTGGTAGAGGCGGGGCCAACGGATCGGCGGCCGGCGCCGGCACGGTCTCGTCGCTGGCGGCCTGGTCCTCCAGCGCGCCGGCGTGCGCGCCGCGGGTGAGATTGGAGAAGCTGTAGACCTGCGCCATCGGCCGGACCGGCGGCAGCGGGCGCGCCTGGCGCACCGGCGCCTCGTCCTGCGCCTGCGGCAACGGTGTGGCCTGCCAGGGCCAGCCGATGGTCGACCAGGCGAGCCGCGGCGCGGCCGCGGCCAGTGCTTCGCCTGTCTCCAGCCGTTGCAGCAGACGCTCGATCGAGGCGTCCAGCGGCGCGCGCTCGGGATCCTTGCGCGGCGCGCTGGGGCTGCCGTCCTTGTGCCGCTTGCCGTCGGCTGGACGATCGGGCGGCAACGCGTAGACGTGGCACGCGTGGATGGCGCGGGTCAGCGCCACGTACAGCACGCGGAAGCGCTCGTCCTGGCCTTCGGCGTCGTACTGCGCCTTGGCCGCCTTGCCGAAACCGACCACGCGCCGCCCGCACAGCGGCTCGTGGATGACCACGTCGGTGTCCCGGTCGCTGCGGCAGTGGTTCCACATCAGCGGCAGGAACACCACCGGGAACTCCAGGCCCTTGCTGGCGTGCAGGGTCATCAGGCGCACGCGGCGCGCATCGGATTCGATGCGCAGCTGGCGTTCCTCCGCCGCGTCGCCGCCGGCCTCCTCGCCGTCGCGCTGGCGGCCCAGCCAGTCGAGCAACTGCGAAGGGCCGGGCATGGCCTCGGCCTGCGCCTGCAGGAGCTCGCCCAGGTGGCGCAGGTCGGTGAGCGCGCGCTCGCCGTCGTCGCCAGCGAGCAGCCGGGGCGCGGCGCGCTCGATCAGTGCGCGCACCACGGCGAGCACGCCCTCGCGCTGCCAGCGCGCACGCCACGCCGCGAACTGCTGTTCGTAGGCGAGCCACGCCTCGGGCTGCTCGCGCAGCGCCTTGAGCGCGGCGTAGCCCAGGCCGTACAGCCGCGTGGCGAGCGCGGCGCGCACCGCGCCTTCGTCGCTGGCATGTTCGACGGCATGCAGCAGCACGTGCAGCTCGCGCGCCACCGGCACGTCGAACACGCTGCTGCGCCCGGCGCCGACACAGGGCACGCGGTAGCGCTGCAGCAGCGCGCGCAGCACGGTGACGTCGGCGTTGCCCGGCAGCAGCACGGCGATGTCGCCCGGTGCCAGCGGCGTGTCGCCGATGCGGTGGCGGCCGTCGCCCAGCATCCCGGCGATCTGCGCGGCGCAGGCTTCCAACGCCGCGCGGCGACGCGCCGGTGCGCTCTCCGGCACGTCGGGGTTGAAATGTAGTTGCAGCGGCTGCGCCAGCGGTACGCCCTCGACGGTCAGCGACGCAGGGTCGCGGCGGCCGGCAGCGCGCACCGCTTCGTAGCGGATCGGCGTATCGGGCGCACGCCCCAGCGCCTCGCCGGCCAGCGCATAGAACTGGTTGGTCGCCTCGACCAGGCCGCTGGTGGAGCGCTGGTTCACGGTGAGCCGCAGCACTTCGTCCGCCCCTTTCGCGGCGGCGAGATAGGCCTGGATGTCGCCGCCACGGAAACGGTAGATCGCCTGCTTGGGGTCGCCGATCATCACCAGCCGGCCGCGCGCGACGCCGTCTTGCCCACGGTAGATCGCATCGAGGATGGCGTACTGCTGCGCGTCGGTGTCCTGGAACTCGTCCACCAGCGCGACCGGCCATTGCGCGAACAGGCGCTCGGCCAGATGCCGGTCCGGCCGCGCCAGCGCCGTGCCCACGCGCGCGATCAGTTCATCGAAGGTGAGCTGGCCGCGCGCGGCCAGGCGCTCGGCGCGCCAGGCGTCGACCTGGGCCAGCCAGCCCTGCCACGCGCGCACGTGCTCGGCGTGCTGGGCATAGCCGAGCGCGCGGCAGGCGCCGCTCACGAAACCGAGCAGCTCGGCGTCGCCGGGATCGTCCGGCACGTGCGGATGCAGCTGGTCGTCCCAGGGCGCCGCCGCGAGGTTCTTGAGCGTGGACTCCTTCAGCTCCTGGCTGCGGTCGCGCAGCCAGCCGGCAAAGGCGCGCAGCGCGTTCCTCAAGGCCGACTTGCGCGGTTGGAACAGGTCGGCGCGATCGGCGAAGGCATCGAGCGCGTCCGCGCGCTCGACAGGCAGCAGGCGCGCCAGTTCGTCCTCGTCCGGTGCCCACAGGGCCACGCCCGGCTGCAGGTAAGCCCTGAGCAGCCGGCGCAGCTCGGCCAGCGAAGCCGGCGCGGTGGGCGGCGGCGGCGCCTCGCCCTGCTGCAGCTGGCGCCAGAGGTCCTCGGCCCATTCGTCCAGCAAGGCGTCGGCCGGGACCAGCTCGCCGGCCTGCAGGCTGGCGCCGCTCTCGAACGGGTAGTCGTCGAGGATGCGCTTGCACAGGCCATGCAGCGTGGTAACCGGCGCGCGGTCGAGGTCGGCCAGCGCCAGGCGCAGGCGCAGGCGGTCGCGGCCCGCCTGCGACGGATCGGCGCGCCAGCGTGCGTGCAGCCATGCGATGTCGGTCGGCGCGTCGGCCTGTGCATCGACCGGCCACGCGAGCGCCTGGTCCTCGGCCCAGGCCAGCCGTCCGCGCAGGCGCTCGCGCAGTTCCTGCGCGGCCGCGTCGGTGAAGGTGGTCACCACGATCTGCGCGGGCGACAGGCCCTGCTCCAGCAACAGGCGCAGGTACAGCACGGAGATGGTCCAGGTCTTGCCGGTGCCGGCACTGGCCTCGATCAGCGTGCGGCCGGGACCGGCCAGGTCCAGCATGGTCCAGTCGCGGGCGACGGTGTTCATGCCGTCGCCTCCACGTCGAGATGGATCAGGCGCAGCAGCCGCGCGGCGAACGCCCGCAGTTCGGCGAACGCCGGCTGCTCGGGCGAGAAGTCCATCTCGCCGGCAAGCAGCCAGGCGTAGCCCGGCGCGTAGTCGCGCTCGCCGGGGTGGCCGAAGCTACCCGCCCAGGTCTGCTGCGCCTTGTCCGGGCGCTCGTCCAGTGCGGCCCAGCTGGTCCGGGGGAAATACGGCAACGGGTAGCGCTGCGCCTGGCGCCAGAGATCAAGCAACGCGCCCACGCGCGCGACCAGGTCCTCGCGCATGGCCTGCGCCTGGTCGGCGTCGGCCGCGCGATAAGCGTCGTCCCAATGATTGAACCTGTCTTCCCAGGGGTGCTCCGCGCCGTCGGTGAGCAGGCAGGCGCGCACGGCCATGGGCGGCGTGGTGAGCAGGCGCAGCAGCGCCCATTCGATGAAGAACGGCACGCGCTCGCGGAAGCCGAGCTTGTCCTCGGCCTTGCCCGGGTAGACCTCGAATTGCCAGCGCGCCTCGCCGGTGCTCCAGACGCGCTCGAGCGTGCCCTCGATCGGCAGGCCCGTCACGGTTTCCAGCAGCGGCAGCGGCGTGCGCTGCGGCAGCGCGCCGGCGAACAGCGGATGGTCGGCGGCGCGCGCGAGCAAGGTCTGCACCTTGGCGCGCTCGGCCGCCCAGGCGTCCATGCCGATGCGCCCGGGCGGCAGCACGCCGCCCAGGCGCAGCCATGCCGGCGCCTGCTCGGGCAGGTCGAAGCAGCCGCTTGCGGCCGCCTCGAAGAACAACCGCTGCGGCACCCGTTCCAGCGCCGATACGCTGGCCTGCAGCGCTTCGCGGCCTTGCAGGCGATCGTCCTCCAGCGCATCCAGGCGCACGTGCAGCTGGCCGGCCAGCACCTGGCGCGAGGGATCGCGGAACCAGGCCTGCACCTCGCGCAACGGGATCGGCGCCAGATCGGCGGCGGCTTCCTGCGGCGGCGCGCCGGCGAGGAAGGGCCGCGGCGCCGCGCCGCCCGCGCGCATCGCGGCGAATCCCAAGTCATAGCAGCACAACCGCGGATCGCTGCCGTCGAAGTAGCGCGCATCGAACGGCTGCAGCGGATGGCGCACGCGCCACGGCCGCTGGAACCGGCGCACCGCGCCCGGCGGCAACGGCTGCTCGTCGGCGTCCGCCGCCAGCGTGCGCAGGCCGGCCTGTTCGTCGAGGAACTGCATCAGCTCGGCCAGCGGCGCGGCCGGGTTGCGCGGCTTGCCGTCGCGCACGCCCTCGGCGAGATAGGACAGGTGCAGCACCTCGCGCGCGGCCATGACCGTTTCCAGGAACAGGTAGCGGTCGTCGCTGCGCACGTCGCGGTCGCCCAGACGACGGTGGCGCGCCATCAGGTCCAGCCCGGCGTCGCTGGCGTTGCGCGGGAACTCGCCGTCGTTGAGGCCGAGCACGGCGACCACGTCGAACGGGATCGCGCGCTGCGGAACCATGCCGCAGAAGGTGACGCCGCCGAGCAGGAAACGCTGGCGCTCAGGCGCCGCGGCCAGGCGCTCGCGCAGCACATCGCGCACCACGGCGAAATCGAGCGTGGGATCGAGCCCGCAATCGGCGGCTTCCGCCGCGGTGGCCTGGATGAAGCGGCGCAGCAGCGACAGCGCCTCCGCCGCCTGGCCGTCGCGCGGGTCGATGCGGAACAGCGCATCGAGCAGTTGTTCCAGCCGCGCGGCCCAGGCCGAGGCGGTACGCGGCTGCAGCGCATCGCGCTGCAGGGCGGCCAGCTCCAGCAGCAGGCGGTCGAGCGCGCCGAGCACCTGCGCCTGCGGGCCGCGCACGCCTTCGACCGGCCACAGCTCGCCATCGGGCAACGCCCAGGCCCCGCCCTGCCCTGCGGCGTCGTCGCCCATGGCGTATCCGCCCAGCAGCCGGTCCATGCCCCAGGCGAAGGTGGTCTCCTCGATCGCCGGCACGCCGAAGCGTGCGCGGTGCTCGCCGTCCAGCGCCCAGGCGACGCGGCTCTGGCGCAGCCAGCGCGCCAGCGTTTCGCGCTCGTCCTCGGCCAGCGCCAGCGCGCGGGCGATCTCCGGCACTTCCAGCAGGTCGAGCAGCTCGGGCGCGCCCAGGCGGGCGTCGGGCACGTCGAGCAAGCGGCTGAAGGCCTCCAGCAGCGGATGCGTGCGCGCCACCGCCACGTCGGCCAGGTGGTAGGGCAGCGGGCCGTGCGCGCGGCCCGGCTCGCCGAACACCGCCGGCAGCAGCGGCACGTAGGCCTGGATGTCCGGCGCCATCACCACGATGTCGGAGGGTTTCAGCTGCGGCCGTTCGGCCAGTTCGTGCAGCAGCGCGTCGCGGAGCACTTCCAGCTCGCGCAGCCGCGTGTGGCACAGGTGCACGCGCAGCGAGCGGTCGGCCATGGCCGCGTCATAGCCGCCGCCGAGCGGCGCGGCACGCGCGGGGTCGAGCTGGCGCAGGCTCTCCTGCAGGCGCTGCAGCAGGCCGCCGCCCGGATTCGGCCGTTCGTCCTGCCAGTGGCGCACGTCCACGCGGACGGCGTCGTCGACGTCCTGCAGGTTCAGCATGAAGTGCTGGCCCATGCGGCCCCAACTGGCGAGCAGCGGATGGCCGAGCTGCTGGAAGAACTGCTCGGAGTCCTCGGTGAAATCCGTGCGCCGGGCCAGCTCGCGCAGCTGCGCGCGCTCGCCGCGCAGGCCGGCCCAGTATTCGCGGCAGGGGTCGGGCACGTAGAGCACGACCGGGCGCACGCGCGCCACCGCCCGCAGCAGCGCCAGCTCGGCCGGTGCCAGATGGCTCACGCCGAACAGGTGCAGCGGTTCGAGCGTGGCCTGCATCTGCGGATGGCGTGCCAGTTCGCGCACCAGCGCCTCGACGCGCTCGCCGCGGTGCGGCGTGCCGATCGCCGCATGCAGCCGGCGCCACAGCGGCGCCATGAAGGTCGGTTCGGGCACGTCGTCGCGGCCGCGCTCCCACGCCTGCAGCCAGTCCGGCCGATAGGTCAGGTACTGGGTGTACAGCCGCGCCAGCCGGTCGGCCAGCTGGTAGCGGCGCCGCGCGGCATCGCCGCTGGCCAGGTAGGCGCGCACCTGGGGATCGTCGATGCCCGGCAGCAGTTCGTGGATGCGCCAGCGCAAGGTGTCGCGCCGATACGGCGCCAGCGCCACCGCGGTACTGCCGAGCACGGCGAGCGCCAGCTCGTCCAGCCAGCTGCTGGGCAGGGTGATGCGCAGGTTGGCGACGATGCCGCCGCGGCCGCGCTTGCGCGCCAGCGCCCCGGCCAGCCAGTGGCGCATGCCCGGATGCGACGCGATCACCGTCTGCGGCGCCAGCACGTTGACCGGCGGCGCCGCATCGAGCAGCGCCACCAGCGGGTCCAGCAGCGCCTCCAGACGGCTGGCGCGGATCACGGACAGCCCGCGGGTCAGGTCGTCGGAGGGAAAGGCAGCCATGCCGGGCATGATAGCCGTGGGCGGTCGCAGAACCCGCGACGCAGGTTTACGGACGGGCAGCCGGTGGCGGGAACGCCAGCACCTGCTCGGTATAGGTTTCCACCAGCGCGCTGAAGGGGTGGCCCTGCGCGTCCTCCAGCAGGGCCCGGTGTTGCAGGAGCCGGTGCGGCAAAACGAGCGGCTGCTTGCCGGCGACCGGAAGTCCATGCATTTCCCAGCCCTGCGGCAACGGCGACCACAGCAATCGCGCGGAGAGCGTGCGGCGGCGGAAATGCAGCGGCGCCACCACCTTGCCGAAGGGCGTGTCGCCGTGGTCCAGCGCCTGGTTCATCGCCGCCGTGAGGCGTCCGGGCAGGTACCAGTTGTCGGCTTCGGAGAGCACGCGGTCGCCGCAGGCCAGTTGCACGCGGCGGTAGCGCACCGGCGTGCCGGCGTCGACGCCGAGCGCGCGGTGCAGATCTTCGGGCAACGGCTTGCTCGCCTCGCGGTCGCGCCGGGCGACCACCACGGGCGTCGTCGCCAGACCGTGCGCTCCGCACCAGCGCTCCAGCGTGAGCGTGGCGCTGTCGTGGCTGAGCAGGTCGGCGTTGAGCGTCTGCAGCAGCGCCAGCGCCTCGGTGCGGGCCAGCGGCGTGTCCGGCCAGCTGTTGGCGGCGGCAGCGACCGGCGCCAGCAGGCCGAGCACCGACGCAAGCAGGCGCCTCATGTTCGACGCCCAGGTGGCGCTTCGCCGCGCGCGATCGTGCCGCATGGATCTTCCCCTGCAGTGGCCGGGCGGGAAGTGTAGCGGGCGCTACACCTCCAGCCGATCCTGCGGCCGCGCCACCACGGCATACAGCGCCGGCATCAGGAACACGCTGATCAGCAGGCGTGTGAACAATCCGCTGACGATGACCAACGCGAACGGCCGCTGCGTATCGGTGCCCACGCCGGTGGCCATCGCCGCCGGCAACAGGCCCAGCGCGGCGACCAGCGCGGTCATCATGATCGGGCGCAGGCGCAGGATCGCGCCCTCGCGGATCGCCTCGGCCAGCGGCGTGCCGTTGCGCCGCAGCTCGTTGACATAGGAGATGTACACCACCGCGGTCTGCACCGATACGCCGAACAGCGCCAGGAAACCGATCCCCGAGGACACCGAGAACGGCGTGCCGGTGAGCCACAGCGCCACCAGCCCACCGACCGGCGCCGACAGCAGCACGCCGGCGACGGTAATGAACGGGAACTTGAAGTTGCTGTAGAGGGTGAACAGCAGCAGGAAGATCAGCGCCAGGGTGACGGGCACGATCACGTTCAACTGCGCGCGCGAGGCGGTGTACTGCGAATACTCGCCGCCCCAGTCGGTGCTGTAGCCCTGCGGCAGCGCGACCTGCTTCTTCACCTGCGCCATCGCGTCCTCCACCGCTCCGGCCAGATCACGCCCCTCCACCGAGAACTGCACGCCGATGTAGCGCGAGGCGTTCTCGCGATAAATGAAGGAGGCGCCGTTGGTCACCTCGATATGCGCCAGCGTCCTGAGCGGCACCTGCTGCCCGCCGGGGGCGGCCACCAGGATGTTGCCGATCGCCTGCGGGTCGTCGCGCCAGGGCTTGTCCAGGCGCACCACCAGGTCGAACTGCTTCTCGCCCTGGATCACCTGCGTGGCCACGTCGCCGCCGATGGCGGTGGTGATCAGGCTATTGATGTCGTCCACGTTGAGGCCGAGGCGGGCGATCGCGGCGCGGTCGATCACGATGCTCAGGGACGGCTGCCCGAGCTCCTGCACCAGGCTCACGTTGTGGATGCCGCGCACGTGCTCGAGCACGTGCTTGATCGCCTTGCCCTTCTGCTGGAGCGTTTCCAGGTCGGGGCCGAACACCTTGACCGCCAGCGCGCTCTTCAAGCCCGTCTCGGCCTCGTCCACCGCATCCTCGGCCGGCTGCGTGTAGTTGAAGATGACGCCGGGGAAGGCCTGCAGCTTCCTGTTGATCGCCGCGATCAGCTCGGGCTTGGTGCGGTAGGCGCCGTGCCACTGCGCGTAGGGCTTGAGCGCGACGTAGAACTCGACGTTGAAGAAGCCGGTGTGGTCGGTGCCGTCGTCCGGACGACCAAGCTCGGAGGCGACCGTGGTGACCTCGGGGAACGAATGCAGGATGTCGCGGATCTGCGGCGCGATCCGTGCCGACTCGTCGAACGAGATCGTGTAGGGCATGGTCGCGCGCACCCACAGCGCGCCCTCGTCCAGGTGCGGCATGAATTCCGCGCCGATGCCTGGGATCAGCAGCAGCGAGGCGCCCAGCAGCAGCGCCGAGGCGGCGATGGTGCCGCGCGCATGCGCCAGGCAGAAATCCAGTCCCCGCGCATAGGCGGCCTTGGTCGCCTCGAAGATCGCATTGCGCCGCTCGCGCACGCCCTTGCGCATCAGCCACGAGCACAGCACCGGCAGCAGCGTGAGCGTGACCACGAGCGAGCCGACCAGCGCGAACACCATGGTGTCGGCCATCGGCTTGAACAGCGTGCCCGAGGGCCCGGACAGCACGTAGATCGGCAGGAAGCTGACCACGATCACCGCCACCGCGTAGAACAGCGGGCGGTCCACCTCGGCGGCGGCGTCGCGGATGATCTCGATGACGTTGAAGTCCTCGTCCCGGCGATCGGCGATCTGCCGGTAGATGTTCTCCACCATCACCACCGCCGCGTCGACCAGGATGCCGAAGTCGATCGCGCCGATGGACAGCAGGTTGGCCGAGGCGCCCTGCAGGTCCAGGCAGGTGAAGGCGAACAGCAGCGCCAGCGGAATGGTGGCGGCGACGATCAACCCGGCACGCAGGTCGTACAGGAAGAAGATCAGCACCACGACCACCAGCAGCATGCCGCGCAGCAGGTTCTGGCGCACTACGTCGGTGGTCAGCGCGACCAGGTCGCTGCGGTCGTAGAACGGATGGACCTTGATGTCCGGCGGCAGCACGTGGTCGTTGAGTTCACGCGTCTTGGCCTCGACCCGCTTGAGCACGTCCTGGGTCTTCTCGCCAGTGCGCAGCATGATCACGCCCTCGACGGCGTCGTCCTGCTTCTCGAAACCGAACTCGCCCAGCCGCGGCGCGATGCCGGTGGCCACGCGGCCGACGTCCTTGACCAGCACTGGCTTGCCGTCGTGCACGGCCAGCACCACGTTGCCGATGTCCTCCAGCGAGACCAGCCGGCCAACGCCGCGCACGTAATAGAACTGGCCACCCTGCGAGTAGAAGCCGCCACCGGCGTTGGAGTTGTTGGCGGCGAGCGCGGCCTGCACCTGCGTGGCGGTGAGGCCGGCGCCAGCGAGCTTCACCGGGTCGAGCAGCACCTGGTACTGCATGGTGCCGCCGCCGAAGCCCGAATCGTCCGCCACGCCGGGTACCGAGCGGTACTGCGGCTCGATCACCCAGTCCTCGAAGGTCTTGAGCTCGGTCGGCGAGCGGTCGGAGCTCTGCAGCACGTAGCGGTAGATCAGCCCGGAGGGCGAGGACATCGGCGAGACCGACGGCGTGACGCCAGCAGGCAGGCTCAGGCCGCCGAGCCGGTTGAACACTTCCTGGCGATCGAGCAGGTTGCTGCTGCCGCCTTCGAAATTGAGGGTGACGTCGGACAGCCCATACAGCGACACCGAGCGCGTGTTGGCGGTCTTCGGGATGCCGGTCATGCCCCGCTCCACCGGCACGGTGATCAGCCGCTCCACTTCCTCGGCGGTATGCCCGGGCCACTGCGTGACGATGTCGACGGCGGGCGGCGAGAGGTCCGGATAGGCGTCCACCGGCAGACGCTGCCAGGCGCGCACCCCGGCGCCGACCAGCACCAGCGTCAGCAGGAGTATCAGCAGGCGCTGGCCCAGCGAGGCGCCGACCAGGCGGTTCATCAGCGACGCCGAACGCGGCGGCATCGGAGGCAGATGTGCGCTCATTGGCTTTGCATGAACTGCACGAACAGGCCGCCGTCGACCACCACCTGGTCGCCGGGCCGGATGCCCTGCGTGATCGGGTAGCTGTCACCGGCGCGCTCGCCCAGGCTGACGTGCCGACGGGCGAAGCTGCCGTCGTGCTCGGCGACGTAGACGAACGGCAGGTTCTCGTCGTCGTGCAGCACGGCCGACACCGGCAGCAGCAACCCGCTCTGTGGCTGGCGCGACTGGATGCGCACGCGCACGTACATCTGCTTCTTCAGCACGCCCGAGGCGTTGTCCACCACCACGCGCACCGGCACCGCGCGCGTGTCGGGGTCGACCAGCGTTCCCAGGTTGTCGACCTTGCCGTGCAAGGCGCCGATGCCGCCCGCCTCGATGGTGGCCGGATCGCCCGCGTGCACCGCGCCCAGTTCGGCAGGCGCCACCTGCGCGATCACCCACATGCGCGAGAGATCGGCCACCGTGAAGCATGCGGTGGTTCCGGCCTGCAGCAACTGGCCGGGCGTGATCAGCTTCTGCGCGACGGTACCGGCCACGGGGGCGCGGATCACGCCCTGGATGCGCGCCGGCGCGTGGCCGGCCTGGATCGCCTTGAGCGTCTGCGGGTCGATGTCGAGCGCGCGCAGCGCCTGCAGCGCAGCGTCGCGGTCCGCCTCGGCACTGGCCGCGTCGGTCTGCGCTTGTTCCAGTTCGCGCCGCGGCACGCCTTCGTGCTGGCTGAGGTCGAGGTCGGCATCGGCCAGCCGGCGCGCGTTGTGGGCCGTGACCAGCGCCTTGCTGTAGGCGCCGACCGCGGCGGCGAAGTCGGGCGAGTCCACCAGCGCCAGCGGCTGGCCCTTGGCCACGTGCTGGCCGGCCTCCACCAGCAGCCGCGCGACCGGGCCGGAGAACGGCGCCAGCACGCTGGTGGCCTGATCGTTGTCGAAGTCGACCACGCCCGTGGTCTGGACCGATTCTTCGAAGCGCGCCGGCGCGACCGTGTAGAGCCGAAGGTGCTGGCGCTGCGCGGCGGTCAGCGTCGCGTTGTGCGGGACGCCGGTATCGGGCGCTGCCGCATGGTCATCGGCCTGTCTCGAGCAGGCGGCCAGCCCCACCAGGGCCAGTGTTGCGGCGGCAAGCAGTACACGGGCCGGACGCGCCGCGCGGCGTGCGCTCTCAATGTTCATCAGTGTTCCTGCTCGCCGCCGCCTGGCTAGGCTTCGGGCTGGTCGTTGCGGGTGAGTCTTGGCCGGCGGCCAGGTCGCTGCGATGCCACCAGCCGCCGCCCAGCGCCTGGAACAGCGCGACCGTGTCGGCATAGCGGCTGGCCTGCGCCTGCGCCAGGCTGACGCGGGCTTGCAGCGCGGCCTGTTCGGCGCTCAGCACGGCGAGGTAGCCGGCACGGCCGTCCTTCCATTGGCGCTGCGAAAGATCGAGCGTGACCTTGGCCGCGTCGTTGGCGGCGGTGGAGGCCTTGAGCGCCTGCGCATCCTGCTGCAGGGCGACCAGCGTGTCGGCGACGTTCTCGAACGCCGTCAGCACGGTGCTGCGGTACTGCTCGGCCGCTTGCGTATAGGCCGCCTTGGCGGCGCGCTCCTGGTGCATCAGGGCGCCGCCCTGGAACACCGGTGCCGCCAATGCGGCGCCCACGCCCCAGAAACCGGAGCCCGACTTGAACAACTGGTTGAGCGCCAGCGCCGTGCTGCCCGTGTCCGCGCTCAGCGTGATGTTGGGCAGGCGGTTGGCGATGGCCACGCCGATTTGCGCGCTGGCCGCATGCAGATTGGCCTGCGCCTGCAGCACGTCCGGCCGTTGCGCGACCAGTGCCGAGGGCAGGCTGAGCGGCAGGTCCTGCGGCAGTTGCAGGCTGGCGAGCGTGAAATCGTCGGCCGCCGCCTGGCTGGGGAATTGCCCCGCCAGCACGGCCAGCCGATGGCGCTGCTGCGCAAGCTGCGTGCGCAACGGCGCCAGCGAGGCATCCACCTGGGCGAGCTGGGTCTCCTGCGCGGCCACGTCCAGCCGGCCGACGTAACCCTTGGCCAGCTGGTAGCGCATGATCGAGAGCATGTGCGCGTCGACGCCGGCGAGCTCCTGCGTGGCCTCAACCTGTTCGCGCAACGAGGCGATCTGGACTGTCGCCACCGCGACGTTGGCGCTGAGCGCGATGTCGCTGGCGATCATCTCGTAGCGCACGGCCTGCGCCTGCGCCTGGAGCGACTCCACCGTGCGCCGGGTCAGGCCGAACACGTCGGGCGAGTACGCCACGCTGACGTGCGCGCTCATCAGGTTGTACAGCGAGGCGTTGGAGCTGGGGACCGGCGCGAGCGCGCCGGAGGGATCCTGCTGGCGATTGGCGGAAAAGCCCGCCGAAATGCTCGGGTAGTAAGCGCCGCGGCCGGCCAGTGCCGTTTCCCGTGCCGCCGCCAGAGCCGCCTGCGACGCCTTCAGGTCCGGGTTGTGGGCCAGCGCCTGCGTGATCAGCGCATCGAGCGCCGGGGAGTGGAACAGCCGCCACCACTGCGCCGGAATGTCGCCGCCCCGGACGAAGCGCTGCGCTTGACCACCCGTACCGCCGGCGGCAGCGACCGTCGCGGTCATCGGCTCGGCCGTGTAACTGCCCACCGCCGGTGCCGCGGGCCGCTTGAAATCCGGCCCCACCGCACAGCCGCACAGCAGCAACAAGGCCAGTACGACCATCCAACCCTTGTTCATGCCGTACATCGCTCCGCGGAGGAGAAAGGCTGGAACGATATAAAGTTGCAATCGGCTCCAGCCCTGCCGAAAGTCATGCATGCGAGCGAAAGTTTTTGCGCCCCCGCCTGTTTGCTGCAGCGCCTGGCTGTCGCAGCAGCCGCCTGGTGGAAGGAAACCTGCTCAGAGCCCCTTGGCGGCCTGGGCCACCGCGCGGAACAGCGCACGCCCTTTGTTCATCGTCTCCTCCCACTCGGCCGCCGGGTCGGAGTCGTAGACGATGCCGGCGCCAGCCTGCACGTGCAGGCGGCCATCCTGGATCACCGCAGTGCGGATCGCGATGGCGGTATCGGCGTCGCCCCACCAGCCGATCCAGCCGATCGCGCCGGCGTAGATGTTGCGCTTGTAGGGCTCGAGCTCCTGGATGATCTCCAGCGCGCGGATCTTCGGCGCGCCCGAGAGCGTGCCGGCGGGGAAGGTGGCCTTGAGCACGTCCATGTAGGACAGCCCCGGCCGCGCCGTGCCCTGCACCTGCGAGACGATGTGCATGACGTGCGAATAGCGTTCGATCACGAACGACTCGCTCACTTCGACCGTTCCGGTCTGGCTGATGCGGCCGATGTCGTTGCGGCCCAGGTCGATCAGCATGACGTGTTCGGCGCGTTCCTTCGGATCGGCCAGCAGTTCGGCCTCCAGCGCGCGGTCTTCCGGCTCCGTCGCGCCGCGCTTGCGCGTGCCAGCGAGCGGGCGCACCACCACCTTGCCGTCCTTAAGGCGCGCCAGGATCTCCGGCGAGGAGCCGACGATCTGCGTACCGCCCAGATCGACGAAGTACATGTACGGCGAGGGGTTCAAGGCGCGCAGCGCGCGGTAGACGTCCACCGGCCGCGCATTGAAGCCCACACTGAGGCGCTGCGAGGGCACCACCTGGAAGATGTCGCCGGCGCGGATGTACTCCTTGGCCTTCTCCACCATCGCCTCGAACTCGGGCTTGGTGAAGGACGACTTGAAGTCGCCCTCGTCCAGCGCCACGGACTGGTTGAGCTGCGGATACGAGGCGCCGCCCTGGCGCAAGCGGTAGACCAGCGCGTCGAGCCGGCGCTGCGCCTGCGCGTAGGCCTGCGGCTGTGACGGATCGGCGTGCACGATCAGGTACAGGCGGCCCTTGAGGTTGTCGAAGACCGCCACTTCCTCGGCCAGCATCAGCAGCACGTCGGGCGTGCCCAGTTCGTCGGGGCGGTCCCATTGCGCCAGCCTCGGCTCGATATAGCCGATCGTCTCGAAGCCGAAGTAGCCGACCAGGCCGCCGCTGAAGGCCGGCAACTCGGGCAGGCGCGGCACGGTGTACTGCGCGCGCAGCGTTTCGATTTCGGCCAGCGGATCATCCAGATGGCGGCGCTCGACGACTTCGCCGGCGTCTTCCACCTCCAGCTCGTGCCCGCGCAGGCGGTACACGCGCCTGGCCGGCAGGCCGATGATCGAATAGCGTCCCCAGGTGGCGCCGCCCTCGACCGACTCGAACAGGAAGGTGTACGGCCCGTCGGCGAGCTTCAGGTACACCGACAGCGGCGTATCGAGGTCGGAGAACACCTCGCGCACCAGCGGGATGCGCGTGTGGCCCTGGGCGGCCAGCGCGTCGAATTGGTCTCGGGAGATCACTGCAGAGGATCCGGACGTCCAAACGGAACGCGCACGATAGCAGGCGACGCGGGTGCGCCGCCAAGGCGACCGCCTTCGGCTGGGGAAGGACCTTACAACCGCTGCCGCGGCATGTTGCGCAGGCGCAGCGCGAACGCCACGCCGCCGCCGTCCTCCAGGTTGCGCGCGCTGGCGCTGCCGCCGTGACGCTCGGCGACCAGGCGCACCACGTAGAGGCCCAGGCCCAGGTGCGGCGCGTCGCCCGGCGTCGCCTTGTCGCGCAGGCTCACCAGCGAGTCGAACAGGCGGCCCTGCATGGCGGCGGGCAGCGGCGGGCCCTGGTTGGCGAGGGTGATCTCGGCGCTGTCCTCGCGGGCGGCAAGGCCGAGGCGCAGCCAGCCGTCGGCCGGGGTGAACGAGAGCGCGTTGTCGAGCAGCTTGTCCAGCGCCTGGGCGATCAGTTCGGGCGCGCAGTGCATGGGCAGCGGCGCGTCCGGCAGCTCACAGGCGAGCGCGCGGCTGCCGACCAGCGGGCGATAGGCCTCGGCGCAGCCGCGCACCACTTCGCGCAGATCGACGTCCTCGGCCTCGGCGGCGGCGATCGCGCGCTCCATGCGGCTGGCCTCGCTCATGGCGCGCACCAGCGTGCCCAGACGCGCCACGCCGTCGCGGGCGCGGGCAAGGTAGGGCTGGGCTTCGGCCGGCAGCGCGTCGTTGGCCTGCAGCGCGTGCTCGAGGTTGTCCAGCGAGCTCTTGACGATCGCCAGCGGCGTATTGAGTTCGTGCGAGAGCTTGGAGGCCAGCGTGCGCAGGTAGTCGGTATAGCCGCCGATGGCCTCGAACAGGCGCTCGAAGCTGCGCGCCAGGTCGCCGATCTCGTCTTCGGCGGCGGTCATCGGGAAGCGGCCCTTGGCGAACAGGTCGTCCATACGGCCGTCCGCCAGTTGCGCACGTTCGGCGGCGTCGCGCAGGCGGCCCAGGCGCAGGCTCAGCCGCGTGGCGAACCACAGCAGGATGCCGCCGGCCACCAGCAGCACGCCGAAACTGGTCAGCAGCAGCACCAGCAGCGCGCGGTTGGCCAGCAACGGCACGGTGGTGCTGGCCTGTTCGAGCAACAGCACGCCGCGCACATGGCCGGGCGTACCGATCGGCACCGCCGCGGCGAGCACCACGCTGGCGCGGGTTTCGCCTTCGCGCCACACCGTGGCTGGCCTGCCTTCCCGCGCCCGGGCCACCTCGGGCAGGTCCAGGCGCGGGGCGTCCTGGGTCCAGGCCGCGGCGTCCTCCACGCGATTGGCGAGCAGCGCGCGGTAGACCAGCGCGGCGAACCAGCCCGGCTGCGGACCGCCCGACTGCAGGCGGCCGCTCTGCGCCAGCACCCAGCCGGGCGCCGCGAGCACGCGCACGCGGGTGTCCTCGGGCGCCAGCCGCGCCAGCTCCTGGGACAGCACGGAGGAGTAGCGCCATAGCGGGCGGGCGTCCACCGCCAGCGGATCTCCGCCCGCGGCCGCGTCGTAGATGCCCAGTCCGAGGCGGTCGATGGCGAGCGTGTTGGGCAGCCGCAGCTCCACCCGCCAGCCACCGCCATCTTCCTGCCACTGGCCGGACAGCCGGTCGGGCCAGCCGGGCACCGGCGGATCGAGCAGACGCGCGTCGAACGGTCCCGGCGCGGCGCTGGCCAGCAGGTAGCGCAGGCGGGTGTCGTCACGCTCCAGTTCGAGGACCACGTGGTCGGCGCGCAACGCACCGGCATCCCCGGCGTCGGCCCGGCTGCGCCGGGCGCCGCGCTGCTGCAGGTACAGATAGAGCCCGCCCGCGTCCTCGGCCAGCAGCACGCTGCCGCGCGCACCCAGCGCTTGGCTCCAGGGCGTGAGCGGAGCCCAGTCGTCGCCGTAGCCGTCGACGGTGATCGGATTGGCGGCCTGCTGCACGTACCAGCCGCGGCTCGATTGCGGCAGTGCCGCGCCGGTCGCCACCAGGCTGCGCGCGACCGCCCGCGCCGAGGCGACGAGCGCCTGCGCCTGGCCCTCGCGCAACAGGGTTTCCATCTGGCGCACGTACAACCAGCCGGCGACCGGCAACGCCAGCGTGCACAGGGCGACCAGCAACAGCTTGCGGCGCAGGTTCATCGCGTGAGCTTGGGACAAGGCCGCGCCGCCGGCTAGGGGTGCGCGGCGGCCCCGCGCTGGTAGGTGCTGCCGACCACCACGCGCATGAATTGATCCAGCAGCCCGGCGCGCTGCGGGTCAGCGTCGGGGAAGCTCAGCGACCAGCTCAGGCGGATGCCCGAAGCCTTGCCCGGATCGCAGAACACCACCGCGTCGTCCACGCGGTCGCTGCCCTGGAACACCAGCGCCTCGCAGGCCATGCCGCGATGGCGCACCGGGAACCGGCCCGCCTTGGCCAGCGGGTCCAGTTGGAGGTAGTGCTTGCGGTCGGCATCCAGCTCGGCTTCCAGGCTGGGCAGCTTGCGCGGCCACACGTTGAGCACCATCACGCCGACCGGCTCGCCCGTCCATTCGCCCCGATAGATGACCAGGTCCACGCCGACCCCGCGGGCATAGGTACAGCAGTCGGCCGTCCAGCCGGGCGGCGCTTTGGCGTGGATGGTCCATCCGGGCACCTTGCCGTCGGGCTTGCCCTGCGCGGTGACCTCATCGGCCGGACGCCCGGCGGCGTGGATGACGGACGCCGACAGCAGCCAAACGAGGGCAACGAGACCGCGTCTCACGGCTTCCACCGGTAGCCCACGCCGTGCACCGTCTCGATCGCGTCGAAATCGGGCGCCACCGCGACGAATTTCTTGCGGATGCGCTTGATGTGCGAGGTGATGGTGGCGTCGTCCACCACCAGTTCCGCCTCGCGCATCAGCTGGTCGCGGTTCTTCACGTGGCCGGGGAAGCGCACCAGCGTGTGCACCATCCAGAACTCGGTGACCGTGAGCGGGATCTCGGCGTCGTTCCAGGTCACGCGCATGCGCTCGGACTCGAGCTTCAGCGGGCCGTGCGCGATCACCGTCTCGTTGGAGGCCGGCACCTTGAGCGACTCGATGCGCCGGAACAGCGCCGCGATGCGTGCGGCGAGCTGATGCAGGCTGGTGTCCTTGGAAAGATAGTCGTCCGCGCCCAGGCGCAGGCCGGAGATCACGTCGAAGTCCGAATCGCGCGCAGTCAGGAAGATGATCGGCAGCGTCGCCGACTTGGCGCGCAGCTCGCGGCACAGGTCGAAGCCGCCTTCGGGCTCGTCGCCCAGGCCGATGTCGATGATCACCAGCTCCGGCAGCTTCATCGCGAAGGCGGTGGAGGCGTCCTGCCGCGAGCCGTAGCCGCGCGTGTCGTAGCCGAAGCGGTTGAGCGCCTCGACGTAGTTGGCGCGGATGAGCGGTTCGTCCTCGACGATGGCGATGCTGCGGCCCATGCTGGTCTCCCTGTGAGTGGCGCGCAGCGTGCTATGCGCATCGCATCGGCGCAAGCCGCATCGTGCGGACGCCCGCGTTTTGCCCGATCCGGCCTTCGCTTTGCCCCTGCGCCGACGCCGCGCGCGCCCGCCGGAACGGTTCCATGGAGCCCAGTTCAGGAGACCACGCCATGCGCAGCACCCCGACCCAAGACCCCAACGCCGAGCTGCGCCATTTCGAGCCCCTGCGCGTGGTGCTGGCGCTGGGCGCCTTGTTGCTGGGCCTGGTGATGGGCATCCACTAGAGGTGAAAGCCATGTCCAGCGACACGTTCGACCCGTTTGCCGTGGAAGCCGTTCAGGCGCCCGCCGTGCATGGAGGCGCGGCGGGTGCGGGCGAGGAGCCCGATCCGGACTGGCAGCCGCTCTGAAGCACGCTCCATCGCAACTCCGTACAGCCAAGCCGTTCCTTCTCCCCTCTTCGCGAGGGGATTTTTTTCAAGCGGACCGGACCGTTAGCGCCGGGAACCAAACCGTACGAGTCCTGTCAGACCTCCCAGCGGGCGTCATCCATTGCCGTGGATCACCGCTGCCGCTCAGCGGCGGCGGCGCCAAGACGCCCGCTCTGGTGGACTCCTCATGCGTCCCAATCGACGACGCTTTATCCCGGTGCAGCCCTGCACCGGGATTTTTTCTTTGCCTTTCAGCCGATGGCGCGGCGCATCGCGTCGATGACCTGTGCGTAGTCGGGCGCACCGAAGATCGCCGACCCGGCGACGAAGGTATCGGCGCCTGCCGCAGCGATGTCGCCGATGTTCGCCGCGCTTACGCCGCCGTCGATCTCCAGTCGGATCGCACGACCGCTCTCGTCGATGCGCCGGCGCACCTCGCGCACTTTGTTCAGCGCCTCGGGAATGAACTTCTGCCCGCCGAAGCCGGGGTTGACCGACATGATCAGCACCAGGTCGAGCTTGTCCAGCACGTGGTCCAGCCAGTTGAGCGGCGTGGCCGGGTTGAACACCAGGCCGGCCTGGCAACCGGCATCCTTGATCACGCCGATGGTGCGGTCAACGTGCTCGCTGGCTTCCGGATGGAAGCTGACCAGACTCGCGCCGGCCTTGGCGAAATCCGGCGCGATGCGGTCGACCGGCTTGACCATCAGGTGTACGTCGATCGGCGCATCGATGCCGTAGTCGCGCAGGGCCTTGAGCACCATCGGGCCCATCGTGAGGTTCGGCACGTAGTGGTTGTCCATCACGTCGAAATGCACCCAGTCGCCGCCGGCGGCCAGCACCTTGGCGGTGTCCTCGCCCAGCCGGGCGAAGTCGGCGGAGAGGATGGAGGGAGCGATGACGGGGGTCTGTTTGCTCATGTCGGGGCCTGCGTGGGTGGGTTTCCAGCCGCTCGCCCCGAGCGTAGCGCGGCGGAGCCGAAGGAATCGGTAGCGGTTTGCGTTACTTGAAGCCCTTTTCCGCCTTGATCCGCTCGTAGGCCGCGTTGATCTCGCTGGCGCGGGCCTCGGCCTGCTTGCGCATCGTCTCGGGCAGGTCGCCCAGGCGGTCGGGATGGTGTTCGGAGATCAGCTTGCGGTAGGCGCGCTTGATGGCGCGCTCGTCGGCGCCGCGCTCGATGCCGAGCACGGTGTACGGATCCGGACCATGGGCGGCCCGGTGCGGCGGCACGTAGCCGCCGCCACCGTAGCCGCGCCGGCGATCGCCGGCGGCCGCGTTCCAGGCGTAGCCCTTCATCGCCATCAGCGCCATCAGCTCCATGTCGCTGATGCGCAGGGCGAACGCGAGCTGGCGCAGGATCGCCATCTTTTCCGGCGGCGGGTTGCCTTCGGCCAGCACCGTCTCGATCACCACGTCCAGCACGGGAAAGGCGTGGTCGCGGCGCAGGCCGACCCACTGGCGCAGGCCCTCGATCGGCGGGCGCACGTCGAATTCCGGCTGCTTGCCCTGGTTGAAGGCGGCGATGGCCTCCTTGCGCTGCTCGCCGGAGAGGCCCATGCGCGTCATCAGCCGCTCGGCGATGGCGATCTCCGCCTCGGACACGCGCCCGTCGGACTTGGCCACCGCGCCCAGCAGCGCGAACAGCGGCGTGACGAAGCCGCCCGCCTGCGGCGTGGCGCGGTAGCGCTGGCCCTGGCGCAGGCTGTCGATGACGAAGCCGATCGCCGCGCCGACCAGGGCGCCGGGGATGCCGTGGCCGAGGATCAGCCCGACGAAGGCCAGGACCAGCGTGGTGGACAGGCTCATGGACGCGCCTGCGCAGCGGGCACCTGCGCGCTGTACCAGCGCGCCAGGGCGTCCAGCTCGGCGTCGCTCACCGGCCCGATCGCGGCACGCATCACGGCCACGTCGCGGCGGCCGTCCCGGTACTGCGCCAGCGCGTTGCGCAGGTAATCCAGGCGCTGCCCGGCCAAGTTCGGCGCACCGGGCATCTGCGCGATGCCGGTCTCGCCGTGGCAGGCGGCGCACAGGCCCAGGCGGGCCGGACGGGCGGGCGCGGCGGCAAAGGCAGGCAGGGCGGCGGCCAGCAGCGCCGCGAACAGGACGAGTCGCATCGGCAGGGCTTGGAGCGAGATGGATTCCCGGAACGCGCGATTCTAGCAGCGCCCCGGCGCCGGCCCGCGCGCGGCGCCGCTAGAATAGGCATTCCCCTGCGCCTGCGGACCCAAGCCCGTGCCCACCACCCTGCTGCAATCGAACCTGCCCGGCCTGGACCTGATCCACCGCGGCAAGGTGCGCGACGTCTACGCGCTTTCCGGCGGCCATCGCCCCGATGGCCGCGAAAATGAGGATGACCGGCTGCTGATCGTGGCCACCGACCGCCTGTCCGCCTTCGACGTGGTGCTGCCCGACCCGATCCCCGGCAAGGGCGAGATGCTCACGCAGATCTCCAACTTCTGGTTCGACAAGACCGCGCACATCATCCCCAACCACCTGCTCGAGGTACCGCTGGGCGAAGTGCTGCCCAAGGGCACGGACCTCTCGCTCTATGCCGGCCGCGCGGTGGTGACGCGGCGGCTCAAGCCCGTGCCGGTGGAGGCGATCGCGCGCGGCTACCTGATCGGCTCGGGCTGGAAGGACTACCAGGCCAGCGGCAAGCTCTGCGGCATCACGCTGCCGCCCGGGCTGAAGCAGGCGCAGCAGCTGCCGGAACCGATCTTCACGCCTTCGACCAAGGCCGCGGTGGGCGACCACGACCAGAACGTGAGCTTCGATGCGGTGGTCGATGCCGTCGGCCGCGAACTGGCCGAAAAGGTGCGCGAGGCCACGCTGGCGATCTACCGCTGGGCCGCCGACTACGCCGCCGAGCGCGGCATCATCATCGCCGATACCAAGTTCGAGTTCGGCACCGACGCCGACGGCAAGCTGTACGTGATGGACGAGATGCTCACGCCCGACTCCTCGCGCTTCTGGCCGGCCGACGAATACCGCACCGGCATCAGCCCGCCCAGCTACGACAAGCAGTTCGTGCGCGACTACCTGGAGACGCTGGACTGGAACAAGAAGGCGCCGGGCCCGCACGTGCCCGGCGAGGTGATCGAACGCACCCGCGCCAAGTACGCCGAGGCGCTGGAACGGCTCGCCGGCATCCGGCTCGACTGATCCACGGACGAAAGGGGGCAACCATGCGCAGCATGCAGAGCTGGCTCGACGGCTACAGCGCCGACCACCGCAACCCGATCAACCAGGCCCTGCACTGGATCTGCGTGCCGCCGATCGTGTGGACCGTGGTCGCGCTGCTGTGGACGGTGCCGGTGCCGGCCGCCTGGCTCAAGCCCGGCGCCTGGGCGGTGTTCGCGATGGTCGCGGCATTCGCCTGGTACTGGAAGCATTCGCATCGGCTGGGCGGCGCGCTGCTGGTGGCGTTCGTGCTGCTGGCGCTGTTCACCGCTTGGCTGTTCGAGGCGCTCGGTCCGGCACGGCTGCGCTGGACGGCGGTGGCGGTATTCGTCGTCGCATGGATCGGCCAGTTCATCGGCCATCATTACGAAGGCCACCGGCCCAGCTTCCTCACCGACCTTTCCTACCTGCTGGTCGGCCCCGCCTGGCTGATGGAAAAGCTGCTGCGCAAGCTCGGCTTCAAGGCGCAGGCCTGATGCAGACCCTGCTCACCCTGCTCAGCACCCTGCTCTGGTGGGTGCTCTACGGCTCGATCGCCGCGCTGGCCGCCAGCCTGATCGCCTGGCCGATCCTGCGCTGGAGCGAGCGTACCGAAGTGGTGTTCAACCGCGTGTACCTGGCCTGCCTGCTGTGGTGCCTGTTCGGGCTGCTGCTGGTGGCGCTGGTGGCCGCGCACGAGGGCCACCTCAAGCCCCCGTACGGGCCGCTGCTCGCCTCGTTGCCGCTGCGCCTCGCGCTGGTGGTGGACATGGCCGTCGGCGCGCTGCTGCTCTGGCGGCTGATCCCGCGCGTGGATGCGCGCCGCATCCGCCCGACCAGCGCCTGCATGGCGGTGGCGGCGGTGATCGCGGTGGCCTTCGGCATCGCCACCAGCCTGGCGTAGGCATCGTGGGTGGGCATGAGCCCGCCGTTTCGACGCGGCCGGTCGGCTGAAGGTCGCGCTACCGTTCGCGCGGGGGCGTACCCGGTTCGCCCAAATCGGGCAGGCCCTTTGGCGTCCAGCCGATCGGCTGGATGCGCGGGGCGCGGCGCGACGTGCACTTCCAGCCCGGGCCGCCGTTGGCGTGGTAGATGATCCAGTCGCGGCCGTCCGCGTCCTTGAAGAAGCCGTTGTGGCCGGGCGCATAGACGCCGTTGCGCATCGAGCTGGCGAACACCGGCCGCGGCGATTTCTTCCACGACTTCGGGTCGAGCGGATCGGCGTGGCCATCCGCCTGCAGCAGGCCCAGCGCGTAGTCGTCCGACCAGCAGGCGCTGGCCGAGTAGCTCAGGAACAGCTTGCCGTCCGGCCCCTGCAGGAACTCCGGCGCCTCCAGGATCTTGCGCCCGCCCTGCATCTCCCACGCGTAGGTGGGCGCCGCGATGTCCACCTGCGGCGAGGCGAGCGTCCAGGGGTTGGCCATCGGCGCGATCACTAGATCACTGTGGTCACCGACGTAGGCGGAATAGACGAAGTACCAACGGCCGGCGTGCTCGAACACGGTGCCGTCGATGCCAGTGTGCGCCGTCCTGAGCATGCCCCGCTCGATCCAGCGGCCGCGGGTCGGATCGGGCGAGGCATTTTCCAATACGAACACATGGCGGTGCGCATCGTCGTCGTGCTGCTTGTCCGCCGCAGTGAAGTACAGGTACCACTTGCCCCGGATGTAGTGCAGCTCCGGCGCCCAAACCGAAGTGGACGCCGGGCCGCTGGCCGGCGCGCGCCACACGACCACCGGCGCGGCGTCGGCCAGCCGCCACAGGTCGGTGGTGCGGCGCAGCTCGATGTGGTCGCGCGAAGTGCTGGTGTAGTAGTAGACGCCCTCGCGCTGGATCACCCACGGATCGGGACCCGAGGGCAGCAGCGGCGCGGCGTAGTTGTGCACGCCGGCTGCGTGCGCCTGGACGCCGGCGAGCAGCAGGGCCAGGCTTGCGAGGATCGGGCGATAGCGCATCACGGGCGGAAGTCTCCAGACCAAGGCCGTCCTGCACGGCCGGCGGGGGAGCGGCGGTGCTTGGCCGCCGCTCCGTTGTCGGTTATTGCAGCACCCACTGCTGCGTGCCCAGACCGTTGTCGGTATAGGTCTGCAATTGCGTGCCGGCCGTGGTCGAGCCGGCCGGGTCGTCCAGCGCAAGATCGCCCGAGGCGCGGGTGATCAGCTTGTAGCTGCCGTGGCCGACGTCGACCACCTGCCAGCTCTGGTTGGCATTGCCTACGCAACCCCACAGCGTGACCGGGTTGCCCCGGGTCGTGCTGCCGCCGGTGTTGTCCAGGCACAGGCCGGTGGCCTGGTTCTGCAGGCTGAAGTAGCCGTCGCCCTGCGCGTGGAAGGTCCAGCGCTGCACGCTCAGGCCGTTGCAGGTCCACAGCTCCGCCGCGGTGTTGTTGGCGGTCGACCAGCCGGTGTTGTCCAGGCACAGGCCGGGGGCGTACACGTTCTGCAGGGCCCAGGTCGAGCCGTCGGCCGGCAGCCGGTTCCAGGACATGTGCCCGAAGTAGGTGATGCAGCCGCCATTGAGGTAGTCGGAGGCCAGTTCGAGGATGCCCGAGCCGTCCGCCTCCGGCAGCAGGGCCGAGGAATAGTTGGGACAGTAGTTGTCGTACGCCCCCGGCACCTGCACCGGCGCGTCGATGGTGAACCAGTTGCCCGTGCCGTCGGCATGCGTGTTGGCGAACAGCACCTTGCCGTTGGACGGCGAGACGCTGCCGTTGGACTCGTACATCACCTGCCCGACCAGCAGGATCGCGCCGTTGGCGGCGGACAGCACCGAGGGCGACCAGTGGTTGAGCGGCGCATGCTCCAGATACTGGCCGGTGGCGGTCTGCACCTTCGTGCCCATGTTGGTGGGATCGCCGAAGTACCAGCCATCCACCGACAGGCGCGAGAACACGGTGCACGCCGCCGGGCCGCAGAGCTCATAGCTCATGAAGAAGTGCCCGTTCGGCAGCGGGCTGACCGTGATCATGCCGGGCCGGTCGCCGGCGATCGTGCTGCGCACGGTATCGGTCTGGTTCTGCCAGTTGAGCCCATCGTAGCTGCGGATCTGCGCGAGCTTCTGGCTGCAGCAGGGGTCGGTCTCGTCGGACCAGAACATCACCAGCGCGCCATCGTTGGCCACCTCGAACTCCGGTTCCCACAGGCCGTGGTTGGCGTCGCCCGCGCGCACCGGGGTGCTGTGGTAGCTCCAGTGCGCGCCCTGGTCGGTGCTGGTGTAGACCTCGATCGCCGGCACGCCGCCGGAGAAATACGCGGCGGCGGACAACAGCGTGCCGGCGGGCAGGCTGCCGACCGCGCGCGGCAGTTCGTACAGCGTCGCGCAGCAGCGCTCGCTGCTGCCGCCGATGGTGGGCACGGGTCCGAGTTCGCTCCAGCTCGCGCCATCGTCGGTGCTCTGGAAGATGATGCCGTTGGTGCTGGCGATGAGCCGTCCATTGGCATACGCCGGCGCGTGCGCGAGACGCACCACGCGCGGGTACAGCGTGCTCCCCTGCAGCAACGTGCCGCTGGCCGCCCGCGCGCCGGGCGCGAGGACGATCGCAAACAGCAGCATGACCCACCGCACCCAGGGCTTTCCGAAGATCGTTCGCATGTCTCCTCCCAGGCCGCGTCCGCGGCCGCGAAAGAACGGCGGAGCCTTTCTGGAACGTCCTCCCGCCGGAGCGGAACGGCGTACGAAAAAGCATCCCCGACGTTCCGATAGCGCCGGTAGCGCCGGCGTGCGCTCCCCTGTCGATTCGCCAGCCGCGTCAGCCGCCGCCGGCAGTGATCGGCTCCAGTTGCACGTAGTCGACATCGGCCGGGCGCCGCGCGCCCTCGAGCACCACCGTGTTGTCGCCCTCGCGCAGCGGACCGCTGGCGGTGGCCAGGTGCCAGCCGTCGCGCTCGGCGCGGTCGCTCGTCTTCCAGACCGCGCCGTTGACGCGCAGCACGGGCAGCGCCGGCTCGAAGCCGAGGTCCTGCCAGCGGATCGTGGCGCGGTAGACGCCGCCGGCCGGCACGTGCACCGGGAAGGTGAGCTGCCCGCCGGGCGCGGAGGCGATGCGCGCCTTGGCGCCGTTGGATGCCGTCGCGTCGCCGATGCGCACCGACCCGCGCCGGATCGCATCCTCGGCCTCATAGCGATCGAAGCGGGCCGGCGCGTCGGCATACATGACGATGTTCCTGCGCGCGTCCGCCGGATCGCCGGCGGTGGACGAGGTGGTCGCATGCCACAGCCGTCCGCCGGGCAGGGACACGAGCGCCTGCGTCCAGCCGGCGTGGATGTTGCCGGTGAGCTTGCGCACCGGCGCCTCGGCCTCCCACCAGGGGCCGCGGCCGCCGTCGTTGTTCCAGTAGATGCTGTGCCCGGCGGGATCGCCGTCCCCTCCCACGCGTTCGGCCAGCACCGCGATCACGCCAGGACCCTGGTGCCACGGCAGCCAGCGCACGATCGGCGAGGCGGCCGGCCAGGCGCCGGCGGCCGTGCGCACCTGCGTGCCGCGGTCGGACGGATCGCCCCAGTCCAGGCCGTCGGCGCTGGTCTTGAGATAGACCTGGCCGTTGCGCGGGCCGTCGATGTCCTCGTAGGTCATCACGTAGCGGCCGTCCGGCAGGCGGTCGACCACCGCCATGCCCGGACGTTCGACGCCGCCGGGGATGGCCACGTCCACCTTCTCCTCGCCCCACGTGCGTCCGCCGTCGGTAGAAAGCTTGTGCGCGAGCAGCTGGTTGAAGCCGGCGTCCTTGTGCGCCTCGCTGGAGTAGTAGGCGACCAGCCGCCCGTCGTCCAGGCGGTGGACGTTGGGCTCCCACACGCCGTGGTTGTCCTTGTCGCTCGGATTGCCGCCGCCCTTCACGATCGAGCCGCGGTAACGCCAGCTGCGGCCGCCGTCGGTGGAGGCGTACAGCTGCAGGTCCTCGGCCACCAGCCGCCCCTTGGCGTCGTCGCCGGTGGCGTTGGCGGCCAGCAGCAGCGTGCCTGCCGGCAGATCGGCGCTGGGGCGCGCCAGCTCGGACAGGTGCGGCTGCCAGCGCAGTTGCCAGCGCGGGTCATCGTGGTGCGCCTGGTCGGTCACGTCGAGGAGGAAGCGCCAGTGCGCGCCGCCATCGACGCTCTCGTACAGGGGAACCCCGCCCATGCCGTCGCGCTCGAAGGCCATCAGCATGCGCCCGTTCAACGCCGCGTCGGACGGGTGCGCCAGGCGCACGACCGAGACGTAGCCGACGCCATCGGTCAGTACCTGGCCGCGCGTGCCCGGCGGCGCGGAGGCGGCGCCCGCAGTGCCGATGCAAGCCAGGGCAAGCGCGAGGGACAAGGCCAGCGAACGGATCATGATTCCTCCGGCGCCGGACGGCGCTACTCGGACAGATGAATGCCCAGACTCCCTGTGGCCGCGCTACGCAGGAACCGATCGCGCCGCGTGCGGATCGGCTGCCTGCGCAAGCGCGGCGGCATCAAACTCCCGGAGTAAAACGCGGGGCGACGGCGGCGACCGGGGAGGGGTATCGCCGCCGTCGTTGTGGTCCCCGCTCAAAGCTTGAAGCGCACGCCCACACCCACGGTGCGGTCCTGGTAGCGGATGTCGCGCGGCCGCGAGTTGCCGTCGCCCCAGTACTGGTGCAGGTCCTGGCCGGTCAGGTTGGTGGCCGAGAACACCACAGTGGTGTACGGGTTGACGTCGTAACCGACCGAGAAGTCGAGCTGGTTGGCCGGCTCGATCTCGTCGTGGTTGCCGGCCACCGTCGGCTGGGTGAAGAAGTCGATGAAGCGGCTGCGGTAGTTGTAGGCCAAGCGCGCGGAGAAACCGTACTTCTCGTACATCAGCACGGCGTTGCCGTTGCGCTTGGACACGTTCTGCAGCGGCGAGGCCACGACCGGGCCACCGATGAACTGCGGCGAGCGGGTGGAGCCGTCGATGTAGGTGTAGTTCAACTGCACGCCCAGGCCGCTCAGCGCACCAGGCAGGAAATCGAAGAACTGCTGGTAGGCCACCTCGGCGCCGTCCAGATGACCGCTGCCGGCGCTCTGCGGCGAGGACAGCTGGTAAGCCTGGCCGCCGATCGTCACGTTGGTCACGTAGTTCTGGATGTAGCCGTTGATGTCGCGGTAGAACACGCCGCCGCTGACGTAGCCGGCCGGCGCGAAATACCACTCCAGCGAGGCGTCGTAGTTGTTCGACTTGATCGGCTTGAGGTCCGGGTTGCCGCTGGCCGCGGCGCCCGCGCGGTTGATCGTGCCGGGGTTGAGCGAGATCGACGGGTTGAGCTGGCCGAAGTCCGGGTAGGTGACCGTCTTGGCGGCCACCAGGCGCAGCTGCAGGGCGTCGGTGAAGTGCAGGTTGAAGCTGAGGTTGGGCAGGTACACCGGCTGGCTGGTGTTCACCGACAGCGGCGAATAGATGCTGGTGGCCGCATTGAAGGAGAACGCATCGAGATTGCGCCTGACGCGCTCGACGCGCATGCCCAGCAGGCCGTCGGCCGGCAGGCCGAACAGCGTGGTGTCGTAGCCAGCCTGCAGGTAACCGGCGAGGGTCTTCTCGTCGATGTTGTAGTAGCGGCCGGGGTTCACCGGCGGACGGCCGGCGGCCAGGCCGTACAGCCCACGGATCGCGTCGGCGTTGCCGGTCAGGTAGTTGAAGCAGCCGGTCAGCCAGGACACGGGGATGGCCGAGGTGGTCGGCATCGAGCAGAAGTAGCTGCTCGGGAAGCGCGCGGTGACCTGGTTGGCCGGGTTCGGCGTGGCGACGATATTGCCGGTGCCGGGGCCGCCCGGCGGCGGCGTGGAGATCTCCACGCTGCCGGTGTACTGCGCCTTGTGGTCGGCGTAGCGCAGGCCGAAGTCGAGGTAGCTGAAGAAGCTGCCGTTGAGGTCGAGGTTGCCGTCGCCGCGCCAGGCCCACTGCTTGCCGCGCTGGGTGTTCCAGGTCTGGAACAGGCCATTGAGGTAATAACTGTTCGGGTCCAGCTGCAGGTTGTTGCCCAGCGACCAGTTCTGCTGGTTGCCGGCGGTGCCGTTCCACACCGTGGTCACCGGCCCCTTGAGGAAGGTGTCGACGATGAAGGTGTTGGTGTCGAACGAGGTCGAGCCATAGGACAGGTCCGAACTCAGGCGCAGACGGTCGCCATGCCATTTCACGCCGACCGCGTGCTGCATGTCGCGGCCGTGCTGCAGATGCGCCTGGGTGCTGGTCGCCGCGTAGGTGTTGCCTGTCCAGCTGCCGCTGGAGGCGTCGCAGATGGTCTGGCCGGCGAACGGCGAGCCGGTGAGCTGGTCGGCGTAGCAGTGGTTGCTTACGGTCAGGTTGCCCGGCGCCACCGCGCCGACCGGGAAGGAGAAATAGAACGGCTGGTTGTATTGGTCCGAATCCCAGTCGTACAGACCCTCGGCGTAGACCTCGGTGCTGTCGTTGGGTTTCCACTGCAGCGCGTAGTTCAGCTCGGGGCGCTGGCGGTAGCCGATGTTGTAGTCGGCGCCGAAACCGTTGGGCGCGGCGATCAGGTTGCCCGCGCCGGTGCGCATCGGCGTGCCGGTGCCGTCGGTCAGCACCTTGGGAAAGTCGCCCCATACGGCGTTGTACTGGTAGTGCTGCGCCATGAAGCTGGCGTTGGCCAGCGCGCCGATCTCGCCGATGCCGGTCTGCCAGCGGTCGCTCATCAACACGCTGAAGTTGGGGTCGGTGCGGCCGCCGTACTTGCTGTGCGTGGCGGTGTAGGTCGCCGCGACCTTGGCGCCGTCGAAGTCGAACGGACGGTACAGCTGCATGTCGACCACGCCGGCGATGCCGCCGTCGGGCAGGCTCGCCTCGCTGCTCTTGTAGACCTGCACCGTCTTGATCGCGGTGGCCGGCAGGTTCTGGAAGGCGAAGCCGCGGCCCACGCCGCTGAAGATCTCGCGGCCGTTGAGCGTGGTGATCACGTTGGGCAGTCCGCGCACGACGACCGAGCTGGTTTCGCCCTGGAAGCCCTGCGCGATCTGCACGCCGGTGATGCGCTGCATGGCGTCGGCCACGCTATTGTCCGGCAACTTGCCGATGTCCTCGGCGACGATCGAGTCGACCACCATGCGCGCGTCCTGCTTGAGCGTCTGCGCGCTCGAAAGACTCTGACGCAGCGGCGTGACGGTCACCTGCGAGAGGTTGACCACGTTCTGCTTGGCGTCGCGCTTGGCCGTAGCGCTCTTGTGCGGCTTGGCTTGCCCGTCCTGCGTGGCGGTGCTGGCGGCGGACTGGGTGCCGTTGCCGGCCTGCGCCTGCGCGTCTTGGGCGTGCGCCGAGCCAAAGGCGGCGGCGATGGCCGCCGCGAGGATCGTCACCGGAATGCGGTTGCGGTACATGAGTGGAAACCTCCCGTCAAAAGATCGTGGCCGCCGGATGGATCGGCGACATGCTTGGTCTGGCCGCTGCGCGGTTGCCGCCGCGCAGCGGAAAAAAAGTGGAACCTTCGGCTACTGCTTCGTCATGGCCGCCGGCGCGGGGTAGCTCGCCGCCGCCGCCGGCACTACGCCGCGCGGCGCGTGGGAGAGCGCGCGCAGGATCTCGGCCTCGCGCTGGCGGTACGGCGTGCCGTCGCCATGCAGCAAGTCGTGGAACCAGATCGTCGGCGGCTGCAGGGTGTACGGGCGCTGCCACGAGTCCCACGGCAGCGTGGTCTGCGTGCGCCCTTCGACGAAGCCCCAGTTGACCATGCCCACGTCCAGCTTCTTGGCCAGCGGCAGCACGCCGTCGATGGTCGAGCCGGCGCCGCGCGCCATGTATTCGGTGCAAATCAGCGGGCGGCCGTAGCGCGCCAGCTGCTTCACGCGCGCGGCGAACTCCTCCGGCCAGCCGTAGTTGTGGAAGCTGATCACGTCGGACTGCTCGAGCTGGGTGCGCTCGACCGCATTGAGCTTGCCCGGGTCCGACCAGTCCGCGTCGTGCCACACGCCGCTGGTGAGCGGCTGCGTCGGCGCCGCGCTGCGCGCCCAGGCGAACACCTGCGGCAGCAGCCTGGCCACCAGGGCGACCTTGTCCTTCGGCTCGCGGGCGTCGTAATCGCCACCGCCGGGATTGTCCGGCTCATTCCACACGTCCCAGGCGAGCACGCGGTCGTCCTTGGCGAAGCGCCCGACGACGTCCTTCACGTACTGCTCCAGCCGTGGATATTGGCTGGGATCGGCCATCGCCACGCCGGGGCTCTGCACCCAGCCGGAGTTGTGCACGCCGGGAATCGGCGGATGCTGGGGTCCGAGCTTCGGTTCCGGATCCCAGCACGAGTCGAACAGCACGAAGATCGGCTTGATGCCGTGCTTGTGCGCGATGGCGAGAAACTGGTCGATGCGCCGCTTGAAGCCGTCCGGGTCCTGCTTCCACAGCAGGTCGTGCAGAAACACGCGCATGGTGTTCATGCCCAGCTGCTGCGCCCAGCCCAGTTCCTTGTCGATGCGCGCCGGGTCGAAGGTGGCCGCCTGCCACATCTCCAGCTCGTTGATCGCATCGGCCGGCACGTAGTTGCTGCCGAGCGGCCAGGACTGGCGCTCGTACCATGCGTGCGCCTGCGCGCTGGTCCAGCGTGCCGGTGCATCGGCGGCCGGCGCACGCGGGGCGAACAGCACCGCCGTTGCGAATGCCAGGGCCAACATTGCGTGTTTCATGCCATCTCCCTCGTGATGCGCTGCGCTTGCGCGGGCAAATGCTCCCCCGGGACGTCCGCCACGGACGCCCTTGTGGTTTGCTCTGCCCGGTCAGCGCTCGCCGTGCGCCGGCTCGGTGGTGAAGCGGTAGACGATCAGGTTGCGGTAGACCTGCCCGGGCGCCAGCCGGGCCGAGCCGAAGGCCGGCTGGTTGGGCGTATCCGGATACAGCTGCGGCTCCAGCACGAACGCATCGCCCTGGCGGTACACGTGCCCGCCGGTGCCGACCGTGGTGCCGTCCAGGAAATTGCCCGAGTAGAACTGCAGGCCCGGCTGCGCCGAGCTCAGCGTCAATACGCGGCCCGAGTGCGGATCCTCCACGCGCGCGACCATGCGCGGCGCTGCCGCCGGCTTGCGGCTGATCACCCAGTTGTGGTCGTAGCCGTGGCCGTTGAGCAACTGCGGATCGGCGATGCGGATGTCGCGGCCGATCGGCTTGGGCTCGCGGAAATCGAACGGCGTGCCGGCCACCTGGCGGACCTCGCCGGTGGGAATGGAGCCGGCGTCGACCGGCAGGTACGCGTCGCCCGCGATGCTCAGGCGCTGCTCCATCACGCTGCCGGAGCCCTCGCCGGAAAGATTCCAGTAGGCGTGGTTGCTGAGGTTGACGATGGTGGGCTTGTCGGTGGTCGCGCGGTACTCGATCGAGAGCTGGTCCTGATCGTCCAGCGTGTAGACCGCCGTCACCGTCAGCTTGCCCGGATAGCCCATGTCGCCGTCGGGACTTACGTAGGTCAGCGTGACGCTAGCCTTGTCCGCGTCGTGGCTCACCGAGCCGATCGTCCACAGCACCTTGTCGAAGCCGCGCGTGCCGCCGTGCAGCGAGTTGGGGCCGTTGTTGATCGGCACCTGGTAGCCGTGGCCGTCGAGCACGAAGCGGCCCTTGGCGATGCGGTTGGCATAGCGGCCGACCGTGGCGCCGAAGTACTGCGGCTTGTCCAGGTAATCCGCCAGCGAGGCATAGCCGAGCACGATGTCGGCGAAATGGCCCTCGCGGTCCGGCACGCTGAGCGACTGCAGGCTCGCGCCGTAGGCGATCACCCGCGCCGAGAGGCCATGGGCGTTGCTCAGCACGACCGCCTCGACGGGCTTGCCGTCCGGCATCGCCCCGAACGCCTCGCGTTTGGCCATCGTGCCCGCGTGCACCGTCATCGACAGTGCCGCCAGGCCGAGCATCGAACCCATCCACCCTGCACGTCGCATGTCACCAGTGCCCCTAGCGCGGCCGTCGAAGTGTGGGCATGCAAGCACATTGTATGATTATCGTGCAAGCGTTCCGGCGCAGGAAATTTTTCTTGGTGCGATGCGCCATTGCACGCGCCCGACCGGGCCGGCGCCGCCGATTCCGCATGGCGTCGCCGCGCGCACGATCCGCATCGATGCGGACAACCGAGCACCCCGTAGCAGGAATTTTCTGCGCTGCGTCATCGACGCTTTCGTGGCGCGGTTCGACGCGCCAAAAAAAAAGCGCCGCCGCACCTTGGCAGGACGAGCGCCGAATGCTTATAGTCGATTTGTATGACAAATCACCGGGCGCTGGCTGCGCCTGCCGCACGGATCGACCTTACGTCACCCGGGGAGCCGCATTTCATGAGGAAAACGAGCGCAGTTCGCAGCCTCTACGGGCACGTGATGCACGAGCTCGGGCAGCGCATCGTGAGCGGCAAGGTCAAGCCTGGCGACGTGCTGCCGCGCGAGGAGACGCTCGCCGAGAGCCTGCAGGTCAGCCGCACCGCGCTGCGCGAAGCGCTCAAGGTGCTCTCGGCCAAGGGCCTGATCGAGTCGCGCACCGGCGTGGGCGCGCGCGTGCTGGACAAGCGCCACTGGAACCAGCTCGACGCCGACGTGCTGGCCTGGCGCTGCGCCTCGATGCCGACCGACGATTTCGTCGACAAGCTGGTGGAGATGCGCGAGGTGATCGAGCCGGCCGCCGCCGCCAGCGCCGCACGCCGGCGCACCGCCGAGCAGCTCGCGGCGATCGAGGCCGCCTTCCGCGCGATGGACCAAGCGCAGACGCTCGACGAGTGGACCGCCGCCGACCTGCAGTTCCACGACGCGGTGCTGCACGCCACCGGCAATGAGCTGCTGCAGTCGCTGTTCTCGGTGGTCGAAACCGCGCTGGGCACTTTCTTTACCCTGTCCGCGCGCACCGCCAGCAATTTCAAGTATTCGCTGCCGCATCACCAGAAGGTGCTCGAGGCAATCCGCCGCAAGCAGCCGGAGGTGGCGCGCAAGGCGATGCAGTCGATGATCGCCGACTCGCAGGCGAACCTGCAGCACAGCCGCGGGCGCAGCAGCCGCAAAAAGGCCACTGCGTGAACACGCCGCTGCTCGGCCTGGATTGGGGCAGCACGCGGCTGCGGGCGTACCGCTTCGATGAAGCCGGCGGCGTGGTGGAAATGCGCGCGCTACCCTGGGGCAGCCGACAGCTGCCCGCAGGCGGCTTTGCCGAGGCGTTCGCACAGGCGATCGAGGGTTGGCCGCGCGCGCCGGTCATCGCATGCGGCATGGTCGGCAGTCGCGGCGGCTGGCGCGAGGCGCCCTACCTCGACACGCCCTGCCGACTCGACGCGCTGGCCGGCGCCCTGGCCGCAGTCGATGCGCCGGACGGACGCACCGTGCACATCGTGCCGGGACTGCGCGACCCATCCGTCCCCGACGTGATGCGCGGCGAGGAAACCCAGGTCGCCGGGATGCTCGCGCAGGCGCCCACCCTCGCTGGCGAGGTGCGGCTGCTGATGCCCGGCACGCACAGCAAGTGGGTGCGCGTGCGCGACGGCGCGGTCAGCGGTTTCACTACGGTGATGACCGGCGAGCTGTTCGCGCTGCTGCGCGAGCACTCGGTGCTCGGCAAGGGCCTGCCCGATGGCGGCGACGACCACGCCACCTTCGCGCGCGGCGTCGCCGCGGCGCAGGCCTCGGGCTCGGCCGGCGGCCTGTCGCGCCTGTTCTCCACGCGTGCCCTGATGCTCGAAGGCGTGCTGGCACCGGCCTCGGTGGCCGACTTCCTTTCCGGCCTGCTGGTCGGCGACGAGCTGCGCATGGCGCTGGCCGCCGGTTGGGCCAGCCCCGGGGTACCGGTGCAGGTCGTCGGAGAAGACGCGCTCTGCGCCCGCTACCTGCTGGCCGCGCCGGCTTTCGGCCTGACGCTGCAACGCACTTCCGGCGCGCCCGCCGCGTCGGGCCTCTGGCAGGTCGCCGCCGCCGCGGGCCTGCTCCACGGACACTCCCACGCATGAACGATTTCAAGACCTGGCTCGAACCGCTTCCCCTGGTCGCCATCCTGCGCGGCCTTCGCCCCGACGAAGTGCCGACGGTGGGCGACGCGCTGGTCGAGGCCGGCTTCCGCATCCTGGAGGTGCCGCTCAACTCGCCGCAACCGCTTCAGAGCATCCGCCGCATGGCCGAGCGCTACGGCGACGGGCGGCTGGTCGGTGCGGGCACCGTGCTCGATCCGGCGGCGGTGCGCGGCGTCGCCGACGCGGGCGGGCGCATCGTGGTGATGCCGCACGCCGACGTGGCGGTGATCCGCGCCGCCAAGCAGGCTGGGCTCTATTGCGTGCCCGGCGTGGCCACGCCGACCGAGGCCTTCGCCGCGCTCGCCGCCGGCGCCGACGCGTTGAAACTCTTCCCCGCCGAGCAGGCCTCGCCGGCCGTGCTCAAGGCCTGGCGCGCGGTGCTGCCGGCGGGCACCGCGGTGCTGCCGGTCGGCGGCGTCGCGCCCGACACCATGGAGCCGTGGCTGGCCGCCGGCGCCGCCGGCTTCGGCATCGGCTCCTCGCTCTACGCGCCGGGTCGCGCGGCCGACGACGTCGGCGCGCGCGCGCGGGCCTTCGCCCAGGCCTGGCGGCGCCATCTCGATTCGCAAGCGTCCAACGCTCCAGGAATTCGCGCATGAAGATCACCCGCCTCACCACCTTCGTCGTACCGCCTCGCTGGCTGTTCCTGCGCATCGATACCGATGCGGGGATCTGCGGCTGGGGCGAGCCGATCGTCGAAGGCCGTGCGCACACCATCGCCGCGGCGGTGGACGAGCTGTCCGACTACCTCGTCGGCAAGGACCCGCGCCACATCGAGGACCTGTGGAGCGTGATGTACCGCGGCGGCTTCTACCGCGGCGGCCCGGTGCTGATGAGCGCGATCGCCGGCATCGACCAGGCGCTGTGGGACATCAAGGGCAAGGACCTGGGCCGCCCGGTGCATGACCTGCTCGGCGGCCGCGTGCGCGATCGCATCCGCGTGTACTCCTGGATCGGCGGCGACCGGCCGGCCGACACCGCGCGTGCGGCGAAGGAAGCCGTTGCGCGAGGCTTCACCGCGGTCAAGATGAACGCCACCGAGGAGATGCAGTACGTCGACACCTACGAAAAGGTCGAACAGGTGCTCGCCAACGTGCAGGCCGTGCGCGATGCCGTGGGTCCGCACGTGGGCCTGGGCCTGGACTTCCACGGCCGCGTGCACAAGCCGATGGCCAAGGTGCTGATGCGCGAGCTCGCCCCGTACAAGCTGATGTTCATCGAGGAGCCGGTGCTGTCCGAGCATCTCGAAGCGTTGCCCGAGCTGGCCGCGATCTCGCCGGCGCCGATCGCGCTGGGCGAGCGCCTGTATTCGCGCTATGACTTCAAGCGCGTGCTTTCGATCGGTGGCGTGGACATCCTGCAGCCCGACCCCTCGCACGCCGGCGGCATCACCGAGACGCGCAAGATCGCCTCGATGGCCGAGGCCTACGACGTGGCGATCGCGCTGCATTGCCCGCTCGGTCCCATCGCGCTGGCCGCGAACCTGCAGCTGGACGCGGTCTGCCACAACGCGTTCATCCAGGAGCAGAGCCTGGGCATCCACTACAACGCCTCCAACGACCTGCTCGACTACGTCAGCGACCGCAGCGTATTCGCCTACCAGGACGGCTTCGTCGCCATCCCCGACGGCCCCGGCCTCGGCATCGGCGTGAACGAGGACTACGTGGCCGAGCGCGCCTCGGCCGGGCATCGCTGGCGCAACCCGGTGTGGCGCCACGCCGACGGCAGCGTGGCGGAGTGGTGAGCATGCCCTTCGCCACCTATCCCAGCCTGGTCGACCGCACGGTGTTCGTCAGCGGCGGCGCGACCGGCATCGGCGCGGCGTTCGTCGAACACTTCGCGCGCCAGGGCAGCCGCGTGGCCTTCATCGACCTCGACCGCACGCACGGCGAATCGCTGTGCGCGGAACTGGCCGACGCCCGCCACCGGCCACTGTTCCTGCCTTGCGACGTCACCGACCTGGATGCGCTCGCCGCGGCGATCGCCCAGGCGCGCGCGGCGGCCGGCCCGATCGGCGTGCTGGTGAACAACGCCGCCAACGACCTGCGCCATGCGTTCGGGGACACCACCGCCGCCGACTTCGACCGCAACGTGGCGGTGAATCTGCGCCACCAGTACTTCGCCACGCAGGCGGTGCGCGAGGACATGCGGCGCCTGGGCGGCGGCTCGGTGATCTGCCTGGGCTCGACCGGCTGGATGAAGAAGAACGCCGGCTACCCCATGTACGCGATGGCCAAGGCCGCGGTGCGCGGGCTGGTCAACGGCCTGGCGCGCGAACTCGGCCACGACCGCATCCGCATCAACGCCCTGGTGCCCGGCTGGGTGATCACCGAGAAGCAGCGCCGGCTCTGGCTCGATGCGGAGGGCGAAGCCGAAATCGCCCGCGTGCAGTGCCTGCCCGGTTACCTGATGGCCGACGACCTCGCCCGCGCGGCGCTGTTCCTGGCCGCCGACGACAGCCGCATGTGCACCGGGCAGGACTTCATCGTGGACGGCGGCTGGGTATGAATACGTCCGCCGCGGTCGCCTTCCAAGCCGGCAACACGCTGGGCGAGGGCATCGTCTGGTGCGACCGCGAGCAGGCGCTGTACTGGACCGACATCCATGCCGCCACACTGTGGCGCTTCCGCCCGCGCGATGCCCGGGCCGAGCGCTGGGCGATGCCGGAGCGGCTGGCCTGCATCGCGCTGTGCGAGGCCGATGGCTGGCTGCTGCTGGGACTTGCCTCGCGGCTGGCGTTCTTCCATCCGGCCAGCGGCACGCTCGCGCCGATCGCCGAGGTGGAAGCGGGCCTGCCCACGCGTCTCAACGATGGCGCCTGCGACCGCCAGGGCCGGTTCGTGTTCGGCACCCTGCACGAGCCGCCCACCGGCGGCGTGCGCCAGGCGCTCGGCAGCTTCTACCGCCTGAACGCGGATCTCTCGCTCGAGCGCCTGGACCTGCCCGGCGTCGCGATCAGCAACAGCCTCGCCTTCAGCCCGGACGGTCGCACGCTTTACTACTGCGATTCGCTGGCGCGCACGATCCAGTGCTGCAACTACGGCACGCGCTGCGGCCCGCCGAGCACCTTCGCCCGCCTGGATGATCCGCGCGGCGAGCCGGACGGCTCGGCGGTGGACTGCGCGGGCAACCTGTGGAATGCGCAGTGGGGCCTGGGCCGCGTCGCGTGCTACACGCCGGCCGGCCGCCTGGACCACTGCATCGACGTGCCCGCCTCGCAACCCACCCGGCCCGCATTCGGTGGCCCGGACCTGTCCATGCTCTACATCACCAGCGCGCGCGACGGTCTGGACGCCGCCGCGCTCGCCGGACAACCCTTCGCCGGTGCGCTGTTCGCCGCACCGGCGGGCACCACCGGCCTGCCGGAGCCGCGCTTCGCCGGCATGCCGCCACGGATCACCGCCACGCCGCCGCCACGACCGGCGCCCGTTCACTCGCTCCCGGGGGAGCACACCGCATGAACAGCAATGCCATCGCACCACCCGTCGCGCACGCCAAGGCCACGGTCGTCTTCACCTGCATGCTCGCCGCGCTCGCGGGGCTGATGTTCGGGCTGGACATCGGCGTGATCTCCGGCGCGCAGCAATTCATCCAGCACGAGTTCGCGATCAGCGACCGCACGCTCGAATGGATCGTCAGCGCGATGATGTTCGGCGCCGCGGTCGGCGCACTGGGCGCCGGCTGGCTTTCGGTGCACCTGGGGCGCAAGCGCTCGCTGATCCTGGGCGCGGTGCTGTTCGTGATCGGCTCGCTGCTGTCGGGGCTGGCCTGGTCGCCGGCTACGCTGGTCGCCGCGCGCGTGGTGCTGGGCCTGGCGATCGGCCTGGCCACCTTCGCCGCGCCGCTGTACCTGGCCGAGGTGGCGCCGGAGCGCATCCGTGGCGCGATGATCTCGACCTACCAGCTGATGATCACCATCGGCATCCTGGTCGCGTTCCTCTCCGACACCGCCCTGAGCTACTCCGGCTCGTGGCGCTGGATGCTGGGCGTGATCGCGATACCCGGCGTGCTGTTCCTGCTCGGCGTGCTGATGCTGCCGGACAGCCCGCGCTGGCTGATGATGCGCGGCCGCCGCGAGGAAGCGCTTGACGTGCTGCACCGCCTGCGCGCCGACGCGGACGTGGTGGCGCGCGAGGCCGCCGACATCGAGGAACAGCTGAAGACCCCGCAGCGGGGTTGGCACATGTTCCTGGAGAACCGCAACTTCCGCCGCTCGGTGGGCCTGGGCGTGCTGCTGCAGCTGATGCAGCAGTTCACCGGCATGAACGTGGTGATGTACTACGCGCCGCGCATCTTCCAGACGATGGGCTACGACACCGCCGCGCAGATGTGGTTCACCGCGCTGGTGGGCCTGACCAACGTGCTGGCCACCTTCATCGCCATCGCCCTGATCGACCGCCTGGGCCGCAAGCCGATCCTCTACGCGGGCTTCGCCGTGATGGCGTTGGGCCTGGGCGTGGTCGGCACGATGATGCACGGCGGCATCGCCAGCCACGCGGCGCAGATCTTCACCGTGGCGATGCTGCTGGTGTTCATCGTCGGCTTCGCGATGTCCGCCGGCCCGCTGGTGTGGACGCTGTGCTCGGAGATCCAGCCGCTCAAGGGCCGCGACTTCGGCATCGGCTGCTCCACCGTCACCAACTGGGTCTGCAACATGATCGTGGGCTTCACCTTCCTCAGCCTGCTCAACGGCATCGGCAATGCCGCCACGTTCTGGCTCTACGCCGCGCTCAACGTGGTGTTCCTGGGGCTCACCCTGTGGCTGGTGCCGGAGACCAAGGGCGTCACGCTGGAGCAGATCGAGCGCAACCTGATGGCCGGCAAGCGGCTGCGCGAGATCGGCCGCTGACCGTCGCCGGCGCCGCCTAACGGGCGCGCTGCGCCGCCGTGTTGGCCGCCTTCACGGCGTCCACGAAGCTGCCGAACGGGAGGTCGGTGATGCCGACCAGGCCCAGGTGCGCGTTCTCGCCATCGAGCAGGCGGCCGGTGGCGGGCTGGTCGGCGTAGTCGAACCAGTGCGCGCCGACGATGATCGGATCGGCCGCCGCGGCCGCGAGGAAGCGCGCATAGGCCTCGCCGCGCTGCGCCTCGTTCCACACCGCCACCGGGCCGGTGCCGAACGGGCCGCGATCGGTCGAGCCGAAGGAGAACTCGCTGACGAGCACCGGCCTGTCGAGCGTGCGCAGCCGGCCCGAGTCCATGCCGTGCTGCGGCAGGTCGGCGTAGACGTTGATGCTCAGCACGTCGCACCACTTGGCACAGGCGGCCACCGCCTCGGGCGTGCGCACGGCGAAGCGGCCGCCGAGGAACAGGTGGTGCGGGTCGTGCCGGCGCAAGCTTTGCGCCACCACGCGGAAGTATTGCTCGGCGTAGGCGCGTAGCCAGGCGGCATAGTCCTCGGCGATCGCCGGGTGCGCCTGGTCCGGCGCGGGCGGCTGGAAACCCGTCGCGGCGAGCGCGTCCCAGCGCGTCACGCCGATGCCCCAGGCGACGCCGAGCTTGAGCGCGTCGCCGTACTTGCGTTCGAGCATGGCCAGGAAGGCCTGCTTGGCGGCGCTCCCCGGCTCGCCGCGCAGGGTGCCCTGCGCCAGCGCCCAGCGACCCTGCGCACCGGGCGCGGCCCAGGCCAGTTCGTTGTCCACGAAGTAGCCGAGCAGCCACGGGTCGTCGCGCACGCCGGCGGTGGCCTGCGCCACGGCGCGGTCGGCCGCCTGCACGAAGCGCGGGTCGAACGGGTCGGGCATGCGGCCCCAGTAGTCGTAGCCGGTGGCGACGTTGCCGTAGTCGCCCGTGATGTTGATCGAGCGCGTATAGGCCAGGTTGCGGCCGCGCGCGACCGCCTCGTCGCTCCAGTTGCCCAGCGTGTTGACGCCCCAGGCCTCCAGCCGCCCGCGCGTGCGCCGGCGCCAGGCCTCGCGCCACTGCGTGCCGTCGGCGCGGTAGAGGTTGGCCGCGTAGAAATCGAACCATTCGCCCTGGTGGTAGGCCAGGCCGGCGGCGGCGCCGGTCTGGCTGCGGTCCTCGCCGTGGCCATGGAACGCGGCCCACGGGCCTTGGTCCGGCGGCAGCCCGTCGAACATCCACTCGCGTCCCTCGACATAGCTGCGGCCGCCATCGACCGCCACCGCGTTGACGCCGATCGAGAAGAACTCGTGGCCTTCGGGGGTGACCAGGCGCCAGCGGTCGCCGAGCTTCTGCGTGTGGAACCAGCCGGTCGCCTCGCCGCGGGCGGCGAGACGGCCGCCGTAGCGATCCAGGCCCTCACGCATGGGCGCCGCTGGTGCGCCTGCCTGGGCCGCGCGCAATGCCGCGTCGCTGGCGATCTTCTCCGGCCAGGCGGCGCGCGTGTACTGGCCGTAGCGGTCGACGATGCCCGCGTAAGCCGCGTGCAGCGTGGTATCGGCCGCGGCGGTGAGCCTGCCGAGCAGCACCGTCTGCGGTGCCTGCGGTGCGGGAACGGACAGCCGCAGCGTGCGCACCGCGTGCAGCGCGGGCGTGCCCTCCACCGTGGTCGCCACGAGCACGCGCTCGCCATGGTCCTCGAAGGGCATCGGTGGGCCGGCCTGCATGCCGAAGGCGCGCGGCGAGGTCGCATGCAGCGGCAGCACCAGTGTCTGCGGCGGCCCGGCCGGCAGGCCCACGGCCGCATGCAGGCGCGCGCCGCCGCTGCCCTCGAGATCCACCTCCAGCGTCACCGCCCAGGGCATCGCGTTCTGCACGCGCAGGCGCAGTTCGCCGGCCGGGTCGAGCGCGCCGGCCGCGGGCGTCAGGATCACCTGCGGCCGGGCGGCCGGCTCGAAGGTGTAGCCGCGCAAGGTTTCGCCATCGGGCAGGCGTTGCGCCGCTCCAGGCTGCACGTGATCGAGGCGCACGGCGGGCGTATCCGCCGTCAGGTCGATCGCCGGCATCGCCGCGGCACGGCCGGCGAGGACCAGCAGCAGGATCGGGAAAACGGCACGCTTCATGGCCTCACCTCGCGCACGCGCCATCACCCAGGCGCGGCGCATGATCGCTCAGGCCGCGTTGCGTTCCAGCCAACGCCAGCCGTAGTACGCCGGGATGCCGCAGGCGATGATCACCAGGCTCATGCCGGCATCGCCGGGGTTGTGGATCGCGGTGGCGCCGATCACGGCGAGCACCGTGACCACGAACACCATCGGCAGCCACGGATAGAACGGCACGCGGTAGGGCGAGGGTTCACTGAGGTACCGGCGATACCAGAACAGCGTGGCGATGCTGCACGCGTGCGCCAGCCACTCGCCCACCGTGGTGTAGTCCAGCAGCTGGTTGAAGCTGCCCGACACCGCCAGCACGATCGCCCAGGCGCCCAGCGTGGCCAGCGCCACCTGCGGCGCGCGGCTGTGCGGGTCGATCTTGCCCACGGCGGAGAAGAACATGCCGTCGGCGCCCATCGTCTGCAGCACGCGCGCGCCGCCGGCGATGGCGATGTTGCAGTAGCCGAAGGTGGAGCAGGCGATGCCCAGCGCGATCAGCGTGGCGCCGCGCTCGCCGAACAGGCGGCGCATGAGGTCCGCGGCTGGCGCGTGGCTGGCCGCCAGGCCCGCGTGGCCCAGGCCGGCCAGGTAGGCGAAGTTGGCCAGCACGTAGGCCACCATCACGCCGGCCAGGCCCAATCCCAGCGCGAGGGGCAAGGTGCGCTGCGGGTTGCGCACCTCGCCGGCCAGGTCGTTGAGGTAGTGGAAGCCGCCGTAGGTGAACAGCACCGGCAGCAGCGCGCCGAAGAACGCGCCGGGTGCGGCCTGGTGCGTCGGGTCGGCCGCCAGCGCCACGCCCAGGTGGCCGTTGGACAGCACCACGCCCACGCCGACCAGCAGCGCGATCGCGGCGAGCTTGAGCACGGTGAAGATGTTCTGCACCCAGGCGCCGGCACGGATGCCGAACAGGTTCACGCCGACGATGAAGGCGATCGCGCCGGCCGCCACTGGCTTGATGTACAGCGACGACAGGCCCAACGCCGCGCAGAAGTAGTCGGCGAACGCGGTGGCCACCGCCGCCACGCTGCCGGGGTAGTTGATCAGCGCCATCGTCCAGCCGAACAGGAACGCCGGCAGCTTGCCGAACGCCTCGCGCAGGTAGATGTAGCTGCCGCCGGCCTGCGGCCGCCGCGCGCCGAGCTCCGCGTAGCACAGCACGCCGGCCAGCGTGAGCAGGCCGCCGACCGCCCACAGCGCCAGCAGCTCCCAGCCCGATCCGGTGCGCTGGGCCAGGGTGGCCGGCGTTCGGAAGATGCCCGCGCCGATCACGCCGCCGATGACGATCATCGCCGCGTCCCAGGTGCCGAGGCGGCGCAGGTAGGTGGTCGGTGCTTGGCTCATTGCGGGCGGGGCATCGGCGACGGAAGGGCAACGATAGCGTGAGTCGGGCCCGCGCACAGCGTTTTCGCGACAGCGAGACCGGAACGCTGCCGTGATCCACCTGCCCGTTCCTTCTCCGCGAACGCGGAGGAAGGTGCGGACCGGTGGAGGGGCGCACTTGCGGGATCCCGGCGTGATGCTCCGCGAGGCCTCCCCTTCGGGCACCCTTCCCCGCGAAACGGGGACGGGCGATGCGACCCAGCACTCGCGTCTCCCCGCCTCTCCAAAGTAAGGTCACGCGGATGTCCGTCCTGCCCTCCCCGTTCGCCGGCGACGCCGGCAGCCCGCGCCTGCGCCGGATCCTGCGCGCGCTGTCCTGGCTCGTCTCGGCATTGTTGCTGGCGCTGGCCGCCTGGCTGCTGCACCGCTACCTGGGCGCGATGCGCTGGCGCGACGTGTGGGCGGCGCTGTGGGCCCTGCCGCGCGCGCACGTGGCCGGCGCGGTGGCGGCGACCGCCACCAGCTTCGCCATGCTGGCGGCCTTCGACGTGCTGGCCGCGCGCAGCGTGGCGCCGGCGCGCGCGGCACCGGGACTGGCGGCCTTCGCCGGCTTCGCGGCGCACGCGCTGTCGAACACGCTGGGCTTCCACGCAGTGACCGGCGGCGCGGTGCGCTACCGCGTCTACGCCACGGCTGGCCTGGCCGCCGGCGACATCGCGCGCGTGGTCGGCCTGGCCAGCCTGGGCGTGGGGCTGGGCTACGCGGTGCTGGGCGCCGCCGGTTTGCTGGCGGAGCCGCCGGTCGCCGCCGGCTGGGGCCGCCCTGCCGGGGTGTTCATCGTCGCCTTGCTGGCCGGCCTGTTGCTGTGGCTGGCGCAGCCACGCACGCTGCGCCTGCACCGCTGGTCGGTGGCCCTGCCCGGCAGCGGCGGCGCGGCGCTGCAGATGCTGATCGGCGGCGTGGAGATGAGCGCGGCGATCGGCGCCATGTACCTGCTGCTGCCGCCGGCGATCGCGCCATCGTTCATCGATTTCGTACCGATCTATCTGGCTGCGCTGATGGCCGGCATCGTCAGCCACGCGCCGGGCGGGCTGGGCGTATTCGAGGCGATCCTGCTCGGCGCGTTCCCGGGCGAGGCGCGCGCGCAGGTGCTGGCCGGGCTGCTGTGTTATCGGCTGGTCTACAACCTGCTGCCGTTCGCGGCCGCGGCGCTCGCGCTCGCCGCGTTCGAGGCGCGCCGGCGGCGCGCCTCGGCCTAGCGACGCCGCACTGCGTCGCCTGACTGCCCCCGCCCACTAGAGCCCGAACGGCCAGGTCTCGGCGACGCCGCTGCGCGGCTCCTCGCCGAGCGGCTCGACCGCGTGGCTGCGGTCGAACCACGCGTAGCCGTCGAACTGGCGCGGCAGCGAACATTCCACGTAATGGCTCCAGCGTTCGGTGTCGGGCCGGTAGATCACGCCGATGAAGCGTTCCAGCCGGCCGGGCGCCAGCCGCTCGCACAAGGCCGGGTGCGCACCTTCACGCAGGTCGAGCAGGCCGCGCGGCTGGCCCGCATCGTGGAACAGCCGCTCGTAGCTGTCCGGGCGCGAGGGGTTGACGTCCATCACGCGCATCGGCTCGTCCCAGTCGTCCGCCGCGGCGACCGTGCCGGTGTGCGTGCCGAAGCCGACCAGCGCCACCTCGCGGCCGAAGCGCTGGCGGCACAGCTGGCCCAGGTTCAGTTCCTCGCGCACCTGGCCCATCTCGGTGTGGCGCGCGTCGCCGATGTGCGAGTTGTGCGCCCACACCACCGCTTTCGCGCCGGGACCCTGGGCGACGAGCAGGTTCTCCAGCGTCTCGAACATGTGGCTGTCGCGCAGGTTCCACGATTCGGCCGAGCCGTAGTACATCGCGCGGTAATACGCCTCGGCGTTGCTGACCAGCCGCGCGTTCTGCGCCGCGTCGAGGAAATGCTCGCCGTCGGCCCGGGCGTACTCCATGCGGCGCGAAAGCAGCTCGCGCAGCATCTGCACCACGGCCTTCTCGCACAGCGCATAGCCGGCCGACAGCGCCATGCGCCCGTACTGCGCCGGCTCCTTGCTCCAGGGCATCAGGCAGCCGTAGCGGTGGCGGGCGACCTGCGCCGCCTCGGGATCGACCTTGTCCAGGTAATCGATCACCGCACGGATGGAGCTGTCCAGGCTGTACAGGTCCAGCCCGTAGAAGCCCGCCTGCCTCCCCGAAGGCTGGTCACTGTTGTAGCCGCGCAGCCAGTCGACGAAGCGGGCCACGTCGCGGTTGCGCCACATCCAGGTCGGAAAGCGCTGGAAGATCGGCTCTTCGCGCGCCGCCAGTCGGCCGCGCACGTAGCGGTCCAGCACCGCGGCGTCGGGCCAGTCGCCTTCCACCGCCACGATGGTGAAGCCGTGCGCCTCGATCAGCCGGCGGGTGATCGCCGCGCGGGCACGGTAGAACTCGCTGGTGCCGTGGCTCGCCTCGCCCAGCAGCACCACGCGCGCGTCGCCGTAGCGGTCGAACATCCTTCCGAAAGCCGGATCGTCCGGGTCGGGCAGCGGCTCGATCGCGGCGCGGATCATCTGCGTCAGGCTGCCGCCATCGACCGGCGCGTGCGCAGCGACCGGCTCGAGCCTCGGCGGCGAGGAAGCGTCCTGCTCGCTCCAGCCGTAGCTGCCGACCAGCGGCACGAAGCGCACCTCGTCCAGTTCCTCCTGCTCGTAGCGGTCCTCGGCCACGCGCGTGACTTTCACCAGCCGCTGCCGGTACGGCGTCTCGCCCACCGGCATCACCAGTCGTCCGCCGATGGCCAGCTGCCGGCGCAGCACGTCGGGCACGACCGGCCCGCCGGCCGCGGCGAGGATGGCGTCGAACGGCGCCGCCTCGGGCCAGCCGCCGCTGCCGTCGCCCACCCGTAGTTCGATGTTGCGGTAGCCCAGCGCATCGAAGCGCTGGCGCGCGAGATCGGCGAGTTCCGCATGGCGCTCGATCGCATGCACGCAGGCCGCCAAGGCCGCCATCACCGCCGCCGCGTAGCCGGAGCCCGCGCCGATCTCCAGCACGCTGCCGCTCCCGTGCAGTTCGGCCGCCTGCAGCATGCGCGCGACGATGTACGGCTGCGAGATGGTCTGTCCCGCTTCGATCGGCAGCGGCGAGTCCTCGTAGGCGAACTCGTGCATGCCGCCGGCGACGAAGGCCTCGCGCGGGATCGAACCCATCGCCTCCAGCACGCGCGCATCGCTGATGCCGCGCCCGGCGAGCTGGCGCTCGACCATGCGCTGGCGTTGCTGGGCGAAATCGGCCATGGCGCACCTCCGGGAATGCCACGCCACGCTAGTGCTGCCGCTATCAATCGCGTGTCAAACCCGCAACGGCCAGTCACGACCGATTGCCGCGCGCCTGCGCCGGTCGCCTAGAATCTGTCCGGACCTTCCCGGCTTCCCCTTCGTGCTCCCCACCCCGCGCAAGATCCTGCACATCGACATGGACGCGTTCTACGCGTCGGTCGAGCAGCGCGACGATCCCTCGCTGCGCGGCAGGCCGGTGGTGGTCGCCTGGCGCGGCGCGCGCTCGGTGGTGTGCGCGGCGAGCTACGAGGCGCGCGTGTTCGGCGTGCGCTCGGCGATGCCGGCGGTGCGCGCGGAGCGGTTGTGCCCGCAGGCGGTGTTCGTGCCGCCGGACTTCGTGCGCTACAAGGCGGTGTCGCGGCAGGTGCGGGCGATCTTCGCGCGCTACACCGAGCTGATCGAGCCGCTGTCGCTGGACGAGGCCTACCTCGACGTCACCAACAGCCGCAGCGCGCTGTCCTCGGCCACGGCCGTGGCCGAGGCGATCCGCGCGGCGATCCGCGAGGAAACCCGGTTGACCGCCTCGGCCGGCGTCGCGCCCAACAAGTTCCTGGCCAAGATCGCCTCGGACTGGCGCAAGCCCGACGGCCTGTTCGTGATCCGACCGCATCAGGTCGAAGCCTTTCTCGCGCCGCTGCCGGTCGGCCGCCTGCCCGGCGTGGGCAAGGTGATGGAGGGCAAGCTCAAGGCGATGGGCGTGGCCACCGCGGCCGACCTGCGCGAGCTCGGCCTGGCCGAGATGGAGCGGCGCTTCGGCCGCTGGGGCCGGCGCCTGCACGAACTGTCCTGGGGCATCGACGAGCATGCGGTACAGCCGGACCGGCCTACGCTGCAGGTGTCTTCCGAGGACACCTTCGAGCACGACCTCACGCTGGAGGAGCTGGAACCGCACATCCGCCGCCTGGCCGAGAAGACCTGGGCCGGCCACCAGCGCGAGCAAGGCCGCGTCGCGCGCACCGTGGTGCTCAAGCTCAAGACCGCCGATTTCCGCACGCTCACCCGCAGCTTCTCGCCGTCCACCCTGCCCGACTCGGCGCGCGAGCTGGCCGAACTGGCCTGCGCGCTGCGCGCGCGCGTGGACCGCCCGGCCGGCACGCGCTACCGGCTGGTCGGCGTCGGCCTGGCTGGTTTCGTCGAGCGCGAGGGCTTTGTCGACCAGCGCGACTTGTTCGACACTGTCGCGCCGCGCGACTGACCGCCTGCACAAGGACACCCCATGCACCTGGAACTGCCGAAGGTACGGCTGGAGTCCTTCAAGGACTTCGCCAAGCATTATCTGATGATCGTGCTCAGCATCCTGACCGCGCTCGGCCTGGAGGCATGGATCGAGCATGCGCACCACAGCCATGCGGCGGGCGAAGCCAGCCGGCGCATGGACGAGGAGCTGCGCCAGGCGATCGACGCCATCGGCCAGTCCACCGCGATCAACCAGAAGGAGCTGGCCACGCTGCGCTCCCTCGACACCATGGTGACCTCGGCGCTGGCCGCCGGCGTCGACAGTTCGGAAATCAACCGCCGGATCCACGCCCGCAGCGCCGACTATCAGCTCAATGCCAACTGGCCGACACTGTCGACCGTCGCCTGGGACGTGGCCGTCGCCGACCAGTCGGCCGGCTGGATCGACGCCGGCGCGCTGCAGCGCTATTCGGAGGCCTATACGGCCGAACGCGAGCTCGGCACCTGGCTGCAGCACGACTCGACGCTCGTGCTCGATGCGCCGCACCTGGTCGATACCCTGACCAGCCTGCAGGCCGGCCATGCCCTCGATCCCTATGGCTTCCTGCTTTCGTTGCGACAGATGGAAATGATGCTCGCATCGGAGATCTCCCATCTGCAGGGCACGGCGCGCAGGATCGCGCCGGCGGTGTATGGCGCTGCCACAGCCGGTTCGGCCTGAACGCGGGCTGCGAGCCTTCGTCCGCCGTGGACGGCGATCCGGACGCCACCGCCTGGCCTGCGCGCGGCCAGTGGTGCCTGTACCTGATCGAATGCGCGAACGGCGCCTGGTACGCCGGCATCACCAACGACCTGCAGCGCCGCTACGAAGCCCACGCCAGCGGACGCGGCGCGCGCTACACGCGGGCCAACCCGCCCAGGCGCCTGGTCGGCTGGCGCAGCTGTGCGGACCGGCCGAGCGCCCTGCGGGCCGAGGCGGCGATCAAGCGGCTGCCGCGCGGGTGCAAGCTGGCCTACCTGGAGCAGGACGGCCCCCCGCCGCCGGCGCGCCGTTGACCGATCGCGCAAAAGGAAAGGCCCGGGACGACCCGGGCCTTTCCGTCGAGCATCGCGCTCACTTCTTCTTGGGCATGTACAGGTCGGTGATGGTGCCTTCGTAGACCTCCGCCGCCATCGCCACCGACTCGCTCAGTGTCGGGTGCGGATGGATGGTCAGCGCGATGTCGGCCGCTTCCGCGCCCATCTCGATGGCCAGCGCCAGTTCGGAGATCAGGTCGCCCGCATGCGGGCCGACGATGCCGGCGCCGACCACGCGATGGCTTTCCTCGTCGAACAGCAGCTTGGTGAAACCCTCGGTGCGGTCGATGCCGATGGCGCGGCCGGAGGCAGCCCAGGGGAACTTGCCCACGCCGATCTTCAGGCCCTTTTCCTTGGCTTCGCGCTCGGTCACGCCGACCCAGGCGATCTCCGGATCGGTGTAGGCCACCGACGGGATCACGCGGGCGTCGAAGTGGCTCTTCATGCCGGCCACCACCTCGGCCGCCACGCGCGCCTCATGGGTGGCCTTGTGCGCCAGCATCGGCTGCCCGACCAGGTCGCCGATGGCGAAGATGTGCGGCACGTTGGTGCGCATCTGCGTATCGACGTCGATGAAGCCGCGCTCGGTCACTGCGACACCGGCCTTGTCGGCGCCGATCTTGCTGCCATTGGGCGAACGACCGACCGCCACCAGCACGCGGTCGAACGCGGTGGTCTCGGGGATGCTCTCGCCCTCGTAGCGGACCTCGATGCCCTTCTTGGTGGCCTTGGCCTCGACGACCTTCGTCTTCAGGTGCACGCCCTTGAGCTTGGCCGCAAGGCGCTTGGCCAGCGGCTTGACCAGGTCGGCATCGGCGCCCGGGATGAGCTGGTCCATGAACTCGACCACGGTCACTTCGCTGCCCAGGCCCGCGTACACCGTGGCCATTTCCAGGCCGATGATGCCGCCGCCGACGACGAGCAGCTTTTTCGGGATGTCCTTGAGCTCCAGCGCGCCGGTGGAGTCCATCACGCGCTCGTCGTCCCAGGGGAACATCGGCAGGCGCACGGCCTGCGAACCGGCGGCGATGATCGCCTGTTCGAAGCGGATCAGCTTCGTGCCTTCGGCCGTCTTTACTTCCAGCTCGTGCGGCGAGACGAAGGTACCCACACCCCGCACCGTGCGCACCTTGCGCTGCTTGGCCATGCCGGCCAGGCCGCCGGTGAGCTTGCCGACCACTTGCTCCTTGAACTTGCGCAGCTTGTCCAGCTCGATCGTGGGCTTGCCGAAGCTGACGCCGTGCGCGGCCATGGCCTCGGCCTCGTCGATCACGGCGGCGGCATGCAGCAGCGCCTTGGACGGAATGCAGCCGACGTTGAGGCAGACGCCGCCCAGGCTGGCGTAGCGCTCGACCAGCACGGTGTCGACGCCCAGGTCGGCGGCGCGGAAGGCCGCGGTGTAGCCGCCGGGGCCGGAGCCCAGGACCACCAGCTTGCACTCAACGTCCGGCTGGCGGCCGCTGGGGCTTGCCGCTTTTGCCTCCTCTCCCCTCCGGGGAGAGGATTGAGGTGAGGGTGCGGGGCTTGCGGAAGCGTTGGTAGATGCGTTCGCTCCGTTGCCAGGCTCTCGCGAGGGCGCCCCCTCACCCCGGCCCTCTCCCCGGAGGGGAGAGGGAGCAGAAGCCTCGGCTTCGAGGGTGAGGATCACCGCGCCCTCGGATACCTCGTCGCCCACCTTCACCTTCACGTCCTTGACCACGCCGGCGGCGCTGGAAGGCACCTCCATCGTGGCTTTGTCCGACTCCAGCGTGATCAGGCTCTGTTCCTTCTCCACGCGGTCGCCGGCCTTCACCAGCACCTCGATCACCGGCACGTTGTCGTGGCCGCCGATGTCTGGGACCTTCACTTCGATCGTGTTCGCCATGGTCGCGCCCCCGTCAGAGCAGCAGGCGGCGGATGTCGCCGAGCTGGTTGGCGAGGAAGGCGGCGAAGCGCGCGGCGAGCGCGCCGTCGATCACGCGATGGTCGTAGGAGAGCGACAGCGGCAGGATCAACCGCGGCGCGAATTCCTTGCCGTTCCACACCGGCTTGATGGAGGCCTTGGAGACGCCCAGGATCGCCACCTCCGGCGCGTTGACGATCGGCGTGAACGCCGTGCCGCCGATGCCGCCCAGCGAGGAGATCGAGAAGCAGCCGCCGGACATCTCGGCCGGCCCGAGCTTCTTCTCGCGCGCCTTCTTGGAGATCTCGCCCAGCTCGCGGGCCAGCTCCAGCAGGCCCTTCCGGTCGCAGTCGCGGATCACCGGCACCACCAGGCCGTCGGGCGTGTCCACCGCGATGCCGATGTGGAAGTACTTCTTGAGGACCAGCTTCTCGCCGGTCTCGTCCAGCGAAGCGTTGAACTGCGGGAACTGCTTCAAGGCCGCCACCACCGCCTTGATCTGGAACACCAGCGGGGTGACCTTGAGGTCCCCGCCCTTATCGGATTTTTGCTCTTCGCCGAGCTTCTTGCGGAAGGCTTCCAGCTCGGTGATGTCCGCGTCTTCGTGCTGGGTGACGTGCGGGATCATCGCCCAGTTGCGCGCCAGATTGGCGCCGGAAATCTTCTGGATGCGCGAGAGCGGCTTCTCCTCGACCGGGCCGAACTTGGCGAAGTCCACCTTCGGCCACGGCAGCAGGTTGAGCCCGCCGCCGGCGGCCACCGGCGCACCCTGCACCGGACGCGCGCCCGAGGCGAGCGCGTGCTTGACGTAGGTGCTGACGTCCTCGCGCTGGATGCGTCCGCCGCGGCCGGAGCCCTTGACCTGATGGATGTCCACGCCCAGCTCGCGCGCGAAGGCGCGGACCGCCGGGCTGGCGTAGGGCGCGTCGCCCGGCATCACCAGTTTGCCGTCGAACGGCGGGCGCGCCTGCGGGCGCACGTCGCCTTCGGGTGGGTTGCCCGGCTGCACGGTGCGGGGCTCGGCCGCCTTGGGGCCGCCCTGGCTCACCGGCAGGCCGGTGGCGGATTGCGCATCCGGCGAGGCCGCCCCCTCACCCCTGCCCTCTCCCCGGCGGGGAGAGGAGGACGCGGAGCCGGCTTCGCCGGCGGTTTCCAGGATGGCGATCAGGCTGCCCTCGGACACCTCGTCGCCGACCTTGAGCTTGAGCTCCCTGACCACGCCGGCGAACGGCGCGGGCACTTCCATCGTGGCCTTGTCCGATTCCAGGGTGATCAGGCTCTGGTCCTTGGCGACCGTATCGCCGACCTTCACCAGCACCTCGATCACCGGGACGTTGTCGTGGCCGCCGATATCCGGCACGCGCGCCTCGCGCACGCCGCCGCCACTTCCACCACCGCCACCGCTACTGGCCGGCGGCGCGGCGGGCGGCGGCTGCGGCGCGGCCTCGTCGACCGCGCCCTTGCCCGAGCCCGGTTCGGCGGCCTTCGCCTGCTGGCTGGAAAGCGGCGCCTGCGCGGGAGCCGGTGCCGGGGCGGCGGCGCCTTCGGCTTCGATGGTTGCGATCAGCGCCCCTTCGGAAACCTCGTCGCCCACCTTTAGCCTGACCTCCTTCACCACGCCGGCGAAGGGTGAGGGCACCTCCATGGTGGCCTTGTCCGATTCGAGCGTGATCAGGCTCTGCTCCTTCTCCACGCGGTCACCGGGCTTCACCAGCACTTCGATCACCGGCACGTTGTCGTGGCCGCCGATGTCGGGGACGCGTGCTTCTTTGAGGTCGGCCATGGGATCTCCTGCGGATTGGGGGGCGCACCGCCCGGGGATGGCGGCCGCAAGGCTTCCCATGATAGCGAACGGCCGTCCGCTTCGTCGTCCCTTTCGGCGCGCCTTCCGGGCAGGGGCCATCGGGCATGCATGACCTTGTGCCGATGTGCCCGCCCGGGGCGGTGCCTATGCTGCTCCCATGCGCGCCGCGCGGGGCGGCGCGGCAAGGACCCGAGCATGCTGACCATCCGCCACCTGTCCAAGACCTACGCCAACGGCGTGCACGCGCTGCGCGGCATCGACCTGGACATCCCGCAGGGCATGTTCGGCCTGCTCGGGCCCAACGGGGCGGGCAAGTCCTCGCTGATGCGCACGATCGCGACCCTGCAGGATCCCGACCAGGGGTCGATCGAGCTGGACGGCATGGACCTGCTGGCCGACAAGAACGCCACCCGCCGGCTGCTGGGCTACCTGCCGCAGGAGTTCGGCGTCTACCCGAAGGTCTCGGCCGAGGCCATGCTGGACCACTTCGCCGTGCTCAAGGGCGTCACCGCCCGCGGCGAACGGCGCGAGCTCACCGAGGCACTGCTGCGCCAGGTCAACCTGTGGGACGTGCGCAAGCGCAAGCTGGGCACCTATTCCGGCGGCATGCGCCAGCGTTTCGGCATCGCCCAGGCGCTGATCGGCAGCCCGAAGCTGGTGATCGTGGACGAGCCGACCGCCGGCCTGGACCCGGAGGAGCGCAACCGCTTCCTGAACCTGCTGGCGGAGATCGGCGAGAAGGTGGTGGTGATCCTGTCCACCCACATCGTGGCCGACGTGACCGACCTGTGCCAGCGCATGGCGATCATCGGCCAGGGCCAGGTGCTCCTGACCGGCGAACCGCGCGAGGCGATCCGCAGCCTGGACGGGCGCGTGTGGCGGCGCACGATCGACAAGGCGGAGCTGGACCACTATCGCGCCCGCATGACCATCCTCTCCACCCGCCTGGCCGGCGGGCGCACGCTGCTGCACGTGCTGGCCGACGCGCCGCCGGAGCCGGGCTTCGAGCCGGTGGTGCCGGACCTGGAGGACGTCTACTTCGGCCGCCTGCGCGCGCAGGCCACGGCGCGCGCGGCCTGAGGTCGACGATGCGCTCGCTGCTGGAGATCTTCCGCTTCGAATGGCGCCAGCAATGGCGCGCCCCCCTGTTCTGGATCATGGCGCTGGCCTTCGGCGCGCTGGCCTTCGCGGTGGCCAGCACCGATGCGGTGGCGATCGGCGGCGCCAGCGGCAACGTGCTGCGCAACGCGCCGATGGTGATCGTGCGGCTGCTCAGCGCCTTCACCGTGTTCGGCATGCTGGCCGGCGGGGTGTTCGTCGCTGGTGCGGCGCTGCGCGACTTCGACCACGACACCGCCGAGCTGATGTTCGCCACGCCGGTGCGCCGCGGCGCCTACCTGGGCGGGCGGCTGGCGGCCGGCTATGCGGCGGCGGTGGCGATCATGCTGGCGGTCGCGCTGGGCGTGGCGCTGGGCGGCGCCATGCCGTGGATCGACCCGGCGCGCATCGGTCCGGTCGACTGGCACGGCTATGCCTGGGCCTATGGCGTGATCGTGCTGCCGGACATGCTGTTCGTGGCGGCGCTGCTGTTCCTGCTCGCCACCGTGACGCGCTCGCTGCTGGCCACCTACATCGGGATCATCGCCTTCGTGGTGCTGCTCTCGCTCTCGGGCCTGCTCACCCGCGACGTCAACCACCACCTGGTCGCGGCCATGCTCGACCCGTTCGGCGGCCGCACGCTGGGCATCGTCACGCGCTACTGGTCGGCCGACGAGCTCAACCATCGGCTGCCGGCCCTGCAAGGCCTGCTGCTGTGGAACCGGGTGCTGTGGCTGGGCGTGTCGGCGGCCCTGGCCGGCACGGCGTTCGCGCTCTTCCGCACCGACCGCGAAGGGCTGCGGCTGCCGCATCGCCGGGCACGCGCCGAGCCGCCGCTGCTGGCCCCCGCCACGAGCGCATCGCGCATCACCCTGCCCGCCGTGCGGCTGGCCCACGACCATCGCGCACGCCTGGTGCAGCTGCGCACGCTGCTGGCCTTCGACCTGGGCCAGGTGCTGCGCGGCGTGCCGTTCCTGGTGATGCTGGTGTTCGGCCTGGTGAACCTCGTCTTCGCGCTGGCCTTGTCCGGGGAGATCTACGGCACTCCCACCTATCCGGTCACGCATGGAGTGCTGGAGACCGTGCAGGGCAGTTTCCAGTGGCTGCTGCCGATCATCCTGGCGTTCTATGCCGGCGAGTTGACCTGGCGCGAGCGCGACCGCCGCACCGCCGAGGTGGTCGACGCCTTCCCTTTGCCCGATGGGCTGGCGCTCATGGCGCGGCTGCTGGCGCTGGTGACGGTGGTGCTGGCCTACCTGGCCATCGGCGACCTGGTGGGCATCGCCTGGCAGCTCGGCCACGGCTACACGCGCCTTCAGCTCGGCCTGTACCTGGCCACGCTGGCGCTCGATGCCATGCCATTCGTGCTGCTGGCCGTGCTGATGCTGTTCTTCCAGACGCTCGCGGGCAGCAAGTTCCTGGGCTACCTGCTGGCCATCGTGTGGCTGGTGGCCTCGCTGATCGGCTTCCCGCTGCTGCACTTCGACCACAACCTGGCGATCTACGGCCACGCCTCGTCGGTGCCGTACTCGGACATGAACGGCTTCGGCCATTTCCTGGCCGGCGCGCTGTGGTTCGACCTGTACTGGGGCTTCGCGGCGGCCGCGCTGCTGGTGGTGGCGGCGCTGTTCCACGTGCGCGGCACCGCCCACACCTGGCGCGAACGCGTACACGAGGCGCGCGCCCGGCTGCGCCGGCCGGCGGCGGTCGCGCTGGGCCTGGCGCTGGCCGGCTTCGCGCTGACCGGCGCGTGGATCTTCTACAACACCAACGTGCTCAACCACTACGAGAGCGGCGCCGAGGCCACGCGCAAGCGCGCCGACTACGAGAAGGCCTACGGCAGGTACAAGGGCCTGCCGCAGCCGCGCATCAGCGTGGTGCGCACGCAGGTGGACATCGATCCCTACGGCCGGCGGCTCGGGATCCGCGGCCACTACGTGCTCGTCAACCGGCACGACCGGCCGATCGACACGCTGCACGTCAACTTCGATACCGACTTCACCCTCAAGTCGCTCGATTTCGCGCCGCACGACACGGTGAGCGACGACGCGCGGCTGGGCTATGCCATCTATCGGCTGAAGACCCCGCTCGCGCCCGGCGCCTCGATGGCCTTCGACTTCGATATCGAGTACGCGCCGCGCGGCTTCACCAACGAGCCCTCCGGGCAATTCCTGGTGGCCAACGGCTCGTTCTTCAACAGCCAGGTGCTGCCGCACTTTGGCTACCAGACCGCGATGCAGCTGACCGACCGCGGCGACCGTCGCAAGTACGGCCTGCCGCCGGACGTGCCGCGCATGCCCAGGCTGGGCGACGCGAAGGCGCGCAACGACAACTACGTGAGCAACGACGCCGACTGGGTCGACTTCCAGACCACCGTCTCCACCGCCCCCGACCAGATCGCGCTGGCGCCGGGCTACCTCACGCGGACGTGGACGGCGAACGGCCGGCGCTACTTCACCTACGTGATGGACCGGCCGATGCTCGACTTCTACTCGTGGCTGTCGGCGCGCTACGCGGTGAAGAAGGACAGCTACCGGGGTATCGCCATCGAGGTCTACTACGACCCCGACCATGCCTGGAACGTCGACCGCATGATCCAGGCGGCCAAGGACGCGCTGGCCTACTACCAGGCGCACTACACGCCCTACCAGTACCGCCAGCTGCGCATCCTGGAGTTCCCCAACTACCGCCAGTTCGCGCAGTCCTTCGCCAACACGATTCCCTACTCCGAATCGCTGGGCTTCATCGCCGACCTGCACGACCCGGCCAAGATCGACTACGTCTACTACGTGACGGCACACGAAGTGGCGCACCAGTGGTGGGCGCACCAGGTGATCGGCGCGGACATGCAGGGCTCGACCATGCTGAGCGAGTCGCTCGCGCAGTACTCGGCGCTGATGGTGATGAAGCAGAAATACGGCGCCGACCAGATGCGCAAGTTCCTCAAGTACGAGCTGGACAAGTACCTGATGAGCCGCGCCACCGAGACCGTGGCCGAAGAGCCGCTGGCCAAGGTGGAGAACCAGCAGTACATCCACTACAACAAGGGTTCGCTGGTGTTCTATGCGCTGCAGGATTACGTCGGCGAAGACGCCTTCGACGCGGTGCTCAGGCGCTTCCTGCTCGACTGGCAGTTCCGCGGCCCGCCCTATCCCGACTCGCGGGACTTCATGGACGCGCTCGCCCGCGGCCTGGACCCGAAATGGAAGGGTCTGCTGGACGACCTGTTCTGGAAGATCACGCTGTTCGACAACCGCATCAACGAAGCCAGCGCGGTGAAGCTGCCGGACGGTCACTACCGGGTGACGCTCAAGGTGCATGCAGGCAAGGTCTACGTCGACGGCACCGGCAGGGAAACCCCGGCCGGGCCGGACGTGCCGGTGGACATCGGCGTGTTCGCCGCGCCCACGGGCAAGGGCCGTGACGGCAAGCCGCTGTACCTGGAAAAGCGCCTGCTGCCGGCGGGCGACAGCACGATCACGCTGACCGTCGCGGGCGTACCGGCCGAGGCGGGCATCGACCCGTTCAATGAGTTGATCGACCGCGTATCGGGCGACAACCGGCGGGCGGTGATCGTGCAGTAACTCCGCGGCAGTCCTGATACCGGCCCTTCCCCGGCGAATGCGGGGAAGGCTCGCCGCGGGACCGCCTTCTCAGCCTGCCTTGGCTGCGTCGGCCTGAACCATCGTCATCTGCTGTTGCGGCACGGCGATGCGGATGTTCTCCCTGGCGAAGGTTTCCTTGATCGCGCGCAGCAGGTCGGTCTGCGCGCCCCAGAGATCCTCGCAACGCGTCCAGGCACGCGCGATCAGCTTGACCGTGCCTTCGCCGACATGGCCCGTCACCACGGTCGGCGGCGGTTCCTTGAGGATGCGCGGATCGGCGGCGAAGAGTTTCTGGATCTCCTCCATCGCCTTGCCGATGTCGTCCTGCATGCCGATCGGGATGTTCAGCTCGAGGCGGCGCGTGCCGCGACGGTTGGCGTTGATGATCGCGTCCGCGCCGATCTTGGCGTTGGGCACGATCGCTTCGCGGTTGTCCTGCAGCACCAGCAGCGTGTACATCAGATTGACTGTTTCCACGGTGCCGTCGACACCGCCGGCATGGATGAAGTCGCCGGCGCGGAAAGGGCGAAACACGATCAGCAGCACGCCCCAGGCCAGGTTGCTTAGCGAACCCTGCAGGGCCAGGCCCAGCGCCAGGCCGCTGGCACCGAGCGCCGCGACCAGCGGCGCGGAGGGCACGCCGGCGGTGATCAGCGCGCTGACCACCAGCACCGCGATCAGCACGCCGTAGATCAGGTTGCGCAGGAAGCCCACCAGCGTGGCGTCGACCTCCGCCCGGTGCATGGCGCGCTGGACCAGGTTGGCCACGCGCGCGGCCAGCCACATGCCCACCAGCAGGAGCAGCAGCGCAATGAGCAGCTTGATGCCGATCCGGATCGCTTCCTCGGAGAAATGGATTCGGGCGAGCAGGTCGAGCATCGGTCCACTCCGCAGGCGAAGTATCCGAGCCTAGCAGGGCGCGCGTGAGGACCTGGCACGCAGGCCTTTGCCTGGCTCCAAAAAAAAGCCGCGCCGGCTGGGGGAACCCGGCGCGGCCGATGGCCGCCTGGATGGTCGATGCAGGAGAGCGGCCGGCCCGCCCAGCCGGGGTAATCCAGCCGTGGGGTAACCCAGCCGTGGGGTAACCCAGCCGTGGGTAATCCAGCCGTGGGGTAGTCGGCTAGCGGGCCCCGGGCTTCGTCTTGGCGGAAGCCTCGTTGTCGTGTTCCTGGCGGTCGACCAGCGCCAGGCGCGAGCCGTCCTTGAGCCGGAACTCGAACTGCTGTTGCAGCTGGTCCAGCCGCGCCAGCTGCGGGCAAAGCGCATCGGCGCGCGCGCCGAGCTTGTCGGCCCGGGCATCGACCTGCCTGTCGATGGCCTTGTCCAGCGAGTCGGCGCGCGCCTCGAGCGCAGCCACCTGGCTCTGGTCGCCGCTCAGCGCTGCCTTGACCGCCTTGGCGGTGACCGTGCCCACCAGGGTGGAAATGGCGTCCCCGACCTGGTGGTCCATCAGGTCCTCGACGCTGTGCTTGCGCCATATGCCCTGGCCCAGGCCGTTGTCGACGCTGGCCAGCGCCTGCCGGTGCTGCGTGTTGAGCTGCTCGGTCAGGCGGCTGCGTTCGGCCGGCTCATCGGCGAAGGTGGCGACCACCGTGGTGAGCGCGTCGAAGCCGATGTCCACGCCTTCGCGGGCGATCGCCGCCACTTCCGGCAGCAGGCGGCGCACCTGGCCTTCGTACTCGCGCAGGCGCACGGCGTCGCCGGCCGAAACCGCCACCGCACGGCCGTCCACGCGCAGCGTGCCGTCGTGCATGAACACGCGCCCGGGCGTGCCGTCGTCGCGATCGAAGGCGATGCCGCCGGGCTGCACCTGCACGTCGTAGTCGGTACCGAAGCTGCATCTCTGGTCATGCAGATGCACGCCGCCGGCCTGCGCGGGCAGGCCGAGCGCAAGGCTGGCGGCGAGCGCGAGGGTGGTGATCAGCGGACGCATGGCGGTGCTCCTGTCGGCGGTACGGAACGAGCTTCCGTCGCGCCGCCCGCACGGTCATGGGCCAGGCGTCATGCCGTGCCATCGGTCACGCCCGCGGCGGTGTCCGCGGTCAGGGCCGCTGCTCGATGGTCGTGACCGCGCCGCCGACCAGCGTCACCGTGATTTCGCGGCCGTCGCGGCGGTAGATCCAGCTTTCGCTGGCGGGCTTTTTTGGCGGCTCCGCGACGGTGGCGCGCGGCGCGATCGCGATCGCGATGGTGCGTCACGCGCGAGGGACGGCCGAGCGCTGCGCGGACCTGCGCGGCGCTGTCGCCCGACACCAGCAAATGGTCGCCCACGCGCAGCGTGTCCGCGGCCGCGACGGCAGACAGCAGCCAGAGGCTGCCCACAAGAACGATGCGCATGCCGTACTCCTTCCCTGGGTTCGTGCCCGGACCGATGCCCGGGCGGTGGATGTCCATTTCCCGCACTGCCGACCTGGTCGACCGTCCGCCCTTGGCCTGGTAGCGGCAGCGGTCGCCGCGACGAGCCCTAGAACCCGCCGCCCTCGGCCAGATAGGCCAGCTCGTCCGGCGTGCTGGCCCGGTTCAACGCCGCATTGCGCTGCGGGAACCGTCCGTAGCGCGTGATCACCTCGCAATGGCGGCGGGCGTAGTCCAGAAAGTTCTCATATTGCCCGCGCGAGGTGGGCGTCGCCTGTAGGGCCAGCGCGCGAAACAGCGTCACCGAACGCCACTGCAATGCGAGGTCCTCGGCATGCTCCAGCGGCAGGTAGGCGAACACGCGCTCCAGCGGCTCCAACGCTTCGTCGTCGCGGCGCTCGAGACCGGCCAGGGCCAGCGCCTGCGCCTTGCCGTCCAGGGCGAAGGCGCGCGCGTCGCCGCGGTGGATGTTGCGGCTGAACTGGTCGAGCACGATCAGCAGAGCCAGCCAGCCGTGCGGCGTCAGGGCCCAGCTGTCCAGCTCGTCGTTGGCGGCCGCTTCGAGCGTGCCGGCAAACCGTGCGCGGATGGCCTGGTCGAAGTCGACGTCGCGCAGGAACCAGCGCACGGTGTTCTCGTCCGCGAACCAGAAATCCAGCACTTCCCGCGCGCTCGTGTTCATACCACCCCCTTGGCGGGCGCAGCTTAGCAGCGCCCGGCGCGCGCCAGGCTATGCATGTCCAGGTGGATGCCTTGCAGCCGCGGCAGCTGGCGGCGAAGCACCAGGGCGGCTTCCGGCGAGGCGTGCCGGATGCCCTGCTCGAAGGCGTGCACCAGGGCCGCTTCGCCGTGCGCCAGGCGGGCGATCCAGGCGACGTCGCGGCGCGGCGTGTCGGGCAGCAGCCATTCGATCATCTGGCGCCGCGCGGCACCGCCGAAGCGGCCACGGCGTGCCGGCTTGCCGCCGAGCTGGCTCACCTGCAGCTGCAGGTCGGCGATCACCTGGTCCAGCGCACTGGCGTTTTCCCCCAGCACCACGCGCAGCCCGGGCTCGCTCGCCTGGATGGACGCGTCGCGGTACAGCGCACGCAGGTCGATGCCGCGGCGGATCAGCGCGTTGAAGATCGTTTGCGGGCGCGGCGCCACCTGGCTCGTTCCTGCGGGTCGTCGGGGGAGCGGCCATGGTCGGCCCTGGCCACTTAGCCGCGGATTAACTTGCGAGGCGCGCAGGGTACGGCCCGCCTTCGTCCTCAGGCGCCGTTCGGGTTGGTCGGCCGTTCACGTCGCCGGGCCGCGGTGCCGACGGGCCCGGCGAGGACGGCCACGGCCTGGGCCTGACCGGCCTCAGCTCCCCACCTGCACCAGGTCCAGCGGCCGGCCGGCGGCATCGCGCACGCCTTGTTGCAGGTCCGCCAGGCGGCGGATCGAGGGGCACAGCGCCTGGACCTGCGGCCGCAGCGCCTGCATGCGCCGCTGCAGCCGAGGCTGCATCTGGGTGGCCAGGTCCGCCGCCTGGTCGCGCAGGCGCGCCGCCTCGTCCAGGTCGCCGCCCATGGCGGCGGCGAGCGCCTGCTGGCCCAGGTCGGCGGCGACCAGCGGCACCAGGTCGCCGCCGATGCGGTTTGCGTACTGCTGGGCGAGGTCGCCTTGCCAATCGTGCGTGCTGTTGCTCTGCGCGATGCGCCGCCTGAGCTGGGCGGCGTGCGCGGCGAGACGGCGGTCCAGTTCGTCCATGGTGGTGGGCGCCAGATGCATGCTGGCCGCTTCGTCGTGCATGGCGCGCACGGCCAGATCGACGCCGGCGTCGGCCACCGCGCGCACGCGTGGCACCAGCGCGCGCAGCTCGCGCTCGAACAGGGCCAACCGGTCCTGGCTCTCGGCATCCAGCCGCACCGAGCGGCCGTCGGTGCGCAGGCTGCCTGCGGCGAGCTGCACCTGAAAGGGCGCCGGCTGCGGGCGGTCGAACACCAGGCTGTCGGGCTTGACCGTGAGATCGTAGCTGCTGCTGGCGTGGCAGGTGGCCGCCAGGTCCTGCGCGTGCAGGAGCGGCTGTGCGGTGGACAGCAGGAGACAGGCGATCAGGTGCCGCGGGCGCATCGCGAGCTTTCCTAAGGAGGCGGGGACCCAAGCGATAACCGCCCCTGCGTCAACCCGGGCTGAACCGGCCGACGCCGCGGCTCAGCCGCGGTCGAGCGGTGTCAGCAACGACAGCTGCGACGGGCCCGGCCCCCGTTTGGTTCCCGCAGTCTGCCCACGTCCGGTCAGCGGTGTGATCCGAACTGCTCGCGCACTTCCGGCCGCCCCAGCTGCCAGGCCAGCCACAGCAGCAGCGGCACCAGCAGCGTCTTGAGCAGCAAGCCAAGCAGATAGCTGCGGCGAGCCTGCTCGATCACCAACAGCATGATCTCCGGCCGCGGCTGGGCCAGTGCGTGGGCGCGGGCCTGGGCGAACTGGTCCCATTGCGCGAACAACAGGCCGCCGCTGGCCAGCACCCACAACACCAGCAGCAACGCGACCACGCGCAGCGCCTGGCGTGCCCAGGGCTGGCGCAGGATGCCGCCGGCGCAGACCACGACGACCACCAGGGTGCCTGCCAGGTAGGGCCAGTCGCCATAGCGCAGGTACTGCACGCCGCCGAAGGCAGCGAGCAGCAACAGCATCCAGGTGGCAACGCGCCAGGCGGCGAAGCGCGGCAGCATGGCGACAGCGACCTGCGACATCACGAGGCCGCCCTCGGCATGGCCGAACCGGCTGGCGGGACGATCGTGATCGACGGCAGCAAACGGCGCATGACGGCTCCAGGGACGAAAGACGCCCGAGTGTACGACGCAGCGGATGCGCGCGTGGATCGCCCCCGGCCCGCAGCGAACGGCCTTCGGCCCGCCTACCGGCGCGCGATGGTGAACTTGCCAACCGAGACGCCCAGGTCGATGCCCTGGCCGGTGCCGGACAGGGCCAGCGAGGTGGTGCCCTTAGTCAGCACCTGCGCATGCGCGCTCTTGACCACGCCGGCCTCGGCGCCGGCCTGCACGTAGTCGCCGAACACCTCGGCGATGCCGTGCACCTTGGAGATCTCGCCCTTGCCGTTGTCGATGCGGTACTTGCCGGCCGTCAGGCCGCCGCCGACCACGCTGATCTTCACCGGCGCGCTCTGGCCGTTGTTGCAGGTGACCGTGCCGGTACCTTCAGCCTGCTTGTAGATGATCGACCAGCCATGCAGGTTGTAGCTCAGCTCGCACTTGACCATCGGCTCGGCGGCGCGGGCAGGCTCCGCCGGCAACGCGGACAGCGCCGTCGCGCCGACCAGGACCAGGCTCGCCAAAGCAGCGGTACGCATGTTCATGGCAGCTCTCCTCTTCCCATCGGTTGCTTGTGTCCCGCGGTCGAGTCTGCCCCGGGCCCGGTGAAGAAAGCGCCAGCAAACAGGACCGCGGCCGTTCACGATCACCGCGCAGCGGTCGCTCCATGCTGTAGCGGAAAGCCCGGAGGGCGTGCATGCGGTCGATGTGGCAATCCAGCGTCGAAGTCGTCAAGCGCACCGCCAGCGGCGTGGCCGAGGACGACCTGATGACGCACGCCGCTGCGGTCGCGTTCTATTCGGCCCTTTCGTTCGCGCCGATGCTGGTGCTGCTCTTGTGGCTGGTCGCCTCGCTGCAGCCGGCGTGGCAGCAGGAACTGGTCGGCTCGATCAACAACCTGGTCGGCACGCGTGCCTCCGATGCGGTGAAACTGGTGATCAGCAACGCCAAGCAGCGACCCCAGCTGGGCCACTGGGCTGGCATCATCGGCCTGGCGGTGACGCTGATCGGCGCATCGACCGTGTTCGCTCAGTTGCAGCTGGCGATCAATCGCGTGTGGAAGCTGAAGGCGGCGCCGCGCAACGCGGTGTTCAGCTGGCTGCTCACGCGCATGCATGCGCTTGGCCTGCTGCTGACGCTGGCCTTCCTGCTGATCGTCTCGCTGGTGGCCAGTGCGGCGATCGCGGTGTTCGCGCGCAGCGACACGCTGGCCTGGCAGGTGGTCGAGGCGCTGGTGTCGCTGGTGCTGTTCGGATTGGTGTTCGCCTCGATCTACAAGGTGCTGCCGGACGCCCGCATCGACTGGCGCGACACGCTGCTCGGCGGCCTGTTCACCGCGGTGCTGTTCGCCATCGGCAAGTTCGGCATCAGCCTGTACCTCTCCCACAGCGATGTCGGCGGCGCCTATGGCCCGGCCGGCAGCGTGGTGGTGTTGCTGGTGTGGGTGTACTACTCGGTGGTGATCCTGCTGCTGGGCGCCGAGCTCACGCAGAACGTGGCCGAGGTGCGCGGCGTGCCGATCCGGCCCAACGTGCACGCACAACTGGTCGAGCCGTGCGACCGCTGAGCGGCGAGGCATAATCGGTCGGCCCGACCTTTCGGCCATCACGCGCAACGGAGAGGCGCCATGTTCAGCTACTCACTGGTCGGCTACGACGGCTCGCCCACCTCGCAGCGGGCGTTCCTGCTCGCCGTCGCGCTCGCGCGCGCCTGCCGCGGGCGGGTGCGGGTGGTTTCCGTACTGCAGGTGACCGAAGGCGGCGCCGACGCGTGCGCGTTGATGATGGCCGACTCCAGCGCGCAGCGCGCGCAGGAGCTGTTGGACGAGCTGGTCGTGATGGAGCCCGAGGCCAGGGACCTGATCGACGTGGAAGTCACCCACGGCAGCCCGGGCGACGTACTGCTCAGCCAGGTTCAGCAACACGGCATCGACCACATCGTGATCGGCCATACCGAGCGGGGAAACCTTGCGCGCTGGCTGCTCGGCTCGGTTTCCGGCGACGTGCTGGCCCGCGCGCACGTGCCGGTGACCGTGGTGCGATAGGCGCCGCGGGTCGGGTGGGGTTAATCCGCTCGGGCCACGAGGCCTTATGCTCTCCGTCATCCGTTCGTCACACGCGCGCTTGACGCCGCGCCCCCAACAGGATGCCCGCGTGAGCTATGCCCCTTCGCTGCCCTGGACGCTGCAAAGCCTCGACCTCGCACAGATCGACCGCTCGCAGGTACGCCACAACGAGGAATTGTTCTTTCTGCTGTGCAGCTCGTCTTTCGTCGAGAGCGGCTCGGACCTGTACACGCACAACCTGGTCGCGCACTTCGACGGCGACCAGGAACTGCAGACCTGGCTGAGCCAGCACTGGGAGCACGAAGAACTGCAGCACGGCCGCGCGCTGGCCGCCTACGTGCGCACGGTGTGGCCGGAGTTCGACTGGGACACCGGCTTCGCCGCGTTCTGGGCCGAGTACGGCGCGGTGTGCACCGCCGAGCAGCTCGAAGACAGCCGTGGGCTGGAGCTGGCCGCGCGCTGCGTGGTCGAGACCGGCACCGCGAGCCTGTACCGCGCGCTCAACGACATCACCGACGAGCCGGTGCTCAAGCAGCTCACCGGCTACATCAAGAGCGACGAGGTGCGCCACTACAAGTACTTCTACCAGCACTTCCGCCGCTACCGCGAGAGCGAAGGGCTGGGTCGCTACAAGGTGTTCCGCGCGGTGCTCAAAAGGGTCAACGAGATCCGCAGCGAGGACAGCGACATCGCGCTGCGCCACGTGTTCGAGCAGTGCTACCCGCAGCACAAGGGCGACCGCGAGGCGTTCCGCCGCGTCGCCGGCAAGGCGCAGGACCTGCTGCGCCGGCACATCCCGGCGGAGATGACGGTCAAGATGCTGCTCAAGCCGCTGGACTTTCCGCCGCGGCTGCAGGGCGCCCTGGAAAAGCCGCTGGCCAAGCTGGCCGAAAAGCTGTTCCTCAACTAGTCCCTTGCCGGCTCCCGCGGCTGCGCCTGGATCTGCCGCTGCTCCTGCTGCAGGGCCTTGAGCCTGGCCACGTCGATCGGGCGGATCCGGGTGATGGTGCAGGGGAACTGGCCGTGCCCGGTGAGCACCTTGTCGAAGTTGACGGACACCTGGTTCATGTTCGAGGTCAGGCCGATCCCGGTGGCGAACGGCAGCTGGTTGCAGCCGGGCACGTCGAGCAGCCAGGCCTCCCTGGGTCGGGTATAGATCGCCACCTCGTCGGTGCCCAGCGGCTCCCACGACCACAGCGGCGTGAAGAAGTGGAAGCTGCTGACCGGCGCGCCGGCGGCGGCCTCGTAGGCGGCCGTGCGCTGGGCCTCGCGCTGCGCATACGGGACGCTGGAACAGGCGGCCAGCACCATGGCGGCGGTGCCGGCGAACATCACGCGCTTGAACGACATGGGTATGCCTCCTCTGCCGTGGCAGCCAATGCAATCAACGGGCGGGCGGCGCACCGGTGCACCGTCTTACTTCACCTTTTTCGGCAGCGCCTGCCACTTGGCCGGGTCGAAGCCGCCGACCTCGTAGACCAGGGTCTGTTTCTTCTCGCCGTCGACCAGGGTGACGTCCATGGTGATCTTCTTCGCCTTCTGCAGCCGGGCGATGAAATCCTTGTCGTCGCGGATCATCAGCGCCGGCTCGCCGGTGGCGGGGGCGAACGCCTTGATGCCGTGCGCCTTGCCATCGAACGTGGCGGCAATCGTGCAGTTGCCGCGGCAGACGAAGCCATGGCCGCTGCCGAACAGGAACGCGTTCTGGCCCCACGCGGTGTGCCGGCGCAGCACCAGCCGCACGCGGTCGTCGCCCGAAGGCTGGCTGGAATAGATCGTCGCGGTCGACTGCGTGCCGCCCTCCATCGGCGACACCTGATACGTCCAAAGCGCGGCCAGGCGGTTCTTCTCGCTGTTTTCCTTCCAGCGCTTCTCGATGTCGGGCAGGGTCTGCTGGACCTCCTTCGCCGCGGCGCTGCCGGGGTAATGGTCGAGGATGTCGTGGCCCATGGTCACCGCCATCTCGTCGTTGTGGATGCGCAGCAACTGCCGGTAGGTGTCGAGCTTGCGCGCCGAGTCATCGGTCTGCGCCGAGGCCGGGGCGTTGGCTGCGCCCGGCTCCTGGTCCTGCGAGTTGCAGCCGGCCAGGGCCAGTGCGCCGCACAGCACGATCGCGGCAGGACGGAAAGGCAGCTTCATCGGCACGCTCCTTGGCGAGGAAAGGGCAGTAAGCGTGGAACGGGCGGGCCGAGGGCGCAAGCGCCCCGCGGCAGGACTTTAGGACACCGTCGCCGGCGCCTCGCCGAAGCGTTCGCGCAACTGCGCACGATAGCGCCGGCTGCAGGGGACGGCCGCGCCGTCGCGAAGCTTCAGCCGCGCGTCGCCGGTGTCCAGTGGCTCTATTTCGGCCAGGTAATCCAGGTTCACGAAGTAGCTGCGGTGCACTCGTACGAAACGCGCCGGGTCCAGCCGTTCCTCGATCGCGGCCATGGTCGTGCGCAGTGGGTAGTCGCGCCCGCGCACGTGCAGGTTGACGTAGTTGCCGGCCGCCTGCAGCCACTCGATCTCGCGCGCGTTGACCAGGAACTCCTTGCCCAGCTTGCGCACCAGGAAGCGCTCGGGCCGCTCCACCGGCTCCACCGGCGGGCCTTCATCGGGCTCCGCCAGCAGCTTCGCCTCACCCTGCTGGCGCAGCAGCCATAGCCGCGACAGGCAGATCATCGCTACGATGACGAAATAGCTGCGGATGTCCTTCAGGTACTCGTAACCGAAGTTCGGCCACCACGCGCCGAAACGGTAGTGCTGGCCAACCATCCCGTACGCCAGCTTGCGCAGCCCGACCATGCCGCCCACGTGCACCAGGCTGAACGCTACGCTGGCCAGCAGATGCCACGGCAGGCTGCGGCGCCAGGTATCGAAGCGGAACGGCCAACGCCGCTCCACCGCCTTCACGAAGGGGATCAACAGCAGGACCAACAGCGCGCTGCTCGATTCCCACACCCAGGGTTCCCAAGCCGCCGTGCGGGCATGATCGATTCGTGCAACGAGGCCGTTGAACACCGTGTTGAGGGTGTACAGCCCCACCCAGAAGGCGACCTCGACCGAGGGGCGCCAACGTTGAAAATCCCTGTATCCGACAACCGCCTGCTCGCTCATGCCGGCGATTCTACGTGGCCGCGCCCGAATCCCCACGCGCCCCGTCCCGCCCCGGGCTCGGTTCGTCCCCGCACCCCGCGATCCGTCCCCCCACGCTGGAAATGACGGCGGCACATGCCATGCTGGCCGCCATGCACCCGGCCGGAGCGGAACGATGAAAAGGCGCGACTTGCTGAAGGCAGCCATCACACTGCCACTGCTGCCCTTGCTGATGCGCGGCGGCGCGGCCCTGGCGCACGGCACCGGCACGCTTGCCACGACCCTGCGCTCCCGGCTGCGCCCGGGCCAGCCGGGCTGGCCCACGACCACGGAATGGGAGCAGCTGAAGCGGCAGGTCGGCGGCCGGCTGCTGAAACTGGAACCGCCGTTCGCCCCTTGCGGCGCGTCACCGTCGGACCACGCCTGCGCGCAGGCGCTCAAGCAACTGGACAACCCGTTCGCGATGGGCGACAACCCCGCGCTGACCCAGACCAGCGGCTGGGCCGGTGCCTGGATCTCGCAACCCAGTGCCTACGCGGTGGCAGCGGAAAGCACCGCCGACGTGGTCGCAGCCGTCGACTTCGCGCGCCGACACCATCTGCGGCTGGTGGTGAAGGGCGGCGGCCACAGCTACCAGGGCACGTCGGATGCGCCCGATTCGCTGCTGGTGTGGACACGCCACATGAACCAGGTAAGCCTGCATGAAGCCTTCGTGCCGCAAGGCTGCACCGGCCACGTGGCACCACTGCCGGCGGTGAGTGTGGAAGCTGGCGCGATATGGATCGACGCCTACGACGCCGTGACCACCCGCGGCGGCCGCTATGTGCAGGGCGGCGGCTGCACCACGGTGGGCGTGGCCGGGCTGGTGCAGAGCGGCGGCTTCGGTAGCTTCTCCAAGCGCTGGGGTACGGCGGCGTCCAACCTGCTGGAGGCGGAGGTCGTCACCGCCGATGGCCAGGTGCGCATCGCCAATGCCCGCACGAATCCGGAGCTGTTCTGGGGTCTCAAGGGCGGCGGTGGCGGCAGCCTCGGCGTGGTCACGCGGCTGACCCTGCGCACTTTCGAGCTACCCGAGTTTTTCGGCGGCGTGAACATCACCGTCAAGGCGGACTCGGACGCAGCCTATCGCGCCCTGATCGCCGAGGCAGTGGATTTCTACCAGCGCGCGCTGTTCAACCCGCACTGGGGCGAACAGATGAAGTTCTACGGCGGCGATACCTTCGAAGTTTCCATGATGTTCCAGGGCCTCACCCGGCAGCAGGCCGAACAAACCTGGGCCCCCTTCCTCGAATGGGTGCAGGCCCGCAAGGACTGCCGCGTCACCAGACCATTACAAGTGCTGGCGGCGCCGGCCCGACGCCTCTGGGACGCCGAGTTCCTCCGCAAATACCTGCCGGGCGTCATCGTGTCGGACACCCGGCCGGGTGCGCCCCGCCACCACTTCCTTTGGGCCGGCGATCATGATCAGGCCGGCTGGTTCATCCACGGCTACCAGTCGGCCTGGCTGCCGGCCACGCTGCTGCAGCCGGGGCGACAGGCACGCTTGGTCGATGCGCTGTTCAACGCCGCGCAACACCGGGGCCTCTCGCTGCACTTCAACAAGGGGCTGGCCGGCGCGCCGGCCGATGCGCTCGCCCGCGCCCGCGACACCGCCACGAATCCGCAGGTGCTGGACGCCTTCGCCCTCGCCATCAGCGCCGCGGGCGGCGACCCCGCTTACCCCGGCATGGCGGGCGCGAAGCCCGACCCGGCCATGGCGCGGCGCACGGCGGCCGCCATCGACCGGACGATGGATGCGCTGCGCGCCGTGGCACCGGGAGCCGGCTCTTATGTTTCGGAAAGCGACTATTTCCTGCGCGACTGGCAGCGGGGTTTCTGGGGCGAAAACTACCTGAGGCTCGCGAAGGCGAAGCGCACGTACGATCCCGATGGCCTGTTCTTCGTGCACCACGGCGTGGGCAGCGAAGGCTGGAGCGAAGACGGCTTCACCCGCATCGCCAGCCGTTAGTCCGCTGGACCGCGGCCTATGACCAGGAAGGCGCATCCGCATCGAGGTGCTCGATGCGCACGATCTGGTCGAACCACACGTAGCGTTTCCACTGGGAGATGCCCGGACGTTCCAGGTGCGCTACGCCATTGCTGCCCTCGTTGCCGTCCCCATCGTAATACTCCTGCACGGTCGGGCGCGCGGCGACCACGCCTTCGCAGGTGCTGCCATCGACCAGGTACAGGCGCACGCGGGCGCCGTTCTGCAGGTGCTCGACCAGGCCGTTGAAGCGGGCGATGGTGGGCTGGTCGGTGTAGATGTGTTCGGCCTGGCGGCCCATGGCCGGTCTCCTGCTTCGGCAATGGAGCGAGGCTAGGGCTTTGGCGGGCAAGTGGCCGTGAAGTTTCCGGCGTGGGACGCCTACGGCGATAATCCGGCGCCATCCCCTGGAATCCCCATGCCCACCGATTCGCTGCTCAAGCACCGCGCCTTCGTGCAGTTCTGGTTCGCCCGCATCGCTTCGGGTTTCGGTTTCCAGATGCTGTCGGTGGCGGTGGCCTGGCAGATCTATGCGATCACCGGCCGCGCGCTGGACCTGGGCCTGATCGGCCTGGTGCAGTTCTTTCCCTCGGTGCTGCTGGCGCTGCCGGCCGGGCACGTGGCCGACCAGTTCGAGCGCCGCCGCGTAGTGCTGGTCGGACAGGTGGTCGAATGGTGCGCGATCGTGCTGTTGGCGGTCCTGAGCTTCACTCACCGCGTGCACGAGCTGGGCATCCTGGCGCTGGTGTTCGTGATCGGCACGGCCAAGACGTTCGAGTCGCCCTCGATGTCCTCGCTGCTGCCGGCGCTGGTGCCGCCGGCGATCCTGCCGCGCGCGGTGGCGGTGAGCGGCTCGGCCTTCCAGATGGCGATGGTGCTGGGGCCGGCAGTGGGCGGCCTGCTCTATGTGGCGGGCCCTGGCGTGGTGTACGCCGCGGCGGGCGGGCTGTATCTCGTCGCGGCCACGCTGATGGCGCTGCTGCGCTACGAGCAGGCGCCGCCGAAGCGCGAGCCGGCCACGCTGAAATCGCTGTTCGCCGGCGTGCATTTCATCCGCGCGCGCAAGGACGTGCTGGGCGTGATCTCGCTGGACCTGTTCGCCGTGCTGTTCGGCGGCGCCACCGCGCTGCTGCCGATGTTCGCCAAGGACATCCTGCACACCGGCCCGTGGGGCCTGGGCCTGCTGCGCGCGGCGCCGGCGGTGGGCGCGCTGCTGATGTCGTTCTGGCTGGCGCGGCACGACCTCACCCGCCGCGTGGGCATGCTCATGTTCGGCTCGGTGGCCGGGTTCGGATCGGCCACGCTGGTGTTCGCGCTGTCGCCGTGGATGTGGCTGTCGCTGGCGGCGCTGTTCGCCGCCGGCGCTTTCGACATGGTGAGCATGGTGATCCGCGGCTCCATGGTGCAGCTGGACACCCCCGACGCCATGCGCGGGCGGGTCAACGCGGTCAACTCGATCTTCATCAACACCTCCAACCAGCTGGGCGAGTTCGAGTCGGGCCTGGCCGCGGCCTGGCTGGGCGCGGTCGGCGCCACGGTGCTGGGCGGCATCGGCACCCTGGTAGTCGTGGGGCTGTGGATGGCGATGTTCCCCACGCTGCGCCGGCGCCAGCGGCTGCATGTGGATCCGGAAGCGATCGATGCAGCCGAGGGCGCGTCCGCCGGCACGGTTTAGTTGGGCGGGCATGCCGCTCCCGGCTAGGATCGACGGCATGAACACACACCCGCTCCGGCGACTGGCCGGCACCCTGGTCGCCCTGTCCTTCCTCTGCGCCGCGCAGGCGGCCGAGGGGCCGCGCATCCTGGTCGGCTTCAGCGCCAAGGCGCATGCGCAGCCGATCACCGGGCGCGTCTACGTCGCGGTCAGCCGCAGCAATGACAAGCCGCCGATAGAGCAGACCGACATCACCGGCGTACCGCTGTTCGGCCACGACGTCAGCGCGCTCGCGCCCGGGCAGCTGGCCGCCATCGACGGGAACGACTTCGGTGCGCCGCTCGCCAGCCTGCGCCAGCTGCCGGCCGGCGACTACTGGATGCAGCCCTTCGTCAACGTCTACACCGAGTTCAAGCGCGCCGACGGCCACACCGTGTGGCTGCACATGGACCAGTGGGAAGGCCAGGATTTCAAGCGCTCGCCCGGCAATCTCTACGGCAAGCCGGTGAAGGTGCACTACGACCCGGCTTCGCCCACGCCGGTGAAATTGCTGGCCGACCTGGTGATCCCGCCGATCCCGTTCCCGAAAGACACGCCCTACGTCAAACGCCTGCGCATCCGGAGCAAGCTCCTGAGCGCCTGGTGGGGCCATCCGATCTACCTGGGCGCCACCGTGCTGCTGCCCAAGGACTATGACAAGCACGCGGACGTGCGCTACCCGGTGATCTACGAGCAGGGTCACTTCTCCACCCGCGCGCCCGGTGGCTTCGACCGTCCGAAGTCGGGCTTCCGCGACTACTGGCTGGCCGACGGCACGCCGCGCTACATCATGGTGAGCCTGCAGCATCCCTCGCCCTACTACGACGACTCCTATGCGGTGAACTCGGCCAACGAGGGCCCGTACGACGACGCCATCCACCAGGAGTTGCTGCCGGAGGTGGAGAAGCGCTTCCGCATCATCGGCAAGCCGTGGGCGCGCGTGCTCGAGGGCGGCTCCACCGGCGGCTGGATCGCCATGGCGCAGATGGTCTTCCACCCGGACTTCTACGGCGCCACCTTCGCCTCCTGCCCGGACGCGCTGGACTTCCGCCACCACCAGGTGGTGAACATCTACGACGACGCCAACGCCTACTGGCTGGACAAGGGCTGGGTGAAGGTCGAGCGACCCGACACGCGCCAGCCCGACGGCAACGTCGAGGCGATGATGAAGGACGAGAACTGGTACGAGCTCGCCGTAGGCGACCACGGCCGCTCCGGCGGGCAGTGGGACATCTGGGAGGCGGCCTTCGGCCCGGTCGGCGGGGACGGCTATCCGCGACGCCTGTGGGACAAGCGCACGGGCGTGATCGACCACCAGGTCGCGCAGTACTGGAAGGAACACTTCGACCTGCGCCAACGGCTCGAATCGCAGTGGGCCACGCTCGGCCCCAAGCTCAGCGACAAGATCCACATCTACGTGGGTGATGCCGACACCTACAACCTCAACATGGGCGTGCGCGCGATGGACGCCTTCCTCCGGAGCGCGCGCAACCCGTCCTTCCGCGGCAGCGTCACCTATCAGCCGATGGCGCCGCATTGCTGGGGGCCGCGCGGCAAGGAGCTCATCGAAACCGTCACCCGCTATCTCGACGGCCATGCGCCGGCCGGCGCGGATCGCACGGGCTGGCGCTACTGACCGGGCCCTCGCGGCAGGCCATCCTGATGCATGCGGCTGCGGATGGCCGCCGCGCGCCGGTCGCCGCCGGTGAGGCCAGCCTGAACCCAAGCGGGCTGTTTCGACGCTCCGCTCACGATGCCGCGGTCAGGCTGAGGCTTCGATGCAAAGGAGGCTCCCGTGATGAGACACCGCGATATCGAAGACCGTTTCGACGGCGCCAGCGAACGCGTGCGTGACCGCATGCGCCAGTACGCCAATGGCACGGCCGACACCGCCACCGACCTGATCGAGCGCGGCCGCCGTCTGACCGGCCGCTTCGGCCGACGCGGCGCCGGCTACGGCAAGCAGCTCTCGCACATGGCCGAAGACCTGGCTGACGAGGCCAGCTATCAGTACCGCCGCGTGCGTCGCCATGCCAGCCGGCACCCGGTGGCTGCGGTCGCCCTCGTCGCCGGCACGGTCGGCGCGTTCCTGCTGTTACGCAAGCTGCTGAGCAGCGACGAGGACTAGACACCGGCGTGCGCCCAGCCTCTCCTGGCGGAGAGGCCGGGGCGAAGGCCACGCCCGTGGAGGGATTCGCTCACCCGCGCATGCGCGGCTCAGGAACCGTCGGCGTGTGCGGATCGATGGGCGGCAGCTCCGGCTGCTGCGGGCGGCCCGGGTCGACCGGATCGCGCGGCGGTTGCGGCGGCGGATCCTGCTGGGGATGTTCCGGCTCGCCGGGCGGGCCGTTGAGCGACCATTCCGCGTGGTCGCCGGGTTCCGGAGTGGGCATGCCCTGAATCGTCGGACTCATGGATATTCTCGTATCGGCTGCCGGTGCGTCGAAGTATCGGCAGCCCGCCGTGCGTGGCGCGCGAAGGAGCCGTCCACACCACACAAGGCACCGCCGCGATCGCTGGACGGTCTCCTTCGAGGGAGGCAGCAAACCCGCGGAACACTGCCTCCGAAGCAGTAGCGCTGCCCCGTGTTCCCGCAGGCCAGAGGTGGCAAAGGTCAAGGTAAGCTTGGCCGTCCCTCGACGGCCTTTCGCATGCCCGCCAAGAGCATCACCTACCATCACCCCGTCGCGTTCTGGCTCGGCTGCGCCTGCGTGGTCGCAGGTGTGCTGGCGCACCTGCCCATGCTGGCGATGGCCGCGCCCATGCACTACCGCCTGGCCGGCATGCCGATGGACGGGCTGATGCTCACCGGCATGGCCCTGGTGCCGGCGGGCGTGCTGCTGTCCGCTTATGGGCTGATGCCGCGCCTGGCGCAGATGCGCCGCACCCTGCACCCCGAACGCACTCCGCTGCCGTTCCACGCCGCCGATCACGTGCCGCTCAACCGCGAGCACTGGAAGCTGGTCGCGGTACTGACCATGGCGCTGGCGGTGGACGTGATGAAGCCGGCCACGATCGGCTTCGTGATGCCAGGCCTGTCGGCCGAGTACGGCATCAGCGCGGCCACCGGCGGCCTGCTGGCGCTGTCGGCGCTGATCGGCACGACGGTGGGCTCGGTAGTGTGGGGGCGCCTGGGCGACCTGTTCGGGCGGCGCGCCACCATCCTGCTCTCGGCGCTGATGTTCATGGGCACCTCGATCTGCGGCGCGATGCCTTCGTTCGGCTGGAACCTGGTGATGTGTTTCATGATGGGCGCGGCAGCCGGCGGCATGCTGCCGATCACCTTCACGCTGATGGCCGAGACCGTTCCTACCGCGCACCGCGGCTGGCTGCTGGTGGCGCTGGGCGGCGTCGGCACCTCGGCCGGATACCTGCTGGCCTCGGGTGCGGCCACGCTGTTCGAGCCGGCCTACAGCTGGCGCTCGCTGTGGCTGCTCAATCTTCCTACGGGCGCGCTGATCGTCCTGCTCAACCGCTACATTCCCGAGTCGCCGCGCTTCCTGGCGCTGGCCGGACTGGAGGAACAGGCGCGCGCGGTGCTGTTGAAATTCTCCGGCAACACGCTGCCGGCGTACGAGGCGGCACCCGCCGCGCGGCCGCACGCTCGGATCGGCATGCGCGAGCTGTTGCGCGGGCGCCATGCCGCGATCACCTGGGGCCTGATGGTCTGCGCGGTGGCCTGGGGCCTGGCCAATTTCGGCTTCCTGCTATGGCTGCCGGCCAACCTGGTCCAGCTCGGCATCGGCGCACGGGCCAGTGCGGCGCTGCTGGCACGTTCGGCGGTGCTCGCGTTGCCTGGGATCGCCGTCGTGGTGGCCTGCTACCAGCGCTGGAGCAGCATCCGCACGCTGGTGCTGTTCATCGCGTCGACGGCGGCATCGCTGCTGCTGTTTCTCGCCATCGGCTGGATGACGCTGCGTTCCGAAGCGCTGACCACCACGGCGACGGTCGCGCTGCTGCTCAGCATCAGCGGCGTGATCGCCACGCTGATCCCGTATGCGGCGGAGATCTATCCGGTGCACCTGCGCAGCACGGGGTCCGGGCTGATCGCCGGCGGCTCCAAGCTGGGCGGGATCCTGGGTGCACTGCTGGGCGTACTCGGGCTGTTCGAGCACTTCATGCTGTCGGCGCTGCTGATCGCGCTGCCGATGGGACTGGCGGCATGGATGCTGGCGCGGCGCGGGATCGAGACGCGCGGGCACGGGCTGGAGGCGATCCAGCAGGCGTTGTCAGAGTAGGTGGGGCCGCGTGGGGGCCTTCCAGTTCGTGTTCGGGCCGAGACGTGCTTGCACGCGTTTGGCGAAGAAACTGCATGCCTGCGGTTGCGCGCCTTCCCCGCGAGGAGTTGGATGGCGAAGAGCTTCCGATCGCCTGCGGCGCTCGGGTCACTTTCTTTGCTGGCCCAAAGAAAGTAACCAAAGAAACGGCCTGGCTCAGCACGGGGCGAGATAAAAGCTAGGCCCCATTACGCCTTGCCGAGCGGGTCGCTTGCTCTTAGAGGAGCTGCAGCGGCTATACCGCGGGCGCTCGGGAGTTGAGGCAAGGGATGGCTGCGCTCTTTTTTTGGGGCCGTTCGCAACGACTTGGGTATGGACCTTAAGCGCGCGGTATTTGGACGGTGGGCTGAAGCCTACCGTCCCCTCAACCTTGGCTTCCGGCCGGGCAAGAATGAGCTCCGGCAAACGAATGAAGCGTCCACGCCGACACTCCAAAACCCGCCAGGGACCTCCCTCGCCTCAACTCCCGAGCGCCCGCGGTATAGCCGCTGCAGCTCCTCTATGAGCAGGCGCTTACTCATCAAGGCGAGGTGGTACCTAGCTCTTATCCTTCACCGGGCCTAGCCAGGCCGTTTCTTTGGTTACTTTCTTTGGGCCAGCAAAGAAAGTGACCCGAGCGCCGCAGGCGATCGGAAGCTCTTCGTGCCCGACCAAAACCACGGAAAGGTCTCGCAAGAACGGCAACCAAGAACCCCACCAACAAACATCCCCGCGAGCCCCGGCCCCAACCCTCTCCCCGCAGGGGAGAGGGAGCAAATGCGTCGGGCAAGCCGCCTGCAAGGCGCTACCCCTATCCCGGAGGGAAGAAGGCTTCGAGGCGATCAGACCGTCAGCGGGTTCGGCTTCTCCGGATCGAGCTTGTACTCCTTGATCGCACGCGCCACGTCCTTGGCGTTGACCAGGCCGTCCTTCGCCAGCGCCGCGAGCGCGGCGTGCGCGATCCAGTAGCGGTCGACCTCGAAGAAGTCGCGCAAGTGCGCGCGGGTGTCCGAACGGCCGTAGCCGTCGGTGCCCAGCACGGTGTAGCGCATGCCCTCGGGCATGAAGGCGCGGATCTGGTCGGCGTACTCACGCACGTAGTCGGTCGCGGCGATGGCGGGGCCGGAACGGCCCTGCAGCAGCCCGGTGACGTACGGCAGGCGCGGCTCGGCTTCCGGATGCAGGCGGTTCCAGCGCTCGGCGTCGAAGCCATCCCGGCGCAGCTCGCTGAAGCTGGGGCAGGACCAGATGTCGGCAGCGACGCCGAAATCCTTTTCCAGCAGTTCGGCCGCGGCGATCACCTCGCGCAGGATGGTGCCCGAGCCCAGCAGCTGCACGCACGGCGCCTTGGACTTGGACTTGCCCTTGCCGTTGCCATTGCCCTGGCCCGAATCCCGGAACAGGTACATCCCCTTGATGATGCCTTCCTCGCAACCCTTCGGCAGTTCCGGGTGCTCGTAGTTCTCGTTCATCACGGTGACGTAGTAGTACACGTCCTCCTGTTCCTGCAGCATGCGGCGCGTACCGTCCTGCAGGATCACGCCGACCTCGTAGGAGAAGGTCGGGTCATAGGCCTTCACGTTCGGGATCACCCCGGCCATCAGGTGCGACTGGCCGTCCTCGTGCTGCAGGCCTTCGCCGTTCAAGGTGGTGCGGCCGGAGGTGCCGCCGACCAGGAAGCCGCGCGCGCGCATGTCGCCGGCGGCCCAGGCCAGGTCGCCGATGCGCTGGAAGCCGAACATCGAGTAGTAGATGAAGAACGGCAGCATCGGCTGGTTGCTGATCGAGTAGCTGCTGGCCGCCGCCATCCACGAGGCCATGCCGCCGGCCTCGCTGATGCCCTGCTGCAACACCTGGCCCTTCTGGTCCTCGCGGTAATAGAGCAGCTGGTCCGAATCCTGCGGGCGGTACTTCTGCCCGAACGGAGCATAGATACCAATCTGCCGGAACATGCCCTCCATGCCGAAGGTGCGCGCCTCGTCGGCGACGATCGGCACCACGCGCGGGCCGATCGCCTTGTCGCGCAGCAAGAGGTTCATGCCGCGCACCAGCGCCATGGTGGTGGAGATCTCGCGCTCGCCGGTGCCGGCGGTGATCTGCGCGAAGGCGGACAGGTCCGGCGCCTTGAGCTGCACGTCGGTCTTGCGCCGGCGCTGCGGCAGGAAGCCGCCTAGCGCGCGGCGGCGCTCGAGCATGTATTCGACTTCAGGCGAATCCTTGCCCGGGTGGTAGTACGGCACCTCGGCCAGCTTGTCGTCCGACACCGGGATGTTGAAGCGGTCGCGGAAAGCGCGCACCGAGTCGGTGTCCAGCTTCTTCTGCTGGTGGGTCGGGTTCTGCGATTCGCCCGAGCCCAGGCCCATGCCGTAGCCCTTGACCGTCTTGGCCAGGATCACCGTGGGCATGCCCTTGGTGTTCACCGCCGCGTGGTAGGCGGCGTAGACCTTGTGCGGATCATGTCCGCCGCGGTTGAGACGCCAGATGTCGTCGTCGGAGAGGTTGGCGACCATCTCGCGGGTCTGCGGGTACTTGCCGAAGAAATGCTCGCGCGTGTAGGCGCCGCCGAAGGCCTTGCAGGCCTGGTACTCGCCGTCGAGCGTTTCCATCATCAGCTTGCGCAGCACGCCGTCCTTGTCGCGCGCCAGGAGCGGATCCCAGTAGGAACCCCAGATCACCTTGATCGCGTTCCAGCCGGCGCCGCGGAAGACGCCCTCCAGCTCCTGGATGATCTTGCCGTTGCCGCGCACCGGGCCGTCCAGCCGCTGCAGGTTGCAGTTGATCACGAAGACGAGGTTGTCCAGGCCTTCGCGGCCGGCCAGCGAAATCGCGCCCAGCGACTCGGGCTCGTCGCACTCGCCGTCGCCCATGAAGCACCACACCTTGCGGTCGGTCTTGGGGATCAGGCCGCGGTGCTCGAGGTACTTCCAGAACTGCGCCTGGTAGATCGCCTGGATGGGACCCAAGCCCATCGACACGGTCGGCACCTGCCAGTAGTCGGGCATCAGCCAGGGGTGCGGGTAGGAGGACAGCGCGCGGCCCTTGCCGGCCACCTCCATGCGGAACAGATCCAGTTGCTCTTCGCCGATGCGGCCTTCGAGGAACGAGCGGGCGTACACGCCGGGGCTGGAGTGGCCCTGGTGGAACACCAGGTCGCCCGGGTGCTCGGCGCTGGGCGCGCGCCAGAAATGGTTGAAGCCGACGTCGTAGAGCGTCGCGGACGAAGCGAAGCTCGCGATATGCCCGCCGAGCTCACCCGGCTTGCGGTTGGCGCGCACCACCATCGCCATGGCGTTCCAGCGGATGATCGAGCGGATGCGCCATTCCATCGCCGCGTCGCCCGGGCTCTTGGCCTCGTTCGCCGGCGCGATGGTGTTGACGTACTCGGTGGTCGGATCGAACGGCAGGTAGCCGCCGGAGCGCCGGGTGGAATCGACCATGCGCTCGAGCAGGAAATGCGCGCGCTCGGTGCCGTCGTGCTGGATGACCGCATTGAGCGATTCGACCCACTCGCGGGTTTCGGCGGGGTCGAGATCCTGATTCAGGATGTCATCGAGCTGATCCATGGAACTTCTCCGCGGCGCACCGGGCGCCTCTTGTATTTGACGTGTGGGGAGCCCCCGATTCTAGCTTTGCGGGGGGTGGGCCGCCACACGGCAGGCATCGCTTACCATGCGCCAGCACCCCAGCCGATCCGAACCATGCCTACCCCCACGACGCCTTCGCCGCTGATCTCGGTCGCCCTTAGCGTGTACAACGGCGAGCGTTTCCTCGAGGCGCAACTGGATTCGATCCTGGCGCAGCGCGACGTGCAGTTGGAGGTCATCGCGGTGGACGACGGCTCCCGCGACGCCAGCGTGGCCTTGCTGCAGGACTATGCACGCCGCGACGGGCGCGTACGCGTGCACCCGAACCCGGCCAATCTCGGCCCCACGCGCAGCTTCGAGCGGGCCATGTCGCTGTGCCGGGGCGAGTTCATCGCCCCCAGCGACCAGGACGATCTGTGGGCGCCGGACAAGCTCGCCACCCTGCTCGCCGCCATCGGCCAGGCCGACCTCGCCTACTGCGACTCCGCCTATATCGACGGCGAAGGACAGCCCAGCGGGCGCCGGATCTCGGACGACACGCAGATGCTGGCCGGACGCGAGCCGTTGCGGTTCGCCTTCGCCAATTCGGTGTCCGGCCATGCGCTGCTGGTGCGCCGCGACCTGTTCGAGAGCGTACGCCCGCTGCCACCGGAACTGTTCTACGACTGGGTGCTGGCCATGTTCGCGGCGGCGCGCGGCGGCGTGGTGTACGTCGATCGGCCGCTGGTGCGGTTCCGCCGACACACCCAGGCTTATTCCTCTTTAGGTCGCGAAGGCGTTGCCCGCAAGCCGGACCGCTACCGCGGCTGGATAACGGACCGGGTCGCCCTGCTGCGGGCGCTGGCCGGCAGCCGTTTCGACGCGGGCGGCCGCGCGCGGCGCATGTCCGAGGCGCTGGAGCTGGCCATCGACAAGCGCTCCCACGCGCCGCTGCTGCGGGCGATCTGGCGTGAGCGCGCGGCGCTGGCCGCACCGGACCGGCCGGCCTGGCAGGCGGCGGTGCGCCTGCAGATGCGAATGCTGCGCAAGTTGGCGCGCGCGCGCCGAGAGGCGGCGGGCTAGGAACCCAGGTAGCCGCGAATCTGCGCGCCGCGGCCGAACCAGCGGCGCGGCAGCAGCAGCTTCAGGCCGCGCTCGGCACTCTTGCGGTGCAGGCCGGGATGGCGCAGCCCGCGCCACAGCAACCGCACCCACTGGTAGCGCGGGCGGTCCAGCAGCGCCTCGCGCATGTCCGCCTCCAGCCGGTACATCGCCGCCAACGCCAGCGCCAGCCGGCGCCGTTCGGCCGGCAGGTCGGGGCGGGCCTCCGCGCAGCGCTCCTGGTCGGCGGCGATCTGGCGGTACATGGTCAGCACACGACGGTTGCGACGCTCGTAGGTCGAATAGTCGTGGTCGCTGCGGTCGAACATCCAGTCGTTGAGGTTGCCGCCATGGCGGCGATAGCCCAGCAGCGCCTGCGGCAGGCAGCGGCACTCGCCCACCAGCGCCGCGCGCAGGCTGAGCATGTTGTCTTCCACGAAGCCGTGCAGCGCTGGCATCCCGGTGATCAGTTCGCGGCGCACCGCCATGGAGGCGCCCAGCACCGTCTGCATCCGACCGCGCCGCAGGAAGGCGCGCTGGTCCAGCCGCCGGGGCATCCCGCGCACGGATTCGGCGAGCAGGCGGCCCCGCTCGTCGATGTCGTCGACGGCCGAACCGACCACCTGCGCCTGCGGGTGCGCGACGAATTCCTCCAGCAAGCGTTCCACCCGGTCCGGACGGGCTACGTCGTCGCCGGCCTGGAACACCAGCACCTCGCCCGTGGCGAGCCCAGCCAGTTCGTTCAGGTGCGCGCACAGGCCGAGGTTCTGCGCCGTGCTGCGGATGGTGACCCGGTGCGGTCCGGTGTAGCCCTTCATGACGTCGCGCGCGACCGACAGCGACTCGTCGCCGGAACAGTCGTCCGAGACGATGATCTCGCACGGCACATCCTGCGCGAGTACGGAGCGCAAGGATTCGGCGATGGTGTGCTGCATGCGGTACGCGATGAGCAGCACGGTGCAGGACGGAAGCTGGCTCATCCTTGTGCGGGCTCCCCTTGGCTCAGCCATGGTGATCCCCCCGGTTTCACGCGGACTATACGCCAGGATGGCGCTCAACGCATGCTGCGCAGCACACCGGCCCCGGCCTCCCGCGCGGCGACCCGGATCTGCGCATCCACCGCCGCGATCGCCGTCATGTTGACGACCCGCCGCACGGTCGAGGCCGGCGTGAGGATGTGCGCGCTCTTGTCCACGCCCATCAGGATCGGGCCGATCGCCACGCCGCTGGTCATCACGCGCACCATGTTGTAGACGATGTTGGCCGCGTCCAGGTTGGGCAGCACGAACAGGTTAGCGCGGCCGGACAGCGTGGTGTTGGGGAAGATGCGCTGGCGCAGCACGCCGTCCCAGGCGGTGTCGGCCTGCATCTCGCCGTCCACTTCCAGCCTGGGCGCGCGCTCGCGGATCAACTGGTAGGCGCGGCGCATCTTGGCCGCGCTGGCATTGTCGTGGCTGCCGAAGTTGGAGTGCGAGAGCAGCGCCACCTTGGGCTCGATGCCGAACAGCTTGAGCCGGTAGCTCGCCTGCAGCGTGGCCTCGGCGATCTGCTCGGCGGTGGGGTCGACCTGCACGTGGGTGTCGACGAAGAACCAGGCGCCCAGGTCGTTGATCACGCCGGTCATGGCCGAGGTGCACTGCACGCCCGGGTCCAGCCCGAACACCGACCGCAGGTAGCCGAGCTTCTTGTGGTAGCGCCCGACCAGGCCGCAGATCAGCGCGTCGGCTTCGCCGCGCTCGACCATGATGGCGGCGATCAGCGTGGGACGCGAGCGCATCAGGTTCTTGGCCGCCGCCGGGGTGACGCCGCGGCGTTCGGTCAGCGCGTGGTACTGCTGCCAGTAGTCGTTGAAGCGCGGATCGTCGTTGATGTTGGTCAGCTCGAAATCCACGCCCTCGCGCATGCGCAGGCCCAGGCGCTCGATGCGCGTGGCGATCACGTCCGGACGGCCGATCAGGATCGGAAAGGCGAGCTTCTCGTCGATCACCGTCTGCACGGCGCGCAGCACGTTCTCTTCTTCGCCCTCGGCGTAGACCACCCGCTTCAGGTCGGCGCGGGCGCGCTCGTACACCGGCTTCATCAGCAGGCTGGTGCGGTAGATGAACTGGCCGAGCTTCTCGCGGTAGGCGTCCATGTCCTCGATCGGCCGGCCGGCCACGCCCGAGTCCATCGCCGCCTGCGCCACCGCCGGCGCCAGCATCACCAGGAGGCGCGGGTCGAACGGCCGCGGGATCAGATAGTCGGCGCCGAACGAGGGCACCTCGCCGCCGTAGGCGCCGGCCAGGTCCGAGGCTTCCATGCGGGCCAGCGCCGCAATGGCGCGTACGCAGGCCAGCTTCATCGCCTCGTTGATGCCGGTCGCGCCCACGTCCAGCGCGCCACGGAAGATGTACGGGAAGCACAACGCGTTGTTGACCTGGTTCGGGTAGTCCGAACGGCCGGTGGCGACGATGCAGTCCGGCCGCACGCGCTTGGCATCCTCCGGCAGGATCTCGGGGTTGGGATTGGCCAGCGCCAGGATGATCGGCCTGTCGGCCATGGTGGCGACCATCTCGGGCTTGAGGATGCCGCCTGCGGACAGGCCCAGGAACACGTCGGCCCCGGCCACGATGTCGGCCAGCGAACGCTTGTCGGTGTCGCGGGCGTAGCGCGCCTTGTCCGGGTCCAGCCCCTCGCGGCCGGCGTGGATCACGCCTTCGCGGTCGAAGGCCAGGATGTTCTCGGGCCTGACGCCGAGCGCCACCAGCATGTCCAGGCAGGCGATGCCGGCGGCGCCGGCGCCGGTGGTCGCCAGCTTGATGTCGCCGATCTTCTTGCCGACCACTTCCAGCGCGTTGAGCACCGCGGCGCCGACGATGATCGCGGTGCCGTGCTGGTCATCGTGGAACACCGGGATGTTCATCCGCTCGCGCAGCTTGCGCTCGACGATGAAGCACTCCGGCGCCTTGATGTCTTCCAGGTTGATGCCGCCGAAGGTCGGCTCCATCGCGGCGATGATGTCCACCAGCTTGTCCGGGTCGCGCTCGTTCAGCTCGATGTCGAACACGTCGATGCCGGCGAACTTCTGGAACAGGACGCCCTTGCCTTCCATCACCGGCTTGCCGGCGAGCGGACCGATGTCGCCCAGGCCCAGCACCGCGGTACCGTTGGTGATCACCGCCACCAGGTTGCCGCGTGCGGTCATCTCGCTGGCGGCGTGCGGGTTCTCCACGATCGCCTCGCAGGCGTAGGCCACGCCCGGCGAGTAGGCCAGCGACAGCTCGCGCTGGGTCACCATCGCCTTGGTCGCGGTGACCTTGATCTTGCCCGGGCGGGGATGGCGGTGGTACTCGAGCGCGGCGTGGCGCAGGTCGTCGGAATGGGCCATGGGTGACGGCTTTGTGCGAGGGGAAGCGGCCCTACATGGTAGCAGTGCGATCCCGCGCAGGGGCCGATGCGCGCCGCGCCGCTACAGCCGCAGGCTGAGTTCGTCCGCCTGCACCTGCCCCATGTGGATGCCGTTGACGAACAGCGAGAAGGCCAGCTTGCCGGCCAGCCCGTGCACGTGCTGCATCCACGGCGGCAGCCAGCGCGGCGGCTTCAGCGTGCCGGCTTCGAAGTGCGGCTGCAGGGTGATCACGTCGTGCAGCGCGAGCTTGCCGGCGAACAGGTGGCGCAGCAGGTCCATGCGCTGCTGCTTGAACGCCCAGCGGAAGAAGGTGTGCACGGTGAGCAGGCCGGACAGATAGACGTTGTCCTTGGCGAAGGCCGCGCCGCCGGTCAGCGGCACGCCACGGAACACCCTCTGCGCCGAATGGAAGCTGTCCGCCGAACCCTGCCCGCAGTGGCGGAAGTACTTGTAGACCTCGACGAAATCGGCGCCGTTGAGCGCCATGTCGATGGCCAGGATGCGCAGGCTGATGCGCTTGAGGCGGGCGATGTCGATGGCGCCGGACATCAGCTCGGCGAACACGGCCAGGCCCTCCTGCGTGGCCGTGACCCGTGGCGAGGTGCGCGCCAGCGAGGCGAGCAGGGGCTGCTCGCGGCCGTTGAGCGCGGTCAGCGAATGCACGAAGGCCTCGTGCGCGAGCAACTGGTGGCGGTCGTACTCGCTGAAGCTGGCGCCGCCGCGCAGGCGGATGCGGGTGGCGCCGGCAGCCGCCTTGGCGGTCAGTTCCGGGTCCACCTCGACCACGATGCGGCCGGGCCCGAAGAATTCGTCCAGCGTACGGCCCAGGTCCGTGCGCAGCGTTTCGGCGGAGATGTCCATGCACACGTCGTCGGCGAGCAGGTCGGCGCCCAGTTCGTCGGACAGCTCGACGAAATAGCGCGCCGCGTCGAGGTTGCTCTTCTGGCTGCCGGGGATGGCATCGCCCGGCCGGCCGTAGAGCTCGATCGACGGCGCGGTGACGCCGCTGCTGCCGACCGCCTCCAGCAGCTCCGTGGCGATGCGCCAGGAGGCAGCGGTGCGGCACAGGTAGTCGCCGATCGGGTCGCCGCTCAGCGACGTCTGGGCCTCGCGCTCGACCGCCACCAGCTCGGCACGCACCTGCCCGAGATCCGGCCGCACGTAGTGCACTTCCGGCAGCGCATAGCGGCCCTGGTCGTAGGCCGCGATCATGCGCTGCTCCAGCGACGCAGGCCACGCCACCGTGGGCAGGATGTTGATCGAACGGGCGGCGGCGAGCATGCGCCGATCCAGCTCGGCGTAGTGCTGCTGATCGGCCGGGACCGCGCTCATCACGCCGGCTGCCGCAGCGGCGCGGCGCGCAGGTGGGTCGCAAATGCAAGGGCTCGATACATGTGGTTATCCCGAATCAGCTGATTCACTCCCGCTCGCGCCGCCCGCGGTTCCCGTGCGGCCGCTCCGCCGGACGGCCCCCGCGCTGCCGGCGCAGTCGTGCCTCCAGCGTGGCGGCCTGTTCCTCGCGCTCGTCGCGCAGTTTGAGGAAGTTGCGCCAGCGCTCGCCGGCCAGTTCGCCGGAGTCCAGCGCCGATTGCACCGCACATCCAGGCTCGCTGCCGTGACCGCAGTCGGCGAAGCGGCAGGTTTCGGCCAGCGCTTCGATGTCGGCGAACAGGTCGAGGTTTTCCTCGCCGGTGAGCTTGAGTTCGCGCATGCCGGGCGTATCGATCAGGCAGCCGCCCGAGGGCAGCATCAGGAGCGCGCGGTGGGTGGTGGTGTGGCGCCCGCGGCTGTCGTGCGCGCGCACCGCGCCGGTGGCCATGCGCTCGTCGCCCAGCAAGGTGTTGGTGAGGGTGGACTTGCCGGCGCCGGAGGAGCCCACCAGCACCGCGCTGTCGCCGGGCTGCAGGTAGCGGGCCAGCAGTTGCGCGCTGGCCGGGTCCTTGCCGTTGACGGCATGGACCGGCGTGTGCGCCGGCAGGCGCCCGCGCAGGGCGGACAGGCGCGCTTGGGCGTCCGCGTGCAGGTCGAGCTTGCTCAGGAGCACCACCGGCTGCGCGCCGGAGTCCTCGATCAGCGAGAGATAGCGCTCGATGCGCGCCGGGCTGAAATCGTTGTCCAGCCCGGTCAGGACCAGGACGTAATCGATGTTCGTGGCGATCAGCTGGCGCTCGTAGCGTTCGCCCGCGGCGGCGCGCGAGAGCGCGCTGCGGCGCGGCAGCACGTTCAGGATGTGCGGTGGACGGCCCTCCTCCACTTCGACGAAGTCGCCTACCGCGGGCCGCTGGGCAGGATCCAGCGCGCGCTTGAGGAAATGCCCCGCCGGCTGCGCGCCGAACACGGCCTCGCCATCGTGCAGCTCGTAGCCGGCCCGGTGCTGCGCGACCACGCGCGCGATGCGCCGGCCACCGGGCGGCAGCTCGCCGCGCCAGCCGATGTGGCGCAGGCGTTGGAGGATGGCCTCGTCGCTCATGGCCGCCGATTATGCCCGTTTCCCGCAGCGCGCCCGTCGCACGCACATCGCGTCTGCCGACGGTGGCCGGAACTGCACGGGCCCGGCGCTGCTAGCATCGGCGCTTTAACCTGCCCCCCGAGGACACCCGTGCCGGTTCCCATCTTGCCCAGCGCACACCTGGCCGACGTGCGCTACGAGATCCGCGGGGCGCTCACGCGCCGCGCGCGCGAGCTGGAAGCGGCCGGGCACCCGATCATCAAGCTCAACATCGGCAACCCCGCGCGCTACGGCTTCGAGACGCCCGCGCACCTGCGCCAGGCGATCGCCACGCACCTGGCCGACAGCGAGGGCTACGGCCACGAGCAAGGGCTGGAAGAGGCCCGCGAGGCGATCGCTGCGCAGCAGCGCGCACGGGGCGCGGCGGATGTCGCGGTCGAGCGCATCTTCATCGGCAACGGCGTCAGCGAGCTGATCGACCTGTCGCTGCGCGCGCTGCTGCAGCCCGGCGATGAGGTGCTGCTGCCCAGCCCCGACTACCCGCTGTGGAGCGCCGCCACCATCTTGAACGGCGGCCGGCCGCGCTATTACCGCTGCCTGGCGCCGCATGGCCATCTGCCCGATCCGGACGAGGTCGAGGCGCTGGTCACGCCGCGCACGCGCGCACTGGTGCTGATCAACCCGAACAACCCCACCGGCGCGGTCTACCCGCGCGCCCTGCTCGAACGGCTGGTGGCGATCGCCGCGCGCCACGGCTTGCTGCTGCTGGCCGACGAGATCTATGACGAGATCCTCTACGACCAGGCGCCGTTCCAGCCGCTGGCCGAGGTGGCCGGCATGCATCCCTGCCTCAGCTTCGGCGGGCTGTCCAAGGTGCATCGGGCCTGCGGCTACCGCGTGGGCTGGCTGAGCCTCTCGGGCGATCCGGCGCCTACCGCCGCCTACCGCGACGCGCTGCAGCTGCTTGCGGCGTTGCGCCTGTGCGCCAATGCGCCTGCGCAGTGGGCGGTGGTGCCGGCGCTGGCCGGGCGGCCGACCATCGGCACGCTCACCGCGCCGGGCGGTCGCCTGCACGAGGCGCGCCGCGCGGTGCTGGAAGGCGTGGCGGCAAGCGACTATCTCGATCTGGTCGCGCCCGCCGGCGCGCTGTATGCCTTCCCGCAAGTTCGCGCCGAGTGCCTGCCGCGGTTCGACGACGACGCCTTCGCGCTGCGCCTGCTCGAGCAGGAGGCGGTGCTGCTGGTGCCCGGCTCCAGCTTCAACATGCCGCACAGCCGCCACCTGCGCCTGACCCTGCTGCCGCCGCCGGCGCAGCTGGCCGAGGTGTTCGTGCGGATGGAGCGGGTGCTCGATCGCATGGCACAGGAACAGGCGCGCGAATCGGCGGTCGCCTGACGCACCCCCCCCATCCCGGTGGGAAAGGGGTTCGGGTGCGGGGCTCGAGGCTACCGCTTCGACTCCGCCCTGCGGGCTACGCTCAGCGCGAGCGGATTTTTTAGGATCGGGATCGAGGAATTCCGCTCGTCCCGAGCATGGGCGCACAGCGCCGAAGTCGAAGGACCTCACCCACCGGAGCCGCCATGCTTCTGCATTACCTCGCCTTGGGCGATTCCTACACCATCGGCGAAGCGGTGCCCGCCGCCGGCCGCTGGCCGGCGCAACTGGTCGTGCGGCTGCGCGAGCGCGGGGTGGCGATCGACGACCCGCAGATCGTCGCCGTCACCGGCTGGACCACCGACGAGCTGTCGTCGGCCATGGACGCGGCGAGCTTCGCCCCGCCCTACGGCCTGGTCACCCTGCTGATCGGCGTGAACAACCAGTACCGCGGCCGCGATGCAGGCGAGTACCGCGACGAGTTCGCCCGGCTGCTCCGGCGCGCGGTCGGCCTGGCCGGCGGCCACGCATCGCGCGTGGTGGTCGTTTCGATCCCCGATTGGGGCGTTACCCGTTTCGCCCGCGAGCAGGGGCGCGATCCGGCGCAGATCGCCCAGGCGCTGGACGCCTACAACGCCATCGCGCGCGACGAGACCGGCCGCGCCGGTGCGCGCTGGGTGGACATCACGCCCATCTCGCGGCGACACCCGGAGCTGGTCGCCGAGGACGGGCTGCATCCCAGCGCGCAGCAGTACGCGCTGTGGACCGAAGCGATCCTGCCGGTGGCCGCCGCTGCGGTGAAATAGCGCGCCGCATGGGTTCGTCCGCGCCGCCCCGACCTGCCGGGCGTATCATGGGCCCTCTTTGCCGGAGCTTTCCCATGTCCCTCGATCCTGCCACCCGCGAACGCATCGAAACCCTGCTCAAGGACCACCGCGTGGTGCTGTTCATGAAGGGCGACCGCCGCCAGCCGATGTGCGGCTTCTCCGCCGCGGCCACCAACACGCTCAACGAACTGCTGCCCGAGTACCACACGGTCAACGTGCTGGAGGACCCGGACATCCGCGAAGGCATCAAGGTGTTCGGCGACTGGCCGACCATCCCGCAGCTGTACGTCGAGGGCGAGCTGGTCGGCGGCGCCGACATCATCCGGCAGATGTACGCCAGCGGTGAGCTGCACGCGTTGTTCGGCGCGTCGCCGCCGGACCGCACGCCGCCGCAGATCACGATTACCGACAAGGCCGCCGAAGCCATCCGCAACGGCATCTCCAATGCGCAGGGCCTGGCGCTGCATCTGGAGATCGGTCCGGACCACAGCGCCGGTTTCCAGCTGGCGCCGGCGGGCGACCACGACATCGTGGTGAGCGCCAACGGCATCGAGGTCCACTTCGACCCGGGCAGCGCGCAGCGCGCGCGCGGCATCGTGATCGACTGGGTCTCCACCGTGCAGGGCGAAGGGCTGAGCCTGAAGTTTCCCGGGGCGCAGGAAATCAAGTCGCTCGGCGTGCAGGAACTGAAGGCCCGCCTGGCCGACGGCAGCATCGTGCTGGTCGACGTGCGGCCGGCCGCCGGCCGCGCCCAGGCCGCGCCGCTGGCGCTGGCGCGCGTGCTGGAGGAGGAAGGCTACGACACGCTCGCGGCGCTGCCGAAGGACACCGCGATCGCCTTCATCTGCCACCACGGCAATTCCAGCCGCGCCATGGCCGAACGCTTCGCGGCGCACGGCTTCACCCATGTCTTCAACGTCGAGGGTGGCATGGACGCGTGGGCGCGCGAGGTCGATCCGACGGTGCCGCGTTACTGAGGCGCGTCCCCACGCAAGGCGTCCCCATGCGCCTGCCGGCGCCTTCCCCCGCAGAGCGGGGGAAGGCTCACGAACGAACGCTCTCGCAGAACGGATCCTAGTGCCGCGAGCCCGCCCGCAGACTGCGGCCGCCGGCCCACAGCAAGACGCCTGCCGCGAGCGCCCCCGCCGCCACCAGGCCGCGATGCGTGGTCACCCATAGCTGCAGGCTGTAGCCCTTCGAACGCGCATCGAAGCGCCCGTGCGTGCCGTAGTCCTCCGGCACCGCCTCATACAGATTGTCCGGCCGATCCGCCGGCAGCGGCCGCTTGCCCATCTGGCCGGCGTAGCCGAGCCTGACCAGCTTGCGGTCGGCCAGCTTCGGGAACAGTTTGTTGCCGATGATCGCCTTGACCGCCGGGAAGCCCACGTTGAGCTCGCGCCGGCGATGGTGGGCGGCCCAGTGGATGCCCTTGGCGGCCACCTCCGGCTGGAAGATCGGCGGCACCGGCTGCGGCCGGCGCGGGAGCTTGGTACGGCCCCACTGGAACTGCGGCGTGTTGAAGGCCGACAGCTGCACCATCGTGATGTGGATGTCGCTCCTGTCGTGCATCAGCTCCACGCGCAGCGCGTCGGTGAAGCCGCGGATGGCGAACTTGGCGCCGCAGTAGGGCGCCTGCAGCGGTATCGCCCGGTAGGCGAGCGCCGAGCCCACCTGCACGATGGTGCCGCGGTTGCGTTCGCGCATGCGCTTGAGCGCCGCCATGGTGCCGTACACGGTGCCCAGGTAGGTCACCTCGGTGGAACGGCGAAACTCTTCCGGGCTGATTTCATGGACCGGCGCAAAAATCGTCGCCATGGCGTCGTTGATCCAGATGTCGATGGGCCCGAGTTCCTGCTCCACGCGTTCGGCGGCCGTCTCCACCGCGGCGGCATCGGCGACGTCCACGGAGATGGCCAGCGCCTGCCCGCCGAGCTTGCGCACTTCCTCGGCCGCGGCCTCCAGCTGCTCACTGCCGCGCGCCAGCAGCGCGACGCGCGCGCCGTCGCGGGCGAAGCGGTGCGCGGTGGCGCGACCGACGCCGGCGGAGGCGCCGGTGATGACGACGACTTCGGGTTTCTTGTTGTTCATGTGAAGGGCTCCTCGGGGGCACAACAAAAGGGAAAGGCTTCCCTCTCTCCAGCCCCTTCCCCGGCGGGGCTGGAGAGAGGGGCCTGGACTCAGGCGCTGTAGGCGATGGTGCTGAGCAGCGCGAGCGCGGCCTGGCGCGAGTCCAGGCGCGTGTGCTGGACCACGATGGGAAGGTCCGACTCCAACACGCTGGAGTAGTCGGTGTCGCGCGGAATCGATTCGGGATCTTGCAGGTCGTTGAAGCGAAGGTGCAGCGTGCGCCGGGCGGGCACGGTGATGCGGTAGGGCCCTGCCGGCTCGCGGTCCTTGAAGTAGATGGTGAGGGTCACGTGCGCGTCCTGCGGATTGGTGTTGAGCAGGCAGGCGGTCTCGTGGCTCTCGAAGCGTGGGTCGTCGGCATGCGTGCCGCCGGGCGGGATGTAGCCTTCGGCGATGGCCCAGCGGCACTCGCCGATCGGTTCTGGCGTGCTCATGGAAGCTCCTTGTCGAGGTGGATCAGCGCGAGCCCGGACGCCGGATCGTGGCGGCGGCGCAGGTGCGCCGGCGATTGCGTGACGATCACCTCCAGCGTGGGCCGCACACGGCCTTCGAGCAGGTGGCCGCCCAGCGCGCGGCCGTCCGACTGGCCGAGCACCGCGTGCATGTGCAGCTTGGGCTCGCCGCCCTCGAGCGCCACGTCGCCGATCAGCGAGACGACCTCGACCTGTTCGTCGACGGCGTTGCGCTTGTAGTCCTTGCTGTTCCAGTCGAAGTAGCCCAGTACCGCGCGTTCGAAGGCGCCGATGGCGGTGAAGTGCGCGGCCGACAGGTGCTGCTCCTTGGCGAAGGCGAGCAGGCAGGCGTTGGCCTCCTCGCCGGTGTCGAGCACGACGGCCCAGGTGCGCGTGTCGCCTTGGTGGATCAGTTGGTAGTGCATGGGTGGCTCCCGTGAGGCGCTCGCCCTTTCGGGGAAAGGGACGGCTTTGCGATCAAGGCCGGCCTCCCCTCGACTCGCCGCCACGCCCGGGCTCCGGCCGTACCGACGGCAACGGCGCCTCGCGCTCGCGCAGGGGAATCCCGTCGAGGTTGGACGGGCCCTGCGCCAGCGCCATGGCCAGCACCTGCGAGACGTCCAGCGCCGTGCGCCCGGTGCACTGCTCGATCTGCTGGCGGCAGGAAAAGCCGTTGGTGATGATCAGCGTGTCCGGATCGGCCGCGCGGATCGCCGGCAGCAGCTCCAGTTCGCCGATGGCGATGGACACGTTGACCTTCCGCGCGTCGAAGCCGAACGAGCCGGCCATGCCGCAGCAGCCGGCGTCGAGCAACTCGAAGTCCAGCCCGGCCTTGGCAAGCAGGCGCTTTTCCGCGTCGGTGCCGATCACAGCGTGGTGGTGGCAGTGCGCGTGCACGAGCGCCTTGCGTCTCAACTGCGGCGGCGCATAGCCGACGCGGTCGAGGTATTCGCTGAAAATGAAGGTGTTGCGCGAAAGCCAGTGCGCGCGCTCGTCCGCGGGAAAGAGATTGGGCAGCTCGTCGCGAAAGGCGGCCACGCACGACGGCTCCAGACCCACCACCGGCACGCTGCGGTCGATGTGCGGCGAGAGCGTGTCCAGGATGTCGGCCAGCTGCGCGCGCGCCTTGTCCAGCATGCCTTCGGCGTACAGCGGGCGCCCGCAGCACAGCGGCGCCTGCGGCACCACCACGCGGTAGCCGGCCGCCTCCAGCACGCCGACGGCGTCCTTGAGCGGCTCCGGATGAAGGTAGTTGTTGAAGGTGTCTGGCCACAGCAGCACCTCCGGCCCGCGCGCGCGCGACCGCTCGCGCGCGGCGAACCAGTCGCGGAAGGTCTCGCCGGCGAAGCGCGGCATCGCGCGCCGCTGGGCGATGCCTCCGATCGCCTTGGCCAGATGCGACAGGCCCGGCGTCTGCAGGATCGCGTTGGCCAGCCACGGCACATGCGAGGCTACCCGCGCCACGTCGAAGATGCGCCCCATCGCATACGCCGCGCGCGGGCGCAGGCGGCCCTTGTAATGGTGGTACATGAACTCGGCCTTGTAGGTGGCCATGTCCACGTTGACCGGGCAATCGCTCTTGCAGCCCTTGCAGGCCAAGCACAGGTCCAGCGCATCGCGCACCGGCTCGCTGCGCCAGCCGTCCTTGAGCGGATCGCCCTCGAGCATCTCGAACAACAGGTGCGAGCGGCCGCGCGTGCTCCACTTCTCCTCGTGGGTGGCGCGGTAGCTGGGGCACATCACGTTCTTGTGCTTGTTGCGGCAGTTGCCCACGCCCACGCAGCGGCGCGCGGCCTGGGCGAAGCTCATGCCGTCGGCCGGATAGGCGAACGCGGTCTTGAGCTTGGGCGGCTGGTAGCCGGGACCGTCGCGCAGGTCGGCGTCCATCGGGTTGGGGTCGACCACCTTGCCGGGGTTCATCCGGCCGCGCGGGTCCCATAACGCCTTGAACTCGCCGAAAGCCTGCACCAGCTCGTCGCCGAACATCTTGGGTAGGAAGGATGCGCGTACCTGGCCGTCGCCGTGCTCGCCGGACAGCGAGCCGCCGTAGGACAGCACCAGGTCCGAGGCCTCGTCCATGAAGGCGCGCCATTGCGCCACCGCTTCCGGCGTGGACAGGTCGAAGTCGATGCGGCAGTGGATGCAGCCGTCGCCGAAGTGGCCGTACAGCGCGCAGGTGTAGGCGTACTTGGCCAAGAGCTTGCGGAAGTCGCGCAGGTACGGGCCGACCTGGTCCGGCGGCACGGCGGCATCCTCCCAGCCGGGATGACCGTCCGGCTGGCCGGGCACGCGCGCCGTGGCGCCCAGGCCCGACTCGCGGATGGTCCACAGCATGCCCTCCTCAGCCTTGTCGTCGAACAGCTTCATGCTCGGCGGGTGGTCGTCCTGTTTCAGCGCCTGCATCAGCTTGCGCGCCTTGGCGTCGGCGTCCTCCTTGGAGTCGCCGCCGAACTCGACCATCAGCCAACCGCCGCCCGGGGGCAGCAGGGTGCGGTCCTTCGGATGCATGTCCTTGCGCTTCATGTCGGCGATCAGCGCATCGTCGATGCCTTCCAGGCCGACCGGGCCGAACGAAAGGATCTGTGGTACGTGGTCGCCCGCCTGGAACACGTCCGGGTAGCCCAGCACCAGCAGCGAGCGCACCGGCGGGCTGGGCACCAGGCGCACCTCGGCTTCCAGGATGGTCACGCAGGTACCTTCGGTGCCGACCAGGGCGCGCGCCACGTTGAAGCCGTTCTCGGGCAAGAGTTCGTCGAGGTTGTAACCGGAGACCCGGCGCGGGATCTTCGGATAGCGCGCGCGGATCAGGTCGGCGTAGCGGTCGCGGATGGATTTGAGTCCCGCGTAGATTTCCCCGCGGCGGCCGCCCTCGCGGATGATCGCTTCGAGTTCCTGCTCGCTGGTCGGACCTACGCGCATGCGCACGCCGTCGTAGGTGACGATTTCCAGCGCATGCACGTTGTCGGCAGTGCGTCCGGCCATCACCGAGTGCACGCCGCAGGAGTTGTTGCCGATCATGCCGCCCAGCGTGTTGTGCGCGTGGGTGGAGGGGTCGGGACCGAAAGTGAGGTGGTGCTTCTCCGCCTCGTCGCGCAGGTCGTCCAGCACGCAGCCGGGCTCGATGCGCGCGCGATGGTTCTGCACGTCGATCTCGATGATCTGGTTCAAGTGATAGGAGAAATCCATCACCACCGCGGTGTTGCAGCACTGCCCGGCCAGGCTGGTGCCGCCGCCGCGCGAAAGCACCGGCGCGTCGTGCTCGCGGCACAGGCGCAGGGTTTCGATGACGTCCTTCGCATGGCGCGGCTTGACCACGCCGATCGGCACCTGGCGGTAGATCGAGCCGTCGGTGGCGTACAGCGCGCGGCTGCCGTCGTCGAAGCAGACCTCGCCCTCCAGGGCCGCGGCCAGGTCCAGCGCCAGCACGGCCGCAGCCGCGCTGGAGAAGGCGAAGCGATTGCTGTGCGAATGACGCACGCGCGGCGGCGCCAGCGGCAGCACGGCAGCGTCGCGGTAGTGTTCCTGGCGGTCGCGGCCGTCGGCGGAGGTGGCCGCGGCCTCGGCGCCCTGGGATCGAGGCGTGCGGGGGAATGAGGGGACGGAGCCGTGCTCTCTCTGCTTGGTCATGCCTGCCAACCTTCCTCGACGCGGTAACGCCCCGCGTCCGATGCCTTGAGGGTGAGTCCCAGTCCCGCCGCGCCCGCGTCGACCACCAGGGCGCCGTCGCGCAGTTCGGGCAGGCCGTCGAAGAACATCGATTCGATGCGCGCGTGGTCGTGGAAGTACTCCACGTGCTTCAGGTGTCCCACCGCACTGCACACGTGCGCGTGCAGGTGCGGCGCGCAGTGCGCCGAGACCGGGATGCCGAAGCCGTGGGCGAGCGCGGCCGCCTGCAGGAAACCGGTGAAGCCGCCGCAGCGGGTGCCGTCGATCTGCAGCACGTCGACCGCGCCGGCTTCGAGCATGCGGCGGAAATACCAACTGTCCCAGCCGTACTCGCCGGCGGCGATGTCCATGCCCGCCGGCGTGCGGTCGCGCAGCAGGCGCAGCCCTTCCAGGTCGTCGGAGGACACCGGCTCCTCGAACCAGCCCACGCCCTCCTGCGCGTAGCAGCCGGCCAGCGCCAGCGCCTGCTTGGCGGTATAGGCGCCGTTGGCGTCGACCATCAGCTCGGGCGCCGTGCCGATCGCCTCGCGCGCCGCGCGCACGCGCGCCGGGTCCTCGTGCGGGTGCGTGCCCACTTTCATCTTCACCCGCGCCATGCCCTGCTCCACCCAGCCGGCCAACTGCCGCTGCAGGCGCTCGACCGGGTAGGAAGTGAAACCGCCGCTGCCGTACACCGGCACCGCCTCGCGCGCGCGGCCCATCAGGCGTACCACCGAGGTGCCGTGCAGGCGCGCCTTCAGATCCCACAGCGCGACGTCGAGCGCGCCGATGGCCATCAGCCCGACGCCGGGCCGGCCGATGTTGCGCAGGCTGCGGTTCATCGCGTGCCAGGCGCCGGGGATGTCGTCCGCGTCACGGTTGAGCAGGACGTCGCGCAGGGGATCGGCGATCACTGCACCCGCGGCGGCGTGGGCGTAGGTCCAGCCCAGGCCGCTGTGGCCTCCGGCACAGACCCGCGCCAGCACCAGGGTGGTGGCGTCCCAGGCGATGGTGCCATCGGCTTCCGGCGCGTCGGTGGGGACGCGGTAGGCGTCCACCTCGATGCGGGCGATGCGGCGCGTTGCAGGAACGGTCGCGGCGTGGCAGGGCCGCGCGACGTTCATCGCTGGCTGTGCGGCAGGATGCCGGCGAGCACCTGGCGCAGGCTTTGCTTGATGATGCCGCCCTCGTCCGGGTCGCCCTTGGCCAGCGCGGTCATGTAGTCCTTGGCCTGTTTCCAGGTGATGTGCGGCGGCAGCGGCGGCACGTCCGGGTCGGCGATGATGTCCAGCAGCACCGGGCGGTCGGCGGCGAAGGCCTGCTCCCAGGCGGTGCCCAGTTCCTCCGGACGGTCCACGCGGATCGCCTTGAAGCCGAGCAACTCGGCGTACTTGGCGTAGGAGAACTCCTCGACGTATTGCGCCTGGGTGAACTTCGGATCGCCGCCGAGCGCGCGCTGCTCCCAGGTCACTTGGTTGAGGTCGTCGTTGTGCAGCACCATCACCACGAAGCAGGGGTTGGACCACTGCTTCCAGTACTGCTTGACGGTGATCAGTTCGGCGTTGCCGTTCATCTGCATGGCGCCGTCGCCGACGATCGCCAGCACCGGCCGCCCGGGATGGGCGAACTTCGCCGCGATGGCGTAGGGCATGCCGCTGCCCATGGTGGCGAGCTTGCCCGAGAGCGAGGCCATCATGCCCTTGCGGATCTTCACGTCGCGCGCGTACCAGTTGGTGTGCGAGCCGCAGTCGCCGCAGATGATGGCGTTGTCCGGCAGGCGCGGGGAAAGCTCCCAGAAGATGCGCTGCGGATTGATCGGGTTGGCCGGCTCCATCGCCTTGGCTTCCAGGTCGCGCCACCACTTGCGCACGTTGAGCTCGATGCGTTCGCGCCAGTCTGGATTGTCCTTCGGGCGCAGATGCGGCAGCAGGCGTTCGAGCACCTGCGCGCTGTCGCCGATGAGGTTCACTTCGGTCGGGTAGCGCATCGACACGTTGCGCGGGTCGATGTCGATCTGCACCGCGCGCGCCTGGCCTTCCTCGGGCAGGAACTCCGAATAGGGAAAGGTGGTGCCGACCATCAGCAGGGTGTCGCAGTCGTTCATCATGTCCCAGCTCGGCTTGGTGCCCAGCAGGCCGATCGAACCGGTGACGAACGGCAGGTCGTCCGGCAGCGCGGCCTTGCCCAGCAGCGCCTTGGCGATGCCCGCGTCGAGCCTGTTGGCGACCGCCACCACCGGGTCGCCGGCGTGCAGGGCGCCGGCGCCGATCAGGATCGCCACCCTGCGTCCATCGTTGAGCACGTCGGCGGCGCGCTTGATGTCCTCGTCGCTGGGCACCGGGCACGGGTTGGCGTAGCCGATGCCGGTGTAGATGTCGTTGTGCTTGCGCGGCGGATGCTTCACCGCCGGCAGCTCCTGGATGTCGTTCGGCACGATCACGCAGGTGACGGTGCGCCGCGCCGCGGCGATGCGGATCGCACGGTCGACCACCTGCCGCGCCTGCACCGGCGTGAGGATGGTCTGGACGTAGCCGCAGACGTCCTGGAACAGCACCTGCAGGTCGACCTCCTGCTGGAAGTCGCTGCCGATCGCGTTGCGCGCGGACTGGCCGACGATCGCCAGCACCGGCATGTGGTCCATCTGCGCGTCGTAAAGGCCGTTGAGCAGATGGATCGCTCCCGGCCCGGAAGTGGCCATGCACACGCCGATCTCGCCGGTGAACTTGGCATGCCCGCCGGCCATGAAGGCGGCCATTTCCTCGTGGCGCACGCGTACGTAGTCGAAGCGGTCGGCGGCGCGGCCCATCGCGCCCATGATTCCGTTGATGCCGTCACCGGGAAAGCCGAAGATGCGCCGGATGCCCCAGTCGGTGAGGCGCTGCAGGATGAAATCGCCGACGGTTTCGCTCATGGATGGTTGGCTCCTTGCAGGCGGGGACGCCGCGGACGGGGCGCAAGGACTCGCCTCGCGCTGGACGCGCGTACCTGTCAGAGCTGCGGGATCTGGCAAGGATCGGCGATGCGGCGGGGCGCCGGGCCGACACGCGCTGGGGATCGGACTGCCTTACCTTGCCGTGCCCGCGGTCATGCCCGGGTGAAAGGGATGCGATGCCGACGCAATGCCCGACGCATGTTTCTGCGACCCGGACGCCCTCGCCGTCGCGGCGAGGGCATGCATGCTCACTCGCCTTCCATCTCGTCCTCGAAGCGCAGGTGCTTCACGCTGCGCCCGTTGCGGCGTACCAGCTTGAGCGCCTCGATGCCGATGCGGATGTGCGCCTCGACATAGCGCTCGGTCACGCTGCGGTCACTGGCCTCGGTCTTGACGCCTTCGGGGATCATCGGCTGGTCGGACACGAGCAGCAGCGCGCCGCACGGGATCTTGTTGGCGAAACCCGCGGCGAAGATCGTCGCCGTTTCCATGTCCACCGCCATGCAGCGGGTGCGGCGCAGATAATCCTTGAACGCTTCGTCATGCTCCCACACGCGCCGGTTGGTGGTGTAGACCGTGCCGGTCCAGTAGTCGTGGCCGAGGTCGCGGATCATGGTGGACACCGCGCGCTGCAGCTGGAACGCCGGCAGCGCAGGCACCTCGGGCAACAGATAGTCGCTGGAGGTGCCCTCGCCGCGGATCGCCGCGATCGGCAGCACCAGGTCGCCGAGATGGTTCTTCTTCTTAAGCCCGCCGCACTTGCCCAGGAACAGCGCCGCGTTGGGCTGCACCGCGCTCAACAGGTCCATCACCGTGGCGGCGTTGGGGCTGCCCATGCCGAAATTGATCAGGGTGATGCCGTCGGCCGTGGCGTTGGGCATGGGCCGGTCGCGGCCGCGCACCTCCACGCCGTGCCATTGGGCGAACAGGTCTACGTAAAGGCCGAAATTGGTCAGCAGCACGTGCTGGCCGAACTGCTCCAGCGACGTGCCGGTATAGCGCGGCAGCCAGTTGGAGACGATCTCTCGCTTGTCTTTCATGGGGTATCTCGGGAACGCACCGCGGTGGCGGCACGCAGCGCCGGCGACGCCACGCCGGCAGGAACCATTCTCGAGTCGACGCCATTCTACGTGCGCCGGCCCGCGGCCGTCACCCGGCGAGGCGCCGGGAGAATCTCCGGGCAAGACCCAGTTCACGACATCGACGCGCGTGATATGGTCGACCCGTCATTGGCCAGGGGGATGACGATATGCGGATGGGGTTGGCGATCGATGCGTCCTGCGATCTGCCGCAGGCGTTCCTCGAGGAGCACGGCATCGCAGTGATGCCGATCGCCGTGAAACTGGACGGCACGGTCTTCAAGGACCAGCGTGACCCGCAGGAAATCGAGCGCTTCCTGGCCATGAAGCTGGCCGGCACCCATGCCGCCGAGACCGAGCCCTGCTCGGTGGAAGACGTGCAGCGGCTGTTTCTGGACAGGCTGGTGCTGGAACGCGATTGCGTGTTCTGCCTGACCATCACCGCCACGCGCAGCCCGATCCACGACCACGTGGTGAAGGCGAGCTTCGCGATCCTCAAGCAGTACCGCGAGGTACGCGAACGGGCCGGCATCGCCGGGCCGTTCCTCATGCGGGTGGTCGACACGCGCAACGTGTTCGCCGGGGAAGGACCGGCGGTATTCGAGGCGGTACGGCTGATCCAGGCCGGCGAGACGCCGCCCATCATCCGCGAGCGGCTGGGCGCGGTGGCCAACCAGACCTATGCCTACATGCTGCCGCGCGACCTGCATCACCTGCGCAACCGCACCAAGAAGAAGGGCGACCGCAGCGTCAGCCTGTTCAGCGCGGTGGTCGGCACCGCGCTGGACATCAAGCCGCTGCTGCGCTGCTTCCGCGGCGAAACCGGCCCGGTCGGCAAGGTGCGCGGCTTCGAGCACGGCGCCGAAACCCTGTTCGGCTACGCCGCCCGCCGGGTGCGCGCCGGCTTGCTGGCGCCGGTGGTGTGCGTCAGCTACGGCGGCGACCTGGCCGAGCTGGCCCGGCTGCCCGGCTACGAGGCCTTGCGCCAGGCCTGCGAGGAGACCGGCGTGACCCTGCTCGAGGCGCCGATGAGCATCACCGGCATGGTCAACGTGGGCGAAGGCGCGGTCACGCTCGGCTTCGCCGCCGAGGAGCACGAAGCCGAGTTCTGAGCCGTCGCGCATTCGCCCGCCCGCGCCTAGAATCGGGCGCATGCGCTGCTCCTCCGCCCTGCTCCTGTCAGGCTCCCTGCTGCTGGCCATCGGGCTGGCCTGGCGCCCTGCCGCGGCCACCCAGGTCTACGAATGCGTGGGCGCCGATGGTCGCAAGGTGTACCAGGACACGCCCTGCCGCCCAGGCCAGCGCCAGCAGTCGCTGCAGGTGCGCGATGTGCCTTCGATCCGGCCCGCGGCGGCCGCGGTGCCCGTAGCCGCAGCCCCGGAGGGCAGCCCGCCACCGATGGCCGAGCCTGCGCCAGCCGCGCCGCTGCCGGTGATGTATGCCTGCGTCCGCGCCACCGACGGCAAGACCTATCTGAGCGCCAACGGCGATCCCGCGCCGTACCAGGCGCCCTACGGCATGCTCGGCGCCGAGCAGCAGCCATTGTCCGACGTGTATGCACCGGACCGCGGCGCGGCCAGCATCTCCGCGCCCGAATCCAACCGCGGGCGGGTCACCCGCGGCCTGGTGGCAAGCAACTACGTGTGGGTGCAGGACCAGTGCCGCCGGCTCGATCCGGACGAGACCTGCCAGGCGCTGCAGGGCGCCTACGCGCAGAACGCGCACAAGCTGCACAACGCGTTCCAGAGCCAACGTCCGCCGCTGGAACGGCGCGACGCCGAGCTGCGCGCGCAACTGGCCAGTTGCGGCGGCTGACGACTCGCGTCAGAAACCCAGGCCCAGGAAACCGCCGTCCACCGCCAGCACCTGGCCGGTGATGTAGCCGGCCGCCGGCAGGCACAGGAAAGCCACCGCGGCGGCGACCTCCTCCGGTTCGCCGATGCGCTTGAGCGGCGTGCGCTCGAGCACTTCTTCCAGGTAATCCGGATCGGCCAACGCGGCCTCCGACCGCTGCGTGCGGATGTACCAGGGCGCCACCGCATTGACGCGGATGCCGTCGACCGCCCACTCCACCGCCAGGTTGCGGGTGAGCTGGTGCAGCGCCGCCTTGGTCATGCCGTAAGGCGAGCCGGTGCGCACGTGCACGGCGCCGGATACCGAACCGACGTTCACGATCGCCGCATGGCCGTGCTCGGCCAGGTGCGGATGCGCCAGCCGGCACATCTCGAAGGCGCTGAACAGGTTCTGCTCGAAGATCGCCCGGTAGCCTTCGCCGTCATAGGCAAGCGTGGGAGCCGGCCGGTTGCCGCCGGCGTTGTTGATCAGCAGCGACACCGGCGCGCCGAGGTCGGCGACCCAGTCGAAGACCGCCAGGCGCTCCTCCTGCTCGGCCAGGTCCGCGCCGAAGGCGAGCACCTCGCGGCCGGGCAGTTCCTCGGCCAGTTCCGCACGCACCTGTTCCAGATGAACCTCGTCGCGCGCCACCAGCAGCAGGTCGGCGCCCAACCCGCCGAGTTCGCGTGCGCAGGCCAGGCCGATGCCTTTGCTGGCGCCGGTGATCAGCGCGGTGTGGCCGTGGAGCTGCCAGGCGTCGGTGCGTAGGCTCATGGGGAAGGAAGCTTAGCCGATGCGGCTTGCCGCAATCGCGCCGCGGCGGGAGACTGCGGCCATGCCGACGGAGGGGAACCGCATGAAAGCCATCTTGCCCATCGCCTTGCTGCTGGCTCTGGCCGGCTGCTCCAACAAGGCGCCCGCGCCGCAGGCCGCGGCCACGTCCCAGCGGACCGCCACGCCGTGGGACGGCATGAAGAAGGACGAGCAGCGCGCCAAGGACGTGCAGAAGCTGGTCGACGACCAGGCCAAGCAGCAGCAGAAGGCGCTGGAGCAGGCCGAGCAGTAACGCCGTAGACATTCCAGGCGAGATGCATGGGCGGCCCTTCGCAAGGCCTCCCCGTCTGCCCTTTGAACATCTCCCCCGAGCACGCGGAGAGGTGTACGAAGCATCGAACGTGCTTCAGCGCGGCGCGCAGAAGCAGTAGGCGTAGACGTTGGGCCGGCCGGCCTGGGCGGTGCGCAGCAGCTTGAGTTCCGGCGCCAGGCGCGGCAGCTCCGCCAGCCAGTCCGGCAGGCGCAGGCCATAGCCCTGCGCGATCTGCACCATTGCGCTCTGGTTCACGCCGAGCAGGAACTGCTGCAGGCCGCCCAGCGGTTCCTCGACGTAGCGCACGCGGTAGTTCTTGCCGAGCCGGGCCAGCGCGGCCGCCTGGTCGAGGGCGGCGTCCAGGCCGCCGAGCTGGTCGACCAGGCCGCGCTCGAGGGCCTGCCGCCCGGTCCACACGCGCCCCTGCGCGATCGCGTCGATCGCCTCGAAGCTCTTGCCGCGCGCCTGCGCCACCTTGCCGACGAAATCGCGGTAGCCCTTGTTGATGATCGCCTGGATCACCTGCCCTGCCTTCGGGTCGAGCGGCCGGGTCACGTCGAAGGCGCCGGCCATCGGGCCGGTGCCGACGCCGTCGCTGTGGATGCCGATCTTGTCCAGCGCGCCCGGCACCGCGTAATACATGCCGAAGATGCCGATCGAACCGGTGATCGTGTTGGGATCGGCGTAGATGCGGTCGGCGTTCATGCCGATCCAGTAGCCGCCGCTGGCGGCCACGTTGCCCATCGAAACGACCACCGGGATGCCGGCCGCGCGGGTCAGTTCCACTTCGCGGCGGATCTGCTCGGCGGCATAGACCTCGCCGCCGGGCGAGTCGATGCGCAGCACCAGCGCCTTGGTGCGGCGATCGTGGCGCGCGGCGCGGATCAGCGCGGCGGTGGACTCGCCGCCCACGCTGCCCTGCGGCTGCTTGCCGCCGACGATTTCGCCTTCGGCCACGACCACGGCGACGCCTGGGCCGAAGGCGTCGTCCCGGTCGAGGTTGGCGACGTAACGCTCCAGGCCGACCTGGCGGAAGCCCTCCTGCGGCTTGTCGCCGGCCGGCACGCCCGCCTTGCGCAGCATCGTGTCCAGTTGCTCGCGCGTGGCGGTGCCGTCGACCAGGCGCTCGTCCTGGGCCAGCTTCGCCAGGTCGCCGCCGGTGCGGTCGATGGCTTGCGGCAACTGGTCGATGTCCGCGCGCACGGTGGCCGGATCGAGCTTGCGCAGCCCGGCGACCTCGTCGATGTACTCGCCCCAAAGCCCGTTCATCCAGAAACCGTCGGCCGCCTTGGAGTCGTCCGAGGCGTGGTCGAGGATGTAGGGCTCGGCGGCGCTCTTGTAGCGGCCGACGCGGAACAGGTGCACGTCCACGCCGAGCTTGTCGAGCAGGTCTTTGTAGAACAGCCGGTAGTTGGCCAGTCCGGTGATCATCACGCCGCCCTGCGGGTCGAGCAGGATGCGGTCGGCGTGCGCGGCCAGGTAATACTGGCCCTGGTCTAGGTTCACGCCCCACGCGATCACCGGCTTGCCGGCCGCGCGGAAGCGGTCCAGCGCGGCGCCGGCCTCGCGCAGGGCCGCAAAGCCGCCGCCCTGCAGCTGGTCCGGCAGCAGCAGGATGCGGCTGATCCGCGCATCGTGCGCGGCGGCGTCGATGGCGCCGGTCAGGTCGCGCAGCTGCACCTGCCTGGGCGGCTCGCCCGAGAGGCCCTGCAGCGCACGCTGCAGCGGCTCGATGCTGTACTGCTCGACCAGTTCGCCCTTGGGCTGGATCACCAGCACGCTGCCGTCCTTGACCGTGCGCGCCACCCGGTTGGCGGCCACGCCGCCGATGATCAGCAGCAGCACGATCGACAAAAGGAAGAAGAACACCAGGTTGAGGACCACCAGCCGTACCACGTTGAAGCCGCGGCCGAGCACGCGCAGGAAGGCCCAGAACCCGTTGGGGCGGCGCAGCGGCGGCGGGGTGCTCATCGGTCGTTCCTCACAGGTGATCGTTCAGCGTAACCGCTTGCGAACGCACCGTCATGTCGTCGGCCGGCGGAGCGGCCACCCAGCGATGGCGCCAGGCGCTGCGCCAGAACCGGGTGAACAGCAGCACCGCCGCCACGCTCAGGCCCGCGATCAACCCCATCCACATGCCGCGCGCGCCCAGGCCGCGATGGAACGCCAGCCACCAGCCCACCGGCATGCCCACGCCCCAGTAGGCGAACAGGGTGATCGCCATCGGCACGCGGGTGTCCTTGAGGCCACGGAGCGCGCCGTTGGAGGCGACCTGGATGCCGTCGGAGAACTGGAACAGCCCGGCCAGCACGAGCAGCTGCGTCGCCAGGGCGATCACGCCGGCGTTGTGGGTATAGAGCGAGGCGATCGCATGCGGCAGGCCCAGCATCATCCCGGCCGAGAGCAGCTGGGTGAGCAGCGCCAGGCCGATGCCGCAGAAGCCCGCGTAGCGCACGCCGCGCGCGTCGTTGCGGCCGACCGCGTTGCCGACCCGCACGGTGATCGCCATCGCCAGGCCCAGCGGGACCATGAAGAACAGCGAAGCGACATTGATCGCCACCTGGTGGCTGGCCACGATGTCCTCGCCCATGGTGCCGATCAAGAGCGCCGTGGCGACGAACAGCCCCGCTTCGGCCAGCAGCGTCACCGCCATCGGCAGGCCGATGTGCAGTAGCGCGCCGATGCGCCGCCAGTGCGGCCATTCGAAGCGCTCGAACAGGTTCAGCCCGCGGTAGTTGGGGTGGCACAGCACGTAGACCAGCAGGCCGGTCATCTCCAGCCACAGCACCGTGGCGGTGGCGATGCCGCAGCCGCGTGCGCCCTGCGGCGGCAGGCCCAGCTTGCCGAACATGAAGACGTAGCCCAGCGGCGCCAGCACGGCCAGTCCGCCAAGGCTGAAGATCATCGACGGCCGGGTCAGCGAAAGTCCTTCGGACAGCCCGCGCAGCGTGAAGTAGCACGCCAGCGCCGGCGCGCCCCAGCTGATCGCGTGCAGGAACTCCTCGACGTCCTGACGCAGGCTCGGCGTCACGCCGATCAGGCTGACCAGCGGCCCGGCATGGCGCACTCCAAACCACAGCAGCACGCCCAGCATGACCCCCAGCCACAACGCCTGGCGGAACACCGCGCCCACCTCCGCCCGGCGCCCCGCGCCGTCCAGCTGGGCCACCGAAGGGGGCACCGCCATCATCACGCCGATGCCGCTGACGATCGCCAGCGACCATATGCTGGTGCCCACCGCCACCGCGCCGAGCACGTGCGCGCTGAGGTGGCCGGACAGCAGCGCGTCGACCACGTTGGTGCCGACCGCCGCCAGCTGCGCGAGCACCAGCGGCAGGGCCAGGCGCACGGTGGCGCCGACCTCGTGCACGACACGCGCGCGGTCGATGGTCTTCATGAGCTCTTGCATCCAGGAGGGCTCGCCATTCTAGCCGAGCCGGCAGAGCTGCCCCGCACGGCCTGCTGTGCCAAGATCGCACGCTTTCACAGGGGCGGGCTTCCGATGAACGAGCTGACCGACGCCGGGAAACTGTATTGCGCCAATTGCGCCACGTCGCTGGAGGGCGAGTTCTGCCACCACTGCGGCCAGTCCGTGCACAGCGTGCTCAAGCCCGTGCACCACATGCTGGAAGACGGCATGGACATGTTCCTGCACGTGGACGGGCGCATCTTCCACTCGGTACCGCCGCTGCTGACCAAGCCCGGGTTCCTCACCATGGAGTACTTCTCCGGACGGCGGCAACGCTATGTCGCCCCGTTCCGGCTGATGTTCGTGCTCTGCCTGCTGGCGTTCTTCGCCATGCACATCGCGGTGGACGTGCAATTGGAGGGCCGCGGCATCGACCTGACCATAGGGCAGCGCGTGGACAAGGACACGTTCGCTGACGCCGACACGCCGCAGGAGGTCCGCAAAGAGCTGGCCGACCAGTTGCGCGGGTTGGCAATCGCCCGGGGCACCACTCCGGCCGTGGCCCACCCCGCACTCGATGCGAGCGAGCGCCAGCTTCGCGTTCTCGCGGACAAGCGGTTGGCCGCGTTGGGAGCGCCCCCGCTCGCGCCGGACGCGATACCGGCGACCGGAGCGAACGCCCCGGCCCCGCAGGGGATTGGCACCGAGGCAGAGGGCCCAGGCCATGTCAGCAGCAAGCTGGATGGCAAGAAGTTCGAATCGGACTGGCTGCCGCAGTTCATGAACGAGCGCGTGAACACCGATCTCCACCGCATGCTGGCGAATTTCCGCGGCCTCAAGGATCCGGACCCGGCGGCAAGGCAAGCCGCACGCGATCGCCTGGTCACCGGCGTCTTTTCGGTGCTGCCGCAAGCCATGGTCGTGATGATCCCGATCTTCGCCTTGCTGCTGAAGCTGTTCTACCTGTTCAAGCGCCGGCTCTACATGGAGCACCTGATCGTCGCCCTGCACAGCCATGCGTTCCTGTTCCTCGCCCTCCTGCTGGTCACCCTGCTCGGCATGCTGTCGACCTGGCTGCGCCCGCACGCGGCCTGGGCCGGCCACGGCTTGGGTTTCCTGGAGGCGGCCGTAGTGTTGTGGATGCCCGCCTACCTGCTGGTGATGCAGAAGCGCGTCTACCGCCAGGGCTGGCCGATGACCCTGCTCAAGTACTGGTGCGTGGGCTGGTGCTACTTCTGGCTTCTGGTCGTCGTGCTGACCGTGGCCGCGGTCATGGGTGCAGGCCACTGAACAATGGGGCCCGGCATGGCTGTCGCGGCGGTTGTGCACAGCGTCATGAGCCTGTCAAGGCCGTCCAGGGAAGCATGAGCGCGACGTGAACACCATCACGCACGATCATCCAAGTCCCTGATTTTTGGAGCCTAAATTTGCTGGCTATTTTTTGCCCAGCGCGTGCCCGAGGCCACCATGACAGGGCTTTGACGCCGCTCTCCCCGGCCCGTCCACAGACTTATCCACAGCCTTTGTGGATAAGGGAAATTTCCGCCGGGCCAGAGCCACTTAGGCACGATTCCTAGATGACAGGGAAGCAGGCGCGCGCCATCCCACGAGGCCCCGTGCACGAGCCGCTACACTGGCCCGCCCTCGAGGTCGCCATGCCCGCCGTCGTCCGCGTCGCCCTGCCGGTTCCGCTCGCCCGCCTGTTCGATTACCTGCCGCCCGCAGGCGGCGTGGCCGTCGGTAGCCGCGTGCTGGTGCCGTTCGGGCGCAAGAAGATGGTCGGCGTGGTGGTGGCCGCCGGGGTCGAAGCCAGCGTGGCAGGCACGCGCCTGCGCAGCGTGCTGCGCACGCTGGACGAAGGCCCGCTGCTCGACGGCGAGCTGATGCATACCCTGGCCTGGGCCGCCGACTACTGGCTGGCCGCTCCCGGCGAGGCCTATGCCAACGCGCTGCCGCTGGCATTGCGCGAGCCGCGGCCGCTGCCGGAAGCCGCCGAGCTCCTCTATGCGCTCACCGCCGCCGGGCAGAGCGCGCGCGACGCCGGCAGCCGGCGCGGCGCCAGCCGGGCGCTGCTCGACATCCTGGCCGCGGCGCCACGGGACGCCGGCCAGCTCGACCTCGCCCTGTCCGGCTGGCGCGCCGCCGCGCGCCGGCTGCAGGAGACGGGGCTGATCGAACGGCACGCGGGCGCCGCGGACATCGCGACGGCCATGCCCGCACCCGTGTTGGGCGCCGAGCAGGCCGCGGCGGTGGCTGCCGTGGCCGGCGCGTTCGGCCGCTTCCAGCCCTTCCTGCTCGATGGCGTCACCGGCAGCGGCAAGACCGAGGTCTACCTGGCGCTGATCGCCCAGGCACTCGCCGCGGGCCGGCAGAGCCTGCTGCTGGTGCCGGAGATCGGGCTGGCGCCACAGACCGTCCGCCGCCTGCGCGAGCGCCTGGGCGTGCCGGTGGAGGTGATCCACTCCAATCTCGCCGAAGGCGAGCGCGCGCGCGCCTGGCTGCGCGCGCGCAGCGGCGAGGCACGCGTGGTGCTGGGCACCCGCTCGGCGGTGTTCACGCCGCTGCCCCAGGCCGGCCTGATCGTCGTCGACGAGGAGCACGACGGCGCCTACAAGCAGCAGGAGGGCTTCCGCTACCACGCGCGCGACCTGGCGCTGGTGCGCGGTCGCGCCCTGGGCGTGCCGGTGCTGCTGGGCTCGGCCACGCCGTCGCTGGAAACGCTGGCCAACGTCCTGGCCGGGCGCTACCAGGCATCGCATCTGCGGGCCCGGCCCGCCGCGGCGCACCCGCCGCAGGTGCAGATCATCGACATGCGCGCGCAGCGGCTAGACCACGGCCTCTCGCCGGCCCTGCTCGCGGCGGTGGCCGACACGGTCGGGCGCGGCGAGCAGGCGCTGGTGTTCAAGAACCGCCGGGGCTACGCGCCGGTGCTGCTCTGCCATGCCTGCGGCTGGCACGCCGAGTGCCCGCGCTGCGAGCGCCCCCTCACGCTGCACGCGCGGCGCCGCGTGCTGGTCTGCCATCACTGCGACCGCCACGCCGCCGTCCCCCCGGCGTGCCCGTCCTGCGGCGCCGCCGACCTCAAGCCACAGGGCCAGGGCACCGAAAGGCTGGAAGAAGCCCTCGCCGCGCATTTCCCGGACGTACCGGTGCTGCGCATCGATCGCGAGACCACGCGTCGTCGCGATGCGTTCGAGCAATTGCTGGGCGGCCTCGGCGACGGACAGCCGGCGATCCTGGTCGGCACGCAGATGCTGGCCAAGGGGCACGACCTGCCCAACCTCACGCTGGTGGCGATCGTGGGCGTGGACGAAGGCCTGTTCAGCGTGGATTTCCGCGCCGGCGAACGGCTGGCGCAGCTGGTCGTGCAGGTGGCCGGCCGCGCCGGCCGCGCACGCAAGCCCGGCCGCGTGCTGCTGCAGACCCATCACCCGGACCATCCCTTGCTGCGCGGCCTGCTCGCGCACGGCTATGCCGCCGCGGCGCGGGGCCTGCTGGCCGAGCGCCGCCAGGCCATGCTGCCGCCTTACAGCCACCAGGCACTGCTGCGCGTGGAAGCCCACCAGCACGCCGCGGTGGATGCCTTCCTCGCCGAGGCGCACGCCGCGCTGCCGGCCAATCCCGCGCTGCGCGTGGCCGGCCCGATGCCTGCGCCGATGCCGCTGCGCGCCGGCCGCCATCGCGGCCAGCTGCTGCTCGAGGCGGACGTGCGCGGTCCGCTGCACGCGGTGCTCCGTCCGTGGCAGCGAGCGCTGGCCGACCTGCCCTCGGCGCGCCGGGTGCGCTGGTCGCTGGACGTGGACCCGATCGACCTCTACTAGAGGCGACCGCCCGCTGGTACCGGGCGTCGCGACCGCGGCCAGGCAGATGGGCATCGACGTCGCCCGATGCGTCCGCGCACGCATCGACGCCGATTCGACGCCTGCTCCGTTCCACTACCGCGACCAGGGCGCGCTCGCCACCACCGGCCGCATGGCCGCGGTGGCACAATTCGGGCGGTCGGCTGTCGGGCCCGCCCGCATGGTGGGCATGGCTGGTCGCCCACATCTACTTCCTGATCGGCTTCCATAACCGGTTGGTGGTGCTGCTGGACTGGGCCTATCGGACCTGCCAGCGCCACGCCCGCATCGTCAGCGGAACCGACGCCGATGCTTCTCCGCCCGCGCAGGAGCGCTCCTCCTAACGTTTCCCAAGCTTCCGGATCCCAACGTGCCTTCCCAACTCGAACAACTGCGCCAGTACACCACCGTGGTCGCCGATACCGGCGACATCGAGGCGATCGCCCGCTACAAGCCGGTCGACGCCACCACCAATCCCTCGCTGCTGCTCAAGGTCGTCACGCAGAGCGCGTATGCGCCGCTGCTCGAGGAAACGCTCGACTGGGCGCGCGCGCGCAGCCGTTCGCGCGAACAGCAGCTGGTGGACGCCGGCGACCATCTGGCGGTGGCGGTCGGGCGCAAGATTCTGGAGCTGGTCCCCGGGCGGGTCTCCACCGAGGTGGACGCGCGGTTGTCGTTCGACACCGACGCCAGCATCGCCAAGGCCGAGCGGCTCATCGGCCTGTACGAGGATGCCGGCGTCAAGCGCGACCGCGTGCTGATCAAGCTGGCCACCACGTGGGAGGGCGTGCGCGCCGCACGCGAGCTCGAACGGCGCGGCATCCAGTGCAACATGACCCTGCTGTTCGCCTTCGAGCAGGCGGTCGCCAGCGCCGAGGCGGGCGTGTTCCTGATCTCGCCCTTCGTCGGCCGCATCATGGACTGGTATGTCGCCAATACCGGTGTGAAGCAGTACGCGCCCGACGAAGATCCGGGCGTGCAGTCGGTGCGCCGGATCTACCAGTACTACAAGACCCACGGCTACAAGACCGTGGTGATGGGCGCCAGCTTTCGCAACGTGGGTCAGATCCAGGCCCTGGCCGGTTGCGATCGGCTGACCATCAGCCCCGACCTGCTCAAGGAGCTGGAAGCCTCCAGCGAGGACCTGCCGCGCCGCCTCGCGGCGGACGGCACCCGTACCGAACGCCCGCCGGCGATGGACGAGGCGCGTTTCCGCTGGGGCATGAACGAAGACGCGATGGCCAGCGATAAGCTGTCCGACGGCATCCGCAAGTTCGCCGCGGACCAGCGGCAGCTGGAGAAACTGCTGGCCGAGCGGCTCTGAGCTTTGCTCCCTGCTCTTCCTCGAGGGAGAGATAGGGAGAGATAGGGAGAGAGAGACAGAGAGCAGAGTCAACAAAAGAAGGCGGCCCCACGAGGGGGCCGCCGCTGTCGTTACATGAAGCGCGTTCCCTAGACCCTAGAACAGGGCGCGCATCTTCTTCATCGCGTTGGCCTCGACCTGGCGGATGCGCTCGGCCGACACGCCGTACTCGTCAGCCAGGTCCTGCAGCGTGGCCTTGTTCTCGTTGAGCCAACGTCGCTGGATGATGTCGCGCGAGCGTTCGTCGAGCCTGGCCAGCGCCGTGGAGAGCGTGTCCATCTGGTTGTCGGCCTGGTCGGCATCGGCCACGTTTTCGTACGGATCGGCGCCATCGTCGACCAGGAACGCCTCGGGTGCGGGCTTGGCGTCGTCATCGGCGTCGGCGGGCGCCTCGAAACCGATGTCGCGGCCGGACAGGCGCGATTCCATCTCGCGCACGGTCGCCTCCGGCACGCCGAGGTCCTTGGCCACCACGCGCACTTCCTCGGCGTTCATCCAGCCCAGGCGCTTCTTGCTTTTGCGGAGGTTGAAGAACAGCTTGCGCTGCGCCTTGGTGGTGGCGACCTTCACGATGCGCCAGTTGCGCAGGATGAATTCGTGCATCTCGGCGCGGATCCAGTGCACCGCGAAACTGACCAGGCGAACGCCCTGGTCGGGATCGAAGCGCTTGACCGCCTTCATCAGGCCGATGTTGCCTTCCTGGATGAGGTCGCCCAGTTGCAGGCCGTAGCCCGAATAACCACGGGCCACGTGCACCACGAATCGCAGATGCGACATCACCAGCTTCTTGGCCGAGTCGAGGTCGTTTTCCTCGTTGAAGCGGCGCGCCAGCGCCTGCTCCTCGTCGTGGCTGAGCACCGGAATGCGGTGCACCGCAGAGATGTAGGCATCCAGACTGCCAACGACGCTGGGGATCGGCAGGTTGGCGGTCACCAAGGCTTGGGACATTTGGAACCTCCGGTAAGTAAATCGCAGCTTAGCACTCCACTGTTGAGAGTGCTAAAGAGTCGAGAAGTTCGGCTGCGGGATTTATTGTACCGAATCGTACAGCAATATGGGCGGCATTGCCAGCCCCGCCGTTCGGTCATGCGCCCATTGTTCATACCGGCGATCTATCGACCGTGAACTGACGGGCCGCGTCTGTCGAGCAGGCTCGCGACAGCTGCAGTGGATCGCCGCCCGGCGGTACGGACGGCGGCGCCCGGTCGCCGCGGCAATGCCAATCATGCGTATGGGCCCATGCCGCTCACTATACTCAGCGGAATGCACGGCTCTTTTCTGCCGCACGACCTTCCGACCTCCAGGGGACATCGCCTTGATTCTGTGTATTCCGAACGTCCTGGCCGCCGATGAGCTGCAGGTGCTGCAGGCCGAGCTCAAGGGCGCCGCGTTCGTCGATGGCGCCACGACGGCCGGCTGGTCGGCACGCGAGGTGAAGAAGAACCTGCAGGTCAACCTCGACAGCAACCGGTTGCCCGCGATGCAGGACATCGTGCGCAATGCCTTCCTGCGCAACGGCATGCTGCAGACGGCACTGTTGCCGGCGGCGATGTCGCAGGTGCTGTTCAACCGGTACGACGTGGGCATGCAGTACGGCCCCCATGTCGACGCCCCGGTCATGGGAGGCATGGGCAGCGCCGTCCGCAGCGACGTGGCGATCACGGTTTTCCTTTCCGACCCGCGCTCGTACAACGGCGGCGAGCTGGTGGTGCACACCTTGGGCATGGGTGGCGAGTTCAAGCTGGAAGCAGGCGCCGCCATCGCCTACCCGGCCAATACCCTGCATCACGTGGCACCAGTCACCCAGGGAACGCGGCATGCCGCGATCATCTGGGTGCAAAGCCAGGTGCGCGATCCGGCCCGGCGCGAAGTGCTGTGGGACCTGGACAACGCCAAGCGGCACGTCTTCGGCCGCGAGGGCAAGAGCGCCACCTTCGATGCCATCAGCAAGTCCCATGCGAACCTGCTGCGCATGTGGACGGAGATCTAGCGTCCGGGCGCGTCAGCCCTGCAAGGTTGCGCGCGGCGGCAGGGACCAGTCGATCGGCGTCTGCCCGCGGCTTTCCAGGTAGCGGTTGGCGGCGGAAAAGTGCCCATTGCCGATGAAGCCGCGGTGCGCCGACAACGGCGAGGGATGGACCGAACTCAACACCAGGTGCCGGTGCGGGTCGACCAGCTTGCCCTTGCGCTGCGCATAGGCGCCCCAGAGCATGAAGACCAGCCCCTCGCGCTCGCGGTTGAGCGCCTCGATGGCGGCGTCGGTAAAGCCCTCCCAGCCCTTGTTCTGGTGCGCGCCGGCACGGCCCTGCTCGACCGTCATGACGCTGTTGAGCAGCAGGACGCCCTGGTCGGCCCAGGACGTCAGGCAGCCGTGGCCGGGGCGTGGAAGGCCCAGGTCGCGCTCGATCTCGGCAAAGATGTTCTGCAGCGACGGCGGCACCGGCACGCCCGGCCGCACCGAGAAACACAGGCCGTGCGCCTGGCCGGGGCCGTGGTAGGGATCCTGACCCAGGATCACCACGCGCACGGCGTCGAAGGGGGTATGGGCAAAAGCGTTGAAAATCTCCGGCCCGGGCGGATAGAGCACCTTGCCGGCGCGCTTTTCGCTACGCAGGAATTCCGCCAGCGCGCGCATCTGGGGCTGTTCGAGGATCCCGCCCAGGCGCGCCTTCCACGAGGGCTCCAGGCGGATCCGCTCGGCTTCGGCGAGCTCGCTCACGACGCGTCCTGGTTCCGCGTGCGCAGGTGCTTGGCCACCCGCAACTGGAACAGCAGCTTGGTCACCAGCAGCTTCTCCTCCACCGGTTTCTCGACCAGGTCGTTCGCCCCGGCGCGCAGCAGCGCAGCCTGGTTGGCCGGATTCTCGTCACCGGTCATCACCAGCACCGGCAGCTGGCCCTTGCCGTAGCCGAACTGGGTGCGGATGCGCTCGAGCAGGTCGCCGCCGGTGAGCTCGCCCTTCAGGCTGACATCGGTGAGCACCACGTCGGCGCCGATCTGGCCCTGCGCGCGATCGGTCTCCAGCATGGCCAGGGCATCCTCCACGCTGACCACGTGGCGCACGGTCAGGCCGATCTTCTCCAGCATGCGGCGGGTGGCCAGCGCGACCACGCGGCTGTCCTCCACGTACAGCACGGTGCCCTCGGCGGTGGCCTCCGGCCGCACGTAGCCGCGGATGAAGTCGGCCAGGGCCTGGAAGCCCAGCGCCTTGTCGAAATAGTCGGTGACGTGCTCGCCCAGGGTGCGCTTGTGCAGGCGGGTGTCGACGTCGCCGGAGACGACCACGATGGGCACGTAGGCCTGTGCGGACTCGCGCACGTGGCGGGCCAGCTCGAGTCCGTCCATGTCGGGCAGGCGCAGCGCGATGGTGATGAAGTCGAACGGCCCCTGGCCGAGCAGCTCGCGCGCCTCGGCGCCGCTGCCGCAGCCGACCAGCTCGGCTTCCGGCAACTCGGCCTGCAGCACGCGGGCGATCAACTGACGCACCACCTTGGAGCCGTCGACCACCAGCACCCGCGGAGCGGTGCCGGCGCTGCGGCCGCCGATGCCTGCATTCATGCCCCACCCATCCACATCGAATACCCCATCGTGCGCCCCGCGCGCACGCCGGCGCTATCTTGCATCATCGTGCCGGCGCCGGTTGCGAAGGCGGTCACCCGCGCAACGATCCATCAGGCTGCCTGGCGCAGCTGCCAGGCACTGACCAGCCGGGCGCCGAGCCAGCCGAGCGCGGCCGCCGCCAGCGGCGCGGCCAGCAGCAGCCACCAGGGCAACGCGCCGAGCGTCAACGCTCCGCCATAGGCGCGATCGAGCTCGGCGGCGGGGCCTGCCAACGCCAGTTCGATCGCCAACGCCAGCAGCGAGGCCAGCACGCCGCCGATCAGGCCATACCAGATGCCGGCGTAGAGATAGGGCCGCCGCACGAAGGCGCGGCTGGCGCCGACCAGCAGCAGCACGCCGATCTCCTCGCTGCGGCTGGCGATGTCGGTACGCACGGTGTTGCCGACCACCAGCAACGCCGCCAGCGCGAGCAGGCCGGCGAGCACCAGCACCACGCGGTGGCCCATGCCCAGCAGCGCATCGAGCCGCTGCCGCCACTGGCCGCTGTCCTGCACCAGGTCGACCGCACGTTCGCTACGCAGCGATTGGACCAGCGCATCGACCGCTGGCGCATCCAGCCCGGCCTGGGGTTGCACCACCAGAACCCACGGCAACGGATTGGCGTCGTCCAGCGCGTGCACCGCTCCGGAGAAACCCTGCAGGGCGGCCAGCTCGTCCAGACCCTGCTGCGGCGTCTTGATGGTCACAGCGGCCACCCCGCTGCGGCCGCGCAGCTCGCCGGCCAGCAGATTGGCCTGCGCGCCCGCCTGGTCGGCCTTGAGGAACACGCTGATCGCCGGGTTGCGGCCCAGGGCGTTGCCCATCGATTGCACGTTGGCCAGCAGCAGGTAGAAGGCCAGCGGCAAGGCCAGCGCCAGGCCCAGCACGGCCACGGTCATCAGCGTGCCGAGCGGGCGGGCGCCGAGCCGGCGCAGGCTCGCCACCGCGCTCCAGCCGTGGTGTTCGCGCCAGCCGCCGAAACGGCGCGCCTGGCTGCGCTCGCTGCGCGGAGCGGTCTTGTCCGTCACGGCCGGCGCGTTCACAGCACCTCCTCCGCCGCGATGTCGGCGACCAGCCGGCCATGGTCGAGCACCACCACGCGCTTGTGCATGCGCTTGATCAGCGGCAGATCGTGGCTGGCGACCAGCACGGTGGTACCCAGCTCCTGGAACTCGGCGAACAGCCCCATGATCTCGACCGCCAGCTGGGGATCGAGGTTGCCGGTCGGCTCGTCGGCGATCAGCACGGCCGGACGCGCCACGATGGCGCGCGCGATGCCCACGCGCTGCTGCTCGCCGGTGGAGAGCGAATCGGGCAACTGGCGCTCGTAGGACAACAGGCCGACCTTCTCCAGCGCCGCGCGCACGCGGCGGCTGCGCTCGGCCGGCGCGATGCCGCCGATCATCAGCGGCAGCTCGACATTGGCGAACACCGAGCGGTCCATCAGCAGGCGATGGTCCTGGAACACCATGCCCAGGCGGCGGCGCAGCTTAGGGATGCCGCCGCGCCCGACCTTGGCCAGGGCTTGCCCGTCGACCACGATCTGCCCGTGCGAGGGGCGCTCGATCAGGGCGATCAGCTTGAGCAGTGTGCTCTTGCCGGCGCCGGAATGGCCGGTGACGAAGGCCATCTCGCCGGCCGCCACCTCGAAGGACAATTGCGAGAGCGCCTCGTGGCCGCCCTCGTAGCGTTTGCTCACCTGGTCGAAGCGGATCACCGCATCTGGCCCCTTATCCCGCACCAGCGGCAAGGATAAGGGATGCCGCGGTGGTTGGTGCCATGCACGTGCGGAATCCACGTGTTTCGCAGATCAAGCTCCCTCGCCGCTCCGGGTAGAGGGCCGGGTGGGGGATGCCCTTGCGGAAGAGCCACGTCGAAACATAGTCCTGATCGAGCCCACCGGGGGCGCCGCCCCTTCGGGGCACCTTCTCCCTGGAGGGGGAGAAGGATCAAAGGCACGCTCAGCGGCCGGTGAACAGGCGCGTGAGGCGGCGGAAGAAGCCCGGTTTCTTGGCCGGCTCGTTCACGCCCGACTGCACCGCCACCTGGCGCGAGGGCCGCGACGGGGCGGCCGCGGCGCGTTCGCGCGGCGGCTTGCGCTCACCGTGCGGCGTGCGGTTTTCGATCGGAGCCTGCACCTGCGGCGCCGCGTTTTCGCCGCCCTCGCGGCGACGGCCGCGGCCGCCGCGGCGACGGCGACGCTTGTGCGCGCCCTCGCCACCTTCCTGCGCCGGGCCACCGGCCGGCGCAGCCGCATCGACGGCCACCACACCCGGTTGCGGCTCGGTCGCCGCGGCGATTTCGCCCTCCGCACGCGGCGGGCGTGGCGCGCGGCCTTCGCGCGGACCACGTTCGCCACCGCGCCCGCCTTGGCGCGAACCGCTGCGCGGGCCCTTGCGCTCGTCGCCGCGCGGCTCGACCTTGTCGCCGAACTGCGCGCTGTCAGCCGCCGCGTCCGCGGCGAACTGCGGATCGACCGCGCGCGGCTTGGGCATGATCAGCATGTCCGGCTCGACCGTCGCCACCGGGATCTTCTGCCCGATGTAGACCTCGATCTCGGGCAGGCTCATCGCGTAAAGGTCGCAGGCGAAGCTCACCGCGTCGCCCTCGGCGCCCAGGCGCGCGGTGCGGCCGATGCGGTGGACGTAGTCCTCGGCGTCCTGCGGCAGGTCGTAGTTGAAGACGTGGCTGACCGCCGGGATGTGCAGGCCGCGCGCGGCCACGTCGGTGCACACCAGCATGTCGAGCTGGCCGTCCTGGAAGCGCTGCAGCAGCTTCTGGCGCTTGAGCTGCGGCACGTCGCCGGACAGCGCGCCGACGCGGTAACCCTGGCGCTTGACGCGCTCGGTGATGCGCTCGGCGGCGGCCTTGGTGTTGACGAAGACGATGCTGCGGCTGGGCTTTTCCCGCTCCAGCAGGTTGAGCAGCAGCGGCATCTTTTCTTCCTTGGCCGGGAAGTAGACGACCTGGCGCACCTTGTCGGCGGTGACGTTGTCGGTTTCCACCACCAGCTTTTCGGCCTCGTGCATGTGCTCGTAGGCGAGTTCCAGCACGCGGTGGCTGAGCGTGGCCGAGTACAGCAGCACCTGGCGCTGCTCGCGCGCCGGCAGGCGGCGGAAGATGAAGCGCACGTCCTTGATGAACCCTAGGTCGAACATGCGGTCGGCTTCGTCGACCACCATCACCTCGACGCCGTTGAAACCGAAAACCTGCTGCTTGTAGTAGTCGAGCAGGCGGCCGGGCGTGGCGATGATGATGTCGCAGCCGTCCTTGAGCTGCTGGCGCTGCTTGTCGTAGTCGACGCCGCCATAGATCAGCGCGGTCTTCAGGCCCGTGTAGCGGCCGACGTTCCGCGCATCCTTGTCAATCTGGATGGCCAGCTCGCGGGTCGGCGCGATGATCAGCGCGCGGGGGTCGGAGTCCTTGCGCTCGGCCACCGCCGGCTGGGTCAGCAGGCGGTTCATCAGCGAGACGAGGAAGGCGCAGGTCTTGCCGGTGCCGGTCTGCGCCTGGCCGGCGACGTCGCGGCCGGTCAGCGCCACCGGCAGGGTCAGCGCCTGGATCGGCGTGCAGCGGGTGAAGCCGGCCTCGGCGAGGCCTTGCTGCAACAGCGGGTGGAGGTCGAAGTTGGTAAAGAAGGTGTCGGTCAGTACGGTTTGGGACATGGAGTCATCAGAAGTGGGGTGCGGGCCACGAAGCGGGCCCGGCTCCGCGGCCAGGCAGGCGCGGAACGGTTGAAGGTTGCGGGGCGGCCGACCGCGCGTGCGCCCTGCCGATCCGTCGGGACCGGTCCGGCGCGCGCACCGTCGCTCAACTCCGCCGGTGGAAGCCTGCGACCGACGGTCCCGCTGGCATAGGCGAACGGGCCGGCGCGGCCGATCCGCTCGCCTATGACAACGGAACCCTCCGTCGCCGCCCTTGAATCGCTTGAATCGCGACCCGAGTTACGCTGGAATGGAGGCCTGCCGCAACGGCAAATCCCCGCAGTCTTCCGGTTGGAGCCCGCGCAACATGGGCGCCCCAGTGTAGCCGATGCACGTAGCCGGTGCCGGCTGCGCGGTCCCGGCCCCTTTCCACGCAACCCACGGAGATCCTGGTGAGCGACCTGATCACCCACGTCAACGACGATGCCTTCCAGAAGGAAGTGCTCGAGTCCGACACGCCTGTCCTGCTCGATTTCTGGGCCGAATGGTGCGGCCCGTGCAAGGCCATCGCGCCCATGCTGGACGAACTGGCCAAGCAGTACGAGGGCAAGCTACGCATCGTCAAGCTGAACATCGACGAGAACCAGAAGACCCCCCGTACCTACGGCGTGCGCGGCATTCCCACGCTGATGGTGTTCAAGCACGGCAAGGTCGAGGCGACCCAGATCGGCGCCGTCAGCAAGGGCCAGCTCGCCCAGATGATCGACAAGACGCTCTGAGGCGTCCTCCCCTGCCGCGCGCTTTACGGCGCCGCGCGGCGGGTGCTAGATTTCCCGAACGACCGAAAGGGGCGGTCCGCTTCGCCCCTCCCGCGCGTACCGCGCGACGCTCGTCCTCCCTCCTGTTTCCTCAACGGCGCCCCCAACGAGGTTTGCCCGTGTCCGATATCGAAACCCAAGACCCGTCCGACGCCAAGCGCGCCGAGCCCAAGAGCGCGGACGCGCCGCGCACCCGCGCGCCGCGCAAAACCGCCGCCGACAAGGCCGCCGCCCCGGGGCCCAGCCCGGCGCCGGCCGCTGCCGCACCGCCTGCTCCGGCAGCCGCGCCCGCGGCATCGGCTCCTGCCCCTGCCCCGGCACCACCCGCACCCGCGCAGGCCAACCTGCCGATCGAACCAGGCGACCATGGCCAGCGGGTCGGGCAGGAATCGCGCGAGGGCGGCCAGGGCGGCAACGGCCAGCAAGGCAACGCCGGCAACGAGCGCCGCAATGACCGCAACGAGCGCGACGGCCGCGGCCGCCGGCGCCGCCATGAGCGCGGCCAGCGTCCCCAAGGGGGACCGGGTGGTGGCCAGGGCGGCGGCGGCAACCAGGGCCAGCCCAACCGCAACAACCCGCGCGGCCTGCCCGAGGACGACGAGAACGCCGACGCCGGCAGCAGCGACCGCCTGATCAACCTCACCGAGCTCAAGCGCAAGAACGCGATCCAGCTGCTGGAGTTCGCCGAATCGCTGGGCATCCAGGAAGGCGTGGCGCGCGCGCGCAAGCAGGACGTGATCTTCTCGATCCTCAAGGCGCACGCCCGCTCCGGCGGCGGCATCTGGGCCGAGGGCGTGCTGGAGATCCTGCAGGACGGCTTCGGCTTCCTGCGCTCGGCGGACGAGTCCTACCTGGCCGGCCCGGACGACATCTACGTCAGCCCCAGCCAGATCCGCCGCTTCAACCTGCGCACCGGCGACTACATCACCGGGCGCGTGCGCCATCCGAAGGAAGGTGAGCGCTACTTCGCGATGCTCAAGGTCGACGACATCAACGGCGATCCGCCGGAGGCGTCGAAGAACAAGATGCTGTTCGAGAACCTGACGCCGCTGTTCCCGCGCAAGGCGTTCCATCTCGAGCGCGGCAACGGTTCGACCGAGGACATCACCGGCCGCATCCTGGACCTGGTCGCGCCGATCGGCCGCGGCCAGCGTGGCCTGATCGTCTCGCAGCCGAAGTCCGGCAAGACGATGATGCTGCAGAACATCGCCCAGTCGATCCAGTACAACCATCCCGACGTGCACCTGATCATGCTGCTGATCGACGAGCGCCCGGAGGAGGTGACCGAGATCGCACGCACCGTGCGCGCCGAGGTCATCAGCTCGACGTTCGACGAACCGGCGGTGCGCCACGTGCAGGTCGCCGAGATGGTGATCGAGCGCGCCAAGCGCCTGGTCGAGCACAAGCGCGACGTGGTGATCCTGCTCGATTCGATCACCCGCCTGGCGCGCGCCTACAACACCGTGGTGCCGAGCTCCGGCAAGGTGCTCACCGGCGGCGTCGACGCCAACGCGCTGCAGCGGCCCAAGCGCTTCTTCGGCGCCGCGCGCAACGTCGAGGAAGGCGGTTCGCTGACCATCATCGCCACCGCGCTGACCGACACCGGCAGCAAGATGGACGAGGTGATCTACGAGGAGTTCAAGGGCACCGGCAACATGGAAGTGCACTTGTCCCGCCGCATTTCCGAAAAGCGCGTCTATCCGGCGATCGACATCAACCGTTCCGGCACCCGCCGCGAGGATCTGCTGATCGATCCCGATCTCCTGGCGAAAATCTGGATCCTGCGCAAGCTGCTGCATCCGATGGACGAGCTGGCGGCGATGGAGTTCATGCTCGACAAGATGAAGAACACCAAGACCAACGACGAGTTCTTCAACTCGATGAAACGCTGAATACGCGACGTCCTGAAGAGGCCGGCCCTGTGCCGGCCTTTTTCATGGGCGCTTGCCGCCCGACCGAACTTCCGTTGGAATCCGTCTCTCTCAATGGAGACGCACGGATGCCCGGTCGCGCGGTCTTGCTGGTCCTGGGGTTGCTGTCCGCTCCCTTGCTGCATGCCGCCGGCCTGCCCGTGGCACCCGAGCCTTGCCGCGAGGCAACGCAGACGGGACGCCAGGCGTATCTGCACGGCGCAATGGACGTATCGCCGCAGATCGCACAACTGCTGGTCGACGCCATCGACGGCCGCTTGTCCGAGGTACGGTCGGGCCTGCGTCGGCTGCCCGCGGCCGAGCAGCCGCGATGGCGACAGGCGGCGATGCTGACCGCGGTGTATGCCGGCCGGCAGGCCGAAGCGTCGGCGCTGCTGCGCGATGGTGCGGCCATCAACCAGACCGCCTGGCTCCCCGCCTACCGGAGCGCCTTTCTCGCGGGTGCGCTGTCGCCGCAGTTGCAGGTCCTCGCCCATCAGCAACATGACCCGGGCGAGCATGCACGAACCTTCGGCCCGGCACTGGCCGCCGCGGTGAGCTGCGGCGATCAGGCCATGGTCGGCATGCTCCTCGGGCAGGGCGCCGACGCACGCATGCAACCGTCAGCGCCAAACATGGTCGACCTGCTGACCGACGCCACCCTTCAAGGCAACGCCGCCATCGTGGCGCTGCTACTGGATCACGGCGCAACCTCGTGCCACTTCGACCGGCGCGCCCATCTCCACGGCCAGGCTCGATCGCTGGCCGTGCTGGGCAAGCGCGCCGGGCTGCCTGACCGGCTGGCGGTGCGCTTGCGCTGTCCTGCCCGGTAGCGGGGCCATCCACCAGCGCGTCCGGCGCAGCGGACCCGACATTTCACGGGCACCATCCAGAACCCCGACGTACACTATTTCGGCTGGGCCCCCTTTTCGTGGCCCTGTGCGACCCCATAGTGGCCGCTCCCCTCCTGCAAGGCGTCGCCTGTGTCCATACCCAGTGCCGTAAAGAGCACCCCGATCGAGAGCCGCCAGCAGCTGGCCGACTATCTCGCCGCCGGCGAGAAGCCGCGCGAGGACTGGCGCATCGGCACCGAGCACGAGAAGTTCGGCTTCCGCACGGACGATCTGCGGCCGCCTGCCTACGAAGGCGAGCGCGGCATCCGCGCGCTGCTGGAAGGCATCGCGGCGCGCTATGGCTGGGAGATCGCCCGCGAGGGCGAGACGCCGGTGGCGCTGACCCGCGGCAAGGCCAACATCACGCTGGAGCCGGCTGGGCAACTGGAGCTCTCCGGCGCGCCGCTGGAGACCATCCACCAGACCTGTTGCGAGGTGAACGCGCACCTGGAGGAGGTCCGCTCGATCGCCGACGGCCTGGGCCTGGGCTTCCTCGGCATGGGCTTCCAGCCCAAATGGCGCCGCGACGAGATGCCGTGGATGCCCAAGGGCCGCTACAAGATCATGCGCGAATACATGCCCAAGGTCGGCAACTTGGGCCTGGACATGATGACGCGCACCTGCACCGTGCAGGTCAACCTGGATTTCTCCAGCGAAGCGGACATGGTCAAGAAGTTCCGCGCCAGTCTCGCGCTGCAGCCGATCGCCACCGCGCTGTTCGCCGATTCGCCGTTCACCGAAGGCAAGCCCAACGGCTTCCTCTCCTACCGCTCGCAGGTGTGGACCGACACCGATCCGCACCGCACCGGCATGCTCGACTTCGTGTTCGACGAGGGCTTCGGCTACGAGCGTTACGTCGACTACATGCTGGGCGTGCCGATGTACTTCAGCTACCAGGACGGTCGCTACATCGACCTGTCCGGCCAGGATTTCCGGCGCTTCCTGGACGGCCGGCTGGAAGCCGTACCCGGCACCCGCGCCACCATGAAGGATTGGGCCGACCACCTGACCACCGCCTTCCCCGAAGTGCGCCTGAAGCAGTACCTGGAAATGCGCGGAGCCGACGGCGGCCCGTGGAACCGCCTGTGCGCCCTGCCCGCGCTGTGGGTCGGCCTGCTCTACGACGACGAAGCGCTGGATGCGGCGTGGGACCTGGTCAAGGACTTCTCGATGCAGGAGCGCCACGCATTGCGCGATGGCGTGCCCAGGCAGGCGCTGAAGCTGCCGTTCCGCCGCGGCTCGGTGCGCGACCTGGCCCGTGAAACCTTGAAGATCGCCTCCCACGGGCTCAAGCGCCGCGCGCGGCTCAACAAGAACGGCGCCGACGAGGGCATCTTCCTCGAACCGATGATCGAGATCGTCGAAGCCAACCAGACGCCGGCGGAACGCAAGCTCGAACTCTTTCACGGCCCGTGGGGCGGCAGCGTAGACCCGGTGTTCCGCGAGTTCGCCTACTGAGGCGTCAGAGCAGAGACATCCGCCCGGGATCACCGTCGCGCGCGACCTCGGCGCGGGCAGTCAAAAAAAAGGGCCGGCTCGCGCCGGCCCTTTCGCTTACTTCCCGTTGCCCTTGGGCGCTTCCTTCAGCCCGCGGTCGATCAGCATCGGCTCGACGCTCGGGTCCTTGCCGCGCCAGTCCTTGTACATCCTGGCCAGGTCCTCGGTGTTGCCGCGCGAGAGCACCATCTGGCGGAAGCGGTCGCCGTTGGCGCGGGTCAGGCCGCCGTGCTCCTTGAACCACTCGAAGCCGTCGTCGGCCAGCATCTGCGTCCACAGGTAGGCGTAGTAGCCGGCGGCGTAGCCGTTGCCCCAGATGTGCTGGAAGTAGCTGGAACGGTAGCGCGGCGGCACGTAGGGCAGGTTGATCTTGTCCTTGGTAAGCACGTCCATCTCGAACTTGTCGGCGTCCTGCTTGGGCGCGTCGGCCGGCAGGGTGTGCCAGCCCATGTCCAGCAGCGCGGCGGCGACCAGCTCGGTCATGTCGTAGCCCTTGTTGAAGTTGCGCGCCTGCTTGATCTTGTCGACCAGCGCCTGCGGCATGGGCTCGTGCGTCTTGTAGTTGATCGCGTAGTGCGCGAACACCTTCGGATCGGTCGCCCAGTGCTCGTTGAACTGCGAGGGGAACTCGACGAAGTCGCGCGCGGTGTTGGCGCCGGACAGCGAGGGGTACTTGGTGTCGGCGAACATGCCGTGCAGCGCGTGGCCGAACTCGTGGAACATCGTGGTCACGTCGTCGAACGACAGCAGCGCGGGCTGCCCCGGCGCCGGCTTGGTGAAGTTGGCCACGTTGTAGACCACCGGCTTGGTGCCCAGCAGCGTGGATTGCTCGACCAGGTTGCTCATCCAGGCGCCGCCGTTCTTGTTGTCGCGCTTGAAGTAGTCGCAGTAGAACAGCGCCATCGAGGTGCCGTCCTTGTCGAACACTTCGAACACGCGCACGTCCGGCTGATAGACCGGGATGTCGTGGCGCTCCTTGAAGGTCAGCCCGTAGAGCTGGTTGGCCGCATAGAACACGCCGTTCTGCAGCACGTTGTCCAGCTCGAAATACGGCTTGATCTGGTTCTCGTCCAGGTCGTACTTGGCCTTGCGCACCTGCTCGGCGTAATGCTGCCAGTCCCACGCGGCGAGCTTGAAGCCGCCGTGCTGGGCGTCGATCACGTCCTGGATGTCTTTGGCCTCGCGCTGGGCGCGGCCGGTGGCGGCGGGCACCAGGTCCTGCATGAAGGAGATCGCCGTGTCCGGCGTCTTGGCCATCTGGTCCTCGAGCTTCCAGGCCGCGTAGGTCGGGTAGCCCAGCAGCTTGGCCTGGGTCGCGCGGATCTGCGCGAGGCGCTCGATGGTGGCGCGGGTGTCGTTGGCGTCGCCCTTTTCGGCGCGGTCCCATGAGGCCTTGAACAGCGCCTCGCGGGTGCTGCGATCGCCGAGGTCCTGCAGCGCCGGCTGCTGGGTGGTGTTCTGCAGCGGCACGAGCCACTTGCCGTCGAGGTGCCGGCCCTGGGCATCCTTGGCCGCGGCGGCGAGCGCGCCCTCGGAAAGGCCGGCGAGCTTGGCCTTGTCATCGACCACGAGCGCGCCGTCCTTGGTCGCGGCCAGCAGCTTGTTGGTGAACTGCGTGCTGAGGGTGGACTCTTCCTTGTTGAGGTCCTTCAGCTTGGCCTTGTCCGCATCGGATAGCTTGGCGCCGTTGTGCACGAAGTCCTTGTAGGTGACCTCGACCAGGCGCAGCGACTCGGCATCCAGGCCCAGCTTGTCGCGCTGGTCGTAGATCGCCTGGATGCGCTGGAACAGCTTGGGGTTGAGATAGATCGCGTCCTGGTGCGCGGCGAGCCTGGGCGCTTCCTCTTCCTGCACCTTCTGCAGGGCGTCGGAGGTGTTGGCGCCGGTGACCGCATCGAAGGCGAGCATCGCGCGCTTGAGCAGCGCGCCGGCCTTCTCCATCGCCACCAAGGTGTTCTCGAAGGTCGGCGCTGCGGGGTTGTCGGCGATCTTCTCGATCTCGGCCAGGTGCTGGCGCATGCCCTCCTCGATCGCCGGCTGGTAGTCGCCTTCCTTGATCTTGTCGAACGGCGGCGCCTGGAACGGCAGCGTGCTGACGGCGAAGAACGGGTTGGCGGCGTTCACCTCGGCCGTGCTGGCGCCGGCCGCCGGCGCGCTCGCGGCGGGGGCGGGCGTGGACGGGTTGGCTTCGTTGGACGAATGCGAACAGGCGGCCATGGCGATCGAAGTGGCGATCACGAGCAAGCGAAGACGAGGCATCGGGTTCCCCAAGGGTGGCGTCCGCGGCGCGGACGGATGAGTCAAGCGATCGACTCTAACCACACTGGGGCGGGACGTCCAAGGGCTGGAAGACGGACCGCGCGCGCGCCTGCTCAGGCCGCGCGCATGTCGCGCAGCTTCCAGCTCGAGCCGATCAGCCATTCCAGCCGCTGGCGCACCACGCGCATCGGCAGGTCGGTGACCAGGTCCATGTCGACGTGCAGGTCGGCGACCTTGGCGCGTACGGTTGCCTGCGGATCGGTCGCGGCCTGGCTCATGTCGACCTCGTCTGGGTCCGGCTGCTGCGCGCGCCAGCGCTCGAACAGGCCGGTGCCGCGCAGGGCCTCCTGCACCGTCGCGGCCAGGTCGTCCGGACTGCTGCCCTGCCAGGCCAGCGCCGGATCGGCGCCGTGCGCCTGGCGGATGTCATCGACCGAAAGGTAGTAGTGATTGCGGCTGCTCATGCGCGCTCCTGCGAAAGTCCAAGTCGGATGGAAGCATGCGCGGCGTGAAGCCGCTGCCACTTCGGCCCGCTAGTTGAGCGCGGCCAGTTGCAGCCGAGTGGCCGCCTGCGCCGGTGCCAGCCCGTGCGGCAGCACGCCCAGGCAGGGCGCGGGCAGGAGTTCGCGCAAGGTTGCCAGGTTGTCCTCCAGCGCGGCCATCGCCGGATCGATGCGGTTGCCGATCCAGCCGGCCAGGCGGCAGCCGTCAGCCTCGATCGCCCGCGCGCTCAGCAGGGCGTGGTTGAGGCAGCCCAGCCGCAGGCCGACTACCAGCACCACCGGCAGGTTCCACTGCTGCGGGATGGCCGAGGCCAGCAAGCCGGGCGCGAGCGGCACCATCCAGCCGCCGACGCCTTCGACCACCACGGCGTCGTGGCTCGCGCGCAGCGCCTCGAACGCCGCGCGCAATGGGGCCAGTTCGATGGCGACACCCTCCAGCCGCGCCGCCAGGTGCGGCGAGAGCGGCTCGCGCAACGCCACCGGGTTGATCGCCTCGTACGGCAGCGCGTTGCCGCCGGCCGCCTGCAGGGCGAGTGCGTCCTCGTTGCGCAGGCCCTCGGGCGTCTGCAGGCAGCCGCTCGCCACCGGCTTCATGCCGCACACGCCGGGGTAGTGCGCGCGCAGTGCGTGGATCAGCGTGCAGGCCGCGTGGGTCTTGCCGATGCCGGTGTCGGTGCCGGCGATAAACAGTCCCCTGCTCATGCGCGTGCGTGGCGCCGGCGAAAGCGCGCGGTAAGCGGACCGATCAGGAACATGAGGCTGTAGAGCATGCCCGGCAGACCCCACGACAGCGGGGGAGACGAGGCCGGCATCAGCACTGCCAGCAACGCGGATCCCAGCCCCAGCACGGTCGGCACCGTCCATACCAGTCGTTCGCGCTGCGCATCCAGGGGCGAGCGTCCTTCCCGACGTGCGCGACGCGCCGCATGGCCGAACAGCAGTACCAGCGTTCCGGCCATGCACGTGAAGGCGATGCCGTAAACCACGAACAGCGTGCGCACGTCCCGCAGGGAGACCAGCTTGAAATCGCTCGGCAGCACGCCGCCGCTGAAGGTGTTGAACAGGCTGGCGAACATCATGTGCAGCGGGTAGACGAAAATCAGCGCGAAGAACACCAGCAGCAGCGACAGCCAGCGTCCGGTGACGTCGGCCTGCATGCAGCAATGGCGCCAGCGCACGTGGCCGTGCCAGAAGAACATGATGAGCAGGAAGCACACCGCGAAGGCGGGAATGTTGCCGAGGGTCTGCAACAACTCGGCCGTGCCGCGTGGTACGACGTTGCCGCCGATCACCAGCAAGGTCAGGGTGAAGGCGAAGGCGCCATCCACCAGCATGTCCAGCCGGCCGGCTTCGATCCCTTCGCGCTGTTCGGTCAGGCTCATGTTTCCTCCCCGCCCCCCTGGTCGTGCGGCGCATAATACGGGCTTTGTCGCCGGAAGCCGCGCCATGTTCCATCTGTCCACGACCACCTTCGCCAGCAAGCGCGAACACTACGCTGAGCTCGCCAGCCAGGCGCGCGGCCTGCTCGCGGGCGAGCGCGACCTGATCGCCAACGCGGCCAACTTCAGCGCGCTGGTATTCCACAGCCTGCACGATCTCAACTGGGCCGGCTTCTACCTGTTCGACGGCACCGAGTTGGTGGTGGGACCGTTCCAGGGCAAGCCGGCCTGCGTGCGCATCGCGCTGGGCCGTGGCGTGTGTGGCACGGCGGCGCAGACGCGGGAGATCCAGCTGGTGCGCGACGTCAATGCGTTCGAGGGCCACATCGCCTGCGACGCGGCTTCGCAGTCGGAAATCGTGGTGCCGCTGGTGAAGGCCGACGGCTCGCTGCTGGGCGTGTGGGACGTGGACAGCCCGCGCGTGGGCCGCTTCGACGAGGACGATCGCGCCGGCATGGCCGCCCTGTGCGCGGTGTTCATGGCATCGCTTGCCTGAGCCGCCCGCGCCGGGCGGAAGCTCAGCCGCGCGGCGTGCGCAGCAGCCTGAGCACCGCTTCGCGCGCCGGCTCCACGCCGGTGCCGTCGGCCGAGGAAAACACTTGCGCGGTCGCCTGCATGCCGTCGGCGAACCCCTTGCGCACCGCGGCCAGCGCCTGCATCGCCTGGTTGCGCGAGAGCTTGTCCGCCTTGGTCATCAACAGATGGCAGGGCAGCCCGGTCTCGAAGCAGAAGCGGAGCATCAGGCGGTCGAATTCCTTCAGCTCGTGGCGGATGTCGGCGATCAGCACCACGCCGCGCAGGCTCTGGCGGCGGTGCAGGTAGGCGTCGATCTCCTGCTTCCAGTGTTCGCGCAGCTCCTCGGGCACCTTGGCGTAGCCGTAGCCGGGCAGGTCGATCAGCCGTGCGTCCAGCGGCGCCTCTGCGCCTTCGCCCTGCGCCAGCGGCGGCAGCGAGAAAGCGACCATCTGCTGGGTGCGGCCCGGCGTCTTGGAGGTGCGCGCCAGCCCCTTGTGCCCGGTCAGCGCGTTGAGCGCGCTCGACTTGCCGGCGTTGGAGCGGCCGGCGAAGGCCACCTCCGCGCCTTGGTCTGCCGGCAGCTGGCTGATGCGATGGGCGGCCAGCACGAACTGTGCGCCGTTGAGGGGATTGGACATGGAACGGTTTGACCCGGATGCGTGGGCGCAGGGATAATCCCGCGGTTTCTGCCTGCCGCGGGCCATGTTGGCAGCGGTTCGCGGCGGATGTGAGCGGTCTTTCGGGAGACAAGTGTATGAGTTTTCGGTCCGCCGGTTTCCGGCCTGCTGCCTTGAAGGGCATGGTCGCCCTCGTCTTCGCGCTCTCGGTGAGCGTGGTCGTGGCGCAGGAGGCCAAGCCCGCGACGCGCGCGCCCGCCACCGCGGCCGCCGCCAAGCAGAGCAGCCACGCCGGCAAGCCGGCCGTCAGCAGCGCCGCGCCGGCGCCGGCCAACAACGGCCAGCAGGCCGCCGCCACGCCGACCGCGGCTGCCTCCGCCGCGCACCCGGCCGCGCCGGCCGAAGCCACCGCCGCGGTGAAGGCCGGTGACGCCGCCACCGGCCAGGGCAAGGCCGCCGCCTGCGGCGCCTGCCACGGCATGGACGGCAACTCCTCCGACGCGCAGTACCCCAAGCTGGCCGGCCAGAACGAGGCCTACATCGTCCGCCAGCTGACCCACTTCAAGGCTGCCCAGCGGCAGAACCCGATCATGATGGGCATGGCCGCCCCGCTGTCGGAGCAGGACATGCACGACCTGGGCGCCTATTTCGCCAGCAAGCAGTCGCTGCCGGGCGTGGCCGACGCCGCGCTGGTCGAGCAGGGCGAGAAGCTGTTCCGCCAGGGCGACAGCGACCGCGGCATCCCCGCCTGCATGGCGTGCCACAGCATCGACGGCCGCGGCAACCCGGGCGCGGCCTATCCGCAGCTGACCAGCCAGCACGCGCAGTACGTCGAGAAGACGCTCAAGTCCTGGCACGACGGCACCACCTGGGGCGATGACGCGCAGGCCAAGATCATGCCGGCGATCGCCAAGAAGCTGGACGACAAGGACATCGCTGCGCTGGCCAGCTACGTCGAGGGCCTGCACACGGCCGACGGCGCGGCCGCCGCCAAGCCGGCCACGCCCTGATCGATCCACGCACGCCGGCCCTCGCGCCGGCGTGTCCCGTCTCGAAGCCATCGCCCAGCCCGAGGTCCGCCATGCTCAAGCGCCTGCCCATCCTGTGTGCCGCCCTGCTCGCGCTCGCCGCCTGCAGCCACGGCAGCGACAACGGCAGCGCGCCGGCGGCGCCGTCGGCCAGCAGCACGGCCGCGACGGCACCGGCCACGACTCCGGCCTCCACGACCAGCGCCGCGGGCAGCACGGCTCCCGCCGGCGCGGCCAGCGCGCCGGCAAGCGCCGGCAGCTCGGCTGCCGCGTCGCCGGCACCGGCCGCTCCGCCGGCCCAGCCGTTTGTCGACAATGGCAAATGGGTGGAAGGCAAGAACTACTTCCGCATCGAGCCGGCCCAGCCCAAGGCCACCTCCACCGACAAGATCGAGGTGACCGAGGTGTTCTCCTACGGCTGCCCGGCCTGCAACCAGTTCCACCCGATCGTCGAGAAGCTCGCGGCGAGCCTCCCCGCCAACGCGGTGATGGCCTACCTGCCGGCCTCGTTCATCCCGCAGGAGAACTGGCCGATGCTGCAGCGCGCCTACTTTGCGGCCAAGGCGCTGGGCGTGGCCGACAAGGGCAACGACGCGATGTACGACGCGGTGTGGAAGAGCGGCGAACTGTCCGCGATGAACCCCACCGGCACCGGCCTCAAGCCGCAGGACGCGCTGCCCACGATCGAGGACGCCGCGAAGGTCTATGCCAAGTACGGCGCCGATCCCAAGGAATTCGTCGCGGTCGCCAACTCCTTCAGCATCAACACCCAGATGAAGCGGGCCGACGACCTGATCAAGGCATACGGCGTCGCCGGCACGCCGACCATCGTGGTCGACGGCAAGTACCGCTTCGACGTCAGCAGCGCCGGCGGCTACCCGCAGGCGATCGAACTGGCCAACTGGCTGGTGGCCAAGGAAGCGGCCGGCAAGTAAGCCCTTCCCGCGCCCAGCGCGGCGGGAAACGGCGGTTGCGGCGATGCGGGGCGCGCCTGCCCTCCGTTCCCGCGCCGACGAAACTTGCGCCGCCCGCGCGTGGTCCAACCGCGGTTCCCGCCCGTGACCGGCGCATCGCCTGCGACGACGCGGCGGTGCTTCAATGGGCGCAGGCCGTGCCCTCGCACGCAACCTCGAATCCAGGGAGAACCCGATGATCAAGCACCTCGCCCGCTTACGCCTGCTGACCCTGCTGGGCGGTCTGCTGCTGGCCGGCATCTGCACCGCCGCACCGCAGACGCCCGCGCCGTACACCGAGGGCGACCAGTACGTGACCCTGCCCGCGCCGTACCAGCGCTACAGCCCCGAGGGCAAGGTCGAGGTGGTCGAGGTGTTCTCCTACGGCTGCATCCACTGCGCGCACTTCGCGCCGCTGGCCGAGCAGCTGCGCAAGTCGCTGCCCAAGGGCGTGGTGTTCAAGCTGATGCCGGCGCCCTTCAGCGAGGAATGGCTGCCGTACGCGCGCGCCTACTACGCCGCGGACAAGCTGGGCGTGGTCGAGCGTACGCACTTGGCGCTGTTCCAGGCCAAGTTCGACCAGCATTACCCGATCAACACGCTGGACGAGCTGGCCGACTTCTACGCCAGCCACGGCGTGGACCGCGCCCGGTTCATGCGCATCGCCACCTCGCCCGAAGCCACCGAGCAGCTGAAGAAGGATTTCGCGCTGCTGCAGAAATGGCAGATCGGCGGCACCCCGACCCTGGTGGTCGACGGCAAATACCGCACCGCGCAGGTGAAGTCCCTGCAGGAACTGGTGGACCTCACCCAGTGGCTGGCCAAGCGCGAGCTGACGGGCAAGTAGGCCACGGCCTCGCAGCCTCGCGTTCACGCACGGCAGGCGATGCTCCGCGCATCGCCGCCCAAGGTTCCGACCGCCGCACCTCGATGACCCGAGCCGCCTCCGATCCCGCTTCATCCGAACGCCGCCTGCGCCTGCTCAGCTGCAACATCCTGGCCGGCGCCAGCGTGCAGCGCTACAGCGAATACGTCACCCGCAGCATCAACGCGGTGTTGCCGGGGCGCAGCAAGCTGGACAACCTCGACCGCCTGGCCGAGGTGCTGCCGCAGTTCGACGTGATCGGCCTGCAGGAAGCCGACGCCGGCAGCCTGCGCTCGGGCTTCCTCAACCAGACCCGCTACCTGGCCGAGGCCTCCGGCCTGCCGTTCTGGAGCCACCAGCCGAACCGGCCGATGGCGCGCCTGGCGCACTCGGCCAACGGCCTGATCAGCCGGATGGAACCGCACAGCGTCTACGACTACCCGCTGCCCAGCCGCATTCCCGGCCGCGGCGCGCTGCTGGTGCGCTACGGCGCCGAGGCCGAGGCGCTGACCGTGATGATCGCCCACCTCTCGCTCTCGGCGCAGGCGCGCGCGCGCCAGCTCGCCTTCATCGCCGAAGTGCTGCAGGACTACCCCAACGTGGTGCTGATGGGCGACCTCAACACCGAGGCGAACAGCGCCGAGATGCGCCACCTGTTCGCGCGCTGCGCGCTGCAGCCGCCGACGCAGCCGACGCCGACCTTCCCCAGCTGGAAGCCGCGCTGGGCGCTGGACCACATCCTGCTTTCCGAATCGCTGCAGCTCGAACGCGTGTGGGCGCTGCCACAGGCGTTTTCCGACCACCTGCCGCTGGCGGCCGAGATCCGCCTGCCGGCCACACTGGCGCCGCGCGCCCAACGGTTGCGCCGATGAACCGCACACTACGCCTGACCCTGCCCTGGTTCGCCATCGCGCTGGTCGCGCTGGCCGCCGCCACGTTGCGCTACGGGGTGATCGAGCCGGCCTCGGTGGCGCGCCTGTGCGGCGTCGACGGCGGCCCGGGCTGGTGCGCCTGGCGGCAGTGGGCGGTGCTGGGTTTCCTGAGCTACGGCTACGGCTACGCCGCGCTCACCGCCGCCTTCGTCGCGCTGGTCGCGCGCCATCCGCTGGCGGCCTGGCTGGCCGCCGCGCTGGGCTTCGCCGCACTGGTGCTGTACTGCTTCGAGGCCGGCGCGTTCGCGCTGCTGGTCGGCGCACTACGCCTGCTGCGTGCGCAGGCCGGCGACTTCATGCCAGGCGAGCAGCACCGGCAGGGCGAGGGTGAGGTTCAACCCCAGCCATAGCCAGGCGGTGAAGTTCAGCCCCGCCTCCTGCACCACCACCAGCGTGCCGAGCACGGGCAGCACGCAGGCGAGCAGGCGATGCTCCGCCGGCGGCATCGCCGGCTTTGCGGACAACCAGCCGGACAGCGCATAGCCCACGCAGGGCAGCGCGAACAGGCCCAGCGGGAAGTCGCGGTAGCGCCCATCGAACACCATCAGCAGGCCGTACCAGGCCAGCCCGAACAGCCAGCCCAACCGCAGCCATGCTGGCGGCGGCACGCCCTCGCCCATGCCGGCCAGGCGGCGCGCGATGCCGCGCGCCAGCCACGCCCCGGTGGCGAGCGCGGCCAGGCAGGCGGCGGCCGAAACACCCCACTCGAACAAGTCGCGGCAGGCGTAGACCATCTGCCGCCCCTGCCAGGCCAGCGCCGCACCCGTGGCGAAGCCGGCCAGTAGCGAGGCGCCCAGGCCGCGTCCGCGCACGCGCGCGGCCATGGCGAACGCCGCCGCGCCCAGCGCGCCGGCCAGCCAGCCGCACCACCAGCGGGGCTCCTCCACCACCGGGCCGGTCATCGAAAACTTCGGCCGCGCGTGCACGTCGAAGATGCCCCAGTAGCCGCCCACGGTGCCTTCCTGCACGCGCTTCCACGGCTGGTCGAAGGCCTCGATCACGTTGTAGGGCATCTGCACGGTGCCGGCGTAGGCCAGGAACTGGCGCAGGTAGCGCGCCTCGTTGACCAGGGTGGCGCGCGCCGCTCGGCGCGGGCGGCCGGCGCTGGGCCAGCCGGTCTCGCCGATCATCACCCGCTTGCCGGGAAACGCCTGCTGCATGCGCGCGTAGACCTCGGCCACGTGGCGCACCGCGTGCTCCGGCGGCACCGGCTCGTCCTCCCAGTAGGGCAGGATGTGGATGGTCAGGTAATCGACCGCTTCGGCCATCTGCGGAAAGCGCAGCCAGAACTCCCACACGTCCGCATAGCTCACCGGCACCGATGCCGGGACCGCCGCGCGCACCTGTCGCACGTAGCCGGCCAGCGCCTGCGGCGAGAGCTCCCCGCGCAGCAGCACCTCGTTGCCCACGATCACCCCGCGCAGCGCCTGCGGGTTCGCCCTCGCCGTGGCGATGCCCATGGCCACCTCGCGCGCGTTGGCTTCGAGGTCGCGACCGAGCCAGATGCCCATCAGCACCTGCATGCCATGGCGCCGCGCGATCGCCGGCACGGCGGCCAGGCCCTGCCCTTGCGCGTAGGTGCGCACGCAGTCGAAGCGCTGGGACAACGCGTGCAGGTCGGCGTCGATGCGCTCGGGGCTGATGAAGGTGGCCGCGTCGTACGGCGTCTCGCCTGGCCGACGGTACGGCGCATAAGACACGCAGGCGATCCGCGAGGAGGGCGCATCCGGCAGGGCCACCGGCCGGCCCATCCACCACCAGCCCGCCAGACCGGCGATGGCCGCCAGCGCGAGCGCAAGCCACACGGGCCAGTGCGGACGGGAGCGGGGCGGCGGCGTGATCGACATGCCCTTCCTGGCGTGGCGGCGAAACCGGCGAGCTTAGCAGCAGCGCCGGTTAACGCACTTCCGGGTCGCGCTTACTACACTTGCGGCAATGATCCCGAACACCTCTCAGGCCGCGCGCGCGCGGCGTCCCTTGCCTTATCTCCTGTTTGCCCTGCTGACCGCCTGGTTCGGCCTCGCGGCGGCGGCGAGCGCCACGCCCTCGCTGGCCGAACAGCGCATCGCCTTCAGGCAGGCCTGGGCGGTCGCCCAGCAAGGCGGCGACGGCTGGCGCGCGTGGGCCGGCAAGCTGGCTGGCTATCCGCTGTATCCGTATCTTGAAGAAGCCGCGCTCGAGCACGACGCGGCCACGCTGGACCGCGCCACCGTGGCCGGTTTCCTCAAGCGCTACCCCGACCTGCTGCCGGCCGCCGACCTGCGCCGCGCCTGGCTGCTGGAACAGGCGCGCCAGCAGCACTGGGACGACTTCCTGGCGTTCTACCAGAACGGCCTGGGCGACACGCTCGCCTGCGACGCGCTGCAGGCGAAGCTGGCGCAGGGCGGCACGCTCGACTTCCAGCGCGACCTCGCCACGCTGTGGGCCAAGCCCAGCCTGCCCAACGCCTGCGACCCGGTGATCGACGCCGCGCACGCGGCCGGCCTGCTCACCGATGCGCGCCTGTGGACGCGCATCGACCGTGCGGTCGACGCCGGCCAGGGCGGCACCGTCGCGGGGCTGGCCGCCTGGCTGCCGGCCGGGGAAGGCAAGGCCGCCGAGCGCCTGGCGCAGGCGCTGCGCGACCCGGCCGCGGCGGTGGCCGATGCGGTGAACTGGCCCGATACGCCGCGCGGGCGCCAGGCCGCCGCGCTCGCGCTGCAACGGCTCGCGCGCCGCGATACCTCGGCTGCCGATGCCGCGTGGCAGCGGCTGCAGGCGCGCTTCGCCTTCACGCCGTCGCAGCGTGACGGCGTGACGTACGCGCTGGCGCTGTATCACGCGACCGATTTCGACGAGCACGCACTCGATCGCCTGGCCGCCCTGCCTGCCGCCGCGCAGACCGAGGCCAGCCGCGAATGGCGCGCGCGCGTGGCGTTGGCCCGGCAGGACTGGACCGCCGTGCTGGCCGCCATCGACGCGATGCCCGCGAGCCAGCAGGGCCAGGACGAGTGGCGCTATTTCCGCGCCCGCGCACTGGCGGCGACCGGCCAGGACGCCGCGGCGGACGCGCTGTACGCCGAGCTCGCGCGCGAACCGACCTACTACGGCTTCCTCGCCGCCGACCGCACGCAGGGCGACTACGCGATCTGCCCGGCCACCCCGCCCGACGACGCACAGCGCGAGCAGGCGCTGCAGGCCGATGCGGGCCTGCGACGCGCGTTCGAACTGTACGCGGTCGACCTGCCCCGGCTGGCGCGCCGCGAGTGGTCGCGCGCGCTGGACGGCGCGGACGCGGCGACCCTGCGCGCCGCCGCGAAGCTGGCCTATGCGCAGGGCTGGTACGACCGCGCCGTGTTCACGTTCTCCAGCGGCACCGCCCTGCGCTACTACGACGAACGCTTTCCGCTGGCCAGTCCCGACGGCGTGGTGCCGCAGGCCCAGCAGGCCGGGATCGACCCGTCCTGGGCCTACGCCATCGCCCGCGCCGAGAGCGCGTGGGTGAGCGACGCGCGCTCGGGCGCCGACGCGCGCGGCCTGATGCAGCTGGTCCCGGCCACCGCCGCGCGGGTGGCCAAGCAGTACGGGCTGGGCTGGAGCGGCGGCGATTCGCTGTACGACCCGGTGGTCAACGTCATGCTCGGCACCCGCTACCTGGCGCAGATGGCCGCGCGCTACAACGGCGCGCCGTGGCTGGCCAGCGCCGCCTACAACGCCGGCCCGAACAAGGTCGACCAGTGGCTGGACGCGCGCGGCACGCTGCCGCCGGACCTGTTCGTGGCGACCATCCCCTACCGCGAGACCCGCGATTACGTGGCGCGCGTGATGGCCTTCTCGGTGATCTACGACTGGCGCCTGTCCGGCAAGGCCCTGCCGCTGGCCTCGCGGATGCCGCCGGTCGGCCAGCCGTACAGCCTTCCGGACGTCCGTACGCCGCGCAGGGACGTGACCTGCCCCGCCACGCCGGCACCCGCCGCAGCGTCCAGCGCGGTCGCCGGCACGGGCGCGGCGCGCTGACATGCGCAGCTACCTGGTGGGCGGCGCGGTACGCGACCGGTTGCTGGGACGGCCGGTGGTGGACCACGACCACGTGGTGGTGGGGGCCACGCCCCAGGACATGCTGGCGCGGGGCTTCCGGCCGGTAGGCAAGGATTTCCCGGTGTTCCTGCACCCGGACAACGGCGAGGAATACGCGCTGGCGCGCACCGAGCGCAAGACCGGTCACGGCTACCACGGCTTCGCCTTCCACGCCGATCCGGGCGTGACGCTGAAAGAGGACCTGGCCCGGCGCGACCTCACCATCAATGCCATCGCGCAGGACGAACACGGCGCGCTGGTCGATCCCTTCCACGGCCAGCGCGACATCGAGCGCCGCGTGCTGCGGCACGTGTCGCCGGCCTTCGTCGAGGACCCGGTGCGCCTGCTGCGGGTGGCGCGTTTCGCCGCGCGCTTCGCGCCGCTGGGGTTCGCCGTGGCCGATGAGACCATGGCGCTGATGCGCACCATGGTCGCCAACGGCGAGGTCGATCACCTGGTGCCCGAGCGCGTGTGGGCCGAGACCCGCCGCGCGCTCGGCGAGGCGCAGCCCTCGGCGTTCCTGCGCGTGCTGCGCGAGGCCGGCGCGCTGGCGGCGCTGTTCCCCGAGGTCGACGCGCTCTACGGCGTGCCGCAGCGCGCCGAATTCCACCCGGAGATCGATACCGGCACGCATCTGGAGCTGGTGCTGGACATGGCCGCACGGCTCGCCCCCGGCGACGACCTGGTCGGCTTCGGCGCGCTCTGCCACGACCTGGGCAAGGCACTCACTCCAGCCGAGGTGCTACCCGGCCACATCGGCCACGAGCATGCCGGCGTGGCGCCGCTGCGTGCGCTCGCCGCGCGCCTGAAGGTGCCGGCCGAGCACGCGGCGCTGGCCGAACTGGTTTGCCGCGAGCACCTCAACGCGCACCGCGCGCTCGAACTGCGGCCGGCCACCGTCCTGCGGTTGCTGACGACGCTGGACGCGCTGCGCCGCCCGCGGCGCCTGGATTCGTTCCTGGTCGTGTGCGAGGCGGACAAGCGCGGCCGCCTGGGACGCGGCGAAGCGTCCTATCCGCAGGCCGCCTTCCTGCGCGCGGCGCGGGACGCCGCGGCGCGCGTGGATGCCGCCGGGTTCCTGGCGCGCGGCCTGACCGGCCCGGCGATCGGAGCGGCGATGGAGAAGGCACGCACGGCGGCGATCGCCGCGCTGCCGCGACCGGCGCGCAGCTGAACTCCGCCGCGCGAGAGCGCCACGTTTCTAAGCCGCGGCCAAGCGCCGCCATGTATAAAGGCACGCCGCACCGTGTCTCTGCAAAGGGTTGCCATGTCCTTGTCCGCTACGCCCGACCGATCGCTCCGCCAGCGCTTCCGACCGCTGTGGTGGCTGGGCGCGACCTACCTGCTGATCGGCGTGGCCACGCGCATCGTGCTGCTGGCGATGAGCGGCAGCGGCGTGCCGTTCAATCCGCTGTACTGGCTGTATGCGTTCGGCATCGGCGCCTGCTACGACCTGGTGACCCTGCTCTACGTCGCCTGGCCGCTGATGCTGTTCCTGTGGATCGCGCCGACCGACCGGGCCTGGGTCCGCACGCCGCTGCGCTGGCTGGGCTGGCTGCTGATCCTGGTGGCGGCCTATGGCCTGTGCTGGCTGGGTCTGCACGCGCTATGGCGCGCGAGCGCGTCGGACATCCGGCCGCTGGCGCTGCTGTTCCTCTACCTGCTGCCGCTGCCGGCGCTGGCCTACAACCGCGCCAGCGGGCGCGCCGCCTTGCACGTGCTGTACCTGGCGACGATCTTCGGCCTGCTGTTCGTGGCCGCCTCGGAACTGGTGTTCTGGAATGAGTTCGGCGTGCGCTTCAACTTCATCGCCGTGGATTACCTGGTTTACACCACCGAGGTGATCGGCAACATCCGCGAGTCCTATCCGGTGGGCCTGTGGATGACGCTGATCGGCGCGCTGGCGCTGGCGATCCTGTGGCTCAGCCGACGCGGCTTGCGCGCGCGCGACAGCGGCAGCCGCTTCGGCAGACGCAGCGCGGTGGCGCTGGTCTGGCTGGTGCTGACCGTGGCCTCGGTGATCGGCGTCAACGGCGCGCTCAAGGACCGCACCGGCAACACCTACGTCAACGAGCTGGCCGGCAACGGCGTCTACCAGTTTTTTGCCGCGTTCCGCAGCAATCACCTGGACTACGCACGCTTCTACCGCACGCTGCCCGATGCAAATGCCTTCGCGCGCGTGCGCGCCGGCCTGGCCACGCCCGAGGCGCACTACGTCAGCGACGATCCCACCGACCTCACCCGCGCCATCGTTCACCCCGGACCCGAGCAGCACCTCAACGTGGTGCTGATCAGCGTGGAGAGCCTCTCGGCCGACTACCTGGGCCGGTTCGGCAACACCCAGAAGCTCACCCCGAATCTGGATGCGCTGGCCGACCAGAGCCTGTTCTTCGAAAAGCTATACGCCAACGGCACGCGCACGGTGCGCGGGCTGGAGGCGCTGTCGCTGTCGATCCCGCCCACGCCCGGCGATTCGGTGCTCAAGATGAAGCACAACGAGAACCTGTTCTCGCTGGCGGACATCTTCAACGATCGCGGCTACGAGTCGGAGTTCGTCTACGGCGGCTACGGCTACTTCGACAACATGAATTACTTCTTCAGCCACAACGGCTACGTCGCGGTGGACCGCAAGGACATCCCCAAGGACGCGACCATCCACCACGAGAACGTCTGGGGCGTGGCGGACGAGGATCTCTACACGCTGGCGCTGGGCCAGATGGACAAGATCCACGGTGAAGGCAAGCCGTTCTTCCTGCACATCATGACCACCTCCAACCACCGGCCCTACACCTTCCCGGCCGGCCGCGTGGATTTCCCGCAGGGCTCGCGCGCCGGCGCGGTGGCTTATACCGACTGGTCGATCGCCGACTTCATCCGGCGCGCCCGCGCCAAGCCCTACTTCGACGACACCGTGTTCGTGATCACCGCCGACCACGACGCCTCCAGCGCGGGCAAGGCCAGCATTCCGGTCAACCGCTACCACATTCCGCTGTGGATCTACGCACCCAGGCACATCGCGCCGCGGCGGGTGGATCGCTTCATGAGCCAGATCGATATTCCGCCGACCCTGCTGGGGCTGCTCAACTTCAGCTATCGCAGCCGCTTCTTCGGCTACGACATCTTCCAGCTGCAGCCCGGGCGCGAGCGCGCCTTCCCGGCCACCTACGAGAAGCTCGGCTACCTTCGCGGAGACCTGCTGACGATCCTGGAACCGCAGAAGAAGGTCGAGCAGTTCCATCCGGACTTCGCCAGCGGCGACGCGGTGTCGGTGAAAGAACGCAATGCCGCCGATGCCGACGACGCCACGGCTTACTACCAGGTGGCGGCGGAGCTGTTCAAGGAAGGCAAGCTGGTACGGCGGCCGCAGGACAGCACGCCGGTGCAGCCGTTGCCGGCGAGTGCTTCCTCGCGCTGAGGATGGTCCGAAGCAAAGGCCTCCCCCTCTCCCCAACCCTCTCCCCCGACTGCGCCGGGGGAGAGGGAGCAAAGCGTAGGTCGCCGCAACGCTTGTGCTCGCCTTCCTCTCCATCCGGCCAACGACCGGAGGAGAGGGTCGGGGAGAAGGGGAGGCCTTTCGTTCCCCTTGTCCAACGCCGACCGAACAAGGCTTTCCTCTACCTGCAGCAGTCCGTCCCTCACCCCGAAATAGCCAACCGCTCCGACCGGTACAACTGCATCGTCACCAGCGCCACCACCAGCGCGGCGAGCGCGCTGCCGCCCAGGCACAGCGCCAGCGGCACGGCGCCGATGCCCTCGCCGCGGACCAGGTCCAGGATGCCCAGGTGCTGGCCCAAGAGCGGCACGGCGTACATCCAGTGCTGCGGTTTGATCGGCATCACCATCAGCGCGATGCTCGGCAGGATCGGCAACAGCATCAGCAGCGAGAGGTAGGTCTGCGCCTCGCGGTAGCTCTTGGCGAAGGCGGCCACCAGCGACTGCAGCCCGGCCAGCAGCACGATCAGCGGCAACTGCAGCAGCAGCACGTGCAGCGCGAAGGCCAGTCCCAGGTTGATCTCCATGCCCAGCTTCTCGGTCGGAATGAAGCGGCCGACCACGGCGAAGGCGATCAGGCAGATCACCAGGCTGGCGGTGGAGAAGGCGCAGATCGCCGCCAGCTTGCCCAGGAACACCTTCCAGCGCGGCACCGGGTTGGCGAACAGCGGTTCCAGCGACTGCCGCTCGCGTTCGCCGGCGGTCAGGTCGATCGCCAGGTACATGCCGCCGATGAAGATGGTCAGCACGAACAGGTAGGGCAGCATGTTGAACATCAGCACCGCGCGCGATTGCGCGGTGGCCTGGTCGCGCTTGGCCACCACCACCGGCACCGCCACGCCCGGCGCCAGGCCGCGCGCGACCAGGCGCATCGCGCCCTGCTGGCGCGCGTAGTCCTCCACCAGCTTGGTGACCCGCTCCACCGGCGTGTTGGCATCGCGCTGGGAGGAGTCGTAGATCAGCTCCACCTGCACCGGTTCGCCCTTGCGCCAGGCCTTGGCGTAGTCGGGCGCGATGCGCAGGACCAGGTCGGCCTCCTGCTCGCGTACGGCCTGCTCGGGGTTGGCGAGCGCAGGCTGCGGCACCACGCCGCCGGCCTTCAGCGCGCCGACCAGGTTGGGCGCGTACTGCGCGCCGATCACCGGCACCTTGAGCGGTTGTTCGGCCTTGTCCAGCTCGCGGTTGACGGTGAAGCTGATCAGCATCATGAACAAGAGCGGCGTCATCAGCGGTCCGGTCAGGAACGCGCTGGTGAGCGTGCGCCGGTCGCGCAGGTTCTCGCGCACCTCCTTGAGGAAGACGGTGATGAAGGCGCGGCTGCGGCGCAGCGGTGGGTTGTCCATCCTGTTCATGCGGCCAGTCCCTCTTCGCTGCCGATCAGTTTCACGAAGGCTTCCTCTAGGTTCGCCTCGCCGGTCTGCGCGCGCAGCGCGTCGGGCGTCTCGTCGGCGACCACGCGCCCGTGCGCGATCACCACGATGCGATCGCACAGCGCCGCCACCTCCTGCATGATGTGGCTGGAGAACAGCACGCAGCGGCCCTCCGCCTTGAGCTTCAACATGAACTGCCGCAGCGCGCGGGTGGCCATCACGTCCAGCCCGTTGGTGGGTTCGTCCAGGATCACGTTGCGCGGGTCGTGGATCAGCGCGCGGGCGATCGCGGTCTTCACTCGCTGGCCCTGCGAGAAGCCTTCGGTCCGGCGCTCGGCGATGTCACCCATCTCCAGCGCGTCGATCAGCGCCTCGCGACGCGTGCGCAGTTCGTCCTCGGGCAGCCCCTGCAGGCGCGCGAAATAGTCGATGTTCTCGCGCGCGGTGAGGCGCTTGTACAGCCCGCGCGCATCGGGCAGCACGCCGAGCCGGCGGCGCACCGCCAGCGCATCGGCGGCCGCGTCGATGCCGTCGACCAGCACCTGCCCGCGGTCGGGCGCCATCAGCGTGTAGAGCATGCGCAGCGTGGTGGTCTTGCCGGCGCCGTTGGGCCCGAGCAGGCCGGTGATCTGGCCGTCGCGGGCGGCGAAGCTGACGCCGTCGACGGCCTTCACCGCGCCGAACGCCTTGTGTAGATCCTTGACCTCGATCATGGGGTCGCTCCGTTGAAATCGATGAACAGCGGGGTCGGCTGCAGGCGCTCCAGGCAACTGGCGTCCAGTTTTTTCGGATCCAGGTCCTCGATGAACCGCTGCACCAGCTTGGGCGCACAGCCGGCGCCGATCACGTTGTGGCCCTGGCCCTGGAGCACGAGATGGCGCGCATGGGACAGGCCCGCGAGCACCTCGTCGCCGTAGCGCGGCGGCGTCACCGGGTCGTACTGGCCCGACAGCAGCAACGTGGGGACGGCGCTCTTGAACGGCTGGTGGAAGTCGGCCGGACGCGTGCCACGTGGCCACACCGCGCACACCGCCTGCAGCGTGTCGATCATGCGCGTGCCCAGCATCGTGTCGGCGTCCTGCGGGCGCGGGGCGAGCAGGTCGGCGTCCTCGCTGCAGATCACCGAGGACTGCATGCCGCCGTTCATGCTGTCGCCCAGGTCGCCACTGATCAGCTTGGCCTGGCCCAGCAGGGGCCCGACGTCGCCGTGCGCGGCCTCGTCGATGGACAGCGGCAGCAAGGCGGCGGTCACCGGCGAATAGGCGAACAGGCGCACCACGCTGACCAGCGCGTCGTCGCTGAGCGTGCGCTCGACGCTCTGGAAGCTCTGCGGATCGCGGAAGCTCACCTTGTGCGGGTTGGCGCGCAGCGCGTCGCGCAGCTGGTAGAGCGTCTGGTACGGGTTGCCGAAGCGCGCCTTGCATTCGGGCTCGGCGGTGCAGCGCGCGAACTGTGCCTTGAGCGCATCGTCCAGGTTGCGGGCGAAATCCTCGCCCAGCACCAGCTCGTTGGGCACCACGCCGTCGAGCAGCACGCTGCGCACGGCGTCCGGATGGTGCATGGCGTACTGCTGCGCCACGCGGGTGCCGTAGGACACGCCGACCAGGTCGAAGCTGGGCGAGCCGAGCGCTCGGCGCGCGTCCTCCAGGTCCTGCACCGCGACCGTGGTGGTGTAGAAGCGCGGATCGGCCTTGGCCTGGATCTCCGAAAGGCACTGGGCGGTCTGCGTGCGCAGCCGTTGCGCGTCGAAGCCCGCCGACTCGGCGTCCGCCGCGGCCTTCTCGGTCGCCTTGCAATCCAGCGGGTTGGAGCCGCCGGTGCCGCGCTGGTCGATCAGCAACACGTCGCGGTGGGCCAGCAGCGGCGCGAGCGCCGGCGCGACCATCGGCCAGGTTTCGGTGGCCGCCTGGCCGGGGCCGCCGGCCAGGAAGACCAGCATGTCCTTGGCCGGCACCTGCGCGTCGGAACGGATCACCGCCAGCTTCAGGGTGATCTTGCGGCTGTGCGGGTCGGCGCGGTTCTCCGGCACCTCGAAGGGCGCGCACCAGGCGGCCGTGGTCAGGCCGCTGTCCGACCGGCCGAGCTCGCAGGCGGTCAGGGTCAGCGTGCCGATGCGCCAGGTCGGCCGCTTGCCCGGTGGCTGGGCTTTTGCGGCCGATGCGGCGGTCTGCCCGGACGGCGCATCGGGCTGGTGGGCGCCGTGCGGACCCCACTGCTTCCATGCCAGCAGTCCCAGCCCGGCCACGACCGCTACGATGCGCAACACGGTGCGCGGTTTCAAAGCCATGTGCCCCACTCCCCTTCGGTTTTGCGGTATTGAAGCCCGCGCGAGCGCGGTCTCCATGCCATTCGGTACGCCGGCCCCCGCCGGATCGCACTTCAATCAGGTTCGAAAATCGCCTCGATCGGACGGCCGAACAGCCGAGCGATCTTGAACGCCAGCGGCAGGCTCGGGTCATACTTGCCGGTCTCGATCGCATTGACCGTCTGGCGCGACACATCCAGCCGCTCGCCCAGATCGGCCTGCGACCAGCCCTGTTCGCCGCGCAGGTCGCGCACGTGGTTCTTCATCGCGAGGCCTCCCGGCCGGCGCTCGCCGGCTCAGTCGCCCGCGCGGTCATGCCGCGCCCCGGCCACCACGACGCGCACGCCAACGCATCCAGCTCAGCACCACACCGGCGGACAGGAACGCCGCGCTCATGCCGCACAGCAGGCCCAGGCCCATGTCATCGAACCTGTGCCGACCGAGCCAGGCGATCGCCGCAGTCGCCACCGCGGCGAGCAGGAAGCGCCAGGCGATCGGCATGCCGCGGTCGTCCTCGCAGCTCAGGCTCATGCCGTAGCGCCGCCCGACCCACCAGCGCGTGACGCCGTAGCTCAGCATCATCACCGGAAACACCCAGATCAGGATCGCGCCGTCGGTCTTGAACACCTGGGCGGCGGCGAGGAAGCCGCCGACCAGGCTCAACCCGCCGACGACCGCCGTCGCCGCCCCCAGGGCGACGAGGTGGGTGCGCTGCTCCAGCTCGTCGGCGTCCAGGATGCGCCGGGCCATCAGCCCGATCACATAAAGCATCGGCACCACCGGCACCAGCGCGAGCAGCACCTTGAGCAGCGTGCTGTCGACGGTGCGGACCATGGGCCAGGCCAGCAGCATGAAGCCGACATAGCCGCTCATCGCGAGCAGGGTGTAGCGCTGGTACTGGCGTGGCGTCAGACGAGCCATGGCGACGTGTCCTCAGAGCGATTTGAGAAAGCCATCCAGCGTCTGCTGGAATTGCGCCGGCTGGTCGAGCATGGCGAAGTGGCGCGAGGGACTGATCGAGGCCACCGTGGCATGCGGTGCCGCGCCGAGCAGGCTTTTCCAGTAGGCCGTCTTCTGCGCCTCGGTATAGGGCTGCGCGGCGGCCTTGCCGTCGGCGGCGTAGTAGGGCGAGATCTCCAGGATCGGCACGGTGGCGTTCTTCATCTGCGCGCGGAAGTCGAGCGCGAGATCCTCGGCCGCGTACTCGGCCACCGCCTTGGGGTCGCTGCGGCTGCTCAGCGCGGCGTACTGCGCGGCGCGCGCCGGATCGATAGTGCCGATCGAACGCATGTAACCCAGCTGCTGCGCCTGGAACGCCGCCGGCGTGGCCGCGGCGAGCTGTGCCTTCATCGCCTGCGCCATCGCGCCGCGCTGGGCGGCGGGCAGGTTCTCGGTCATCGGCAGCACCGGCAGGCCGTCGACCGCGACCACCGCGCCGAGCAGCTGCGGCTGCTCGCTCGCCAGCTTGAGCGCCAGCGTGCCGCCCAGGCTGTGGCCGACCAGCACGGGCTTGGTCAGGTGCTGCTCGCCGATCAGGCGAACGAGCGAGCGTTCGGCCTGCGCGAGGTAATCGCTGCCGCTGGGCGCCGGGGTGCCATCGAAGCCGGCCAGCGTCACCGTATAGACCACATGATTCTTCGCCAGCGCCGGCACGGTCTGCGCCCAGGCCCACGCGCCGCTGCTCAGGCCGGGGATCAGGATCACCGGCCGCCCATGGCTGCCGTGCTGCTGCACCGAAAGGGTGCCGACCTGCAGGGTGGCCGCCTCGGCGGCCCGGGCCGGCTGGGTGGCCAAGCCCGCCAGGGCCAGGCTGCAGGCCGCGGCGATGAAGCGGTTGAGCTTGTTGCGCATGATCTACTCCCGTCCGTGTCAAGTGTGCTTGACAGGCAGATTAGGCGCGACTTCCGTGTCTGTCAAGCGTCCTTTACAAACGACGCATATCGGCCTTGCCTTGAACGACTGAAGTGCGCAAACTGTGATTGTGATCACAATGTGAAGCAAGTGACGCACAGGGGCCAGTCCGTGACTGGGGCGTCCAGGGGGAAAGGAAGCCACACCGCCTGCTCCGGGCGCATGTTTTTTGACGCAACCCCTTGCCTGCCAATCCCTTGGCGGGGCTGCGTATCCGTTGGCACAGGAATTGCGAACCAGATCACAGCAGGTCCTGAATTCACCCAGGTCTGCCAGCCACACGCGGACGGCAGCTCGAAAGCTTCTGCAGTGCCTGCACCGCATCAGGGACCACTTGTAGTCAGCCGCACCACAAAAACTTCAGAGGAAATCTGCGATGTCCAAGCGTCTTCTTTCCACCGCACTGCTTGCCGTTCTCGGCCTCGCCGCGTTCGCTCCGCAGGCTGCTCTCGCTGCGGACGGGACCGTTACCTTCAACGGCAAGATCCTGTCCTCCACCTGCACCGTGAGCAACGCGTCCGGCGGCAACGTGGCGGTCACCCTTCCCGCCATTCCCGTCAGCAGCTTTGGCTCGCAGGGCTCGGTCGCGGGCATTACGCCGTTCTCGCTGAACCTGACCGGCTGCCCGACGACGCCGTCGGGCGTGGTGGTCGGCGCCGCTTTCTCCGGCGCCAGCATCGATACGACGACCGGCGCCATCAAGAACGCGACCGGCGCCGGCAACTCCAACGTGGAAGTGCAGCTGACCAACGCGGCCGGCACCACGCCTTTCAACCTGAACACCAACCCGAACCCGGTCAACGCCACCATCTCGGCCGGCGGCACGGCGACGCTGGCCTACCAGGCCCAGTACTACCAGCCGACGTCCACGGCGGTGACCGCCGGCACGGTGACCGCGTCGGTCACCTACACGCTTACCTACAACTAAGCGAACGTCCGGCTGCCGCATTCGTCAGGATGCGGCAGCCGGCTGCAACCGGCCACACCGCAAGAGGCGCCCATGAACACCCTGACCCGTGCACTTGGCGCGGCGATAGTTGCTGTGTGCCTGTCGATGCCGGTGGCTCACGCCGGCATCGTCGTCGGCGGCACCCGCGTGGTGTTCCCCGCCCAGCAGGGCGAGGTGACCGTGCGCCTGTCCAACGAAGGCGAGCAGCCGGCGTTGGTCGAGGCCTGGATCGATACCGGCAACCAGGACTCCACGCCGGACACCGTCAGCACCCCGTTCCTGATCACGCCCCCGCTGTTCCGCATGGAACCGCACAGGGACCAGAGCCTGCGCATCCTCGCCACGCAGGGCGCCCAGCCGTTGCCGGCAGACCGCGAGTCGGTTTTCTGGTTGAACGTGCTGGAAATTCCACCCAAGCCCGCTGGCCCCCAGAAAGCCGATCGCAACTATCTGCAGTTCGCGATCCGCTCGCGGCTGAAGCTGTTCTACCGCCCGGCCGATCTGCCGGGTGATGCGCTGAAGGCGCCTGACAGGCTGGTCTTCAAGGCCGCTGCCGGCCACGAGCCGGCACTGGAAGTGCACAACCCCACGCCCTATTACGTCACGATCAGCAGCCTGTCCGTCGGCGTCGACACCAAGCCTGCCGCCGACGTCAATGGCATGGTCGCGCCCTTCGGCGACCTGCGACTGCTCCTGAAGGGCGCCGCTCGATCGCCTGGCGTCGGCACGCCGGTCGCGTTCGTCACCATCAACGACTTCGGCGCGGCAGATTCCCACAAGGGCGCCGTGGCGCCGTAATGGGTCCGCGCCGCGCCCGCTCGAGCCACCCCCCGGCGCGCCTCACCGCGCTCGCGGTGGCCTGTGGCGTGGTGCTGGCCGCCGGCCTGGGCGCATCCGGACCGGCCTTTGCCGCCGCCGCAAGCGCGACCCCCGGCGGAGCCACCGCTGCGGGCGGCGTGGCCGACTTCGACCGCAGCCTGCTGGCCGGCGCAGGCGGCAGTGCGGACCTCGCGCGCTTCGAACGCGGCAACCTGGTGTTTCCCGGCACCTACAACCTGGACGTCTATCTCGACGGCGACTGGGTCGGCCGAATGGACGTGCGCTTCGCGGCGCCCTCGCCCGATGCCAATGCCGTGCCCTGCGTCAGTGCCGAACTGCTCGACCGCATGGGGCTGGCGCCGGTCAAATCCGCCGCCGCCGCCGCTGCGCGGCTGCAGACGGCCGGCGCCTGCGTGGACCTGGCCGAGCTGATTCCCGGCGCCCGGCTGATCGTGGACATGCCCAACCTGCGCCTGGATGCCAGCGTGCCGCAGGCCTACATGAACCAGATGCCGCGCGGCTGGGTCAACCCGGCCTCGTGGAACCCCGGCGTGCCGGCGTTCCTGCTCAACTACAACCTCAACAGTTACCGCACCACCAGCCAGGGCCAGGCCCTGACCAGCACCTATCTGGGACTTCGTGCGGGCCTGAATGTCGGCCTTTGGCAGCTGCGGCAGGACAGCACCGTCACCTGGCAATCGGGCAACGCCGGCCAGCGCGCCCAGCGCCGCTGGCAGAACATCGACACCTACGCGCAACGCGCGCTGCCCCAGTGGCGCGCGGTGCTGAGCCTGGGCGACACCTTCACCGACGGCGCCGTATTCGACAGCTACGGCCTGCGCGGCGTCCGGCTGGGCAGCGACGACCGCATGCTGCCGCAGTCATTGCGCGGCTATGCGCCGGTGGTGCGCGGCGTGGCCGACACCAACGCCAAGGTCACGGTGAGCCAGAACGGCATGCAGATCTACCAGACCACCGTGGCGCCGGGCTCGTTCGTCATCGGCGACCTGTACCCCACCGGCTACGGCGGCGACCTGGTCGTGACGGTGACCGAAGCCGACGGCCGCGAGCACAGCTTCAAGGTGCCCTATGCCTCGGTGTCGCAGCTCATGCGTCCCGGCGTCACCCGCTTCGACGTCGCCGCGGGCCAGCTGCGCGATACCGCCCTGCATGACAAGCCAGGCGTGGTCCAGGTCGCGTTGCAGCACGGTTTCAGCAACCGCCTCACCGGCTACGCCGGCGTGCAGGGCTCGGCGGGCTATGCCGCGGCGCTGGTCGGCGGCGCGCTCAACACTCGCCTGGGCGCGTTGGCGCTGGACGTCACCCAGTCGCATGCGTCCATTCCCGGCAACGGCAGCTACAACGGCCGAAGCTATCGCGTCACCTACAGCAAGATCGTCCCCGCGACGAACACCTCGCTCAGCGTGGCGGCCTACCGCTACTCGACCAGCGGCTTCCTGAGCCTCAACGACGCGGCGTACGCGCGCGACTACGCACGCCGCGGACTCGATGCCCTGCAATACCTGCCGCCCGGCGTGCCGACGATCGATGGCGTGCCCATGCAAAGCCTGCTCACGCCGGCCCAGATCGCGGCCTTGACCGGAGCAGCCAACGGCGGCAACAACCCCTACGCCTCGCGCGGCCTGCTGCAGCAGCGCAACCGCTTCACCCTGACGCTCAGCCAGCAATTGGGACGAAGCGGAAGTTCGCTGTACGCCAACGCCACGGCCAGCGACTACTGGAACCACCGCGGGCGCGACACCCAGTTCCAGTTGGGCTACAACAGCCACTACCGCAGGCTGGCCTGGGGCGTGTCCGTCAGCCGCGGGCGCACGCAGTTCGGCGGCTACGACAACCAGGTGTTCTTCAACGCCAGCCTGCCGCTGGGCGACAGCTCGCACGCCCCGAGCCTCTCGTTCAACCTCACCCACGGCGACAACACCGGTTCGCAGGAGCAGACCACGCTCAACGGCACGCTGGGCCAGTGGAATCAGTACACCTATGGCGCGTCCGCCTCGCACGCTGGCGAGGGCATCGGCAATACCTTCAGCGTGAATGCCGGCTACAACGGTCCATACGCCACGCTCAACGCCAGCGTCGGCCATGGCGGCGGTTATTCGCAGGCCTCTTTCAGTGCCGGCGGCGCGGTCGTTGCGCATCAGGGCGGCATCACCTTCGGCCAGCCGACAGGCGATACCGTGGCCATCGTGCACGTGCCCGGCGCGGCCGGCGCGCACGTCGTCAATACCCCGGGACTTCGCGTGGGGCGTTCCGGCTATGCCTTGGTGCCCTATCTCGCGCCCTATCAGCTGGACACCATCCAGATCGACCCGCAGGGCCTGCCGCTGGACGTGCAGCTGGATGCCACCAGCGCAACCGTCGCTCCTTATGCCGGCGCGGTGGTGAGGGTCGATTTCAAGAGCCGCTACGGCCGCGCGCTGATCGCACGCATCCGCACGGCGGACCGCAAGGCGCTGCCGTTCGGCACCGAGGTTCGGGATGCCAAGGGCCAGGTCATCGGCACGGTGGGGCAGGGCGGGCTGACCCTGTTGCGGGTGGGCAGCCGATCCGGACAGCTCGCCGCACAGTGGCAGGAGCCTGAGGGCGCTGCGCAGGCCTGCTCGTTCGCCTACGCGGTCAACGCACCGAACCGGCCTGCGCAAGGCCAGGCCGTCATCGACGCCACCTGCGTCACGAACGCACCATCTATCCCAAAACGCAGCGGGAGCGCGCCGTGACCGGTTCCCCCGCACGCCGGGCGGCAGCCGTGCAGGCGACCACCTCACTGCGCACGATTCGCGAGCTCACGACATGCATCTGACCGTCCCCTTTGCGTCGCAGCGCGAGTCATCGGAAACCATGCGTCGGCTGTTCGGCCGGTTCTTCGCATGCCTGTTGTTCATCGGCATGGCCATCGTGCCGGGGATGGCGCACGCAACGTGTTGGTTCACCAGCGGAGCCGCGACCACCGTCACCTTCAACGCCGGCACCATCACGCTCACGCCCAGCACTCAGCTCAACACGGTTCTGTGGACGTCCAATACGGCCGCTCCCGCCAACCCACCGGTGCTGGCGTGCGATGGAAATACCAATGGCGGCATCGTCAACACCATTGCCGCATCGGCCCCGGTCAATGGGGACAACACGCTGATTCCCACCGGCATCCCAGGCATTTCCTACCGCCTGCTGCATCCGGACGCCAGCACCTTGCTGGCGCTGTATCCCAACTACCCGACCGGCAGCGGCACCTTCAGCGTCTCGTCCAACCTGCAGCTGGTCTACACCGGACCTTACCTGCCGCCCAACAACGCCACCCTGACCGGGCAGCTGTCGCAGTGGAAGATCGACATCTGCAGCAACCCAAACATTGTTTTCGGGTATTACTACCTTGGCTGCAACGGTTCCGTGTCGCCCCAGGCAGTGGAAACCTTCAACATCAACGCCAACATCGTCATCCAGGTTCCCACCTGCAACGTCGACCCGGGCTCGGTGAACAAGATAGTCACCCTGCCCAGCATCAACACCGTGCAGCTCTCCGGGCAGGGCACGACCGCGGGCAGCACGCCCTTCAGCCTGCAATTGACCAATTGCCCCAACAACCTGGGTGTCTTCATCACGCTCAGCACCGCCAATCCGCAACCCGGCGCTGCCGGCGTGATTGCGCCCACGACGGGGGCGGGCTATGCGGGCGGCGTCGGTGTGCAGATCCTCAAGGCCGACGGAGCCACGGCCGTCACCTTCGACACCCCCTTCGGCACGGGCACCACTTCGTCCAGCGGCTACGTCATCAACCTGTACGCCCGCTATTACCAGACGGGCGCGGCCGTATCGGCCGGCACGGTGAAGGGCATCGCCACTTACACGCTGAACTACCAGTAGCTATTCGTACGTCTGCGTCACCATGCGCGCATCGGCTGCGGACATGGAGGCGCGATAGCCAACGAAGTACCGCAATAGCGGGCTCCCGGCAGCCTTCGCCTCGTCAAGACGCACCACCGAAAGTTGGTACATGGAGGCATCGGAAGGGTCCGTCCCTTGCGATCGGCCGCCACACGCATACGTGCGGCTGGCGATGGCCTCGCCATCGGCTTGCGCCACATCGACCGCTGCGGTGCAGGTGGGCATCACGATGGCGCCGCTGAAGGTTATCCGGCCACTGGCGGCGCGCGCACCCGGGGCGCCGAGCATCGCCAGGATGCTCAGGGCGCAGGCCAACCAACGGTGCCCACCATGCATAGCCATTCCCTCCCGGCACACGAAAACGTGCCGGCCTGAAGGTGCTTTCGGCGGCGTCCGCGTGGCCTTTATGGCGCGCGGCGGACTTCCGTCTGAAAGCGCGAACACCGTCACACTTTTGACGGCTTCCCTTTCGGAGACGGTTTAGCGCATGGGCGGTGAGCAGCGTGCGTGCGCTGCCCGGGTACTTATCGACGTGGTGGAAACAAACTTGAAGCCAGATCGCCAGGACCCGTCAGGGACGCACAGCGGCCTCGCGCGCGCCTGCGATCTTTGAGGTCGCGCCGGCGAAAAGATATCAACGCGAGCTGATGTACTTCTCCCGCCGGATCTGCGCCACCGGCAGGCCGTAGTCCTTCAGTGCGGTAAACGCGGCATCGACCATGTTGGGGTTGCCGCACAGGTAGGCGATGTCGCGGTCGGGATGGGGGCCAAGCTCGGCCAGGACGGTTTGCACGTGGCCCTGGCGGTCGTGCGGACGGGGTTCGGCGCGGGGCTGGCGGCTCAGGCAGCCGTGGAAAGTGAAACCGGGGTTTTCGCGGGCGAAGGCTTCGAACTCCTCGCCGTAGAGCAGCTCGGCCTCGCTGCGTGCGCCATAGAGCAGGACCACTTCGCGCCCGCCCTGGGCGAGCAGTTGGCGGATCTGCGGCAGCATGGCGCGGTAGGGGGTGACGCCGGTGCCGGTGGCGAGCAGCAGGTAGCGCGGGTGGGTGTCGCCCGGATGCAGGCAGAAGCGCCCGTACGGGCCGCTCGCCTCGATGGTTTCGCCCGGTTGCAGGTTGCCCAGCAGCTTGGTGGCGGCGCCGCCTTCGACGTAGCTCACCGCGATCTCGATGCGCATGGCCGGCGAGCTGCCGTCGCCGACGGTGGCCACCGAATAGCTGCGCTTGGTCGCCGTGCCGTCGTCGTAATGGAAGTGCACCTGCAGGAACTGGCCCGGCTGGAACGCCAGCGGCTGGCCGTCGACGCGCTCGAACACCAGGTGGCGCACGGTGGGGGCGAGCATGAAGCTGTCGACGAGACGGAGCGTGAAGTGGTCGGCCATGAGGATTCCGAAGGGAGGCGCACGCCCGGCGTGCGCGGGCGGCATGAAATGGCCCCGTATAATAATGGGCTGGCCGAAACGTTGAGCAACGGCGGGCCGCCCGCGGTGTCGCGCCGCTCGGGCGCTTGATCCCCCGCCGTCGCGCCCGCACGTAGCGGGCTTCGTGCCGTCCCTCCTTGCCAAGGCCGCCCATGTCCCCTGTTCCCGCCCTCGTCGTCGACAACCTGCGCAAGACCTACGGCAACGGCGTCGAAGCCCTGAAGGGCATCTCGCTGACCGTGCAGCAGGGTGATTTCTTCGCCTTGCTCGGCCCCAACGGTGCCGGCAAGTCCACGCTGATCGGCATCCTCTCCTCGCTGGTCAACTCCACCGGCGGCGACGCGCGGATCTTCGGCGTGTCGGTCAACCGGCAGCGCAACGAGGCGATGAAGCTGATCGGCCTGGTGCCGCAGGAGATCAACTTCAACCAGTTCGAGAAGCCGTTCGACATCTGCGTCAACGAGGCGGGCTTCTACGGCATCCCGCGCAAGATCGCGGCGCAGCGCGCGGAGAAGTACCTCAAGGAGCTGCGCCTGTGGGACAAGGCGCAGCATCAGGCGCGCATGCTCTCCGGCGGCATGAAGCGGCGCCTGATGATCGCCCGCGCGATGATGAACGAGCCCAAGCTCCTGATCCTGGACGAGCCCACCGCCGGCGTGGACATCGAGATCCGCCGCTCGATGTGGCAGTTCGTCAGCGCCATCAACGCGGCCGGCACCACGGTGATCCTCACCACGCACTACCTGGAGGAAGCCGAGCAGCTGTGCCGCAACATCGCCATCATCGACCACGGCACCATCGTGGAGAACACCACCATGAAGCGGCTGCTGGCGACGCTGGACGTGGAGACCTTCGTGTTCGACGTGGCCGGCGTGCCGAACACGCTGCCCGCGATGCCTGGTGTAGGCCTGCGCCGCGTGGACGACTACACGCTGGAGGCGGAGATGTCGCGCGAGCACGACCTCAATTCGCTGTTCGCCGCGCTCTCCATGCACGGCATCACGGTCAAGTCGATGCGCAACAAGACCAACCGGCTGGAGGAGCTGTTCGTGCGGCTGGTCGAGGGTGGGCGCGCGCACGCCGCCTGAAGGCTCCCTCCCCCCCGGCGATGCCGGGGGAGAAGGAGAAAAAAACAAACCCCCTCTCCCGGTTTCGCGGGCAGAAGAAGCAAAGGGCAAAGCATGAGCAACACCACCACCAATCTGGTCGCCCTCCACACCATCGTGCGCCGCGAGATCGTGCGCATCATGCGCATCTGGACGCAGACGCTGATCCCGCCGGCGATCACCATGACGCTGTACTTCGTGATCTTCGGCAAGCTGATCGGCAGCCGCATCGGCACGATCCAGGGCGGCTTCACCTACATGCAGTACATCGTGCCGGGGCTGGTGATGATGAGCATCATCACCAACAGCTACGGCAACATCTCCAGCTCCTTCTTCGGCGCCAAGTTCAGCCGCGCGGTGGAGGAAATGCTGGTCTCGCCCATGCCCAACTGGGTGATCCTGCTCGGCTACGTCGCCGGCGCGGTGACCCGCGGCGTGGTGGTGGGCGTACTGGTGCTGCTGATCGCGCTGTTCTTCACCTCGCTGCACGTGGCGCACCCGCTGGTGACCCTGGGCTCGGTGCTGCTGGGCTCGGCGATCTTTTCGCTGGCCGGCTTCGTCAACGCGGTCTACGCCAAGAAGTTCGACGACATCGCGCTGGTGCCGACCTTCGTGCTCACGCCGCTGACCTACCTGGGCGGCGTGTTCTACTCGGTCAACATGCTCGCCGAACCGTGGCAGGCGATCTCGCGCGCCAATCCGATCCTGTACATGGTCAACGCCTTCCGCTTCGGCGTGCTGGGCATCAGCGACGTCAACGTGGGCGTAGCCTTCCTGGTGATGCTGGCGTTCGTCGCGGGTCTCTCCATCGTGGCGCTGCAGTTGCTCAGGCGCGGAGTCGGCCTGCGTTCCTGAGGCGAGCCGATGCGCGTCAACAAGTACATCAGCGAAGCCGGGCTGTGCTCGCGCCGCGAGGCGGACGAGCTGCTGGCGGCCGGGCGCGTGACCATCAACGGCGAGGTGGTGGGCACGGGTGCCAAGGCGCTGGAGGGCGACGAGGTACGGGTCGACGGCGAGATCGTCAAGGCGCGCATCCTGGCCGCCACGCCGGCGGCCAAGCGGGCCACCTACATCGCGCTGAACAAACCGGTCGGCGTCACCTGTACGACCGACCAGGGCGTGGCGGGGAACATCGTCGACTTCGTCGACCACGCGCAGCGGATCTTTCCGATCGGCCGGCTGGACAAGGATTCCGAGGGACTGATCCTGCTCACCAGCAACGGCGACATCGTCAACGAGATCCTGCGCGCGGAGAATCGCCACGAGAAGGAATACCTGGTGGCGGTGAACAAGCCCGTGACCGACGAGTTCCTCGCCGGCATGGCGCGCGGCGTGCGCATCCACGGCCAGATGACCCTGCCCTGCAAGGTGCGCCGGATCGCCCGGTTCGGCTTCGCCATCGTGCTGACGCAAGGGCTCAACCGGCAGATCCGCCTGATGGCCGCGGCCTTTGGCTACCGCGTCACCCAGCTGCGCCGCGTGCGCATCGTCAACGTCAGGCTCGGGCATCTGAAGCCTGGCCAGTGGCGCAACCTCACCGACGCCGAGCTCAAGGGCCTGCTGCCCGGCCGTACGCAGTGGTGATCTGCGCATGAGCGGGCGCCGGGCGGGCCGGCGCGCGTGCGATCATGCCGCATGACCTCGTTCGATACGCTCCCGCTCAAGCCCGCCCTGCTCGCCAGCCTCGACACGCTCGGCTACGCCACGATGACCCCGGTGCAGTCGCAAAGCCTGCCGCCGATGCTCGAAGGGCGCGACGTGACCGTGCAGGCGCAGACCGGCAGCGGCAAGACCGCCGCGTTCGGGCTGGCGCTGCTGCAGGCGGTCGAGGTGGAGACGATCCGGCTGCAGGCGCTGGTGCTCTGCCCCACGCGCGAACTGGCCGACCAGGTCAGCAAGGTGATCCGCAAGCTGGCCGCGGCCATCCCCAACGTCAAGCTGCTGACCCTGTGCGGCGGCATGCCGCTGGGCCCGCAGCTGGCCTCGCTCGCGCACGATCCGCACATCGTGGTCGGCACGCCCGGCCGCGTGCAGGAGCATTTGAAGCGCGGCAGCCTGCACGGCGGCGGCGTCAAGGTGCTGGTGCTGGACGAAGCCGACCGCATGCTCGACATGGGCTTTGCCGAAGCGATCGACGACATCGTCAGGCGCATCGCCAAGCACCATCAGACGCTGCTGCTGTCGGCCACCTATCCGGAGGAGATCCGCGCGGTGAGCGGGCGGCTGCAGCGCGAGCCGGTGGCGGTCACGGTGGTCGCAGAAAACACGGCGCAGCCGGCGATCGAGCAGCGCTTCCACGAGGTGGAGCCGGCGCGCAAGACCGACGCGCTGGCGCAGGTGCTGGCCGATACGCGCCGCCCCGCGGCCACCGAGGGCCACGAAGGCGCGCTGGTGTTCTGCAACATGCGCCGCGACGTGGACACGGTGGCGCAGGAGCTCGACCGCCGCGGCTTCTCCGCGCTCGCGCTGCACGGCGACATGGAGCAGCGCGACCGCGATGAGGTGCTGGTGCGCTTCGCCAACCGCAGCTGCACCGTGCTGGTGGCCACCGACGTCGCCGCGCGCGGACTGGACATCGCCGCGCTGCCGCTGGTGATCAGCTACGACGTCGCCCACGACCCGGACACGCACACCCACCGCATCGGCCGCACCGGGCGCGCGGGCCAGAGCGGCCTGGCGATCACGCTGTGCACGCCGCGCGAGCGGCCCAAGGCGGAGAACATCGGACTGGCCAGCGGCGCGCCGCTGCCGTGGCATCCACTCAAGCTCGCGCCGCCGCGCGGCAAGACATTGCAGCTGGCGCCGATGAAGACTCTGGTGATCGACGCCGGCCGGCAGGACAAGCTGCGCCCAGGCGACATCCTCGGCGCGCTCACCGGCGAGGCCGGGCTCGCCGCCAGCGAGATCGGCAAGATCGACGTGTTCGCCACGCGCGCCTACGTCGCGATCAGCCGCGCGCAGGCGAACAAGGGGCTGGAGCGGCTGCGCGCCGGGCGCATCAAGGGGCGCAACTTCCGCGTGCGGCCGCTGGGCTGATACCCGGCTAGGAAGGTTGCCCGTCCTGGGCTTCCGCGGCCGCCGCCTGGTGCCGCGGTTCGCCCACGCGGAAGCGGCAAACGTGGCCGCCGCGGACGATGCATTCCATGTGGTGGATGCGCCGCCCGCTGACCGCCTCCATATAGGCCAGGTCGAACTTGCATACCTGCGGCACGCTGCGCGCCAACGCATGGAACACGCAGTTGAACGCCTCCACGTGCTGCTCCTGTCCATGCCGCGCCACCACCGCCTCGTAGCCCAGCGCATCGAGCTGGCCGGCCAGACGCTCTGCCACTTCGGCTGCGCTGGCCTCGGCGGGCGGCGCCACTTCGTGGCTGCCCAGCGTGCGGCCCAACTCCTGCAGCGTCGCTTCCAGTTCGGCCTCCCCATAGCGCTCGCGCAGTTTGGACAGGAGCGCGGTGCTCAGCAGGCCGTAGTTGCGCGGGAACAGCGCCCGTCCGCCTTCGGTGAGGCGGAAGCGCGCCTGTGGCCGACCGCCAGTGGGCCGCACCTGCCCGCGCTCGACGTGGCCGCGCGCGAGCAAGGCGCTCAGGTGCTGGCGCACCGCGTTGTGGCTGATGCGCAGGCGCTCGCACAGCTGCTCCACCGAGCAGCCCTCCGGCGCCATCAGCAACTGGCGCAGCAGGCGCTGCTGGGTGGAACCGAGCCGGGCGAGCGCACCCATGCTCAGCTGGCCTTGGCCGGGAACTGCTTGGCGATGCCTGCCGCCAGCGCGTCGGAAATCGTGTCCATGTGCGCCTGCATGGCCTGCCAGGTGGCCGCTTCGCCCTTCATGTCGCCGGCCATGATCTGCTGGATCTGCGTGGCATGGTGCGCCACGTGGGTGGCCAGCAGGCCCTGCAGGGCGCTTTCGGGCAGGTTCGGGTTGGCGCCGGCGAGGAACTTGGCGATCTCGCTGGCGTTGGATTGCAGCGTGGCCATGGCCTTGTTTTCGGCAGCCTTGTCGTTGGCGGCACGCGCGTCGGTCAGCGCCTTGACGCCACCCCAGTGGCCGGCGAGCAGGTCGAGCATGCGTGCGCCGGCGGCCTTGCCGTAGAAGCCGCCGACCGCGTCGGCGATCTGCTTGGCATTGGCGACCACCGCGTCGGCCGCGACCTTGGCCTTGGCCGCGTCGTGGGCGTGCACGGCCAGCGCGTAGTCGCGCGTGTGCACGACGTGGCCGTGCCACAGCGAGCGCAGGGCGGCATCGAGCTTGGGTGCGGCCGGCATGGCGGCAGTGTGGGTGGACGGCATCTCCATGGCGGGCGCCACGCCGGTGAAGGCGCAGGCGAGAACCAGGGCGAGCAGGCAGGTGGATGTCTTCATGGCGGGTCTCCAGAGGGCGTCGCGGCTGCGACCGGGGCAGTCTGGAAGGTTCCGGTTTACGCGCAATGGAGTTATGTGTAAAGCCCATGCATGCTCGATCCGTTGGCCGCGCCAGAGCCTGCGCCGGGTTTGCGTACCGTACGCGACCGGGAGGGCGCGGTAAGGTAGGTGTCCTACGTCGGACATCCGCCCATGTCGCTCGCCCGCCTCCTGCCTGCCCTCGTCCTGCTTGCCTCCAGCGGTGCGGCCCTGGCCGCCGAGGTGCCCGCCCAGCCCGCCGAGCACCCCGAACTGCATGCGCTGGCCAGTGCGCCCAGCGAACAGGAACTGCGCGCCACGATCACCGCGCTGGTCGGCTTCGGCACCCGCCACACGCTCTCGGACACCCGCTCGGACAAACGCGGGATCGGCGCCGCGCGTCGCTGGGTCCAGACGCGTTTCGAGCGGATCGGGCGCGACTGCGGCGGCTGCCTGCAAATCCTCACGCCCTCGCAGGAGTTCAGCGGCGAGCGTGTCCCCAAGCCAGTCGAGGTCATGGACGTGGTCGCGATCAAGCGCGGCACCGGCGATCCGGACCGGATGATCGTGATCACCGGGCACCTGGACTCGCGTGCCAGCGACGTCATGGATGCCCGCCACGACGCGCCCGGCGCCAACGACGACGCCTCCGGGGTGGCCGCGCTGATCGAGGCGGCGCGCCTGCTCTCCAAGCAGGACAACCGCGCCACCCTGGTCTTCGCCGCGCTCTCGGGCGAGGAGCAGGGCCTGTACGGCGGCAAGGTACTGGCCGATTACGCCGTGGCGCACGGCTGGCGGGTGGAGGCTGAGCTCAACAACGACATCGTCGGCAACAGCCGCGGCCAGAACGGCGTGCGCGACAGCACCGTGGTGCGCGTGTTCTCCGAGGGCACCAAGAGCAACGAGACGCTCGAGCAGGCGGCCTATCGCCGCTATCACGGCGGCGAGGTGGACTCGCCCTCGCGCAACCTGGCCCGCTACATGGAGCGCCTGGCCGACAGCTACCTGCCCGACTTCCGCGTGCGGATGGTCTACCGCACTGACCGCTACGGCCGCGGCGGCGACCAGGTGCCCTTTCTGCAGGCTGGCTTCCCCGCCGTGCGCGTCACCGAAGGCCACGAGGACTACACCCGCCAGCACCAGGACCTGCGCCCGGGCTACGGCGACACCCTCGACGGCATCGACTTCCGCTACCTGGCCCGGGTCACCGCGCTCAACGCCATCACCCTGGCGAGCCTGGCCCGCGCCCCCGCGCCGCCCACCGGCGTGGACATCAAGGGCGCGCTGGCCACCGACACCACGGTGATGTGGCACAAGGTGCCCGGCGCCGCCGGTTACCGCGTGCACTGGCGCGACACCACCGCGCCGCAGTGGCAGCACGCGCGCGTGGTCGGCGACGTGGACCATGCAGTGCTGCAGGACGTGGTGATCGACGACTGGTTCTTCGGCGTGTCGGCGGTGTCGGCCGACGGCTACGAGAGCCCGGTGGTGTTTCCGGGAGACGCCGGGAGTTTCGAGCGTTCGCCTGGGGCGCGGTGACGGCGTGCGCGAAGAACGCGCCCGTCCTGCCTTGCGGGCACCTCCCCCACGTTCGCGGGGGGAGGAACAAGGGCTTCAGCCACGCCCGTAGACGTCCTCGAAGCGCACGATGTCGTCTTCGCCCAGGTAGCTGCCCGATTGCACCTCGATCAGCTCCAGCGGCAGCCGGCCGGGGTTCTCCAGCCGGTGCCTGACGCCCAGCGGGATGTAGGTGCTCTGGTTCTCGGCGAGGGTGAATACTTCCTCGCCGCGGGTGATGCGCCCGGTGCCCGAGACGATGATCCAGTGCTCGGCGCGGTGATGGTGCATCTGCAGGCTCAGCGAAGCGCCCGGCTTGACCGTGATGCGCTTGACCTGGAAGCGCCCGCCGACGTCGATCGAATCATAGCTGCCCCAAGGCCGGTAGACCTTGCGGTGGCTGGTCGGCTCGCTGCGGCCTTCGGCCTTGAGCCTGCCGACGATGCCCTTGACGTCCTGCACGCGGTCCTTGTGCGCGACCAGCACGGCGTCGGCGGTGTCGACCACCACCACGTTATCCAATCCCAGCAACGCGAGCAGCCGGCCGTCGCCCCAGGCCAGCGTGTTGCGGCAGTCCTGCGCCAGCACGTCGCCGTGGTGGGCGTTGCCGTTGCCGTCCTGCTCGGCCACTTCCCATAGCGCCGACCAGCTGCCGAGGTCGTTCCAGCCCACGTCGATGGGCAGCACGGCGGCCGCGTCGGTGTGCTCCATCACTGCATAGTCGATCGAGTCGGACGGACAGGCGGCGAAGGCCGCCTTGTCCAGCCGCACGAAGTCCGCATCGCGCGAGGCGCCCGCCAGCGCCGCGCGGCAGGCGGCCAGCATCGCGCTCTGCTGGCGTTCCAGCTCGGCCAGGAACACCGAGGCGCGGAACAGGAACATGCCGCTGTTCCAGAAGTATTCGCCCGAATCCACGTAACCCTTGGCGGTGGCCTCGTCCGGCTTCTCCACGAACTGCGCCACCGCGCGCACGCCATCGGCCAGCGCCGCGCCGGCGCGGATGTAGCCGTAGCCGGTCTCGGGGCCGGACGGCACGATGCCGAAGGTGACCAGCCGGCCCTGGCTCGCCGCCGGTTCGGCCTGCCGCACCGCGGCCTGGAAGGCCGGCGCGTCGGTGATCACGTGGTCGGAGGGCAGCACCAGCAGCAAGGGATCGGCCCCCTCGCGCATCGATTGCAGGGCGGCCACGGCGATCGCCGGCGCCGTGTTGCGCCCGACCGGCTCGAGCAGGATCGCCGAGGGCACGCAGCCGACCTGGCGCAGCTGCTCGGCCACCATGAAGCGGTGCTCCTCGTTGGCCACCACCATCGGCGCGGCGGAGGCCAGCGGCGCGATGCGCTGCCAGGTCGCCTGCAACATGGTGTCCTTGCCCACCAGCGGCAGGAACTGCTTCGGATAGGCCTCGCGCGAGAGCGGCCACAGGCGCGTGCCCGAGCCGCCAGAAAGAATTACCGGGATCATGCCGTCTCCTCAGGGCCCCGCCACACGCTGGACGGTGCGGCGGGAGTGGCGCAAGGCCGGCATTATCGGCCGATCGGCCGCATAGCGGAACGGCGCCGTCCCTCAATCGGCCACGTCGGCCACCAGGCGGTCCAGCTCGGCCTTGAGCGAGGCGCCGTTGACGCGCAGCCAGTCGCGCTGTTCGCGCCAGTTGGGAAACAGCGTGGCCACCAGCGCCCAGAAGCGCGGCGCGTGGCTGCGTACCTTCAGGTGGCACAGCTCGTGTGCCAGCACGTAGCGCAGCGCGGCCGGCGGCGCCAGGGCGAGGGCGAGGTCCAGGTTGATGCGGTCGCGCGTGTCCAGGCTGCCCCACAGGCTTTTCATGGGGCGGATGCGCAGCGAGGTCGGCGCCAGGCCCAGCTGCGGCACGTACCCGGCCATCCAGCGCGCCACGTCGCGGCGCATCTGCGCCTCGAAATGCGAGGCCAGCAGGCCGCGCGCCACCGGCAGGGCGCGCGTGTGCGGCCGCGGAATCACCAGCGTGAGCCCGCCGTCGAACGACTCCACCCGCGGATACGGGCCCTCGGCCCAGTCCAGCAGCGTGGTTTCGCCACGCAGCGGGAATTGGGTGGCGTGCCCCACGCGCAGCGGCGGCAGCGGCTTGACGATGAGGTTGAGCTCGTCGAGCTTCTTTTCCAGCCAGTCGGCGTGGCTGCGCAGGAAGGCGCTGACCTGCGAGGGATGGGTGCCGTCCGGATACGAGACCCGTGCCCCCTTGGGCGTGACCGTCAGGCGCAGCCGCCGTGCACGCGGATGGGCGGCCTTGAGCACCCGGATGGTGCTGCCGCTCGCCGTTGCCAGTTCCAGCCAGTCGCCTTGAAGTTGTGCTGCCATGATCCGCGCCCGTGGGTAGAGCATAACCTTGCAACGGGGGGTGTGAGGAAAGGGTTGGAGGCCGGATCGGGCGCGGCTGATTTCACGCCGCATTGAGACTCGCCTTTGGCCGATCCTTCCCCCGCGAACGCGAGGGGAAGGATCGCCACTTGGGCTTCAGGCGTCCTTGGGCCGCGGCAGGCCGAACCACTCCTCCAGCTTGCCCAGCAGGCGCTCGACTTCCAGCGTGAACAGGGCGAAGCGGGCGTCGAGTTCGGCGGCGGCGTCCGGGGCGCTGTCGGCGAGCTCGTCGAGCACCACGTCCAGCAGCTTGAGTTTGCGCAGCACCAGGTCCTCGCCCAGCACGAAGCTCAGGCGGTCGTCGAACACGAGGCCCAGCTGGAACACCTGTTTGCCGTTGCGCAGGTGCTCCTTGATCTCCTCGCTTTCCAGATCCTGCCTGCGGCAACGGGCGATGGCGCCGGTGTTGCTGCCGGCGTCGCGCAGCTCGACCTCATCGCCGAGGGCCAGGCCGGCCGGCAGGGTGCCGTTGGCGAGCCAGTCGGTCATCAGCACGCGCGGGCCTTCCTCCGGCGCCAGCGGCACGGCGGGAAAACTGCCCAGCGCCTCGCGGATCTGCGTCAGCGCGTTCTCGGCCGACTTGCGGCTGGCGGTGTCCAGCACCAGCCAGCCATGCTGGCGGTCGACATAGGCGGACATGCGCGAGCTGCGCACGAAGGCGCGCGGCAGCAGTTCGTTGAGCAGGTCCTCCTTCATGCGCTTGCGCTCACGCCCGCCGACCTTGCGGCCTTCTTCCTCGGCGATCTTCTGCACGCGGCGGTGCAGCTCGTCATTGACCACGGCGGCCGGCAGCAGCTTGTCCTCGCCGCCCACGGAAACCCAGGTGCAGTGCTTGACCGCGTGGGTGAGCGCGGCTTCCTCGCCGCGGCCGATCGGCGGCACGAAGCCCTTGGTGAACAGCTCCAGCGGACCGCAGGGGCGCAGGCGGTGCTCGCCGAGGGCCTCGTCCAGGCGGGAAAGGTCCTCGGCGACGGCGGGGGAGAAACGGAACAGCGTGAGGTTGCGGAAGAACATGAAAGATCCGGTTGGGGGCTTGCGCTTCGATCGAGCGGCCCTTCGACGTCGGCCCTGCGGGCCTGCGCTCGGGGCGAACGGTCGAGGTTATCCGATAGCCGTTGGCGCTGGGTCGAAGCGCAGCGAAGTCGAAGCGCTCGCGGGATGTGGAGAATTAACGGCTCACCGCAGCCACGGCCGCGGCGACGGTTCCGAGGTTGCCGCGGTTGAGCGCGGCCACGCAGATGCGGCCGGTGGAAAGCGCGTAGATGCCGTACTCCTCGCGCAGCCGCTCGACCTGGGCACGCGACAGGCCCGAGTAGGAGAACATGCCGGCCTGCCGTTGCACGAAGCCGAACTGCGGCGCGCCGTGCGCGGCCAGCTTCTCGACCAGCCCGGCGCGCATCGCATGGATGCGCTCGCGCATCTCGGCCAGCTCGGCCTCCCACAGCGCGCGCAGCTCGACGCTGCCGAGCACGCCGGCGACCAGCGCGCCGCCGTGCGTGGCGGGGCTGGAATAGTTGGCGCGGATGGTCTGCTTCATCTTCGAGCGCAGACGCGCGGCCTCGTCGCGGTCGGCGCCGACCAGCGACAGCGCGCCCACACGTTCGCCGTACAGCGAGAACGACTTCGAATACGAACTGGCCACCACGAAGGCCTCGATGCCGGAGGCGCCGAACAGCCGGATCGCCGTCGCGTCGGCGTCGATGCCCTCGTCGAAGCCCTGGTAGGCGATGTCGATGAAGGGCAGCAGCCTGCGCTCGCGCACCAGGTCCACGACCTGCTGCCACTGCTGCGCGTCCAGGTCGACGCCGGTGGGGTTGTGGCAGCAGGCGTGCAGCAGCACCACGGTGCCGGGCTCGAGCCTGCCGAGGTCTTCCAGCATGCCGGCGAAGTCCAGGCCGTGCGTGGCCGGGTCGTAATAGCGGTAATCGGTGATCTCGAAACCTGCGTTGCCGAACACCACGCGGTGGTTTTCCCAGCTCGGGCTGCTGATCGCGATGCGCGCTGCGGGCAGCGCCTTCTTCAGCAGGTCGGCGCCCACGCGCAGCGCACCGCTGCCGCCGATGGTCTGCGCCGTGGCCACGCGGCCGGCGGCCAGCAACGGGGATTCGGCGCCGAACAGCAGCTGCTGCGAAAGCGTGTCGTACGCGGGCAGGCCGTCGATCGGCAGGTAGCCGCGCGGCTTGGCGTCGGCGGCCAGCGCCTGCTCGACCTGCCGCACCGCCTTGAGCAGCGGGATGCGGCCCTGCTCGTCGACGTAGATCCCCACGCCCAGGTTCACCTTGTGCGGGCGCGGATCGGCCAGGTAGGCCTCGGTCAGTCCGAGGATCGGATCGCCCGGGGCCATTTCAACTGAAGCGAAGTGGGACACGACTTGGGCTCGCTCTGGAAAGTGAAGGTGAAGGGGTGGACGTCTAGGCGCCAGCGTCGGTTTCCGGCTCGCCGGCGAGCCAACCATGGACGTCGGCGCGCGCCGCGCCCGTGCGCGCGCCCAGCGCGGCGAAGTCGAACAGCTTGCGGTCGGCCAGCTGCGAGGGCGCCACGTTGCCCAGCGCACGGAAAATGCTCTCGCAACGACCCGGATGCTGCGCATCCCAGTCGGCAAGCATACGGCCGATCGCCTTGCGCTGCAGGTTCTCCTGCGAACCGCACAGGTTGCACGGGATGATCGGGAAAGCCCGTTCCTGCGCATAGGCGGCGATGTCGCTCTCGCGGCAATAGGCCAGCGGCCGGATCACCACGTGGCGGCCGTCGTCCGAGAGCAGCTTGGGCGGCATCGCCTTGAGGTTGGCGCCGTGGAACAGGTTGAGGAAGAACGTCGCCAGGATGTCGTCGCGGTGATGGCCCAGCGCGATGCGCGTGATGCCGTTCTCCGCCGCCCAGCGATACAGCGCGCCGCGGCGCAGCCGCGAGCACAGGCTGCACATCGTCCTGCCTTCGGGCACCACCCGCACGACGGTGGAATAGGTGTCCTGCTCGATGACGTGGAACGGCACGCCGCGCGCGCCGAGGTAATCGGGCAACACGTGTTCAGGAAAACCCGGCTGCTTCTGGTCCAGATTCACCGCGATCAGCTCGAAGCGCACCGGCGCCTTGGCCTGGAGCGAGAGCAGGATGTCCAGCAGGGTGTAGGAATCCTTGCCGCCGGAGAGGCAGACCATCACGCGGTCGCCCTCTTCGATCATCTGGTAATCGGCGATCGCCTGGCCGACCTGGTGGCGCAACCGCTTGGCCAGCCGCGCGGCCTCATGGGCCCGCTTGCGGTCGAGGCGGGATTCGGGACAAACGGGGGAGGACATGGCGACATTGTACCTTGCCCACTAGCGCAGCCCCGCGGCGTACACTGGCCGCCTGTTCCGTCCGCCCTCGTCCGTCATGCAGGTACAGGACCCCATCCAGATCGCCCGCCGCCTGGCCGAACTGCGCCAGGAACACCGCGACCTGGACGCAGCGATCGGCCACATGGCCACGCACCCGGCGCGCGACGAGCTGCAGCTGACCCGGCTGAAGAAGCGCAAGCTGCTGCTCAAGGACGCCATCGCCCGGCTCGAAAGCAAGCTGATCCCCGACCTTGACGCCTGAACCGATGCCCATGCCACCGACGCTGGAGGACGCCTATGTCGCCCTCGAGCCGCTGCACCCCGAACACGTCCCCGCGCTGGAAGCGGCCGCCGCCGACGGCGAGCTCTGGAAGCTGTGGTTCACCTCGGTGCCCGCGCCGGGACAGATGACGGCCTACGTAGAGAAGGCGCTGGCCGGCCAGCGCGAGGGCCGCATGCTGCCGTTCGCGATCCGCGAGAAGCGCACCGGCGAGCTGGTCGGCAGCACGCGCTACTACGACATCGTCAGCGATCCGCCGCGCGTGGCGATCGGCTACACCTGGTATGCCCGGCGCTGGCAGAAGAGCCACGTCAACACCGCCTGCAAGCGGCTGCTGCTGGCGCATGCGTTCGAGCGGCTCGGCTGCGTGGCGGTGGAGCTGCACACCGACGGGCGCAACCTCGATTCGCAGCGCGCGATCGAGCGGCTGGGCGCGACGCGCGAAGGCGTCTTGCGCGCGCACAAGCGCCGTCCCGACGGCAGCCTGCGCGACACGGTGTGCTATTCGGTGCTCGAACGGGAGTGGCCGGACGTATCACGCTGGCTGGAGCTGCGGCTGGCGCGGCTGGCCGGCTAAACGACCTCGGCGGCACTCCCCGGCGCGTCCGCGCTAGCGCGGATGCACCTCGATCGTCGCGGTCATTCCCGCCGCCAGCACCATCCCCTGCGGCACCGAGGCCGGGTCGATCGCGATGCGCACCGGCACGCGCTGCGCCAGCCGCACCCAGTTGAAGGTGGGGTTGACGTCGGCAAGCAGGTCGGCGCCCGCCGGATTGTCGCGGTCGGTGATGCCGTGGGCGATGCCGGTGATGGTGCCCTTCAGGCGCACGCCGCCGGCCATCAGCCGCACGTCGACCGGATCGCCCACGCGCAGCTGCGGCAGCTTGGTTTCCTCGAAGTAACCGTAGAGGTAGTAGCCGTGCGCGTCGATCAGCGCGAGCCGCGCCGCGCCGGTGGCGGCGTAGTCGCCCACGCGCACGTCCAGGTTGGTGACGTAGCCGTCGACGGGAGCGCGCACCTCGGTGCGGGCCAGGTCGAGGTCGGCGCGGTCCAGCGCCACCTGCGCCTGCTCCACCGCCGCCGCGGCCTGCTCGCGCGCGGCGCTGGCCTGGTGGCCGCCGGCCTGCGCCTGCTGCCAGCTGGCGCGCGCGGCGCTGGCGGTGGCGGCGGCGTCGTTGCGCGCCTCCTGCGAGATCACGTTGCCGATCTGCTGGCGCCGCGCGGCCTGCTCGGCATACATCTGGTATTCCTCCTGTTTTGCCTTGGCGCTGGCCAGCGCCGCGCTGATGTTGGCGCCGGCGGCGCGCGCGCTGGCCTCGGCGGCGGCCAGGTTGGCCTGCGCCTGCGCCTGCGCGTTGCGGAAGCGCGCCTGGTCGATCACGAACAGCACATCGCCCTTGCGCACGAACTGGTTGTCGGTCACCGCCACGCGGTCGACCAGCCCGGACACGTCCGGCGCCACCCGCACCACCTCGGCGCGCACGCGGCCGTCGCGCGTCCACGGCGCGTACAGGTAGCGCTTCCACAGCGCGTGGCCGAGCAGCACGGCAAGCACCACCACCGCGGCGGTGATCAGGAATCTCAACAAGGAAGCGGCTTTCGTGGGCATGGGAGTCAGTGGATCAACAGCAGTCCGGCGGCGCCGAACAGGCAGACGAACAGGGCGAAGCGCAGCAGCGAGGGATGCCAGAGGCGCCGGTACAGGCCGAGCCGGCCGATCATGAGATCCAGCAGCACCATCAGCACGAGGCTCAGCAGGAATACCGGCAGCAGGCCGGGCAGCAGCACACCGTAGAACTCGATTTCAGGCGGCATCGGCCACCTCCGGTGCGCCCAGGTAGGGAGCCAGCGGCGATTCCTCGTCGCGCAGCGCGCTGCGCAACTGGTACAGATGGCGGCGCACGGCCACCCCGCGCGGCGCGGCCTGGATGGCCCCGAGCACCGCCGCATCGGCCGCCTGCCAGCGCGCGGCATCGGGTGCGCGGTAGAGCCGCGCCACCGCGTCCAGCGCGCGCAGCGCGGCATCGTTGGCGGCGGCGGGCAGCTCCCTGCCGGACAGGTCCTGGCGCAGCTCGATCACGGCGCGGCCGCTCTCCTGCACCGCCAGCGACCAGCCCAGCAGGTGGCGCGACTCCTCGCTGTCCGGCCGCGTGTGCGCCACCACCTGCTGCAGCAGGTCGCGCACGACGCTCTCGAAGCGCCATGCCAGGCCTTCCAGCGGCGCGCTCGCCGCCAGCGCGACCTGCTCGCGCAACAGCCGCAGCTGGCGCCGGCGTTGCCACCGCGTGCCGGTGACGCCGGGCAGCACCATGAAGGCGACGCCGGAGAGTCCCAGCCCGGCGACCTGCGCGATGGCGTCGTTGAGGAAGTGTTCGGGGTCGTACACCATCGGGTTCTTCAGCGCCAGGATGTAGACGAAGCCCAGCGTGTAGCCGGCGCCGACGCCCGACAGCGTGTCGCGCGTGCTCAGATAGGGGCCGATCAGCAGCAGTCCCGCGGTGGCGCAGACCAGCATGGCGAAGCCGTCGCTGCCCGGCAGCAGCACGAACACCGCGATGAAGCCCGCCGCCATGCCGGCGGCGTAGCCATACAGCGTGTGCGCGGCCGAGGCGATGGGGTTGGGCGAGGCGGCCAGGAGCCCCGCGAAGATCGTCGCCAGCAGCATCGCGCTGCCGCCGAAGGCCCAGCCGCTGGCCAGCCAGAACGCGGCGAGCACCAGCATGGTGAGGAAGGTGCGCAGCACCGCCACCGCCGCGCCGGCCAGGTCGTTGCCGCGGCGGAAATGCACGCGTTCCACGCTGCCGCGCAGCTTGCCCGCGCGCAACGAGGCCTCCACCGCGGTGAAGTCGGCCAGCTCCTCGGCGAAGCGCAGCACCAGCGCCGCGCCGGTATCGAATTCCAGCCGCGCCGCCGGCTGCTCGAACGGCGCGCGCAATGCGGCGATGCGCGCCGGCAGGGCGGTGAGGCAGGCACGCAGGCGCCGGATCAGCACGGCTAGGTCGTGGCGCTCGCCCGGCGGCGTGGACAGCGCCTCGCCGATCGGCCGGTACGACCCGATCAGCGCCTGCGCCACCGCGTCGCGGCCGCGCCGCGCGAGCCGGTTGATCAGGTGGTGCAGCGATTGGAAGCTGGTCGCCGCGGCCATGTAGCGCTGGTTGAGCAGGCGCATGCGCGCGCTGCGCGTGCGCACTTCCGGGTCCTCGAAGATCACCGAGGTGCGCAGGTCCTCCAGGTGCACGGCGGCGCGCACGAATTCCAGGTGCGCCTGTTCCATCTTGGCGCGTGGCAGCACGCCGCCGGTGCTGTCGCGCACGAAGTCGACGAAGTGCGCGAACTGCGTGCGCGCGCTCTGGCGCAGCACCACGCGCAGCCGCTGCGGCAGCAGCAGGTCGCTGAACACCGCAGCGACCAGGATGCCCAGCAGCACCTCGCTCACGCGCATCACCGCCGAGTCGAAGCCGTTCAGGGGATTGCCCAGCGCCGGCAGCGTGACGATGGCCGCGGTGTATCCGGCCAGCACGAAGCCGTAGGCCATGAAGTTGCGGTACAGCGTGGCGCCGCCGGCGCACAGCGCCAGCCACAGCGAAAGGGTGAGGAAGAACAGCTCCCGCTGCTGGGGAAACAGCGCCATCAGCGCCAGCCCGAACAGGCTGCCGGCCAGCGTGCCCAGCGCCCGGTAGAAACTCTTGGCCAGCACCATGCCGCTGTGCGGATGCATCACGATGGAGACCGTGATCATCGTGGTCGAGGGCTGCTCCAGATTCAGCCACATGGCCAGCCAGGCGGCCACGTACATCGCCAGCAGGGTCTTGGCCACGAACAGCCACGCGCGCGACTCCTCGGCAAGGAACGCGCCCAGCCAGGGCCTGCGCGGCAGGGTTGCGGTAGCGGTGGCGGACATGCGGGACCTTCAGCCGCGGCGGTCGAAGCCGTCGAGGAACTTCTTCAGCAGGCGCTCCAGCTCGGCCTGTTCGCGCGCGCTCATGCCCTGGGTCTGCTCCTCCAGCAGGTCGCAGATCGAGGGCAACAACTGCTCGATCAGGTCGAGCCCGGCGGGCGTCAGGGTGAGCACCAGCTTGCGGCGGTCGTCCGCGCTGGCGGCGCGCTCGATGAGGCCCTTCTCGCACAGCTCGTCGGTAAGCCGCGTGATGTTGGCCGCCTTCTCGCCCGCGGCCTCGGCCAGCTGCGAGGGGTGCAGCGCATGGTCCGCGGTGCCGTACAGCATCATCAGCAGGTTGTACTGCGGATGGTTCAGGCCGAACGCCTTGAGCGCGGTGTTGGCGTCGTCGTGGATGCGCTTGTGCAGGTGCTTGATCAGGCGCACCAGCACGGCCGGTCCGCGCGGAAAAGCCGGATGGCGCCGGCGGGTGACGGCGAGTCGCTGTTCGGTGGGTAGGAAGCTGCTCATGGGATGTTTACTGCTTCAGCTATATTACATTTATGAAGTAAAACCCGCAACCGTTCGCCCTCTTTGCGGGCATGCAGCGGGGCGCTCGGGATCGGTGGGCGTGGACCCAAGGGAACCGGCGGCACACCGCCGCCCGGCCGGAGCGCGCGCGGGGCAGGCCTTGTGTCACGGGCATCCGCGCGCGGCCCAATGGCATACTCGACCCTTCCCTATCCGAGAACCTCGCATGCGTGTGATCCCTGCCCTCGCCCTCGGCGCGCTCGTGCTGCCGCTGTCCGCCCTGGCCGCCGACCCGCACTCGTATGCGCAGCCGGGCCAGGTCCGCGTGACCCACCTGGACCTGGAGCTGGCGGTCGATTTCCCGCACAAGGCGCTCGAGGGCCAGGCCACGCTCACGCTGGACTGGAAGAACCCCAAGGCGCCCTCGCTGGTGCTGGACACGCGCGACCTGAAGATCGCCAAGGTCGAAGGCCTGGACGCCGCCGGCCGCGCCACCGCGCTCAAGTTCGCGCTGGCGCCGCGCGACAAGGAGCTGGGCAGCAAGCTCACCATCCAGGCGCCCAGGCACCCGGCCAAGGTGCGCATCGCCTACGCGACCGTGCCGGCCGCCTCCGGCCTGCAGTGGCTCACGCCGGCACAGACGGCGGACAAGAAGCTGCCCTTCATGTTCTCGCAGTCCGAATCGATCCACGCGCGTTCCTGGGTGCCGCTGCAGGATTCGCCGGCGATCCGCTTCACCTACAGCGCGCACGTGACCGCGCCGAAGGACGTGCGCGTGGTGATGAGCGCGCTCAATGACGCCCGGCACCCGCTCGACGGCGACTTCCGTTTCGACCAGCCGCACCCGATCCCCTCCTACCTGCTGGCGATCGCCGCCGGCGACATCGCGGTCAAGGAGACCGGCCCGCGCTCGGCCGTGTACGCCGAACCTTCGGTGGCCGGCAAGGCGGCACACGAGTTCGAGGACACCGAAAAGCTGATCGAAGCCACCGAGAAGCTCTATGGGCCCTACGCCTGGGGCCGCTACGACATCCTGGTGCTGCCGCCCTCGTTTCCCTACGGCGGCATGGAAAACCCGAACATGACCTTCGCCACGCCGACCGTGCTGGTCGGCGACAAGAGCCTGGTCTCGCTGGTCTCGCACGAGCTGGCGCACTCCTGGTCGGGCAACCTGGTGACCGCCGCGAGCTGGCGCGACATCTGGCTCAACGAGGGCTTCACCACCTACGTGCAGGGCCGCATCACCGAGGCCGTCTACGGCAAGGTGCTGGCCGACGAGGAGGCGCTGCTGTCGGCGCGCGCGCTGCAGAAGTCGATCGGGCAGATGCCCGCCAACTCGCAGAAGCTCGCACCCGATCCGCGCGGCGTGGGCGCCGACGACTCGCTCTCGGACGTGGCCTACGACAAGGGCTCCTGGTTCCTGCGCACGCTGGAGCAGCGCTTCGGCCGCGAGACCTTCGACACCTGGCTGAAGGCCTACTTCCACCGCCACGCCTTCACCTCGATCACCACCGAGCAGATGCTCGATGACATGAAGGCCAACCTGTTCGACACCCATCCGGGCAAGATGGACTGGGCGCAGGCCAAGGCATGGGTCTACCAGAGCGGCATCCCCGCCGATGCGCCGCTGCCGACTTCGGCGCGCTTCGACGCCATCGACAAGGAACGCGCGGCCTTCCTCGCCGGTACGCTGGATGCCAGTGAACTGGATGCCAAGGGCTGGAACACGCAGGAATGGATGTACTTCCTCGACCGCCTGCCCGACGCGCCGCCGCTTTCCAAGATGCGCCAGCTCGATGCCGCCTGGCACCTCACCGGCACGCCCAACGCCGAGATCGGCATGCGCTGGTACAGCCACGCCATCGCCGCCGGCGACAAGGCGGTGTGGGAGGACGCGCGCGAGCACATGACGCGGATCGGCCGCATGTACCTCACCCTGCCGGTGTACAAGGCCTTCGCCGCCACGCCGGAAGGCCTGGCCTACGCCAAGGCCGCCTACGCGCGGGCGAAGGACGGCTACCACCCGATGACCCAGGGCGCGATCGAGTCGATCCTGGCCAAGGCATCGTCGAAGTAGCCGGACGCCACCGATGAACCGAACTCCCGACACCCGTCCGCTGTGGAAGCGCATGCTGCTGCGTCGCCTGAAGTTCCTGGGTGTGCTGGCGGCGCTGGTGGTCGTGCTGCTGGGCGGCAGCTACCTGTTCGCGCCGCAGTGGCTGCTGGGTGCGCAGCAGACGCGCGAGGCGATGGCCGCGCACGTGGAGAAGCACGCGCTGCGCGCCGGCGACACCGACTGGAGCTATTACGAGGGCGGCAACGGCCCCACGCTGGTGCTGCTGCACGGCTTCGCCGCGGACAAGACGGTCTGGCTGCCGCTGGCCGAGCAGCTCACCGCGCACTTCCACCTGGTGATCCCCGACCTGCCGGGCTGGGGCGAGTCCTCGCGCAACGCGGGCGCCAGCTACGGCGTACAGGCGCAGGCACAGCGCCTGCACGCCTTCCTGGCGGCTCTGAACCTGCAGCGCGTGGTGCTGGTCGGCCACTCGATGGGCGGTGCGATCGCAGGCGTGTACGCGGCCGAGCATCCGCAAGACGTGGCGGCCCTGGCACTGCTGGATGCCTACGGCCTGAAGTCCCGCCTGAACGACTTCGACCGAGACGTGCTGGCCGGCAAGGACCCGTTCGTCTACGACGACCGCGCCGGCTACGAGGCCTCGATGAAGCTGGCGTTCCTGCAGCCGCCCGCGGTGCCCGGCCGGATCGAGGACGTGTTCGTCGCGCGCAACCGCGCGGACCGCGCGTTCATCGAGCGCACCCTGGCCGAGCTGCGCCAGCCCGCCAACTACCTCTCGCTGCAGAACGACCTCGGCCGGCTGACCATGCCGGTGCTGGGCCTGTGGTGCCGCGAGGACCGCATCGTCGATCCCTCCGCGCTGGACAGCCTGCGCGATGGCCTCACTCAGGCCGCCTCGATCAGCTCCAGTCTGCTCAGCGGCTGCAACCACATGCCGATGATGGAGAAGCCGGAGGCCACCGCGCAGGTGCTGACCGGCTTCGTGCTGGGGCGGTAGCCTGCCTTGCTCCCTCTCCCCTCAGGGGAGAGGGTTGGGGTGAGGGGCCGGGGCTCGCGGGGATCGCCGTTGCCGCCTGATTTTTCATGTCGCACTTGCGAGGGCTCTCCGCGACTTGGCTCGCCTGCGGCGGGCTTCCGATCGCCTGACGGCGCTCGGGTCACTTTTCTTTGCTGGCCCACGCCCGCGCCTGGAGCGCGGGCGAACAGCGAAGCTGGCCCGAAGGGCAAAGGGCAGGATGCCCGGAGTAAAGAAAAGTAACCAAAAGAAACGGCCCGGTTCGACCCGGGGCGAGAAATGAGCTACGTGCCTGTTCGCGTTGTCGACAAAGTCGCATGCTCATAGAGGAGCTGCAGCCGCTTTACCGCGGGCGCTCGGAGGCTGAGGCAAGAGAAGGAGCAGGTTCGTGCTCGCGCATTAGCTCGAACATGCCGAAACGGGCGCCCACGTGCAGCGCGTCTCCCGCTCGGAGGGGAGCGGAGCGGGCGTCACGGCCCGGTTCAGCCGGGCAGCCGCACACCGAGCAGGCCGAAGCGGCGCAGGCCCTCCGCGCTCGGCAGCAGTGCGCGGCCGCGGGTGGCGTGGCGCAACCAGCCCGCTTCGAGCAGGGCCCCGGTGAGCGCCACGCCGAGCGGACCGCCCAGGTGCAGGCGGCGTTCGGTCCAGTCCAGGCAGCCGCGGCCGCGCAGGTCCGGCAGGCGCCGCGTGGCGGCCGGGTCCAGGCCCGCGTCCGCGAGCGCGGCGGCGCCGGCGGGCGCCAGCATCAGCCCATCGCTGGTGGTCGCCAGGTGGCCGCGTTCGAGCAGCCCGGCGCAGAGGGCCACGCCGAGCTGGCCGGCGAGGTGACGGTAGCAGCTGCGTGCGCGACGCAAGGCGGCATCGCCGGTCGGCGGCGCCACATTTCGGCGCGGCAGCGCCAGTGCCTCCAGCCAGCCGGCGACCTCGTCGCTCGCCAGCCGGTAATACCGGTGGCGCCCCTGCGCCTGCACCGCGAGCAGGCCGCCCTCGAGCAGGCGCTTCAGGTGCGCGCTGGCGGTGGGCGCGCCGATGCCGGCGGCCTGCGCGAGCTCACCGGCCGGCCGCGCGGTGCCGTCGACCAGCGCGAGCAGCATCGCCGCGCGCGCCGGCTCGGCGAGCAGGCTGCCGAACTCGGCCAACTGGTGTGGGGTGAGCGAGGCCTGGGTCATGGCGGGAGTCTAGTGCCGACGGTGGCAAGGGCGGTTCGCTGGCCGGCGAAAGGTGCGGGTTCTTCGCAGAGTCGCCCCCATCCGCCCTGCGGGCGCCTTCCCCCCCCTTCGCGGAGGAAGGGATCGTGAGTCCCACGTGTGAATCCTTCCCGTCGCCTCGTGGCGGAAGGGTTCCCAAGCCCAACGCGTGGGTCCTTCCCCCGTTCACGGGGCAGGCGCCAGCAGGCGGATGGGGGTCCTTGCGATGGAGTCACGTTCCGCGCGGCTTGGCCCGGTGCGTCGGCGTGGCCGACCACGGGTCGTCCGGCCAGGGGTGGCGCGGGTAGCGGCCCTTCAGTTCCTTCTTCACTTCCGGATAGGTGCGCTCCCAGAAGCCCTTGAGGTCCTGCGTCACCTGGATCGGACGCCCGGCCGGCGAGAGCAGGTGCAGGGTCACCGGCACGCGGCCGCCGGCGACGCGCGGCGTGTCGGCCAGGCCGAACAGTTCCTGCAGCTTCACCGCGAGCACGGGCGGCCCGTCCGCGTAATCGAGCTTGCGCGTCTGGCCGCTGGGCACGGTGAGGCTCTCGGGCGCCTGCGCGTCGAGCTGGCGGCGTTGCTCGTAGTCGAGCTGCGCGGCGAGCGCCTGCGAGAGCTCGTCGCTGCCCAGCGCATCGAGCTTGCGCTTGCCGGCGAGGTACGGCGCCAGCCAATCCTCCAGCGTGGCGAGCAGCGCCGGTTCGGACACGTCCGGCAGACCGAGCTCGGGCATCCAGCCGGCCAGCGCCTGCATGCGGGCGCGCAGGCGGCGCGCAGCTTCGCTCCAGGGCAAGGCATCCAGGCCGCGGCTGCGCACCGCGGCGAGCAGGGCGGGTAGCGCGTCCCCGGGCTGGACCGGCACGCTGCGCCGCTCGAGCACGATGGCGCCGAAGCGCCGTTCCTCGAACGCCTCCACGGCGCCGCGCGCTTCGTTCCAGCCCAGCGTGCGCTCGCGCTGGAAACGCTGCGGTAACTCCTGCTCCAGCCGGCGCGGATCGAACGGCGCGGCGGCGAGGATCAGGCTGTCGCGCGCCTCGCGCTTGAGGTCGAGCACCACCAGCCACGGTTCGCCGAGCAGCGCGGTGGCCTCGTGCAATACCGCGCCGCGGCCGTTGGCCAGCGTGTAGCGGCGTGGGTTGGCGGCGTCCTGGCGGGCGATGCGGTCGGGCCAGGCGTGCAGCAGCAGGTCGCCCACGGCGTGGCTGTCGGGCACGCCGCTGGCGGGGGTGCGCGTGTCCAGCCGTCGTCGCCAGCCCTTGGCCGCCTGCTCGATGGCGGCCAGCGCGCCGTGGTCCACGCCGGCGCGCGCCGACGACGAGGGCGCCGCGGCGCGGCGGTCGCGCCAGGCGTGCAACGCGACCACGCGGGCACGGAAATCGTCGCTGCGCGCCTGCTCGCCGCGCAGCGGCGTGCGTGCTTCCACCAGCGCCAGCAGATCGGCCGCCAGTGGATGCAGTTCGGCCGGCGCGCGCAGGGCCGCGGCGGCCAGTCGCGGAGCGGCGCCCAGTTCCAGCATGCGCCGGCCCAGCGGCGTGATGCGCCCGCTGGCATCGAGCGCCCCCAGTGAGGCGAGCAGCTCGCGCGCCTGCGCAAGTGCGCCGGGCGGCGGCGGGTCGAGCCAGCGCAGGCCTTCGTCGCCGGCGACGCCCCAGGCGGCCAGCTCCAGCGCCAGGCCGGAGAGTTCCGCCTGCGCGATCTCCGGCGTGCGCGCGGCCTCCAGGCGGCGGCTCTGCGGCCACAGGCGATAGGCCGTGCCTTCGGCCACGCGGCCGGCGCGGCCGGCGCGCTGGTCGGCCGAGGCCTGCGAGATGGCTACCGTTTCCAGCCGCGAGAAGCCTGAGTTGGGATCGAAGCGCGGCTCGCGCGCCAGGCCCGAATCGACCACTGCGCGGATGCCCGGCAGGGTCACGCTCGACTCGGCCACGTTGGTGGCCAGCACCACACGGCGCGTGCCGGGCTCGGCCGACGCCAGCGCGGCTTGCTGTTCGGCCAGCGACAGCTCGCCGTGCAGCGCGACGATCTCGAGCTCGAATCCGCCGCTCCCGGGAGCCGGCGGCGAAGCGCGATCAGCCGCGCCGACCGCATCCTTTCCGATGGACGCTGGCAGCGCCTTGTCCAGCAGCGCCTGCGCGCGACCGATCTCGCGGCGGCCGGGCAGGAACACCAGCACGTCGCCCTCGTTCTCCTCCAGCGCCAGGCGCACGACGCGGGCGAGCTGGTGCTCGGGTGTTTCCTGCGCGCGCGAGGGCGGATGCTCGATGCGCACGGGAAAGCTGCGACCCGGGCTGGACAGCCGCGGCGCGTCGAGCCAGCGCGCGATGCGCTCGCCATCGAGCGTGGCGGACATCACCAGCAGGCGCAGGTCCGGACGCAAGCCGGCCTGCACCTCGAGCGCGAGCGCCAGGCCCAGGTCGCCCGCCAGGTGGCGTTCGTGGAACTCGTCGAACAGGATCGCGCCGATGCCTTCGAGCTCGGGGTCGTCCTGGATCAGCCGCGTCAGGATGCCTTCGGTGACCACCTCGATGCGGGTGGCCGCGCTGACCTTCGACTCGAAGCGGATGCGGTAGCCGACCGTCTGGCCGATCTCCTCGCCGCGCTGGGCGGCCATGAACTGCGCCGCGGCGCGCGCGGCGATGCGGCGCGGCTCCAGCATCACGATGCGGCGGCCGGCCAGCCACGGGGCATCGAGCAGCGCCGGCGGCACCTGGGTGGTCTTGCCGGCGCCGGGCGGCGCCTCGAGGACCAGGCGCGGATGGGCGTCGAGCGAAGCACGCAGCTCGGCGAGCAGCGGCGTGATGGGGAAATCGGCTTGCTTCATTGGCGCGGATGATAAGGGCTGGGGCAAGGCCTCCCCATCCGTCCTTCGGGCACCCTCCCCGTCAAACGGGGGAGGAGCAAAAGCCGCGGCAGCCCTCCCCAGCGGATACGGGAGGGTCACCGCTTGCGCCCTACTTCCCCGCCATGCACTGCGCGACCCATTTGCGCGCCGTCGCCACGCCCTCGGTATCGCCCAGGTGTATGCGCACGTCGGCGATGATCTGCCAGTTGCGCGCGCACAGGTCGCCGTGCTGCGGGCCGTTGCGCCAGGACTCCAGCGCCAGGCGCTGCGCGGCAGCGTAGTCGGTCTGCCTGAGCGCGGCCTCGGCCTGCTGGTTCAGTTGCTCGGGCGTGGCCGGCGGCGTGGGCAGCGGCACGTCGACCGGCGAGGCGGCGGGCGGCGGCGGCTGCTTGGCGCGCTCGGCGCGCAGCGGCGCGAGCGATTCGAACTTGGCCTGGTATTCGTCGGTGATGCGCCTGGCGTCGTCGCTGGAACCGATCACGCGCGGAGTGATCAGCACGATCAGCTCGGAGCGGTTGCGGTGGCGGTCGGTGGAACCGAACAGCCGGCCCACGATCGGTACGCGGTTGAGGCCCGGGATGCCGGTGTCGGTGTTGCCCTCGTCCTGGCGGATCAGGCCGCCGAGCAGCACGGTCTGCCCGCTTTGCACGCCGACCTGGGTGGCGATCTCGCGCTGCTGGATGGTGTAGTTGCCGTTGGTGTCCTTGGTCGAGGGCACGCTCACCTGCTGCTTGATGTTGAGGTAGACCAGGCCACCCGGGTTGATGCGCGGCTGCACGTCCAGGATCACGCCCGTGCTGATGTATTGCACCTGCCCGATGGTGGTGGGGTTCTGGCTGCCGATGGTGCCCAGTCCCGGCGTGAAGTAGGTCTGGTTGACCGGGATCTGGTCGCCGGCCTGGATGTGCGCGACCTGGTTGTTCAGCACCACCAGCGAGGGCGCCGAGAGCGTCTTGACGTTGCCGTTGGTTTCCTGCGCGTGCAGCGCGACCTGCAGGTCGTGGTTGAGGAAGGAGTAGAAGAACGAGTCGTTGTTGGGGTTGTAGATCATGCCGCCCTTGCCCAGCGCCCACTGCTGCTGGTTGCCCGGCTGGCCCGGCGTGATGCCGCCGCTGCTGTTGGGCGTGCCGCCGATCAGGCCTTCCAGGTACCACTGCACGCCGAACTGCAGCGCGCCGGTGAGCTGCACTTCCAGGATGCGCGTCTCGATCTGCACCTGCAGCGGCACCGTGTCCAGGCGCTTGATCGCCGCCTCGATCTCCGACCACTGCGAGGGCCGCGCGCGCACCAGCAGCTGGTTGTTCGCGTCTACCGAGCTGATCTTGATCGAGCCGTCGGCGGAGCTGTACTGCTGGTCGTTGGCGGCGCTGGTCGCGCCGGCCAGGCCGCTGTTGTTGCCGAAGCCGCCGCTGGCGCCGGTGCCGCCCAGAGCGCCGGTGCCATTGTTGCCGCCGCCCAGCAGGCCGCCGCCGTTGCCACCCAACCCGCCACCACCGCCCAGGTCATTGCCGCCCTTGAGGCCGCCTTCGCCGCCGGCAATCCCACCACTGTTGCCGAAGCCGCCGGCCGTGCTGCCCATCGGCGTGCCGTTGGCGTTCTCGGCGCTGCCCAGCGTGCCGGAGGAAAGACCGGGCCCGACCTCGCCGCCGCTGCTGCCGCCAGCGGCCGCGTTGGCGTAGATCTGCGCCAGGTACTTGGCCAGATCCGAGGCCTTGATGTTGCGCACGTCGTAGACGTAGAGCTGCGGTTCGTTGCCGCCGCCGCGGTCGATCCGCGCGATCCAGTCGCCCACTTCCTGCAGGTAGTCCGGCTGTGCGCTGATCACCACCAGCGCGTTGGTGCGCTCGATCGGGATGAAGCGCAGCATGCCGGCCAGTGGCGTGTCGCCCTGCTTGCCGAACATCGCATCGAGCTTGGGCATCAGGTCGGTGACGTTGGCGCGCTGCAGGCTGAACACGCCCACCGACATGCCCTTCAACCAGTCCACGTCGAAGGTGCGCACGGTACGTGCGTAGTTGTCCAGCTCGGAGGGCGTGCCGGCCAGCACAAGCAGGTTGCGTGCCGAGTCGACCAGCAGGATCGCGTCGGGCCGCGCGAACGGCTTGATCAGCTTCTGCATCTGCGTGGCGGAGATGTAGTGCAGCGGGAACAGCCGCGCCTGCATGCCGCCCTGTGGCGCCACCGCGCCCAGGCTCGGCACCAGGCTGCCGGCCACCGCGTTCTTGGCCGGCAGCACCACGTAGCTGCCGTTCTGCTGCACCAGCGCATTGCCGGTCCAGGACAAGAGCGTCTCCAGCACCGGCAGCGCCTGGCTGGCGTCGATCGGCTCGGAGGTGGAGAAGGAGATGTTGCCCTGCACGCCCGGCACGATGGTGTAGTTCTTCTTCAGGAAATCGCCCAGGATCGCCTTGACCACCGCCTGCACCGGCTGGTTCTCGAAGTTGAAAGTCACCGCGTTCTCGCCGTGTGCCGGCGGGCGCGGCCGCGCCAGCGCCTGCGGACGGATGAACTGGCCGGTGCCATTGTTGACCTGCGGCGCCGGATTGCCCTCCTCGGCGGGATTGGCGCCGTTGTTGAGCGGCAGCGGCGCCGGCGCGGGCTTCTCGGTGCCGGCTACGGCCTCGCGCTGCAGGGCGTAGTCATCGTGCGGCTGCGGCATGCTGGAGCAGCCGGCAAGCCAGACCATCAGCGCTATCGCGCCGATCCGGAACAGACGGTGCAGGGCTAGGGTGGACATGGTTCAGCGTTCTCCTTGATTTGCTTGCGCGGCGGCCTGTTCGGCGCGGCGCTTTTCGATGGCGGCCCTGAGCTGGCGCACGCGCGCGGCCTGGCGCTCGTCGTTGCTCACGTCCACGTTCGCTGGACCGCCGCGCAGGGCGGAGAGGGCGGCGCCGCCGGAGGGCGCTCCGCCTTCGCCTCCGCCGCCGCCGCTCTGCGGAGCGGCCGGGATGGCGCCGGGCTGATCTTCAGTCTTGGCCGGCTCCGGCTCGAGCGCGGGCCGCTGGCCGGAGCCCTCGGGCAGTTCATTGGGCACCGAGGAGGCCTCGGCCGGACGACCGGCCGGCTCCTGGCCGCCATGCGTCTGTTCGATCGGCGCGCCGACCGGCAGCTGCAGCTCGACGCGGCCGCTGGCGGAGTCGAACACCGCCGAACGCGGACGTACCTCGACCAGGGTCCAACTGCCGTCGGGCAGGCGGGTGCCTTCGCGCACGCGCAGTTCCTGGCCGTTCTCGCCCTCGCGCTTGTTGTGCAGCAGGGCCATGCGCAGGGTCGGCGTCACGATGATGCCGGTCAGCTGCATGTCGCCCAGCTGGCCGCCGCCGCTGGCGGCGTGCGCCACCGGCTTGCGGCCCGGATCGAACAGCGGCTGCTGCCACACCGGCGCATAGTGCTCCAGCGGCACCGGCGGCGGCAGCGTGGCGGCGTGCTGCGCCGGCAGCGGCGCGCTCGCACGCGGCGGCGCCCAGTGCACGCCGCGGCCGATGCCTGCGAGCAGAGCCAGGAACAGCACGCCCAGCAGCAGCACCGCCGCCGCCAGCGGCGCGGTGAGCCGGCGTTGCGCGGCGGCGTTCATGGCGCCTCCCCGTTGTCGGCGCCGTTGTCCGGTGCGGGCGGTGCGGCCACCGGGGTGCGCGCCGGACGCACGTAGCCGGAGAGCGTGAACTGCACCTCCAGCGACGGCTGGTTGCCCTGCTGCGCGGCGACCGGGTTGCGGTAGAGGCTCAAGTCGTCGACGAACAGGTACGGCGTGCCCTGCTCCAGCGCGTTGAGCACCGCCACCAGCGGTTCCATGTCGCAGCGCAGGCTGATGCTCACCGCCGCCTTGCGGTAGGGGCTGTTGTCGTCCTCCGGCGGATTGGGCAGCGGCATCTTCTGAGTGACCTCGCAGCCGCCGCCGGCGGTATGCGTGCCCACCGCGTCGACCACGCGCTGCATCAAGCCGGCCGAGGCGGCGTTGGGGTCGGCCTCGGGCAGGAACGCGGCGCTGGCCGCCTGGCCTGCGCCGAGCTCGGCGATGCGCCGCTGCAATTGCGGCTTCTCGGCGATCGCCGCGGCATAGCGGCTCTGCGTGTCGCGCAGCTCGGCCATCTGCGCATCGACCTGGCGCAGCGGCGCCACGAACCACCAGTGGATGAACAGGAAGTACACCAGCGCCAGCGCCAGCAGGAGCAGCAGCACGGCGGCGATGCGGCTGTCGCGCGGCTTGAGCACGAGCTGCCTCATGGCTGCGCCTCCGAGGCGGCGCGGGCCGGCGCGCCCTTGGCGGTCGTGCCGGCCTGGCGCAGCTGCGCGACCATGTAGAAGCGCTCCTTGCCGGTCTGCGGATCGGGCTGGATGCTGCCCTGGAAATTGGGGTCGCGCACGGTCTTCGAATCCTTCAGCGCGTCGATCAGCGCCGCCGCCTGCGGCGCCTGCCCCTGGAAGCCGACCTGGCCGCTGGGGTCCACGCTCAGCCGCTCCAGCCAGGCGCTCTGCGGCAACCGGCGGGTGAGGTCCAGCAGCAGGTCGAGCATGGTGACGCGGGTCTGCTTGCGCCTCACCAGGAAGCTCGCCGCGCCGGCGTTGTCCTGCAGCTCCTGGCGCAGCGCGCCGACCTGCTGCGCCTCGGCCTGCATGCCCTCGACCTGCGCCTGCATGGCGGCGAGCGCCTGGGTGCGGTTGCCCAGCCACTGCGCCAGCACCAGCACCAGCAGCAACACGGCGGCGGCGCCGAGGGCCAGGTTGAGCCGCTGGCGGGGGTTGGCGCGACGCGGCACCCGCGCCGGCGGCAGCAGGTTCACGCCGAGCCGACCGGCGCCTTGCGCCACGTCCACCGCGTCGACCCGGATGCCGGCGCCTTCCAGCTCGGCCAGCAGCGGGTCGAGCGCGTCGCGCGGCACCGCCACCAGTTCGGCGAAGAAACGACCCGCGGGCGCGGGCGTGTCCAGTTCGATCAGCGCGTAGTACACCTGCTCGACGCGGAAGGGCGTCTGCCGGTCCATCTCGAAGGCGCCCACCTGCTGCAGGTTGTCCGCTGCCGCGCGCGGCAGCAGCAGGCGCCGGCGCAGCGCCGCGGCGGCCGGCAGCAGCAGCGCCAGGCGCAGGTCCTCGCGATCGACCTCGCGGATGGCCGACGACAACGCGGCCTGTTCTATCGCCGCCTCGGTGCCGCGCGGCCATTGCGCGCGCAGCTCCGGCTCGCCTGCGCGGCGCAGTTCCCAGCGGCCGTCGGTCCGCTGCAGCAGGTACCACTGGGCGCCGCCGCCGAACAGCCTGCGCCAGGAGGCCGGCAGCAGCGCCGCCAGTTCACCGCCCCACCAGGCGAAGAAGCGCGGCAGCGGCGAGGCGCGCCAGCCACGGCGCAGGCGGTCCAGCTGCGGACGCAGCGATTGCGTTGCGGTCGTCATTCGCGGTCACCCTCCCGCCAGTGCAGCACCGCGTAGGGCTGCGCACCCGCACGCACGCCCTGCAGGCGCACGGTGGCATGCAGTACGGCGCGCGTGCCGTCGGCCATCGTGGCCTCCGAACGGATACTATGCGTCACCCCATTGCCGGCGAACAGGCCCGCCACGCCCGGACGGGTGGCCTGCCGCGCCGCGGTCACCTGCGCCACGCGCTCGGGCGTCATGCCGGGGATCGCCGCCAGCGCCAGCGACTGGGCGGTATTGGGATCGGGGCTCTCGCGACCGGACCAGATCGTGACCGCGCCGGCCACCGCGCGATAGAGCGCGGGGGTCATGCCCGCCACCTGCTGCAGTTCCTCGATGCTGAGGAAGGGCGAATGGCGCGGCTTGTACCCGTTGGCCGTATAGACGTCCAGGCCCACCTTCGTCCCGAGGTCGGCGCCACGCCAGTCGACCACCGCAGCGGCCAGCTTCTGCGCCGCGTCCGGGTTCACGCCGGCGGCGCGGAACAGCCCCTGCAGCACGATCGGCGAGGCGCTGTTCAAATCCACCTTGCCGCCTTCGTCGACCACGCTCACCCGCACCTTGGCGCCGGCGAAGGTGAAGATGTACGGCCGCCCGTCGGCCAGCCAGCGCTGCGGCAACCGGGTGTCCTGCAGGCCGTAGATCGCCCGCGCCAGGCCGGCCTCGGCGTCGTACTGCGCCTGCGTCTGGGCGAACTGGTAGCGCGCCTGCAGGCCTTCGGAGCGCGCCAGCATGGCGTAGCCGCCGAGCATGATCGCCAGCAGCGTGCAGGCCCAAAGCACCAGCAGCAAGGCGACGCCGCGCTGGGTACGGAGGCCGCGCGTGTTCACGGCCGGCTCCAGGCGAGCACCGGGCCTTCGCGCTCGAGCATCGCGAAGGCGCGCTGGTTGGCCGAAGCATCCACGCGCAGCGGCACGGTCAGCTGCGGCCAGTAGCCGGTGCCGGCCAGGCGCAGGTCGATGCGCACCAGCTGCGGCAGGCGATCGCCCTGCGGCCAGCTGGCGCTCCACGCACCCACGCGGCCCTGCGGGTCGGACCCGCGGTACTGGAAACCGCCGGCGCGCACGTCATCCAACAGCACCTGCGGGGGGCCGGCCGGCAGCGGCTGGCCGCCCGGCGGCAGCAACGCGAAGCGGACCTGCAGGCGCTGCCCGCCCTTGCCGTTGTCCACCAGCTCGAGCGTCTGCGCCTGCGGGCCGAGCTTGCCGAGGTAACCCGGCAGCGGCGCCACGAAGCTCATCGAGCGGGCATCGCCCTTGAAGAAGATCGGCTCGTCGTTATCGGGGTTCTTGGCCAGTTGCTGGGTCATCGCCTGGGCCAGTTCGCGGCGCAGGAAGTCCTGCGCCGAGCGCACCGCATCGAGGCGTTCCACCGCCGCACTGCCCGCGCGCACGCTGTGCGAGGCGGTGCGGATGCCCGAGTACACCCCGACCAGCAGCAGCGCCAACAGTGCCAGTGCGGCAAGCACTTCCATCAGGCTGAAGCCGCGGATGCGCGAGGTGCTCATGCCCCGTTCCCCGCCACCGGCTGCGGTCCACCCACGCGCAGCGTGCTGAAGCGCGCGCTGTAGTCGTGGCCGGCGCTGCTCCACAGCACGTCCAGGTCGAGCCGGTAGAGCTTCAGCGGCGAGGCTGGCGACTGCGGTTGCGGCCCGGCGACGGGCGCCGTCGGCGCGGGCTGGAAGGGCTCCACGTCCAGTTGCCAGCGATAGCGCGGGTCGAAACGGCCGCTGCTGCGGCCGGCGCGGATAGGCTCCAGCACGAAAGCGCTGTCCAGCAGGCTATGCGCCCACATCGCCGCCTGGCTGCGTTCGGCCGAGCGCGCGGTGAGGTTGAGCGAGCTGCCGGCCACGCGCATCAGCGAGGCGAAGGTGATCGCCAGCAGCAGCACCGCGGCGATGACTTCGAGCAGGCTGAAGCCGCGGGGGCGCTGGGTGCGCGGGGTGCGGGGAACGGATGTTTGGAACGGGGAACGGGGAACGGGGAACGGGGAACGTGCGGCTTTGCCGTGCAGACCCCGCTTCCGGTCACGAACAGGCACGGAGCGGCGGGCCTCAGCGGCCCGCACGTTCCCCGTTCCCCGTTCCCCGTTCCCCGTTCTCACGAGGTCACCACGCTCACCGCCCCGGTGAGCCAGGCCACGTTGACCTGCCAGCGGCGCGCGCCACGCTGCAGGAGGATGTGGCCGCCGGTGGAACTGCCATCGGGGAAGAAGCGGATGCGGCCGGTGTGGCGGTCGGGCTGGTCCTCGCGCGCGCTGGTGATGGACAGGCGCATGCCCTTGGGCAGCGCCACCGGCTTGCCGCCGGCGGCGCGGTAGCTGGCGGCCCGGGTGTCCACGTCGAAGGTCTGATCCTGGCCCTTGACGATGGCCTGCGCGCGCGTGGCGCGCAGCGCGGCCGCGAGCTCGATGCTGGCCGCACGCACGCGCGCGCTGGCCAGGCCCTGGCTCACCGATACCGACACCGCCGCCGCGGCGATGCCGATCAGCAGGATCACGGCGAGCATTTCGAGGAGGGTGAAGCCATGGGCGCGCGTTGCGCGCCGGGAACGGCGAACGGGGAACGGGGAACATGCGGGTCCGCCGTGCAGGCCCCGCTTCCGGCCACGAACAGGCACGGAGCGGCGGGCCTCTGAGGCCAGCACGTTCCCCGTTCCCCATTCCCCGTTCCCTGCCTTCATTGCCAGTTCCCGACATCCTTGTCGTAGCCGTCGCCGCCGGGCTGGCCGTCCCGGCCGTAGAAGATCAGGTCGAAGCTGCCGTGTTCACCGGGGTACTTGTAGCCGAAGGCATGGCCCCAGGGATCGACCAGGTCGGAGGGCTTGGCATACGGCCCCTGCCAGTTCGGCGCGTTGGCCGGCTTGGCCACCAGGTCCTTCAGCTGCGCGGGCGGCGAGCCGTTGTCCAGCGCGTAGTTCTCGATCTTCTGGCTGAGCGTGGTCAGCTGGGCCTTGCCGGCGCCGTACTTGCCCTTGTCCACGTTCTTGCCGACCTGGGTCACCACCACCGCGCCGATGATGCCGATCAGCACGATCACGGCGAGCATCTCCAGCAGGGTGAAGCCCTTGGCGCGCGGCGAGCGCTGGACGCGCGGGGAACGGCGAATCGGGAACGGGAAAAGCGCAGCCCTGCCGCAGCATGGACGTTCCCCGTTCCCCATCCCCCGTTCCCTTGTCTGATAAATCATAGGTCTCTCCAACGTCACTGAATGTTCGAGGTCAGGCTCAGGAGCGGCAGCAGGATCGCCGCCATGATGATCGCCACCAGCATCGTCATCACGATGGTCAGCGCCGGCACCAGCGCGGCGAGCAGGCGGTCGATCGCGCGCTTGGATTCGATGTCGAAGGTGTCGGCGACCTTGAGCAGCATGCTGTCCAGCTGCCCGGCCTCCTCGCCCACCTGCACCATCTGCAGGGCCAGCCGCGGGAAGCGCTGCGAGCGCGCCAGCGCGGCGCTCAGGCCCCCGCCTCCCTTGACCTGCTCGGCGGCCTGCGCCAGCGCATCGTCCAGCGCGGTGTTGCCGGTGACCTGGCGGGCGATCCCCAGCGCCGCGAGCAGCGGCACGCCGTTCCTGAGCAACGTGCCCAGCGTACGCGCGATGCGTGCGGTCTCGACCTTCAGCAGCAGCGGCCCGACCACGCGCAAGGTCAGCAGCCTCGCGTGCCAGGCCATGCGCTGGGCCGGGTCGCGCAGGCGGGCGCGCCACACCAGCGTCCCGCCCACCAGTACCAGCAGCATCAACCACCACCACGATTGCAGCACACTGCCGATGAACAGCACCGCCCGCGTGATCCACGGGATCGGCACCTGCATGTCCTCGAAGATCGGCACGAACTGCGGCACCACGTAGGCCAGCAGCAGCACCAGCGAGCCGAGCACGCCGACCAGCAGGAAGGCCGGGTAGATCAGCGCGTTGATGATCGAACCGCGCAGCTGCTGCGCGCGCTCCAGGTAGTCGGCCAGGCGGCGCAGCGTGTCCTCCAGCGAACCGCCCGCCTCGCCCGCGCGCACCAGCGAGACGTACAGCTTGGGAAACACGCCGTGCTCCTCGTCCAGCGCCTGCGACAGCGTGGTGCCGCCGCGCACGCGGTCGCGCACGCGTTCGACCAGGCGTTTGGCGCGCTCGCCCTCGGGCAGCTCCAGCAGGATGCCCAGCGCGCGGTCCAGCGGCTGGCCGGCGCCGAGCAGGGTCGCCAGCTGGTGGGTGAACTGCGCCAGCTGGTCGCCGGTGAACGGCCCGCGCTTGAACAGCGCGGCGAGCGCCGAGCCCTCGCCGATCGCGTCGGCGGGCCGCGCTTCCAGCGGCGTGTGGCCCTGGTCCTGCAGGCGGCCGATCGCCTCCTCCAGGCTCGGCGCCTCGATCTGCCCCTCGAGCGCCTCGCCGGCGGCGCTGATGGCGCGGTAGCGGAACTGGGTCATGGCTTCGCAGCGGGGAACGGGGAACAGGGAACGGGGAACGGTCGGTACGCGGCGAAGCCGGCGCGTCGCGCTCTGCAGGCAGCCTGCAGAGCGCCGACGGTGAGCACGGGTGACGGGCATGTTCCCCGTTCCCCGTTCCCCGTTCCCACGCCCGCCAGGGCGCTAGCCCTCCTGCGTGACACGCAGCACCTCCTCCAGCGTGGTCACGCCGGCGACGGCCTTGGCGATGCCATCCTCGTACATGGTGCGCATGCCTTCGGCACGGGCCTGCCGCTCGATCTCGCTGGCGTCGGCGCGCTGCATCACCAGCCGGCGCAGCGGCTCGCTCATCACCAGGAACTCGACGATGGCGCGGCGGCCGCGGTAGCCGGTGGGGTTGGCGGCGCTGCCGCCAGGTTTCCACAGGCGGATCGGGCGCTCGTCGGTGTACTTGTCCAGTTCGAATTCGGCGATCACCTCGGGCGTGGGCTCGTAGGGGATCGCCGTTTCCGGGTCGAGCCGGCGCACCAGGCGCTGGGCCAGGATCGCGTTGACGGTCGAGCCGAGCAGGTAGTCCTCCACGCCCATGTCCAGCAAGCGCGTGACGCCGCCGGCGGCCGAGTTGGTGTGCAGGGTGGAGAGCACCAGGTGGCCGGTGAGCGCGGACTGGATCGCGATGCGGCAGGTCTCCAGGTCGCGCATCTCGCCGATCATGATCACGTCCGGGTCCTGGCGCATGATCGAGCGCAAGGCGTTGGCGAAATCCAGCCCGATCTGCGGCTTGACCTGGATCTGGTTGATGCCCTCGAGCTGATACTCGACCGGGTCCTCGACGGTGATGATCTTGACGTCCGGCGTATTGATCCGCGACAGCGCCGTATAGAGCGTGGTGGTCTTGCCCGAACCGGTGGGGCCGGTCACCAGCAGGATGCCGTTGGGCCGCTCCAGCACCTCGACGAAGCGCTTCTCGAACTCGGGCGTGAAGCCGAGCGAGGCGAAGTCGAACACCACCGACTCGCGGTCGAGGATGCGCATCACCACCGACTCGCCGTAGGCGGTCGGCACGGTCGACACGCGCAGGTCCAGCTCCTTGCCCTGCACGCGCAGCTGGATGCGCCCGTCCTGCGGCAGCCGGCGCTCGGCGATGTTGAGCTTGGCCATGATCTTGACGCGGCTGATCACCGCCGCGGTGGACGAGGACGGCGGCGCCTCGACCTCGTGCAGCACGCCATCGATGCGGTAGCGCACCTTCAGGCGGTTTTCGAACGGCTCGATGTGCACGTCGGAGGCGCGCTGCTCCACCGCGCGCTGCAGGATCAGGTTGACCAGGCGGATCACCGGCGCCTCGGAAGCCAGGTCGCGCAGGTGCTCGACGTCGTCCTCCTCGCTTGCTTCGCCGCCCAGGTTCTCCACGATCGTGCCCATGGCCGAGCGGCCACTGCCGTAGTAGCGCTCGATCAGGTCGTCGATCTCCGAGCGCAGGCCGATGCGCAGCGCCACCGGCCGGCCGGCGGCCAGCTCGACGGCCTGCAGCGGATAGGGATCGGCCGGATCGGCCACCACCAGCGCCAGATCGTCCTCGCCCTCGCGCACCGGCACCACGTGCTGCTGCTTGAGGAAGCGCAGGGACAGCTCCGGCTCGGCCGGCGGCATTTCCGGGGCATCGCGCGCGACGAGCAGCGGCACGCCGAGCAGTTCGGACCAGGCCTCGGCCAGGTCGCGCTCGGACACCAGCCCCAGCCGCGCCATCAGCGCGGTCAGGGTGCCCTCCGGCGCCTCCTCGTGGAGGCGGCGCGCGCGATGGAGGTCGCTGTCCTTGAGGTTGCCGCGCGACACCAGGAGTGCGCAGACAGCCGCTTCGCGGTCGTCCACGGTGAGCGCCCAGGTAGCCGCCGGCGTTGGAACTGCCGACATGCAGTGTCTCCCGCCAGTCACGCCAACCCGTCAACACCCCCTGCGTCGACGAGAAAACCCATTGGTAGCACATCCCGCGGCCCGGGCGCGAGCACGGGGGCGGGAGGCCGCGGAAGGTCGGACTACCATCCCGCCGCCGAGTTCAGCGAAACGTGAAGCGGCCGGCATGTAGCGGTGCTGGCCGCTGCGGCCGCATCCAGCGCCGTCGTACCGGCGGTCGCGGCGGCACCTATCGGCATCATGGTGGTCGCGCCGGCGGCGGCGGAGTCCGCCAACGAACCGATGGCTTGCCAAACCGGGCCGCTTTGCAACAATGCCCGCTTTTGCGGGCCGGCCATGCAGCTGATCGACATCGGCGCCAACCTCACCCACGAGTCCTTCGGGCACGACTTCGCACAAGTCCTTGCACGGGCCGCGGAGCAGGGCGTCACGCGGATGGTGGTGACCGGCGCCTCGCGCGAGGGCAGCGAGGAGGCGCTGGCGCTGGCGCAGGAACGCCCGGGCGTGCTGTGGGCCACGGCGGGCGTGCATCCGCACCACGCGATCGACTACGACGAGGCCACCGACGCGCGCCTGCGCGAACTGGCCCTGCTGCCGCAGGTGCGCGCCGTGGGCGAGACCGGGCTGGACTACCACCGCAACTATTCCCCGCGCGAAGTGCAGCTTCGCGTATTCGAGCAGCAGCTCCTGATCGCCGCGCAGATGGGCAAGCCGCTGTTCCTGCACCAGCGCGACGCGCACGCGGATTTCTTCGCCCTGCTCAGGCGCTACCGCGACCGCGTACCGGCGGCGGTGGTGCACTGCTTCACCGACACCCGCGAGGCGCTGCACGACTACCTGGCGCTGGATTGCCACATCGGCATCACCGGCTGGATCTGCGACGAGCGCCGCGGCACGCACCTGAAGCAGTTCGTGCGCGAGATCCCCGCCGACCGCCTGCTGCTGGAAACCGATGCCCCCTACCTGCTGCCGCGCACCGTACGCCCGCAGCCGAGCCACCGGCGCAACGAGCCGATGTACCTGAAGCACATCTGCGAGGAAGTCGCGCGCGACCGCGGCGAACCCGCCGAAGTGACCGCGGCAAACAGCACGGCGGCGGCGACGGCGTTCTTCGGGCTATAGCGCACCCCCTATCCGCGTTGCCGAATCGCGCCACGTACAGATTGCTAAAGCCGATCCCTCCCAACCTCCCGCATGCCTCTCCCGCCTCAGCTCCCGAGCGCCCGCGGTAAAGCGGCTGCAGCTCCTCTAAGAGCGAGAGATTCGCCCGACAAGGCGAAAAGGCGCCTAGCTCTTATCCCTCCCCGGGCTGAGCCAGGCCGTTTCTTTGGTTACTTTCTTTACTCCGGGCATCCTGCCCTTCGCCCTTCGGGCCAGCTTCGCTGTTCGCCCGCGCTCCGGGCGCGGGCGTGGGCCAGCAAAGAAAGTGACCCGAGCGCCGAAGGCGATCGGATGCTCTGGAGCGACAGAGTGCTCGCCGGTATCCCCGCAAGCCCCGACCCCTCACCCCAACCCTCTCCCCGGAGGGGAGAGGGAGCTGCAGGCGGACTCAAGGAGGGATCAGGCGATGCGGCCAACGCGGGTGAAGAACGGCCAGCGCACCTTGCGCACCCGGTCTGGACCGCCCCAGGCTTGCGCCTCGCTCCGGGCCCGCACACACCCGCCCGCGCTAGAGCAGGCGACGGGTCTGGCCGGGAGGCAGGCCGTCCAGGGCATAGTCGCCCACCCGCACGCGGATCAGCCGCAGGGTGGGAAAACCGACCGCCGCCGTCATCCGCCGCACCTGGCGGTTGCGCCCCTCGCGCAGGGTGACGCTGGCCCAGCTGGTGGGAATGGCCTTGCGGAACCGCACCGGCGGATCGCGCGGCCACAGCCAGTCCGGTTCGGCCGCGTGCTCGGCGCCGGCCGGCAGCGTCGGCCCGTCGTTGAGCACGACGCCCCGGCGCAGGGCGGCCAGCGCTTCGTCGGTGATCGCACCGTCCACCTGCACCAGGTAGGTCTTGGGCAGCTTGTGCTTCGGATCGGTCAGCCGGTGCGCCAGGCCGCCCTCGTCGGTGAGCAGCAACAGGCCTTCGCTGTCGTGGTCCAGCCGCCCCGCCGGATAGACGTCCTTTTCGCCCACGTAGCCGGCCAGCGTGGGACGGCTGCCGTCGCCGGAGAACTGGCAGAGCACCCCGTAGGGCTTGTTGAGCGCGATCAGCACGGGCCCTACGGCGCCGATCCCGCGTGCGCCGGCGCGGCCGGCTTGACGAAGCGCAGGGTCATGCGGTCGGACTCGCCGATCGCCTGGTAGTCGGCCTTGTCCTGATTTCCCAGCGCGAACGTCGGCGGCAGCGTCCACACGCCCTTGGGATGGTCGTGGTCGTCCTTGGGATTGGCGTTGATCTCGCTGCTGCCGTCCAGCACGAAGCCGGCGTCGGTCGCCAGCTTGACGACGTAGTCCACCGGCAGGTAGCCGCTGCTCTTGACCTGCTCGAACGTGGCGCCCTGGTCGGCGCGATGGTCGACCACGCCGAGCACGCCGCCGGGCTTGAGCACGGCGAAGAAGGCCTTGAACATCGCCGGCGCGTTGCCGGCCATCGCCCAGTTGTGCACGTTGCGAAAGGTCAGCACGCGATCGGCCGAGGCCGGCGGACCGAGCACCGGCGCCTTCGGATCGAAGGCGACGATCGCGGCATGGTCGAACTGCGCCGGGTGCGCGGCGAAGAGCCTGCGCAGCGCGTCGTCGTCGTTGCGCGCCTCCGCACCGGCGGTCGGGTGGGTTTCGGCCGCGACGTAGCGGCCGTTGTCGCGCAGCAGCGGCGCGAGGATCTCCGCATACCAGCCGCCGGCGGGGGTGATCTCGATCAGCGTCTGGTCCGGGCGCACCTCGAAGAATTCCAGCGTGGCCTTCGGGTGCCGGTAGACGTCGCGCGCGCGGTGGGCGGCCGACCGCCAGTCGCCGGCGATCACCTGGTCCAGTTGGGCCGCGGTGTAGTCGCTGGCGCTGGTCGGCGGCACCAGGGCGTCGGCGGGCTGGTCCTGCGCCCGGGCCGGGCCGGCCAGCAGGGCGGCGGTGCAGAAGGCTGAAAGCAGCAGCGTCTTCATGGTGATCTCCGTATGGGCCGCGCGTGGGAAACGCTTGGAATTTCAGAAAGGGCGCGGGCAGACCGACTGCAGGCCGTCGATGTGCTCGTGCAGGTCCGGGGCGATACCCTGCCACATCGGATCGAGTATGAAGTCGATTCCTTCTTGGCGGGCGAGCTTGGCCGCGGGAATGAAATCGGCATCGCCGGCGACCAGCACGATCTGATCGACCAGCCGCTTGTAGGCCAGCGCCGCGATGTCGATGCCGATCTTCATGTCGACCTGGGTCTGGCGCATGTCCGGCTCGAAATGCTCGTCGCCCAGGTCCGCCCATGCCAGCGTGCCCTCGCGCAGCTGCTGGTAGGCGTGGAACCTGAGCTTCCACTCGCCGCGCTCGGCCAGCCGGCCCAGCCTGAGCGCCAGCTTGCGCTGCCGGCGCAGCTGGTCGTGCAGTTCGCGGCGGAACGCGGCTGCGCCCGTGCGCGAGAAGTCGACCGCCTCGCCGCTGAGCGGGCGCACCAGCACCTTCTCCAGCGGCGGGCAGTCATAGAAGAAGATGCGGTAGAGCGCCTCCCGCGGTCGGTCCAGCGCTTTCAGGTGCTCCAGCGCCATGCCGAACGCGGTCTTGGCCACCGTGCGCGCGTCGCTGGCGTCGCGCTCGCCCCACACCTTGCGGTAACGGGCAAGAAAAAAGGCGCCGTCGACCAGGATGGCGGTGCGTTGCATGGAATTCCTTCAGGGTGCCGGAAGCGCGCGCATTCTAGCGGAGGGCCGCGTCCCTATCCTTCCCCCGCGGACGCGGGGGAAGGATAGGATCAATAGCGGATCACCGAGCGGATGACCGTGCCCGCGTGCATCGCGTCGAACGCTTCGTTGATGCGCTCCAGCGGCAGCTCCTGGCTGACCATCTCGTCGATGCGGATCTCGCCGGCCAGGTAACGCTCCACGTAGCCGGGCAGCTGCGAACGGCCCTTGACGCCGCCGAACGCCGAGCCGCGCCACACGCGCCCGGTGACCAGCTGGAACGGCCGCGTGCGGATCTCCTGCCCCGCGCCGGCCACGCCGATGATGATCGACTCGCCCCAGCCCTTGTGGCAGCACTCCAGCGCCGAGCGCATCACTTCCACGTTGCCGATGCACTCGAACGAATAGTCCACGCCGCCGCCGGTGAGCTCGACGATCACCTGCTGGATGGGCGTGTCCGGATGGTCCTTCGGGTTGACGAAGTCGGTGGCGCCGAGCAGGCGCGCCATGTCGAACTTGGACGGGTTGGTGTCGACCACCACGATGCGCCCGGCCTTGGCCATCACCGCGCCCTGCACTACCGACAGGCCGATGCCGCCCAGCCCGAATACCGCCACGCTGGCGCCCGGCTCGACCTTCGCCGTGTTGAGCACCGCGCCGATGCCGGTGGTGATGCCGCAGCCGAGCAGGCAGACCTTTTCCAGCGGCGCGGCCTTGTCGATCTTCGCCAGCGCGATCTCCGGCAGCACGGTGTACTCGCTGAAGGTGCTGGTGCCCATGTAGTGGCGGATCGCCCTGCCGTCCTTGGAAAAACGCGAGGTGCCGTCGGGCATCAGGCCCTGGCCCTGGGTGGCGCGGATGCGCTGGCACAGGTTGGTCTTGCCCGAGCGGCAGAATTCGCAGGTGCCGCACTCGGGCGTGTACAGCGGGATGACGTGGTCGCCCACCGCCAGCGTGGCCACGCCCTCGCCGACCTCCTCGACGATGCCGCCGCCCTCGTGGCCCAGGATCGCCGGGAACAGGCCTTCCGGATCGGCGCCCGAAAGGGTGAAGGCGTCGGTGTGGCAGACGCCGGTGGCGACGATGCGCACCAGCACCTCGCCGGCCTTGGGACCGGCCACGTCCACTTCCTCGATCGACAGCGGCTTGCCTGCTTCCCAGGCGACGGCGGCACGGGATTTCATGGGGCGGCTCCAGCGGGTGAGGGCAAACGCCGATCATGCCGCGCGGCCGCCGCGGAAGAAACCGCCGGCCCGCGCGGCATCAGGCGCTGGCCGCTTCGCCCTCGCGCAAGCGCGGCATCTGCGTGCAGTAGGCGTCGGCCTCGGCGAGCAGCCAGTCGCGGAACACCTGCAGGCCGCGATGTTCCTGCGAGCGCGGCGGATACACCAGCCAGTAGGCTTCGCGCACGGACATGTAGCGCTCGCCCAGCACCACCAGCCGGCCGGCGTCGATCAGCGAGCGCGAGGTGACCATCCGCCCCAGCGCCACGCCAAGGCCTTCCAGTGCTGCATGGCGCAGCGCGTCGGTGCTGTCGAAGTGCGCCACGTAGCGCTTCGGCGGCTCGCCGCCGAAGTGCGCGAACCAGTCGTTCCAGCGGTTGCCCGGGTCGCCCAGCAGCGGCCATGCGGCCAGCTCCTGCGGGTCGGCCGCGCCCATGCGCGCGACCAGCTCGAGCGTGGCGACCGGCGCCAGCCATTCGCCGAACAGTCGCTCGCTGCGCAGGCCGTCCCACTGGCCGCGGCCGTAGCGCAGCGCCACGTCGACCGGCTCGCGCTCGAAGTCCACCAGCGTGGAGCTCGATTGCAGGTTCAATTCCAGCTCCGGGTGCGCCGCGACGAAATCCGGCAGACGCGGCACCAGCCAGCTGGACATGATCCCCGAGCTCGCGCTCAGGGTGAGCGAGTCGTGCCGGCGCTCGCGGTAGCGCGCGAGGGCGTGGTCGATGCCGTCGAAGTGCCCGCCCACCGCCTCGAGCAGGCTGCAGCCTTCGGTTGTGAGCGTCACCCCGCGCGGCCCGCGCTCGAACAGGCGGCGACCGAGCCGATCCTCCAGCTGGCGCACCTGGTGGCTCAGCGCGCTGACGGTGAGGTGGGCCTGCGCCGCGGCGCGCGAAAGATTGCCCAGACGCGCGACGCGCACGAACTGCTGCAGCAGGCCCAGCGGGATCTGGCTCATCGGGCGCTCCGGCGCTACAGGCGGCGTTCGGACAACTGCACGTAGTGCGGCGCCGAAAGCTCGGTGGCCGAGCGGCCGGCGTAGACCGCGTAGCGGCCCGCGTGGATCACCCAGCGCCGCGTCACCGTGTCGAAATCGGCCAGCAGGCGCGGCTCCAGCTCGATGCTCACCTCGCGCGCCTGCCCCGGCGCCAGCGCCACCTTGCCGAAGCCGGCCAGACGGCGGACCGGCGAGCCGGGCACCTGCACGTAGATCTGCACCACGTCCGCGCCGGCGCGCTTGCCCGTATTGCGCACGGTCACGCGCGCGCGCGGCCGGCCGTCGCGCACCTCCACCGCCGGCTCGCCGTGGGCGAAGCGGGTGTAGGAAAGGCCGAAGCCGAACGGGAACAGCGGCTCGCGGTGCGTGCGCTGGAACCAGCGGTAGCCGACGTCGGCGCCTTCGATGCCGTAGTCGACGCTGGTCGCCGCGGCCATGCCGGCCGTGGCGCCCGGCAACTGCGGTCGCGGCAACTGGTCCAGTGCGCGCGGCCAGGTGATCGGCAGCCGGCCGGACGGATCGACCTTGCCGAACAGCAGGTTCGCGATGGCCGGGCCGCCGGCGCTGCCCGGATACCAGGCCTGCAGCACGGCGCCCACGCGATCGAGCCACGGCATCGCCACCGGGCTGTTGGTCTCGAGCACCACCACCGTATGCGGATTGGCCCGGGCGACCGCATCCACCAGCGCATCCTGGTTCCCGGGCAGCTTGAGGTCGGCCGCGTCGAACGACTCGGCCGCCCACTGCGTGACGAACACCACCGCAACCTGCGCCTGCGCGGCCAGCGCGGCGGCCGCGGCCACGTCGTCGCCGCTGGCGAAGCCCACCTTCGCTCCGCTGGCGAGCGCCTGGACCGCGGCCAGCGGCGCGGACGGATCGAACGTCACCGGCCCCGGCCAGGTCGCCGGCTTCAGGCCCGGCACCGCATTGCCGCCGTATGGCGTCACCATCGAGGAGCCGCCGCCGGCCATCACGCCCTTGTCGACATGGCCGCCGATCACGGCGATCGACTTCAGTTCGCTTGCCAGCGGCAGCAACGCCTCCTGGTTGCGCAGCAGCACCGCGCCGGCCTCCAGCGCGTGCTGCGCCACCGCCAGGTGGGCCTGCTGGTCGATCGGCCCCGGCTGCGGCGGATGGTCCATCAGGCCCACCGCGAACATGCTGCGCAGGATGCGCAGGGCCATGTCGTCCAGCCGCGCCTGGCTCACCTCGCCGCGCGCGACCGCCTGCTCCAGCGGCTTGCCGAAGTAGACCTCCTTGTCGAACGCCTCGGCGGCCGATTCCTGGTCGAGCCCGGCATTGGCGGCCTTCGCCGCGCTGTGCACCGCGCCCCAGTCGGACATCACGTAGCCGGGATAGGCCCAGTCATGCTTGAGCACCTGCTCGAGCAGGAAGCGGTTCTCGCAGGCCCAGTCGCCGTTGACCTTGTTGTAGGAACACATCACCGCGCCGGGCTTGCCGCGCTCGATCGCCAGTTCGAAGGCGAGCAGGTCGGACTCGCGCATGGCCTTCTCGTCGATGCGTGCGTCGATGGTGTTGCGCGCGGTTTCCTGGTCGTTGAGCGCGTAGTGCTTGACGGTGGCGAGCACGTGCTGGTCCTGGATGCCGCGCACCGCGGCGCCGACCATCGTGCCGGCCAGCAGCGGGTCCTCGCCCGCGTACTCGAAATTGCGGCCGTTGCGCGGCTCGCGCTCGAGATCCATGCCGCCGGCCAGCAGCACGTTGAAACCCTTGCGCCAGGCCTCGTCGCCGATCATCGCGCCGCCGGCATAGGCCACCTGCGGGTCCCAACTGGCCGCGGTGGCAAGGCCCGCAGGCAGCGAGGTGGCGCCGTCGCCCGGGCGCACGTTGATCGGGTTGGCCACGCCCAGGCCGGCGTCGCTCAATTGCTGCGCGGGGATGCCCAGCCGCGGTATGCCGGCGACATAGCCGGCCGAGCCGAGCGCGCCGGCCGGCTTGGCCAGGCCATGCGCCGCGTCGGGCTCGCCGAACGCGCTGCGGATGAGCTGGAACTTTTCCGCCTCCGTCATCCGGGCGAGCAGGGCATGCGCACGGGCGTCGGGCGAGGCGGACGGGCCGGCCGGCGAGGGCGACGCCGCGGCGGCGGCGGTGGCCATCGCATCCAGGGTGAACAGGCCCATGAGAGACAGGCAAAGAAACAGGCCCAAAAGAAACGGGCTCGGGGTGAAAGAGGCGCGGCGCGGCGCCCTCCAGCGGATGCCTTTCATCGGTGCTCCTCCTTGCCAGGCAGGCGGCCTGCCGCAGCGCGGCGGCAGCCCGGTTCAACGCCCTCACCCTTGAATTCCGGTCAAGGCTGACTTGCGAATATATCGCTTTTTGGCCCCTCGCCCGCGGCGTACCTTGAGCGCACCCCAAAGCAACAACCCCATCGGACTTCCCCATGAAACCGCTCTGGAAGCAGTTGCTGTACCTGCACGGCCACACCCTGCCGACCACCGAACTGCGCTGGCGCGAAGACGCGCCGGCAACGCGCGGCCGCCGTGCGCCCGCCGCCAAGCCGGTAGCGCCGATGCTGCGCTGGCGCGCGGTGGTGCGCGCCGCGCTGATCGGCTAGTCCCACAGTCCACGGCGTTGCCTGGCGGGTCGCGCGCACCAGGCAACGCTTGATTCCCTGCGGGCGCCGCTCCATCTGCATAAGGATCCCCGCTGCGACAGGAATCACCATGCAACTGCGTCCGCTCGGCCGCTCGCCGCTCTCCATCGCCCCGCTCGCCTTCGGCGGCAACGTGTTCGGCTGGAGCGTGGACGAACCGCGCGCCTTCGAACTGCTCGACGCCTTCGTCGATGCCGGCTTCAACCTCGTCGATACGGCGGACGTCTATCCGGCGTGGGTGCCGGGCAACCGGGGCGGCGAGTCAGAGACGATCATCGGCCGGTGGCTCAAGGCCAGCGGCAAGCGCGACAAGGTGGTGATCGCCACCAAGGTGGCCAAGTGGGCCGAGCAGCCGGGCCTGTCGCCGGTCAACATCCAGCAGGCGGTGGAAGGCTCGCTCAGGCGCCTGCAGATCGATTGCATCGACCTCTACCAGGCCCACGAGGACGACGCCTCGGTGCCGCTGGCCGAGACGCTGGGCGCGTTCGGACGGCTGATCGAGCAGGGCAAGGTGCGCGCGATCGGCGCCTCCAATTACACCGCCGACCGCTTCGCCGAGGCGCTGCGGGTGTCGGCCGAGCACGGCCTGCCGCGCTACGAGTCATTGCAACCCGAATACAACCTGCTGCGTCGGGCCGGCTACGAGCGCGAGCTGGAGCCGCTGGTGCGTCGAGAGCAGGTCGGCGTGATCAGCTACTACGCGCTGGCCAGCGGCTTCCTCTCCGGCAAGTACCGCAGCGAGGCGGATCTGGCCAAGAGCAGCGCACGCGGCGGCGCGGCCAGGCGCTTCCTCAACCCGCAAGGCTTGCGCGTGCTCGCCGCGCTGGACGGGGTCGCCGCTGCGCACCACGCCACGCCCGCGCAGGTGGCGCTGGCCTGGCTGATCGCCCGCCCCGGCCTCACCGCGCCGATCGCCAGCGCCACCCGCGTGGAGCAGTTGCACGAGCTGCTGGGTGCGGTGCGGCTCTCGCTGGCGCCGGACGAGATCGCGCAGCTGGACATGGCCAGCGCGGAAGCCTGAGCCTTCAGCCGCCGGATGCGGGCTTGGCGGGTGAGGCTTCGCCCGCCTCCGGCCCTGCGTCGTCTGGCGCCTCGATCGTGTCGCCGTCCGCCCGCAGCGCCTGCAGGTAGGGGCCCGGCCGCAGCAACTCGTCGATCGGCAGCAGGGCGAAGGTCTGCTGGTGGGTGATGAGCGCCTCGCGTGCGGCGGCGACCCAGGTGGCGACGACTTTCGCCGGCACGTCGGCCATGCCCAGCTGGCGGGCGAACCCGGCCGCCGAGAGCGCCTGCACGCAGGCATCGCGCGCCTGGCTGTCGGGCATGCCCCGCAGCGCCTCGACGTCGCCGACGGCCCAGGCATCGGCGCGCGCGCTCATCGCCGGCAGGTCGTGCTCGACACTGTCGAGCGTGCGCGCGAAGCACTCCACGTCCTGCGGCCCGGCCTTGCGGAAGGCCTTGAGCGCGTCGCGCGGATGCTCGATCACCACCTTGTAGTCGGCGTGTATGCGCGGCACGCCGTGCTGTTCGGCCAGCGCATCGACCGCCTTGCGCACGCCCGCATCGCCGGTCAGGCCGTAGGCGTTGCGTGCGCGCTTTTCCAGTTCCATCGCGGCGAACATGGGCCGCCAGCGCTCGATGCCGTTGTCATGGCCGATGAAGCGCGCCTTGAGCGCCAGCCAGCGCTGGTACAGCGGCGCGGGCAGCACCTCTTGCAGGCGCCGGCCATCCTCGTTCTTGCGCGCCGCATAGGCCGAGGGCAGCAGGAACAGCTTGGCGAAGAACCCCGCCTTGACCTCGAATTCGGCGTGCGGCGGCTCGAGCAGCTCCTGCGAGCCGGCGATCGCGGCGGCCACGTCGTCCGAGCGCCACTGCACCTGGGCAGGCATCGCCGGCACCAGGCCCAGCACCCACATCACGTGACCGCCGCGGCTGATCTTCCACAGGCCCGGCCCGGGCTGCACGCCGCTGACCGAGACCGTCGGCAGGTCCACCGCGTTCACGGTGGACGCAGCGGCCGGCGCCGACTGCGCGTGCAACGGCGCGCCGCCGGCCAGCGCCAGCATCCACCCCAGCGCCAGCCGGTGGCCCCGCATGGCGCTACTTGCCCAGCTTGGCGAGCGCGGCGTTGAAGCTCGCACTGGGCCGCATCGCGGCGCCGGTGCGCGCAAGGTCCGGGTGGTAGTAGCCGCCGATGTCCACGCGCTTGCCCTGCGCACCGTTCAACTCGGCCACGATGGTCGCTTCGTCGTCGGCCAGCGCCTTGGCCAGCGGCGCGAAGGTGGCCGCAAGCTGCGCGTCCTCGTCCTGCGCGGCCAGCGCCTGCGCCCAGTACAGCGCCAGGTAGAAGTGGCTGCCGCGGTTGTCCAGCTCCCCGACCTTGCGCGCGGGCGACTTGTTGTTGTCCAGGATCTTGCCGTTGGCCTGGTCCAGCGCCTTGGCCAGCACGGCGGCGCGCCGGTTGCCGTAGCGCTCGGCCAGGTGCTCGAAAGAGGCGGCCAGCGCGAGGAACTCGCCCAGCGAGTCCCAGCGCAGGTAGTCCTCTTCCAGGAACTGCTGCACGTGCTTGGGCGCCGAGCCGCCGGCGCCGGTCTCGAACAGGCCGCCGCCGGCCATCAGCGGCACGATCGAAAGCATCTTGGCGCTGGTGCCCAGCTCCATGATCGGGAAGAGATCCGTGAGGTAGTCGCGCAGCACGTTGCCGGTCACCGAGATCGTGTCCTGGCCCTTGCGGATGCGCGAAAGCGAGAAGGCCATCGCCTCGACCGGCGGCAGGATGCGGATATCCAGGCCCGCGGTGTCGTGCTCCTTGAGGTAACGCTCGACCTTGGCGATCAGCTGCGCATCGTGCGCGCGCGCAGGATCCAGCCAGAACACGGCAGGCGTGGAGCTCAGGCGCGCGCGGGTGACGGCGAGCTTGACCCAGTCGCGGATCGCCGCGTCGCGGGTGTTGCACATGCGCCAGATGTCGCCGGCCTCGACCGCGTGCTCGAACAGCGTGCGGCCATCCTGGTCGGTCACGCGCACCGTGCCGGCGGAGGCGGCCTGGAAGGTCTTGTCGTGCGAGCCGTACTCCTCGGCCTTCTGCGCCATCAGGCCCACGTTGGGCACCGAGCCCATGGTGGCTGGGTCGAACGCGCCGTGTGCCTTGCAGTCCTCGATCACCGCCTGGTAGATGCCGGCGTAGCAGCGGTCGGGAATCAGCGCCGCGGTGTCCTGCAGCTGGCCCTGCGCGTTCCACATTTTCCCGGAGTCGCGGATCATCGCCGGCATCGAGGCGTCGACGATCACGTCGGAGGGCACGTGCAGGTTGGTGATGCCCTTGTCCGAGTTGACCATTGCCACCGCGGGGCGCTTGGCGTACTCGGCCTGGATGTCCGCCTTGATCGCCGCCTGCTTGTCTTCCGGCAGCTGGGCCAGGCGCGCGTAGAGGTCGCCGATGCCGTTGTTGGCGTCGAAGCCGATCTGCCTGAGCTCGGCCGCGTGCTTGCCGAGCACGTCCTTGTAGAACTCGCCCACCACCACGCCGAACATGATCGGGTCGGAGACCTTCATCATGGTGGCCTTCAGATGCAGCGAGAACAGCACGCCGTCGGCCTTGGCCCGCGCGATCTCGGCGTCGACGAAACGCGCCAGCGCGGCTCGGCTCATGACCGCGGCGTCGACGATCTCGCCCGCCTGCACGGCGACCGTTTCCTTGAGCACGGTGGCGGTGCCGTCCTTCGCGAGCAGTTCGATCTTCAGGCTGCCAGCCTTGTCCATCGTCGCCGACTGCTCGCTGCCGTAGAAGTCGCCGCCGTCCATGTGCGCCACGCGCGTCTTCGAGTCGGCGCTCCACGGGCCCATCTTGTGCGGATGCTTGCGCGCGTAGTTCTTCACCGAGAGCGGCGCGCGGCGATCCGAATTGCCCTCGCGCAGCACCGGGTTGACCGCGCTGCCCTTGACCTTGTCGTAGCGCGCCTTGACGTTGTACTTCTCCACGTCGCCGTGCGGCTCGTCCGGGTAGTCCGGCAGCGCGTAGCCTTGCGCCTGCAGCTCCTTGATGGCGGCCTTGAGCTGCGGCACCGAGGCGCTGATGTTGGGCAGCTTGATGATATTGGCCTCGGGCGTGGTGGCCAGCTGGCCGAGCTCGGCCAGGTCGTCGGCGATCTTCTGGTCGTCCTTCAGGTACTCGGGAAACTGCGACAGGATGCGCCCGGCCAGCGAGATGTCGCGCGTCTGAACCTCGATGCCCGCCGTATGCGCGAACGCCTGCACGATCGGCAGCAGCGACTGGGTCGCGAGGAAGGGCGCTTCGTCGGTCAGCGTGTAGATGATCTTCGGGCTATCGGACACTTCAGGACCTCTCGCAGGCGTGGAGCCGCGCCGCTCCAGGCGACCGGCGGGAACGGACAAGAGCGATGCGCGGCGTGCTGCTCGCGAACGCATAGCTGGACCGTAACGTCAAATTATAACGTGGCCAGCGTGGGGCCGTAGGAGAAAGTGGGCCTGCCAAGCGAGGCCCTGCAACACCTGCTTGGTGTGCCGACAGGCGCAAGCACCACGACAGCTGCATGAGTGCGCGCCCCCCGGTTGCGCTGCCACCACCCATTGGGTCGCCAGAAGCGGATACGAGGTGGACTGGTCTAGCGACGAGGACACTTGTGTGTGGTCGACCAGCCCCTGTCTCTGAGGCAATTTCAAACCCACAAACAGGTGTTGCTCCTATACCTCCTCATGGCAAGGGCGGCCGGAGCGTGTCCGCGCATCTTCCAAATGGAGTTATTGGCGATCCATGACCCGCCGGGTCTCTGCAGGCGAGCGAAGAGATTTGCGTAAAAACTAGTTCTAAAAGCGAAATTTCTTGCGTAGTTGCCTTTAAGCCAAAGGCATTGGTAGTGTCAACACCGCATCGCTCGCGTGCAACGCGTGAGCCTCATAGGGGACAAGGCATGACTTCGCAAGGATCGCGGCTGGGTAAGTTGCGTTTTGGTTGGATGGCGGGTTCGGTCCAGACAACCCTGCTCTGCGGAATTGCATTCAGCTCCGCGCTTTGGTCGCCGCAGGTCGCCGCGGTCAAAAATGTTCCAGAAGTCAAGAAACTTCCCACCATTCAAGTAACTGTAGACCTACCCCCCACTACTGGCGTTACCTCAACGCAAAATTCTGAGGGCGTCCACGATAACAGCGGCGTTCCAGACACGGGGGTGGCTGGGGACACAGGGCCTAGCGATGGCAATGGTGGTGCTCCGCTTACGCAGAACAACAACAAATCGCCGACAAATAAAGAGCCCAGAGATAGAAGTGGATGCTCGAATTTCGGAGCCAGGCCCATTGTCCTGAACAGCGGCACGAAAGTTGAAACATATCCGGTCTTTGCCCTGCCAGGGGAAATGGGTTAAGTCTCGTCCTTTACTACAATTCGGCGCTGAAAATCCCTCAGTCGCAATCGAATCCCTACTGGTCAACCAATCTGCAATACACCCTCAATGCAGCTCATTGCTTTATCAGCAAGCAGACCGGGGAGCCGATATGCAGCGCGCTGATCTATCTACGCCCTGATGGGTCAGAAATAACCTTCAACGGCGCCCCGCAGGGCGGGCCTTATACAGAAAATGGCGGCGGTGGATTGGCTACATTGTCGTACGACAGTGCGTCGTCAACGTACACCCTTCACGATGAAGACGCGACAACCAAGGTTTTTGACGTAAACGGCGATCTTAAGTCAATCACGAATTCTTCGGGTATCAGCTGGATCATTACCGAGTCATCGTCATCCAGCGGCATCACCGACACGGTCACGCACAGCAGCGGCAAGTCCTACTCCATTTTTTACGGAACGGCCGGTCCCATTACTGTGACCGATCCTGCGGGCAACGCTTATACGTTACAAGAAACGGGAAGCGGCAATTTCCTTTCTATAACTTACCCGGGCACTCCGGCCACAACGGTTTCTTTCAAGTATTCACTATCGGTGTTGCCTAACCTCTTGACCGAGGTCGACTACAACGGCGCGCCCTATGACTACACCTCGTACGATTCGACGTCGACCGATCCTTATTATGGATGGGCGACAGGTAATTACCTGGCCGATAATTCCGAAAGTATTGCCGTCGTTTACGGCAAGGACGCCGCTGGCAACGTGCAGACCACGGTCACCAATGCGCTCGGTCATCGTTCGGTCCTGACTTACGATGGCACCGACGGTTCGGGTGGTGCTTATAACGGTCAGCTGTCTCAGGTGAGCGACGATGCCGTATCCACCTGTGGGGCGACCAACCATAGCCGGACTTACGATGCCAATGGCAACCTATCGCAGACGATGCAGAGACAGCAACGTGGAATAACGGCTTCCGAGACTACAACACACAACTGGGGCGGTACTTGGAAAGTGACCTCTCGGGTTTAGGCGGTGGTATCAATACCTACACTTACGTAAGAAATGATCCGCTAATGCTTTTCGATCCGTTAGGCCTATGCGACGAGCAGAAATGTGCCGCCGCCAAAGCTGAATTGGTACAACTAGGGCAACAGCTGTCCTCGCTAGGATCAACAACCTCGCAGATCGGTGTTGGAATTATCGCTGTGGATGCCGTAGCTGAATTTTTCGCGCCAGAAGGATTTGAGGTCGAAGTGCCGATTGATGCGTCTGCCGCCAGACTAATTGAGTTTGGTGGCAACTTGTCAACATTCGGAGATACGGTAAAGGGATATGCTCGCGGAGGAGCGGCAGGGCTTAGAGCATTGGTTATGGGGGGGCTAGTAGACAAAATCAGCGCCGGAGCCGTAGGTAAAGGTTTTGCGGATTTGGGAATGGCTCAAAGAGCGGCTGCTAGCTCGCTTCTTGGTCAAGTGTCAAGTGCGACTTTAGAAGAAGAGGCCGCCTGTGAACACTGACTTGCGAGATGCGGGCATATTTCTGTTCGCAGCCGCGTTCTTCGTTTACGATATGGTTAACGGCCTGAGGGTCGGTAATATACGATTACTATACATTCAAGTTAAAAGGAATGAGCACCCGATATTGTTCTGGTATGGAGTGGTGCTTTCCGTTGTTTTAATCGGGTCTTCATTAGCATTGTTTATATACTATCTACATCGTGGCAGCTAGAAAGTGACTCTTAGGTTTTAAGCGGCCGTATCAACGATCCGCTGGGCCTGTTTTATCAAAAAAAATGTGCTGCCGCTCGCGCAGATGTTCATGCGCGCGCTGGGGCGGCATGACCTCGCGCAGGCGATCGATGACGCACTTCTAACTTGACTCCGCCCCCTCAAAAGCTGGCCATCGGGACGATTCCCTATGCTTTAACGCATAAGTTGTGCAGTCTGCACATAGGTTGGTGGGCCCACCAGGACTCGAACCTGGAACCAAGGGATTATGAGTCCCCTGCTCTAACCATTGAGCTATAGGCCCGACGCTGTGTGCCACGAAGGCAGGCGATGCATGGTAGCGGTCAGGTGGCCGGCCGCCAACGCTGCATCGATGCTGGCACACGAATGATCGGAAACGACGACGCCCGCGCAAGGCGGGCGTCGTCGGATGCTTCGGATCGCGCTTACTCGAGGTCGAGGAACGAGCGCAGCTGCTCCGAGCGGCTCGGGTGACGCAGCTTGCGCAGCGCCTTGGCTTCGATCTGGCGGATGCGCTCGCGGGTGACGTCGAACTGCTTGCCGACTTCCTCGAGGGTGTGGTCGGTGTTCATGTCGATGCCGAAGCGCATGCGCAGCACCTTCGCTTCCCGCGGGGTGAGGCCGGCGAGCACGTCGCGCACGGTCTCCATCAGGCCGGTCTCGGTCGCCGACTCGATCGGCGAGGAGGCGTTGGTGTCCTCGATGAAGTCGCCCAGGTGCGAGTCCTCGTCGTCGCCGATCGGGGTCTCCATCGAGATGGGTTCCTTGGCGATCTTGAGCACCTTGCGGATCTTGTCCTCGGGCATCTCCATCTCCTTGGCCAACTCCTCCGGCGTCGGCTCGCGGCCGAACTGCTGGAGCATCTGGCGGGAGATGCGGTTCAACTTGTTGATCGTCTCGATCATGTGCACCGGGATGCGGATGGTGCGCGCCTGGTCGGCGATCGAGCGGGTGATCGCCTGGCGGATCCACCAGGTGGCGTAGGTCGAGAACTTGTAGCCGCGGCGGTATTCGAACTTGTCCACCGCCTTCATCAGGCCGATGTTGCCCTCCTGGATCAGGTCCAGGAACTGCAGGCCGCGGTTGGTGTACTTCTTGGCGATGGAGATCACCAGGCGCAGGTTCGCCTCGACCATCTCCTTCTTGGCGCGGCGGGCCTTGGCCTCGCCGATCGACATGGCGCGGTTGATTTCCTTGATGTCGGTCAGCGGCAGGAACAGCTTCTTCTCGATCGCGGCGAGCTTGTCCTGCTCGGCGTCGATCGCCTCGCGGTGCGTCTTGATGTTGGGCGACCATTTCTGGCGCTTGCGCGAGAGCTCGGCGGCCCACTCGGCGTTGCCTTCGTTGCTCGGGAAGGTCTTCAGGAACTCGGCCTTGGGCATCTTCACCTGCTTGACGAAGATGTCCATCAACACGCGCTCGTGGTGGCGGATGTCGCCCACCACTTCGCGCAGCTTGCGCACGAAGCTGTCGATCAGCGCGGACGGCAGCTTGAGCTTCAGGAACTCCTCGGCCATCTGGTCGCGCAGCTTGACGATCTTCTTGTCGGTGATGCCGGTGGCCTTGGGCGCGGCCTTCTGGAACTTGCCGTAGTAGTCGCGCAGCAGCTCCATGCGGCGCTTGACCTCCTCCGGATCGGGACCGGTCGGGCCGGCCTCCTCTTCCTCGGCGGCCTCGACTTCCTCTTCCTCTTCCTCGTCGGCCTCGCCCTCGACCGCATTGGCGGCCGCTTCCTCCGCTTCGGCCAGGGCGGCGTCGGCGGCCTGCTCCAGGTCGGCGAAGCCGGCCAGAATCTCGGACAGGCGGCGCTTGCCGTCCAGGTGCTGGTCGTACTCCTCCAGCAGGAGCTCGATGGTCAGCGGGAAGCTGGCCAGCGCGGTCTGCACCTGCGCCAGGCCTTCCTCGATGCGCTTGGCGATGGCGATCTCGCCCTCGCGGGTGAGCAGCTCCACCGTGCCCATCTCGCGCATGTACATGCGCACCGGATCGGTGGTGCGGCCCACTTCGGCGTCGACGGCCGAGAGCAGCGCGACTGCTTCCTCGGCGGCCGCCTCGTCGTCGTTGCCCGTGCCGGGGGCGTTGTCGGCCAGCGGGTCGGCGTCCGGCGCGGCGTCGTGCACCTCGATGCCGACGCCCTTGAGCACCGCCATGATGTCTTCGATCTGCTCCGGATCGACGATGTCGTCGGGCAAGTGGTCGTTGATCTCGGCGTACGTCAGGTAACCCTGTTCCAGGCCCTTGGAGATGAGCGCCTTGATTTCAGACTGTTGCTCGGGAGCTTTGTTGTTCATACCTACCGCCGGGATGCAGGAACCGATCAGTATAGCGATGTGGCGCTTTTTTGACCAGTTCGGGAGTGAAAAAATTCATCGGCCGCCTACGCAAAAAACGCGCCAGATGGGCGTTTGCGCGGCGGACCAGCTTGTTCGTGGAGGGCGCTTGTGCTGCTCATGGCACGTCGAGCCAGAAGGTGACGGGGCCGTCGTTGACGAGCCGGACTTCCATATGGGCGCCGAAGCGCCCGGTTTCCACCCCTCCGGCGTGCGCGGCGCGGGCCAGTTCCACCAGGCGTTCGAACCAGCGCCTGCCGTGCTCGGGCGGCGCGGCGGAGGTGAAGCTCGGCCGCATGCCCGAGCGGGTATCGGCCGCCAGCGTGAACTGGCTGACCAGCAGCAGGCCGCCGCCGGTGTCGGCCAGCGAGCGGTTCATGCGCCCGGCTTCGTCGGCGAAGACGCGGTAGCCGAGCAGGCGTTCCAGCATCCGCCTGGCCTGCGCCTCGCCGTCGGCGGGCTGCACCGCCACCAGCGCCAGCAGCCCCGGGCCGATCGCGCCCACGCACTGGTCGTCGACCACCACGCTGGCGGACTGCACGCGCTGGATGAGGCTGATCATGCCGGGGGTAACGTCCGCAGGGCGTCCCTGCAAGAATACGGGATGGTCCGTCCTTAGCGGCAGGCCCGCCGTTCCCTTGATCGCCGCAGAGAGCGGCCCGGACCTCACCCCCACGATGCGCCCCGACGTCTACTTGCTTTACCTCGCACTACGCCTGCTGGGCCTGCTGCCGTTGCGGTGGCTGCAGGGCGCGGGTGCCCTTTTTGGCCGCCTGTTGCGCTGGCGGCGGGGCCGCACGGCGCACGTCACCGCGGTCAACCTGTCGATCGCGCGGCCACAGCTGGCGCCGGAGGCCCGGGCGGCGCTGCTGCGCGAGGTGATGGCCGAGGGCGGCAAGTCGGGCGCGGAGATCGTCAAGGTCTGGGGCGCCGGCGCCGAACGGGCGTTGGGCCTGGTGCGCGAGGTGCGCGGCGCCGACCTGCTGGACGCGGCGCTGGCCGAGGGCCGCGGCGTGATCATCGCCGCGCCGCACCTGGGCTGCTGGGAGCTGCTCAACTACTGGCTGTGCAGCCGCACGCCGCTGGCGATCCTCTACCGCCCGCCGCGCTTCCCGGCGGTGGAGCAGCTGCTGCGCAAGGTGCGCGGCGCGCTGGCGCCGGAGCAGGTGCGCGCCGAGGGCGCCGGCGTGCGCGCGCTGTACAAGCGCCTCGCCACCGGCGGCGCGGTGGGCATCCTGCCCGACCAGAAGCCGCGCGCCGGCGAGGGCGAGTTCGCGCCGTTCTTCGGCCGCGACGCGCTGACCATGGTGCTGCTGCCGAGGCTGGCGTCGCGCACGGGAGCGGCCGTGCTGTTCGCATTCGCCGAGCGGTTGCCGCGCGGCGCGGGTTTCCGCATCCATCTGCTGCCGGCGCCCGCGGGGCTGGACGACGCCGATCCGCGGCAGGCCTGCGCGGCACTCAACCGTGGCGTGGAGGCCTGCGTCGAAGTCGCGTTCGCGCAGTATCAGTGGCACTACCGGCGCTGGTCGGCCCACGGCCTGCCCAATCCCTACGGCTGAAAGGATGGCTGGCTCCGTTGCTATTACGCGAGAGATGCCCGCAGGGCGGACGAGGGGAAACCTCGCCTCGAGCCCAGGCCCTGCGCCCAAGAGCGCCCCATCCGCCTGTCGGCCGCGTTCGCGGTGGAAGGATTCGACGGAGAGGTCGAGGCGAATCGTCCTATTCCCGCTCCAGCCGCCGCAGGAACACGGACATCTCCTTCTCCGCCTGCTTGTCTCCGCGCTGGCTGGCCACCGCGATGCCCCGGCGCCAGGCCGCGGCCGCGCCCGCGTGGTCGTCCATCGCCAGGCAGGCCTTGCCGAGCAGCTTCCACGCCGCCGAATAGCCGGCGTCGAAGTCGAGCGCGCGGCGCAGTTCGGCTGCCGCCTCGGCTGGCTGGCCGTCGGCCAGCAGGGCGTTGCCGAGCGAGAACCTGAGCAGCGCGCCATCGCGCGGCCCACCGCATTGCGCGCGCAGGCCGGCGATCAGCGCGGCGTTCACGGCAGCGGCCGGTAACGGCCGTCGGTGCCGGGATAGGCAGTGCCGGGGTAGATGCGCGTGGGCTGGGCCGGTTCCGGCGGGCGCTGGCCCATGCGCAGATCGGCCAGCGTGGCGGCCGGCCAGACCACCAGCCAGGAGGAACGGAACGGCTGCACCAGCAGCGGATAACGCAGCGCGTCGGCATCGAGCTTGCCCGGATGCGTCACGACCAGGCCGTCCGGATGGGCACGGGCGAAGGCCTCGACCGCCGCGTCGCCCTGCAGCTCGGCGATCGGATTCTCCAGCCGGCCGGCGAAATGGAACTGGCCCTCGTACGCGCCGGTGAAGCCGATCGCGCGGTTCTGCGCGTCGGCCGCGTGCAGCAGGCGGGTGGCCGGCGTGAGGTCGTAGCGCGGCCACAACGTCAGGGTGAACAGCGTGTTGACCGCCAGCGTGCCGAGCAGTCCGGCGAACGCCAGCCGGCGCATCTCGCCGCGGCCGCGCAGCAGCAGCAAGCCGCCCAGCAGCAGGAACACCACGCTGAAGAAGCGGCTGTAGGGAGCGGTGGTCTCGAACCAGTCGCCGTGCAGGCGTCCGGCGCGCACCAGCCAGGGCAGCACGAACAGGAACACCGCGAAGGCGATGCCGCCCAGCGCCAGCGGCCAGGTGCCCAGCCAGCCGTTGTAGGCCAGCGGCGGGCGTCGCTCGCGCAGCAATGCGACCGCGCCGGCCACCAGCAGCACCGCGCCGGCGAACTCCGGCAGCGGGTAGTACAACTGCTTGCCGCTGATCAGCGAGAAGGTGAGGAACACCGGCACCACCCAGCACAGCGCGAAGCGCACGCCCGCATCCAGCGGCCGCCGCAGCAACGCCAGCGCCACCCAGGCGCGCGGCCAGCCGCTGAAGGGGAACAGCAGCAGCGGCAGCGACACCAGGTACCACCACACCGGGCGGGCATGGTCGAAGGCGTTCACCACGCGGCCGGCGGTCTGGGTGAAGAACAGCCGCTGGCGATAGGCCTCGCCACCGCTGAAGCCGGCCGGCAGCGCCCAGGCCAGCAGCATCGCGAAGCCGAGCAGGAAGGCGAGCAGGCCGCGGCCGTACCAGCGCGCGCGGTTCCGGTTCGCCCAATCGTTCCACAAGGGGCCGAGCAGCCACGGGAACACCACGTGCAGGGCCATCACCGGGCCCTTGGTCAGCAGGCCCAGCCCCAGGCAGATGCCGAACAGCCACCAGCGCGGCTCCTCCCGCGAGGGCGTGCGCGTCAGGCACAAGAGCGCTGCCAGCGCCCACGCCGCCAGCAGCACGTCGTACATCACCTGCAAGCCGAACAGGAAGGCGTAGGACAGCGCCAGCAGCATCCACGGCGCCGCCCTGGCCACCCACGGCCGGTCCGGGAACAGCCGCCGTGCCAGCGCCGCCAGCAGCACCAGCTGGCTGCCGCCGAAGATCACCTCCAGCACGCGCGGCCAGACGTCGTTCACGCCGAAGGCGAACCAGCCGGCCTGGATCATCCAGAACAACAGTGGCGCCTTTTCGCTGTACGGCACGCCGTTGTTGTAGGGCACCAGCCAGTGGCCGTGCGTCCACATCTCCCAGGCCACCGCCAGCGTGCGGGTCGAATACAGCGGCATCGGGCCGTGCGAGAAGATCGCCAGCAACGCCGCCGCCGCCCACAGCGGCAGCCACGGCCACAGGGCGCGCAAGTGTTCGGAACGGCGGTAGGCGTTGGGCTGCACGGAGAGGCTCGTGGCTGGGAAGATCCCGATTCTAGCCCGAGCGGTGCGCCGGAGCCGGCGCTAGCGCGGCAGCCGCGCCGGGCCCCAGTAGCCGATGCGCCGACGCAGCTTGAGCTTGCGCCAGAGGTTGAGCGGCTTGGCGCGGCGGTTGCGCCCGCCCGCGGCGACGAAGGCGTCGATGGCGGCGAGCACGCGCTCGCTGGCATGGCCGTCGCGATAAGGGTGGATCGCGTCGGCATAGTCGCGGATCGCGGCCATCAGCTGCGGCGGCCGCGCCAGCGCGCGCTCGATCGCCGGTTCGAACTGCGTCGGGTCGTCGATATCGATCAGTTGCGGCCCCGGGCGGCGATTCCTGAAGGTGACCACCGGCTTGCCGGTGAGCAGGAATTCGTTGAGCGCCGAGGAGGTGTCCGAGCACATCATGTCCACCTGCGGGAACAGCTCGAGGATGTTGTCGTTCTCCGCGTAGCTCAGGTACTCGTTCTCGAGCGCCTTGTACTTGGCCACGGTCTCGGGGTTCATCTTCGGGTGGAAGGTGACGATCCAGCGCCAGCGTCCGTCGCGCGAAAGCCGCTTGACCTCCTCGTACAAGGTCTCCGCCGCGCTCCAGGAAGGCGAGAAGGTGGAGTGGTAGAGGATCACCGGCGGCGTGCGCACCGGCGGCACGGCACCTGCGATCTGCTTGAGGAACGGATCGAGCTTGGGCCAGCCGGTCTCGGCCACGCTGAAGTGGCCCAGCCGGTCGGCCAGCGCCTGGAACTGCGCGGTGTCGCGCGGACCGGTGGTGCAATACAGGTCGAAGAAGCCGCGGATGTAGATGTGCCGCGGCTTGCCCGCGTCGAAGCCGTGGAAGACCTCCACCTTCACGCCGGGGAAGAAGTGTGGCAGGTGGTTGCCGGGCGTGAGCACCGCCACCGGCTTCCAGCGGCGCACCTCCTGCACGCTCAGCAGGCGCTCATCGGCGGCCAGGTCCTCCGCGCCCGGCCCGTCGAAGAACCACGCCGCCTCGTCGCCGCGCGCGCGGATCGCCGCCTGCAGCGGACGCAGGATGGCCAGCGCGTAGCGTTCGGAACCGTAGAGCAGGTAGTGCCGCTTGGAGGGCGTTTGCATGGAGGTATCGCAGTCTCGGGTGAGGGCCTTGCGGCGCGGTCAGCGGTCCAGCCCGTGCCGCGCGAGCGCCGCGCCGGCGCGCTCGACCGAAGCGCGGTTGTGCACCATCTCGTAGTAGCGCATGCGCTTGTACAGCGCATAGCTGGCCGCCGTCTGCGCGATCATGAAGCCGCGCCAGCCGTCCAGGAAGGCGAGCCGGAACAGGTAATCCTTGGCGAAGGCGAGCACGTACACGAACGGCGCCTGCCACATGCGCGCCGGCTTGCCCTTGTCGAGCCAGTCCCTGCACTTGAGCTCGGCATAGCGCAGCACCTTGAGCTGCTTGTGCACCAGGGTGGGATTGTTGACGTGGTCGAAGGGCGCGTCGAAGGTGGGCGCGCTGCCCTCGAAGCGCAGCGATTCGTGTACGCGCGCATCGGTCCAGTGCGCGCGGGCGCGGTGGTACAGGCGCGCCATCCTCTCGCCCACCGCCGGGCGGTACCAGCGCATCGGCCGGCCCATGTAGACGGTGCGCCGGCGCAGCCAGGCGGCCGGCGCGCCGCCCGCCATCAGCGCAGGCAGGCGGCGTTCCATCTCCGCGGCCAGCTCGGGCGAGAGGAATTCGTCCGCGTCCAGCGCCAGGATCCAGTCGTGCGCGCATTGGGTGGTGGCGAAGTTGCGTTGTGGGCCGAAGCCGAGCCAGTCCTGGTGGACCACCCGCGCGCCATGCGCCTGCGCGATGGTCACCGTATCGTCATCGCTGCCCGAATCGACGACGAGCTTTTCCGCCGCGAAGGGCACGCTGTCCAGGCAGCGCGCGATGTTTTCGGCCTCGTTGTGGGTAATGACGACGAGGGTCAGGGGCAAGGTGGCCATGCGGGCATTCTAGGGTGCCGGCTGCGTGTCGCGCAGTGGACAGCTCGTGCGCTGGCCGACGCGCACGGCCAGGCCGAGCACCAGAAAGAAGAAGAACGACTGCGACATCACGCGGTAGAACACGCTCTCGCCGAGGGCGCACAGCAGGTACAGCACCACGATCGCCAGCCCCGCGCTGGCAGTGGCCGCCACCGTCGCGTCCGGATCGCGCAGGCGCCTGCCGAACCAGGCCAGCGGCAGCCCGAACACGGCCAGCAATGCGAGCAGCTGGGGCACGCCGCCGGTCGCCAGCGCACGCAGATACTCGTTGTGCGGCTGGTTGTAGCGGGCGATGGAAGGATCGGTGCGCCCGGCCGCGATCTCTACCTGCACGTACTTGTCGAACTGATCGATGCCGATCCCGGCCAGCGGATGCTCGGCAAACGCACGCAACGCCGTGCGCCACATCTCCAGCCGCTGGCCGACCGAGCCGTCCGGGTCGCCGCGGTCGAAGTCGGCGACCTCCTGGTGGATGTTGTCGAACCGCCCGAGCATGGCGCCATGCAGCGTCACGGTGGCCAGCGCGCCGCCCACGCAGACCGCGGCGCTCACCGCCAGGGCTCCCCTCCAGCGGCCGCTGCGCCGAGCGTGCACCAGCAATACCAGCAGGAACGCCGGCACGAACGCCAGCAGCGGCCCGCGGCTCTGCGTGAGCAACGCGCCGTACATGCCGAACACCATCGCCGCAACGTGCAGCCACCAGCGTGCGCTGCCGGCGCGCGCGTGCAGCACCTGCACCAGCGCCAGCAGCGCCAGGCCGAGCAGCACCGTGGCGCACTCGATCGCACTGGAATCGCCGCCGTTGAGACCGTAGGCGCGCGCGATGCCCAGGCCATAGTGCTGCACCAGGCAGACCGACCCCAGGCCGATCGCGGTGAAGCTGAAGCCCGCCCACACCAGCGCCATCCTCAGCGGCCGGGCGAACACCGCCGCCACCACCACGTACAGCAGCACGTGCGCTGAGTGGTCCAGCGGACGCGCGCCCAGCCGGTGCCACAGCACGTTGCCGACACCGAGCGCGGCCAGCACCAGGGCGCCGGCGACCACCGGCACCGCCGCCCGGTAGCTGCGGCGAACCGGCGCGCGCCACAGCGAGGCCACGCCGCTGATGAACAGGAGCGCCGCCGGCAGCGCCTTGATCCCCGGCTCGATCGAGAACGACAGCGGCATCACGGCGACCAGCGCCGACAGCGCCCAGGTCAGCCACGCAGGCGAAGCCGGAGGACCGGACTCGCATTGCGGCGCCGTCAGGTCCTGGCCGCGCGCGTTCATTCGGGCACACTCGCATCGGCCGATTCGGCGGACGGATCGGGCAGGCAGCCGGCGATCACGGCGTCGGCCTTGAACATCCACCACTCGCGGCGGTTGGCCGGACCCACGTCGATCGCGCGGTCGCGGCGCACGCAATGGCCCATCGCCGGTTCCTGCACGAACAGCCAGCGGTGCGCCGGATCAGCCGCCTGCCAGGCGACCGCCGCGGCGTACTGCTGCGGCCAGGGACGGGTGAAACCGAAATCGACCTCGGGCCGGTCGAGCATCAGCAGGTTCTGCTCCTTCCAGGCGACCAGGCCGACCGCGTCGCCGGGCTGCATGCGCGCCGCCACCCTGGCCATCAGCCCGGCGGCGGAGCTGGACTGGTTGAGCAGCGGCGCGATGCCGAAGCTCCAGCCCAGCCACAGCGCGACCATGCCGCCGCCGACCGCCCACGCCGCGCGGCGCAGCCGCAGCGCGGCCACCAGCAGCAACTGCGTCGCGCCGATGGCGGCAAGCCACCACCACAGCGCGCGCACACCGGCGAAGCCTCGATCGAGCGCCCATTGCGTGGCGGCTTCGGGCGTGGCCAGGAGCGCATAGGCGCCCACCACCAGCAGCAGCGTGCCGAACAGGCCCACGAACACCAGCCCCGCCGTGCGCAGCCAGCGCATGCGCATCAGTTCATCGAGGAACGGCGCACTGGCCAGCGCGACCATCGGCAGCGCGGGCAGGATGTAGACGTCGCGCTTGCCGGCCGGAATCGAGAAGAACACCAGCACCAGCGCGACCCAGGCCAGCGGCAGCAGCATGCGCGCATCCCTGGCCTTCAGCGCGCGCCACCAGCGCGGCAGCGTGCCGGGATAGGTCAGCGACAGCGGCAGCCAGCTGAACAGCACGATCGGCACGTAGTAGAGCGGCGAGTGGATGTGCCCCCACGACTTGGCGTAACGGTCGGCGGTCTGGTGGAACAGGATGTCGCGCACGTAGGCGGCGTAGGCCGGATTCCCGGCATGCGCACGGGCCGCCAGCAACATCGGCACCAGCCACAGCGCGATCGCCGCAAGCACGGCGAGCAGGCCCAGCCACCAGCGCATCGCCTGGCCGGGCCCCATCCGCACCACGCCGTCCCAGCCGCGCCGCAACGCGAAGGCGTAAGGCAGCAAGAGCAGCAGCGGCAGGAAACCCACGCCCTTGGTGATCACCCCCAGGCCGGCGCAGAAGCAGCCCAGCCAGTACGCGCGCCAGTTCGGCCCCAGCAGCAGGTGCCTGAGCAAGCCCCAGTTGCCCGCGGTGATCAGGAACATCACCAGTGGATCGATCTGCGCGCGCTTGGTCTGGTAGACGAACTGGAACGCCAGCAGCAGCCCGGCCGCCGCGTACAGGCCCGCCTGGCGGCTCCACAGCCGCCGGCCGAGGTCGTAGACCAGCGCCAGCGTGCCCAGGGCCGCCAGCAGCGAGGGCAGCAGGAAAGCGATGCGCCAGTTGCGTACCACCTCGAAGCTCGCCGCCTCGGTCCACATCAACACCGGCGGCTTGTCGGCGTAGAGCTCGCTGCCGCGGTGGGGGAAAAGCCAGTCGCCGCCCTCGACCATCTGCTTGGCCGCCAGCGTGAAGCGCGGCTCGTCCGATGGCCAGGGATCGCGCAGGCCGATGCCGGCGCCGACCACCACCAGGGCGATCAGCATCAGCAGCCAGAAACGGCGGCGGTCCTGCGGCGTGGCATGGGAAAGGGTCATGGGCGATCCGTGCGAGGCAGCAAGGGTTTTTAGCTTGGGCGTGCTTACCTGGCGCTGAGCCGCGGTTACCGCTTTTCCAGCACGGCATAGTACATGCCGTCCAGATCGCCATCGCCGGGCAGGATCTGCCAGCCCACGGCGGCCGCCTGCCCCGCCGGCAGGGTGAATGGCAGCGCGCGCGCGTCGGGTGCGCTCCAGAGCAAGGCCTGGACGGCCGTCTCGTTTTCCGCGCGCAGCAGCGAACAGGTGGCGTACACCAGCCGGCCGCCCGGCTTGAGCAGCGGCCACAGCGCGGCGAGGATGCGCTGCTGCAGCGCGGCCAGCGCGTCGATGTCGCTGGCGCGCCGGTGCAGGCGTACGTCCGGCCGGCGACGCAGCACGCCGGTGGCCGAGCAGGGCGCGTCGATCAGGATGCGGTCGTAGGGCCGGCCGTCCCACCACGCCTCCGCCGCGCTGGCGTCGCCGGCGCGCAGGTCGGCGCGCAGGCCCAGGCGCTCCAGGTTCTGGCCGATCCGGCGCAGGCGGGCGGGGTCCGAATCCAAGGCGGTGAGGTCCAGCTCGTTGCGTTCGAGCAGGTGGCAGGCCTTGCCGCCCGGCGCGGCGCAGGCATCGAGCACGCGCTGGCCGGGGCGGGCATCGAGCAGGTCGGCGGCAGCCTGGGCGGCGCCGTCCTGCACCGCGAACAGGCCCTCGGCGAAACCCGGCAGGCGGGTGACGTCGCCGCTGTGCGGCAACACGACGGCGTCGGCAAGCCAGGGGTGCGGTTCGGCCGCCTGGCCGTGCAGGCGCAGGCGTTCGAGCAGCGCCTCGCGCGTGGTGCGGCGGCGGTTGGCGCGCAGCATCAGCGGGGGTTCGCGGTTGTCGGCAGCCAGCACGGCCTCGGCCTGGTCGGGCCAGTCGCGGGCGATCGCATCGGCCAGCCAGGCCGGATGGGCATGGCGGGTGGAGGGATTGGCATCGAGCAAGGCCAGCAGCTCGCCGCGCTCGCGCTGCCAGCGGCGCAGCACGGCATTGACCAGCCCGGCCAAGCGCGGGCGCTTGAGCGCCCGGGTCGCCTCGACGGTGGCCGCCACCGCGGCGTAGTCGCTGAGCTCCAGGATTTCCAGCTGCACCAGGCCGAGCACCAGCAGCGCATGCACCTGCGGCTCCTTGCGCCGCAGCGGCTGCGCCAGCAGGCGATCCAGCGCCGGATCGAAGCGCAGCCACCAGCGTGCGCCCTCGCTCAACAGCGCCATCAGCAGGGCGCGGTCGCGCGGGTCGGGCAGCTTGCCCGCATGGCGCTCCATCGCCTCGCGCAGCGAGGCGCCGCGCAGGGCGATGTCGGCCAGCGCGGTGGCGGCCAGGGCACGGGTGTCGGTCATGGCCTGGTCCCGCTCGCCCGAGGCCGGCTACCGAACCGACGGCCATCCGGGATGGGCTCGCGCACGGACGCCACGGGGCCGCGACCGATGCCCCCTCTCCCTCGTGGGCAGGGGAGCACGGCGTGGCTCACTTGGGCGCTCCGCGCAGTTCGGGACGCGCGTTGAGGTAATCGGCGGCGCTGATGCGCTTGCCGCCGGCGCGTTGCAGTGCGGTGATGCGCAGAGCGCCCTCGCCGCAGGCCAGCTCGATGCCGTCGCGGCCGGCGGCCAGCACGGTGCCGGGCGTGGCTCCGTGTTCGCGGCCGACGGCCTGGGCGGCCCAGATCCGGACGTTCTCGCCGGCGAGCGCGCCCTCGGCCACCGGCCAGGGGTCGAACGCGCGCACGGCGCGTTCCAGCTCGACCGCGGGACGGGCGAAATCCAGCCGCGCTTCGGCCTTGTCCAGCTTGTGCGCGTAGGTCGCGCCCGCGGCCGGCTGCGGCACCGCGGCCGGCACCTCGCCGGCTAGCGCGCGGCGCAGGCCTTCGGCGAGCACCTCGGCGCCCAGCACGGCGAGCCGGTCGTGCAGCGTGCCGCCGGTGTCGACCGGATGGATCGGCGTGCGCTTCTCCAGCAGCACCGGGCCGGTGTCCAGGCCGGCCTCCATGCGCATCAGGTCGACCCCGGTTTCCGCGTCGCCGGCGAGGATCGCGCGCTGGATCGGCGCCGCGCCGCGCCAGCGCGGCAGCAGGCTGGCGTGCACGTTCCAGCAGCCGAGGCGCGGAATGGCGAGCACCTTGCGCGGCAGGATCAACCCGTAGGCGACCACCACCATCAGGTCCGGCGCGTAGCCGGCCAGCGTGGCCTGGGCCTGGGCCGACTTAAGCGACTCGGGCTGCTCCACCGGCAGGCCGGCAGCCAGCGCGGCCTGCTTGACCGGACTGGGGGCGAGCTTGCGCCCGCGGCCGGCAGGGCGGTCGGGCTGGGTGTAGACGGCGACGACCTGCGCACCACTGGCGCGGCAGGCTTCCAGGCAGGGAACGGAGAACTCCGGCGTGCCCGCGAAAACGACGCGGATCAAGCGCTCGCCGCCTGCTTGCGCTGCTTCTCCAGGCGCTTGAGCAGCAGGTTGCGCTTGAGCGGCGAGAGGTAGTCGACGAACACCTTGCCGGCCAGATGGTCCAGCTCGTGCTGGATGCACACCGCCAGCGGGCCCTCGGCCTCCACCGTGATCTCGTTGCCGTCCACGTCCTGCGCCTTGACCGTGACCTTCAGCGCACGGGTGACGTCGGCATAGATGCCGGGGAAGGACAGGCAGCCCTCCTGGTATACCTGCGAACCTTCCTTGTCCACGATCTGCGCATTGATCAGCGCGAGCGGCTGGTTGCGCTCCTCGCTCATGTCGGCCACCAGCACACGCTTGTGCACGTTGACCTGGGTCGCCGCCAGGCCCACGCCGTTGGCCTCGTACATGGTCTGGAACATGTCGGCCACGAACTGCTTCAGTTCGGCGTCGAACGCGGTCACCGCCGCGGCCTGCGTGCGCAGCCGGGGGTCGGGAAATTCGAGGATCGTCAGGACGGACATTTCAATCACCTTTGGCGCCTTCGGATGCGGGCGGATCGGCGGATCGAAAGGCCCCGGCGCAAACTAGAATGGGCCTTATTGTACGGCGGCAAGCTCCCGTGCGGCAGGCGATTTTGCCAACTGCTCCCGGTTGCGGGCCTTCACCGTTCGGTTACACTCGCCCGAGCCTCGGGGGTAGGGGAATCCCGCACATGATCAAGAAGTCCATCGGGCTGCTGGCCGGCATGCTGGTCACCGTTGCCGTGTATGCCGCCGGCGCCCAGTTGCGCGCCGACCACCCCGATACCTACACCGTGCGCCGCGGCGACACGCTGTGGGACATCTCGGCCAAGTTCCTTTCCAAGCCCTGGCTCTGGCCGGAGATCTGGCAGGCCAACCCGCAGGTGCGCAACCCGCACCTGATCTATCCGGGCGACATGCTCAACCTTTCCTTCATCAATGGTCCGCGGGTGAAGCTGGAGCCCTCGGCGCACCGCGAAGGCGAGGCCGTTCCTGCGATCCCGCTCGACCAGCTGCGCATGTTCCTCAAGGACATGCGCGTGATGGACTCCAATGCGGTCAGCTCGGCGCCCTACGTGGTCGGCTTCGAGGAGGCGCGGCTGCGCGGCGCGGTCGGCCAGAACCTCTACGTGCGTGGCCTGAAGAGCAGCCCGGGCCAGCGCTGGGCGATCGTCCGCCCGACCCACGTGTTCCGTGGCTTCGCCCAGGGCGACAAGGGTGACGGCGGCGAAGAGGTCGTCGGGCACGAGCTGGACAGTGATGTGGCGATGGTCCGCACACCGTGGTCCGAGGATTTCCGCGACGACGGCCACTACGGCCGCGGCGAAGACCTCGGCGTCGAAGTCAGCGTGATCGGCACCGCCGAGACGCTGCGCGACGGCGATCCGTCCACGCTGCTGCTGCTGGACGCCACCCAGGAAATCCGCGCCGGCGACCGTGTCCTGCCGCTGGATGGCCCCGCTTACGATCCGTACTACTACCCGCACGCGCCGCAGTCGCTGCCGCGCAATGCGAGGGTGATCGCGTTCGCCGACGCGATGGACGCAGCCGGCCGCCGCCAGGTGGTGGCGCTGTCGATCGGCGCGAAGGACGGCGTGGACAACGGCCAGACCTACGCCCTGTTCCATCCCGGCGAGCGGGTGCACGACGACGTTGCCAGCAGCAGCTGGGATCGCGGCGTCGGTGAAAAGGTGACCCTGCCGGAGGAGTTCGTCGGCCACGTGATGGTGTTCCGCACCTTCGACCGGGTCAGCTACGGCCTGGTGATGGATGGCCTGCGGCCGGTGCATCGCGGCGACCGCCTGGAACTTCCCCAGTAAGGCTTCCACTTTCGGGCTTCTCCGACAGGACGGCGCGGCTTCGGCCGCGCCGTTTTTCGTGGAGCGCTCCCTACACTGGCCCGGATGAGCGACCCTGACGCGCTGCGCGCCTGGCTGATCCTGCTGCGAACACCCGGCATCGGGCCCGCCTGGCTGCGCGAGCGGTTGGCCGACGGGAGCGGTGACGTGCATGCCGTGCTCGATGCACTGCGGCGCGCGCCGGCAGGTTTGGAGGATGCGGCCCGCGGCTGGCTGGCGCGGCCGGACGAAGCGCGACTGGCCGCCGATCTCGCCTGGCTCGACGCCCCCGGCCGTCGCCTGCTGTGCTGTACCGACGCGGACTTCCCGCCGCCGCTGGAACACATCGCACAACCGCCCGCGGCGCTGTTCGTGGACGGCGATGCAGCCCTGCTGCTGCGCCCGCAGGTCGCCATCGTCGGCGCGCGTGGCGCCACCTCGGGCGGCCTGGCGCATGCCCGCCGGTTCGCCAGCGCGCTGACGCAGGCCGGCTTCGTGATCACCAGCGGCATGGCCGAAGGCGTCGACGGCGCGGCGCACGCCGCGGCGCTGGATGCCGGCGCGCCGACCGTCGCGGTGGTCGGCACCGGCCCGGATCGCGTCTACCCGCGCAAGCACCAGGCGCTGGCGCGCGCCATCGCGGCGCGTGGCGCGCTGGTCAGCGAGTTCCCGCCCGGCATGGCGCCCCGTGCAGACCACTTCCCCCGCCGCAACCGCATCATCGCCGGGCTGTCGCTGGGCACGCTGGTGGTCGAGGCGGGCCTGAAGTCCGGTTCGCTGATCACCGCGCGGCTGGCCGGCGAGCAGGGCCGCGAAGTGTTCGCCCTGCCCGGCTCGGTGCACAACCCGCTGGCGCGCGGGTGCCACCGCCTGATCCGGGAAGGCGTGCGGCTGGTCGAGGAGCCGGACGAACTGATCGAGGCGCTGGCGCCGGCGGCACGCGCGCTGGGCATGGAGCTGGCCGCGCGGCTGGCGGCCGGAACCGGAACCGCCGTGACCGCTGCCGCCGGCGCGGCGGACCCGGATCCCGAGCACCGCCTGCTGTACCGGGCGATGGGCCACGATCCGGCCACGCTCGACGAACTGGCGGCGCGCACCGGCCTGCCGCCGGCGGCGCTGTCCTCCATGTTGCTGATGCTCGAACTGGACGGACGCGTCGAGAGCCTGCCCGGCAACCGGTTCCAGTGCGTGTGCTAGCCGCCACATGCAGCCGGGGGCCACCGCGCATGCGCGGCGCCCGCGCGCTGCAGCCCTCGCAACCCGCGCCGGGCCGCGCTTTCACGCGATCCGGCTTGACAGCCCACGCGCGCGCATGGCTCAACTAATAAAGAGTGTGCCCGCCAGCCGGCGGCACGGACCGCTTCCGGAATCCCCAGCTGATGGCCAAGAACCTCCTCATCGTCGAATCGCCTGCCAAGGCCAAGACGATCAACAAATACCTCGGCAAGGACTTCCAGGTCCTGGCCTCGTACGGCCACGTGCGCGACCTCAAGCCCAAGGAGGGCGCGGTCGACCCGGACAACCACTTCGCCATGAAGTACGAGGTGATCGAGCGCAACGAGAAGCACGTCGATGCGATCGCCAAGGCAGCCAAGCAGGCCGACGACATCTACCTCGCCACCGACTTGGACCGCGAGGGCGAAGCCATTTCCTGGCACATCAGCGAGATTCTCAAGGAGCGCGGACTGACCGAAGGCAAGCGCATGCACCGGGTGGTGTTCTCCGAGATCACGCCCAAGGCGATCAAGGCCGCGGTGGCGCAGCCACGCGGGCTGTCGCACGACATGGTCGACGCCCAGCAGGCCCGCCGCGCGCTGGACTACCTGGTCGGCTTCAATCTCTCGCCGGTGCTGTGGCGCAAGGTGCAGCGCGGCCTGTCGGCCGGCCGCGTGCAGAGCCCAGCGCTGCGCATGATCGTCGAGCGCGAGGAGGAGATCGAAGCCTTCGTCGCCCGCGAGTACTGGACGGTCGAGGCGAAGCTCAAGCACGCCGAGGGCGACTTCGGCGCCCGCCTGACCCGGCTCAACGGCAAGAAGTTCGAACAGTTCGACCTCACCAACGAACCCGATGCGATGGCCGCGCGCGCCACGCTCAAGGATGCCGCGCACGGCCGCCTGACCGTGAGCGAAGTCACCTCGAAGGAACGCAAGCGCCGCCCGGCGGCGCCGTTCACCACCTCCACCCTGCAGCAGGAGGCCGCGCGCAAGCTCGGTTTCGGCACCAGCCGCACGATGAAGATCGCGCAGGGCCTGTACGAGGGCGTGAGCTTGGGACAGGAGGGCAACGTCGGCCTGATCACCTACATGCGTACCGATTCCACCTCGCTCTCGACCGAGGCGACCGACGAGTTGCGCGCACTGATCGCGCGCGACTTCGGCCGCGAGGCGCTGCCCGACGGCGTGCAGGTCTACCGGACCAAGTCCAAGAACGCGCAGGAAGCGCACGAGGCGATCCGCCCGACCTCGGCGATGCGCACGCCGCGCCAGGTCGCGGCCTTCCTCAACGACGAGCAGCGCAAGCTCTACGAGCTGATCTGGAAGCGCACGGTCGCCTGCCAGATGATCCACGCCACGCTCAACACCGTGTCGGTGGACTTCGAACTGCCGAACGCCGCCGGCGGCCCGGCCGCGTTCCGCGCCACCGGCACCACGGTGGTCGATCCGGGCTTCCTCGCCGTGTACGAGGAAGGCCGCGACACCCGCACCGCCGAGGACGACGAGGAAGGCCGCCGTCTGCCGCGCCTGTCCAAGGGCGAGCAGGTCGCGCTTTCCGACATCCTGGCCGACCAGCATTTCACCGAGCCGCCGCCGCGCTACTCCGAAGCCAGCCTGGTCAAGGCGCTGGAGGAATACGGCATCGGCCGCCCGTCGACCTACGCCAGCATCATCCAGGTGCTGCAGAACCGCGAGTACGTATTCCTCGACAACCGCCGCTTCAAACCGACCGACGTCGGCCGCGCGGTCGGCAAATTCCTCACCCAGCACTTCAACCAGTACGTCGACTACGATTTCACCGCCAAGCTCGAGGACGAGCTGGATGCGGTCAGCCGCGGCGAGGAAGCCTGGGTGCCGCTGATGGAGCGCTTCTGGCAGCCGTTCAAGACCCAGGTCGAGGAAAAGACCGAGTCGGTCGACCGCAGCGAAGCCACCGGCGCACGCGAGCTGGGCATCGACCCCAAGAGCGGCAAGCCGGTGTCCGTGCGCCTGGGCCGCTATGGGCCGTATGCGCAGATCGGCGACAAGGACACCGACGAGAAGCTGCAGTTTGCCTCCCTGCGGCCCGGCCAGAGCATGCACACCATCACGCTGGAGCAGGCGATGGAGCTGTTCAAGCTGCCGCGCGTGCTGGGCAGCAGCGACAGCGGCGAAGAGGTCAGCGTGGGCATCGGCCGCTTCGGCCCGTTCGTCAAGCAGGGCGGCACCTACGCTTCGCTCAAGGCCGAGGACGATCCCTACACCATCGAACTGCCACGCGCCCTGCAGATCGTGCGCGAGAAGCTGGAGATGCTCGCCAACCGCGTCATCGCCGACTTCGGCAACGGCGTGCAGGTGCTCAACGGCCGCTACGGCCCGTACATCACCGACGGCGAGAAGAACGCGCGCATCCCCAAGGACACCGAGCCGAAGGACCTGACCGAAGCTCAGTGCCTGGAGCTGTTGGCCGCCGCCCCGGCCAAGAAGGGCCGCTTCGCGCGCAAGACCGCCACCAAGCAGGCGGCCGCGAAGAAGGCGCCGGCCGCCAAGAAGGCCGCGTCCAAGAAAACGGCGGCCAAAAAGGCGCCAGCGAAGAAGGCCGCAGCCAAGAAGACGGCTGCCAAGAAGACGGCCACCAAGAAGGCCGCCACGAAGAAGGCGACCGCGAAAAAGCCCGCCGGCGCCTGACCATGACCGCACGCTTCAATCTGTCCGAATGCGGCGCCGCCGCCGCGTTGATGCGTAATGGCGGCGTGCTGGCCTATCCGACCGAGGCGGTCTACGGCCTGGGCTGCGACCCACGCGACCAGGCCGCGTTCGAGCGCCTGTTCGCGCTCAAGCAGCGCCCGCCGACCCAGGGCGTGCTGCTGATCGCGGCGGACTTCGCCCAAATCGAGCGCTACATCGATCTGGCCAAGGTGCCCGCCGAGGTAATGGCGCAGGTCAAGGCGAGCTGGCCCGGGCCGAACACCTGGATCTTTCCGCGCACCGCAGCGGTGCCGGCCTGGGTGGCCGGCGCGCACGCGGGCATCGCGCTGCGCGTCACCGCGCACGAACCGGCCGCCGCGCTGTGCCGCGCCTGGGGCGGCGCGCTGGTGTCGACCAGCGCCAACCCGCACGGCTCGCCGCCGGCGCGCAGCGCGCAGCAGGCGCTGGACTACTTCGGCGACGCGCTTGGCGGCGTCCTCGATGCGCCGCTGGGCAGCCAGGACCGTCCGACGGTGATCCGCGATGCGCTCACCGGCGCTATCATCCGCGCCTGAGCGTCCAAGGGGCGCCGCGCGCCTTTTGCCCGGCCTGCGGCGGGACAACGACAAACGCACGGTTCACGCCGACTTGCGGCGGTCGGCGGCCATGCTGTGTGCGTCTGGCGCATGGCGGACTGGGAGATAAGCGGCTTGGCCATCGTTTACGACACTTTCCAGCGCGAGGCGCCGCAGCGTCTGGCGCTGCTGCACGCGGATACACCTGGGCGCGTGCTGGCCTGGCGCGACGGCGAACCGGTAAGCGCCGCGCAGTTCCTGGCCCACGTGCGCCAGGTCGCCGCGGCGTTGCCGGGCGCCGGCGCCGCGGTGAACCTGTGCGAGGACCGCTACGCCTTCCTGGTCGCCTTCTGCGCGATCGCGCTGCGCGGCCAGGCCAACCTGCTGCCGTCCTCGCGTGCCCCGCAGGCGGTGGACGAGGTGATGGCCGCGCATCCGGGTTGCTATGCGCTGGGCGAGCAGGCGCTGGACCCGGCGCCGGCCGGCTACCACCGGTTGCCGGCGTTGTCGGCGCAGCCGGTGGACGGCGAGACCGACGACTGGCCGCAGATTCCGGCCGAACAGGTGGTGGCGATCGGCTACACCTCCGGCTCCACCGGCGCGCCCAGCGCCAACGCCAAGACCTGGCGCAGCTTCCACGCCAGCAACGCCGGCAACCTGGCGATGCTGCGCGCGGCGGTGGGCGAGCGCTTCGCGGTGGTCGCCACCGTGCCGCCGCAGCACATGTACGGCATGGAGATGAGCGTGCTGCTGCCCTTGCTGGGCGGCGTGGGCGTGCATGCCGGACGGCCGTTCTTCCCCGCCGACGTGGCCGCCGCGTTGGCCCAGGCGCCGGCGCCGCGCGTGCTGGTGACCACCCCCGTACACCTGCGCGCGCTGGTGGAGTCCGGCATTGCGCTGCCGCCGCTGGCGGCCATGGTCTCGGCCACGGCGCCGATGCCGGTGGAGCTTGCGCAGGCGGCCGAGCAACGCTTCGGCGCGCCGCTGCTGGAGGTCTTCGGTTCCACCGAAACCTGCGTGTTCGCCAGCCGCCGCACCACGACCGAAGAGCACTGGACGCTCTATGCCGGCGCACAGCTGCACCCGCAGCCCGACGGCACCCAGGTCGACGCGCCGCAACTGGATGCACCGCGGCTGCTGCCCGACATTGTCACCCTGACCGCCGACGGCCGCGGCTTCCGCCTGCGCGGGCGCCAGGCCGACATGCTGGAGATCGCCGGCAAGCGCGCCTCGCTGGGCGACCTCACCCGGCGCCTGCTGGCCATTCCCGGCGTGCAGGACGGCGTGGTGTTCCAGCTCGAAGGCGGCGATGCGCTGGGAGTCCACCGCATTGCCGCGCTGGCGGTGGCGCCGGAGCTGGACGAGCACGCCATCCTGGAGGCACTGCGCCGCGCGGTCGATCCGGTCTTCCTGCCGCGGCCACTGCTGCGGGTCGCCGTCCTGCCCCGCAACGAGACCGGCAAACTGCCCCGCGCCGCGCTGCTGGAACTGCTCGCCCGTCACCACGCCTGATCGTGCCTGGAATCCCCGGCTCTCGGGGAGGGTGGGTGAGGCACGCCGGAACCGGCCGCGACACACGGGCAATGGCCCGGTCTCCCGCGCGTAGCCGGTAAGGAAGCCGTATGCGCTCGGCTACAATGCGCGCCTGCGCCGCGGGGCGCACACGTGTGGAGTCGGCATGAAGGTCCTGGTCATCGGCAGCGGCGGGCGCGAACACGCGCTGGCGTGGAAGCTCAAGCAGTCGCCGCGGGTCAGCGAGGTGATCGTGGCGCCCGGCAACGCCGGCACCGCGCGCGAGCGCGGCGTACGCAACGCCGATGTGGCGATGAACGACCTCGACGGCCTGCTCGCGCTGGCCAAGGCCGAGAAGGTCGGCCTGACCGTGGTCGGCCCGGAAGTGCCGCTGGTCGCCGGCGTGGTCGACCGCTTCCGCGCCGCCGGCCTGCGCATCTTCGGCCCGCGCGCTATCGCGGCGCAGCTGGAGGGATCCAAGGCCTTCGCCAAGGATTTCCTGCTCCGCCACAACATTCCCACCGCGCGCTATGCGGTGTTCACCGAACTCTCCGGCGCGCTGGCCTACGTGCGCGAGCAGGGCGCGCCGATCGTGATCAAGGCCGACGGCCTGGCCGCGGGCAAGGGCGTGGTGGTGGCGCTGACGCTGGCCGACGCCGAGCAGGCGCTGCACGACATGCTGGGCGGCCACGCCTTCGGCGATGCCTCCGCGCGCGTGGTGATCGAGGAATTCCTCGAAGGCGAGGAAGCCAGCTACATCGTGATGAGCGATGGCAGCCACGCGCTGCCGATGGCTTCGAGCCAGGACCACAAGCGCCGCGACGAGGGCGACCTCGGACCGAACACCGGCGGCATGGGCGCCTATTCGCCGGCGCCAGTGGTCACCAGCGCGGTCGAGCAACGCATCCTGAAGGAAGTGATCGAGCCGACCCTGCACGGCATGGCCTCCGAAGGCGCGCCGTTCATCGGCTTTCTCTACGCCGGGCTGATGATCGACAAGTCCGGGGCTCCCAAGGTGATCGAGTTCAACGTGCGCTTCGGCGACCCGGAGACCCAGCCGATCATGCTGCGCCTGAAGTCCGACCTGGTCGAGCTGATCGAGGCCGCGCTGGACGGCGAGCTGCGCCACACCCGTGCGCAATGGGACAGCCGTCCGTCGATCGGCGTGGTGGTCGCGGCCGAGGGCTACCCCGGCCGCGTGCGCAGCGGTGATCCGATCGGCGGGCTGGAAGGCCCGTTCGATCCCACCGTGAAGGTGTTCCACGCCGGCACCAAGTTGGACGCGCAAGGCCGTGCGGCCACTGCGGGCGGCCGCGTGCTGACCGTCTGCGCCTTGGGCCACGACCTCGCCGCCGCGCGCGAGCACGCCTACGAAGCCGTCGCCAGGATCCACTTCAACGGCGCGTTCTGCCGGCGCGACATCGCGCACCGGGCGTTGCGGCGAGGCTGAAGCTCAGGCGGCCGCCTTGTCCGGCTGGGCGGTGGGCACGGCCCCTGGCCGCAGCACCATGTAGAGCATCAGCAGCATGCCGGCCAGCACGCCGGACGAACCGAAGCCAAGCAGCGGCTCGAGCGTGGCTTCGGCGGCCTTGCCGCCGTAGAGCAGGAACAAGCCGACGAACATTGCCGGCGCCGCTACCTGGTGCAGCACGAACTGGATGTTGGCGAGGGCACGACGCGGCGCGTCCAGCCACAGCCGGTGGATGATTCCGTAGATCAGCGAGAGCACGAAACCCACCAGCAGCACGTGAGCATGCGTGACCAGCTGACCGTGATCGTGCGAGGCGGCCATGTAGATGCCCAGCGCCATGCCGATAGCGGCATAGCACAAGGCGAAGACCAGGTATCTGCGGCTGAAGTCCATGGTGTTTCCCCTCGAAAACACAGGCGCCATGTGGGCGGGCGCCATGAGCGCCACGGAAGGCCCGCTGGCAGGCGATGTCATGCGTGCGCCGGCCCCAACCGCGGCTTCCGCGGCGGAAGGTATGCCCATAAGGCGCCGGCCGCAACGCCGCCCGACGCGATGGCGGCAGAGGCTCCGGCGCTTTAGGCTAGCGCCAGCCTTGGGACCGGGACCCGCATGAGCCAGTTCAGCCTGCTCGGCCAGCGCCGCTTTGCGCCGTTCTTCTGGACCCAGGCGCTGGGCGCGTTCAACGACAACGCCTTCCGCAACGCGCTGGTGATGCTGGTGGCGTTCCAGATGGGGCTGGACGACAGGAGCGTGTCGCTCTACACCAATCTGGCGCCGGCGCTGTTCATCCTGCCGTTCTTCCTGTTCTCGGCGACCGCCGGGCAACTGGCGGAGAAATACGAGAAGACGCGCATCATCCGCTGGGTCAAGCTGTTCGAGATCGGCGCGATGGCGCTGGCCGCCGTCGGCTTTCTCACGCACGACACCGGCCTGCTGCTGGCCGTGCTGTTCCTGATGGGCCTGCACTCGACCACGTTCGGGCCGATCAAGTACGCGATCCTGCCGCAGGCGCTCAAGCCGCAGGAGCTGGTGGGCGGCAACGGCCTGGTCGAGATGGGCACGCAGCTGGCGATGCTCATCGGCATGATCGCCGGCAATTCGCTGATGCTGGTCACCGGCATCGGACCATGGCTGGCGGCGGCCGCCACCATCGCGGTGGCGGTGGCCGGCTACCTGGCGAGCCGGCGCATTCCGGCGGCGCCGGCTACCGCGCCGGAGCTCCGCTTGAACTGGAACCCCCTGAGCGAAACCGCGCGCGTGCTCGGCATCGTGCGGCGCGATGGCGCCGTGTTCAACGCCGTGCTGGGCATCTCCTGGTTCTGGTTCTTCGGCACGGTGCTGATCGCGCAGCTGCCCAACTACACGCGCGAAACGCTGGGCGGCGACGGCTCGGTCAACACGCTGGTGCTCACGCTCTTTTCCATCGGCACCGGCGTGGGCGCGCTGCTGTGCGAGCGCATGTCCGGTAGGCGGGTGGAGATCGGCCTGGTGCCGCTGGGCGCGTTCGGCCTGACCGTGTTCGGCGTGGACCTCTATTTCGCCCGGCACGGCGCAGCCGTTGCGCATGGGCTGGACTGGCTGGCCTTCCTGCGTAGTGGCGGAAGCTGGCGCATCGCGCTGGACCTCGCCCTGATCGGCGTGTTCGCGGGCTTCTACGTCGTGCCGCTGTTCGCCTTCGTGCAGGCGCGCGCGCCGCGCGAGCAGCTTTCGCGCGTGATCGCCGGCAACAACATCGTCAATGCGCTGCTGATCGTGCTGGCGGCCGGTTTCGGGCTGGGTCTGGGCGTGCTGGGCTTCGATGCGGTGGAGACGTTCCTGGCCGCAGCCGTGCTCAACGTGGCGGTAGCGGCGTACATCTTCACGCTGGTGCCCGAGTTCCCGATGCGCTTCATCACCTGGGTGCTGGTCAACACGCTCTACCGCGTGCGCGTGGAAGGCATGCGCCACGTGCCGGAGGAAGGGCCGGCGCTGCTGGTGTGCAACCACGTCAGCTTCATGGACCCGCTGCTGCTGATGGCGAACCTGCGGCGACCGGCGCGCTTCGTCATGTCCTACCGCATCTTCGACATCCCGGTGCTCAACTTCATCTTTCGCACCGCCAGGGCGATCCCCATCGCTGGCCAGAAGGAAGACCCGGCGGTGCTGGCCGCGGCTTACGAAGCGATCGACCAGGCGCTCGCCGCCGGCGAGCTGGTATGCATCTTTCCCGAAGGCGGCCTGACCCGCGACGGCGAGATCGCGCCGTTCCGGCCCGGCATGCTGCGCGTACTGGAGCGCCGGCCGGTGCCGGTGGTGCCGATGGCCTTGCGCGGCTTGTGGGGCAGCGTGTGGAGCCGGCGCGACACGCGCCTGGGCCGCGCGCGCCTGCCGCGACGCTTCCGCGCACGGGTCGAGCTGGTGGTCGACGCGCCGGTACCGCCGCAGCCGCTACGGCTGGAGGCGCTGGAAGCGCGCGTGCGCCAGCTGCGTGGCGCGCTGGCGTAGCCGCCCAGGCCGTCCAACGAGCCGCCCGGGCGGTCAGGTCACCCAGCCGCCCAGCACGATCAGCGCCACTACGCTCAACCACGCCAGCAGCGCGCGCAGGAAGGCGCTGCGCATGCGGGTCAGTTCCAGCAGCGGGTCGGTGCGCTCCTGGACGTAGCCGTCGCCCGCCTCGATTTCCACGTCGATGTCCGCGCAGGCCGCCGCGGCGAGGAAATCGGGCTCGTCAGCGTACCAGCTGGTCGGCGCCGCGCGCTGCCGCCAACGGCGCCACGAGGCCATCACCGCATCCCAATGGCCGACCAGCGCCAGGGTGAACACCAGCAGTTGCGCGGGCAGCCAGTCCAGCGCGTTGGCGACGAAGCGCGCGTGGGTGCCGCTGCCCGCGTCCAGCGCGAGCGTGTCGTCGCGCCCCAGCGTCTGCGCCAGCCGGTAGAGCAGCGCGCCCGCCGGCCCGAGCAGGAAGAACCACAGCAGCACGCCGAAGCGGCGGCGCAGCGCCGCCATGGCCACCGCCTGGCCCAGCGCATGGGCATTCCAGGCTACCCGCTGGCCGGGCTCGGCGAGGCGCTGCGCGGCCGCCTCGCGGGCCAGCGGATCGGGGGCATGCAGGACCGCCTCCAGATCCGCCTCGAACGCATGCGGGCCCAGGCCATAGAGCAGCACCGCGACGGCGAAGATCAACTGCAGGATGCCGCCCAGCGGCGCCCGGGCGAGCAGGTCGGACAGCAGCAGGCACAACAGCGTGGGCACGATCAGGGTGATCAGCACGCGGCCGCGGCCCGCCGTGTCGTCCAGCTGGCGTACCCAGCCGCGGAACACGCTGTCGTCGCGCCATTGGACAAGCTGCGGCAGCAGATGCAGCAGGCCGAGGGCGATCAGGACGGCAAGCAGGCTCAAGGCCATCGGTCGATGCTCCTGGAAATGCCTGCCATTGTAGGCCAAGCACTTCGTTCAGCCCGTGGAGTGCCGCGCGCACGGTGCCAAGGCGCAGGTCACTCAGCCGTGAGGGCATCCAGCTCGAGGCCCGCGCGCTCGCGCAGCCAGTGCGCGAGCAACTGGTAGGACACCGACAGTCGGGTGGGCGTGGCGAAGCTGCCATCGGCGAGGCCCGCGACGATCTGCTCCGGCGTGAACCAGCGCGCATCGGCCAGCTCGCCGTCGCGCAGGTCGATCGTGCGCCCCAGCGCCGTGCCGGTGAAGCCGACCATCAGCGAGGCCGGCAGCGGCCAGGGCTGCGACGAGTGATAGCGCACTTCGCCCACGCGCACGCCGGCTTCCTCTGCCACTTCGCGCCGCACGGCGTCTTCCAGCGATTCGCCCGGCTCGACGAACCCCGCCAGCGTCGACCAGCGGCCCTGCGGCCAACTGGCCTGGCGACCGAGCAGGCAGGCGCCTTCATGTTCGATGATCGCGATGATCGCCGCGTCGGTGCGCGGAAAATGCAGGCGGCCGCAGGCGCCATTGGTGCATTGCATGCGGTGGCCTGCGGAAACACGCTTGAGCGGCGCGCCGCATCCGCTGCAGTACCGCGTCTCGCGCTGCCAATGCGCCAGGCCCTTGGCGTAGGCGAACAGCCCGGCCTCGTCGGCGGGCAGGCGCATGCCCGCTTCGCGCAGCCCGATGCGTCGGGCATGCAGGCGCTCTTCCAGGATGTCGAGCGGCTCGCCCTCGCCGAGCGCGAGCAGGAAATGCGGCCGTTCGTCCGCGATGCCCAGCAGGCTCACCTCGGCGTCGGCGAACAACTCACGCCGTTCGGCGGCGCTCAGCCAGCGCAAGCCTTCCTCATCGCGCAGCAGATAGCTTTCGCCGGAAGGGTCGAGCAGCAGGTAGCGCGCACCGGCATGGGCGCCCTGTTCGGCGACCCACGCGTCCTGGTCGCGACGCTCGGACATGCGATCCAGCACCAGGCTCAGGCCGGCGAAGACATTGGTGCAAGCCATCGGCACGTCTCAGGTGGAGAACGAGGAACCGCAGCCGCAAGTGGTCTTGGCGTTCGGGTTGCGGATCACGAACTGCGCGCCGGAGAGATTCTCGGCATAGTCGATTTCCGCGCCCGTGAGGTATTGCAGCGACAGCGGATCGACCAGCAGCGTGACGCCCTCGCGGTCCAGCGCGAAGTCGTCCTCCGCCTGGGCCTCGTCGAAAGTGAAGCCGTACTGGAAGCCCGAGCAGCCGCCGCCGCTGATGTAGACGCGCAGCTTCAGCGCCGGGTTGCCCTCCTCGATGATCAGCTCGTGCACCTTGCGCGCGGCCGCTTCGGTGAAGACCAGCGGGGCGCCGGCCTGACGGTAATCGGGAATCGAGACGAGGGTTTCCATGCGGCGGATGTGCGGTTGCCAGGGTGCGATCTCAAGGATAGCGCCTGGCTTAGGCGTCCGCTCAGGCCGGCACCGCTTCGTCCAGCCCTGGCTCCTCGTGCGCGCCGGGCGCGGGCAGCTCGCGCGGCGCGCCGCTCTCGACGCGGTGGCTCATGCGGCCATTGACCTGGGCGCCGGCGGCCATCTCCAGCGTGCGGTAGTACACGTCGCCGGCGATGCGCGCCTGCGGGGCAAGCTCCAGCCGCTCGGCAGCATGGATGTCGCCCTGCACCTGGCCGTTGATGATCGCGTGCGGCACGCGGATCTCGCCCTGCACCTGGCCCTGCTCGCTGAGCGTGAACACGGCATCCTCGCCTTCGGCGAGCACCGAACCTTCGATGCGCCCATCCAGATGCAGCGCACCGCTGAAGCGCAGGTCGCCGCGGATCACCGTGCCGCGGGCGATCAGGCTGGTGTCGCTGCTGGTGCTGGCGGCGCGGTCGCCGCGTCGACGATTGAGCATGTCAGTTTCCCCCTTCGATGGTCGTGAGGTTGCCCGAGAGCGCATCGCTCCAGGCGACCGTGCGGTCGACGCCATCCTCGCCTTCGGCTCGGACGTGGATGCGCAGCCGGGTCGGCTTGAAATCGGCCGGCAACATGAAAGTGGCGTGCAGCTGCTGGAAGTAGCGGAAGCGGAAGAGCAGGCCGTCCTTCTGCGCCGCATCGCCGAGCTGCGGCCAGTCCAGCGCCACCACCTTGTCGCCGCGTACGCCTTCCACACCGAGCGTGACCGTGCCGCTGACGTCGCTGCCGCGCTTGGCGTTCTGGGTGAGGCTGAGCGCGAGGTTCCAGGCATGCGCGCCGGGCACCGGCCGCAACTGTACCTCCTGCACCTTCAATCCCTCGCGCTGGGCGTTGCCACCGACCAGGCGCGAATAGAAGCCGAGGTCCGCGCGCAATCCGTTGATTTCCTCTTCGCGCTCGGCAAGCGTGCCGCGCAGCGACTTGGTGGCGATCTCGGTGACCTGCTGGGCTCGCCGGAGGTTGGCGAGCTGCTGCTCGAGTGCGTCGTTCTGCTCCGCCAACTGCCTTGCTTCGCGCCGGTCGACCGCAGCAGGCGTGGTGCGCCAGGCCAGCGTACCGACGACCAGCGCCGTCAGCAGCAGGCTGGCCAGCCAAGCGGCCCCCAGCCATAGCCGGCGACGGCGCAGGCGGGCTTCGTCATGCGGGCGCACGACGAAGCGCGGTGGTGGGCGTGAAGCCATGGGGATATCCGGAACGGCACGGAGGTCCGGTATAGCGTCAGCGTGACGAGAGCGTCAAGGAACGGCTGCACGCTTTGCACCGAACCTGCGCCAGGCCTTTCCGGCCCAGCCCACACGCGCAGTCAGCCCATCTTGCTCTGCAGGTAGCGTTCGGCGCCGATGTCCTTGACCAGGTTCAGCTGGGTCTCGAGCCAGTCGATGTGTTCTTCCTCGTCGTGCAGGATGGTCTTGAACAGGTCACGGCTGATGTAGTCGGCGATGCCCTCGCTGTGCGCGATGGCGGCGCGCAGATCGATCGCGGCGGCCAGCTCCAGGTCGAGGTCGCCCTGGATGCATTCGAGCGCGTTCTCGCCGATGCGAAGCTTGCCCAGGTGCTGCAGGTTGGGCAGGCCGTCGAGGAACAGGATGCGCTCGATCAGGCGATCGGCGTGCTTCATCTCCTCGATCGATTCCTTGTACTCGTGCCCGGCCAGCTCGTCGTAGCCCCAGTCCTTGAACATGCGGTAATGCAGGAAGTACTGGTTGATCGCGGTCAGTTCGTTGTAGAGCACCTTGTTGAGGTACTCGATGACCTTGGCGTCGCCTTTCATCGGAGGTCTCCGGTTGCATTTGACCGGCGACTATACGGCCGGGGACCGGAGGGCACGCGAACGGGTTGCGGTTTCGACGCCCGGCGGGCGGTCAGGCGGTGAGCAGCGGAAGCGGGAAGGCCACCTGGGCCATCGCCGCATCCAGTGTCGCGCGCGCCTCGGGCTCGCAGCAGCCACAGCAGTCCGAGCAACCGGTGCGCGCCTGCAGCTCAGCGAAGGTGCGCACGCCGTCGGCGGCCGCGCGGCGGATGTCGCCGTCGGTGACGGCATTGCAGAGGCAGATGTACATGCCGCGCATTGCAGCCCAAATGCGAATGATTGTCAACTAGATCGGATCAGGCCACGGCGCGGCCGCCCGATCCGCCACCGCCGGCGACGCGCGGCTGCGCGCCCAGCTGGACGCTCAGCAACTCCTCCACCAGCGGAGCGAAATGGCGCAGCGCGCGCTCGTAGACCTGGCGTTTGAAGTTGACCACATGCTCGGCCGGATACCAGAAATCGACCCAGCGCCAGACGTCGAATTCCGGTTTGTCGCAGGCATCCAGCCTGAAGGCATCCTCGCCGCCGACCAGGCGCAGCAGGAACCACACCTGCTTCTGGCCGATGCAGGTCGGGTGCTGGTGGTGGCGCACGTAACGATGGGGCAGGCGATAGCGCAGCCAGCCGCGGGTGCTGGCGACCACCTCGACGTGCTCGGGCGCCAGCCCGGTTTCCTCTGCCAGTTCGCGGTACATCGCCTCCAGCGGCGTCTCGTCGCTGCGCATGCCGCCCTGCGGGAATTGCCAGCCGTCGTGATTGACCCGCCGCGCCCAGAACAGCCGGCCGTCGCCGTTGAGCAGCACGATGCCTACGTTTGGGCGATAGCCATCCGCGTCGATCATGTCGCCTCCTGGGCCGGCATGCCGCGAATGCAGCGGCTTCGGCGCGGATTCAACCATAACGCGCGCGACGCGGGAAAGCGAAGAGGCTTGAACCGGCCCGACCCGCCAATTACACTGCCGGGCTCCGTTGGCGCACCTGGCCAGCGATGCCCTTGGCTATGTAGCTCAGCCGGTTAGAGCACAGCACTCATAATGCTGGGGTCGGTGGTTCGAGTCCACCCATAGCCACCAATGCCTGCGGCGCGGCGCCTATTCCCGCTTTCGGTTTTCGCGCTTGTCTTGTCGCGGGCCGACCCACAATCGCTCGCCATGCATATCCATAAGGTTTTCCAGATCGAGGCGGCGCATCGGTTGCCCAACGTGCCGGCCGGCCACAAGTGCGCCCGGCTGCATGGGCACTCGTTCCGCATCGAGATCCATGTCGAAGGGGAGCCTGATCCGGCGCTGGGCTGGGTGATGGACTTCGCCGATGTCAAAACGGCCTTCGCACCCTTGTTCGAGCAACTGGACCACCACTACCTCAACGAGATCGAGGGACTGGAAAATCCCACCAGCGAAACGCTGGCGCGCTGGATCTTCCGTCGCCTGGAGCCTCGCCTGACCGGGCTGGACAAGGTGGTGGTGCACGAGACCTGCACTTCCGGCGCCAGTTGCAGCCGAGCCAGTTTCTGACGCAGTGCAAGATGAGTCGCGGGCCCTGGCGGGCTAGCCCACAACCGATCCTTGTTGCATTGCACAAAATGCTTTGCTAGGCTTGCTTCACTCCCAACTCCCGTGAGGGACAAGCCATGACGCAGCAGATCGACACTCAAGTTTTCGCTTATGCCAGGCAGTTCGCCGACAGCGCCTTCAAGGCGCAGGCGCTCGTGCTCAAGGGCCTGGAGCAGGCCGCCGGCCTGCAGCTGGGCACGCTCGAGCAGCAGTCCCGCTCGGCCGCCGAATTCCTGCTCGCCGCGGGCGAACTGCGCGACGCCGACGGCCTGCGCGGCCTGTGGGACAAGGGCGTTGCGCTCAGCCGCGCACAGACCGAACAGGCCGTGGCCCTGACCCAAAGCCTGGCCGCCGTCGGCCGGCAGACCGCCGAATCGCTCGGTGCGCTGGTGCAGCCGCTGCAGGCCGCCAATGACGCGGTTGCGGCCACGGCTGCAGCCACCCGCAAGGCAGCCGCCAAGTAGGGTTCTGCCCGCGTCCCCAGCATCCCTCCCCGCCGGGACGCGCTCCCTGGGCCGGACTTCGCAAGTCCGGCCTTTTTTTGTGTGCCATCGGCAAGAATTTGCGCGCCGGAAAAGTGAACGTCGACGCCTACATGACAAGATGTCGCGGCTGCGCGGCTTGTCGGTCCAAAAGCCCGGCTGATATACTTTTGCGGATTGGATCGTGGCCCGTAGCTGCAAGGGTGACGCCTGGTGCGAAGCCGCGCGGGAACACACGTGCTCAACAGTCTTGCCTCCGGTCGTCGCCTGGCCCTGCGCATCGTGATGTGGCAGGCCGCCGCGGCAGCGCTGGTCGGCCTCATCTTCCTGGTGCAGGGACGCCGTGAAGCCTTGGCGGCTGCTGCAGGCGCCCTCGTCATGGCGCTGGGCAACGCGCTGCTTGGCGCGCGGGCCTTCGCCGGGATGCATGGAGCGGGCATGGCGCTGGGCCGGCTGCTGGTGGGCATGGTCCTCAAGTGGATCGCGGTCATCGGAGGGATGGGCGTGATCCTGATCAAACTGAAGTTGCCGCCGCTGGCCGCCATCACGGGGCTGGCGGCTGCTTACGCGGTTCATCTGCTGGCGTTTCGATTCAAGGGCTGACACATGGCAAGCGAGCCGCAGGGCGGTCTTACCGAATACATTTCCCACCACCTCAAGCACCTGACTCCGCATACGAGTCCGGAAGGCTTCTGGGCGGTGCACATCGATTCGGTCACCGTGTCGCTGGTGCTCGGCGTGCTGTTCTGCCTGTGGTTCTGGGCCAAGGCGCGCAAGGCCACCGCCGGCGTGCCGGGCAAAGGCCAGGCCTTCGTCGAGATCGTGCTGGAGTTCGTGGACGGCCAGGTCAAGGACGTCTTTCATGGCGACCGTCGCGTGCTCGGTCCGCTGGCGCTGACCGTGTTCGTCTGGGTGTTCCTGATGAACGCGATGGACCTGCTGCCGGTCGACCTGCTGCCCTGGATCACCGCGAAGTTCGGCCTCGGCCACTTCCGCGCCGTGCCCACGGCCGACATCAACATGACCTTCGCGATGTCGCTCACGGTACTGCTGCTGATCATCTTCTACAGCTTCAAGGCCAAGGGCTTCAGCGGCTACATGCACGAGATGTTCACTGCGCCGTTCGGCAAGCATCCGCTGCTGTGGATCCCCAACTTCGCGCTGAACCTGGTCGAGCTGCTCTCCAAGCCGGTGAGCCTTGCGATGCGACTGTTCGGCAACATGTACGCCGGCGAGCTCGTGTTCATGCTGATTGCCGGGCTGTTCACTGCCGGCAGCTGGGCGCTGTATGGCATGGGCATCATCGGCTACACCGTGTGGGGCATCTTCCACATCCTGATCATTTCGATCCAGGCCTTCATCTTCATGGTGCTGACCGTCGTGTACATCTCGATGGCTCACGACCACCACTGACCTGCAGTTCTTTTTCATCGAACAACTAAGCTTTTCTTTCTGAGGAGATCGTCGTGGAAGCTATCGTTCAAATCGCGCAAATCCAGGGTTTCACCGCCATCGCGCTGGGCCTGATCATCGGCCTGGGCGCTCTGGGCGCCTGTATCGGTATCGGCGTCATGGGCTCGAAGTTCCTCGAAGCCGCCGCTCGCCAGCCTGAGCTGGTGCCGCTGCTGCAGGGCCGCATGTTCCTGCTGGCCGGCCTGATCGACGCGGCGTTCCTGATCGGCGTGGCGCTGGCGATGTACTTCGCCGTGGCCAACCCGCTGCTGTCGGCCCTGACGGCAAAGTAAGCACGAGGCGGCGCCTGCGCGCCGCTCCCCTACGGGCGCCCGCGCCAGCGGCGCCCGTATCCGTACCACCCCGCATTTAACAGGTAACGCAGCGATGGATTTCAACGCGACCTTGATCGGCGAAATGATCGCCTTCGCGATCCTGATCTGGTTCACCGTCCAGTTCATCTGGCCGCACATCAACAAGGCCATCGAAGAGCGCCAGCTCAAGATCGCCGAAGGCCTCGACGCCGCCGAGCGCGCCCGCGCCGAGCTGCGCGATGCCGACAGCAAGGTCGCCGCCGAGATCAAGGTGGCGCGCCAGCAGGCGGCCGAGATCATCGACCGCGCCCAGCAGCAGGCCAACCAGATCTTGGACAAGGCCCGCGCCGACGCCATCGGCGAGATCAACCGCCTGAAGGCCAGCGCGCAGGACGACATCGCCTCGATGGCCCAGCGTGCCCGCGAGGAGCTGCGCGAGAAAGTCGGCGCGCTCGCCGTGCAGGGCGCCGCCAAGATCGTGCAGCGCGAGATCGATCCGGCCGCGCACAAGGCGTTGCTCGACCAGCTCGCCACCGAGATCTGACCATGGCCCAGGCAATCACCCTCGCCCGTCCGTACGCGCGCGCCGCTTTCGAGCTGGCGCACGAGGCCGGCACGCTCGGCGAATGGTCGCAGGCGTTCGCCTTCGCCGCTGCGGTGGCGAAGGACCCCCGCGTGGCCGCGCTGGTTGGCGACCCGCGCGTGCAGCCGGCGCAGCTGGTGGCGCTGCACCTGCCGCAGGGCATGGGCGCGGATACCGCCTTCGCGCAGTTCCTCAAGACGCTGGCCGAACAGCGCCGCCTGGCACTGTTGCCGGAAGTGGCCGAGCTGTACGAGGACCACAAGCGTGAAGCTGGCTCGCAGCTGAAGGTCAAGGTGACCAGCGCGAGGGCGCTGGACGCTGCCCAGGCCGAACAGCTGAAGGCGTCGCTCAAGCGCCGCTTCAGGCGCGAGATCGAGCTGGAAGCGAAGGTCGATCCGGCGCTGCTCGGCGGCGTGGTGATCGACACCGGCAACGAGGTGATCGACGGCTCCGCGCGCGGTCGCCTGCAGCGCCTCGCCTCTGCGCTGATCAGTTGATTAGACGCGGCATCCGTGCCGCGAAAGCAGAACCGGCCATCCGTGGCCGAGTTTGAAAAAAAACCTAGAGCAAGCCGGCCATGGGGTCGGACGCTTGAAAAAGCATTCCCAAATTCAGGAAAGCGACCATGTCCAGCACCACTCTGAACCCGTCCGAGATCAGCGAACTGATCAAGAGCCGCATCGAGCAGTTCAAGCTCGGCGCTGAGGCCCGCAACGAAGGCACCATCATCAGCGTGTCCGACGGCATCGTGCGCATCCACGGCCTGGCCGACGTGATGCAGGGCGAAATGATCGAGCTGCCGGGCAATGCCTACGCGCTCGCGCTGAACCTCGAGCGCGACTCCGTCGGCGCCGTGGTGCTGGGCGAGTTCCAGCACCTCAAGGAAGGCGACACCGCCAAGACCACCGGTCGCATTCTCGAAGTGCCGGTCGGCCCCGAGCTGCTCGGCCGCGTCGTCGACGCGCTGGGCAACCCGATCGACGGCAAGGGCCCGATCGCCGCCAAGAAGACCTCGCCGATCGAGAAGGTCGCGCCGGGCGTGGTGTGGCGCAAGTCGGTCGACCAGCCGGTGCAGACCGGCTACAAGGCGATCGACTCGATGATCCCGATCGGCCGCGGCCAGCGCGAGCTGATCATCGGCGACCGCCAGACCGGCAAGACCGCCGTGGCGATCGACGCGATCATCAACCAGAAAGATTCCGGCATCTACAGCATCTACGTCGCGATCGGCCAGAAGCGCTCGTCGATCGCCAACGTGGTGCGCAAGCTCGAAGAGAACGGTGCGCTGGCGAACACCATCGTGGTCGTCGCCTCGGCTTCCGAGTCGGCCGCGCTGCAGTACATCGCACCGTATTCCGGCTGCGCCATGGGCGAGTACTTCCGCGACCGCGGCGAAGACGCGCTGATCGTGTACGACGACCTGTCCAAGCAGGCCGTGGCCTACCGCCAGATCTCGCTGCTCCTCAAGCGCCCGCCGGGCCGCGAAGCCTACCCGGGCGACGTGTTCTACCTGCATTCGCGCCTGCTCGAGCGCGCCGCGCGCGTGAACGAGGCCTACGTCGAGAAGGAAACCAACGGCGAGGTCAAGGGCAAGACCGGCTCGCTCACCGCGCTGCCGATCATCGAGACCCAGGCCGGCGACGTGTCCGCATTCGTGCCGACCAACGTGATCTCGATCACCGACGGTCAGATCTTCCTGGAAACCGATCTGTTCAACGCCGGTATCCGTCCGGCCGTGAACGCCGGTATCTCGGTGTCGCGCGTCGGTGGTGCGGCGCAGACCAAGATCGTCAAGAAGCTCTCCGGCGGCGTGAAGCTGTCGCTGGCCCAGTTCCGCGAGCTGGCCGCGTTCGCGCAGTTCGCCTCGGACCTGGATCCGGCCACCCGCGCCCAGCTCGACCGCGGCCAGCGCGTGACCGAGCTGATGAAGCAGAAGCAGTACGCGCCGCTGTCGATCGCCGAGCTCGCGCTGTCGGTGTATGCCGCCGAGAAGGGCTACCTGGACGACCTGCCGGTCGGCAAGGTGCTCGACTTCGAGCGTGGCCTGCACGCGTTCTTCCATCAGAACCACGCGGAACTGATGAAGAAGATCGTCGCCACCGGCGACTGGAACGGCGAGATCGAGGGCGTCTTCAAGAGCGGCCTGGACGAATACAAGAAGACCGGTTCCTGGTGAACCAGCCCGGGAACAGGGAACGGAAACAGGGAACATGCGGATAGCGGCAAGTGCAGCCCGAACTCCACGTTCCCCGTTCCCCAGTCCCCGTTCCCCCGAGCAAGCATAGCGAGCGAGACCCATGGCAAGCGGACGCGAAATCAAAACCAAGATCAAGAGCACGCAGAACATGCGCAAGGTGACGCGTGCGCTCGAGATGGTCTCGGCCTCGAAGATCCGCAAGGCGCAGGACCTGATGAAGGCCTCGCGTCCGTACGCGCGGATGATGCGCCGGGTGATCGCCCACGTGGCCCAGGCCAACACGGACTTCAAGCATCCGTTCCTCCTCGAGCGCGAGAACGTCGCGCGCGTGGCTTTCATCGTGATCTCCACCGACCGCGGCCTGTGCGGCGGCCTGAACTCCAACCTGTTCCGCCGCGTGCTGCCGGCCGTGCGCGAATGGCAGGACAAGGGCGCGCAGGTCGACGTGGTCGCCATCGGCCAGAAGGCGATCCAGTTCTTCCGCCGCATCAAGGGCGTCAACCTGGTCGGCAGCGTCAGCCATCTGGGCGAGCGGCCCAAGCTCGAGCAACTGGTCGGCGTGATCAAGGTCGTGCTGGACGCCTATGCGGCCAACGGCCTGGATCGCGTGTTCCTGGCCTACAACGACTTCGTCAACACCATGACGCAGAAGCCAATGGTCGATGCGCTGCTGCCGCTGCCGCTGGTCGCGGCCGAGCTGGCCGCGCAGCAGGCCTCGGGCGACAACGCCTACGCCGGCATCACGCTCGAGCAGACCCACGACTGGGACTACATCTACGAACCGGACGCCGCGGCGGTGCTGGAGCACGTGCTCGGTCGCTACATCGAGTCGGTGGTGTACCAGGGCGTGCTGGAGAACCTCGCCAGCGAGCACGCCGCGCGCATGGTCGCCATGAAGAGCGCCTCGGACAACGCCAACAAGGTCATCGCCGAGCTGACCCTGAGCTACAACAAGGCGCGCCAGGCGGCGATCACCCAGGAAATTTCTGAAATCGTGGGCGGTGCCGCGGCTGTATGAGTGCAGGCATCCATGCCTGCAGAAGCAAGTCGAGAAGCGGCCATCCATGGCCGCGGTTGAATCAAGGCGATCATCCGTGATCGCACGGCAAGATCAAAAAGCAACCATCCATGGTTGCACTCTTAGATAGAGCGACGCTTCGGCGGCGCTGTAACGAAAACTTGAAAGAATCCATCCGGAGCACATCCATGAGCCAGGGCAAAGTTGTTCAGATCATCGGCGCGGTCATCGACGTCGAGTTCGCGCGCGATCAGGTGCCGCAGGTGTACGACGCACTGAAGATCGACGGCATGGACATCACGCTGGAGGTCCAGCAGGTGCTGGGCGACGGCGTCGTGCGCACCATCGCGCTGGGCTCCACCGAAGGCCTGCGTCGCGGCCTGGTCGCGCGCAACACCGGCGAGGGCATCAAGGTGCCGGTCGGCAGCGCCACGCTCGGCCGCATCATGGACGTGCTCGGCAACCCGATCGACGAGGTCGGCCCGATCAACGCGGAAGACCACTGGGTCATCCATCGCGAAGCGCCGACCTATGACGAGCAGGCCGCGGCCAATGAGCTGCTCGAGACCGGCATCAAGGTGATCGACCTGGTCTGCCCGTTCGCCAAGGGCGGCAAGGTCGGCCTGTTCGGCGGCGCCGGCGTGGGCAAGACCGTGAACATGCTCGAGCTGATCAACAACATCGCGACCCAGCACTCGGGCCTGTCGGTGTTCGCCGGCGTGGGCGAGCGTACCCGCGAGGGCAACGACTTCTACCACGAGATGCAGGACGCGGGCGTGGTCAAGCTCGACAACCTGCCCGAGTCGAAGGTGGCGATGGTCTACGGCCAGATGAACGAGCCGCCGGGCAACCGCCTGCGCGTGGCGCTGACCGGCCTGACCATGGCCGAGTACTTCCGCGACCAGAAGGACGCGTCCGGCAAGGGCAAGGACGTGCTGCTGTTCGTCGACAACATCTACCGCTACACCCTGGCCGGCACCGAGGTGTCCGCGCTGCTCGGCCGTATGCCCTCCGCGGTGGGCTACCAGCCGACCCTGGCCGAGGAAATGGGCGTGCTGCAGGAGCGCATCACCTCCACCAAGACCGGCTCGATCACCTCGATCCAGGCCGTGTACGTGCCCGCGGACGACCTGACCGACCCGTCGCCGGCCACGACGTTCGCCCATCTGGACGCCACCGTGGTGCTGTCGCGTAACATCGCCGCGCTGGGCATCTATCCGGCGGTGGACCCGCTGGATTCGACCAGTCGCCAGCTCGATCCGAACGTGATCGGCGCCGAGCACTACGACGTCGCCCGCCGCGTGCAGGGCACGCTGCAGCGCTACAAGGAGCTCAAGGACATCATCGCGATCCTGGGCATGGACGAGCTGTCCGAGGAAGACAAGCAGGTGGTGTCGCGCGCGCGCAAGTGCGAGCGCTTCTTCAGCCAGCCTTTCCACGTGGCCGAAGTGTTCACCGGCGCGCCGGGCAAGTACGTCTCGCTGGCCGAGACCATCCGCGGCTTCAAGATGATCGTGGACGGCGACGTCGACCACCTGCCGGAGCAGGCGTTCTACATGGTCGGCGGCATCGACGAGGCGATCAAGAAGGGCGAGGAGATGTCCGCCAAGAAGGCGGCCTGATGTAAAGGCGGGGAATGGGGCACAGGGAGCGGGGAACGTGTAGTTCGCCGTAGCCTGGGCCTTCCGTTCCCCGTTCCCCGTTCCCGTTCCCGTCGAGCACAGCGAGACAAACCCATGGCAACCACCATCCGCGTCGAAGTCGTCAGCGCCGAAGCCGCGATCTACTCGGGCGAGGCCACGATGGTCGTCGCCACCGGCGACCAGGGCGAGCTCGGCATCACCCCGCGCCACGCCCCGCTGATCACCCGCCTCAAGCCGGGCAAGGTCGTCGTGACCGAGGCCGGCGGCGAGAAGGTAGACATCTCGATCACCGGCGGCGGCATCCTGGAAGTGCAGCCGCACGCGGTCACCGTACTGGCCGATACCGCGCTGCGTTCGGAGGACATCGACGAAGCCGCCGCGCTGGCCGCCAAAAAGGAAGCCGAGGACGCGCTGGCCAACCGCTCCGACGCCATCGACGTGGCCGAGGCGCAGGCCAAGCTGGTCGCCGCGCTGACCCAGCTGCAGGCGCTGGAGCGCCTGCGCAGGAACCTCAAGCACTGACGGGCTTCCTGGCCTGACGAAAGACGCCGGCCTCGCGCCGGCGTTTTCGTTTCTGCTCTTTTAGCTCCTCCTCCGGGGAGAGGGTTGGCGTGAGAGGCCACTGTTGCGAAAGGACTTGGCTTCCAAGTTGCCGCTCGCCAAGCTTCCCGCGAGCCCCAACCCCTCACCGCGGTCCTCTCCCGGGAGGAAAGAGGAGGCAGAGCCTCTCCTGCGAACTTGGTACTTGCGTCCCTGCCCGCTAGGCTGTCCCACGGCATCCAGGAGGGACGACCATGACCCGCGCGATCACTCTGCTCGCAGCCGCCACGCTGCTGGCCGGCTGTGCTCACACGGCATCGAGGCCGCCCGCCGAACCTGGCTTCGGTTCGGCCAGTTACCGCGCCGCCGAAGGCACTGGCCTGGCGCACTACCACCTGGCGATGGGGCAGATCGCCATAGGCGCCACGCTCGAGGCGCACCCAGCACCCACCTACCCCGATGCCATGCTTGCCACCTGCCAGCCGCGGGTCGAACTGCCGGCAAGGGTGATCGTTGACGCACGGGGCAGCGTCGATGAAGTGCGGATGAGCCCGCCGCAGGCGCTAAGCCCTTTCGCCGACGCCGTACGCCAGGCCGTGCAGGGCTGGCGCTACACCCCGCTCACGATCACCCGCTGGGCTGCCGACGCAGACGGCGCCAGCCACCCGGTGGACAGCGAGGCCAAGCCCTTCAGCCTTGACTACGTTTTCACCTTCCGCTGCGAGCACGGCCATACCGCAGTGACGTCCGGTCCGGAGCAGGCGGCCCGCTGATCGCGCCGCCTTGGACACGGCGCCCACACTTGCGCGCCTAGACTCAAGGCGAGCTGGGCTGCCAGGAGCGCGCATGAGACACGTCGCCCGCCGCACGCTGATCGTCGTGCTGGCCATCGTCGCGCTGCTGGTGGCGGCGCGACTGGCCCTACCCTATGTGGTCAAGGACTACCTCAACCGCAAGATGGACCACATGGGCGATTACCACGGCCACATCGCCGACATCGACATCCATCTCTGGCGCGGCGCCTACAGCATCGACGCCCTGCGGATCGACAAGGTCACCGGCAAGGTGCCGGTGCCGTTCTTCTCCGCCGCCACCACCGACATCGCTCTGAGCTGGCGCGCGCTGACCCACGGCACCGTGCGCGGGCGCGTCGAGTTCGACCAGGCCAGCCTCAACTTCGTCGATGGCGAGGGCAAGGCCTCCGGCCAGTCCGGCAAGGGCGTGGACTGGCGCCAGCAGCTGGAAATGCTGCTGCCGATCCGGCTGGACGAGGTGCGCGTGCGCCGCAGCCAGGTCACCTTCCACAATTTCGTATCGAAGCCGAAGGTCGATTTGAAGATGACCGACGTCGACGCCACCGTGGTCAACCTGACCAACGCCGACCGCAGCCAAGGCCGGCGCGTAGCCGACCTCGATGCCACCGCCAAGGTACTTGGCAACGCTCCGCTGACCGCCAAGGCCAGCTTCGACCCGCTCGCGCCGCAACTGCTGGACTTCACCTTCGCCCTGCGCGTGAACGACATCGAGCTGACGCGCCTCAACGACCTGGCCCGCGCCTACGCCAAGCTGGACTTTGCCGGCGGGCACGGCACCTTCGTGATGCAATTGGAGGCCAAGGACGGCGCGCTCGACGGTTATGCCAAGCCGTTGCTGCACGACGTGCAGATCTTCAGCTGGAAGCAGGACGTAGAGGAAGAACACCAGAACCCGCTGCGTATCGCCTGGGAGGCCCTCGCGCAGGGCATCACCTCGCTGTTCAAGAACCACCAGCAGGACCAGTTCGCCACCCGCATACCGATCAGCGGCCGCATCGACAACAAGGACATCAGCACCTGGGGCGCGATCGTCGGTGTGCTGCACAACGCCTTCGTCCAGGCTTACTCGCCCAAGCTCGAGGACCTCAAGCCCGCGCCCGCGAAGAAGGACTGATCCGTCCGCTCAGGCGAGCGCTGCTATCCTCGCCGGCCTGCCACCTCACCATGGGTCGAAGATGCCAGCCACGCCCCTGCACGTCGTGATCCTCGCCGCCGGCGAGGGCAAGCGGATGAAATCGCGCAAGCCCAAGGTGCTCATGCCGCTGGCGGGTCGCCCGCTGCTGGCGCACGTGCTGGACACGGCGCGCGCGCTTTCACCGTTCGCGATCCACGTGGTCTACGGACATGCCGGCGACCAGTTGCGCGCCGCCTTCGCCCAGGAAGCGGACCTGCGCTGGGTCGAACAGACCGAGCGCCTCGGTACCGGCCATGCGCTCGCACAGGCGCTTGCAGGCATCCCGGGCGAGGCGCGCGTGCTCGTGCTCTACGGCGACGTACCGCTGTTGCGCGCCAGCACGCTCGCACCGCTCGCACAGACCTCGGGCCTGGCCCTGCTTGCCACCGCGCTGGAGGACCCGCACGGCTACGGCCGCGTGTTGCGCGACCCATCCGGCCGTGTCGCCGGCGTGGTCGAGGAGAAGGACGCCGATACCGCCCAGCGTTCGATCCGCCTGGTCAATACCGGCATCCTGGCCGGCGATGTGGCAGCGCTCGCCCGGTGGATCGCCCGGCTGGACCGCAACAACGCGCAGGGCGAGTACTACCTCACCGACGTGTTCGCGATGGCCGCCGCCGAGGGCTGCCCGGCCGCCTGCGTGGAATGCGCCGATCCCGTCGAGGCGGCCGGAGCCAACAACCCGGTGCAGCTGGCCGAGCTGGAGGACCACCACCGCCGCCGCGCGACGCGCGAGCTGATGCTCGCCGGCGTGCGCATCGCCGATCCGCGCCGACTGGAGCTGCGCGGCACGGTCGATGCCGGCATGGACGTGGAACTGGACATCGACGTGGTCCTCGAAGGACGCGTCGTGCTGGGCGACGACGTGCGCATCGGCGCGTTCGTGCGGCTCAAGGACGTCGAGCTGGCCGCCGGCACCGTGGTGCTCGCCCATTGCGACCTCGAAGGCGTCGTCACTCGTGGCGCCTGCGCCATCGGCCCGTTCGCACGCCTGCGCCCCGGCACCGAACTGGCCGCCGGCGTGCACATCGGCAACTTCGTCGAGACCAAGCAGGCCCGCCTGGGCGAGGGCAGCAAGGCCAATCACCTCAGCTATCTTGGCGACGCGCGGATCGGCGCGGGCGTCAACGTCGGCGCGGGCACCATCACCTGCAACTACGACGGCGCCAACAAGCACGTCACCACCATCGACGATGGCGCCTTCATCGGTTCCAACGCCGCGCTGGTGGCCCCGCTGACGATCGGCGCCCGCGCCACCATCGGTGCCGGTTCGGTGGTTACCCATGACGCGCCGGCCGATACGCTGACCATCGCACGCGGCCGCCAGATCAGCCTGGAGGGCTGGCAGCGGCCGCAAAAAAAGCCCAAGTGAGCGGCCTGCTGATCGTGCTGGCCGGCCTGCCCGGCGCTGGCAAGACCACCCTGGCGCGGGCGCTGGCGGCGCGCACCGGCGCGGTGCACCTGCGCATCGACACGATCGAGCAGGCCTTGCGCCACGCGGGCATCGCACCCGAGGAGGAAGGTTATGCCATCGCGATGGCCCTGGCCGGCGACCAGCTCGCACTCGGCCACGTGGTGATCGCCGATGCGGTCAACGCGGTCGAGCAGGCGCGCCGTGGATGGCGGGCGACGGCCGCTGGCGCCCAGGCGCGGCTGGTCGAGATCGAGGTTTGCTGCTCCGACGCCATCGAGCACCGGCGCCGGGTGGAAACCCGGCGAGCGGATATCGCCGGCCTCGAGTTGCCGGACTGGGCACGGGTGTCGGCACGCGACTACGCGCCGTGGGACCACCCGCCGCTGCGCATCGATACCGCCCATCGCACGGCCGACGACTGCGTGGCCGAGTTGCTGCCGCAGCTGCCGCGGGCGACGGATGCCGCGCTGGCGCGCGATCAGGCGTAGCGCCAGCCGTCGATCTCCACCAACAGCTCGCGCCGGCAGATGTCGCCGTGCAGCAGCAGTACCGGCACGCCGGGCAGGCGGCGGGCGATGAACTCGCGCACCTGCGCGGCATCGGCCGGATGGCGCACGTACGCCTTCAACGGCGAATGGGTGTCGAAGCCCTCGGCCATGCCTGCGGTGGCCAGCAGGGTGTCGAGGTTGGTGAAGGTTTCCGCCAGTTGCGCATGCAGGTCGTCGGCATGGGTCGAAGCATGGCCCACGACCGCGGCGGTTCCGGAGATCGCCAGCACGTCGGCCGCCGGCAAGGCCATCGCACGGGCGAAGCTGGGCGGGGTGCGGCCGTACTGCCTGGGGTAGCGCCAGGCGCTGACCTGGCGCGGGTTTTCCACCCGCTCACCGGGCTGGTCGCAGGCGAGCAGGTAGACCTGCAACACCGGTCGCGCTCCGTGGTGCCCGATCGCCGTGGCGGCGGGGAAGCCGTCGGCGAAAAAGTCGCCCATGCCGGCGGCGCGGCCGTCGCAGAACAGCTTGTAACGCTCGGCGTCGTCCTCGCCCTGGTTGATCGCAGCCAGGTAATTCCAGACGCGCAGCACATGGCGCTCGGCGTGCGCCCCGACCACGCAGCGAAGCTCTTCATAGGCGTGCCGCGCAGTAGCGCGTGGGCCGCCGTGGTCGCTCTCGTCCAGCTCGATGCCGGCAAACAGCCAGCCGCCGCCGCGCGCCCAGCGCACCGCGCCATCGCAGCCGTGCTCGACCGGTGCATCGACCTGCCACACCTCCAGCGGCCCGGGCGCATCGAAACATTCCAGCTCGATCCTCAGGTAGCGGGGATCTTCCATCTCCTGCGCGCCGGCGCCAAATCCGAACACCGCCAGCGTGCCGGCCTCGGCCAAGGCCCAGGCCGCCCCGCCGCCGCGGTAGGTGACCCGTGGCGCGCGACGGGGCGGCACGGCCTCGGCCAGGGTGTTTTCGCAAGCTTCAGCCATGCGTCGCGGAACCGGGAATAAAGGCCGCTATGTTACACTCCGCGCCCGCTGCCGCCGGGGGGAGGCACACATGGGGTACGGACTACGCAATGGCAGAACAGACCGCGGCGCAGCACGAGCTGGCCACCTTGATCGTCCAGAGCTTGAATCTCGATTCGCTGACGGCCGAGCAGATCGATCCGGACGCACCGCTGTTCGGCGGCGACCTCGGGCTCGACTCGATCGATGCGCTGGAGATCGCGCTCGCCGTATCCAAACGCTACGGGTTCCAGCTGCGCTCGGACAACCCGGACAACCGCCGCATCTTCACCAGCCTGGCCACGCTCGCGGCGCACATCGAGCAGAGCCGCGCCGCCTGAACGGGCGTGCACGCGCGGCAATGACGCCTTCGACAGGTTCCTGCGCGGATCATCCCGCCCACCTCTGCTGATGCACGCGCACGCCATGTCCGAGACCCGGCACGCGCAAACGCGCCCATTGCCGCTGCTGCTCGCCTACCCGCTGCTGGCCGTCGCCGGCGCGCTCACCCATTGGCAAGCCTTGACGCTGGCTGCGTCCGCCTTGCTGGCAGGCCTGCTGCTGTGGCCGGCGCTGCGCGCCGGCCGGCCGGGCGCATGGCTGGCGTGGCTGGGCCTGCTCGGCGGCCTGGCTTGGCTTGCCGCGCGCGGCCTCGCGGCGCTCGCCCTGGACGCGGTGCCGCTGCTGCTGAACGTGTTGCTCGCCTGGCTGTTCGGCCGCACCTTGCGGGCCGGGCGCCAGCCGCTCGTCGCGCAGTTCATCGAGGCCATCGAAGGCACGCCGCGGCTGGCGATGCCGGGCATCGCGCGCTATGCGCGCCGGCTCACCGCGTTCTGGGCCACGCTGCTGGGCGGGCAGGCGCTGGTGCTGGGCGCCATGCTGTTCTGCCAGGTACCCGGAGGCATCCTGGCGCGGCTGGGCCTGCCCTCGCCATGGCCGGTGCCGCTGGCGTGGGTCCAGGGCTACATGCACGCGGGCGCCTACCTGCTGCTGGGTGCGGTCTTCGTGCTGGAGTATCTGTTCCGCCGCTGGCACCTGCGCCATCTGCCGCACCTGGCGCTACCGGCGCTGTTGCACCGGCTGGCCCTGCGCTGGCCGCAGCTGGTCCGCGGCAGGAACCACGCGCCATGACCCCCTGTGCCTATCAGACGACGTTTTGCTTCGCGCCGGATCACCCGAGCCTGCCCGGGCATTTCCCGGGGCGCCCGCTCGTCGCCGGCGTGCTGCTGCTCGAACAGGTGGCCCGAGCGCTGCGCGCCTGGCGCGGCGAGCGCTTGGCCTGCGTGTGGGAGGCCAAGTTCGTCGCCCCGCTCGGCCCGGCGGAGACTGCCCAATTGCAGTTGACGCCGGCAGGCGCACGGGTACGCTTCGAGATACACCGCGGCAGCCAGCTGCTCGCGCGCGGCCTGGTCGAGGGAGCGGCGGACGCATGAATCATCATTGGCAAAGCCGGCCCGAGGGCGGCGGCCGTTTCGCGCTGTGGCTGATCCGCAGCATCGCGCTGCATGGCGGGCGGCGGTTCGGGCGGCTGTTCCTCTATCCGATCACGCTCTATTTCTTCCTGCGGCGGGAACCCGAGCGGACCGCCTCGCGCGCCTACCTGAGCCGCGTATTCGGCCGGCGCGCCTCGTCCTGGGAGGTGATGCGGCACATCCACTGCTTCGCGGCCACGACCTTGGACCGGATCTTCCTGCTCGCCCACGGCGAGAAGAATTTCGAGATCGAGACCGTCGGCCTGGAGATGCTCGACGAACGGTTGGCGCAAGGCCGCGGCGTGCTCCTCTTCGGCTCGCACCAAGGGAGTTTCGAGGCGCTGCGCGCGATCGGCGCGCGCCGCCCGGAAATGCCGCTGCGCGTGCTGCTGGACAAGCAGAAGACCCCGGCGATGACCGAACTGCTCGAAGCGCTCGCGCCGGACGTGGGCGCTTGCGTGATCGACGCCTCGCAGGACGGCACCTCGATCACCCTGGCCATCAACGAGGCCTGCCAGCACGGCGCGCTGGTGGCGTTGCTGGCCGACCGCGGGCGCGCCCACGAGGCCTTGCGGCACGTTCCCTTCCTCGGCCAGAACGCGCCGTTCCCGGTGGGGCCCTGGTTGCTGGCGCATTCGCTGAAGGTACCGGTGGTGCTGTGCTTCGGCCTGTACCTGGGCGGCCGGCGCTACCGGCTGGTGTTCGAACCGCTGGCCGACCGGGTGGACATCCCGCGCCACAACCGCGGCCCGGCGCTGGACGCACTCATCGCCCGTTATGCCCAGCGACTGGAACATTACGTCCACGTAGTTCCCTACAACTGGTTCAATTTCTATGATTTCTGGCAGCAAGATCAGCGCACTGCTGTGCGCCCTGGCCCTGGCTTGCTCGGCGAACGCCTCGGCACCTGACGCCACCGATGCGCTGATCAGCCAGCTCGGCCGCCCCGCGCCCGCGCGCACCGCCTTTGCCGAGGCGCGCTTCATGCAGGTGCTCGATCGCCCGTTGGTGGTTTCCGGCGAGCTGGCCTGGCTGGGCGGGGACACCCTCGAGCGCCACGTGGAGAAGCCGCACGCGGAAACCGCGCGCATCGCCGGGGGCAAGGTGACCCAGCAGCGCGAAGGCAAGGGCGAGCGCAGCTTCTCGCTGGAGCGCGCGCCGCAGCTGAAGGTGCTGGTCGACAGCTTCGTCGCCCTGCTCGGCGGCGACGCCAGCCGCCTGCGCAAGGCCTTCGCGATCGCCCGCCGCGGCGACGCGCACGGCGCCTGGTCGCTGATCCTGACGCCGCGCGACCTCGCGGTGGCGCGTACCGTGGCCAGCATCCGCATCGACGGCGAGAACGGACAAGCGCGCTGCATGTGGATGCAGGAGGCCGACGGCGACGTCGCCGTCGACCTGCTCGGCAGCCTGGCCGCGAAGATGCCGGCGGCGCCCACCCGCGAGGCGCTCGCCGCGCTCTGCAAGGGCGGATGAGCATGCGCGGCAGGCCGGGCACGCCGCAGCGCGTACGCGTCGCCCTGCTGGCTGCGGCGTGGCTGCTGGCCTTGGCCCTGCTGGGCCTGTGGGTGGTGCAGCGGCTTCACGTCAGCACCGACTTGCGCAGCTTCATGCCGGCGCCGACCACGCCCGACCAGCGCCTGCTGATGGAGCAGGTGGGCGAGGGCCCCGGTTCGCGCCTGCTGCTGCTGGCGATCGCCGGCGCGGACGAGGCCAGCCTCGCCAGGCTCAGTCAGGGCTTGGCTGCGAAGCTCAAGTCCGACCCCCGTTATGCGCAGGTGCTCAACGGCAGCTTCGACCTCACCGCGCTCGACGCGAAGCTGCTGCCCTACCGCTACCTGCTCTCGCCTACGCTCGATACGCGCACGCTGGACGCGCCGTTCCTGCGCGAGGAACTGGAGCAGCGGCTGGACGACCTGTCCTCGCCGGCGGCGAGCCTGCTCAAGGACCTGCTGCCGCGCGACCCGACGCTGGAGGTACTCAAGCTCGCCCAGCGCTGGGCGCCGGCCCGTGCGCCGGAGGTGCGCGAGGGCGTGTGGTTCTCGCCACAGGGCGAGGCGCTGCTGCTGGTGCAGACGACGGCCCCCGGCTTCGACCCGGACGCACAGCAGGCGGCGATCGGCGGCATCGAAGCGGCACTGCGCGCGCTGCCCGGCGGCAGGGCGGCCCGGCTGACCGTATCCGGCCCGGGCTACTTCAGCGTCGTCGCCAGCGCGCAGACGCGCCAGCAGGCGGATTGGATCGGCCGCATTTCCACCCTTGGCTTCATTGCGCTGCTGCTGCTGGCCTACCGCAGCGTGAGTTCGCTGCTGCTGGCCGCGCTGCCGGTGGCCAGCGGCGCACTGGCCGGCATCGCCGCGCTGACGCTGGCCTACCCGCAGGTCCATGGCATCACGCTGGCGTTCGGCTTCACCCTGCTCGGCGTGGCGCAGGAATACCCGATCCGCGTGTTGAGCCACCGTCGCGCGGGCGAGGATGCGGTGGCGAGCGTGCGCGACCTGTGGCCGCTGCTGCTCACCGCGATCGCCTCGGCGTGCATCGCCTACCTGGCCTTCTATGCCTCGGGCGTCAATGGCCTCAAACAGCTGGCGGTGTTCACGATCGTCGGCCTGCTGGCGGCCGGCTTCAGCACGCGCTACCTGCTGCCGCAGTTGCTGCCGGCGCGGGTGCGCGACGTCGCCGAGCTGTCGTGGCTGGTGCGCCTGCGCGCGGCGGTCGATGCGCTGCCGCGGCCGCGCTGGATCCCCTGGCTGGTGGCCGTGCTCATCGTGGGCATGCTGGGGCTCGCGCGCGGGCCGTTCTGGCAGAACGACCTGGCCGCGCTGACCCCGCTGCCGACCGACCTGCTGCAACGCGACGCCCGCCTGCGCGCGGCGCTGGGCGCGCCGGACGTGCGCTACCTGCTGATCCTGGAAGCGGCCACGCCCGACGCGGTGCTGGCGCTGTCCGAACGGCTGCAGCCGAAGGCGGACAGGTTGATCGCGCAGCATGCCGTCGATGCGATCGAGCTGCCCTCGCGCTACCTGCCCAGCACCTCGACCCAGCGTGCACGCCAGCAGAAATTGCCCGACCGCGCCATGCTGGAGCATGCGCTCGCGCAGGCCACCGAAGGCCTACCGTTCCGCAGCGGCCTTTTCGCTCCCTTCGTCGCCGACGTGGAAACCGCGCGCGTACTGCCGCCGCTCACGCCCGGTGCGTTCGCGGCCAGTCCGCTCGGCCAACGCCTGGCCGCGATGCTGGTCCAGCGAGACGGCCGCTGGCTGGGCCTGGGCACGGTCAGCGGCGTGCACGATGCGGCGGCGCTGGCGGCACTGGCCCAGGGCAGCGGCGGAGGCGTGCGCGTGCTCGACCTGAAGGCCGCCGCCGAGTCGCTGGTGATCGCCTACCGCACCCGCATCCTGCAGGCCCTGCTGGCCGCCGCGGCATTGCTGGTGCTGACCATCGGCCTGGCCTTGCGCAGCCTGCGCCGCGCCTGGCACGTGCTGGCACCGATGACGCTGGCGACCTTCCTGGTGCTGGCGGTCGAGCGCGTGGCCGGGGTGGAGGTTTCGCTGTTCCATCTGGTCGCGCTGATCCTTGCCGGCGGACTGGGCCTGCACTATGCGCTGTTCTTCGAGCGCGACACCGGCGACGCGGCCGAGCAGCGTCGCACGCTGCATGCCACGCTGGTCTGCGTGCTCTCGGCGCTGCTGGTGTTCGGCATGCTGGCCTGGGCGACGATCCCCGTGCTGCGCGCGATCGGCCTGACGGTCAGCCTGGGCGTGGCCTTCCATTTCTGCCTTTCCATCCTGATGGCGCCGCACGCGCCCGCCGACGATGCTGCCGAAAAGTGACTGGGCGCACCTGATCCCGCACGCGGGCGACATGTGCCTGCTCGATGCCGTGCTGGCGTGGGACGAGCACGCCATCCACGCCCGCAGCGACGGGCATGCCCGCCCCGGCCATCCGCTGCGCGGGCCGCATGGCCTGCACGCGGTGCACCTGGCCGAGTTCGGCGCCCAGGCGATGGCCGTGCACGGCGCGTTGCTGGCGCGTGCGCGTGGCATCGAGACGGTGCGCGCGGGTCTGCTGGTCAGCCTGCGCGATGTCGCCCTGGCGATCGAATACGTATCGCCGGACGCATGTCTGGACGTCCACTCGCATTGCATGTACGCCGACGATGCCGGCGCCCAGTACGCCTTCCGCGTGGAACAGGCCGGCCGCGTGCTGGCCAGCGGCCGCGCGGCGGTGATCCACCCCCACGAGGCCCTGCCATGAACACGAAGACGTCACTGCGCCGCGCGCTGGTCACCGGCGGCAGCGGCGACCTGGGCAGCGCGATCTGCCACGCGCTGGCGGCGGCCGGCTACCAGGTGATCGTGCACGCCCACAGCGCGCCGGCGCGCGCCGAGGCCGTGGCATCGGCCATCCGCGACCGCGGTGGAGAGGCATGGGTGACCGTGTTCGACGTCGCCGATGCGACGGCCGCGCGGCTCGCCACCGAAGCGCTCCTGCGCGACGGCCCGATCCACGCGGTGGTCAGCAACGCCGGCGTGCACGACGATGCGCCGATGGCGGGCATGGCCGCCGAGCAATGGCAGCGGGTCATCGACGTCTCGCTGCACGGCTTCTTCCACGTGGTCCAGCCGCTGCTGCTGCCAATGGCGCGGGCGCGCTTCGGACGCGTGGTGGCGGTCGGCTCGGTGGCCGGCCAGCTCGGCAACCGGGGCCAGGCCAATTACGCGGCGGCCAAGGCCGGCCTGCACGGCGCGGTGAAGTCGCTGGCGCGCGAGATGGCTTCGCGCGGCATCACTGCGAACGTGGTGGCGCCTGGGGTCATCGAGGGACGCATGGCCGGCGAACACTTCCCGCCCGAGCGCATCCGCGAGATGGTGCCGGCGCAGCGGGCCGGCCGGCCGGAAGAGGTGGCCGCGCTGGTCGCCTTTCTCTGCTCGGAGGCAGCCGGCTACGTCAACGGGCAGGTCATCGGCGTCAACGGCGGCATGGCCTGACCCGCCCGAGCTCTGCGTCGTCAGCGGATCAGGCGCGCCGGTTCGCCGGCCTCCACCGCGAGCAGCCCTTCGTCGTCGATCACCGTCGGCGGCGCCTCGTGCGAGCGCCGATAGCTGGCGAAGATGTTCCCGTAATGCATCACCCGGCCGATGGTGTAGGTGGTGATGCGCACCACGTCGCGCACGGGGCTGAAATGGCTGAGCCGGAACTCGCCCTGGTAGCGCGAGGCGATCGGTACCGACACCACGCCCAGGCCCTTTTCGCGGCAGGCGGCGATCAGGATGGCCGCTTCGAACACGAAGTTCTCCGCCGGCAGGTCGACCAGCTCCAGCGCGGCGCGCGGGTACCAGCGCTGGCCGCTCTGGGTATCGACCACCGGCAGGCCGCAGCCCCAGGAGATGCCCCAGTCGGCCACCGCGTTGGCGCGGCGGCGGCCCTTGGGCTGCTGCTCGCGTTCGAGCAGGCGCGCGCCGATCACGATGTGGTCGGGATAGCGCTGCGCCGCGGCGACGATGCGCGGCACGTCGGCGGCCAGGTGCTGGCCGTCGCCATCCATCGTCACCACGGCGTCGAAGCCCTGCCTGAGCGCCTCGCGGAAACCGTGGCGCAGCGCCTCGCCCTTGCCGCGGCGCACCGGATGGCGCAGCAGGGTGACCGGCAACGCGCCGACGATCTGCGGCGTGCGGTCGTCCGAGCCATCGTCGATGACGATCACCGGCACGTTCAGCGCCAACACCGAGGCGATCACCCGCTCGATCGCCGCCTCTTCGTTGAGGCAGGGGATGAGTACGCACCAACGCGGCGAAGTCGGTTTCAAGCGCATTTCTCCAATTGGACTTCCATGCCGAGCGCAGCGGCCGCCATCAGCCGGCAGCGGCCGGTGCCCTGCGCCAGCAGCGCCAGCAGCGGCAAGGCCGAAGCCGACGGGCTGCTGGCCATCCAGTCGGCCGGCAGCGGCGATGCGGACGATGCATCGGCGATGCTAGCGGGACAAAGGTGCAGATCAAGTCGGCCCAGCGTGCAGGCGCCCGGCTGCGGCGCGAGCACCAGCGCACAGGCGAACGGCGCGACGCAGCCGGTGACGTCGGCCAGCGGTCCGCTGCCGGCGGTATCGCTGCACACCAGCAGCACGGGCCGTGCATCGGCCACGGCCAGGATGGCCGCTTCGAGCAGGCCGGCCCCGAAGCTGGCCTGTTGCGCGCACACCGCGTTGGACGGCGCATGGCAGCCGGTGGCGATGGTCCAATAGCCGGCGGGGGCGTTGTGCACCGAGTTGTGGAAGCGCGTCGGTGAAAGCTCCGCCGGGGCGGTCGCGAGGACCGCGCACATGTAATCCGTGATCGACTGGTCGCCATGCGAGGAGGCGAACACGCAAGCCAGCGTCGATGCGTCCAGACCGCTCATGGCGACCGCCTGGTCGGCCACCTCGATGGCCAGCAGCACGCTCTCGGGCGCGCGCCGGCGCTCGTTCGCCGGCAGCCGCGAGGCCGGCGGGCGCGCGGGCGGCGGCGCCATGTCCTGGCCCCGGAGCACGCCGCGCAGGGCGGCGAAATCGGCCAGCCGCGGGGACCACACGCCGACGCCCTGGACGTACACCTGCAACCGGCTCATGCGCGGCGATCCGCGCGGGCGAAGGCCAGGCAGGCGTTGTTGCCGCCGAAGCCGAACGAGTTGCTGAGCGCCACCTCGACCGTGCGTGCCTCGTTGCGCCAGGCGAACTGCGGGCCGCAGGCGGGGTCGGGGTCGACGCCACCGAGGTTGCCGGGCACCAGCTCGTGCTCCAGCGTCAGCAAGGTGATCACCGCCTCGAGGATGCCGGCGGCACCGAGCGTGTGGCCGGTGAAGCCCTTGGTGCTGCTGGCCCGCGTCGACGGCGGGAAGGTGCGGGCGATCAGCGCCGCCTCCACTTCGTCGTTCTTCAGGCTCGCGGTGCCGTGCAGGTTGATGTAGTCGACCCGCGCCGGCTCGAGGCCCGAGCGCGCCAGCGCATCGCGCAAGGCCATCTCGGCGCCCAGGCCTTCGGGATGCGGTGTGGACATGTGGTGGGCATCGCTGGCTTCGCCGTAGCCGAGCAGGCGCGGCGCGCGCGGCGCGGCGTCGACGCGCTCGAGCAGCGCGAAGCCGGCCGCCTCGCCGATCGAGATGCCGTCGCGGGCGCGGTCGAACGGGCGGCACGGCGCGCGCGAAACCAGTTCCAGCGCGTTGAAGCCGAACAGCACGCTCTCGCACAGGGTATCCACGCCGCCGACCACCGCGGCGTCCACCAGCCCCAGGCGGATCATCCGCTCGGCGCTGGCGAACACCTTGGCGCTGGAGGAACACGCGGTGGACACGGTCAGGCACGGGCCTTCCAGCGTCAGTGCCTCGGCGACGAATCCGGCCAGCGAATGCGGCGCGTGGATCGGCGGCCGCAGCATGTCCTGCGGAAACCCGCCGTCGGCGTCGAGCCGGCGGTAGGCCTCCTCGGTGGCGCCGATGCTGGCGGTGGACGTGCCCAGCAGCAGCGCCACGCGGCTGGCGCCGTAGCGTTCGCACGCCGAGCGCACGGCATCGAGGAAACCGTCCTGGTTCAGGCCCAGCCAGGCGAGCCGGTTGTTGCGGCACTCCCACGCGGCCAGGGCGCCGGGCAGCGGCGCTGCCTCCAGACCCGTCACGCGCCCCACCCAGCACGCCAGCTCGGCCTGGCTGAAATCGTTGGCGCGCAGGCCGCAGCGGGCATCCTGCAAGGCCTGGCGATGGGCCTCCAGGCCGCGGCCCAAGGCGGACGTGGCGGTGAAGGCGGAGATCGCGAGCGGGGAGATCGGTTGCGGCATCGAGCCAGCCTAGCGGCGGTGCACGAGCTTGCCTAGCCTCGCTCCCGCGGTGGCGTCCGCCTGTTCAGGCAGGTGAGGGAGGCGTGCACGATTGCGGTGACGCGGGCGCCTGCGCACACTCGCGGTTCGCTCTCAACTGACGACGCCGTGGCCGCTCCCGTCCATCGCAATCCCTGGCGCTACCTGCGCGATACCGACGTACTGCACGCCGCCGCAGTGACGCTGCTCGCGGTGCTGCTCAGCGGCGGGCTGGTGTGGTTGGGTTACTTGATGCACGTGTGGCGCATCGCCCGGTACAGCCCGACGGCATGGCCCGGACGTCGGGTCTTGCTCGTATTCGGCCGGCAGCTGGCGGGAGACGAACCCGACGGCGATTTTCGCGAGCGCCTGGCCCGCGCGCTCGCACTGGTGCGGGCCGGCCGTACGCGTCACGTGCTGCTGCTCGGCGGACATAGTGGCGGCGATCGCAGCGAGGCGCAGGCCGGCCACGCCTGGCTGCTGCAACAGGGCCTGCATGGCGACGTCGAGGTGGAGCTGGAACAGGAATCGGTCGACTCGCTGGAGAACCTGCGCCACGCGCGCGGGTTGCTGCAGGGCGGCGACAGCGCCGAGGTGCTGCCGCCGGTCGCGCTGCTCACCAGCCGCTACCACCTGGCGCGTTGCCTGCTGCTGGCGCGCCGGCTGGGCTTCGACGGCCACCCGGTGGCGGCCGAGGCTCGCCTGCCATACACGCCGCGCTACCTCGCCTTGCTGGCGATGGAGGCGACCTACCTCATGTGGATCGATCTGGGCGTGCGCTGGGCGCAGCTGGTCGGCCACCGGCGCATGGCGGCACGGATCAGCTGAAACGGCCGCGCTCGTTCCCGTCGCTATGTCGACCGCAAGAACCTCAGGTACGCGATCAAGCGCGACGGGACCCGCTGATCCATCCAGCTGCATCGGCTGGATGCAGCACCTCGCCGCGACATCGGCCGCAACCTGGAATTGATTTCGGCCGCCACCGGCTGGAAGTCGCGCCCGCGTCGTCGCGCCGCAGCGCCGGCGCGGGCGCGCTTGCTAAGCTCTGTGCATTGCGTTTTGCGGATGTCCGATGAGCCAGCAAGCCGACCAGGCCGAAGCCTTCCTGCGCGAACTGCAGGATCGCATCTGTAGCGCACTCGAATCCCTCGACGGCACCGCGCGCTTCGTCGAGGACCGCTGGACCCGCGAAGCCGGTGGCGGCGGCCGCACCCGCGTGCTGCGTGACGGCGCGCTGTTCGAGCAGGCCGGCGTCAACTTCTCGCGGGTCAGCGGCCACACCCTGCCGCCCAGCGCCACCGCGCACCGGCCGGAGCTGGCCGGCGGCAGCTTCATCGCCACCGGCGTCTCGCTGGTGCTGCATCCGAAGAATCCGTACGTACCGACCGCGCATGCCAATGTGCGCTATTTCGAGGCGAGCAAGGAAGGCGTGGAACCGGTGTGGTGGTTCGGCGGTGGCTTCGACCTGACTCCGTTCTACCCGTTCGACGAAGACGCGCAGCATTGGCACACGGTCGCGCGCGACCTATGCGCGCCCTACGGCGCGGATGTCTACCCACGCTACAAGCGCTGGTGCGACGAGTACTTCTATCTGAAGCATCGGGCCGAGACGCGCGGTATCGGTGGGCTGTTCTACGACGACTTGAACGAGGGTGGCTTCGAGCGCTGCTTCGCCTTTACCCGCGACGTCGGCCAGGGCTTCCTGGATGCCTACGTGCCGATCGTGCGCCGCCGCCGCGACACCCCCTGGGGCGAGCGCGAACGCGAATTCCAGCTGTACCGGCGCGGCCGCTACGTCGAATTCAACCTGGTTTACGACCGCGGCACGCTGTTCGGACTGCAGTCGGGCGGGCGCACCGAGTCGATCCTGATGAGCCTGCCGCCGCGCGTGCGCTTCGAGTACGCCTATGCGCCCGAAGCCGGCTCGGCGGAAGCGCGGCTGGAGGACTACCTCAAGCCGCGCGATTGGTTGCCGGGAACCTAGGTGGCCCCGGGCGGGCTTCAGCCCGCCGCCGTCGGCCGCACGGTCAAGGCTGCGCGCCGCTGAACTTCACCGGCGTGGCGCCCACGACCTTGCCGATCTGGGCACTGTCGCTGACCTGAAGCACCACCTCGCGGCGGAATTCCAGCGTGCCCTGCACCACCGCGTGAGGGCCGATCACGATGTGCGGCGGGCGGCTGTCGCCGAAATGGAACCAGCCGCCAGGCTTGTCGACCAGGATGCCGCCCTCCACGCGCGAACCCTCGCCTACGTCGATGTCGCCGCCGACCGTGCCCAGGCCCTCGGCCACGTGCGCCGCGTCCAGCGTGATCGCGCCGTTGACGTTGGAGACGCGGCCGCCCACGTCGGCGTTGTGGCCGAGCCGGATGGCGCCGTTGACCGCCTCGATCTTGCCGTGCACGCGGCTGTCCGCGCCCAGCGTGATGCTGCCGTTGACCGTGCCCAGCGACTGCGCCTGCGCGTGCGTGCCCAGTTCCACCGAGCCGTTGACCGTGCTGGCGTCGCGCACGGTGGCGTTGTCGCCCACGCGCACGGCACCGTTGACGGTGCTCACGTCGCCCGCGGTCTGGCCGGCCTCGACGCGCGCGCTGCCGTTGACCTTGTCGATGTCGCCGTCGCCGGCCATCGCCGCGAGCGGCAGGCAGAAGGCGAGGGCCAGGGCGAAAGCAAGATGGTGACGACGCATATCGAAGCTCCGTTGGGTGGGTTGCCTGGGCATGGATGCACGCACCCCGGGCAGGGTTGCCATGACCTGTGGCAGGGTCGATTTGACCTCCGGGCGGTCACCCCGCACCATTTCACGTTTCCGGTCGCGAAGCCAACGACATGCACAAGCTCGTCCTGATCCGCCATGGCCAGTCCCAGTGGAACCTCGACAACCGCTTCAGCGGCTGGGCCGACGTCGACCTCACCGAACAGGGCATGGCCGAAGCGAAGGAAGCCGGACGGCTGCTGCTGGAAGCGGGCTACACCTTCGACGTGGCGCACACCTCGGTGCTCAAGCGGGCCGTGCGCACGCTGTGGGGCGTGCTCGACGCGATGGACCTGATGTGGCTGCCGGTGGTCACCGACTGGCGCTTGAACGAACGCCACTACGGCGGCCTGACCGGGCTCAACAAGGCCGAAACCGCCGCCAGGTACGGCGAGGACCAGGTCAAGATCTGGCGCCGCAGCTACGACATCCCGCCGCCGCCGCTGGAACGCGCCGCCAACCCGTCGCTGCGCGACCCGCGCTACGCGCTGCTCGACCCGTCGATGATCCCCGACACCGAATGCCTGAAGGACACCGTCGCCCGCGTGCTGCCGTACTGGCACGACGTGCTGGCGCCGGCCGTGGCCTCCGGCCAGCGCGTACTGGTGGCCGCGCACGGCAACTCGCTGCGCGCGCTGATCAAGTACCTGGACGACGTCTCCGACGAAGCCATCGTCGATATGAACGTGCCCAACGGCGTGCCGCTGGTGTACGAGTTCGACGAGGCCATGAAGCCGTTGCGCAGCTACTACCTGGGCGACGCCGAGGCGATCGCGGCGAAGATGGCCGCGGTGGCCAACCAAGGCAAGGCGAAGTAGGTTCCTCGGGCCGACGGCGGCGGGTAAAGCTCCGATGCGGCCCTCGCGCTGACAGCTGTCATTCCCGATGGGTGCCTGGCACCCATCGTGCCGGCTTGCCTGCGCGGCTAGGCTTCGTCGCACCCATCCAAGGAGCACGCCATGGCACCGAACCTCCTCATGCCCGCGCTGGTCTCGCCGCTGGTGGCCTTCATGGTGTGGCGTCGCGTTCGCCGCCAGTTCGGCCGCCAGCCCGTTCGCCGCGGACCCATGATGGCCCGCGTGGCGATTCTCACCGTGGTGGCCGGTCTGGCCTCGCTGGCCGGCCTGCACGATCCGCGTCTGCTCGAAGGCCTGGCCGGCGGCCTGCTAGGCGGCGTTGCGCTGGGCCTGCTCGGACTGCGCCTGACCCGTTTCGAACGGGCTGTGGACGGCCGTGATCTGTATCTGCCCAACCCGTGGATCGGCGCCGCCGTCACCGCCGTCCTGGTCGGGCGCCTGGCCTGGCGTTTCCTGGTGTTGATGCCTTACGCGGGCGCGACTGGCCCGACGATGGCGCCGACCGCTCCCCAGCTTGGCAACAGGCCCCTGACCCTGCTGGTGGTCGGCCTGATGATCGGCTACTACGTCAGCTACTACGCGGGGCTGCTGGTCCACCACCGGCGCTTCGCGCGCGCCTTCGGCTGAAGCCTCAGAGCGCGTCGTTGTCCAGCTCGCCCGTGCGGATGCGGATCACCTGCTCCAGCGGGCTGACGAAGATCTTGCCGTCGCCGATCTTGCCGGTCCGTGCCGATTGCTGGATCGCCTCGATCACCCGCTCGAGCTGATCGTCCGCCACGGCCACCTCCAGCTTGATCTTGGGCAGGAAATCGACCACGTATTCAGCGCCGCGATAGAGCTCGGTGTGGCCTTTCTGGCGACCGAAGCCCTTGACCTCGGTCACCGTGATGCCCTGCACGCCGACTTCGGCCAGCGCCTCACGCACGTCGTCCAGCTTGAACGGCTTGATCACTGCCACGACCAGCTTCATGGATGTTCCTTCCGCTACCTGTGCACGCAGGCGGGCATTGTGCCTGTCTGCCCTGAAGCTGTCGCCCCGGTGAGGCGTGTAGGAGAATCCCTACAATTTCTGACGGAACCGGCCGATGGTGCACATACATCCCCTATACCTAGACTTCATTCCGACCCGCTCGAGGTGCCGTCCATGATGGATCGGCAGGAAATCGACAGAATTGCCCTGCGACTTGTGTCGCTGGTACCGCCAGGGTTGGCACAGGCGCAGCAGGATTTGCGAACCAACTTCCACGATGTCCTGATGCAAGGATTGCGTCGCCTCGAGCTGGTCACCCGCGAGGAGTTCGAGGTCCAGAGTCAATTGTTGGCGCGCACTCGTGCCAAGGTCGACGAACTGGAAAGACGCGTCGCCGAGCTGGAGGCCGACGCGACTGGCCGCGAGCTCTAGCCGCCAGCTCCCGGGAGCCGCCCCCGATCTGTCACCCTCACCCCGAGAACGATCGGGGGCGGTTATTTTTGCCTGTTCGTCGATGGAGTCGCGTTTCACATGCACCCTTGCGACCCCATCGCGTGCGGCCGGCATGTCCATGAAGGGCTACGCGCGCCACGTCAGGCGAGGCAGCCATTGACCATCGCCCACGCCAGTCCACATCAGTTCGGCCGGTCGATCTCGCCATTCAGGCCTGTCCCGCCAGCTGCGCCGGCGAGTCCCCAGGCTATCCCGGCGATGCCATGAGCCTGGCAGTCACCTTGAGCCGCGCCCAGGAAGGCGTCTCTGCGCCGCAGGTCATGGTCGAGGTGCACCTTTCCGGTGGGCTGCCCGGTACGCACATCGTCGGCTTGCCGGAAGCAGCCGTAAGGGAAGCACGCGACCGCGTCCGGGTGGCGATCCAGAATGCAGCGTTCGAGTATCCCAACCGCAAGGTCACGGTAAACCTCGCTCCCGCTGAGCTGCCCAAGGATGGAGGCCGTTTCGACCTCGCCATCGCGCTCGGCATCCTGGCTGCTGGCGGACAAGTGCCCCGGGAGAAGCTCGACCGGTGCGAGTTTCTCGGCGAGCTCGCGCTGTCCGGCGATCTGCGCGGCGTTTCCGGCGTGCTGCCTGCGCTGTTGCGTGCGCGGGCGCGCGGGCGACGCGTGGTGGTGCCGCGCGCCAACGCTGCCGAGGCGGCGCTTGTGCCCGAGGCCGAGGTACTGCTGGCCGATACGCTGGCGGAAGTCTGTGGCTGGCTGCGGGACGCGCAGGAGCTGGCCTTACCGGGCCCGCCTGACGACGGGCAGGCAGCCGATCCGGGCGTGCCCGACCTGGTCGACGTGCGCGGCCAGCTGCAGGCGCGCCGCGCGCTGGAGATCGCTGCAGCCGGAGGGCACCATCTCCTGCTGGTCGGTCCGCCGGGCACCGGCAAGACCATGCTGGCCGAACGCCTTCCCGGCATCCTGCCGCCACTGAACGAGACCGAGGCGCTCGAAACCTGCGCCGTGCTCTCGGTGGCCGGCCAGCCGGTCGACCCGGCCCGATGGAGGCGTCGTCCGTTCCGGGCGCCGCACCATACCGCTTCCGCGGTGGCACTCGTCGGTGGGGGCTCCAACCCTCGCCCGGGCGAGATCTCGCTGGCGCACAACGGCGTGCTGTTTCTCGACGAGCTGCCCGAGTTCAACCGCCACGTGCTGGAAGTACTGCGCGAGCCGCTGGAATCGGGTCATATCCTGGTTTCGCGCGCGGCGCGGCAGTCCACTTTTCCGGCGCAGTTCCAGCTCGTCGCTGCGATGAACCCGTGTCCCTGCGGCTACGCCGGCGACGCGCGCGAGCGTTGCCGTTGCACGCCCGATCAGATCCAGCGCTATCGCAGCCGCATCTCCGGCCCACTGCTGGACCGCATCGATCTGTGCGTGGAGGTGCCGCGCGTGCCCTTGGCCGAACTGGGCGCGCCCTGCAGCGTGTACGACGAGGATTCCGCGACCGTGCGCGCGCGGGTGATCCAGGCCCGCGCAGGGGCCTTGGCCCGGGCCGGCCGCGCCAACGCCGAGATCAACACGCGCGAACTGGAACGCGATTGCGGGTTGGGCGCGGCCGAGCGGCGCTGGTTCGAGGCGGCGCTGGAGCGGCTGGGGCTGTCGGCCCGCGCCTATCACCGGACTTTGCGCGTGGCCCGCACCATCGCGGACCTCGACGGCGGCGCGGCGCTGCTCGATCGGGCGCATTTGGCCGAGGCGCTGCAATACCGCCGCTTTTAATTTCTGTACCGCCGGGTATTGACATTGCTGGGCGAGCGCCTAATATCTGCACCCGCCGGTACTTAAATGCTGCCGGCCGCCGCCCCGGTATCGGTCCCCCTCCCCCCCGCCCGATACCGGGGCCGGCCTCCTCTCTTTCGATGCCCACCTCGCGCCGCGCGCGGAGGTTCAGGCAGCCGAGGCTCGCTGGAACTGCGCTTCCTCGGTCGACCCCTTGAGTGCAGTGGTCGAGGACTGCCCCTGCTGGATCGCCTGGGTAACCTGGTCGAAGTAGCCGGTGCCGACCTCGCGCTGGTGCTTGACTGCGGTAAACCCACGCGCGGCGGCGGCGAACTCCTTTTCCTGCAGGTCCACGAAGGCGCTCATCTGCCGACGGGCATAGCCGTGCGCGAGCTCGAACATGCCGTAATTGAGGCTGTGGAAGCCGGCCAGCGTGATGAACTGGAACTTGTAGCCCATGGCTCCCAGTTCCTTCTGGAAGGTCGCGATCGTGGCGTCATCCAGGTTCTTGCGCCAGTTGAAACTCGGCGAGCAGTTGTACGCCAGCAGCTTGCCCGGGTACCTCGCATGGATCGCCTCGGCGAAACGGCGCGCATCCTCCAGGTTCGGCTTGCTGGTCTCGCACCAGACCAGGTCGGCGTAGGGCGCGTAGGCCAGGCCGCGGCTGATGGCCTGGTCCAGACCCGGCCTGACGCGGAAGAAGCCCTCGACGGTGCGCTCGCCGGTAAGGAAGGGCTTGTCGTTGTCGTCGACGTCGGAGGTGAGCAGGTCGGCCGCGTCGGCGTCGGTACGGGCCACCAGCAAGGTCGGCACGCCGCAGACATCGGCGGCCAGGCGCGCGGCGGTGAGCTTGTCGATGGCCTCGCGGGTGGGTACCAGGACCTTGCCTCCCATGTGGCCGCATTTCTTCACCGCGGCGAGCTGGTCCTCGAAGTGCACGCCAGCGGCGCCGGCCTCGATCATCGCTTTCATCAGCTCGAAGGCGTTGAGCACGCCGCCGAAGCCGGCTTCGGCATCGGCCACGATGGGCGCCAGCCAGTCGATCTCGTCGCTGCCTTCGGCGTGATGCAACTGGTCGGCACGCAGCAGCGCGTTGTTGATGCGCTTGACCACCTGCGGCACCGAGTTGGCCGGGTAGAGCGACTGGTCCGGATACATCTCGCCGGCGAGGTTGGCATCGGCGGCGACCTGCCATCCCGACAGGTAGATCGCCTTCAGGCCGGCCTTGACCTGCTGCATGGCTTGGTTGCCGGTGAGCGCGCCGAGCGCGTTTACGAAGTCTTCCTTGTGCAGCGACTGCCACAGCTTCTCGGCTCCGCGTCGGGCCAGCGAATGCTCGATGGACACCGTGCCGCGCAGGCGCACCACGTCCTCGGCGGTGTAGTTGCGGCGGACGCCGCTCCAGCGGGGGTTGTTGGTCCAGTCCAGGGAAAGCTGTTCGGCGGTCGGCAGATGGTTCTTCATACGTCGGCTCCTTGAGAAGGGGAGTTCCAGAGGCCCGCTGTCAGGCGAGCAGCTCGTAGGCGGGCAGGGTGAGGAAAGCGCCGAGTTGACTGGCATGGGTCAGTTGCGCGAGCAGGGTGGCCGCCTCGTCGGCGCGATTGGCGCCGACGAGGTCGCTGCCGCGCAGCCGATGGGCGTGCGCGGCCAGCAACTGGTCGAACAGCGCCATGTCGATCGGTGCGCCATCGGCGAACTCCAGCGGCACGCAGTCGTTGCGCTCCCCGGGCTCGGCGGCGTAGTGCAGCCATTGCCACAGCTGGGCGCGGGCGATCTCGGCGGTGGCGGCGTCCTCCATCAGGTGGTGGATCGGCACGCAGCCGAGGCCTTCCAGCCACGCAGCGGTGTAGCGCAGGGCCACTTCCACGTTGTTGTCGAAGCCGGCGCGGGTGATCGTTCCGCAGGCCGGCGCGAGCAGTTGCTCGCGCGTCACCGATACGTCCGGGCGCAGCACACCGAGCTGGTTCGGGCCTTCCATGTGCCGGTCGAATACTTCCCGCGCCACCGGCACCAGCGCCGGATGGGCGACCCAGGTGCCGTCGTGGCCGGCGCGGACCTCACGCAGCTTGTCCGCGCGGACCTTCTCCAGCGCGGCCTCGTTGGCGGCATCGTCGCCCTTGATCGGGATCTGCGCGGCCATCCCGCCCATGGCGAAGGCGCCGCGGCGATGGCAGGTCTGGATCAGCAGCTCCGAATAGGCCTTCAGGAAAGGCACGGTCATCTGGACCTGGCCGCGTTCCGGCAGCAAGCGGTCGCGGTGGCGGCGCAGGGTCTTGAGGTAGGAAAAGATGTAATCCCAGCGGCCGCAATTGAGGCCGACCACGCGCTCGCGCAGCGCGTGCAGGATCTCGTGCATCTGGAACGCTGCCGGCAGCGTCTCGATCAGCACGGTGGCTTTCATGCAGCCGTGCGGCAGGCCAAGTTCGCCCTCGGCATGCGCCATCACGGCATCCCACAGCGCGGCCTCTTCCATGGCCTCGAGCTTGGGCAGGTAGAAGTACGGGCCGCGGTCGCGCCGGTGCAGGGCGCGGGCGTTGTGGAACACGAACAGGCCGAAGTCCACCAGCGCTCCGGCCATCGGTTCGCCGTCGACCTCGAGATGGCGTTCCGGCAGGTGCCAGCCACGCGGGCGCACCACCAGCACGGCTGGCTCGGGACCGAGCCGGTAGTGGCGTCCCTCCGGCGACTCCCAGGCGATGGTGCCGGTCACCGCGTCGATCAGGTTGCGCTGGCCGTCGAGCTGGTTGGCCAGGGTCGGCGCCGAGGAATCCTCGAAGTCGGCCATGAACACCTGCGCGCCCGAATTGAGCGCGTTGATGATCATCTTGCGCTCGACCGGGCCGGTGATCTCCACGCGCCGGTCGCGCAGCGCGGACGGGATGGGCGCCACCTGCCAGTCGGCCTCGCGGATCGCCCGGGTGTCGGCGCGAAAATCCGGCAAGGCACCTGCATCCCAGCCCGCCTGGCGTTCGGCGCGGGCTGCGAGCAGGGCGCGGCGACGGGTGTCGAAGCGACGATGCAGGCCGGCCAGGAAGGCCAGCGCGTCATGGCTGAGAAGGTCGCGGTAGGCGGACGTGTCGCCGTGGACGGTCAGCGGGCCGGGATCGAGTCGTTCCTGCGGGACGGCCATGGATGCAGCTCCTTCGGGAAGGTGTCATCCACGCTAGGCTCGACAACCTCTATTTGACAAAGCGAATGTTTCAATCTTTCTTATTGAAAGAATCAAAGTTGTATCTAAAAATTGGGTTTAATGGCGCTATCGAGGGAGAATGATGGCCAATCGCTCGAGCCGGACACGCAATCCACGCCCGCGGAAAGCCCTCGACGAGGCAGAGACGGCCGAGCGCTACTACTACAAGGGCAACCGCCACAAGCAGCTGCGCGCGTTCGTGAGCATCGTCAAGCTGGGTACGCTCACCCGGGCAGCCGAGGCGCTGTTCCTCTCCCAGCCCACCGTCACCCTGCAATTGCAGGCCCTCGAGCGTGAACTGGGCGTGCCGCTGCTGGAGCGGCGGCGCCGGCGCATCAACCTGACCGATGCCGGCGAGGCGCTGTACGAGCTGGCCCGGCCGCTGATCGATGGCTGGGACAACCTCGACCGCGACTTCCAGGCCCGCGTGAAGGGCCTCACGGCCGGCCGCCTGACCATCGCCGCCGGCGCCTCGACCATCCAGTACCTGCTGCCCGAGATGGTGCGCCGCTACCGCGAGGCCTATCCGGCGGTGCACCTGCAGCTGGCCAACGTCACCGGCCGCGACGGCCTGGCGCTGCTGCGCGCCGACGAGGCGGATTTCGCGGTCGGTTCGATGCTGGACGTGCCCAACGACATCGCCTGGGCGCCGTTGCGCCAGTACGATCCGATGCTGATCACGCCGCCGGACCATCCGCTGGCGCACAAGAACGAGGTGGTGCTGGAGGACCTTTCGCCCTATGGCCTGATCCTGCCGCCGCAGCGGCTGTCCACCTACCGGCTGGTCGACCTGGTGTTCCAGCAGCGCCAGGTGCCCTACCAGGTGGCGATCGAGGTGGGTGGCTGGGAGGTGATCAAGGAGTACGTCGCCGCGGGCTTGGGCATATCGATCGTCACCGGTATCTGCATCACCGAGGCCGACCGCTCACGCCTGGCCGTGCGCAACATGAAGCGCTGGTTTCCGCAGCGCAGCTACGGCGTCGTGGTGCGCAAAGGCAAGTTCCTCAGCGCCGAGGCGCGCGCCTTCATCGACCTGGTGAAACCCGGCCTGCTGACCCACCGCGAGCACGACGAGCCCGGCCACTCCGGCCGTTAGCTGGGTGCTATCCCTGCCGCTGGAACGCCAGCCGCAAGCCGAAAGCGAGCAGCACGGCGCTGCACAGGCGGTCCATCCAGCGGCCCAGGCCGGGCCGCGCCAGCAGCAGTCGGTGGATGCGTCCGCCGAGCAGCGCCAGCACCAGCGACCAGGTGAGGCCCGTGCCGATGAAGCTCACCCCCAGCACCAGCAGCGCCAGTTGCGGGTGCCTCGCCTGCGCCGAAACGAACTGCGGCAGGAACGCCAGGTAGAACAGCGCCACCTTGGGGTTGAGCACGTTGGTCAGCAGGCCCTGCCGGAAGGCGGCGCCCGCGCCCTGGCCGAGGGTCGCGGCAGGCGTGCGCGCGGCCGTGCGCGAGAGCAGCATGCGCAGGCCGATCCACACCAGGTAGGCCGCGCCCAGGTACTTGAGCGCGCTGAACGCCAGTGCGGAGCTCATCAGGATCGCCGAAACGCCCAGCACGACCGCCCCGGTGTGCACCACGCAGCCGGCATTGATGCCCAGCGCCGCGGCGAAGCCCACCGCGCGCCCCTCGCGACCGCTGCGGGCGAGGATGTAGAACGTGTCCAGCCCGGGTGTGAGATTGAGCGCCACGCAGGCGAGCAGGAAGGCGCCGAAATGCGCGATGCCCAGCATCGCCGTCATGCCGCCGGCTCGGTATCGCGGTGCTTGCCGCGATAGCCACGGAACAAGGCGCGGATGCGCGCCATGTCGGCGTCGGGATCGTCGGTAGCGTACTGCGGCGTGCCCAGCGTGAAGGTGCGGGTCGGATAGTCCAGGAACACCGGCAACACCGGCACGTCGGCCTCGCGCGCGATGCGCAGGAAACCGCTCTTCCAGTGTTTGACGTGCTTGCGCGTGCCTTCGGGGGTGATGCCCAGCCACATCCGCGGGTGGTCGGCGAAGCGGCGCACCATCTGGCCGACCACGTTGAGCGCGGCCCTGCGATTGATGCCGATCATGCCGATGGGCTTCAGGATCAGGCCCAGCGGGCTGTCCAGCACCTCGCGCTTGATCATGATCTTGATATCCAGGCCCAGCGCGATCTTGATCATCAGGCCCCACACGCCGTCCCAGTAGGACGAGTGCGGCGCGCCGATGATGATCAGCTTCGGCACGTCGGGCAGCTCGCCCAGCAGGCGCCAGCCGGACAGGCGCAGCAGGCCGCGCATCAACCAGGGCCAGAAGCGGCTGTCCAGCCGCGGTGCCTGCGGTGGCACCGGCGGCAGCATGCGGCCGCTCATTCGCCGCTCCAGTCGCGCGAGCGCGTCTGCTTGAGCTTGCCGCGCTGCTGCTTGCCCGACAGGCGGCGTTCCTTCGAGGCGCGCGTGGGACGGGTCGCCACGCGCTTCGCCGGCGCCGCCAGCGCACCGCGAATGAGCTCGGCCAGCCGCTCGCGCGCGTCGTCGCGATTGCGCGCCTGCTCACGGAAGCGGCGCGCTTGGATCACCAGCACGCCCTCGCCGGTCATGCGACGGTCGCGCCGCGTGAGCAGCCGCGCGCGCACTTCCTCGGGCAGCGAAGGCGAGGCGGCCACGTCGAAACGCAGCTCGACCGCGCTCTCGGTGCGGTTGACGTGCTGGCCGCCCGGACCGTCCGCGCGCAGGAAGCGCTCGGTCAGCTCGGTGTCGGGGAGGGAGAGGGTGCGGCTGATGGACAGCATGCGCACATTTTAGGGGATCGCCGTGGGCGGGCTGAAGCCCGGCGCGCGCACGCTGCCTGTCCGGTCGGGCGGGCTTCAGCCCGGCGGCGGCCAGCCGAAGCGCTCCAGCACCGCCCCGAATGCGCCGTCGAGCGGCGCTTCCAGGTCCATCGGCGCGCCGCTCAGCGGATGCGCGAGGCATAGCCGCCAGGCGTGCAGCAGCATGCGGTGGCAGCCGAAGTGCTGCTTGTACAGGCGGTTGTGGTCGCCGCGCCCATGCTGGCAGTCGCCGATCACCGGGTGGTGGATGTGCGCCATGTGCTTGCGGATCTGGCGGAAGCGGCCGGTTTCCGGCTCCGCGCGCACCAGCGCGTAACGCTGCTGGGGGTAGCGGCCGAGCGCGATCGGCACCTCGACCGTGGCCAGGCGCGCAAAGCGCGTGCGCGCCTCGCGGCGCGGGCCGGTCTCGCGCGAACCGGGCAGCGGGTAGTCGATAAGTCCTTCGGTCGGCTCCGGCCAGCCGCGCACGACGGCGAGGTACTGCTTGTGCACTGCGCGGCCCATGAACTGCTCGCCCAGCGCCGCGGCCATGGCGGCCGAGCGGGCCACCAGCAGCACGCCGCTGGTGGCGCGATCCAGCCGGTGGGCGAGGAACAAGTCGCCACCCACTTGCTCGCGCAGCAGGTCGATGAGGAACGCATCGGCGGGGCCGATCAGCCTGGAGCGGTGCACGGGCAGGCCCGCGGGCTTGTTGACCGCAAGCAGGGCGTCGTCCTGGTGGAGGATGTCGAGCATGGAGACAGCGTTTCTTTGGCGTTCCCTTGCAACCGAACGAATGGATCCGGGCTTTCGAGGGAATGACGCCTGGGTCGTGTGGCCTGACTGGGAGGTGGCGGTTTCAGCGCCGGGCGCTGGCGAGGAAGGTGACCAGGCCCGCCACCAGGCAGCCCAGCGCCAGCCATTGCGAACCCGCCGTCGCCCGGGCGAGCCACAGCAGGGCGGCGCAGCCGAACGCCGTGGCGCCGAACAGCCCGCCCAGCAGCGCGCGGCGCCGACGCAGCGCGAGTTCCGCCCGCAGCGCCAGCTCCGCCGGATCGGCCAGCGGCCGCCGCTCGCCGCTGGCCACCTGGCGCAGCGCATCGCGCACCAGCTCGGGCAGCTGCGGCGCCGCGTGCAGCCATTCGGGCAGGCGCTGGCGGATCGCGCGCAGGGTGCGACGCGCGCTGTAGCGCTCGCGCAGGATGCGCTTCAGGACCGGGTGCGCGACCGCCCAGATATCGATGTCCGGATCCAGCATGCGACCCACGCCCTCGATGTTGAGCAGGGTCTTCTGCAGCAGGATCAGCTGCGGCTGCAGGGTCAGCTCGAAGCGGCGCGCGGTCTGGAACAGCTTGACCACCAGTTCGGCCAGCGAGATCTGCGACAGCGGGCGGGTGAAGTAGGGCTCGCACACTGTGCGCACGGCCGCTTCCAGCTCGTCCAGCCGCACCGTGGCGGGCATCCAGCCGGCCGCCACGTGCAGCTGCGCGATCCGCGCGTAGTCGCGCTCGAACAGGGCGATGAAGTTCTGCGCCAGCCAGTACTGGTCGGCCTCCGGCAGCGAGCCCATGATGCCGAAGTCCAGCGCGATGAAGCGCGGCTCCTCGCGCCGCGCGACGTCCACCCAGATGTTGCCCGGGTGCGCGTCGGCGTGGAAGAAGTTGTCGCGGAACACCTGCTCGTAGAACACCCGCACACCCTTGGCGGCGAGCGCCTTGCGGTCGATGCCCGCCGCGTCGATGGCGGCGATGTCGTCCGCGCTCACCCCGAGCACGCGCTCGAGCGTGAGCACGCGCTCGGCGGTCAGCTCCCAGTGCACGGCCGGCACGTACAGGTCCACGCCGCTCTCGAAGTTGCGCCGCAGCAGGCTGGCGCTGGCGCCTTCGCGCTGCAGGTCCAGCTCGTTCTCCAGCATCTTCTCCACTTCGGCGACGACGTCGAGCGGCCGGATCTTGTCGGCGTTCGGATGCCAGCGCTGGGCCAGCTCGCCCAGCGAGCGCATCAGCGCCACGTCGCGGGCGATCCTGTCCTCGATGCCGGGGCGCAGCACCTTGACCACCACCGCATGGCCGTCGTGCAGGGTGGCGGCGTGCACCTGGGCGATCGAGGCGGAGGCGAGCGGCGTCTCGTCGAAGCGGGCATACAGGCGTCCGACCGGCTGCCTGAGCTGCTGCTCGACGATGGCGCGCGCCTCGCTGCCGGGGAACGGCGGCACCTGGTCCTGCAGCTGCGCCAGCTCGTCGGCGATGTCGGCCGGGATGAGGTCGCGACGCGTGGACAGCACTTGCCCCGCCTTGACAAAGATCGGCCCCAGCTCGGTCAGCGCCAGGCGCAGCCGCGCGCCGCGCGGCAGCTCGCGGGCGCCCGGACGCGGACGCGCCAGCAGCGGGCGCAGCAGCTTGAGCGGGCGGTACAGGTGCGCCGCGTCGACCAGTTCGTCCAGCCGCCAGGCGAGCAGCACCGACGCGACCCGCAGCACGCCGGGCAGCACCTTGAGCGGCGTCATGCGCGCGGCCCCGGCGGGCGCTGACGCAGCCGCGTCAGCCGCGCCTCCAGGCGCTCGGTGCGTTCGCGCAGACGGTCGACGTCGTCCAGGAAATCGTCCACCTCGCCCATCGCGGGGGTCAGCCGCGCCTCGTCGCGCAGCCAGTCGGCGCCATCCTCGGTGAAGTGGCGGGCGCTTTCGCGCGCATGGCGCAGGCCGCGGGCGACGGCCTGTGCCAGCGGCACGCCGAGCACGTCGCCGAAGCTGCGCGCGAAGGCCTCCTCGAAATCCGGCGCGAAGGCGCTGGCGAGCTTTTCGAGCCGGCGCGCCAGCTCGGCGTCGCCGGCGATCTCCACCTTGCCGGGCGACACGCCTTCATCACCACGGCGCAGCGCCATCGCCAGCAGGCTGGCCGGGCTCGCCGCCACCCGCAGCTGGCTCGCGTCCTGCGGCGGACCGACCCGTAGCTGCTCACCCTCCACCGTGACACGCAGGACCAGCTCCGGTCCGCGCAGGTGCAACTGGATGCTGCGGCCTTCGAGCGCGGCCAGCTTCTGCCGCGTATCCGGGTCGAGCGAGAGCGTGTGGTTCAGCGCGGTTTCCAGCGCGCGGCCGGCGAGCTTGCGCAATGGCTGCGGCAGCCAGGCATTCGGGGGGGCGGCATTCATCCGCCGATTGTAGCGGGTGCGTCGTAGCGGGCTGCACGGGCGCGATCGCCCTCCCGGCTCAGGCGCCGATGGGCGCGGCGCCGTCGAAGCCGAGCTGCCGCCAGGCCTCGTACACCGCCACGGCAACGGTGTTGGAAAGGTTGAGGCTGCGGCTGTCCGGCCGCATCGGCAGGCGCAGGCGCTGTGCGGGCGGGATCGCCTCCAGCAGCTCGGCGGGCAGTCCGGCCGTCTCGCAGCCGAACAGCAGCGCATCGCCCGCCGCGTAGCGCACGTCGACATGCGCGATGCGGCCGCGGGTGGAGAAGGCGAACACGCGCGGTTGGCCCAGTACGGCCAGGCACGCGGCCAGGTCCTCGTGCACGGCGACGCGGGCGTACTCGTGGTAGTCCAGGCCGGCGCGGCGCAGGCGTGCGTCGTCCAGTTCGAAGCCCAGCGGCCGGATCAGGTGCAGGCTGGCGCCGGTGTTGGCGCACAGGCGGATCGCGTTGCCGGTATTGGGCGGGATCTCGGGGTGGTACAGGATGACGTGCAGCATCGGACCATTATCCCGATCCCGTGCGGCGAGCGCAGGATCCATCCCGCGCGGCGCCGCTCAGCTGTCCTGCCGCGGGCACACCACGCCATCGGGAGGCAGCATGCAGGCGGCGGGCGCCGCCAGCAGCGCGCCGATGCGGGCGCCGCCGGTACCCGCCAGTTGCACCGGGCCGGGGGTGAACAGCATCGCGCCCATGATCCATCCGCACGCCAGCAGGCAGGCGACGAAGAGGCTGCGCAGCAACAGGGTCTCGAATTTCATGGCTTGGCTTCCTTCAAACAGGGAAAGGGGTCCGTCGTGATTACTTTGGCAAGCGCCGTGCCAGCGATGCAGTGGCGGTAAAACCCTTGATCCAATGACGTTTGTCAGCCCGGGCTGGCCCTGCGATGGTTGTCCGCGGACAGTGCGGGGTCCGCCGGCGGACACCGGACGGACAGCGATGCGGACAGCGCGCTTGTGCTGGCTCGCCCTCGCCCGATAGCCTCGGGAGACATCCGTGAGACAGGAGGTTGCATCGTGGCAAGCCGCTTTCCCGCCAAGACCGCACTGGCGCTGGTCGTCGCAGGCCTGATCGCCCTTCCCGGCCTGGCGCCGGCGGCCCAGGCCGCCGTCCAGGCGCAGAAGATCCCCGACCTGGCCTACCAGCGCTTCACCCTGCCCAACGGGTTGACCGTGGTGGTGCACGAGGACCACAAGGCGCCGGTGGTGGCGGTGAGCGTGTGGTACCACGTGGGCTCCTCCTACGAGCCCAAGGGCAAGACCGGTTTCGCGCACCTCTTCGAACACCTGATGTTCCAGGGCTCGGAAAACCACAAGGACGAGTACTTCCGGCCGTTCGAGCTGGCCGGCGCCACCGACCAGAACGGCACCACCTGGCTGGACCGCACCAACTACTTCGAGACGGTGCCCACCACCGCGCTGGACATGGCGCTGTGGATGGAGTCCGACCGCATGGGCCACCTGCTCGGCGCGATCGGCCAGAAGGAGCTGGACGAGCAGCGCGGCGTGGTGCAAAACGAGAAACGCCAGGACGAAAACCAGCCGTACGGCCGCGTCGGCGAGCTGATCCAGGCCGAGGCCTTCCCGGCCAACCATCCCTACCACCACGACACGATCGGCTCGATGGCCGACTTGAACGCCGCCTCGCTGGCCGACGTCAAGCAATGGTTCCGCGACTACTACGGCGCGGCCAACACGGTGGTGGTGCTGGCCGGCGACATCACCCTGGCGCAGGCCAAGGAGAAGATGCTCGAGTACTTCGGCGACATCGGCGCCGGCCCGCAGGTGCCGCGCCCGCAGCCGTGGATCGCGCCGCGCGACCAGTCCACCCGCGGCGCGATGACCGACAACGTGGCGCAGACGCGCATCTACCGCGAGTGGAACGTGCCCTCGAGCACCGACCTGGAACTCAACCAGCTGCAACTGGCCGCGGCGGTGCTCGGCGGCGGCAAGACCTCGCGCCTGTACCAGCGCCTGGTCTACCGGGACAAGCTCGCCGACGACGTCTCGGTCGACATCGAACAGCACGTGCTGGCGAGCCTGTTCGAGCTGCAGGTGGACGTGAAGAAGGGTGCCGACCCGGCCAAGGTCGAGGCCGCGGTGGCCGACGAATGGGCCAAGTTCCTCAAGGACGGACCCACCGCCGACGAGCTGGAACGCGTCAAGACCACCATCCGCGCCGCCTTCGTGCGCGGGCTGGAGCGGGTCAACACGCAAGCCTCGATCCTCGCCGAGGGGCAGCTCTACCAGGGCGATCCGGGCGCCTACCTGAAGGACTTCGACACGCTGATGGCGGCCACGCCGGCCAGCGTCAAGGCGTGCGCAGACCGCTGGATCGCGCGCGGCGACTACACGCTGACCGTCGTGCCGGGCAAGGTCGAGGCGACCGACTTCGCCACCGCCGGCGGCCGCGCCGCCTTGCCGGGCAAGCCCGCGCCCAGGCTTTCGGCCAAGGGCGACTACCGCACCGTGAAGAGCCCGGTCGACCGCAGCAAGGGCGTGCCGCAGGTGACGAGCTTCCCCAGCCTGACCTTCCCCACGCTGCAGCACGGCAAGCTTGCCAACGGCATCGAGGTCACCCTCGCCGAGCGCCACGAAGTGCCGGCGGTGCAGGTGCAGCTGCTGTTCGACGCCGGCTACGCGGCCGACCAGGGCCGCAAGCTGGGCACCTCCAGTTTCACCATGGCGATGCTGGACGAAGGCACCAAGGACCTGGACTCGGTCGAGATCGCCAAGCGCGAGCAGCGCCTGGGCGCGCTGATCGGCAGCGGCTGCGGGCTGGACTTCTGCAACGCCTCGCTCAACGCGCTCGACGACAAGCTGGCGCCTTCGCTCGCCCTGTTCGCCGACATCGTGCGCAATCCGGCCTTCCGCGCCGACGACGTGGCGCGCCTGCGCGGCCAGTGGGTGGCGCGCATCGCGCAGGAGAAGAGCCAGCCGGTCGGCATCGCGCTGCGCACCTTGCCGCCGCTGCTCTACGGCGAGGGCCACGCCTACGCGATCCCGTTCACCGGCTCGGGCACGGTCGAGTCGATAACTGCGCTCGACGTGGGCGACATGCGCCGCTTCATGGGCGACTTCATCCGTCCGGACAACGTCAAGATCCTCGTCGCCGGCGACACCACGCTGGCCAAGATCATTCCGCAGCTCGACAAGGTGTTCGCCGACTGGAAGCACGGCGCAGGCAAGGTCCCGGCCAAGAACCTCGCCGCCGTGGCGCCGCCCAGGTCGCCGCGGGTCTACCTGATCGACCGGCCCGGCGCGCAGCAGAGCCTGATCCTGGCCGGCAGCCTGGCGCCCTCGACCAAGGCGGCCAACAACCTCGACATCGAGACCATGAACGGCGCCTTCGGCGGCGCGTTCACCTCGCGCCTGAACATGAACCTGCGCGAGGACAAGCATTGGGCCTACGGCGCCTACAGCTTCCTGCCCGACGCGCTGGGCCAGCGCCCGTTCCTGATGTACGCCCCGGTGCAGACCGACAAGACCGCGCCTTCGGCCGCGCAGATCCTGGCCGAGGCCCGCGGCGTGATTGGCAAGCAGCCGCTCACCCACCAGGAAATCGCCAAGATCAAGGATGGTGACGTGCGCGGTCTGCCCGGCGAGTATCAGACCACCTCGGCGGTGATGGGCGCACTGCAGGACATCGCCCTGTACGACCGCCCCGACGACTGGGTGCAGACCGAGAAGGCGCGCATCGAGGCGCTGAAGGATCCGCAGGTGCAGGCGGCCGCCGCGGAGGTGATCCACCCCGACCGGCTGACCTGGGTGATCGTGGGCGACCTCAAGCAGATCGAGGCGCCGGTGCGGGCGCTGAAGCTGGGCCAGGTCCAGGTGCTCGATGCCGACGGCAAACCGGTGAAGTAGCCGGCCCTCCCCGGCGCCTCCGGGTCGACCGCAACGAAGGGAAGGCTTTTGCTTTCCCTTCAGCCCGGTCCCGGTGCTGCCAGGGTAGGATGGCCTCTTCCAGACTGCCCCGCCGGAGCCATCCATGCGCAAGACCCTGTTGCTGCTCGCCCCCGTCCTGCTGCTCGGCGCCTGTACCTGGGGCATCACCCTGGACGAGGCCGGCAAGCAGGTGCGCACCGCCTGGAGCGGCGACGTCTCGCAATGCCGCGACCTGGGCAAGGTCACCGTCTCGGTGATGGACCACGTCGGCCCGGTTGACCGCAACGACATCAAGGTGCGCGACGAACTGGAAGTGATGGCCCGCAACGAGGCGGCCAAGATGCACGCCGACACCATCAAGCCGCTGGGCGAACCGGCCGACGGCTCGCAGGCCTGGGGCGCCTACCAGTGCGGCAGCGCCCGCCCGGCCTCGACCACGCCCTCCGCCGCACCGGCGCCGACGGCATCCGGCGGCACGCAGACTTTCCCGATCAGGGGCGGCTGAACCGTGCCGATGGCGACGCGCCTAGCGCGTCGCCATCGGCACGGATGCGCCCGCCGTCGCGTCGGCCACGACGAAGCGCACGCTGGTGGGACGTTTGCGTCTTCCGTTCCAGGCGAGACGCTCAGCGGGCTGGCGACGGAGCGAGGCGCCCGCGCGCCGACTACGGCGCGTGCTGCCTACCGCGCTTGGCGTCGAGCATCAGCAGGTCCGCTTCGCGGTAAGCCTCGCCCAGGTCGCGGTCCGGACCGCGCCAGCTGTAGCCCAGCGTGGCGGCGATGCCGGCGGCGCGCAGGGCCTCTTCCAGGCGGCCGGCCTGGCGCGCCAGCTCGGTGGGACCCACGTCGAGGATCAGCACCACGAACTCGTCGCCGCCCAGGCGCGCGACCACGTCGATGGCCCGCACCGAACGGGAGAGCTCCTGCGCCGCGCGCTGGATCAGCATGTCGCCGGCGGTGTGGCCCTGGCTGTCGTTGGTCTGCTTGAGCCGGTCCAGGTCGACCACCACGATGCCGGCGGTGGTGTGCTCGTCGCGGCAGCGCTGTTCCTCCAGCGTCAGCAGCTGGCGCCAGCCGCGGCGGTTGTAGATGCCGGTCATCGGATCGGTCATCGCTTCGAGCTCGGCGCGCTCGGCGCGGCGCTGGGTTTCCTTGAGGTCCACGTCGTGGCGCCACAGCGTAGCCAGCATCTGCGCGCACAGCTTCACCACCGGCAGCCAGCGCTCCAGGTCCGCCGTCATCGGCTGCGGGTCGATCGCGCACAGCGTGCCGATCGCGCCGTGGTCGAGCTGCACCGGCACGCCCAGGTAGGCGCCGATGCCGCGACGGACGATTGGCGCTTGGGCGTAGTCCGCCTGCGCATTGACGTCGGAAACCACGCACGGCCCGCCGCGCACCATGCGCGAGCAGATCGAATCGGCCCACTTGAGCGCGTCGCCGCTGCGCACGCCGTAGCGCTCGTCCGACGCGGCCAGCACCAGCCAGTCCTCGCCGTCCACGCGGGTGAAGTACCAGGCGCCCACGCCGGTGCGCGCGCCCAGCAAGCCCAGGCAGGCCTGCGCTGCTTCGCGGAAGCCGCCGAACGGCGGCAGCGGCGGGAACGGGAGGTTGTCGTACGGGGCGTTCATGAGGCGGTCGACGTGGTCGCGGAGGCGGGGGCCTTTGCTCGATGCCCGCCTGGATCGTGCCAGCGTGTCGATGAATCGTCCCCCTCATAGCGTTTGCACGTTGCGTGCCAGGCCGCCGCTACCAGGGCACCAGCAGCGGCGTGCGCGTCAGCACGTCGGCCAACGCCAGCGCGATCATCACCGACAGCCAGGCGAAGCCCGCGCTGGCGACGATGCGCAGTAAAGCGTTGTCGGTCTTCAGGCGCATGAAGACGGCGAGCACCAGCAGCGCCTTGATCGCGGCGATGCCGAGGTTGGCCACCTCGTTGAACGGTCCGAGCCTGAGCAGCGCGCTGCCGGCGCTCAGGGCCAGGAGCACCAGCAGCGCGGCCAGCGTGCCCAGGTTGCTCGCCAGCGAAGGCGGCCGCGGGCCGCTCCTGTGGCTGCGCTGCGGGCGGGCGGCGCGGGCGTTCATCCGGCCCTCCCGACGAGGTAAACCAACGGGTAGACGAAGATCCACACGATGTCGACCAGATGCCAGTACAGCGCCGTGAGCTCCAGCGGTGTGTGGTAGTCCGCATCGTAGGCGCGGCGCCAGGTACGCCAGGCCATCACCGCCATCAGCGCCACGCCGACCATCACGTGGATGCTGTGGAAGCCGGTGATGAAGTAGTACAGGCAGTAGAAGATCTCCATGCCGCGCGCATAGACGCCTTGCTGGGTGTAATGGATCGCCGGGATCAGCCCCTCGCGGTACTCGGCGACGTATTCGAAGCCGTGCATGACGAGGAAGGTGACGCCGAGCGCTGCGGTGGCCGCCAGCAGCGCGCTGGCCAGGCGCCGCCCGCCCAGTTGCACCTCCCGCACCGACAGCGCCACCGCGCAGCTGCTGGTCAGCAGCACGGCGGTCTCGATCGTGCCCAGCAGCATGTCGGTATGCCGGCTGCCTTCGGCAAAGGCGTCGGGGAAGCGCACGCGGCACAGCGTGTAACCGGCGAACAACACGCCGAAGAACAGGATCTCGGTGGCCAGGAACGCCCACATGCCGAGTGTGGCCGCCTCGCGCTGCTGCACGGGGTCGTCGAACTGCTCCGGGACGGGGTGGAGTCGGGCATTCATCGGCGGTAGGCGTAAGGGCCTTCGGTGACCTCGGGGGCCTCGTCGAAGTTGCGCAGGGGCGGCGGCGAGGGAACGGTCCATTCCAATCCGGTGGCGTCCCAGGGATTGGGGCCGGCGCGCGCGCCGTGGCGCAGCGACCAGGCGAGGTAGAACAGCGGCAGCAGGTAGGCCGCGCCCAGGATGGTGGCGCCGGCCGAGGACAGCACGTTCCACACCTGGAACTGCGGCAGGTACTCGTGGTAACGCCGCGGCATCCCCTCGTAGCCCAGGATGTACTGCGGGAAGAAGGTGAGGTTGAAGCCGAAGAACATCAGGATCGCGGCGAAGCGCGCCCACGCCTCCGAATAGAGCCGTCCGGTGATCTTGGGCCACCAGTAGTGGATGCCGCCCAGGTAGGCCATCACCGCCCCGCCGACCATGATGTAGTGGAAGTGCGCCACCACGAAGTAGGTGTCGGTGAGATTGACGTCCAGCGCGGTCGCCGCCAGGAACAACCCGGTCAGCCCGCCCAGCATGAACAGGCCGACGAAGCCGAGTGCGTAGAGCATCGGCGCATCGAACGAAATGTCGCCCTTGTACAGCGTGGCGGTCCAGTTGAAGACCTTGATCGCCGAGGGCACCGCGATGATGAAGGAAAGGATCGAGAATACGATGCTCGCGTACATCGACTGCCCCGCCACGAACATGTGGTGGCCCCACACCAGGAAGCCGACCACCGCGATGCCGATGATCGCCCACACCATGAACTTGTAGCCGAAGATGCGCCGCCGCGCGCCATGGGTGATCAGCTCGCTGACCACGCCCATCGCCGGCAGGATCATGATGTACACGGCCGGGTGCGAGTAGAACCAGAAGAAGTGCTGGAACAGCACCGGGTCGCCACCCAGCGCCGGGTCGAAGATGCCCACGCCGAACAGCCGTTCCAGCCCGATCAGCGCCAGCGTCATCGCCAGCACCGGCGTGGCCAGCATCATCACCAGCGCCACCGCGTACATCGCCCACACGAACAGCGGCAGGCGCATCCAGGTCATGCCCGGTGCGCGCATGGTGTGCACCGTGACGATGAAGTTCAGGCCGGTGAAGATCGAGGAGAACCCCACCACGAACACGCCGACCACCACCAGCATCACGTTGGAGTTGGAGAACATCGTCGAGAACGGCGTGTAGAAGGTCCAGCCGGTGTCCACGCCGCCCAGCAGCAGGCAGAGCAGGGTGAACAGGCCGCCGACCACGTACAGGTACCAGCTGAAGAGGTTCAGCCGCGGGAACGCCACGTCGCGCGCGCCGATCATCAGCGGCAGCAGGAAGTTGCCCAGCGTGGCGGGGATCGAGGGGATCAGGAAGAACCACACCATCACCACGCCGTGGAAAGTGAACGCCTTGTTGTAGGTTTCCGCGCTCATCAGGTCGCCGGCGGGCGTGACCAGCTCCCAGCGGATCAGCGCCGCGGCGAGGCCGCCGAGGAAGAAGAAAAAGGTGATGCCGACGCCGTACAGGATGGCGATGCGCTTGTGGTCGTGCGTGGTCAGCCACGAACGCAGGCCGTAGCCTTCCTCCAGGTAGCTGCGCGGCGCGGGCGCGCGCTCAACGGTGCTCATGGCTGTCCTCCGCCGCGCGGGTGCGGGTCTTCAGGTAGGCCACCAGGGCCAGCACGTCCTCCGCGCCGATGCGGCCTTCGAAACTGGGCATGATCGGTGCGTAGCCGGCGGCGATCTGCTTCTTCGGCAGCAGGATCGAGTCCTGCAGGTAGCGCTCATCGGCCATCACCTGCGAGCCGTCCGACAGCGGCACGGTGTGGCCATAAAGGTCGTACAGGTCCGGCGCATGCACGCCCGACTGCGGGTCGTGGCAACCGCTGCAGCCGAGCTGCCGGAACAGCGCCTCGCCCTGCGCCGCCAGGCTCAAGCTCGCGTGCGCGTGCAGCCAGCGCGCGTAGTCCGCCGGCGCCATGGCGATCACCGAACCGCCCATGCGCGCATGGTCGGTGCCGCAGAACTCGGAGCAGAACAGGTGGAAGCTGCCCGCCTGCGTGGCGGTGAACCACAGCTCCGTGTAGCGGTCGGGCAGCACGTCCTGCTTCACGCGGAAGGCCGGCACGTAGAAGCTGTGGATCACGTCCTGCGAGGTCATCACCAGGCGTATGGGCTGGCCTACGGGGACGTGCAGCGTGTCGATCTCGCGCTGGCCGCCCGGGTGCTGCACCTTCCACATCCACTGCTTGGCGACCACGTAGACCGGCTGGGCGTCCTTCGGCGGCGTGCGCAGCCGGATCCACAGCTGCACGCTCCAGCCGAAGATGCCCATGAACAGGACGAAGGGGATGAGCGTCCAGGTCAGCTCCACGCCCAGGTGCTGCCGCGCGGGCGTGCGCTCGGCGGCGCTGCCGTGGCGGTACTTCACGCAGAAGGCGATCATCACAACGAACACGCCGACCGTCACCAGGCCGCACAGCAGCAGCAGCGTGTCGAACAGGTGGTCGAGGTCCGGGGCGAAACTGGAGGCCTGCGGCAGCATGCTCATGCGCGCGCCCTCGCCCGGAGCCAGGCCAGCCAGCACGCCAGCGCCAGCACGAAGGCCACGCCCAGCGCCTGCATGCTGCGACCGATCGCCAGGCTGTAGCGGCCGGTGGCCGGGTCGTAACCGCAGCACAGCAGCACCAGGCGGTCGGCCAGCGAGCCGAGCCGGCCCTGCGAGGCGCCCACCAACGCCAGGCGCAGCGAGGCCGGCGGCCAGGACACGCCGAAGAAGTACTGCGCGACCTTGCCCTCCGGCGTGATCGCCACCAGACCCGCGGCGTGGGCGTACTGATGGAGCTTCTGGTCGTAGAAATAGCGGAAGCCCACCGCACGGGCGAGCGGGCCGATGCTCGCCTGATCGCCGGTGAGGAAGCGCCATTGCGGCACGTGGGCGTCCGGATGCATGCGCTCGAGCATCGTCTGGGTGTGGCGTGCGTCCGCCGGCGTTTCAGTCGGGTCGATACTGACGAAGGCCACCGCGAAGTCGCGGCCGGGTGCGAGGTCGAGCTTTGCCAGCGTATGCGCCATGCCGTTCAACACCACGTCGCACAGATTGGGGCAGCGGTAGTAGCCGAGCGTGAGCAGGAGCGGCTTGCCGCCAGCGAGCGTGCGCAGGTCGACGGGTTTGCCGTTGGCGTCGAGGAAGCGGGTGTCCATGGGGAGCGGTGCGCCGAGGTGCTGGTCGAAGCCGGCGCGTTGGGTGATGTCCGGTGGGGGCGGTGGGGCCTGAGTGGCGAGCGCAGCGACCGGCAGCCAGAGCATGAGCATGAGAAGGACTGCGGCGAGGCGATGCAGAGGCCTCCCGCTCACCCAACCCTCTCCCCCGAGCTGCGCTCGGGGGAGAGGGCTAAGGCGGGCGAACGCGCGGTGGCTCATGGCTTGCGCTCCGTCCGTGCGGGATGTTCAAGCGTGGCTCCCTCTCCCCCGGCCCCGCCGGGGGGGAGGGTTGGGGTGAGGGGCAGGCCTTTGCCTGCAGCCACCAGCTCCATCGCCCGTGCAACCGGTATCCGCGCCACCGTGTGCGCCCCATCCATCCACTGGTAGCCCTCCAGCCGTGAGCGCTGCTGCGAACGCTCCGCGGCGATGTCGGCCGCCGGGTCGGGCTGCAGCCGCGGCTGCGGCGGGATCGGCCGCACCGGCGCCGCGCCGGCGGTGAGCACCGGCCGCGCCCACACGTACACCAGCAGCACGACCGCCAGCAGGCTGAGCGCCAGGATCGCCGCGGCCCAGTGCAACACGCCGGCGGCGACCGTATAGGACTCGTGCGAGTCGGGCTGGCGGCTCATGCATCCGCCTCCGGCACGGCGCGGCGTTGCGCGCCGTAGCCCAGCCACCACAGGCCGCCGATACCGATCCACGCCAGCGGATCGCTCCAGGCGAGCGCGCTCGTGCGCAGCCCCGGCAGCACCAGCCAGGCGACGTAGCCGATCTGCGCCAGGAACAGCCACCCTCCCACGCCGGCCAGCCACGCCGCGCATTGCTTGGCCCGCCGAGAAAGCAGGATCGCGAACGGCAGCGCGAGGTGGAACAGCACCAGGAAGGCCCCCAGCCAGCGCCATCCGGTCTTCACCCGCGGCAGGTACCACACGGTTTCCGTGGGCAGGTCGGCGATCCATACGGTGAGGTAGTCCATGAACGCGAGATAGCCCCACGCGAGCACGAGCACCATCAGGAGGCTGCCCAGGTCGTTCAGCCGCCTGGGCAGCCACGCCGCAGCGGCCGGGTCGCGGCCGGCCACGCTGACCCCCACGGCCAGTCCCGCCGCAGCCAGCAGTTGCGCCGTGCCCAGCAGGACGCCAAAGGTCGTCGAGTGCCAACGCGGCACCAGGGAGACCACCCAGTCGACCGCCGCCACCGAGACGCTCAGCGCATAGACGATCAGGCCACCGGCGGCGAAGCGCCCGGCCCGCGGCGTGCCCAGCCGGCGGCGCATGCCGTGCGCCAGCCACAGCCACAGCACCCACACCACCACCGCGCGCGCGAGGAAGAACGGCGCGTCGAGCCACCAGCGCTGGCGATCCAGCGCGGGATCGCCCACCGCGTGCGGTGCGGCCCAGGGAAACAGCACCGCCATGCCGATGAGCACCGGCAGCAGCAGCAGCGCCATCAACGGCAGGCGCCGGCTCGCCGCGAGCAGCGCGGGGCGCAGCGCCAGGCCCCAGTCGCCCCCGGTCAAGGCGTGGATCATCAGCAGGCCGACGCTGCCCAGCGCGGGCGCCAGCCAGAACAGCCAGGCGAACAGGTAGGACAGCAGCGCCACGCGCGGCGCATGCAGGCCCAGCAGCAGGCAGCCGACCAGCGCCAGCAGGCCGACCGCCGCGGCGAAGCCCTCGGTGCGCGAGACCCGCAGCCAGCGGCCGCTCATCGCCGCGTCTCCCCACCCTCGACGGGCGTGGCCGGCAGGCGCGCCAGGTCCTGCGGCGACAAGCGGTCGCGCGGCGCATGCTGGGACAGCTGCAGCGCGCGGATATAGGCCACGATCGCCCAGCGGTCGTGTGGACCGATACGGTCGGCATAGGGATACATCACGCCGTAGCCGTCGCTGATGACCTGGTAGAAGTGGCTGTCCGGCGCGTTGCGCAGGCGGTCGGTGTGATAACTCGGCGGCGCCGGGAAGCCGCGGCGCACGATCATGCCGTCGCCGCTGCCGCTCGCGCCGTGGCAGGGCGCGCAGTAGATGTCGAAACGCTCGCGGCCCCGCTCGAGCAGCGCCAAAGTGACCGGCAAGGGGTTGGCGTAGCGCCGTTCGCCGACCTCGCCCCGGGCCAGGCTGCGGCCCTGCTCGTCCAGCGGCAGCGCGGGTCCGGGCGGCGGCAGCAGCGGCATCTGTCCGTGCCGGCCGCTCGCGGTATCGGCCGCCGCCCCCTGCGCCATCGGCACGCTGCCCGGCGGCGGCGTGCGCGCGCTGTTGCCGTCGGCGAACAGCGGACTGGGCGCCAGCGGCTTGTACTTGGGCTGGTCGTACATGTCGTGCATGGCCTGCTCGCAGCCGGCCAGCGCGCACAGCGAAAGCGCCAGCACGAGGCGCCGCCCGTTCATGGCGCCACCTCGTCGATCGCCAGCGGCGCCAGCCGTGCGAGGTCCGCGCGCGCCTGCGCTGCCTCGAAGCGCGGATCGTCGGCGCGCAGCCACAGGAAGAAGCCGTCGCGGCTGGCCGCCTCGAAGCCCGGCACGGCGAACAGCGGGTGCACCAGCCGCGGCAGGCCGTTGGCGAGGAACAGGCCGACCACGCCGAACAGCGCCGCGAACAGGATGGTCATTTCCAGCGCCGCCGGGACGAACGCTGGCCAGCTCGCGTCGGGCCGGCCGCCGACGTCGATCGGGTAGTTCACCACCGAGGCGTACCACTCCAGGAACAAGGTGCCGAAGCCGCCGCACAGCCCGCCCAGCAGCACCAGCAGCGGGATGCGGTCGCGCACCGGTCCGAGCGCCTCGGCCAGGCCTTCCACCGCATACGGCGTATAGGCCTCCAGCTGCGTATAGCCCTGGCGGCGCAGCTCGCGCACGGCCAGCAGCAGCGCCTGGGCATCGTCGAAACGGGCGAGCCAGCCGCGCTCGTTCATGCCGCCTCCCGGCCGAGCTTCGCGCGCAGCTTGCGCAGCTCGAACATCGGCAGCACCGGCAGCAGCCGCACGAACAAGAGGAACAGCAGGAAGAACAGGCCGATGGAGCCGGCCAGGAAGCCGATGTCCCAGAAGGTGGGATAGAACATGCCCCAACTGGACGGAAGGAAATCCCGGTACAGGCTGCTGACGATCAGTTCGAAGCGCTCGAACCACATGCCGACGAGCACCAGCAGGGCGATCGAGAACAACGCGGCGTGGTTCTCCCGCACGCGCTCGAACCAGATCGCCTGGATCGCCACCACGTTGCAGCCGACGATGGTCCAGTACACCCAGGCATAGGCGCCGGTGAGCTCGGCCATGGCGTGCGCGACCTCGTAGCGGTCGCCGCCGTAGAAGGCGTTGAACAGTTCCGAGGCGTAGCTGTAGTCGACGAACAGGCCGGCGGCGAGCATCAGCTTGGCGAGGTTGCGGATGTGCCGCGCGGTGATGAAGTCGCCCAGGTCCAAGAAGCGGCGCAGCGGGATGCCAAGCACCAGCACCATGGCGAAGCCGGAGAACAGCGCGCCGGCGACGAAGAACGGCGGGAAGATGGTCGAGTGCCAGCCCGGCAGCAGGCCCTCGGAGAAATCCAGTGCCACCATCGAGTGCACCGAGAACACCAGCGGCACCGCCATGGCGGCGAGCAGCAGGTTAAGCGTCTCGAAGCGCTGCCAGTGCCGCGCCTCGCCGCGCCAGCCGAGCGCGAGCAGGCCGTAGAACACTTGCCTGCCGCGCGTGCGGGCGCGGTCGCGCAAGGAGGCCAGGTCGGGAATCAGGCCCACGTAGAAGTACAGGATCGACACGATCAGGTACGCGACGATGGCCGAGAAGTCCCAGAACAACGAGCTTCGCCACTGCGGCCACACGCCCATGCGATCGGGGTAGGGCGCCAGCCAGTAGAAGAACCAGGGCCGGCCCAGGTGCAGGATGGGAAAGATGCCCGACACGGACACGGCGAACACGGTCATCGCCTCGGCATAGCGGTTGAGCGCGTTGCGCCAGCCCTGCCGCGCCAGGTACAGGCCGCCGGAGATGAAGGTGCCGGCCATGCCGATGGCGATCCACCACACGTAGTCGGCGATGGCGAAGGCCCAGGCGACCGGGATGTCCAGTCCCCAGATGCCCACGCCTTTGACCAGCAGCCAGACGATGCCGACGCCCAGCCAGGCGGTGAGCACGAAGGCCAGCGCGAAAGCGACCAGCCACAGCCGGCCGCTGGGGCGTTCGAGCACCAGGTTGCTCACCCGGTCGGTGATCGAGGCGTTGGTTTCGCCGGGGGCGAGCAGCGGTGCGCTCATGCCGGTACTCCCACATCCGCCGATGCCGCTCCCTCTCCCCGGGGATAGGGAGCGGGGCCGAGGCGAGCGTGCGGTACGCGAAAGAGGCTCATGCGTCGTCCCCCAGCGCCGGGTGCGGGTTGCGCAGGCTTGCCAGGTAGGTCGTGTGCGGACGCGTGTTGAGCTCCTCCAGCAGGGCGTAGTTCCGCGACGAGGCCTTCTGCCGGCTGACCGCGGTGGCCGGATCCTGCTGGTCGCCGAACACGATCGCCTGCGTGGGGCACACCGCCTGGCAGGCGGTCAGCACCTCGCCGTCGGCGATGCGCCGGTCTTCGCGGTCCGCGGCCACGTGCGCGGTCTCGATGCGCTGGATGCAATAGGTGCATTTCTCCATGACGCCGCGGTTGCGCACGGAGACGTCCGGGTTGCGCTGGGCCTTGAGGCTCTCGGTGGCGAGGTCGCTGTACTGCAGGAAGTTGAAGCGGCGCACCTTGTACGGACAGTTGTTGGAGCAGAAGCGCGTGCCCACGCAGCGGTTGTAGACCTGCACGTTGAGCCCCTCGGTATCGTGCACGGTGGCGCCGACCGGGCAGACCATCTCGCAAGGCGCGTGCTCGCAGTGCATGCACGGCACCGGCTGATGGTGGATGCGCGGCGCGGCCGCCTCGCCCTCGTAGTAGCGGTCGACGCGGATCCAGTGCATCTCGCGGCCGCGCCCGACTTCCTCGGCGCCGACCACGGGGATGTTGTTCTCCGCCTGACAGGCGAGCGTGCAGGCGCCGCAGCCGATGCAGGCGTTCAAGTCCACGCTCATGCCCCAGGCGTATTCGCCGCGCGGGCGGTCGGGATAGAGGCTGGGCGGGGCGGGCGGATCCTGCGCGAAGGCCGGGTGGGCGCGGAAGTCTTCCAGCGTGCCCGCGCGGACGGGCGCGCGGCCTTCCATGGCGTGGTGGCGCTGCGTCGTGGCCAGCGCGTAGCGCGCGCCGGTGCGGTTGACCTGCAGGCCGCCGTCGCGCCAGGGTGCGGCGAGGCCGCGCAGCGCATAGGCGTCGAAGCCCAGCCGTTCGCCCACCCGGCCGGCGGCGCGGCGGCCGTAGCCCAAACACACGGTGACGCTGCGCGCGGCCTGCCCGGGCATCACCCAGACCGGCGCCTGGGTATGGCGTCCCTCGATGCGCAGCTCCAGCGCGTCGCCGTTCTTTAGTCCGTGCGCAAGCGCGAGCTCTGGGCTCACCAGCGCCACGTTGCTCCAGGTCAGCGTGGTCAGCGGCTTGGGGAGCTCCTGCAGCCAGCCGTTGTTGGCGTAGCGTCCGTCCCACACGGTGGGGTCGGGCGCGAACAGCAGTTCGAGGCCGCCCGGTTCGGCCGCCGCCCGCCGCTGCGCCAGGAAAGCCGCGTCCACCGTGACCGACTGCGCGGGCGGCGCGCTGCGCGCGATGACGCCTGCCTGCAGGCTCGCGGTCCAGAAGCCGTCCGGGTCGGCGCCGGCCTGGCCGCGCCAGGTCGCCTGCACGCGCTCGCGTTCGCCCCGCGTGTCGCCCAGGAACATCGCCAGCAGCTCGTGCACGCTGCGGCTGTCGTACAGCGGTGCGATCACCGGCTGCACGAGGCTGGCGCTGCCGTCGGCGGCGCGCAGGTCGGACCAGCTTTCCAGCGCGTGCGAGCGCGGCAGGTGCCACTGGCAGGCGCGCGCGGTCTCGTCGCGGTAAAGGCCCAGGTGGATGCGCTGGGGCACCTTGGCGAGCAGCTCGGCGAAGCGCGCGTCGACCGGCGTGGCGTAGGCCGGGTTGGCGTCGAGCACCAGCAAGGTGTCCACGCGCCCGGCGGCCATCGCCGCGGTCAGGTCGCGCAAGCCTTCGCCGGCGCTCTCCCACGGCTCGGGCGGCGCGTAGTACTCGACCGTACGCCCGACGTTGCCGAGCGCCTCGTTCATCAGGTGCGCCAGCGCATGCACCCAGGCCGGTTGCGTGCGGCCGGCGAGCACCAGCCCACTGCCGCGCTGCGCCTGCAGATCCTGCGCCAATGCGCGCAGGCGGCGCGCGGCGATGCCGCTGGACTGGGCCGCGTGCACGCCCGACAGCCCGAGCAGTTCACCCAGCTCCAGCGCGAAGGCGCCCACCTGCGCGCTTGCGAGCGGCCAACGGTGGTCGGCCTTGGCGCCGGTGAGGCTCGGACTGGCTTCGACCACGTAGAGGCGGTTGAAGCCCGCATGCTCGGGCACGCGGCCGCCGATGAAGTCGCGGGCGTGGCGCAACGCGCCGGGCAGGCTGCCGAGGAAGTCCGCCTCCCATGCCAGCACCACCTTCGCCTGGTCGAAGCGGTAGCGCGCGCGCAGCGGCGTGCCGAAGGCGAGCCGCGCGCCGGCCAGCGCGTTGTCCTCGTCGACCGCCTCGTACTGGTGCCAGCGCGAGCCGGGGAAGCGAGCCAGCCACGCCGCGCGCTGCGCCGCCAGCGTGGGCGAGTCGATGCGCCCGCTCAGCACGTGCAGGCCGCGGCCGTCGCGTGCGTGGCGCGCGGCCAGCGTCTCCACCTGCGCGCGGAACTCGTCCCAGCTCGCCGCCACGCCCTCGTGCAGCGGTGCCTGCGAGCGGTCCGGATCCCATAGCTCGAGCACGGCGGCCTGCATCGCCGGCGAGGTGGCGCCCAGGCTCGTCGGGTGGGCCGGATTGCCTTCGATCTTGGTCGGGCGTCCCTGGTGCGTCTCCACCAGCACGCCGGCGACGTCGCCGGCGCAGGCGAGCGTGCTGGCGTAGAAGCGCGGCAGCGAAGGCGGCAGTTCGTCGGGGCGGCGTACCCACGGCACCAGCTGCTCCTGCGGCGGACGGCTGCAGGCGCCCAGGCCCGCCAGCGCGAGCGAGGCGCCGAGCAACCTGAGGAAACCGCGGCGGTCGAGCTTCGGTTCCAGCTGCGACAGCTGCGGAAACGCTTCCTGCAGGCGATCGCGCCAGTCCGGCTGTTCGATGAGCTCCTCCAGCGCACGCCAGTAGCGCGGGCCGCGGGCATCGCCCAGCCGCGAGCGCAGCGCGTCGAGGGCGGATGGACGGCTCATCCGGTCTCCCGACCGCGCCTGCCGCCGACGCTGCCGGCGGAACGGGCGCGGAGGCCTGGCATGCGCCCGGTCAGCGGTGGCATACCGAGCAATCCGTCAGCCGGCGCGTGTCGACGTGGTAGCGCTTTACCAGGGCCAGGCCCAGCTTTTCCTGGTCCGGTGGCTTCCAGCCCATGGCGAATTCCTGCTCGCGCGGGCGCAGGTACTTCTGCGGCGCGCGGTGGCAGCCAAGGCACCACTTCATCGACAGGGGCTGCGTGCGCATGGTCAGCGCCATGCGGTCGACGCGGCCGTGGCAGCTCTCGCAGCCCACGCCCTTGGCCACGTGGATCGAGTGGTTGAAGTAGACGAAGTCGGGCAGCTGGTGCACGCGCTGCCAGTGCAGCGCCGCGCCGCGCTGCCAGCTCTGCACCACCGGGGCGAGCATCGCCTCGTCGGTGTAGAGCTGCGAGTGGCAGGTCATGCAGGTGGAGATCGGCGGGATGCCGGCAAAGGCGTCCGTTTCCACCGTGGCGTGACAGTAGCGGCAGTCGATGCCGTCGTCGCCCACGTGGTGCTTGTGGCTGAAGGGCACCGGCTGCTCCACGGCTTCGCCGACGCGGTGCGGCTCGTTGGTCAGTCCGCGCCAGGCCAGCACGGCGGCGCTGGCCAGGACCAGCAGCGCCAGCAGGGCGAGCTTGACGAACAAGCCGAAGCGCGGATGGAAGATCTGGCTCATCGCCTCTCGTCGTGGTCCTTTCAAGCGAGCGTTCGTCGGTCAGCTTCACAGGCGGCGTGTGAAGCCCATGCCCCCGCTGTCATCAAAATCACGGCGGCGCGGAGCGCCACGCTTGCTCCCTCTCCCCCTGCTCTTGTCAAGGATGGGGAGGAGGAGCGGGAGCAGTACTTCAGCCACCCGGCGACTTGCGCAATGTCTCGCGCAGGTCTTCCACACGGTCCGCATCGACCGCCTTCGCCTGGTTGCCCCAGGCGTTGCGGATATACGTGGTGAGGTCGGCGATCTGTGCGTCGTCGAGGCGATCGGCGAAACCCTGCATGGCCAGGCCGGTGGGATCGCCGCCCAGCGTGGCAGGAACGCGTGCGCCCTGGAGAATCACGCCGATCAGCGTGTCGGCGCTCCGGGCCTGCACCGCGCTGCTCTGGCGCAGCGGCGGAAAGGCGCCCAGCTCGCCCTGCCCTTCGGCGAGGTGGCAGCCGGCGCAGTTGTCGACGTACAGCGCGGCGCCGCGGTCGAGCGTGCCACGGTCGACGCTGCCCACCGATGCTTCCTTCGGCGTCGGCAGACTCTTGAGGTAGACGGCGATCGCCCGACGGTCGGCTTCGCTCATGTACTGCGTGGACTGCTCGACCACCTCGGCCATGGGCCCGGCGGCGGCGGTGCGATCGTTCCGGCCGGTGCCCAGGTACTGCACGATGTCCTGTTCGCTCCAGCTGCCCAGCCCGTCGCGCACGCCGCCGGCCAGGCTCGGCGCGAAGGCGTTTTCGGCGAAGCCGCCGGAGAACGGATCATCCATGTCGGTGGCGCCGGCGAAGTTCCTCTTGCTGTGGCAGGCGCCGCAGTGGCCGGCGCCCTGGACCAGGTAGGCACCGCGGTTCCACTGCGCCGAGCGCTTCGGGTCGCTGCGGTAGGTGCCGTCCTGGAAGTACAGACCGTTCCACACCGCCATGACGCCGCGCCGGTCCAGCGGCCAGGGCAGCTCGTTGCGCCGCCTGGCCTGGCGTACCGGCGCGAGCGTGTCCAGATAGGCCTTGATCGCCCGCACGTCGTCGCGGCTCAGGCGCGTGTACCAGGGATAAGGGAAGGCCGGGTACAGGTGGTTGCCCTCGCGGTCGACGCCCTCGTGCATGGCGCGGTAGAAGTCCGCGTCGTTCCAGCGGCCGATGCCGGTTTCCGCATCCGGCGTGATGTTGCTGGAATAGATCGTGCCGAAAGGCGTGGGGATCGCGCGGTCGCCGGCGTAGGGCGTGCCGCCGGGCGCGGTATGGCAGGCCTCGCAGTCGCCGATGCGCACCAGGTAGCGACCGCGGGCGATGTCGCCGTACGGGCCCGGGCTCATGCGCTCGCCGAGCTGGACGACCGAGGGGGTGGTCAGGTCGCGGTCGTGGGAGCAGGCGGTGCAGAGGGCGGCGACCAGCAGCACGCCCGCCGTCGACGCGGCCTTTCGCAAGGCTGCCCCTCGCGCACGCGCATTCATGTCGCCACCAGCGGGCCGGGGCTCTTGAGATACCGCTTCATCGCCTCGGCCGACCAGTAGGTCAGCGCGCCGACGGTGCCGGTGGGGTTGTAGCCGGCGTTCTGCGGGAACACGGAGGAGCCCATCACCCACAGGTTGGGCACGTCCCAGCTCTGCAGGAAGCGGTTGACGACGCTGGTCCTGGGGTCGGTGCCCATCACCGCGCCGCCGGTGTTGTGGGTGGTCTGGTAGGGCACGATCGAGTAGGGACCCTGGCGCTTCTTCACGTGCACGCTGGCGCCCGGGATCGCGCGGCCGATCGTGGCGGCCTGGTCGGTGAGGAAATCCGACATCTTGTGTTCGTTGGGCTGGAAATCGAAGGTCAGCCGCAACAGCGGGTTGCCGTAGGCGTCGCGCCAGGTCGGGTCCAGGTCCAGGTAGCTGCCGCGGTAGCTCATCACGCTGCCGTGGGTGGCGATCGAGCAGGCGGTGAGGTAGTTCTCGTGCATCGCCTGCTTCCAGCCGGCGCCCCACTTGGCCGCATGCTCGGGCAGGTAGTGCTGCAGGATCGGCCGCCCGCCGGTATTCCACAGCGCAACGTAGCCCCCGCCGATGAAGCCATGCGGACCGTGGTCGAAGTTGTCGCCGTTGAACTCGTCGATCGCCTGGCCCAGCGCGCCGGCGCCCATGAAGGGGTTGAGGCGATCCTTCTGGAACACGTCCACCGACGAGGTGATCTGGTAGGCGTAGTTGCGCCCGACCACGCCGGTGTTGGCCACCGGGTCGTAGGGCTGGCCGATCTTGGAGAGCAGCAGCAGGTGCACGTTGTGCTGGGCGAACGCGCACAGCACCACCATCTGTGCCGGCTGCTCGATCTCGTTGCCGTCGACGTCGACGTAGGTGACGCCGGTGGCGCGCTTGCCGCTGCCGTCGGTGTTGACGCGGGTGACGTTGCAGTGGGTGCGGAAGTGGAAATTGTCCTTCTTCAGCAGCACCGGCAGGATGGTCGTCTGCGGGCTGGCCTTGGAATAGTTGCCGCAGCCGAACCACTCGCAGTAGCCGCAATAGGTGCACTGGCCCAGCTGCACCCCGAGCGGGTTGCGGTACGGACGCGAGGCATTGGCGGCCGGGCAGGGAAACGGCTTGAAGCCCGCCTCGCGCGCGGCCTTGTCGAACAGCACGGTGGAGGCGCTGCGCTCCAGCGGCGGCAGCGGATAACCGCGCGCGCGCGGCCCCTCGAAGGGGTTGCCGCCGGCCACGAGCTGTCCCTTGAGGTTGCCGGCCTGGCCGGAGACGCCGCACAGGTATTCGAAGCGGTCGTAGTAGGGCTCCAGCTCCTCGTAACTGACGCCCCAGTCCTGCAGGTTCATGTCGGCCGGGATGAAGCCCTTGCCGTAGCGTTGCTCGGTGTGCGAGCGGATCACGAAGTCCTGCGGCAGGAAGCGCCAGCACTGCCCGTTCCAGTGCACGCCCGCGCCGCCCACGCCGGCCGCGGGCAGGAACGAACCTAGGTGGCGCATCGGCAGCGCGGTCTGGCTGGCGTTGTTGCGGAAGGTCAGCGACTCGCGCTCGGGCGCCTCGAAGATCTGCTTGCGCACCGCGTAGCGCAGCTCGTCCTGGATGTGGTCGGTGGCGAAGTCCGGCACCGTGTCGCGCCAGGCGCCGCGCTCCAGCGCCAGCACCTGCACGCCGGCGTCGGTCAGCTCCTGCGCGATGATCGAGGCGGTCCAGCCGAAGCCAACCAGCACTACGTCCACCGGCGGCATGCGCCGCGCCATCAAGCGGCCCCGTTGGCGTGGGCCAGCGCCTCGCTCGGCGTGCGGCCGATCAGGCTGACGTACGGTTGTCCGTAGGGCTTGCCGTATTCGCCGATCTCGCGCACGTAGTTGTAGCGCGGCCCAGGGAAGCCGATCAGCTTCCATCCGGCGAAATCGCGGTTGCCGCCGTAGGCCGGGTCGGCCAGGTAGCCTTCCTGGGTGTTTTGCCACAGCAGGTTGAAGAAGGTCTTCGACGGCACGTCGCCCAGGTCCACCTTGCCGTCCTCCAGCGCGTGCAGCACGGCGTCCTGCTGCCCGGCGCCGAGCTTGGCGAAAGGCTGCTGGTACTGCTTGCGGCAATGCGCGTCGATGCCGGCGATGGCCTGGCGGTAGACCTGCGCGGGGGTGTAGCGCAGCTGGTAGCCCTGGCTGTCCACGCCGCTGGGCCAGGGGCCCTGCATGTACCAGCGCTCGGCGCGGCCGTAGGGGCCGGCCAGTTGCAGATCGATGAAGGTGGGTACGCCGGCCTGGTCGGCGCCGGGACCTAGCGCATCGGCGGGAATCAGCCGGGCCACGGCAGCACGTATGAAATCCATTTCCTCCGTAGCCAGGTAGGCGTTGGGCGAGGCGCCGTGCACGCCGCTTCCGCCGGGGCCGCCGCACGCGCAGAGCGTCATGCCTGCGGGAACCGCCACGCCCAAGAGCCTCAGGAATTCCCGGCGTGCCGGATCGTGCCCCACGTCTGCCTCCTCCCTTGCTTTGGACATAGGAGCCTAGGCAGGTCACGGTGAAGGGAGGGCGTCATCCCGGTGAAAGGAGGGTGTTAGCGGGTCGAAAAATCTTGCGTTCCGCGCAGCCGATTGCGCTCTTTGCGGTAGGGACCGCGTCCCCGCCAGCGCCTTTTGCCGGTTTCTTGCGATGCACGCTGCCGATGCTTTCGCGTATGGCGCGCAGGGCACCACATTTGTGAACCGAAACCGGAAGATCGCATGCTTAATGCTTGACGCAGCAAGGCTTTCGCCTGCACGCTTCCATCACTTGTGTGTGGTCAGGATTCACGGTTCTGGCGCACGAGCGTGTGGAGGGGTCAATGGCGAAGGACAACCTTGTGTTGCTGGTGGAAGACGACTCGGACACGCGCGAAGTCATGGCGCTGCTGCTCGATGCCGCCGGCTACCAGGTGTTGTCCGCGCGCGACGCCAAGAGCGGCATCCGGTTGATGGACGAGCAGCCGCAAATCGATGTGATCGTCACCGACGTCAACATCGGTGGCGGCCAGGACGGCATCAGCATGACCGAGGAACTGCGCCGGCGCGGCTCGAACGCCGCCGTGGTGGTGATCTCGGGCGACCCGGAAGCGTCCAGCGACCGCTTGGGCCCCACCGCCACCTTCCTGCCCAAGCCCTACGACCGCAAGGCGCTGCTGGCCGCCATTGCCGATGCCCGTGCGAAGAACGCCCGCGCCTGCGCCGTCGCCGACAGGGGCGCGCCGACGTATCCTGGAGCATCGCACTAGGCATTGAAGCAGGTCTGGTTGAGGTCGGCCGCGCGGCAGGCGGTCCTCCGGCGGCGACTGCAATTCCCCCGTGCGGGGACGAGACACCGATGACATCGTCATGGACGGCCATCGCGCGGTACCTGCTGTGCAAGGATGGTGGCATGGAAACGAGTGGTACCCATCCTTACCAGTTGCTGGTCCAGTCCATCCTGGACTACGCCATCTTCATGGTCGATCCGCAGGGCCGCGTCCGCAGCTGGAACGCGGGCGCCGAGCAGATCCACGGCTACCGCCCGGCCGATATCGTCGGCCGCCCGTTCGCCCTGCTGCACACCGAACAGGAGCGCGCCGGCGGCCGTCCCGAGTTGATCCTGCACATGGCCGCGGCGCACGGCCGCTTCCAGGAAGAGGCCGAGCGTCTGCGCCGCGACGGCAGCCGCTTCTGGGCGCACATGGTCTGCGACGCGGTGCGCGACGAGCACGGCCACCTGCTCGGCTTCGCGATGGTCACCCGCGACATCACCGAGCGGCGCCATACCGAGCAGCGGCTGCGCGAAGTGGAGAGGCGCTTCCGCCTGTTCGTCGACGGCGTCACCGATTGCGCGATCTGCATGCTCGACCCCAATGGCATCGTCACCGACTGGAACGCCGGCGCCGAACGCATCAAGGGCTATGCCGCCGCCGAGATCATCGGCCGCCCGCTGGCGCGCTTCTTCGTCAACCCGCAGGTGGCGCAGACGGCCATGACGGTGGCCGCCGAAAGCGGCCGCTACGACCTGGTCGACTGGCAGGTGCGCAAGGACGGCTCGCGCTTCATGGCCGAGATCGCCATCGACGCCATCCGCGACAGCGACGGCCAGCTGCTGGGCTTCGCCAAGATCACCCGCGACATCACCGAGCGGATGGAGGCCGAGCGCCACCTGGAGGAGACCCGCGCGCAGCTGTTCCAGTCGCAGAAGATCGAGGCGCTGGGCCAGCTCACCGGCGGCATCGCGCACGACTTCAACAATCTCCTGCAGGGCATCATCGGCTCGCTCGAGGTGGTGCAGATGCGCCTGGCCAGCGGACGCCAGGACGTGGACCGGTTCCTGGGCAACGCCATCGACTCGGCCAAGCGCGCCGCCACGCTGACGCATCGCCTGCTCGCCTTCGCGCGGCGGCAGCCGTTGGCGCCCAAGAGCGTGAGCCTCAACGACCTGGTCACGCAGATCGCCGAGCTGCTGCCGGCCACGCTGGGCGAACGGGTGGAGCTGAAACTCGACCTGGCGCCCGCGCTGGTGCCGGTGCTGTGCGATCCGAACCTGCTGGAAAGCGCGTTGCTCAACCTGGCCATCAACGCGCGCGACGCGATGCCCGACGGCGGCCGCCTGACCATCCGCACCGGCTCGGCGCCGCCCGGCGAAGGACCGTTGCGGCGTCCGCACAGCCTCAGCGATGCGCCGACCTTGCTGCTGCAGGTATCCGACACCGGCATGGGCATGACGCCCGAAGTGCGCGCGCGGGCGTTCGACCCGTTCTTCACCACCAAACCCAAGGGCCGCGGCACCGGCCTGGGACTGTCGATGATCCATGGCTTCGTCACGCAGTCGCGCGGCGCGATCGAGCTGGAGAGCGAACCGGGCCACGGCACCACTGTATCGATCTACCTGCCGAGCGGCGAGCGGCGCAACGTGCGTTCGAACGACGCGCGCGAACCGGGCGCGCGCTGGGAGCCGGCCGCCGGCGAAACCATCCTGCTGGTGGAAGACGAGGACGTGGTGCGCGAGCTGGTCGCCGGCAAGCTGCGCGAACTGCATTACCGGGTGCTGGAAGCGCGCGACGGCCACGGCGGACTGGCGGCGATCGAGTCGGACGAGCGGATCGACCTGATGGTTTCCGACATCGGCCTGCCCGGGCTCAACGGTCTGCAGATGGCCGAGGTCGGACGCCACCGCCGGCCCGGCCTCAAGGTGCTGTTCGTCACCGGTTATGCCGAGACGATGCCGGAAGACTGGACGCTCGATGCCGACACCGACCTGCTGACCAAGCCGTTCGAGTTCGACACGCTGGTGCAGCGCATCCGCACGCTGCTGCCCAGCCCGCTCAAGCGCGCGCAGAATCCCTGAACCGCCGGCCGGCCCGGGCCGCCTGAACCGTTTGGCGTGCTGCGCGGCGTTGGCACGTGGCTTGTATGACCGGGAATACTCCTCCGCGAGGACTCCCCATGCAGATGTTCCTGCCCTGCCCGCCGCCCGTCGCGATCCGCATGCCTCGCATCGGCCCCATCGGCGGCATGACCCCGTCCAAGCCGGTCGGCGATCCCGAGTCGCTGCCGCCGGACCCCACGCCGCCGCAACCCTATGATCCGGGCGATCCGGTGCGCGCACCCAAGCCGCGCGAGCCCGACCAGCCGGCGATCGACCCACATGATCCGGGTATGCCGATGCCGCGTATCGACGATCCGGCCGCGCCCGCTTTCTGCTGGTTCAACTGAGGCAAAAGTTGGCATGCGGCTGCAAATTTTTCGCGCCCATCCCTTAAGGAGCTCCCATGAGCCGACATGACGACGACCCGCGACGCGGCCCGCGCATCCACGATGAACGGCGTGACCCCTACGAGGCCCGGCGCCAGGTGCGCACTTTCGGCGACGACAATGAAACGGCCGCCGAGCGCCCATGGCGAGCCGCCCACCCACAGCACGAACGGAACGACACGCGCAGCCCGCGCTGGAGCGAGCAGCCCGCGCGCTACGGCGGCGGCTACCGCGAGGACGAGTTGTGGAGCGGCCACCGCGGCGACGCGCGCTACGGCCAGGACACCGACAGTGAACGCGCCGACGGCCAGCGCCAGAACCAGGGTGGCCGCCACCAGTGGCAGCCCCGGCGCGACTACCGCCCTGACCCCCATGGACAGGACAACAGTGGCTATGGCGCGGAGCGTTCCTATGGCCAGGGCAGCTCCCAGGACGACGCGAGCGGCGACTACGCCCACGCCAGCTGGACGCAGGAACACGACTACGAGGGCCCGCGCTACGGTACGGCCTCCCGCGCTGGCGGCCGCGACGCCGGCGGCGGCCAGTACGCCCACACCGACACCTATGGCGGCGCCGGCTTCCGCCAGCAAGGCAAGCGCTACTGGTTCGACGAAGGCGACCAGCGCGGCGCATTCCGCGGCACCCGCCCGCGCGGCTACGAACGCAGCGACGAACGCCTGCGCGAACTGGCGTGCGAGCGCCTCACCGAGGCCGATCTGGATGCCAGCGACATCGAAGTGAAGGTGAGCCAGGGAACGGTCACGCTCGAAGGCAGCGTCCCCACGCGTCGGATGAAGCACCAGGCCGAGGACATCGTCGACGACCTGGGCAACGTCAAGGACATCCAGAACCATCTGCGTGTGAGCCGGAGCGACGCCGCGCGCTCGGACACGGCGAGTGCGGGCGGCTCGCCAGCGGCCGGCAGCACCAGCGCCGCCGGCGGCGGCTCCACGCAAGGCAGCGACATCGGTGGACGCAGCAGGCACTGAGGCAGCGCGCGCCACCTGCGAGGCATGCGGCGTACCGGACGCCCACACGTGTGGCGCGTGCACGACGCACGCGCCACTGCCTAGAACAACTCTTCGACGCAGCTTGCACTTCGCTTGCGGCATCGTCAGCGTCGTCCACGCCGACCTGCCAAGCGCTGCGCAGCCGCGGCTGTCGCCGTGGATGCATGGGTACGCCTCGGGCGGCCTGCTCCTTTCAACGCGACAGCCTCCGGGTCTTGCGACCCCTTCCGGTGAAATTGTGCCGACGACCGCTTCCATCCTGCTCGTTGACGACGATCCCCAATTCCTAGACGTGGTAACCGCCTTCGCCGAACCGAAAGACTGCTCCGTCACCGGCGCAGCCAGCCTGGCGCATGCATTGAGGCTTACTACCGAGGCGCACTTCGACCTGATGCTGGTCGATCTTTCGCTGCCCGACGGCAATGGCCTGGAGTTGATCGACAAGCTCGACCCGCAACAGACCGGCCAGGTGGTCGTGATCACCGGCCATCCCTCGGTGGAGACCGCCGTACAGGCCTTGCAGTTGCCGGTGCTGGACTACCTCATCAAGCCGGTCGAAGGCGATCAGCTCAATCGCCTGCTCGACCAGGCGGTGGCCGCGGCCAAGCTGCGCGCCGCCACCGCGCTGGCGAGCGAGCGCTGCGGCGAGCTGATCGGCGCCAGCGCGTTGATGCAGCGATTGTTCGAGAAGATCCGCCGCGTCGCGCCGCTGGACGTCACCGTGTTGATCCACGGCGAGAGCGGCACCGGCAAGGAACTGGCCGCGCGCGCGCTGCACCAGTACAGCGAGCGCAGCGGCCGTTTCGTCGCGGTCAATTGCGGCGCGATCGCGCCGGACCTGCTGACCAGCCAGCTGTTCGGCCACGAGCGCGGCAGCTTCACCGGCGCGATCAAGGACCATGCCGGCTTCTTCGAGCAGGCGCAAGGGGGCACGCTGTTTCTGGACGAATGCACCGAAATGCCGTTGCAGCTGCAGACCCACCTGCTGCGCGTGCTGGAGGAGCGCGATGTGACCCGCGTGGGCGCCAGCGCCAGCAAGCCGGTGGACGTGCGCGTGATCGCCGCGACCAACCGCGACCCGCTGCAGGCGGTGCGCGACGGCCTGCTGCGTGCCGACCTGTACTACCGGCTGATGGATTTCCCGCTGGCGATGCCGCCGCTGCGCGAGCACCCCAGCGACATCCCGCTGCTGGCGCAGCGCTTCCTGGACCGCCTCAACGAGCGTTACGGCACCAGCCGCCGCTTCGCGCCGGACGCCATGCGCCGGTTGCTGGCGCACGACTGGCCCGGCAACGCACGCGAGCTCAAGCACGCGGTGCAACGCGCCTGGGTGATGTCCGGCGATGAACTGGACATGCACATCGCCCAGCCGCCGCAATACCCGCTGCACCAGGCGCACGACCACGGCAGCATGCCTTTCCGCGTCGGCATGACCATCGACGAAATGGAAAAACAGATGCTGCTGCGCACCCTTGCCCATTTCGACAACGACAAGACGCGGACGGCCGAGGCGCTGGGGGTCAGCCTCAAGACCATCTACAACAAGCTGTCGCGCTACCAGCACGAAGATCGCGAATGAAATGAACGCACGCCCGGCCAGCCCCTACATCACCCCCATCCCCCTGCCGCTGCCGACCACACTGCAGGCGCTGGACGCCTCCTCCGCGGAGCAGGCGATCACCCGGTTGCTGCAGCAGGTGAGCCTGCAATGGCACGCCGAGGTCTGCCTGCTGGTGGCGCCGCACCGGCCCAGCGGACAGGGCCGCTACTGCTGGCCATTGCCGCCACCGCCGCCCTCGCGGCGCGAGGCGCGTGCGCTCGCTTCGCACCTGGCCGCGCAGTCGCTGCGCTCCTCGCTGTGCGTCGAACGCAGCGACGCGCGCCTGCGCGGCGGCAACGCGCGCCTGCGCGCGATCGCCCTGCCTTGCCGGCGCGCGCGCCGGCCGGCGGCGGCGCTCGGTCTGACGCTGTACCGGCCGCGCATGCTCGACGCCGAGGAACGTGCGGCGCTGGCCCACGTCGGCGCCTGGCTGGCCGTGCTGCTGCAGCGCGAGCGGCGCGAGGCCGACGCCCACGAGCAATCCGCCAACCCGGTCTCGGTGGTCGACGCGATCAACAACGCGCTCAACGTCATCCTGATGCGCACCGATCTTGCCGCACTGATGCTCGAGCGCAAGGAGCACGCCCGCGTGCTCACCGTGCTCAACCAGATCGGCCACGGCTGCCTGCATTGCGCCGAGCTAGCCCGCGGCCTGCTCGGCGAGCCTAACCCGGTCCGCCGCAGCGAGCTCAACTAGCCGCGAGCGGGCTCGACGCGGCATGCGCCCTCCAAACGTCTAGCCGCGCTGCACGCCGCCGTCACCGCACCTAGCTGCGCACCACGGCAACTTTTCCAAGCGGCTTTGTAGTTTTGCCGCGACCGCTTGCGAGCAGGCGCGGCAGCATCTGGCTTGTCGGCGACGTTGCGCACGTTACGGCGGCGTTCGGCGCACTTTCTGGCTGGCATGGATGTTGCGACCACATGGCAGCAGCCGCGCAACGCGGTGCGCCGTCGGGTTCCCCTGCCCGACGTTCCCCCGAACGGAAGAGAAGAAGAGAGCACCGACATGTCCAGCAAGAACCAAGGCAGCGGCACCAGCAAACGCGGCTTCGCCAGCATGGACGAGGAACGCCAGCGCGAGATCGCCAGCGAAGGCGGCCGCGCGGCGCACGCCAGCGGCCATGCCCACCAGTTCACGTCCGAGGAAGCACGCCGCGCCGGCCAGAAGGGCGGCGAAGCCGTGAGCTCCAACCGCGAGCACATGGCCGCGATCGGCCGCAAAGGTGGCGAAGCCAGCCACGGCCGCCGCAGCGGCGAGGAAAGCAACCGTGGCAACGCCCAGCAGGCCAAGGCCGGCCGCGAGGGTTCCAAGAACGGGGAAGAAGACTGACCGCGCCGTGCGCAAGCCCGGGGCGCGCAAACCACCCACGAGGAAATCGAGATGACCAACCGACGCATCAGCATGATGCTCGGCGCACTGTTGCTGGCCGGCGTGGCCTGCACGGCGTTCGCCCAGAGCAGCAGCACTCCCGGCAGCAGCGGCAGCATGAGCAAGAGCGGCACCAGCAAGGACGGCGCGTTCATGCGCCATGCGGCGGCCGACGGCCTGGCCGAGGTCCAGATGGGCCGCATCGCGCTGGACAAGTCCTCCTCCGCGCAGGTGAAGGAACTGGCCCAGCGCATCGTCGACGACCATACCAAGGCGAACGATCAGTTGATGAGCATCGCCCAGCGCCAGCAGGTGACCCTGCCCACCGAGCCGACGCCGATGCAAAAACGGGAGGCTGACAAGCTCAAGGCCATGAGCGGCACGGCCTTCGACCAGGCCTACGCCAAGGCGATGGTCAAGGACCATCGCAAGGCGATCAAGATGTTCGGCATGGAAAGCCAGAAGGCGAGCGACAGCGACGTCAAGCAGTTCGCCAGCGCCACCTTGCCCGTGCTCAAGACGCACATGGAGATGGCCGAGAAACTCGCCGGCAGCGAAGGCATGCACGGCAGCGGTCGGTCGAAGGGCCACAGCTCCGCCACGCCGATGGACAGCAGCGGCTCGATGAGCATGCCGCCCTCCGGCAGCAGTACGCATTGAGGCCATGAACGCCTCCGCCAGCCAGCGTTGCGCCCACCCGGCTTGCCGCTGCAGCGTGCCCATCGGCGACACCTATTGCTCGGATCATTGCCGCCAGGCGGTGAACGAGCCCTCCTCGGGTCCCTGCGGCTGTGGCCATTCGCCGTGCCAGCCGAAGAGTGCCGAAGGCAGACCGGGCGTTCCCTAGAGACGTGAGCCCTCCCCCTCGTAGGGAGGGCTTCGTCGGTGGAGGGCGGACCGACCGTGCGCCTGAAGCCAGCGCGCGAGCAGTGCCAGCACCTCGCCGCGCGCCGGCTCCGCCTCGTTGAAAAGTTCATGGAAGAGCGTGCCGAACTGATGCGTGGTCAGCAGGCCGGCGGGCGCCGCCGCCGCGAACGCGCGGCTACCGCCCGCATCCACCAGGCGATCGGCCCCGGCGACCAGCAGCAGGGTGGGCACGGACAGCTGCGGCGCTCGGGCGATGCAGTGCCGGCCGCCCGCGAAGATGAAGCGCGCCAGCCGGGGCGTGATCCAACCCGAGCGCAGCGGATCGTTCCGGTAGGCCGCCACCACCGCGGCATCGTGCGACAGCGCCTCGAATGGCAGGCCGCTGCGCAGCGGCAGGTTCGGCAGCCAGCGCGACAACTGCCGGGCCAGGGCCTGTTCCCAGGCGCTCGCCCAGGTACGCAGCGCCGGCGAGGAAAGCACCAGGGCAGGCGGCGCCAGCCGGCCGTCGATGACCGCGTGCAGCGCCACCAGCGCACCCATGCTGTGGCCGAGCAGCAGCGGCGGCTTCCCGAGCTCGCGGGCGAAGCGCGCGTAGACCTCGGCCAGGTCTTCGAGCAGCTCCAGCGGCCGGGCGAGCCCGCCGCGCTGTCCCGGCGAGCGACCGTGGCCGCGCTGGTCGTAGCTGCGCGCGGTATAGCCACTCGCGTTGAACCAGGCCGCCAGTCGGCCGTAGCGACCCGCGTGCTCGCCCAGTCCGTGCACGAACAGCACGCCGGCGCGCGCATCCTCGCGCGGCCAGTCGTATACGCACAGCCAGCGCCCGTCGGCCAGCGTCAGCCGGCCGAGCAAGCCCTCGGTTGTGTGCCATGGTGCGTCCACACGCATGCCTCCGCGCCCAGGCCTGCAACGTAACCCGCCCGCCGCGTCCTGAACAGGCACCCGAAGAGGAGGCATGCATTCGGGGGGACGCTCGAAGTATGAGACGCCCGCCCCTATATCATCGGGCGATGCCGCTCGGTCACTTTCATCCCGTCGTCGCGCGCTGGTTCCAGCGCAGCTTTCCGGCGCCCACCGCGGCGCAGGTGGGCGCCTGGCCGAACATCCATGCCGGGGCGCACACGCTGGTGGCGGCGCCGACCGGCTCGGGCAAGACGCTGACCGCCTTCCTCGCCGCGATCGATGCGCTGGTGCGCGAGGGCGTGGCCGCCGGTGGCGTGCTGCCGGACGAGACGCGGGTGGTCTACGTCTCGCCGCTGAAGGCGCTCTCCAACGACATCCACATCAACCTGGAGGCGCCGCTGGAGGGCATCCGCGCCGAGCTCCAGGCCGCAGGCCTGCCCGACGTGGCGATCCGCACCGCCGTGCGCACCGGCGACACGCCGCAGGCCGAGCGCGCGCTGATGCGCAAGCTCGCCCCGCACATCCTGGTGACCACGCCCGAATCGCTGTACGTACTGCTGGGCTCGGCCTCGGGGCGGGCCATGCTCAAGAGCACGCGTGCGGTGATCGTCGACGAGATCCACGCGCTGGCCAACTCCAAGCGCGGCACGCACCTGGCCTTGTCGCTGGAGCGGCTGGAGTCGCTGTGCCAGCGGCCGTTGCAGCGGATCGGCTTGTCGGCGACGCAGAAGCCGATCGAGGAAGTGGCGCGCTTCCTGGTCGGAGCGCGCGACCAGGCGTCCTCTCCCCCGGCTCTTATCAAAGAAGGGGGAGAGGGCCGGGGTGAGGGGCGGGTCTTGCCTCAGCCAAGTCAAGAGCTCGCTCCTACAACCCTCCCCGCGAGCCCCGGCCCCTCATCCGACCCTTCGGGCCGCCTTCTCCCCGGAGGGGAGAAGGAAATAACGAGCTGCGCGATTGTTGATGTGGGCCACACCCGCGCGCGCGATCTCGCCATCGAAGTGCCGCCCGTACCGCTCGAGGCGGTGATGTCCAACGACGCCTGGGACACCGTCTACGAGCGCCTGGCCCAGCTCGCCCGCGAACACCGCACCACGCTGGTCTTCGTCAACACCCGCCGCATGGCCGAACGCGCCGCGCGCCATCTCGCCGAGCGGCTGGGCAAGGACGCGGTCGCCGCGCACCACGGCAGCCTGGCCAAGGAACTCAGGCTCGATGCCGAGCAACGCCTGAAACGAGGCGAGCTCAAGCTGCTGGTCGCGACCGCCTCGCTGGAGCTCGGCATCGACATCGGCGACGTCGATCTGGTGTGCCAGCTTGCTTCGCCGCGCTCGATCGCCGCCTTCCTGCAACGCGCCGGCCGTTCCGGCCACGCGGTGAGCGGTACACCCAAGGCGCGCCTCTTTCCCACCAGCCGGGACGACCTGCTCGAATGCGCGGCGCTGCTCGATTGCGTGCGCCGCGGCGAACTCGACGCGCTGGTGCAGCCCGTGCAGCCACTCGACGTGCTGGCCCAGCAGATCGTCGCCGAGGTCGCCTGCCAGGAATGGGACGAGGATGCGCTGTACGCGCTGGTGCGCGGCGCGCACCCGTACCGCGCGCTGCCGCGCGAGCAGTTCGACGCCATCGTGCGCATGCTCGCCGAAGGCTTCAGCACGCGCCGCGGCGCGCGCGCGGCGTACATCCATCGCGACGCGGTACATCGCCAGCTGCGCGCCCGCCGCAATGCCCGGCTGACCGCGGTGACCTCCGGCGGCACGATACCCGACACCGCCGATTACCTGGTCGTACTCGAACCGCAGTCGACCATCGTCGGCTCGGTCAACGAGGACTTCGCGGTCGAGAGCCTGGCCGGCGACGTTTTCCAGCTGGGCAACACCAGCTACCGCATCCTGCGCGTCGAACGCGACCGCCTGCGCGTGGAGGATGCGCACGGCGCGCCGCCGAGCATCCCGTTCTGGCTCGGCGAGGCGCCCGGGCGCAGCGACGAGCTCTCCTACGGCGTGGCCCGCCTGCGCGAAGAGGTGGGCGGGCTGCTCGACGCCGGCGGCGTGGCCGGGGCGGTCGCCTGGCTGCGCGGCACCCTGTCGATGAGCGAGCCGGCCGCGCAGCAGCTGGCCGACTACCTGCATCGGGCCAAGGCGGCGCTGGGCGTGCTGCCGACCCAGCACACGATCGTGTTCGAGCGCTTCTTCGACGAATCGGGCGGCACCCAGCTGGTGATCCACACGCCTTTCGGCAGCCGCATCAACCGCGCCTGGGGCCTGGCGCTGCGCAAGCGCTTCTGCCGCCAGTTCAACTTCGAGCTGCAGGCGGCGGCGACCGAGGACGCGATCGTGCTGTCGCTCTCGACCAGCCACAGCTTCCCGCTGGAGGAGGTGTCGCGCTACCTGCATTCGAACTCCGCCGAGCACGTGCTGGTGCAGGCGCTGCTGGACGCGCCGCTGTTCCCGGCGCGCTGGCGCTGGAATGCGGTCACCGCGCTGGCGCTGCCGCGCTACACCGGCGGCAAGAAGACCCCGCCGCAGATCCAGCGCATGAAGAGCGAGGACCTGCTCGCCACCGTGTTTCCCGACCAGGTCGCCTGCCTGGAGAACATCGTCGGCGAGCGGCAGATCCCCGACCACCCGCTGGTCAACCAGACCCTGCATGACTGTCTGCGCGAGGCGATGGACGTGGACGGCCTGCTCGCCGTGCTGCGCGGCTTAGAAAGCGGCGCCATCAGGGTGGTCGCGCGCGACCTCACGGGTCCCAGCCCGCTCGCCGCCGAGGTGCTCACCGCCGCGCCCTATGCCTACCTCGACGACGCGCCGCTGGAGGAACGCCGCACGCAGGCGGTGCAGAACCGCCGCTGGAACGCCGAGGACGCCGACGACCTGGGCCGGCTGGATCCGGAGGCGATCGCGGCCGTGCGCGAGGAAGCCTGGCCGCAGGTGCGCAGCGCCGACGAGATGCACGAGGCGCTGACCCTGCTGGGCTTCGTCACGGCCGGCGAGGTGGCCGGCAACGCCGGCTGGCAGGAACGGCTCGAGGCGCTGGCCAGGCACCACCGCGCCACACGCTCCCGGCCCTCTCTGCCCCGGCCCCAGGCGGGGGCGGAGGATCGGGGAGAGGGGGAGGCCGTTCCCGCCAGCCAGAAGAGGTCCCAACACGAGCGCGCATCGGTATGGCTCGCCGCGGAATCATTGCCGCTCTGGCATGCCGTCCACGCAGACGCCACGCTGCAACCGCCGATCAGCCCCCCGCCCGACTACGCCCGGACCTGGGCCCGCGACGACGCCCTGCTCGAACTGATCCGCCGCCGCCTCGGCGGCCTCGGCCCGATCACCGTGGACACGCTTGCCACCTCGCTTGCCGTGGAGCCGTCCGACATCGAGCCGGCCCTGCTGCGCCTGCAGTCCGAAGGCTACGTGATGCAGGGCCGCTTCACCCCCGACGCGCCCGCCATCGAGTGGTGCGAGCGGCATCTGCTCGCGCGCATCCATCGCTACACCATCGGCCGCCTGCGCCGCGAGATCGAGCCGGTCAGCCGGCGCGACCTGCTGCGCTTCTACGCGGACTGGCAACACTTGACGCCGGACACCCGCATGGAGGGGCCGGATGGCCTGATCGGTGCCCTGCACCAGCTCGAAGGCTACGAAGCGGCGGCCGGCGCGTGGGAGAGCGAGCTGCTGCCCGCGCGCGTGGGCGACTACGCCAGCCGCTGGCTGGATGAACTGTGCCGCGCCGGCCGCTTCGGCTGGAACCGCCTGCGCGCCGGCGGCGGCAGTGCGGGCCCGGTGCGCGCCACGCCGATCGTGCTGCTGCCGCGGCGGCAAATGGCGGTCTGGACGGCCATGGCGGCCGACGGGCAGCCGCAGGAGGCGCTGCTTTCCTCGCGCGCGCAGGCTGTCGCCGATGCTTTGGCCGCGCACGGCGCGCTGTTCTTCGACGAGCTGCTCGACCTGACGCATTTGTTGCGCACGGAACTGGAAAACGCGCTGGGCGAACTGGTCGCCGCAGGCCGCGTCACCGCCGACAGCTTCGCCGGCCTGCGCGCGCTGCTGCTGCCGGCGGCCAAGCGCGAGTCGCGCCCGCACCGGCGCGCGCGGCGGCATGCGCTGAGCGAGATCGAGGATGCGGGACGCTGGTCGCTGGCTCGTCCGGCCCTTCTCCCCTCGGGGGAGAAGATGGCCCCGAAGGGGTCGAATGACGGGTTGGGGGGGAGAGCAGGCAAAGGAGGCGCTTCGCGCCAGCTTGAATCCGATGAAGCAGAGCACGTCGCGCGTGTCCTGCTTCGCCGCTACGGCGTGGTCTTCTGGAAGCTGCTCGAGCGCGAAGCCCCGTGGCTGCCGTCCTGGCGCGAACTGCTGCGCGTGTACCACCGGCTGGAAGCGCGCGGCGAGATCCGCGGCGGCCGCTTCGTCGAGGGCCTGGTCGGCGAGCAGTTCGCGCTGCCCGAAGCGATCGGCGCATTGCGTGCGGTGCGCAACCGTGCGCCTACGCAGCAACTGGTGTGCGTCAGCGGCAGCGACCCGCTCAACCTGGTCGGCACGGTGCTGGCCGGCGACAAGCTGCCGGCGCTTGCCGGTACCCGCGTGCTGTACGAGGACGGCGTGCCGGTGGCTGCGCTGGTGGCCAACAAGCCGCAGTTCCTGCAGGACGCCGACGGCGCCGCCCAGCAGCGCTGGCGCAATGCGCTGCTGCGCCGGTCCGGCAGCGAGCCGCGCGGCCTCGGCCTGGCCATCTAGCCGGCCGAGGCGGTCAGTCGCTGATGTCGGCGATGTGGATCAGCAGCCCCTCGTGCACGCGGAACTCGCTGCGGCCGTTGAGCGCGATCAGCTGGCCGGCCCGCGCCCCGTTGGGCAGGTCCAGTGCGAACACGCCTTCGAAGGCGATGCCCACGTGCGCCATGCCGTCCTTTTCGTCGTAGCGGGTGATCGTCTGCCGCCGGCGGGCGAACAGCGGCAGCGTGCTCTGGGCGAGGCGGCGGAACTCCTCGACGCCTTGCGTGCGCACCGTGGTGACGCCGGCGGTGATGTTCTCGAAGACCACCTGCGGATGCAGCGTGGCCAGCATGCCGTCCACGTCCAGTCGGTTGTAGGCGTCTATATAGCGGTCGATCAGGGCGCGCATGCGGGTTTACCGTGTTGGGCTTCGGCAGCATAGCAAGCTCGCGATGCCCGGCCCTTCCCCGCGGGAAAGGGATTGGGAACGAGGGCCCGGCGGCATCCCGCTCCACTCGTATCCTCTCCCGCCTTCGCGGCCCCCCCCTCGCCCGGAGGGCGAGGGATGGCAGCTCACTTCACGTTGTCGGTCTGTTCGATGAAGCGCGCCACGTTGTCGTGCAACGCCTTCAGCGACTGCTCGTGCGCATAGACCATGTGGCCGGACGGGTACCAGGCATAGGAGATGTTCTTCTCCAGCGCGGCCGGAATCGGCAGGTGGTGCATCTCGTAGTCGGCGGCGAAGTAGGGCGTGGCCAGATCGTAGTAGCCGCCGTTGAGCAGCACCTTGAGGTCCGGATTGGTCTTCATCGCGGTGGCCAGGTCGGGCATTACATTGGTCGAGGACTGCAGGGCCTCGCCGTGCGTTCCCGGCGCCTTGTGCGAGAAATCCCAGTGGTCGATATCGGCGAACAGCCGGTATTGCATGGCGTCGCCGAACTTGAGCTGGCGGCGCACGTAGTCGTTGAAGGCGGCTACGTAGGCGGAACTGATCGCCGAGGATTGCGGGTCGTATTCCGAATCTTTCGCCAGCGGATCGAGCGCCGGCCCGGAGAAGCGGCTGTCCAGGCGCCCGGTGGTCAGGTCGCCGTCGAACTGCAGCTGGTGCTCGAACATGCCGCCGCTGACGCGCAGATTCGCCTTGACGAGGTAGTCGACCGGCAGTCCCGTGTACTCGTGCAGCTTCTGCGCGACGGCGCGCTTGCGCGCATCGTCCAGCCGCGCACCCTGCATCAGCGCGCTGGCGTAGTCGCCCAGCGCGTACTGTTCGACCTCGCGCAGGAACGGCTCCAGCTGCGCCGGCTGCTGCGGCAGCCTGTGGTGGTAGTACGCCGTGGCGGCGAAGGTCGGCAGCGCCAGCGCGTAGGGCAGGTCGACGCCGGGGTTGAATTCGGGCCCGTCGATGCTGGTGTCGAAGGAGAGGATCTGGGAAAGCAGGATCACGCCGTTCAGATCGACGCTGTCCTCGTTTTGCAGGATGTTGGCCAGCACCGCCGAGCGGGTGGTTCCGTAGCTTTCGCCGAACAGGTACTTGGGCGAGTTCCAACGGTCGTAGCGGGAGAGGAATTGGGTGACGAACTGCGCGAAGGCGTGGCCGTCGCCGTCGACGCCGTAGACCTCCTTCTTGCGCTCCTTCATCTGTTCGTCGCGCTTGGACTTGTCCTTGTCGTCGGCGATCAGCCGCGAGAAGCCCGCGCCGGGCGCGTCGATGAACACCAGGTCGGAGGCGTCCAGCAGACTGTAGTCGTTGTTGACCAGGCGGTAGGGCGCCGCCGGCGTGTGGCTGTCGTCGCTGGTCACCACGCGCCTGGTGCCGAACGCGCCCATGTGCAGCCACACCGTGGCCGAGCCGGGGCCGCCGTTGTAGATGAAGGTGATCGGCCGCTTGGCCGGATCGACGCCCTGCTTGAAGTAGGCGGCGTAGAACATGCTCACGGTCGGCTCGCCGGCCTGGTCGCCGTGCTCGTGCAGCACCAGCGTGCCGGCGACGGCCTTGTAGTCGATGCGCCTGCCCTCGACGCTGACCGAGCCGCTGCTCTGCGCGCTCTGCGGCTGGGTGAGCGCCGCTTGGGCCTGGTCGCCGTCGGCGCGGGGCTTGTCCTTGTCCGCCGCGAAACTGACCGGGACCAGCAGCGTCGCGGCCAGTGCCGCGGCCAGGGGAAGCTTGCGCATGAGGTAACCTCTCGGGACGCGTGAAAGCGCCAGCATAGGCAGCGCCTGCTGCGCGTTCACAGCCCAGAAGTCACGCTCAGCCGCGCGCCAGCAAGGCGATCGCCGCCACCGCGAGCGCCAGTCCGGCCAGGTTGAGGCGCGAAAGCCGCTCGCGGAACAGCACCAGGCCCGCCAACGCGCCGAACGCCACCACGCCCAGGTTCATGCCCGCGAACACCAGCGCCGGCCGGCCGGGCAGTGCCTGATGCGCACGCAGGTAGAACAGGATGTTGCCGAAGTTGAGCAGGCCCAGCAGCAGGCCGGCCGCCACGCTGCGGCGCCCCAGCCGCACGTTCGTGCGCGCGAGCCGCCAGCCCTGCAACAGCAGGCTCACCAGCAGGGCCAGCGCGAACATCGCCAGCAGCGCGGCACCGAGCGGCACGCCCGCCTGCGCCACGCGCTTGAACAGCACGTCGATCACGCCGAAGCCCAGGAACACCAGCAAAGGGAAGAGCCAGCGCGCCGCGTCGGCGGCGGTATCGGCGCCCCCGCGCGCAGGCCGCCAGACCAACCCGGCCAGCGCCGCCAGGCCCGCGGCGACGCCCCACGCCTTGGCCGCACTCAACGGTTCGCCGAACAGCACGAAGGCGGCCAGCAGCGACAGCATCAGCGACAGGCGCTGGGCCACCTCGGAGCGCACGATGCCGGCATGGCGCACCGAGCCGGCCAGGGCCAGGAAGATCGTCGGCAGCAATACGCCCAGCCCCAGCAACGCCGGCCACACCGCTGCCGCCGCACGCAGGCTCGAGGCGGTGGGCGCGAACGCCCAGGCGCTGAGCGCGACCGCGGCCACGTAGTTCCAGGCGATCGCTTGGCCCACGTCCACCTCCAGCCGGCGGGCGAGCTTGAGCAGCACCGACACCAGCACGCTGCAGAGGGCGGCGAACAGCAGATAGATCATGCCTTCTCCGGCAAGTTGGGGGCGGACCGTGCCGGCGCACGATGGGCGAAGCGTTCGCGGTAGCGCGCCGGGCTCAGACCCAGTGCGCGGCGGAAATGATGGCGCAGGCTGTCGGCATGGCCGTAACCGCAACGGTCGGCGATCTGCTCGATACTCAACCGGCTGCCTTCGAGCAGCTCGCGGGCGCGGCCCAGCCGCTGCTCGATCAGCCACTGCCGCGGCGAACGGCCGGTGGCGGCCTCGAAGCGGCGCAGCAGGGTGCGCTCGCTGGTGCGGGCGCGCGCAGCCAGCTCGGCCAGCGGCAACGGACGGTCGAGGCGGCGGCGCATCCAATCCAGCAACACGCCCAGCGATTCGCCCTGCGCCGGCAGCGCCGAGGGGATGAACTGCGCCTGGCCGCCGTCGCGGTGCGCCGGCACCACAGCGCGGCGCGCCACCTGGTTGGCCACCTGCGGCCCGTGGTCGCGGCGGATCAGGTGCAGCGAGAGGTCCAGCGCCGCGGCACTGCCGGCGGACGTCAGCAGGCTCCCCTCGTCCACGTAGAGTACGTCGGGTTCGACCCGCACCCGCGGGAAGCGCGCCGACAGCGCATCGGCGTAACGCCAGTGCGTGGTCGCGCGGCGGCCGTCCAGCAGGCCGGTGGCGGCCAGCACGAACACGCCGGAACAGAACGAGAGCAATCGTGCGCCGCCGGCGTGGGCGGCCCTCAGGGCGGCCAGCAGTTTCGGCGGCGGCGGCGCATCGGCACCGCGCCAGCCCGGCACGATCACCGTACCGGCGCCTTCCAGCGCCTCCAGCCCGCCGTCGGCATGCACGCGCAAACCGCCGGCCGCGCGCAGCGGCCCGCGCTCGATGGCGCAGACGCGGAAGTCGTACCAGGCCGGCAACTCCGGGCGCGGCAAGCCGAACATCTCCACCGCGATGCCGAACTCGAAGGTGCACAGGCCGTCGTAGGCGAGCGCCACCACAGTCAGGTTGCGGGGTGGGATTGGCGGCTTTTTCATGAAGATGGTCATTCTCGCCAATGGCCGCGCTCGCCGCCAGTGCGCACACTGTTGGCGCCCTATCGAGCGGAGCATCTCCATGAGCGTCGTCAGCCAGACCCCCGCCGCACCCGCCGCCCTCGCGCAGGAACACTTCCAGGCGCGCCTGGGTTTCGAGACCGACTGCGCCGACGTCTGGTACGCCAGCCGGCACGAGGAACATGACTTCGTGCTGCTGGACGTGCGCACCCCCGTGCTGTTTGCGGCAGGCCACGTTCCCGGCGCGATCAACATGCCGGTGCGAACCATCGGCGAGGCGCGCCTGGCAGAGTTCCCCGCCGATACCTTGTTCGTGGTCTATTGCGCCGGCCCGCATTGCAACGGCGCGAACAAGGCCGCGCTCAAGCTGGCGCGGCTGGGCCGGCCGGTCAAGGAAATGATCGGCGGGCTGACCGGCTGGCTGGACGAAGGCTTCGGCCTCGAGCGCGGCTGATCGCCTAGACGGATTGCTGGTGCGGCGCGCGACCGGTGCCGACCTCGCGCAGGCGGCCCGCTTCTGCCGGCGGCTGGGTGCGCGGGACGCTCAGACGGCGGTACGGGCTGCTGGCGTGACATGGCATCAGGCGCGCTGCGCTTGCCTGCCATCTTCATGGATGTAGCATCCACGCGCCCTGCCTCTACCCACCATCTTCGGAACCGCCTCATGCTCGAACTTCGCCCAAGCTGCGAACACTGCAACAAGCCGCTGCCGCCGGCATCGACCGATGCGCGGATCTGTTCGTTCGAATGCACCTTCTGCAGCGACTGCGTGGAGCGCGTGCTGCACGGGGTGTGCCCGAATTGCGGCGGCGGCTTCGTCGCGCGGCCGGTACGCCCCGCACGCGACTGGAGGCTCGGCAACCACCTGGGGCGCTATCCCGCCTCCACCCGCATCATTTTCAAGCCGGTCGACACCGCCACGCAGGCCGCGCTGGTGGCGCAGGTCGGCCAGCTGCCGCCGGAGAAACTCTAGCCGCCGTATCCGCCGACCTGCCGTCAGGTGCCGGCGTGGGCCCGGCGCAGTCCGGCCGCCGCGCGGGCGAGCTGCTCGATGCCGGCCCAGTCGGCGCCGACGAGCTTGTCCGCCGGGGTGAGCCACGAGCCGCCCACGCATAGCACGTTGGGCAGGTCGAGGAAGTCGGGTGCGCTGGCCGCACCGATGCCGCCGGTCGGGCAGAAGCGTAGCTGCGGCAACGGGCCGGCCCAGGCGGCCAGCAGCTTCGCGCCGCCGGCAGGCACGGCCGGAAAGAACTTCAGGTGCCGGTAGCCGCGCTCGAGCAGGGCCATCGCCTCGCTGGCGGTGGCCGCGCCGGGCAGCAGCGGCAGCGCGATGTCCTCGGCCGCATCGAGCAATCGCGTGGTGGCGCCCGGCGAGACGGCGAAGCGGGCGCCGGCCTGCTGCGCCGCGCGCAGGTCGGCCTCGCCCAGCACCGTGCCGACGCCGACCACCGCGCCCTCGACCTCGGCCGCGATCGCGCGCACGGCCTCCATCGCGGCGGCGGTGCGCAGGGTCACCTCGATCGCCGGGATGCCGCCGGCGACCAGCGCCCGCGCCATCGGCACGGCGGCGCGGGCATCGTCGATCACCACCACCGGGATCACCGGCGCGAGGCGCATCGTGCGTTCGATAACTTGCTGCTTGTCGGCCTGGTTCATCAGAGCACTCCGGCGCCGAGGTCGGCGTTCATGGCGTTGGCGCGGAACAGCGCGAACAGTTCGCGACCGGTACCGGCCTGGTGCGAGGACTGGCTACCGGTGGCCGGGACGCGGGCAGCCACTTCGGCGGCGTCGACCAGGACGTCCAGGCGTCCGTTCGCCGCGTCCAGGCGCAGCATGTCGCCGTCGCGCAGGCGCGCGAGCGGGCCGCCGGCGGCCGCTTCGGGCGTCACGTGGATCGCCGCCGGCACGCGGCCGGAGGCGCCGGACATGCGCCCGTCGGTGACCAGCGCGATGCGGTGGCCGCGGTCCTGCAGCACGGCCAGCGTAGGGGTGAGCTTGTGCAGTTCCGGCATGCCGATCGCCTGCGGACCCTGGAAACGCACCACGGCGATGAAGTCGCGATCGAGCTCGCCGCGTTCGAACGCCGCGCGCACCGCGTCCTGGTCGTCGAACACGACGGCCGGCGCCTCGATGAGCAGGCGGTCGTCCGGCACGGCGGAGATCTTGATCACCGCGCGCCCCAGGTTGCCGTCGAGCAGGCGCAGGCCGCCGTCGGGGCGGAACGGCTCGTGCGCGGCACGCAGCACGCCGCGGTTGCCGCTTTCGCCGGCCACCGGCTGCCATGCCAGTCGCCCAGCTTCGTCCAGCACCGGTACCTGCGCGTAGCGCGCCAGGCCAGGCCCGGCAATGGTCTGCACGTCGGCATGCAGCAGGCCCATTCCGAGCAGCTGATCGATCAAAAAAGCCATGCCGCCGGCCTCGTGGAACTGGTTCACGTCGGCGTAGCCGTTGGGGTACACGCGCGCCAGCAGCGGCACCACCGCCGACAGCGCGTCGAAATCGTCCCAGCTGAGCACGATGCCGGCGGCGCGCGCCATCGCCACCAGGTGCAACAGGTGGTTGGTCGAGCCGCCGGTGGCATGCAGGCCGACCACGCCGTTGACGATCGCGCGCTCGTCGACGATGCGGCCGAGCGGCATGCGTGCGGACGCGGCGGCGTTGGCGATCACCGACTCGACCGCCGCGCGGGTCAGCGCGTCGCGCAGCGGCGTGTCGGGCGTGACGAAGCTCGAGCCGGGCAGCTGCAGGCCCATGATCTCCATCAGCATCTGGTTGGAATTGGCGGTGCCGTAGAAAGTGCAGGTGCCGGGGCTGTGGTAGGAGGCGGCCTCGGCTTCCAGCAATTCCGCGCGCGTGGCCTTGCCCTCGGCGTAGGCCTGGCGGACCTTGGATTTCTGCTCGTTGGGAATGCCGCTGGGCATCGGGCCGGAAGGCACGAAGGCGCCCGGCAGATGGCCGAAGCTGAGCGCACCGATCAAGAGGCCCGGCACGATCTTGTCGCATATACCCAAGTAAAGCGCGCCATCGAACATGTCGTGCGAGAGCGAGACGGCGGTGGCCATGGCGATGACGTCGCGGGAGAACAGCGACAACTCCATGCCGGCGCGGCCCTGGGTAATGCCGTCGCACATCGCCGGCACGCCGCCGGCGACCTGCGCGGTGGCGCCGGCGGCGCGGGCAAGCTCGCGGATCAGCGCCGGGTAGCGCTCGTAGGGCCGGTGCGCCGAAAGCATGTCGTTGTAGGCGGTGACTATCCCCAGGTTCGGCGCGCGACCCTCGCGCAATGCCGCCTTGTCCGGCGCGCTGCAGCCGGCGAAGCCGTGCGCGAGATTGCCGCAGGAGAGCTGCGCGCGATGCGGGCCATCGCTTTGCGCGGCGTCGATGCGCGCGAGATAGGCCGCGCGGCTGGCGCGGCTGCGTTCGGCGATGCGTGCGGTGACCTCGGCGAGGACGGGATGCAGCGAACTCATGGCAAACGACTCCGGCAAATGCCGGCGAACGCAGGCCGGCCATCAACAACGATCAGGGACACCAGTACACCGCCACCGGCGCGCGCTCCAGCACCGCACGGATCGGGTAGGGCGCGGCCTTCTCCAACGCCCGGTCCAGCACCTCGCGCTTGTCCCTGCCTTCGATGTGCAGGAACAGGTGGCGCGTAGCGAGCAGGGTGGCGAGCGTCAGCGTGATGCGCGGCTCGCTCGCGCCGGGCGCGCGCATCGGCACCACGCCTGTGGGCAGGTTCGGATCGAGCGCCGCCTCGAGCTGATCGCCGCCGGGGAAGAACGAGGCGGTGTGGCCGTCCGCGCCCATGCCGAGCACCACTGCGTCGAAGGGCAGCGGCAGCGCACGCACGCGCCGGTCGGCCTCGGCCAGCCCGTCCTCGGGCGTAGCCGCGCCGGTATACAGCGGCACGAACCGCGCGGTGGCCGCCGCGTGGCGCAGCAGGTGTTCGCGCACCAGGCGCGCGTTCGAGCGCGGATCGTTTTCGTCGACCCAGCGCTCGTCGACCAGGGTCAGCTGCACCTTCGACCAGTCCAGCGGCGACTGCGCGAGCTGCTCGAAGAAGTGCAGCGGCGTGCGGCCGCCGGAAACGGCGAGCAGCGCGCCCCCGCGCTCACGCAGCCCCTCACGCAGGCAACCGGCGACGCGCTCGGCCAGGGCCGCGGCGAGGGCGCGGCCATCGGCGAAGTCGTGCAGGGTGGCGCCGGGGGCGTTCACGGGCGGGCGGCCCGGCATGGGATGCAGCGAACGGCAGGGCGCACCGCCACGGTGCGGCTACACGGCATGCCCCGGATCATTCGCTGTCCTCGTTCCAGGTCCGCCCGTCGCGCTCGATCAGCGCGACCGCTGCACTCGGCCCCCAGCTGCCGGCGGCATAGGGCCGTGGCGGCTCGCCGACGGCGGCCCACGCTCCCAGGATCGGGTCGATCCAGCGCCAGGCCGCCTCCACCTCGTCGCGGCGCATGAACAGCGTGGGATTGCCGCGCACCACGTCGAGCAGCAACCGCTCGTAGGCATCGGGCTGCTGCACGCCGAAGGCCTCGACGAAGCTCATGTCCAGCGGCACGTGGCGCAGGCGCAGGCCGCCGGGGCCCGGATGCTTGATGGTCAGCCACAGCTTGACGCCTTCGTCCGGCTGCAGCCGCAGCACCAGCCGGTTGTGCGCGAGCGGGCCGGCGGAAGCGTCGAAGATCGAATGCGGCACCGACTTGAACGCCACCACGATCTCCGACAGCCGCGTGGCCAGGCGCTTGCCGGTGCGCAGGTAGAACGGCACGCCGGCCCAGCGCCAGTTGGCGATCTCGGCCTTCAGGGCCACGAAGGTCTCGGTGTTGGACTGGCCGTTCTCCAGCTCCTCCAGGTAACCGGGAACGCGCTCGCCGTCGATCGCGCCCGCCTTGTACTGGCCGCGCACGGTCAGCTGCGAGGCGTTGCGCATGTCGATCGGCTTGAGCGCATGCAGCACCTTGAGCTTTTCGTCGCGCACGGCGTCGGGCGAGAGCGACGCCGGCGGCTCCATCGCGACCATGCACAACAGCTGCAGCATGTGGTTCTGCACCATGTCGCGCAGCGCGCCGGCATGGTCGTAGTAGCCGGCGCGGCGGCCCAGCCCGAGAGTTTCGGCCACGGTGATCTGCACGTGGTCGATGTGGCCAGCGTTCCACAGCGGCTCGAACAACGCGTTGCCGAAGCGCAGCGCCAGCAGGTTCTGCACCGTCTCCTTGCCCAGGTAGTGGTCGATGCGGAAGGTCTGCGCCTCGGAAAACACGCGCCCGACCGCCTCGATGATCCGCATCGCGCTGGCCAGGTCGCGGCCGATCGGCTTTTCCAGCACCACCCGCGCGTTGGGCCCGTTGAGGCCTTGGGCGCCCAGGCGGTTGCAGATGTCGACGAAAAGCTCCGGCGAGGTGGACAGGTAGAACACACGGACGTGCTCGGGCTGCTCGTTCACCAGCGCGGCGAACGCGTCCCAGCCCTCGTCCTTGCGTGCATCCAGCGGCAGGTAGTTGAGCTGCGACAGGAACGTGTCGATCCGCTCGGGCACGGCGCCGCCGTCGGCCAGCACGTCGCGCACCAGCGCGCGGTAGCCGGCATCGTCCAGGCCCTCGCGCGCCACGCCGATGATGCGGCTGCTAGGCGGCACCTGGCCTTCGGCGAACCGGTGGAACAAGGCCGGCAGCAGCTTGCGCAGGGCGAGATCGCCGGTGCCGCCGAAAATTACCAGGTCGAACGGATCGACGGGCGGGGAGGAAGCCGTCACGGGTTCACCTCGATTGCTTGGAGGAGGCGGGCCGTGGGGCCCGCTGGGTTGCCGGGATCGTACCAGTGAAATACCAGATTACACAGCCTTACGTCGATGGCATGCATACGTTTTCATGCCGGCTTGCTGCAAATGGTGCTGGATTGGTATCGTGCCTGGCATGGAGACCGCGCTCGCCGCCGAATACCGCCGCCTCTGCGAAAGCCCGGAGACGCGCCAGCCGCTGGCCTACCTGCGCCTGCGCCGGGCGATCCGCACCGTGGTCGAGCATCGCGACATCGAGCCAGGCCAGGCGCTGCCCAGCGAGCGCGACCTGTCGCAGGTGCTGGGCCTCTCGCGCGTGACCGTGCGCAAGGCCATCGCCGGCCTGGTCGAAGAGGGTCTGCTGACCCAGCGCCACGGCGCCGGCACCTTCGTCGCCGAACGCATCGTCAAGCCGATGTCGCGGCTGACCAGCTTCACCGAGGACTTGCGCGCGCGCGGTCTCAACCCGCGCTCGGAGTTCTTCGAGCGCGGCATCGGCGAGGTGACGCCGGAAGAGGCGATGGCGATGAACCTCTCGCCCGGAGCCGCGGTGGTGCGCCTGCACCGCGTGCGCTACGCCGTCGACGAACCGCTGGCGATCGAACGCAGCGTGGTGCCCGCCAGCGTGCTGCCCGACCCCCTGCTCGTGCACGACTCGCTCTACGAGGCGCTGGAACGGCGCAACGCCCGCCCACGGCGCGCCCTGCAGCGCCTGCGCGCCGTCTCCCTGGGCGCACAGCACGCCCGCCTGCTGCACGTGCCCGTCGGCAGCGCGGGCCTGAGCATCGAACGGCGCAGCTTCCTCGACGACGGCCGCGTGGTGGAATTCACCACGTCGTGGTATCGCGGCGACATCTACGATTTCGTGGCGGAGCTGCACACGGACTGAGCAAACGCGCGGTACCGCCTGCCCGTGCCACGCGCTCCGGCTTATTCCGTAGCGATGCCTTGCTTGGCGAGCGCCAGCCGTAACGACTCCAGATGCTCCGCATATCGACGCCACTGGCCAAGGCTGCGGGCATGGACCGGTTCGCGGACCTGGACGCTGCTCGGCGTGGCCACGGGCGCCAGGTTCCGCTCCGGATGCAGGCAATCCCCTTCCATGGCCAGCCCGCAGTACTGCAGCACCTGGCGCATGGTCGCCTCCGGCTCGTTCACCAGCGCCGCGTAGGAAACCTCGAGCATGGCATCAGGCATGCTGGCCCGCCAATGGTCGGTCAGACGCGCGTACTGGCCGTAGTAGTGGGCGAGCGCTTGCTGGTCGTAGCAGTAGGCAGACGCCTTGCCGAACATGACCTTCAGGTTGGAATAGCACACGTCCATCGGATCACGGACCAGGTGCAGGATCGGCGCATGCGGCAACGCGCGGCGGATGAACGGAACCATCCGCACATTGACTGGCAGCTTGTCGACGTAGAAGCGGCGACCCTGCGCACGCCACCGGGTCTGCTGCAGGTAGCGCTCCCCCAGCTCCGCTAGATCCATGCCGGGGCTGCGTTCGACCGCCGTTAGCATGCCTCGCGCGCTTCTCGGCGAGATATCGGCCATCCAGTGGAACTGTCGCTGGAGATCCATGATCTCGCCGGCGGAAACCACCTGCGAATGGTTGGAAAGCATCTGGTCGAGCAGGGTCGAGCCGGAACGGGGCAGGCCGACGATGAAGATCGGCGTAGGGCCGTCAATGGCCGCCTGGCTCGTCGCCGGCAGGACCTGCGAAGCTGCGATCAACGCGTCGGTCAGCGCCTCCTCGCCCGCCGCGTCGTAGGGCAGGAGCTCGCGCATGAGGGCGTTGCTGCGCGCCAGCGCCGACCAGGCCTCCTCGTAGCGGCCGCAGTCATCGTGCACTTTGAAAATGGCTGACTCGAATTCAGCGCGCGCAAACAGGTCGCGGGCGCTTTTGCTCTGCTGCGGAATGCGGCCGAGCGATTGGAGGAAAGTGTCCAGATGGTTCGACGCTGGCGTCTGCCTGCGCAGGTTCGCCAGGATGACTGCCGCATCGCCGTGGGCCGGCCAACGTTGCAGGCATGTCTTCAGGACCGCCTCGGCTTCGTCGATCCTGCCGAGGAACTGGTAAAGCATGGCATTTAGGTAGTACTCGCCATCGGTGTCGATCCCCAACGCCACCGCCCGGTCCATGCATGCACGCGCTTCCGGTATCTGCCCCAGCATCCAGTAAAGGTGCGCCTGCTCGCTGAGGACTTCGGCCGGCGGGTGGGGAGCGCGTCCGAGATGTTCCAGGCAGGCCCGGGCCCCCAGGATCTCGCCGTTCATGGACAGGCGCCACGCCAGTTGCACGATCAGGGCGGCATCGTTGGGCAGCAACGGGATGGCTTGCAGCATTTGCCCGGTAGCCTCACGCATCCGTCCCTGCGCGAGGATCGCGTCGGCGAGGGCCATGCGTGCTGGAACGTCGCCAGGCTCGCAATGCAGGAGGGACTGCAGCGCGAGCTGCGCTTCCGCCCACTGGCCGGCACCCATGGCTTGCTGAGCCCGATGGCGAAGCTGCCCGAGGGCCGCCTTGGTGTCCGCAGTATGCATGGTCGACATGGCAGAGGATGGCTGAACAATGTAGCAAGGCGGGGTCCGGCCGACATCACGCCCGACAGCAATTTCCACTGCCGCGGCGTCGAGCGAACATCAACCACCGCCGGCATGCGGAAGTCGTTCGCGCCGTAGCAGACGCGCCCGATCGCCAAGTGCCAGACGCAGCGGTTCCAGTTGCTTGGCATAGTGCCGCCACTCGCCCAGGGCGCGCGTGTGAATCGGTTCGCGCACCTGAACGCTGCTGGGCGTCGCCACCGGTGAAGCGTTGCTTTCGGGAAAGAGGCAGGCTTCCTCATCGTGCAGTCTGCAGTACTCCAGAACCCGGTGCAGGGTGGCTGCCGGATCGCTCACCAGCGCGTCGTAGGGCACATCGAGCATCGCGCCTGGCATGCTGGCATGCCAATGCTCGGCAAGGCGCGCGTACAGATCGTAGTAATGGGCGAGGGCCTGCATGTCGTAGCTGTAGGCGGAGGCGGGCCCGAGCATGGCCTTGAGGTTGGAGAAGCACACGTCCATCGGCTCCCGGACCATGTGCAGGATCGGTGCGTGCGGCAAGGCCCGGCGGATGAGATGAACCATGCGGATATTTATCGGCAGTTTGTCGACGTAGAACCGCCGGCCTTGCGCGCGCCATTGCGTCTGGCGCAGATAACGTGCGCCCAGTTCCGCGAAATCAAGCTTCGTGCTGCGCTGCTGCGCCAGCACCATCCCGGCAACTCCGCTCGGGGGCACGTCCGTCATCCAGCGCAGTTGACGCCGGAAATCGTTGATCTCGCCGGCTGACGCCACCTGCGAATGATTCGAAAGCATGCGATCGAGCAGGGTCGTGCCGGAACGGGGCAGGCCCACGATGAAGATCGGCGTAGGGCCGTCGAAAGCTGGTGGCACGGCGACTCGGGTAGCAGCGAGCGTCTCGGCCGCACGCAGGATGGCATCGGTCACGGCCGCTTCGCCGGTCGCGTCATAGGGACTGACCGCATGCATGAGCGCATTGCTGCGCGCCAGCGCTTGCCACGCTTCCTCGTGGCGCCCGAGATCGTCCAGCTCCTTGAACAACGCGGACTCGAACGATGCGCGGGCCGCCATAACCTCAACCGATCTGCCGCCCGCCGGGAGTTGCCCCAGTTGCTCGTACAACAGATCCAGATCATTGGCCCGCGCCGTCTGCCGGCGGGCATTCGCCAGCGCCACCGCGGCGTCACCGAAGCCTGGCCACCGGCGCAAGCTGGCTTCGAGCACATCGCGGGCTCGGCGGGTGTCGCCCGTGAACTGCGCCAGCATCGCCTGCAGGTAGCAGGCATCGGGCGTTTGGATACCGGCCTCGATGGCCCGGTCCATCCATGCCTTTGCCGCCGGCAGCTCCCCGAGCATCCATCGCAGCTGTGCCAGCTCCGCCAACATCGCGGCCGAGGGATTGGACACTAGTTCAAGACGATCCAGGCAAGCCCGTGCGGCGAGGATCTCCCCGTTGAAGTACAGCCTCCGCACGGCCTGGACCATGAGTCTGACGTCGAGAACATCCATCGTCGCAAGCCGCAGCAACTGGTGGGTCGCGGCGTGCAATTGCCCCCGCCTCAGCAGCACGTCCACCAGGTCCATGCGCGCGTGGCCGTCGCCCGGCTCCTGTTCCAGGAGCGCCTCAAGAGTGACCTGGGCAGCATCCAATAAACCATTCGCCACATATTGTCTGGCTCGATGGCGCAGGCGGCTTTCCGGGGCCGCGTGATCCGAGTTCATCGGCGACAAGCCCTGCTGCAGCGCGGCGCTTGCAGCATCGCGCATGCATGTCGAAGTACCTCGCCGCCACGGCATGGCGCATGCTGCCGCAGTACGGCCGTCTCAGGAACCGAGGTATCCATCGAGCGCCTGGCGAAGGGGATGCAGCTGCTTTTCATAGTTGCGCCACTGGTCGAGACTGCGGGTATGGATTGCTTCACGCACTTGAGCGCTGCTCGGCGTGGCGACCGGCGCGGCATTGCGTTCCGGGCGCAGGCAGCCCTCCTCCATGGCCAATCCACAGTGCGCCAGCACCCGACGTATCGCGTTCCCGGGATCGCGAACCAACTCAGCGTAATGTACGTCCAGCATGGCGCCGGGAAAGCGGGCATGCCAATGCCGAGCGAGGCGGGCATATTGCCCGTAGTAGTGCGCCAACGCCTGCTGGTCATAGCTGTACGGGGAAATGTTGCCGAACATCGCCTTGAAGTTGGAGAAGCAGGTATCGACCGGGTCGCGCACCATGTGCAGGATCGGTGCGTGCGGCAACGCCTTGCGGATGAAGGCGACCATCTGGATGTTGGCCGGTAGCTTGTCTATGTAGTACGCACGCCCCTGGGCACGCCATTGCGTCTGCTTGAGGTAGCGCGCACCCAGCTCGGCGTAGTCCAGCCCGGCGCTGCGCCGGATGACCTCCAGCAATTGTTGCGACTGCGCCGGCGCTACGTCCGCCGCCCAGTGAAGTTGCCGCCAGAAGTCGATGATCTCGCCAGCGGAAGCGACCTGCGAGTGGGCCGACAGCATGCGATCCAGCAAGGTAGTACCGGATCGCGGCATGCCGACAATGAAGATGGGTGTTGGACCTTGGGGCTCATTGGCCTGGCCTGACGACAGCGACAGGTGCATTAGCGCGTCCGTGATGGCGGCTTCGGCAGCTGCGTCGTACGGATTGAGCTTGCGCATGATGGCGTTGCATCGCGCCAGGGCGGGCCAGGCCTCGTCGTAGCGTTCCAGATCGTCCAGCGTCTTGAACTGCGCGTATTCGAACTCCGCACGTATGAACATGGCCGACGGATCCGCCTCGTTGTCGGGCAGCTGTCGCAACCTTCCCCGCCACCATTCCAGCCTGTGGCTTTCCGGCTGCTGCTTGCGCAAGTTCACCAACGCCATCGCCGCATCGCCGAAATGCGGCCAGCGTTCGAGGCATGATTCGAGCACGCACTGCGCTTGCTCGATGTCGCCGGTGAAGTGGAGCAGCATCGCGTGCAGCTGCAGCGCTTCCGGCGAATCTGCGCCAGCCACGATGGCTTTTTCGACCAGGGTTTTCGCCGCCGCTATCTCACCTAGGCTGAAGCGCAGGTGCGCCTGCGCAACGAGCAGATCCGCGGGTGGCGCGGGAGCCTGGGCCAGGAGATCCAGGCAGGCGCGGGCAGCCAGGATCTCGCCGAAGGCAACAAGGCGTTTGGCCACCCCGATGATCAGCAAGCCGTCCCGTGGCAGGCGACGTGCGACCTGCATAACCGCCGTGGCGGCCTGGCGCAGTCTTCCGCGCCTGAACAAAACATCGGCCAGATCGACCAGCACGGTGACATCGTTCGGCGCTTGCCGGGCAAGCAGCTCCAGGGCCGCTTGCGCGGCCTCCCACTGTCCGCCATCGGCGTGCTGTCGAGCGAGTCTGCGAAGGCGCACTTCCTCCGCCGAGGGAAGCAGATTCATGAAGGCATGGTAACGTCGCGCAAAGCCTTTGCGAGCTGTTGGTCTTGCTCCTGGGTGACACGGACGACTATCCGTGCCAATGCGATCGCAGTCGGCTGATAACTTGCCTGCCAAAAAAAAGCCACCGGTCGAAACCGGTGGCTTTCAAGGTGTCAATCAGCCGGTGATCAGTAGTCGTAAGTAACCGACAGACGGACCGCCCGCGGGGGCTCGAAGAAGATCCCGTCCCCGTAGCTGTTGTTGATGCCGATGGTGTTGGTTGTGCGGTTGTACGCGCTTTCGCCCGTTGGATCGGTCTGCACGGCCTTCTGCTCGTTCAGCACGTTGAACACGTCCAGATTGAAACCGAGCTTGTGCTCCGCGAACGCCGGCGAGTAGTGCACGCCGAGGTTGAGCAGCTTGGTCCACGGGGTATGGCCAACCGTGCCCGCGGGCATGCGCACACCATGGCACCAGTGATAATTGCCGCTGCCATAGTTGTTGTAGCCGGACGGGTCACCCGGCTTGCCGGGGCCATAGTAGGCCTTGCCGGAACCGCCCGGGCCGTAGTAGCCCAGGCACTCCTGCGGATAGCCCGACTGGACCAGCAAGGTACCGGACACCAGCCACTCCGGGGTGATCTGGTAGGCGCCACGGAAGCGGAGCTGATGCTTGCGGACGTTGGCGAGCTCACCGTTCGCGCCGTCCATGAGCTGCCAGGAATCCCAGTCCTCGGTCTTGGAGACGTCAGCCTGGCCGAAGTCCGAGCGCACCTGGCCCTCGGTGTTGCCGAAGCCGCGGGTGTAGGTGTAGTCCACACGCCCCTGCCACTTGCCGTCGAACGGGTGCTCCAAGTACAGGTCCAGCGAACCGATCTTGCGCTTGACGCCCTGCTGGTAGCCCCAATCCTGCTGGGTCATGGACACGAGCAGGTCAGGATGGGTGGTGTCGGCCGACTTCACGAACATGGTGTTCGTCTGGCCGGGGTTGATCAGGCGGCAGTACGACGCGCCATAGAGCGAATCGTAGTAGGCGCCACCCGGGGAAGTCGTAGCCGGGTCTACACCCTGTGCCGCCATCTTGGTCGCGATATGGCCCGGCGAACACTCATCGTCGATAGCGGTCTTCAGGTCGCGCCACATGGCCTTGGCGCCGTAGTTCCAGTTGTCGTTCAGCTTCTTGTCGAAGCCGGCGATGAACTCGTCCAGGTACTCGGGCTTGAGATTGCGCGCGGTGACTTCCTTCGGATCCTTCGGAACGCCCTTTTCGCCGTCAGGCGAGGTCGTCGGACCGAGCGCGGTGAGGCCGGTCGGGACACCAGTAGCCGGGTCGATGCCGGTGTAACTGTAATCGGTGGTCAGGTAGGTCGAGATATTCGCCGCGCGCTCGGCCGCGTTGTCGGGCAGCGCAAGGTAGTAGCGACCCACGTTGCCGTAGACCTTGAACGAGGAGTCCCCGTTCACGTCCCAGCTGGCGCCGATGCGGGGCTCCCACTGGTTCTTCTCGTCGACGAATGCCTGGCCGACGTCGTTGTAGTTGGTGAAGTGGTCGTTGCGGACACCGACCTCCAGCAACACGTTGGACGTGACCTGCCAAGTATCCTGCAGGTAGTAGGCCTTCTGGTTCATCGTCATGCTGGTTTGCCAGCCGATCTCGCGCTTCTCCACAACGGTGCCGGGGAGGTAGCGCCAGTAGTAGTTCAACGCGGGGTTGAACGGGTTCTGCTGGTTCGGCCCTTGATTGCGGGCCTTGTACGACATGTTGTCGATACCGACGGCCAGGTCGTGGTCGCCCAGCTTGTAGTCGAAGTCGACGCGCAAGCCATGGGTGCCGTTGCTGGCGCTGCTCGACAGCCAGCTGGTGTTGGGCTGGCCGTTGTTGATGCCGTTCGGCCCCGTGCCCGGCGGCAAGAGGGTCGGGTCCTCGTTGTAAGGACGGGAAATGAACGGCAGCGCACTGTCGGCGCTCCGGGCGTAGACCGTCGGATCCTGGAACTTGCCCTTGCCGTACAGGATGCTCAGCGTGGCGGCATCGGTGATGTAGCTGGTGAAGTGACCGACATAGAACTGCGCATTGTCCTTGGTCACGTCATTGTTCGTGGAGAACGCACCCGACTTCAGCGTGCTGTAGTCGAAATTGTAGGTGCTGCCCGCCCCGAGGCTGCTGCGGTTCTTTAGCGCCGTCAGTTCCAGGACGTTGTTTTCCGTGATGTTCCAGTCCAACTTGCCGTAGAACTTGGTGTCCTTGTCGGTGTTGTACTGAACCTTCGCCGCAGACGCCAGCTCCACATTGTTGGATTGCGTCTTCGTAGTCTCGGCTGCCAAGAACATAAACAGCTTGTCCTTGATCAGCGGACCGCCCACGTAGGCGGAGTAGATCGTTTCCCACTTCTTGTTGTCGTTGCGGTACTGGTGCAGCGTGCCCGCCAGCGCCGGATTTTCCAGCGCGTAGTTGACCTGGCTGGTCGAGGCCGGGACGGCCGGGTGGCCGTAGTAGTTGTTGACCGGGTTCCATTCCAGGAACCGCGGCTCCCAGGCAACCTGGGCACCGAAATGCCATTCGTTGGTGCCGCGCTTGCCGATCTGGTTGATCACGCCGCCGTCGGAACGACCGTACTTGGCGTTGTATCCGCCCGTAAGCGTTTCCTGCTGGTCGATCGCGCCGTAGGGCAACTGGAAGCCGCCGAGGTTCTTGTACGGCTCGCCGGTGTTGTAGCCGTTCACGTAGTAGGCGTTCTCGGTCACGCTCGAGCCGCCGAACGACACCAGCGAGTGATTGCCCGGGCCGGTGAAGTAGTTACTGCCGCTGGCGGTGCCAGGAGCGAGCAGCGCGATGGACTCGGCGCTGCGCTGCACTGGCAGTTTCGCCAAATCGGCCGCAGTGATGATGGTGCTGGAATTGACGCTGGTGACGTCGATGGCCGGCAACGCGCTGGCGACCACTTGCACGGCGCCCAGGTTCTGCGCATTGGTTGCGCTGGCCGCGGCGAAAGGTACCGAAGTGCCGCCGCCCGGAGTAACGGTAACGTTGTCCTGCGAAGCCAGTACCTGGCCACCCTTCTGCAGGCTGACCGAGTAGCGGCCTACCGGCAGGCCGCTGACCGAGTAGCGGCCATCCGCACCCACCGTCACTTCACGGGCGGTACCGTTGGCACCCTTGACCACCACGGTTTCGCCGGCGCCGGCCGGAGCGGTGCCGAAGATGTTGCCGGTGGTGGCCTGGCCGTAGGCGAAGCCGGTGAAGCCAAGCCCCATGGCAAGTGCCACCGTCAGGGCAGTGCGACGAGGCTGGGCCCCGTGCGGCATGTAACGCTTATTCATCGAGAGATCTCCCCAGATCGACCCATCGCCGGGCCTGAAAAAAGTCGGATCGTGGATTAGCCCACGTCCAGACGGTCCAACGCCTTCCTGCTCCTGGGCGGCACGTCCGCCCCACGAGTCCAACCCCGGCGTCTTCTCACGGCGAACCTACCGCCCGCCTAACGCAGCGTCAACTATTTTTTAGCAACTTGGACGAACGTAAGTTATTGCGTATCGCCAACTTCTTTCGAACCCTCCTGCCTGGGCTGGGGCCGAGAGTGGTACCTCAACCGGCATCCGGACGCAGCGAGTCCACGCGAGGCAAAAAAAAGCCGCCGGAAAACCGGCGGCAAGTAGTAACCGCGGCGGGCGATCGCCGCGGTTGTTTTCCTTACAGGGAGAACTCGTACGAGGCAGACAAACGGAAGTACCGACCCGGCGAAGTCTGCAGCGTGGCCTGATACAGGTTGTTCGGCTGACCGCCCGACCTGGCGTTGACCGCACCGCCCACCGACGTTTCGTTGATCGTGATCGGACGCTGCTGATCGAACACGTTGAAGACGTTCGCGCCGAAGGTCAGCTGGTTCTTGGCAAAGTTCGGGCTGTACTGCACGCCCAGGTCGAGCGTGTAGGTCCAGGGCAGATTGCCCAGCTCGCCACGCGGAGAGGCCTTGCCATAGCAGACGTGGAACGCACCGTTGGAGCCGGCGCGACCCATGTACCCGTCCGGATCGGTGTACAGGCCGGTGGTGGGGTCCGCGAACCAGGGGCCGATGCAGTTCTTCGGGCGTCCCGAGTTCGCCTGTGCGGTGGCACTGACCATCCATTCCGAGTTGAGCTGGTAATAGCCCAGCGCACGGATCTGGTGGCGCCGATCGTTCGGCAAGTTGCCGTTGGCAAACTGCATGAACTCCGGGAAATCCCAATCCTGCGACGCGGCCACATCGCCTTGGGCGATGTCGGACTTGATCTGGCCCTCGGTGTTGCCGTAGCTGTGAGACCAGGTGTAGTCAAGTCGCCCGAACCACTTGCCGTCAAACGAATGCTGCAGATAGGCGTTGAACTGGGTGTACTTACGCTTGGGCTTGGGCATGCCCAGATCGGCGGCACTGAGCGTGACGTGGATCAGCCGTGACGTATCCGGATTGATGCCATCGGCATCGTAGTATGGCGCGGTGTAGAAGTCCGCGCCCTTGCCCGGGTTGAAGATCACGCCCGGGTACGGGATGTTGGCCACGCAATCGGCCACGCTGCTGTACTGCCCGTCGAACAGGTTGTTCGCGGCCATGAAGCGGCAGACCGGACGCGGATCGCTGGTGTCGTCTACCTGCGATTCGAGGCGGCGCAGGATACCCCTGGCGCCGACCGTCCAGCCGGTCGTCAGCTGCTGATCGAAGCCGAGGATCAACTCGTCCTGATAATGCGACTTCAGGTTGTTGATGCGTGCGGTCCGCGCTTCGCGTTCCTGGCCGAACTCGGCATTCGACGAGGAGGGGGGGCCAAGCGAGACGCGACCGATCGGCAGGTTGGTGGTCGGATCGATGCCCGTGAAGGAATAGTCCTCCATCGTGTAGAGCGAGCCACCGGCGCCGCGCACTGCCACGCCATTGGGCAACGCGAGGTAGTAACGGCCGAGGTTGGCGTAGACCTTCGTCGTGGAATCGCCATTTACGTCCCAGCTGACGCCAAGACGCGGCGCCCATTGGTTGCTCTGCTTGATGAACACCTTGCCGAAGCTGTTGTAGTTCTCGAACGACTCGTTGCGCAGGCCGATGTACGCCAGCCAACGGTCGCTGACCTGCCAGTGGTCTTCCAGATAGAACGCGTTGAGCTTTTCCTTGTAGTCGCCGCCCGAACGCAGCAGGATGCGGGTGACGATGGCGCCGTTGGCCGTGCCATAGCCCGGGTCGCCGTCGTAGAGCCAGTAGCCGCCGTTCTGGCCCTCGCCCTCGCCATACTTGGTCTGATTGGCGTAGTTGCTGCTCGTGGTGGTCTTCAGTTCCTGGCGGTCCACACCGGCACGCAGGTCGTGGTCGCCCAGCTTGTACGCAAGGTCGACACGCCAGCCGTCCGTACTGTTCGAGGTGCCGTTGGAGAGGTTGCCGTACGGCTGCAGGTTCTTCATGGCGCTACGCACGAACTGCGGAGCAGTCGCGGCCGCCCGCACCAGCGGGAAGTCGGGTATCTGCGTCAACTGCGGCTGCTCGTTGCTCGTATGGCCGTAGAGCGCGCTGATCGTAAAGTCGTCCGTGATATAGCCGGTGTACTTGCCCAACCACAACTTGTTGCTGTTCTTGGTATTGCCGTCGGAGCCGGCACGGTAAGCGCCCTGCGTGAGCGTCTGATAGTTGTATTGGTAGTAGTTGGTGTGATCGCGGTCGTTGTCGGCCATCCCGGTGAATTCGAGGATATGGCTGTCCGTGATGTTCCAATCGATCTTGCTGTACCACTTGGTGGCCTTGTCCCAATAGGTATTGGCGCCGGTGGGTGCGTTGATCGAACTGGCCGTCAGGGTGCCGTCATTGTTGTAGGCGGCCAGGCCGCCGACACCGCTCCTGGTGGTGCGGGTAACATCCGCCGCGGCATACAGGAACAGGCGATCCTTGATCAGCGGACCGCTCACATACACTGACGTGCTCAGCTGGTCCTCTTTGTTGCCGTTGCGATACGAGTACAGCTTGCCGTTCGAGCCGAACGGCTGCGTGATGCCCGGGCCACCATGGCCGAACGGGCCCGTGCCGATGGCGAGCGACTGCGCGTCGGGATTGCTCGGGTAGTAGAGGTTGCCGCGTTGGGCGCGCAGCGAATCGGGCGCCCAGTTCATGACGATGCCGCCCTTCCAGGTATTGCCGCCGCGCTTGCCGACAACGTTGATCACGCCACCGGTCGAATGCCCGAATTCGGCCCCCATGCCGCCGGTCAGAACCTGTTCCTGATCGATCGCCCAGAACGGCATCTGGAAGAATGTTTCGTTCGACTGCGGATCGGTGATGTTGTAACCGTTGATGGTGTAGGAGTTCTCGGAAATGCCCGAGCCACCCATCGCAATGACGTTGTTGCCGAAACGGCTGTCGCCGCGAACCACGCCCGGCGCCAGCAGAGCCGCGGAGATCGCGTTGCGGGCCACCGGGATCTTGGCCAGTTGCTCGGCCGTAAGCACGGTGCGCGTGTCCACCGAGGACACGTCAATGGTAGGCAGCGCGGAACCGACTACGGTCAAACCTTCGAGATTCGTGGCGTTGACTGTGCCGGTGAACGAGACATCAGTGGCGCCGGCGATGCTCACCACGACATTGTCGCGCGTGCCGACTTCGGTGCCGTTGTTCTGCAGAGCGACCTTGTAGCGGCCGGTGGGCAGCGACGAAGCGCGATAGCGGCCCGACGCGTCCACTGGCACGGTGCGAGACAGACCGGTATCCAGGTTCTGGATGACGACCGTGGTCGCAGTCTGCCCGGAAACCTGGCCGAAGATGGCGCCGGAGCTGTTGGACTGCGCCATCGCGCCGCCATTGAGCAAGCCCAAGGTCACCGCCAGTCCGACGGCCAGGGACGTACGGCGCAGCGGCCGACCTGCATAGAAGTTACGTGAACTCATGAATCTCCCCCATCAGCCCAAATTTGGGCAAGTGACAGATATCGCCTCTTCCTCCAGAGACGACGTTTCGAACTGCAAAATCCCCGCTTTTTCGTGCGGTATTCGCAAGTTCTCACGAGTGACCGTAACGTTTTGCTAACAGCCTTGTCAACGACGCTGGCCGCTGTCGGCAGGGTTTCCGCGCCAGGCCGTGCCTTGCCGCTTGCGCATGGCGCTAGGTAAGATCGTCCCGTTCTGGGTGTTCCGCGACCATCGTCGTGGGATGAAACGGGAAGCCGGTGCGTCGCAATGCGCGACAAGGCCGGCGCTGCCCCCGCAACGGTAAGCGAGTGATACGGACGGCCCCACGCCACTGTGCTTGATGCATGGGAAGGCGCCGCCCGGCAGGTCAGCCTGCGCTCGCGAGCCCGGAGACCGGCCCGGAGCGCTACCTGGCGGACCTGCGGTGGGCGGGCCGGAGCTCGTGCGGCGCGTGCCTGCCCGGCGTTCCTTCCCCCCTGCCCGATCGGCCAGCTCCTCCATCGCATGGCCGTGCGTGGGTGCCCGGCCGAAGGAACGCTCGTCATACCTATGAAGAAGACCTTGCTCGCCGCCGCCTTGTGCGGTGTGCCGCTGGCCGCCTTGGCCGCAGCCCCCCAGGATTCGGCCACGCTCTCGCCCGTGATCGTCACCGCCACGCGCACCGCGATCACGGTGGACGACGCCCTGTCGTCAGTCACCGTGATCACCCGCGAGGACATCGACCGGCTGCAGCCGGTGTCGCTGATCGACCTGCTGCAGGGGCTGCCCGGCGTGAGCTTCACCCAGGCCGGTGGCCTGGGCCAGCAGAGTTCGCTGTTCCTGCGCGGTACCAACTCGTCGCATACCCTGCTGCTGATCGACGGCGTGCGCGTGGGCACCGTGAGCGCGGGCATACCGGCGTTCGACCAGCTGTCGCTGGACCAGATCGAACGCATCGAGGTGGTGCGTGGGCCGCGTTCGAGCCTCTACGGCGCCGATGCGATCGGTGGCGTGATCCAGATCTTCACCCGGCACGGCCGGCAGGAAGGCCAGCTGACGCCGTCACTGCGCCTGGGCGTCGGCAGCCGCGGCTACGCCGATGGCCAGTTCGGCCTCTCCGGCGGCGACAAACATGCCTGGTACAACCTGAGTGTGGGCGGGCAATACACCCGTGGCATCAATGCCTGCCGGGTCGGCGCGGCCGAAGCCTTCGCCGGTTGCTTCGTCGACGAGCCGGACCGCGATCCCTATCGCAACCGCAATGCCCTGGCCAACGCCGGCTACCGCTGGGACAACGGCACCGAGCTGGCGGCGACCTGGCTGCGCAGCGCCGGCCACGTGGACTTCGACGGTGCGCCCTACGGCAACCAGAACCACAACCTGCAACAGGTCGCCGGCGCGCGGCTGGGCTTCGATCCGCTGTCGGCCTGGCACGTGACCCTCGGCGCCGGCCAGAGCCTGGATGAGTCGCGCACCTACAACGACGGCGTGTTCATGCGCTACGGCAACTCGCGGCGCAACCAGGCCTCGTGGCAGAACGACCTGAGCCTGGCCCAGAACCAGTTGCTCACGCTGGGCGTGGACTGGCAGCAGGAGCACCTGTCCAGCGACACCGGCTACCTCGCCAGCAGCCGCGACGATACCGGCGGCTACGCGCAATACCAGGGCAGCTTCGGCCGCCACGAGATCCAGCTGTCGGCGCGCCGCGACGACAACCAGCAGTTCGGCGGCCACACCACCGGCGCGGCGGCCTGGGGCTATGCCTTCGACCACGGCCTCAAGCTCTCGGCCAGCTGGGGCAGCGCGTTCCATGCGCCGACCTTCAATGACCTTTACTACCCCTTCGGCATAGGCAATCCGGATCTCAAGCCGGAGACCTCGCGCAGCGTCGAGCTGGGGCTGGCGCAGAAGCAGGCCGGCTGGCACTGGGCGCTCAACGCCTACCAGACCACCATCGAGCAGCTGATCGCGCTGGATGCCATCTACTTTCCGCGCAACATCAGCCGCGCGCGCATCGGCGGCCTGGAGGCGCAGTTCGGCACCGAGCTGGCGGGCTGGCAGCTGGACAGCTACCTGACGCTGCAGCGCCCGCTGAACCGCGACGGCGGCGCCAATGACGGCCACCTGCTGCCGCGCCGCGCCGAACGCACCGCGCGGATCGACCTGGACCGGCGCTTCGGCGCCTTCGGCATCGGCGCCAGCCTGTTCGCCGCCGGCGCGCGCTATGACGACCTGGCCAACCTGCACCGGCTGGGCGGCTACGCCACCACCGACCTGCGCGCGAGCTACGCCTTCGCCCCCGGCTGGCAGGTGGAGGCGCGGCTGGCCAACGTGTTCGACCGCCGCTACGAAACGGTCTACTACTACAACCAGCCGGGCCGCAGCTGGTACCTGACGTTGCGTTATACGCCCGGCGGTTGAACCCCGGACGCGGTGCCCCATCCGCCAGGAGAGGCGGATAGGGCTCGTGCCATGCGCCGCCATGGCCCTGCCTTTCGGCAGGGGCCGGACTTCAGGCACATCCCGCGATGGGGCATGCGCGGCATAAGGTGGGCATGAGCTCGCCCATCCCCTGGCCCACCAACACGGCGCCGGCCGTGCGCTACGCTGGCACCCCCGGCGCGGCCACGGCCGCGCGACTTCCCCGCGGTACGGACACCCCGTGAACATCTTCGCTCCCCTGATCCGCCGCCCGATCGGCACCTCGCTGCTGGCGCTCGGCCTGACCCTGGCCGGCTTCTGGGCCTACCTGCTGTTGGGCGTGGCGGCGCTGCCCTCGCTGGATTTCCCGGGCGTGTACGTGGTCGCCAGCCAGCCCGGCGCCAGCGCGCAGACCATGGCCAGCACCATCCTGGCGCCGCTGGAGCGGCACCTGGGGCGCATCCCGGGCGTCGACGAGATGTACGGCAATGCCAGCGAAGGCTCGGCCTCGGTGATGGTGCGCTTCACTTTCGACCGCACGGCCGACAGCGCCGCACGCGACGTGCAGGCAGCGATCAACGCGGCCGCGCCCGACCTGCCCTCGGGCATGCCCAGCCCACCGCAGTACTTCAAGTTCGACACCTCGCAGATCCCGATCCTGTTCATCACGCTGACCTCCTCGGGCCTGCCGCAGGACCAGCTGTTCGACCTCACCGACACCCTGCTCAAGCCGGCGGTGGCGCAGATTCCCGGCGTCGCCCAGGTGCAGGTGTTCGGTGGCACGCCGCACGCGGTGCGCATCGAGCTGGACAACGACGCGCTGGCGGCCAAGGGCCTGACCGCCAACGATGTGGCCAACGCGCTGCGCGCGGCCAACGTCACCTCGCCGCAGGGCACGCTCAGCGACGGCCGCACGCAGATGACGGTGACCGCCACCGATGGCCTGCAGACGCCGGAGGAGTTCGCCCGCCTGCTGATCGCCATGAAGAAGGGCGTGCCGGTGCGCCTGTCGGACGTGGCCAGGGTCTATGGCGGCCAGCAGGACAAGTACCAGGCCGCCTGGTTCAGCACGCCCCAGGGCAATGCGCGCGCCGTCGGCATGCAGATCACCAAACGGCCGGAAGCCAATGCGGTGGCCACGGTGGAGGCGATCCGCGCCAAGCTGCCGCAGCTGCGCGCGGTGCTGCCGGCCAACGTGCAGATGAGCGCGGTGTTCGACCTCACCCAGACCACCAAGTCGGCGCTGCACGAGGTCGAGGTGGCGCTGCTGATCTCGATCGCGATGGTGGTGCTGGTGATGCTGGTGTTCCTGCGCCGCCTGCGTCCCACGCTGATCGCCACGCTGAGCGTGCCGCTGTCGCTGGCCGGCGCCTTCGTGGCGATGTGGGCGCTGGGCTACACCTTGAACACCTTGTCGCTGGTGGCGCTGGTGCTGTGCATCGGCTTCGTGGTCGACGACGCGATCGTGGTGATCGAGAACATCGTGCGCCACATGGAGCACGGCATGCCACCGCTGCAGGCGGCGCTGACCGGCGTGCGCGAGATCGGCTTCACGGTGGTGTCGATCACGCTGTCGCTGGTGGCCGTATTCGCGCCGCTCCTGTTCGGCAACAACATGCTGGTGATGCTGCTGCGCGAGTTCTCGGTGACGCTGACCGCGGCGGTGGTCATCTCGGCGATCGTTTCGCTCACCCTCACGCCGGCGCTGTGCGGGCGCCTGCTCAAGCCCGAGGCGGCCAACCCGCAGCCGCCCGGGCGCATCGAGCGCGCGGTGGAGCGCTTCGACCGCGCCCTGCTGCACCGCTACGAGCGCGCGCTGGACTGGTCCATGCGCCATCGCCGGCTGATGCGCTGGCAGCCGCTGATCCTGCTGGCGCTGACCGTGGTGCTGGGCATCGCGGTGGGCAAGACCGCCGGCGGCACCTTCATGCCCGACGAAGACACCGGCCAACTGCAGGCGCAGCTCACCGCCGACGCGAACGTCTCGCCGGCCCTGCTCACCGAGCGGGTGCAGCAGGTGGCGCAGATCATCCAGGCCGATCCGGCGGTGGCCGACATGCTGACCATGCTCGGCGGGCAGGGCGGCGGCGACGGCGGCGCGGTCGGCAACGCCGCGCAGATGTTCATGGACCTCAAGCCGCGCGGCGACGGGCCGGGGGAGCGCGACGTGGGTTCCAAAAAGGTGGTCGAGCGGCTGTCCAAGCAGCTGGACAAGCTGCCTGGCGTGCGGGTCGAGCTGAGCGTGGCGCAGTTCCTCAGCGGCGGCGGCAGCGGCGATCGCGGCGGCCAGTACGAGTTCCAGCTGATCAGCGACAACGGCGATGACCTGCAGCCCTGGGCGCTGAAGATGGTGCGCCAGCTGCGCGAGAAGAAGGAATTCCGCGACGTCGGCAGCGACTTCGACCAGACCGGCAAGCAGCAGATGCTGAAGGTCGACCGCGAGAACGCCGCGCGGCTGCACGTGAGCCTGGGCGCGGTCGACTCGGCGCTGTACAACTCCTTCGGTCAGAACCAGGTTTCGGTGATCTACTCGGACATCAACCAGTACCGCGTGGTGCTGACCTCCGCCGGCGCCGAGACGATCAGCCCGGAATCGCTGCTCAACGTGCACGTGCGCAGCAGCACCGGCCAGATGATTCCGCTCTCGGCGTTGGCGCACATCGAGCCCAACATCGCGCCGATGCGCATCCGCCACCACAACCAGCTGCAGGCGGCCACCATCACCTACAACCTGGCCGAGGGCGTGGACCAGCAGACCGGCGTCAAGCTGGTCGAGCAGGCCGCCTTCGCGGCGCACCTGCCCGACGGCATGCGGGTGGATTTCACCGGCGCCAACCAGCGCCTGCAGCAGGCCAAGTCCAACGGCATGATCCTGCTGCTGGCCTCGATCGTGGCGATGTACATCGTGCTGGGCATCCTCTACGAGAGCCTGGGCCACCCGCTGACCATCCTCTCGACCTTGCCCGCCGCCGGCATGGGCGCGTTCCTGGCCATGCTGGTGACGCAGACGCAGCTCTCGCTGATGGCGATCATCGCGATCCTGATGCTGATCGGCATCGTCAAGAAGAACGCGATCCTGATGGTCGACTTCGCGCTGGTCGGCCAGCGCGAGCGCAACCAGTCGCCGCCGGACGCCATCCGCGAGGCCGCGCTGGTGCGCTTCCGCCCGATCACCATGACCACGCTGGTGGCGATGGGCGCGGCGCTGCCGCTGGCGATCGGCTTCGGCATCGGCTCGGAGATGCGCCAGCCGCTGGGTATCGCGATCGTCGGCGGCCTGCTGGTATCGCAGCTGCTCACCCTGCTCAGCACGCCGGCGATCTACCTGTGGGGCTACGACCGCGGGATCCGCAAGGCCGCGCGCCGACAGCGCCGCGAGGAAAAACGGCGGCTCAAGGCGCTGGGCAAGCAGCAGATGGCAAGCTGACGCGGCCGGTCTTCAGGCGGGCGCGCCCTCCGTGCGCGCCGTGCCGATGGCGCGCAGGGCAGGGTTGGCCAGGCAGCCCAATGCAATCATGCTGAGCGCCAGGCCGGCGCCGGCGAACAGCGCGCCGAGCGAGATCAGCTTGAGCAGGCTGCCGGCCAACGCGGCGGACACCGGTCCGATGCCCATGAAGGTGAACATCAGCAGGCTCATGGTGCGGCCCATCATGGCCGGCGGCACGCGCTGCTGGATCCAGGTGACGATCGCGATCTGCGCGATGCCCGCCAGCACGCCCACCCCGGCGAGCAACAGCGCGCCGTAGACGGTGCCGTGCACCAGCGCCAGCGCAGCCAGCGCGAGGCCGGCCAGGGTATCCATGCACAGCACCAGCATGCCCAGCCGTCCGCCCGCCCAGCGCGCGACGGCCCGCGACAGGAACCCGCCCACCAGCATGCCGCCGCCGTTGGCGGTCATCAGGATGCCCAGCGAGGCGGCGCCCAGGTCCAGGCGGCTGTTGGCCAGCACCGGCAGGCCGACCTGGATCGGTCCGCCGACGAACGCCGTGACCACCGCCGCATAGAGCATGAACGCGCGCAGCGGTTGGTCGGCCCAGACCTGGCGCACGCCCGCCGCCACGTCGGCCAGCACGCCCCGGCCCGCGGCGCGTGGCGCGCGATCGGCCGGCGTACGGATCAGCCACAGCGAAGCGAGCGAAAAGACGAAGCTGGCCGCATCGATGGCGAACGCCAGGCCCAGCCCGCGTGCCTCGGCGGCGCCGTGGCCCGCATGGGCGCCGATGACCAGACCGGCCAGCGCGGGGCCGATGAAAAGGCTCAACTGGCGTGCGCCCATGAACAGGGCATTGGCCGAGGCCAGCTGAGGCGACGGCACCAGCTGGGGCAGCAGCGCCGAGCCGGCCGGGTAGGCGAACGCGGTGGCCATACCGATACCCAGGGCGATCGCGTAGACAGCCGGCATGGCGATGGCGCCGCCGAGCACCAGGACGGCCAGCACCGCCACCAGCAGCGCATTGGCGCCGCGGGCCAGCAGCAGGATGCGCCGCGCGGAAAGCCGGTCGACCATTGCGCCGCCGATCAGCATGAAGATCGCCCGCGGCAGCGCCATCGCCGCCAGCACCAGGCCGAGCGCCGCCGGACTGCCGGTCAGCCGCAGCACCAGCCACGGCAGCGCGACCAGGGTGAACTGGTCGCCCAGTGCCGAGATCGAACTGCCGCCGAACAGCAGGCGAAAGTCGCGATTGCCGAACAGCGACGCCGGAGCACGGCTTTGGTTTTCCATCGGGGGCTGTTCCTTGAATTGGGGAATGTGGGCGGCGAGCGCCGGCTTGGCTTTCAGGCGGACGGCCCGCGACCGGGCTTGACGGCACCGGCCTCGTCCCAGGCGATGGCTGCCAGGCGGCGCAGGTGTTCGCGCACGTCGGCCGGCCAAGGTTCGATCAGCTGGCCGAAGCGCATGCGCTCGCCGCGCCAGAATGCGCGGCTGGCCTCCTCGTGGCCGGGCAGGTCGCCGGTCATCGCCAGCATGAAGCGGTCGACCGCCTCGGCCGACTCGCGTGCGCGCTGCGCCGCGCCGCCTTCGCGGATGGCGTGCTCGATGAGCCGCCGCAGCGCGGCAGAAGCGCCGCCCGGCTGCGCCGCCAGCCAGTCCCAGTGACGCGGCAGCAGGGTCACTTCGCGCGCGGTGACGCCCAGCCGGGGGCGCCCGGGACCGCGCGGCGCGGGCGGTGGCGGCTGCAGCCGCGCAAGAACCTCCGCTTCGCTGCCGCGCAGGTCGAATTCGACCGTGCGGCCACTGCCGTCGTCGAAGGCCAGCAACGGCCCCACGCCGGCCTCCTGGGCGCGCTTGAGGGCCAGCGCCACCTCCGCGCACGGACCGGATGCGAGCAGGCGGTCACCGGCGAAGGCGGTGCAGTTGGCGTTGGGAAGGGCGCGCATGGCAGGGAGCCAGGAGGAAGAGCGCATAATTTACCCGGATTAAATACTTCGTCAAGCACCCTAGGACGGCCCCTCTCGGTCGCCGGCGTTTGGCCCCGCGGCGACGCCGGTACGCCCCGGGAAATGCGTCGAGCCCGGCCATGGCCCCCGCTTTTTCATCCACGCGACAAGGCATTCATGACCATGGACGCCCGCTTCACCCCCCTGGCGGCCAGATAAACTAAACTATGGAGTACACAAACCTTCCCTTCCCCCAAAGAAAGGTCTCCCCATGCTCCCCGCTCCTTCCCGACTGCTCCGCGGCACGTTGGCGCTCCTGCCGGCCGTAGCCGCGCTGCCCGCCACCGCCGCCCATCTCGAACTGCAGGGCGGCCGCAGCTACATGGACAGCTATGGCGCCAACACCGCCTTCGTCGAAGCGACCTTCGCGCCGCACCCGATCGGCGCCAGTGGCCGGCTCGACTGGTCGCCTGACCTGTCGGCCGGCTGGATCGACAGCCGCGACGTGCGCCGCTACCGAAACGATGCCTACGGCACCGACCATGCGGTGGCGCTGGTCGCCGCGGGCGCGCGCTTCCATTACGGCGACGCCGGCGCCTGGTACCGCCCGCTGTTCTTCAGCTTCCAGCTCGCCGGCGCCAGCCAGACCACGCAGGCCTTGTCCACGCATTACCAGTTCGTCAGCACGTTGGGCTGGCAGGGCGAGCACCTGAGCTTCCAGATCCGCCACATTTCCAACGGCAGCCTGCACAGGCCCAATCGTGGCGAGACCATGGCCTTGGTCGGCGTAGGTTTCGACCTCTGAACGCAACGAAGGCGCCGAACGGCGCCTTCGCTTTCTCAATGCCCGCCGCCGGCTGCCGGACCGGCCTTGGCGATGAACGGCGGCCGCGTCAGCCAGATCACCAGTACCAGGCTGCAGAAAACCCAGCCCAGCACGTGGAAGACCTCGTTGAAGGAGATCTGGTAACCCTGCTGGGTCGCCATCTGGTTGATCATCGCCGCGGCGGTCTGCGGATCGCCCATCGACTGCATGGTCGCGCGGGTGGCCGGATCGTAGGCCGTGATGTGCTCCACCAGCTGCTCGTGGTGGGTCACCGCACGGCGCTCCCACATCAGCGTGGTGAGCGAGGCGGAAAAGCTGCCTCCGAGCGTGCGCAGGAAGGTGGCCAGGCCCGAGCCGGAAGCGATCTCGTTCTGCTGCAGGTCCGACAGCAGGATGGTCAGGATAGGCATGAAGAACAGCGCCACGCCCAGGCCCTGGATCAGCTGCACCAGCGCCACGTGGTAGAAGTCGATGCCGATGTAGAAGTCCGAGCGCATGAAGCAGGTCATGCCCAGCACGATGAAGGCGATCGATGCCACTGCGCGCAGATCGAACTTGGGCGCGAACTTGCCCACGAAGAAGGTCAGCATCACCGGCAGCACGCCGAGCGGCGCCGTGGCAAAGCCCGCCCAGGTCGAGGTGTAGCCGAGGTTGCGCTGCAGCCACAGCGGCATCAGCAGGCTCATCGCGAAGAACGCGGCGTAGGCCAGGATCAGCGCGACCGTGCCGTAAGTGAAGTTGCGGTGCCGGAACAGCCTGAGATCGACGATCGGGTCTTTGTCGGTCAGTTCCCAGATCAGGAAGATCGCGATGCTGATCGCCGAGACGATGCTGGTGACGACGATGAAGGTGGAATTGAACCAGTCCTCGTCATTGCCCTTGTCCAGAACCACCTGCAACGCGCCGACGCCGATGATCAGCGTGATCAGCCCGACGTAGTCGATCTTGGGACGTTCGGTCTTGTCTACCCGCGCGCGCATCTGGTTTGCCACCACGAAGCTCGCGAAGATGCCGATCGGCACGTTGATGAAGAAGATCCACGGCCAGGAATAGTTGTCGGTGATCCAGCCGCCCAGGATCGGCCCGGCGATCGGCGCCACCACCGTGACCATCGCCAGCAGCGCCAGCGCCATGCCGCGCTTGGCAGGGGGGTAGATCGAGATCAGCAGGCTCTGCGTGATCGGGTACATCGGCCCGGCCACCGCACCCTGGATCGCGCGGAACAGGATCAGCATCCCCATGCTCTGGGACACGCCGCACAGGAACGAGGTCAGCGCAAACAGCAGGGTCGACCAGATGAACAGCTTCACCTCGCCGAAGCGGCGGGTGAGGAAGCCGGTCAGCGGCAGCGAGATCGCCATGCTGACTGCGAACGAGGTGATCACCCAGGTGCTCTGGTTGACGCTCACGCCGAGATTGCCGGCGATGGTCGGCAGCGACACGTTGGCGATGGTGGTGTCCAGCACCTGCATGAAGGTGGCCAGCGACAGACCGATCGTGGTGATCGCCATGCTGGGTGGACGGAACTGTGTGGTCATCGGACGGAGCCTGGCGACGAGGGCGGGCGGCGCGCGGTGCGGATCGGGGCAGGGGCGCGGCCGTGGGCCTCAGGCGCGCGCCTCGTCGGAGAGCCCCCGCTGCGCTTTCAGCGGCCCATGTTGGTATGGATGATCTGGTTGATCAGGCTGTCGGCCTGGTCGAGCTGCTTCTGGTAGACCTCGGTACTGAAGGCCGGCTTGGTCGGCGGCTCCAGAGCCAGCATCGGACCCTTCTGGTCGTGCAGGCTGACCGTGACGTCGGTGGACAGGCCGATGCGCAGCGGATGCTTGTCCAGCTGCTGCGGGTCGGTGAACACCACCCGCACCGGCACGCGCTGCACGATCTTGATCCAGTTGCCGGTGGCGTTCTGCGCGGGCAGCAGCGAGAAGGCACTGCCAGTGCCCACGCCCAGGCTCTGCACCATGCCCTTGTAGGTCACGTCGCCGCCGTAGACGTCGGCATGGATGTCCACCGGCTGGCCGATGCGCATGTGGGCGAGCTGGGTTTCCTTGAAGTTGGCATCCAGCCAGACCTCGTGCAGCGGCACCACCGCCATCAGCGGCGTGCCAGGCGCCACGCGCTGGCCCAGCTGTACCGCACGTTTCGCCACGTAACCATCGACGGGAGCGACGATCGTCGTGCGCAGCTCGTCCAGGTAGGCGGCGCGCAGCTTCGCCGCGGCCGTCTGGACGTCCGGATGCGAGGCGACCACGGTGTCGTCCACCAGCACCTTGCTGGTCTGGTACTGCTGGGTGGCAGCGGCCAGCGCGCTTTGCGCGGCGGTCAGCTCGTCGCGGGCGTGCGCCAGCTCCTCGGCGGAGATCGCGCCGGACTTGGCCAGGTCGCGACGGCGTTCGAAGTCGGCACGGGCCTTGTCCACCGCTACCTTGCGCGCGGTCACGTCGGCCTGCGCGCCGCTCACCGTGCTGTACAGGCCGCGCACCTTGCGCACGGTGCTGGCGAGGTTGGCCTTGGCTTCGGCCAGCGCCACTTCGGTGTTGCTCGGGTCGAGCTTGATCAGCACCTGGCCGGCCTTCACGCGGTCGCCGTCGTCGGCGCCGATCGACACCACGGTGCCCGGGAGCTGCGGCGTGATCTGCACGACATTGCCATTGACGTAGGCGTCGTCGGTGCCTTCGTACCAGCGGCCGTCGAAGTAGTACCACAGGCCCCAGCCGATCAGGGCGAGCAGCACCACCACGCCGAGCGCGCGCAGCAGGAAGCCGCGCTTGGTCTTGGCGGCCGGCCGGTTTTGGTCAGGCGCCGCGGCGCCGTTCGGTTGGGAAGCAGGCTGGCTGGACATGGAAGAGCCTTCAGGAATGAGCGGGGGTGGAAGAGTTGGAAGCGGCCTGGTCCGTGGGCTGCGGGCGATAGCCGCCGCCGAGGGCCTGGATCAGCTGCACGGAGAGATCGACCTGCTGCGCCTTGAGCGCGGCCATGCGCTGCTCGGCCACGAGCAGCTGCTGGCGCACGCTGAGCGCCTCGAGGTAGCTGCCCACGCCGGCGCGGTAGCGTTGCTCGGCCAGGCGCCAGGCGTCGCCGGCGGCATCGAGCGCGCGCTGCTGCGCCTCGATCTGGTTGGCCAGCGACTGCTGCGCGGCGTAATCGTCGGACACTTCGTTGAGCGCGCCGACCAGGGCCTGGTTGTACTGCGCCACCGCCAGGTCGTATTGCGCGTCCTTGCCGGCGAGGTTGGCGCGCAGGCGGCCGCCGTCGAAGATCGGCAGGCTCAGCGAAGGGCCCACTTGGTAGAACAGCGAGGAAGCCCGGAACAGGTTGTTGCCGCCCATGCTGAGCAGGCCGGCCATGGCGCCGAGCTTCACGTTCGGCAGGAACTCGGTCTTGGCGGCGGCGATGTCGTGGCCGGCCGCCTCCACCCGCCAGCGCGCGGCGACCAGGTCGGCGCGGTGGCCGAGCAGGTCGATCGGCAGGTTGGCCGGCACGGCCAGCGTTTCGGGCGCGAGCGGGCGCGGCCGGGCGATGTCCAGGCCGCGATCGGGGCCCTTGCCCAGCAGCACCGACAGCGCCGAGCGCGCGGCATCGATCGCGCGTTGCGCCAGCGCGAGCTGCTGCTGCGCGCTGGCCACTTCGGCGTCGCCCTGCTTGAGCTGCAGCTGGCTGTCCAGCCCGGCGGCGACCCGCTGGGCGGTCAGTTCGCGCGCCTTGCCGGCGCGCTCCAGTTCCGCTTGCGCCAGGTCGTGCTGGGTATAGGCGTAGCCCAGTTGCGTGTAGGCGCGGGCCACGTTGCCGGACAGCTCGAGGCGCGCGGCGCGCGCCTCGACCTCGGCCGCGCGGGCCTGGCCCACGGCGGCTTCCCATGCCGCGCGCTGGCCGCCCCACAGGTCCAGCCCCCAGTTGAAGCTGAGGTAGCCGAACTTGGCCAAGGAGAAATGCGCCTTGTCGCCGAACAGGCCTGCCGGCGGCTTGGCACCGGCGATGCTGGCACCCAGGCCCAGTTCCGGCTTGCGCGCGGCGTCGGCGGCGCCGGCGGCGGCCTGCGCCCCGCGCGCGCGCGCATCGGCAGCGGCCAGGCCGGGGTTGCCGGCCAGCGCTTCGTCGATCAGCGCGTCCAGTTGCGGATCGCCCAAGCCGCTCCACCAGGCCTGCGCGGGCCATGCCGCCGGGGTGAGCGCCTTGCTGCCCAGGCTGCGCTGGGCCTTCAGCGCGGACGGGTCGAGCAGCGTGCCGTCCGGGTGCAGGCCGCCACTGCTGGCGCAGCCGGCCAAGACGAGAGTCAGTGCGGTAGCCGCCGCAAGGAGTTGCAGACGCATGGCTTGGGGATTCCGGGTGAGGGTCAGTCTTTGTCGCGCAACGCGTGCAGTACGCGCGACAGGTAGTCGTGCAGGCGCTTGCGCTCGGTTTCGCTGAGCGAGCGTTGCGCCGCATCCAGCACGCGCTCGTTGCAGTCGGTCAGCTGCTGCCAGAGGGCGTCGCCCGCGTCGGTCAGCTCGATGCGCAGCGCGCGGCGGTCCTGTTCGTGCGGGCAGCGGCGCAGGTAGCCCTTGCGTTCGAGCTGGTCGAGCTGGCGGGTCATCGCGCCGCCGTCGAGCTCCACCGAGCGGGCCAATTCGGACGCCGTCATCGGGCCCAGCCGGGCCAGCCGCTTGAGTATCAGGAACTGGGTGAAACGCAGATCCACGCCCAGCGCGGCGAGCTCCGCCTCCATGGCGCGCACGATCTCCGAGCGCACCAGGCCGAGCAATACGCCCAGGCTTTCCTGGGGAGCTGCGAAGGCAGGGGAGTCGGTGTCCATGCCGCGCATTCTATTGCCGCAAGTATATTTGTCAAGGCAAATATCTCGCAGGATGCCATTGCCTCTGCAAACAATCAGCCGGCTGGCTGCGTGGCCAGTTCGTCGCGCACCAGCGCGGCCAGCGCCGGATTGCGGACGGCGAACAGCTCGAACACGCCGAGCGCGCGCAGGGTCGGCAACTGCGCCAGCAGGCGCGGCTCGGCCTCGCGCCGCAGCGCTTCGGGGGTGGCCGGGTCGAGCATCAGCTGTGCGTGCACCACGAAATCGGTGAGCGCGTCGGTTTCCGGCGCGGGAGCGGGAAGGGATAGCGGTGGCATCGGCATACTCCTGGTCCTTGTATGGATATGCGAGGACGCCCGGCGAGGCCGCGGCGTGACGCGCCGGCTTGGTGACGCCGGCAAAAACCCGCGCATTGCGCGCGGTCTGGTACGGGGGAGCTTCCAACGTACGTCCGCCGCAGCCTCCGGCGGAAGGCAGTTCCCACTGCTGGTACTCTCGCTACCACCCCGAGCTCCACCCAAGCTTCCACCCCAGGCTTTTACCCCAGGCTCCCCAACCACTCAGGGTTCACCGGCCCGAGATCCATCCGCTGGAATCGTCCATGGAACTTTCCCGGCAGCGTTCCGAGCTGAAGGCTTTCCTGCGCGCCCGTCGCGCTGCGTTGACACCGGAGGCGGCCGGCCTGCCGCGCGGCCTGCGCCGGCTTACGCCGGGCCTGCGCCGCGAAGAAGTCGCCACCCTGGCCGGAGTGGGCATCACCTGGTACACCTGGCTGGAACAGGGTCGCGCGATCAACGTTTCGGCCGCGGCACTGACCCGCATCGCCCGCGCGCTGGCGCTGGACGCTACCGACGAGGCCTACCTGTTCGCCCTCGCCGGTGTGCCACACGCGGAACCGCCGGCCACGCAGCCGGTGCTGCCGCCGGCGATGCAGGACATGCTCGAGCTGTACCGGGCGCCGGCCTTCGTCATCGACCCGGTGTTCGACGTGCTGGCCTTCAACCGCATGGCCCAGCGGCTCTACGACTTCGGCCAGTTCCACGGGCCGCTGGCGCACAACCACCTGTGGAACGCCTTCATGAACCCGGCGCGCCGTCGCCTGTACGCGCCCTGCTTCGAACCGGGCATGCTCAACCTGCTGGGCATCTTCCGAGTGAACCACGCGGCGCATCCGCACGATCCGCGTTTCGAGCAGCTGATCGACGCCCTGGGCCGCGCCAGCACGGAGTTCGTCGAACTCTGGCAGCACCAGCGGGTGGCGCCGCTGAGCGCCTGGATGGCGCATTTCTTCCATCCGGACTTCGGCGACGTGCGCGCCCATTCGGTGCGCCTGCCGTTGCGCGACGGGCACGCCGACGGCGCCACCGCGTTTTTCTTCGTGCCGCAGGACGCCGCAACCCGGGCGAGCTTCGCGCGCATCGCCGCCGAGCTGCAGAGGCCGGCGTTGCCGGCCTGAGCGCGGACGCTCCAGCTCAGGCCGCTACCGGCAACTCATGGCGCGCGGCCAGTTCGTCGCGCAGCAGCGCCGCCAGCGCGCGGTCGCGCACCTCGAAAAGCTCGAACAAGCCCAGCGCGTGCGCCACCGGCAACAAGGCCAGCAGCTTCGTTTCCAGTTCGCGGCGGCGCGCCTCGGGCGTAGCCTCATCGAGCATCTGTCGCGCGTACTGGACGAACAGCGGCAGGGCCTGGGTGGTGGCATGGGGCAGCATTGAAGAGCTCCTCGGAAGATGCGCGGGGTACGCACCATGACGTCGGGCAGCACAGGCTAATCTCGACGCGGACTCGCCCATCGGCCCCTCTCCCGCCGGGAGAGGGGCCCGCCGCAAGTCACCGGACCGGCTTCACGTAGGTACCGAACAGTTCGTCTATGCGCCGGTACTCGTCGTACCAGGAGTCGGCGTGCACGAAGCCGTGCCGCTCCATCGGATAGAGCGAGATCCAGAAGTTCTTTTTGTGCAGCTCGATGAAGCGCTGATACAGGCGGACCGAATCGGCCGCCATCACGTTGTCGTCGATCAGGCCATGCTGGATCAGCAGCGGATCGGCCAGCTGGTCGGCGTAGCTGATCGGCGAGCTGATCGCGTAGGCGTGCGGGTCCAGCTGCGGGTCGTTGAGGATGTCGGAGGTGTACTCGTGGTTGTACAGCCTCCAGTCGCTGACCGGCCGCAGCGCCGCGCCCGCGGCGAACTCGCCGGGCGCGCGCAGCAGCGCCATCTCGGTCATGAAGCCGCCGTAGCTGCCGCCATAGATGCCTACGCGCTTGGGGTCGACCCGGTGGTGCTTGACCAGCCAGGCCTTGCCGTCGAGCAGGTCCTCCAGCTCCGGATGGCCCATCCGGCGATAGATCGCGTCGCGCCAGTCGCGGCCGTAGCCCTCGGAGGCGCGATAGTCCATGTCCAGCACCACGTAGCCCTGGCTCACCAGCAGGTTGTGGAACATCTGCTCGCGGAAGTAGTTCGACCAGGACAGCGTGACGTTCTGCAGGTAGCCGGCGCCGTGCACGAATATCACTGCGGGCTTCGATGCGCCGCTTTCGTTGGCCGGGCCGTAGTACTTGGCGTAGATCGTCCCGGCGCCGTGGCTGGAAGGCACCTGGACGATCTGCGGCGCGATCCACGCGTGTGCGGTGAAGGCGCTCTTCATGGTGTCGGTCAGTTCGCGCGGCGTGCCGCCGCCGGCCGGCTGCACGGCCAGCTGCGCGAGCACGTAGGGCGAGGAATGCAGCACCGCCAGGCGGCTGCCGTCGGGCGAGAGCGCGAACTCGTCCATGCCTTGGAACTGCGTCACGCGCGCGAATTCGCCGCCCGTGCTCGGCACGCGGTAGACGTCGTAGCTGTAGGGCGCGACCTCGTTGCTGCGCAGGTAGAACCAGCGCCCGTCTTCGGACAGCTGCGGATGGCTGACCTCGAACCGGCCCGAGGTCAACGCGCGCGCCCTGCCGTCCAGCGCCTTGGTGTAGAGCTGCGAGTAACCGCTCTCCTCGGACAGGTACCACAGCGTGCGGTTGTCCTTGAGCCAGCCGAAATCGTTGAAGTTCCAGTTGATCCAGGCGTCGTCGTGCAGGCGGTGCTGGTTGACGAGCGCGTGGCGGGCGAAGTCGACGCTGGCGATCCAGCGGTCCTTGTTGTCGATCGCGCGCAGTTGGATGGCCAGATGACTGCCGTCCCCGCTCCATACGATGCCGCCGCCACCGCCGTCCTCGGCGCTGGAGATGATGCGCACCGCGCGCACCGCCGGCGCCTCGAGCGCCTTGGCCGCGTCTGCCTTGCCGGCCTGGGTGAGCGCCGCGACGGTCTGTGCGCGGATGGCGGCCAGCGGATCGTCCTTGATGCCGGGCAGGCCGTCGGTCGGCAGCGCGTATGACTTGTGCTCGCGCAGGTCCAGCAGCAGCAGCGACTGCGGCGCCGGATCGTGGCGGCCCACGTAGACGCGCGCCTCCTGTCCCTCCGCGTAACCGGAGTCGGTCACGTAGTGGGTCACGCTGGGATGGCGGCCGGGCGCGTAGTCCTTCGCCCGCGTGACCAGCAGCAGCCAGCGGCCGTCGGGCGAGAGTTCGGTGTCGAGCGCCACGATCTTGTCGCCGAGCCAGAACGGTTCGGGCGCGCGGCTGGGATCGGCCTCGGCCAGCGCCTTGTCGTTGGCGCGCTTGGCCTCCTTCTGCGCCTTGAGCTGGCGCAGGGTGGAGAAGAGCTTCAGCTGCTCGTCCTCCAGCGCGTCGGACTTTTCCTGCTGCGGGTCCTCCGCGAACTTCAGGATCGCCACCGGCGCGCTGACCGCGCGGGCGATGTCGTAGCTGTACCAGTCGTTGCCCGCGCGGTACTGAAGCGCGCGGCCGTCGGCGGAGAACTGCGGCGAGGATTCCTCCTCGGCCGTCTGCGTGACCTGCACGGTGCGGCCGTCGGCCAGCCCGCGCAGGAACACGTCGCCGTGGCGCACGAAGGCGGCGTAGCGATGCGTGCGGTCGTAAACCGCCGGGCCGTCGGCCTGCGCCACCGCCGCCGGGTCGAGCTTTTCGCTGCGGCCAGTGGCCGGATCGACGCGGTACAGGTCGCGCACCTCGCTGCCGTCGCGCTTGAGCCGGTAGTAGATCGCCTGCCCGTCCACGCTCCAGTACGGCGACTCCACCGGCTGCCCGATCCAGTCCGGATTGGCCATGACCGTTTCCAGGTCGAGCGGGGCGGCCGCGGTGGCCGCCACTGCCGGCAGGGCGGTGAGGGCGACGAGGCCCGCCAGGAGAAGTCGACGCATGCAAGCACTCCGCGGTCGCAAAAGTGTCGAGCATAGCCAAGCCCACAGAGGCCGCAAGCCCGCCGTTATGAAAACCGTCGCGCACGAAGCGCACCTTTGCCTCCTGCCCATTGGCTCTGTCGAAGGCGGGGGAAAGATTGATCTGTGGGGCCGATCTTGCGAGAACCCGCCATTCGCGCTGGCAGCACCATGACGCATGGGCGACACTGCCCACTCCCCTGCTCTGCTGGACTCTCATGACACACCTACCGGCCATCGAACGCGAAACCGGCCCCGCTCCCCGCCACAGCGTCCTCTGGCTGCACGGCCTGGGCGCGGACGGCAACGACTTCGCGCCGATCGTGCCCGAGCTGGTGGACAGGAACTGGCCGGCGCTGCGCTTCGTGTTCCCGCATGCGCCGGTGCAGCCGGTCAGCATCAACGGCGGCGTGCCGATGCGAGCCTGGTACGACATCGTCGGCTTCGACGCACGCGCGCCGCAGGACGAGGCCGGCATCCGCCGCACGATCGAGGCGGTGGAGGCGCTGATCGCGCGCGAGCACGAACGCGGCGTGCCGAGCGAGCGCATCGTGCTGGCCGGCTTTTCGCAAGGCGGCGCCATCGCGCTCGCCGCCGGGCTGCGCCACGCGCAGCCGCTGGCCGGTATCGTCGCGCTGTCCACCTATCTGCCGATCGCCGCCACGCTGGCGTCCGAGCGCAGCGCGGCCAACGCCCGCGTGCCGATCTTCTGGGGTCATGGCACGGCCGATCCGGTGGTGGTGCTGCAGCGCGGGCTGGATTCGCGACGGCTGCTGGAAGAACTGGGCTACACGATCGACTGGCACACTTATCCGATGCCGCACTCGGTGTGCGCCGAGGAGATCGCCGACCTGCGGCGCTGGCTTGGCGCCCGCCTCGTCTGATCCGCGTGCCGGGCCTTCCGCCGACGCGGGGGAGGGACGGAACCGCCAGCCCCCACCCCTACGGCATACTGGCGCGCATGAGCGATCCTCGCCCAGCCCGCACGCCCAGCCCGCTGCCGGATTTCTGCCGGCTGCCGGCGGTGGCCGCGCTGTTCGCGGTCGGCGCGCTCACCGTCACGCTGATGTGGCTGGCGCCGGACAACCCGCACGGCTGGCGCGGCTACAGCGTAGGCATGCTGTTCGTCAGCTGGCTGTCGGTGCTGATCGCGCTGGCGCTGTGCTATGCGCGGCCTTGGCTGCAGCGCCTCGGCGGCTGGATGCCCTATGCCGGCGTGTGGCTGGTGATGATGCTGGTGGTGGCCGTGGCCAGCGCCTGCGCGCGCTGGATGGACCTGGCGCTGCAACTGGAGCTGGTGCGCGTCCCGCCGGCCGCGTTCGTGCGCGACAACCTGCTGGTCACCGCCCTGCTCGGCGCGGCGATGCTGCGCTATTTCTATGTGCTGGCGCAGTGGCAGGCGCGCCTGGCGGCGGTGGCGCACGCGCAGGTCGACGCGCTGCAGGCGCGCATCCGGCCGCACTTCCTGTTCAACAGCATGAACACGGTGGCCGCGCTGGTGCGAGTCGATCCGGCGGCGGCCGAACGCACCATCGAAGATCTGTGCGAATTGTTCCGTGCGGCGCTCGGCGCCACCGGCACGCACGAAGGCACGCTGGGCGAGGAGCTGGCGCTGATCGAGCGCTACCTGGCGATCGAACAGCTGCGCCTGGGCGAACGGCTGCGCGTGCGCCGCGAGCTGGACCCCCTGCCGCCCGATTACCCGCTGCCCCGCCTGTTGCTCCAGCCGCTGGTGGAGAACGCCGTGCGCCACGGCATCCAGCCGCTGCGCGAGGGAGGCGAAGTACGGCTGCGCGGCTGGCACGAGGCACGCACGCTGCACATCGAGATCGACAACCCGCTGCCGCCCTCGCCCACCTCGCCCGGCCACGGCCACGGCCTGACCAACGTGCGCCAGCGCGTGGCCTATCGCTACGGCACGCGCGCCACGGTCGAGGCCGGGCCGCGCGAGGGCCGCTTCGTGGTGGCGCTGCGTCTGCCGCTCGACGCGCCGCCGGCGGTGGCCGCCTGATGCGCGTGCTGATCGTCGACGACGAACCGCTCGCCCGCACGCGCCTGGCCGCGCTGCTGGGCGAATGCGAGGGCGTGGCCGTGGCCGGCAGCGTGGGTGATGGCCAGGCCGCGCTGGCGGCGATCGGCCAGACGCAGCCGGACCTGCTGCTCTTGGACATCAACATGCCCGGCCTGGACGGCGCCGCGTTGGCGACCCGGCTGGCGGGGCAGGCGCGCCCGCAGATCGTGTTCTGCACCGCCTACGAGAACCATGCGCTGACCGCCTTCGAACTGGGCGCGGTCGACTACCTGCTCAAGCCCGTGCGGCTGGAACGCCTGCGCGAGGCGCTGCAGCGCGCCCGCCTGCGCCTGGCCGCGGCGCCTGCCGAAGCGGTCGGCTACCTGCGCGGACGCCTGCGCGGCGAGCAGGTGCGCATCGCGCTCACCGAGGTGGTCTGCCTGCTGGCCGAGGAAAAATACGTGGTGGTGCGCCACGCCGGCGGCGAACTGCTGATCGAGGAATCGCTGCGGCAGTTGGAGGAGGCCTACCCGATCCAGCTGGTGCGCCTGCACCGCAACTGCCTGGTACCGGCGCCGCGCCTGCTGGGCCTGAAGACCCTGGCCGACGGCCGCGTGCTGGCGCGCCTGGCCGGCACCGATCTCAGCCCCGAGGTGAGCCGGCGCAACCTGCCGGCGGTGCGCAAGCTGCTGCGCAGCGGCTGAAGCACGCTCCCCACCGCACGCGCCCTGCAAAATCGTCGCGGGCGGGCACGCTCAGACCGCTCCTGCGCGACAATGCGCACCGCTGTCCACTCTCACGGAACCCCGATGGCCGTTTCCCTCCTGCGCATCGCCACCCGCAAGAGCGCACTCGCACTGTGGCAGGCCGAGCACGTTGCCGCGCGCCTGCGCGAAACTCATCCGGGCCTGGCCGTCGATCTGGTGCCGATGACCACCCGCGGCGACGAGATCGCCGATCGCCCGCTGGCCACCATCGGCGGCAAGGGGCTGTTCCTCAAGGAACTGGAAGTGGCGATGCTCGAAGGCCGCGCCGACCTGGCGGTGCATTCGCTCAAGGACGTGCCGGCCGAGCTGGAACCGGGCTTCGTGCTGCCGGCGATGCTGCCGCGCGCGGACGCCGCCGATGCCTTCGTCAGCAACCACCACGCCACGCTCGCTTCGTTGCCGCACGCCGCCCGTGTGGGCACCTCCTCGCTGCGCCGCCAGGCGCAGCTGCGCGCGGCGCGGCCTGACCTGGAACTGCTCGACCTGCGCGGCAACGTCAACACGCGCCTGGCCAAACTGGACGCCGGCGACTACGACGCCATCGTGCTCGCCTGCGCGGGGCTCGAACGCCTTGGCCTGGCCTCGCGCATCCGCCAGCGCCTGGCCGCGCCGGACTGGCTGCCGGCGCCGGGGCAGGCGGCGATCGCGATCGAGGCGCGCGCGGACCAGCCGGCCGTGCTGGCGCTGCTGGCCGCGCTGGACGATGCCGACACGCGCGTGACGGTGAGCGCCGAGCGCGCCATGAACCACGCGCTCGGCGGCAGCTGCACGGTGCCCGTCGCGGCCTGGTGCGTACTGGGCGAACACGGTCTGCACCTGCGTGGGCTGGTGGGCGATGCGACCCATGGACGCTTGCTGCGCGCGGAAGCGCAGGGCATGGCCGACCAGCCCGAGGCGCTCGGCCGCGCGGTGGCCGACGCCCTGCTGGCGCAGGGCGCGGGCGACATGCTGGGGTGATCGCTTGCTCCTTCTCCCGCCGGGGAGAAGGCCGGGATGAGGGGCCGGGGCTCGCCGGGAGCGCGGGTTCGGAGCCCTACACTGTTGCTGGCCCTTCGCAAGAGTGGCCCCCCACCTCGATCCTCTCCCCCGTCCTGGATGAGAGCCGGGGGAGAGGATGCGAAGGAGGCGCTTCGCGCCGCGAAGCCTTTATTGAAGCTAGAAGTTGTAGACCAGGTTGGTGGTGGTCAGCGTGTCGGTGCTCTTCGTACCCGGCTGCGTGTCGGAGTTGTAGCGCACCTGGAAGCCGAGCTTGAGCGCCATCTTCTTGGTCATGCTGACCGACAGGCCGGCGTCGTTCTGGTAGTACTTGTTCTTCGAACCGGCTTCGAGCAGCAGGGTGTCCTCGAAGGCGGTGTTGTCGGTCAGGCGGTACTTGTAGTTGATCAGGCCGCGGGCGACCCCCTCGCTCTCGGTAGGCCGGCGCACGACCGTGTTCACGCCGTTGATCTGCACCGTCGAGTTGGCCGGGCGATAGCGCTTGTAACCGGGGCCGATTTCGAAGGAGAGCTCGGTGCGCTCGTTCTTCAGCGCGATGTAGCCGTAGCCCAGCGAAACGATGCCTTGCCACAGGTTGGCGCCGAAGTCGTCGTGCTCGTATCGGGCCGCACTCACGATGTAGCTGCGTGGGTCGAGCTTGTAGCCGACCGAGGCGCCGGAATCGTAGCGATTGGCGGTGGTGCTGAAACGGTTGATCGTGTTGCCGGCGGCATCCTGCACCGATACTTCGCCCTTCGAACGCATGCCGTTGAGGAAGAAGTTGTTCTTCCAGTACTCGTTTTCCTGGTTCAGGCCGAGCTTGGCGTTGATGTTCTCGGTGCGCGAATTGCCATGCGCGGAAGCGAAGCCGAACTCGCCGGAGCCGGTCCAGCCACCGTTGTCGGCGGCGCTGTTGCCGGGCGCGCCGGCATCCTGTGCCTGCGCGATGCCGGCGAAGGCCAGCAGGCACGCGGCGACGATCAGGGTCTTGTTCATCGGGCGATCCATGAGATGGGATGGGAGCAAATAAAATCGTTACCTTAATGCGACGGTTCGGAACTTGCAGTGAACACGCAGGTTGCCGGGACAGCCGGGCTAGGGCCCGTGCCCGGCCCGTTCGGCAAGGCAGAGCCGCGCCAGCATGCCCTCGTAGGCGCGCTGCTCGATGGCCCGCCCGAGCAGGCAACTGACCGCCGCCAGCGCCACCAGCGGCACGCCGGCGTCGGACAGGTCCACCACCAGCAAGGCCAGGCTGGGCATGGCATAGGTGAACAGCGCGGCGACGAAGCGGTCGGTCCGGCCGCGTGTGCCGGCGGGCCGCTTGTCGGTCTGGGCCAGCGCCTGCCAGCGAAGTCCCTCGATCAACCCCAGCAGCAACGCCAGCACCAGCAGCACCATGATCCAGGGCCGCGTACCGGCCGGATGCACGGCACCGTCCTGCACGGCCAGACAAAGCCACATCCACAAGCCGCCGGCATACCAGGCGGCGACCATCCGGCTGAGCGGAAGCTGCGCCGTACAGCGCAGCGCGCCAGAGGAAAGCTGCCTGCGGTAACGATGCACGGTATAGGCCAGGCTGGCGGCGCTGCACAGCGCCAGCGCGGTGCCTGCCACGCGGGTGGCCCAGAAGGCGTTGTCGCCGCGCACCAGGCCGCCCACCGCCAGCATCGGGAGGTAGGCCGCCAACGCGAGCAGGGCGTCGCGCGTGGGTCGGCTGCGCCTCGCCGGATGCCAGCCGTGCCATTCGGACAGTCCCGGCAGGCGCAGGCAGGCCGCCAGCAGGCCGGTGCTGATGAATACCGCGCCCAGCGCCAGCGGCAGCAAGGCCTCGCTGCGCCCGACGCGGTAGATGCCGAGCGCCAGCGCCAGGCCCAGCAGCATCCACAGGCCGTGGCCCGACAGCGCCAGCACCCGGAGCAGGCTGGCCGGATAGGCCGGGGGCGCGGGGCAGGCTTGTTCGCCCGCCGACGCGGGTATGCAGGCCTGCGTGTCGCTGGATGGCTGCATCAGGATCGAAAGGCTCGGCGGTTGGGGAAAAACCGCGACCCGGCGCACGACCGGGCCGGGCAACGGGCTTGCGGCCGTCGCTGGCCGTACCCATGCTACACAAAGCCCGGCCCCCAACGGTATGACATGGACCGCTACGAACGCATCCTCACCCTGCACCGGCTTCTCAAATCGGCGCATTACCCGGTGCCGCTGGCGCGGCTGATGGACGAGCTGGAATGCTCGCGCGCCACCCTCTACCGCGACGTGGCCTTCCTGCGCGACGCGCTGGGCGCGCCCATCGAGAGCGCCGGCACCGACCAGGCGGCGTTCCGCTACGAACTGGGCGAGGGCGAGCGCTTCGAGCTGCCCGGACTGTGGCTGACCTCCGACGAGCTGGCCGCGCTGCTGGCGCTCAATGAATTGATCGGCCGTTCCGGCCCCGGCGTGCTGGCCGGCGCCCTGGCGCCGTTCAAGCAGCGCATCGAGCGGCTGCTGACCGGCCAGGAGAAGGAGAAATCACTGCCGATCGAGCGCATCCGCGTGATCCCCTGGGGCGAGCGCAAGCTCGACCAGCAGGTGTTCCGCGTGGTCGCCGGCGCGGTGCTGGAGCGCCGCCGGCTGCGCTTCTCCTACCGCGCGCGCACGACCGACTCGGACAGCAAGCGCACGGTGTCGCCGCAACGCCTCACCCACTACCGCGACAATTGGTACCTGGACGTGTGGGACCACGACCGCGACGCCTTGCGCAGCTTCGCGGTGGATCGCATCCGCGATGCCCATGCGCTGGACGAAGCGGCGATCGACGTGCCCGAGGCCGACCTCAACGAATGGCTCGCCTCCAGCTACGGCATCTTCGCCGGCAAGCCCAAGGCCTGGGCGACGATCCGCTTCTCCGCCCACGCCGCGCGCTGGGTCGCCGACGAGCACTGGCACTCGCAGCAGAAGGGCGAGTGGCTGCCCGACGGCCACTATGAGCTGAAGGTGCCTTACTCCAAGTCGCGCGAGCTTCTGATGGACGTGCTCAAGTACGGGCCGGACGCCGAGGTCGTGGCGCCGCTGCCACTGCGCGAGGAGATGAAGAGCCTGTTGCACATGGCGCTGGGGGGCTACCAGTAAGGCGGGGAACGGGGAACGGGGAACGGGGAACGGGGAACGGGGAACGGGGAACGGGGAACGGGGAACGGAACAAGCTTCGTACCTTCGGCTGCCCGTCGCTTTGATGCCCGTCAGAGCCGAGCACCCAGCCACCGAAATCCCCGACGTTCCCTGTTCCCTGTTCCCCGTTCCCCGCTCTCCTATGGATGGAACGGCCAGAACTGCGGAATCAGCCACATCGACATCGCGCAGAACAGCGCGATGAGCGGGATGCCGACCTTCATGAAATCGGTGAAGCGGTAGCCGCCGGCGTAATACACCATCGTGTTGGTCGGATAGCCGACCGGCGTGGCGAACGAGGTCGCCGCGGCGAAGGCCACCGCCACCACGAACGGCCGCGGATCGGCGTGCGCCGCGTGCGCCACCGTCACTGCGATGCTCACCATCAGCACTACCGACGGGTTGTGGCCCATCAGCTCGGTGAGCAGCGCGGTCAGCAGGTAGACCATCAACAGCGCAGCCAGCGGCCCGTGGCTGCCGACCAGGCTCATCGCGCCCTGCACCACCACCGCGGACAGCCCGGTCTTTTCGATCGCCAGCCCCAGCGGCAGGATCGCGCCGAGCAGGATGATGATCTTCCAGTCCATGCCCTCGTAGACGTCCCTGCGGCCGAAGCAACCGGTCAGCGCCATCGCGGTGGCGCCGCACAGCGCGGCGACCGGGATCTGCAGCCAGTGCATGCCCGAGACCACCACTACCGCGGCCATGATCGTCGCGGCGACCCAGGCCTTGCGCATGCTGCCGCGCGCGTCGTCGCGTTCGGACAGCACGATGAAAGCGTCATCGGTGCGCAGCTTGGGCATGCCGCCCTCGTCGACCAGCGCCAGCAGCACGTCGCCCACGGCCAGGTCGGTGTTGCTGAGCTTGTCGCGCAGCACCTGGCCGCGCCGATGCACCGCCAGCACGGTGGCGCGGTAACGCCAGTCCAGGCCCAGCTCCGACATGCGGCGGCCTTCGGCGGGGCTGCCCGGCGCGACCATCAGCTCGGCCAGCACGCGGGTGCTGCCGTCCTCGCGCGCATAGTGCTGCTCGGGAGCGTTGCGCAACCGCGCCCGGCGCTGGAACTCCTCGATCTTGTCCCAGTCCCCGCGCACCAGCAGCACGTCGCCGACCGCCAGCTGCTGTTCGCGCGGCGACCACATGCGGCGCTCCCCGCGCAGCAGCTCGAGCGGGTAGACGCCGTACTTCTCACCGAGCTGCGCGTCGGCGATGCGCGTGCCCAGCAGCGGCGATTCTTCGCCCACCACCAGCTCGGTGACGTACTTGCCCACCTCGCCGCCCTCGGGCAGCGCCGCATCGATGTGGCGAGGCAGCAGGCGGCGGCCGATCAGCATCAGGTAGGCCATGCCGGCCATCGCCAGCAGCGCACCCATCTTGGTGAACTCGAACACGCCGAACGGCGGCAGCCCGTGTTTCTGCGCCAGGCTGTCGGCGAGCAGGTTGGAGGAGGTGCCGATCAGCGTGCACACGCCGCCCATCTGCGCTGCATAAGCCATCGGCATCAGCACGCGCGCGGGCGAGGTGTCGGTGCGCTGGCACACGCGCAGCGCCAACGGCAGGAAGGTGGCGACCAGCGCGATGTTCTTGACGAACGCACCCAACGGGGCGATCGCCAGCATCATCGCCAGGGTCAACAGCCATGGCCTGCGGATGCGCATCAGCATGCGGGTGAGCGGCTCCAGCGCGCCGGAGCGCTCGATCCCCAGGCTCAGCGCGAACATCGCCGCCACGGTCACGGTGGCCTCGTTGCTGAAGCCCGACAACGCCTCCTCCGGAGACACGATGCCCAGCACCACCAGCGCCGCCAGCACCAGCAGGGCGACCAGGTCGATGCGCACCTTCTCGCTCGCGAACAGGCCCATCGCACCGGCGATCACCGCCACCGTGGCCCAGGCCTGCCAGCTCATGCGCGCGCTCCGTGCGGGCGGCGGGGGTGGACCGGAGCCGCCAGGCGGAACGAGGTGTAGAGGCGAGTATCGGCTGGCATGATTCCTGGGGCTGGCCCGTCGTGGCGTAGGTGCCGATGCGGCCATCATAGCGGCCGCGGCCGCCTCCGCCCGGAAGGACGACTTCACCACAGCCCCGTGCCAACGTATCGTGAGGGCTTGCCCACCAAGGCCCGCCGCATGACTCTCTCCTCTCCGGCACCGGACGCGCCAAGCCCGCCGACCGTCGCACTCGCGCTGGGCGCCGGCGGCGCCAAGGGCCTGGCGCACATCGGCGCGATCGAGGAGCTGGAACGCCAGGGCTACCGCATCACCGCCATCGCCGGCAGTTCGATGGGTGCGCTGATCGGCGGCATCTACGCGATGGGCAAGCTGCCGGTCTACCGCGACTGGGTCTGCACGCTGGCCCGCTTCGACGTGCTGCGGCTGGTCGACTGGACCTTCCGCGGCGGCCTGATCAAGGGCGAAAAGATCATCGAGACGCTGCGCCAGCTGATCGGCGACGCGCGCATCGAGGAGCTGCCGCTGGCCTATACCGCGGTGGCCACCGACATCGACCGCGAACGCGAAGTGTGGCTGACACGCGGGCAGCTGTTCGATGCGATCCGCGCCTCGATCGCGATCCCCACGGTGTTCCGGCCGCACGTGCTGGATGGGCGCCGGCTGGTGGACGGCGCCCTGCTCAACCCGGTGCCGATGACGCCGCTGATCCGCGAGCGCGCCGATTTTTTGGTCGCCGTGAGCCTGGATGGCCCGATCGCGCGCCCCAGCCCCGAACAGGACGCCGCAGCCACGCCCGAGGCAAAGCCCGGATGGCTCGGCCGGTTGTTCGGGCGCGGCGAAACCGTCCCGCCGCGGATACGCGAGCCGCGCGCGCTGGAGCTGCTGACCCAGTCGATGGACCTGATGCAATCGAACCTATCGCGGGTGCGCCTGGCCGCCTACGAGCCGGACCTGCTGGTGCAGATCCCGCGCGACGCGGCAGCCGTGTGGGAGTTCTACCGCGCGGACGAGCTGATCGAACTGGGCCGGCTGCGCACCCGCGAAGCGCTGCAGCGCTGGCGTCCGACGGGTTGACCGGCGGCGCAGATCCTCAGGCCGCCCGCGCGGTCGGGACGCGCCGGCGGCGGCGGCGGCGTCAATGCGGGCCGTGCGCGGCCAGGTAGTTTTCCAGGTAGGCCTTCAGCGCCACGGCGTTGTTGTGCTCCTCGTCGCGCGCGCCGAACAGAAGCGTGACGCGGCCGCGGCGGGCCTTTTCCGCCAGCGCGTGCCAGGCGTCGGGCACGGCATCGAGCTCGCCGGCGTAGCGATGGCGGAAGCCTTCCCAGCGCGTCGGCTCGTGGCCGAACCACTGGCGCAGCTCGCGCGAAGGGCCCACATCCTTGGCCCAGAGGTCCAGCGCGGCATCCTCCTTCTTCAGGCCGCGCGGCCACAGCCGGTCGACCAACACGCGGCAGCCGTCCTTGGGCGACGGCGGGTCATAGACGCGTTTGACGGCCAGGCTCATGGCGCCTCCTTGCAGGAACCGCCGCCCAGCTTACTCCGCCGCGGTGAACACCCCGTAGGGCGCGACCCGATCAGAGTTCCTCGACGCGCGTCACCTTGGCGCGGCGCATCAGCCAGGCCACGCCGCGCAGGTCAGCCAGACCCACCCACAGGCGGTCGAGCATGCCGTACTTGGACGTGCCGGCGGTGCGCGGACGATGACCCACCGGCACGCTCTGGCTGGCGTAACCCGCGCGGCGCACCAGCGCCGGCAGGTAGCGGTGCATGTGGTCGAAGTAGGGCAGGCGCAGGAAGGTCTCGCGCTCGAACAGCTTGAGGCCGCAGCCGGTGTCGGGCGTGGCGTCCTTGAGCATGCGCGAACGCACCGCATTGGCGATCTTGGAGGAGATCCGCTTGTTGAAGCTGTCGCGGCGGGTGGTGCGCCAGCCGGCGAACAGCCTGATCTCCGGTGCGGCGCTCGCGCGGGCGGCCAGCAGCTTGGGGATGTCGGCCGGATCGTTCTGGCCGTCGCCGTCCAGCGTGGCGATCCAGGCGCCGCGCGCGGCGCGCACGCCGTTCCACACCGCCGTGCTCTGGCCGCTGCGGCTGACGTGGTGCAGCACGCGCAACTCCGGGTAGCTGGCCTTCTGAGCGGCCAGCACGGAGCGGCTGTCGTCGCTAGAATCGTCGTCCACGTAGACGATCTCGAAATCGACCCTGCCGCGCAGGGCGGTGGCGATCTCGGCAAGCAGCGGCGGGATGTTGTCGCGCTCGTTGAACACGGGCACGACGACGGAAAGCTCGGGCATGGGGCCAGTCCGGCGGAACGATGGGCGGCGATTATCGCCGATGCGGGCAGCGGGCGCAGGCGGCTCTGCCCGCTCTTCCTCGGACAGGCTGGCGTGAGGGTGCGGAACTTGCACCGATATGGATCGTCACGCTGCGGGCGGACCCTTGTCCGCCCTGCGGGCTCTGGCCCCGCAGGGCGAAGGCAGCGCCTCAGCGCAGCTTGCCGAGGATGCCGTCGAGCTCGTCGTTGCTATGGAAGTGGATGACCAGCTTGCCGCGGCCGCCGCGGCCCTGCGCCAGTTCCACCCGGGTGGCGAAGCGCTCACCCAGCTCGCGTTCCAGCGCGTCGACGTTGGGATCACGCGCGCCGGCGGCCTTGGCCTTGCCCTTCGGTTGGTTCTGCGCGCGGCGCGCGGCATCTTCCAGTTCGCGCACGCTCCAGCCCAGGGTCGAGGCCTGGCGCGCCAACGGCAGGGCGATCGCCTCGTCCAGCGTGAGCAGGCAGCGGGCATGGCCCATCTCCAGCTTGCCTTCGTCGAGCAGCTTCTTGATCGGCGTGGGCAGCTCGGTCAGGCGCAGCAGGTTGGATACGGCCGCGCGCGAGCGGCCGACCGCGTCGGCGGCCTGCTGGTGGGTAAGCTCGAAGTCCTCGATCAGGCGCTTGAGCGCGTCGGCTTCTTCCAGCGGAGTGAGGTCCTGGCGCTGGATGTTCTCGATCAGCGCCATCGCCGGCACGGCGGCTTCGTCGACCGCCTTGACCAGCGCCGGGATCTCGCTCATCTGCGCCAGCTGGGCGGCACGCCAGCGGCGTTCGCCGGCGATCAGCTCGTAGCTGTTCCTGCCCAGCGCGCGCACCACCACCGGCTGGATCAGGCCTTGCGCCTTGATCGAGGCGGCCAGCTCCTCCAGCGCTTCCTGGTTCCAGTGCCGACGCGGCTGGTACTTGCCCGGCTGGATCTGCTGGATCGGCAGACTACGCAGCTCGCCCTCCTGCTCCAGCGGCGAGGCGGTGCCGGCGCCGTCGCCGCCGAGCAGCGCGTCCAGCCCGCGGCCGAGTCCCCGTTTCTTCGCGGCGGCCATGATTACTCCTGGTGGATGTCGGCGGCCGCGTCGAGCGCCTCGCCGTCGTCGTGCATGTCGTTGAGCGCGGCCACGGCGGCCTGCGCGCCGCGTTCGCGGCGGATGATCTCGCCGGCCAGGCCGATGTAGGCGATCGCGCCGCGCGAGCTTCTGTCGTACAGGTGGATCGGCTGGCCATGGCTGGGCGCCTCGGCCAGGCGCACGTTGCGCGGGATGATCGAGCGCAGCACCTTGTCGCCGAAGTGCTGGGTGAGCTGCGCGGAGACCTCGTTGCCCAGGTTGTTGCGCACGTCGTACATGGTGCGCAGCAGGCCTTCGATCTCCAGCTTCGGGTTCAGCCGGTGGCGCACGGCCCTGACCGTGTCGAGCAGGCTGGAGAGCCCTTCCAGCGCGAAGTACTCGCACTGCACCGGGATCAAGAGGCCATCGGCCGCGGCCAGCGCGTTGAGCGTGAGCAGGTGCAGCGAGGGCGGGCAATCGATCAGGATGGTCTGGTACCTGTCCGAGATCTTGGCCAGCTGTTCCTTGAGCCGGTTCTCGCGGGCGATCGCGTCCATCAGCTTGAGTTCGGCGGCGGTGAGGTCCCCGTTGCCGGGCAGCAGGTCATAGTGCGCCTCGGTGGAAACGATGGCGCGTTCGATCGGGGCCTCGTCCAGCAGCACCTCGCAGCCGTTGGGCTTGGCCTCGCGCTTGTCCACGCCCGAAGCCATGGTCGCGTTGCCCTGCGGGTCCAGATCGACCAGCAGCACCTTGCGCTTGGCGGCCGCCAGCGCTGCGGCGAGATTGACTGCCGTCGTGGTCTTGCCGACGCCGCCCTTCTGGTTGGCGACAGCGATGATGCGGGCCATGGCTCGATAGCTACCGAGATGCGGAAAGGGGCCTAGTGTAGTGGGTCCGGCACGCCGGTCGACCCCGGCCGCGGTCACGCGATCCGCGCCTGCCGTCGCCCCAGGAATGCGGGCGATCGAGGTGAAGCGCCGCGCCGGCACAAGCCGGGCGGCAGCTAGGCCCTGCCGAGCACCAGCAGATGCCGCTCGGCGTCCAGTCCCGGCACGTGCAGGGCATGCCGGGCGCGCAGTTCGAAGCCCGTGGGGATCCCCGGCAGCTCGTCCTCGGCCGGCTTGCCCTTCATGGCCAGCCAGACGCCGTCGGGCGCCAGCAGATGGCCGCCCCAGCCCAGCATGTCGGCCAGGCTGGCGAAGGCGCGGGCGGTAACGCACTCGAACTGGCCCTGGACGTCCTCCACCCGCGATTGCACCGCACGCACGCCCTCGAGCTTGAGCGCGCGGATCGCCTCGCGCAGGAATCGCACCTTCTTGCCGTTGGAGTCGACCAGCAGGACCTGCCGCCCTGGCGCGGCGATCGCCAGCACGATGCCGGGCAATCCCGGGCCGGTGCCGAGGTCGGCCAGCGTGGCGCCCCGCACGTAGGGCAGGATCGACAGCGAGTCGAGCAGGTGGCGGGTGACCATCTCCGCCGGATCGCGGACGGCGGTGAGGTTGTAGGCGCCGTTCCAGCGCTCCAGCAGCGCCTGGTAGTCGAGCAGGCGCGCCACGGCATCGCCCGGCAAGGCCAGACCGAGGGCGGCGACGCCGTGTTCGAGGCGATCGTGCAGGGCAGCGCGGTTCATCGGCAGGTTCGCGGCGAGGAGCCGCGCAGTATCCGGCGCGCGCGCCGGCGACGCCAGCTGGCTCAGGCGAAGTCGAGCTCGACGCGGGTGATGATCACGCCGCGCTCGCGCAGCACGGCGTTGAGGCGCTGCTTCAGGCGGCTGCCCAGGTCGCGGCGGTTTTCCTGCGCCACGTCCGGCTCGGCCTTGAGCGCATCCAGCGTGCCGCCGCGGATCAGCTGCTCGGCCTGGTCGATCACCGCGTCGGCGCGCTCCGGCTCCAGCACCTGCCAATAGACCGTTCCGTGCAGCCGGGACGAGGCGGCCAGCGGCTCCTGGAACCGCAGGATCTGACCGGCCAGATCGATGCGATGGCCAACCCGTTCCAGGCCCGGCAGCACGAAGTGCACGCCCGGCTGCAGCAGGCGCTGCAGCTTGCCGTGGCGGTACACGCTATGCACCCGCCCTTCCGGCACGCGCTTGACCGCGCCGGCGATCAGGGCCAGGCAGGTGATCATGGTCAGCAGCGCGACGGTCATAGATATCAGTAGCTTGGGTGGCTTAGTTCGACAACATGATTGGCAAGCATTGCAAGATCTTGCTCTTCTTCATATTAATGGCGTTTTAACGAGACAAACCGGGTTCTGGCGCACAAAATCACATGGTCTTCATCAAAACATCGGCGAGGGCGGGGCTGGCTTGAGCGCGGCGGACATCCGCCGTGGCCGCCGAGCCAGTGGATCGCGCGTCCTCCGCCGAAGGATTAAGGTCGGCGTTCGACCTTGGCGGGAGCGAGCGTGAGCGCGTACCGGGCAGAGCCGGCGTGGCCCCGGATGCTGGTGGTGATGGGTGTGTCCGGCTCGGGCAAGACCACCATCGCGCGCCGTCTGGCGCAGTCGCTGAACTACGCCTTCCTCGACGGTGACGATCTGCACTCGCCGGCCAATATCGCCAAGATGAGCGCCGGCGTCCCGCTCCAGGACGCCGACCGCGCACCCTGGCTGGACGCGATCGCCGCCTGGATGCGCCACGAGCTGGCGAACGGGCGTAGCGGCGTGGTTGCCTGCTCTGCGCTCAGGCGGGTCTACCGGGAGCGCCTGCGCCAGGCAGGGCCGACGGTGCGGTTCGTCTACCTGGAAGTGAAGTACGACGAACTGGCGCGGCGCATGCGCGCCCGCGAGCACTTCATGCCGCCGGAACTGCTGGGCAGCCAGCTGGCCACACTGGAGGTGCCCGACAGCGACGAGCAGGCGCTGCGGGTGGACGCGAACGGAACGGTGGCGGTGGTGGTGGCGCGGGTGCTGCAGGGCCTTGCGCGGGAGCGCTCCCAGGACCCACGTGCGCCGGTGCGCCCGGGCGAAGAGTGAACGCGTAGGCGGGACTGCCTGCTTAAGCGCCCCGGCCGACCCTCTACCGATGCCTTGGCAGAGGGCGCCAAGTCAGAAACGCCCGGCGCGGAAGTCGGCGATCGCCTCGTGGATCTGCTCGGGGGTGTTCATCACGAACGGCCCGTAGCGTGCGACGCTTTCCTTGAGCGGGCGACCGGCGACGACCAGCAGGCGTGCAGCGGTGGTACCCGCGGCGAGGCTGAGCTCATCGCCATCGGACAGCACCGCCAGCTCGTTGCGTGACAGCGATGAGCCGCCCACCTCGGCCGACTCGCCCTCGAACACGTAGGCGAAGGCATGGTGGCCAGAGGGCAGATCCAGTTCGAAGCGCGCGCCGGCAGCCAGCGTGATGTCCAGATAGACCGGCGCGGTGGCGACGCCCTGCACCGGGCCCACCGCATCGCCCAGCCGGCCGGCGATCACCCTTGCCTCCACGCCGGGCGCGGGCTCGACGCGCGGAATGCGCTCCGGCGCGATGTCCTGATAGCGCGGCGCGGTCATCTTGTCCGTCGCCGGCAGGTTCACCCATAGCTGGAAGCCCCACATCAGGCCGTTCTCCTGCTGCGGCATCTCCGAGTGCAGGATGCCGCGGCCGGCGGTCATCCACTGCACGCTGCCGGGACCGAGGTCGCCCTGGTTGCCGTGGTTGTCGCCGTGGCGCATGTGACCGGCCAGCATGTAGGTGACCGTCTCGAAGCCCCGATGCGGGTGCTCGGGAAAACCGGCGATGTAGTCGCCGGCCTGGTCGGAGCGGAACTCGTCCAACAGCAGGAACGGATCGAGCATGTCCAGGTTCGGCTGGCCGATGATGCGCTTGAGCTTCACCCCGGCGCCGTCGTTGGTGTCGATGCCGCGCACGCGGCGGGTGATGGTGCGTTGGCTCATGGAAAGCCTCCGGCTTGATAAGGAACCTGCATCAGCATGGGGCCCGCGCGGAACGGGGCCAAGCGCCGCGGCGTGAACGCAGCGTTTCGGCGTGGCGGAAAATGGAGGAGCCGGCGGGCTTGCCCTACCGCAGCAGCCAGGCGAAAGCCCGATCCACAGCGCCGGGGCGACCGGCTTGAGCGTGTCGATCGGCGGGTAGAGCGCCGGATCGGCCGTCCGCCTTTTCAGTGCACCCAATGGCCGCTGCGCTGGCGCGGCGGGGTCGGTGCGTCCGCGCCCTCGGGCGCCGGCTCGCGGGCTAGCGCGGCGAGCTCCGCCTCGGTGGCCGGATGCTCGTGCCAGTATTGGTCGACCGCATCGAGCACCGGCGCGACCTGCGCCAGGCACTGGTCGTACTCCTCGTCGCTGAGCTTCTCGAACTCGGTCTCGGCCGAAAGGATGCCTTCGTCCACCGCCAGCGCCATCACCGGCCCGAGCAGCTCCATCAGCTGCGGGTCGTCGGCCAGGCGCTTCTCCCACAGCCCGGCGCGCAGGTCGATGCCGCGGCTGAAGCCCTCGCACCAGCCCGCGGCCGACAGCACCGGGCCAGTGTCGGTGTCGACCTCGCCCAGGATCGGCTCGTAGGCATCCACGTCCAGCTCGACGCGGATCGAATCGTTCAACTTGGCGAGCAGCTCCAGCACGCGGTTGCCTTCGGCCTCGTCGGCGAAGGGGTCGTGCAGCACCTCGGGCAGCCATTCGTCCGGCAGCACTTCGAGCGGGCCGACCGCGATCGCCGAGAGCATGCCGTGCACGCCGTCGAGCAGCAGGCGGCCTTCCTCGGCGTGGCCGCGCAGGTAGCGGTCAAGCTCGTCCAGCTCGTCGTCGGTGAGGGAACTGGGCCATTCGGTGGGAGGCGTATTCATCGTTTCTCAGATATCCAGATCGAGCGTCACCGGGGTGTGATCGGACGGCCTCTCCCAGCCGCGCGGCACGCGGTCGATCGCGGCTGCGCGGGCGGTGCCCTTGAGCGCATCGCCGAGCAGGATCAGGTCGATGCGCAGGCCAAGGTTGCGGCGGAAGGCGGCCTGCCGGTAGTCCCACCAGCTGTGGTGGCCGGCGTCCTGTTCGAACAGGCGGAAGCTGTCGTGCAGGCCCAGACCGGTGATCGCCTCGAGCGCCGCGCGCTCGGGCACCGAGCACAGCACACTATCGCGCCAGGCGGCCGGATCGTGCACGTCGCGGTCCTCCGGCGCGATGTTGAAGTCGCCCAGCACCACCAGGTTGGGATGGCGCTCGTGCTCGCGCGCGATGAACTCACGCACCTTGGCCAGCCAGTCGAGCTTGTAGTCGTACTTCGGATCGCCCACCGCCTTGCCGTTGACCACGTACAGGTCGATCACGCGCAGATCGCCGACGGTGGCGGCCAGGATGCGCCGCTGCGGATCGTCCAGCCCGGGGATGTCGGTGACCACGTCGCTGGGCGCGTGCCCACGGGCCAGGATGGCCACGCCGTTGTAGGTCTTCTGCCCGGAGAACACCGCGCGGTAGCCGGCCGCGGCCAGCTCGTCGACCGGAAATTTGGCGTCCTCCAGCTTGGTTTCCTGCAGCGCGACGATGTCCGGCCGGGTCTCGCCCATCCACTGGGTCAGCTGCGGCAGGCGCACCTTCAGCGAGTTCACGTTCCAGGAGGCGATCTTCATCGGTCCATTGTAGGGGATGGCTCCGGTCCAGACGCCCGCAGCCGCAGCAGTGGGGGGAACGTGGGTAGTGCCGGCGACAGGTGAGCTCGGATCCAGCCGCTGCGCGCCGGCGACCGGCGCGTAGCCGACCGCCACGGTCTGGCCGGCGGCGCAGTGTTCGCCGATCGCCCGACCCAGCGCGCGCAGGTCGGCCTGCGCCAGTGGCTGGCCGAGCCGATCCTCGCCCAGGGTGCCCCACTGGCCGACGGCCTTCGCCGAGTCGGACCGCCCGCATGGGTGGACATCGTGGAATGGGCCAATGCCAGCGAGGCGTTCCGTCGCCTCATCGCGCGCGAGCATCGGGCGCCGCAGCACCTGCCTGCGTAAGGACGGTACCCGTTTCAGGCCAGCCCGTGGCTCTTCAGCAGCGCCTCCGGCTCGGGCTTGCGGCCGCGGAAGGCGACGAAGCTTTCCAGCGCCGGGCGGCTGGCGCCGACGGCGAGGATCTCGCGGCGGAAGCGTTCGCCGGTGGCCTGGTCGATCGCGCTGCCGCCATGCTCGGTCAGTTCCTCGAACGCGCCAAAGGCGTCGGCCGACAGCAGTTCGGCCCACAGATAGCTGTAGTAGCCGGCCGCGTAGCCGCCGGAGAAGATGTGCGTGAACGCGTGTGGGAAGCGCTGCCACGCCGGCGGATGCAGCACGGCGACCTGGTTGCGCACTTCTTCCAGCACCTCCATCGTGCGCGCGCCGCGCGCCGGGTCGTATTCCAGGTGCAGCAGGAAATCGAACAGCGCGAACTCGAGCTGGCGCACGAGAAACAAGCCGGCGTGGTAGTGCCGCGCGGCGAGCATGCGCTGGTAGAGCTCCTCGGGCAGCGGCTCGCCGGTCTGCCAGTGGCGCGCGAACAGGTCCAGCGCCTCGCGGTTCCAGCCGAAGTTCTCCATGAACTGGCTGGGCAGTTCCACCGCATCCCATTCCACGCCGTCGATGCCACCGATCGAGGGCAGCGCGATTTCGGTGAGCAGGTGGTGCAGGCCGTGACCGAACTCGTGGAACAGGGTCAGCACGTCGTCGTGCTTGAGCAGTGCGGGCCTGCCCTCGGTGGGCGGGGCGAAGTTGCAGGTCAGGAAGGCGATCGGCAGCTGGTGCTGCGCCTGATCGTCGAAGCGCGCGCGGCAGACGTCCATCCAGGCGCCGCCGCGCTTGCCGTTGCGCGCGTAGAGGTCGACGTAGGCGCCGGCGAACACGCGCCCGCCGGCATCGCGCACGTCGTAGTAGCGCACGTCCGGATGCCACACGTCGACGTCGTCGCGCTGCGCGAGCGTGATGCCGTAGAGCTTGCCGGTGAGGCCGAACAAGCCCTCCAACACCGCCGGCAGCGGGAAGTAGGGCTTGAGTTGTTCCTCGTCCAGGGCGTAGCGCTGGACGCGCAGCTTTTCCGAGGCGTAGGCGACGTCCCAGGGCTCGAGGTTGTCCAGGCCCAGCTCGGCCTGCGCCCAGGCGCGCAGTTCGTCGAGTTCCTGTTGTGCCACCGGGCGGGCGCGCCGGGCCAGGTCGTGCAGGAACTCCATCACCTCGGTCGGCGAGCTGGCCATCTTGGTGGCCAGCGATTCCTCCGCCGCGTTGGCGAAGCCCAGCAGCCGCGCGGCCTCGTGCCGAAGCTTCATGATCTCTTCGATGCGCCCGCTGTTGTCGAACTTGCCCGCGTCCGGACCCTGGTCGGAGGCGCGCGTCTGGTAGGCCCAGTAGACGCGCTCGCGCAAGCTGCGGTTGTCGGCATAGGTGAGCACCGCCTGCACGCTGGGCTGCTTGAGCGTGACCAGGAAGCCTTCCAGCTCCTGCTCGGCCGCGTACTGGCGCAGCACCGCGCGGCCTGATTCGGGCACGCCGGCCAGGTCGCGCTCGTCGGTAATGTGCTCGTGCCAGGCCTCGCTGGCATCGAGCACGGCATTGGAGAACTCGGTGGACAGGCGCGACAGCGCCACGCCGATCTCGCGGTAGCGGCTGCGCGCTGGCTCCTCCAGCGCCACGCCGGAGAGCTTGAAGTCGCGCAGCGCGTGCTCGACGAGCGCGCGCTCCGCGCGCGGCAGCGTGGCGAACGCGGGCGCATCGGCCAGCGCCCGCACCGCGGCGTACAGCGCGCGGTTCTGGCCCAGTTCGATGGCATGTTCGGTGAGCTTCTCCTCGGCCGGCCCGTACACCGCGCGCAGCGCCTCGCTGTCGGCCACCGCATGCAGGTGCCCCACCGGCGCCCAGGCGTGCGCCAGGCGTTGCTCCAGGCGCTCCTGGGTGAGCATCACCGTGTCAAAATCCTTCGGCGCATCGGCGGCGGTGAGCGCCTCGATGCCGGCGCGGTAATCGGCCAGGATCGCGTCGATCGCCGGCGTCACGTGCTCGGGCTTGATCTGCGAGAAGGCAGGCAGCGGCTGGTCGGCCAGCAGCGGGTTGGATGAGTCCATGGGTTGCTCCTTTGCTCAGTCGAAGCGTGGCGACCGGCCTGGACGAATTCAAGCCGCACGCTCGCCTACAATGCGTGCATGAACCACCTGCGCATCTACAAGGGCATCGGCCCCACCCTCGGCGAGCGCGTCTACGTCGACCCGGCCGCGAGCGTGATCGGCGACGTGTCGCTCGGCGACGACGTATCGGTATGGCCGGGCGTGGTGTTGCGCGGCGACGTGCACTACATCCGCGTCGGCGCGCGCACCAACATCCAGGACGGCACCATCGTGCACGTCAGCCACGAAGGCCCGTACGGGCCGGGCTTCCCTTGCGTGATCGGCGAGGGCGTGACGATCGGCCACGCCGCCGTGGTGCACGCCTGCACCATCGAGGACTACTGCCTGATCGGCATGCATGCCACCGTGCTCGACGGCGCGGTGGTGAAAAAGCACGGCTTCGTCGGCGCCGGCGCGGTGGTCTCGCCGGGCAAGGTGGTGGGCGAGCGCGAGCTGTGGCTGGGCAACCCGGCCCGGTGCATGCGCGTGCTCACCGACAAGCAGGTCGAGCAGCTGCACTACTCGGCGGCGCACTACATGCGGCTGAAGGACGACTACCTGGCCGCCGGCTGAGCGGCATCGGCGATGCGCGCGCGGATCATCGCCGCGCGGGCTTCGTGGCGGCGCGTGGCAAGCCCGCGTTCGGCGGCGAGCTTGCCGGCCAGCAGCGCCACGGTGTAGTTGTCGCCGTCGAAGTCGCGCAGCAGGCGCAGCTCGCGCTCGGCCTCGTCCAGCTCGTCGCGGTCGATCGTCTCCTCGATGGCCTGCGTGGCGGCGGGAAACAAGCGGTGCAGCGCCTCGCGCGTGGCCGCGTCCTGCGGCGCCAGTTCGAGCGCGCTCAGATAGAACTCGTAGGCGTTGCTGCCGGCCGGCGCCACCAGGCGATGGTCGCGCTCGGCTTGCTCGGCCAAGCCGAGCAGGAGGCCGCGGCCGTCGTCGTCGGCCGGCGCGGCGGGTGCGGAACGGGGCCAGCGCAAGCTCAGCAGCACGCAGGCGAGGAGCAGCAGGGCGCCTGCCGCCAGCAGGGGAAGGCGCTTCGGCGCAAAGGAAACGGACATGCATGCATCGCCAGTGACCCGCGCTCCGGCGCGGCGCGCGCACCGTAGCGGGCGGGTGTGTCAGTGGCGTGACCGGAATCGCGAGGGACGCTCCTTCGCCCCTCGCGTCGTGCAGGTCAGGTCGTCAGGTCAGAGCGGCGCGTGCTCGCGCGAATCGGGCGAGCCGTCCGGACGGCTGAACCAGCTCAGCCGGTTGCGCCCGCCGGCACAGCCCTGGCCCTGCGTGTAGCCGCTCAGCAGGCCGCCGGTGCTGGCGACCGACGCCTCATAGCAGCTGCCGAGATCGTCATCGAAGCGGTAGTGCTGCGTGTTGTGCTGCCCCGTGTGGCCGGTGAACGCGCCGCTGGCGTCGAATTGCAGCGTGTCGGCCGCTTCCACCTGGTTGGAGAGCCGCGTGGTGTACAGCGGGATGCCGGCCAGGCCGCGGGCGGTGTTCGACTCCTGGCTCTGGCGCACCGTGGTGGCGGCGCTCAGGCTGCCGTCGGCGGCGGTCACCTGGCGATAGTCCAGGTCCAGCGGGTAGCGCACGTGCTGTTCGTAGGTTTCCGCCAGCGGCCCGCGCTGACGAGTGCTCAGGCTGTCCACGCGGGTCAGCTGCACGCTGTGCTGGTCGTAGGTGGACGGGTCGATGAGGAAGCTCTGCGTGTCGTCGAAGCCGACCGTCTGCGTCACCGTGCTGCGCACCCGCCCGCGCGAGGTGTCGGCATAGCCTTCGATGGTGAACTGGCGGCTGAGCTGGGTGGTGATGTCGCCGCTCAGGGTGCCGTTGGCGTCGGTGGCCAACGTGCTGCCGATGGTCGGCGTGGGCGGCTGGCCGGCGAGCGTGTTGCGCACGATGCGGCCGGTCACCTGTGCCGCCTGCGGGTCGCGGTAGATCAGCAGCGCCGCGGTGGCGGAGAAGTAGCCGTGCGCACCGGCCACGCTCAGCGCGACCTGGTGTGGCGCGCCGTCGCTGAGCAGGCCGGCGAACGGGGTCAGGTCGACGCGGTAGGGGGTGAAGTTGAGCGTCTGCACGCCGGGCGTGGGGCGCCACAGGTACGGATCGATGCCGCCGGTGTAGATCCACGGCATCACCGGCGCCACGCCCGCCGGTTGCCCGTCGATGCTCACCTCGGCCTCGCGGAAGTTGCCGCCGCCACATTCGGAGGTCTGCGCGGCGTAGGCATCGGGCACGCAGGTGTACCAGAACTCGTCGCCGCCCTGGGACTGGGTGAACACGTCGAGGTAGGCCCGCTCGACGTTGCGTGGCAGCGTGAAGGTCTTGGCCAGCTGGTCGCTGCCGCTGTTGAGCACGGTGGTGTTGCCGACCGGGTCGGCGCCCAGCGGGTAGACCGCATCGGGCACGTCGCCCTGGCCGCCGCCGGGATAGAACACCAGCCGCGCGCTGCCGTGGATGACGCCGGTATAGGTGCTGTTGACCAGGTTGCCGATGATCGCCTGGCCCTGTCCGGCCTGGCGCAGCAGGGCGCTGTAGTCGGTCAGGTCGCGCTCGACGTGCCATTGCGGCGACACCGCGGCAGAGGGCTCCTGGGTGGTGCCGAAGTAAAGGTTCACGCCGCCCAGCCACAGCGTGGCGGTGCGGTCGTACTGGCGTCCGGCGGTTACCGAGAAGTCCGCCTCGAGCACCACCTTCTTCCAGTGCGTGCCGCAGCCGGCAGGCGGCGCATAGCTGTAAGGCCGGGTGCCGAAGTCGTCGAAGCTCACGTCATTGAACAGTTCGACCGTGCAGGCCTTGCCGGGCGGCCGCGGCACGGCCGGATCGGCGACCGCCACATTGGGCGAACCGATGGTGAATCCCGCGGCGGCCGGCGCCGCCTGCGCGGTGCCCGACAGCATTACGACCAGGCCGAGGCCGCACAGGCCACGGCCGAGCATCCCTATTTGCGTCATGGGTAACTCCGCTGATGCGAGTAACCCCCCTGTGCGAGCGGACGCTAGCACGCGCTCGGGCGCCCGGGTGTGAGCGGCGCACCGGAACGGACAGGGCGGCCCGGCCCTCAGGCGGCCGTGCGCAGCCGAGCGTAGACCGGCCCGGTGTCCGGTCGGCGGCCGTGCCAGAGGGCGAAGGCGTCGGCGGCCTGCTCCACCAGCATCCCCAGGCCGTCGCAGGCGGCCCGGGCACCCGCGCTGCGGGCCCAGTCGAGGAAACCCTGCGCGCCGGCGCCGTAGGAAAGGTCGTAGCCGACCGTGCGCGGACCGACCAGGCTGCGTGGCAGCTCCAACTGCTGGCCGAGCATCCCCGCCGAGGTGGCGTGCACGATGAGGTCGAAGCCGCCCAGTTCGGCGAGGTCCTGCCAGTAGCGTGCCCGCCCCCGCGTCACGCCGAGCGAACCGGCGAGCGCGGCGGCGGTGTCGGCGGTGCGGTTGGCGATGGTCAGCTCCTGCACGCCCGCGTCGAGCAGGTCCCAGGCCACGCCGCGGGCGGCGCCGCCGGCGCCCAGCAGCAGCACCCGGGCGCCGGCCAACGCGCACCGCTGGCGTTCGACCAGGTCGCGGACCAGGCCGGCGCCATCGGTGTTGTGTGCGGCCAGCCGCCCATTGGGCAGGCGGGTGAGCACGTTGGCGCTGCCGGCGCGACTGGCCGCCGCGCTGCGCTCGTCGGCCAGCGCGAAGGCGGCGGCCTTGTGCGGCAAGGTGACGTTGGCGCCGTGCGCGCCGGCGAGGAACCGGTGCACCGCGTCGGCGAACGACTCCGCCGCGGCATCAATGGCGGTGTACTCCAGCGCGATGCCGCACTGCTCGCCGAACAGCCGGTGGATGGCCGGCGAGAGTGAATGGCTGACCGGATGGCCGAAGACCGCGTAGCGCGCAGGAAGGGCGGTGCCGTGGGCCATGGGCAGTCCTGTGGACGTTGCGAGGCGCGCATTCTAGGCCGGCACGGTAGCGGCGTCGCAACCGCTGAGATGGCCGCGGCGCAGCCTGTGCGCCGGTCACTTCCGGAGCCCGTGCCATGCCTGCCAGCCGTTCCCCTCTCTTTGCCCTGCGGCTGGCCGCAGGCGCGATCCTGTGGTGGCTGCTCGGTGCCTTCCTGCTCGCCCTCACGCCACTGCCGGCGCACACCGACACGCTCGGCTGGACGCCGCTGTACTGGCTGCTGCTCGCACCACCATGCGTGCTGGCCGGCCTGCGGCTGCGCCGGCTGGCCGTGGCCACACCCCTCGGCTGACGCCGCGCCGGCGCGTGTCGCCGCGCGCCCCGACACGCGCGTTGTGCTACAAGGCGCGATCTTACGCGACGCACTCGCGTCCGGGGACAGGGGCGACAACCGAAGCATGATGGCGGTGAGCTACAACCCGTGGCTGGTGGTGCTGTCGGTCGCGCTGGCGGCGCTGGACGCCTATGTCGCCTTCAGCGTGGTCGGGCGCATCGCCCGCTCGCGCGGCCCCGTCGCGGTGCTGTGGACCAGCTTCGGTGCGCTGGCGATGGGATCGGGCGTGTGGGCGATGCATTTCATCGGCATGCTCGCCTTGCGGGTGCCGATACCGCTGGGCTACGACGGTCAGGGCACGGCGCTGTCGAGTCTGCCGGTGATGCTGGCCACCGGCGCCACCTTGTGGCTGCTGGCGCGTCGCGCCACCCATGCCGGCGCCGTGGCGGCCGGCGTGATCCTCGGGCTGGGCATGAGCTCGATGCACTACCTGGGCGTGCGCGCGCTGCACATGCAGCCGCCGGTCGCCTGGCAGGCGCCCTGGATCGCCGCGTCGCTGGGGCTCGGACTGGCCGGCTCGACCGCGTCGATCTGGCTGCACAGCGTGATCTGGCGCAGCGACCGCCGCCACCGCTGGTGGCTGCGCCTGCTGGCCGCCGTGCTGCTGGGCGGCACCGCCGCCGGCGTGCACTACCTGGGCATGGCCGGGATGCGCTTCGTACCCGGTGCGGTGAGCCTGCAGGCAGGCGTCGGCCTGCACGGGCTGGGCCTGGGCCTGGCGGTCAGCCTGGTGTCGGGCCTGCTGTTGCTGTTGACGCTGGGCGTGAGCCTGGCGCACCGGCAGCTGCAGCGGCACACCGAGGCGATCGCGCGCGAACTGGGCCAGGCGCGCGATGCGCTCTCCTGGCTGGCCTACCACGACGAGCTGACCGCGCTGCCCAACCGCGCCAACGTACTCGACCTGCTCGACCGCCTGCTGCCGCTGGCCAAGGAAGAGCAGTTCGAGGTGGCGGTGATGTTCGTCGACCTGGACGGATTCAAATCGATCAACGACACGCTCGGCCACGACGTCGGCGACGAGTTCCTGCGCTCGGTGGCGGACGCCCTGCGCGCCAGCGTGCGCAGCCGCGACACGGTGGCGCGCTTCGGCGGCGACGAGTTCGTGGTGGTGCTGGAGCGCTTCCGCAGCGAGGCCAACCTGGCATCGATCTGCCGCAAGATCCTCAGCCTGGTCAGCCGGCCGGTGGCGGTCTCGGGACACAGCGTGAGCGCCACGCCCAGCATCGGCGTGGCGGTGTTCCCCCGCGACGGCGGGGATGCCGCGAGCCTGCTGCGCCACGCCGACCTGGCGATGTACACCGCCAAGGAGCAGGGCAAGGCCGGCTACTGCTTCTACCAGCCGCGCATGAGCGAGCTGGCGCGCGACCGGCTGCTGCTCTCGGCCGAGCTACGCGAGGCGCTGCAGCACGAGGAGGTCATCGTCCACTACCAGCCGAAGGTGGACCTGGCCAGCCGGCGCGTGGTCGGCCTGGAGGCGCTGGCGCGCTGGCCGCACCCCGCGCGCGGCCTGCTGCCGCCCAAGGTCTTCGTGCCGCTGGCCGAAAGCAGCGGTCTGATCGGCCAGCTCGGCCAGGTCGTGCTGCGCCAGGTGGCGCGCCAGCTCGCGCAATGGCGTGCACGCGGCCTGCCGCTGGTGCCGGTGGCGATCAACGTGTCGCTGCAGGAGATCCAGGACGGCCATTTCGTGGCCGGGCTGCTCGGCACGCTGCGTGAATTCGGCCTGCACCACAGCCTGATCGAATTCGAGATCACCGAGTCGGCGGCGATGAAGAACGCCGAGCACACGCTGCGCCAGCTGCGCCAGCTCGAGGCGCTGGGCTTCCGCATGGCGATCGACGATTTCGGCACCGGCTTCTCCAGCCTGAGCCACCTGCGCCAGCTGCCGACGCAATCGATCAAGATCGACCAGAGCTTCGTCCAGGGCGCCAGCCGCAACCCGGCCGACCGCGACATCACCGAAGCGATCATCGCGCTGGCGCGCAAGCTGCGCCTGTCCACCATCGCCGAGGGCATCGAGACGCACGCGCAGGCCGAGTGGCTGCAGGAAGCCGGTTGCGAGATCGGCCAGGGCTACCTGTTCGTGCGGCCGCTGCCGCCCGAAGCGGTGCCGGCGCACCTGCTGCGCTCGGCGGCGCAACCGGCGGCCAGCGACGCCGCCAACGGCTGACCGCAGCCGGCGCGGCTAGCGCCCGATGCCCAGCCGCTTGTGCTCCATGCGGCGCAGGAACTCCTGCATGACGCGGCGATAGAGGTCCGCGCCGAGATAGGCATCCTCGATGCCCGCGTCGATCGAGGGATTGTCGTTCACCTCGATCACCACCGGCTTGTTGCCGACCTGCTTCAGGTCCACGCCGTACAGGCCCTCGCCCACCGCCTGGGTCGCCTTGAGCGCGAGCTTGACCACCTCGGCCGGCGCGTCGCCCACCCCCACCGTCTCGAAGCCGCCGGACTTGGCGGTGCCCTTGGCGCCGTGGTTGTAGATCTGCCAGTGGCCGCGCGACATGTAGTACTTGCAGGCGTACAACGGCTCTCGGTTGAGCACGCCGATGCGCCAGTCGAACTCGGTGTAGACGAATTCCTGCGCCAGCAGCAGCGAACTGTGCGAGAACAGCTCGCCGGCGGCCTTTTCCAGCGCGGCGGCGTTCTCCACCTTGACCACGCCGCGCGAGAACGAACCATCGGGGATCTTCAGCACCAGCGGAAAGCCGAGCTTCTCGGCCGTCTCCTTCAGGCCCTTGGCGTTGTCGCGGTAGAGGATCTCGGTGCGCGGCACGGCCAGCTTGCGCGAGACCATAAGGTCGTTCAAGAAGATCTTGTTCGTGCAGCGCAGGATCGAGGCCGGATCGTCGATCACCACCATGCCTTCCTTCTCGGCGCGGTGGGCGAAGCGGTAGGTGTGGTTGTCGCTGGCAGTGGTCTCGCGGATGAACAGGCCGTCGTATTCGGCCAGGCGCGGGTAGTCGTTCTTGCCGATCGGATCGACCTCGATGCCCAGCTCCCTGCCCGCGGCGACGAAGCTCTTGAGCGCCTTCTTGTTGGAAGGCGGCATCGCCTCGGTCGGGTCCACCAGCATGGCGATGTCGTAGCGGTAGAGCTTGCGCGTGCGCGGCTTGCGCCAGAGCTTGCGCGAGAAGCGGTCCAGCTCCGCGGCGAAGGCGTCCTCCTGCGCGTCGTCCAAGGTGTGCAGGCCGACCGGCTTGATCGAGGCGACCTGCCACACCCGCTCGCGCTCGAACTCGATGCGCAGGAGCGGGCAGGGGAACATTTCGAACAATTGCCGCGCCAGGTCCTGCAGCGCGGGGTAGGCGGTCTCGCCGAAGTAGACCAGGATGCCGAAGTCCGTGGTGTCGCGCCCGCCCGCCGGCAGGAAGTGGGTCAGCTTGCTGTTGAGGTCCTCGATGTCCAGTCCGTACAGCGAGCGCCGGCCCAGGTCGTTGATGGTGCGCACCGAGGGCAGCACCTTGTGCCCGCGCGCCTCGGCCAGCAGCGAGACGTAGTAGCCGGTGCCCAGGTACTTGTAGCTGCGGCACAGGTTGATCACGTGGGTGCGTTCGTCGTCGCGGCCGACCGGTTCGCGCAGGTAGTCCATCGCGCTCATGACGTCCACGGAAGGGTAGTAGGCGCTCCAGTCGGAGGCTTTCTCGACGACGATCACCAGGCGGGTCATGGCACCTCGCTACACGCAGGAGGAATGCCGTCGCGGCGCGGAGCGAGGCGGCAGGGAACGCAAAGCGCGCAGTTTGGCATAGGCGGCGCGGCGCGCAACGGCGCGCCGGGGCTGGCCTAAGAGGCGGTTCAGCGACCGCCTCGTTCGATCCCACCATTGCGCGGCGGCGGGCTCGGGCCCACCCTACGGGATGCGCGCCCACCGGAGCACCGCTTGGCCCCCAACCCGTCGTCCACGCCCGTGCGCACCGCCGCACCGGCCGATCTCGATGCGCTGGTCGCACTGGAGCTGCGCGCCTTCAGCGGCGACCGCATGAGCCGTGCGCAATATCGCCGCCATCTGGTCAGCCCGCACGCGGCCGTACTGGTCGCCGACGCGGCGGACGAGGGCCTGCTCGGCAGCGCGCTGGTGTTCTTCCGCGAAGGCAGCACGCTGGCGCGGCTCTACTCGATCGCCACCGCACCGGCCGCACGCGGGCGCGGCATCGGCACGGGCCTGCTGGCCGCTGCCGAACAGGCCGCGCGTCGACGCGGCAGTCGTGCGCTGCGGCTGGAGGTGCGGGTGGACAACGCCGCCGCGATCGGCCTGTACGAACGCGCCGGCTACCTACGCATCGGCCGCTATGCCGGCTACTACGAAGACGGCGCCGACGCCTGGCGCTACGAGAAGCCGCTGGCGACCCGGTAGGCGCTCAGCGCACGCGGGTCTCGTGGCCGGTGGCCATCGCGGTCCAGTGCACGCCATCGGCCGAATATTCCTGCCGGAAGTCGATCGCGTCGTGTCCGTCGAAGACGTTGACCACGCGTGCGTGGATGGTCTTGCCGTGGTCGTCGAACTGCCAGGGGAAGGTCCAGCGGTCGCCCTGGATCTCGAGCGTACCGTCGTTGGCGTGCCCGCCATCGGCGGGAATCGCATGGGTGACGTAGTGGCCGCTGCCCTTGCCCCTGAGGAACACCACCAGCGCCGCCGGCTTGCCGTCGACGACCTGCTCGCAGGCATAGAAAGCCTGGCCGCGCCAGCACTGGTTGTGCAGGCGGGTGTGCTCGATGCCGGCCTTGCTGTAGGGCGTGTCCAGATGGTGCATCTGGATTTGCCAGGAACCGGCATACACGGCGATCGCATCGAGGCCGTGCGCAGGCGACGCGGCCAGGGCCGCGGCGGGCATCAGGCTGAGCAGCAGACACGGCAGGCGCATGGCTGGACTCCGGCAGGCAGGTCGGCCGATTGGATGCCTGGCGTCGGCTGTATGCAAGCCGCCCAGCGCTAAAGCGGATGGGCGATGCGCTCGGCGGTGTCCTCGTCGGGGCGCGCGACCAGCGCGCCGGTGCGCATCAGGCTCACCGTGTAGTGGCCGCCGTCGACCAGCGGAAGGTAGGCGCCGCTGCCATAGACGGTGTCGATCATCGGCAGCCAGTCCGGATGCCGGCGCGCCAGCACAGCCAGGTCGAACGCCCCGGCCTGGCGCAGGTCGACCACCGTGCGCGGCGCGCTGGCCTCCTCGGCCGGGTCGTCGTAACGGCCGGACAGGCGATCGAGCCGGTACAGCGGCGGCAAGCCCGAGAGCAGGGCGGGCAGCTTCCACTTGAGCACCAGCGCTTCGACGCGCCAGGCGTCGCCGGCCACGCCCACCACGCGGGTCTGTCCGTCGGGCCAGCCCAGCGTGACCGTCCAGCGCTGCGGCGACAGGATGCGCGCATCCAGCGTCGCCACCGGGGCTTCCTCGCCCAGCAGCCGGTAGCCGCGCAGGCTCCAGCCGGCGCCGGCCAGCACCAGAACGAAGGCGAGCCCGACCAGCAGGAACAGCGTGCGCAGCAGCGCCGCGAATGGCCGGCGCGCCTGCAGGTGCTGGCGCAGCGCCACCAGCTGCACCAGCGCGAACAGGAGCGCGAGCACGGCCAGGATACCCAGCAGGGTGCTCGGCAGTTGCAGCAGCATGGCCCAGTCCATCGAAGCGTCGGTCCGCACCGTTATGATGCGCGCATCATAGCCGCCGCCGTTTCGAGGAAAGCCGATGCGCCGATCCATCCTCTGCACCGTCCTGCTGCTGGCCGCCGGCCTGCTCGCCGGTTGCGGCAACAAGGGACCGCTGGTGCTGCCCTCGCCCGCGCAGCCGGGCGATACGGTAGCGCCCGCCTCCTCCGCGCCCGCGCCGGCCACGAGCGCGTCGCAGCCGGGCTGACCGCCGTGCGCTTCTCCAAGATGCACGGCATCGGCAACGATTTCGTGCTGATCGATGCGCGGCAGGCGCCGCTCGCGCTTTCGTCGGAGGCGATCCGCGCGCTGGCCGACCGCCACACCGGCGTCGGCTGCGACCAGTTGCTGAGCGTGGAGGCGCCGCGCGATTCCTCCTGCGCCTTCTACTACGGCATCTGGAACGCCGACGGCAGCCCCTCGGGCCAGTGCGGCAACGGCGTGCGTTGCGTGGCGGCGTGGCTGCATCGCGCCGGCGCGCTCGCACCGGGGGAGTCGGTGCGCATCGAAAGCCCGTCCGGGCCGGTGACGGTGCGCGTGCTCGACGCCGGGCGGGTCACCGTGGACATGGGCGAGCCGCTGTTCGATCCGCCGCGCATCCCGCTGCTCGCCGAGGCACGTGCCGAGAGCTACGCCCTCGCGCTGGCCGAAGGCATGGTCGAGGTCGGCGCCGTGTCGATGGGCAACCCGCATGCCGTCGTGGTGGTGCCTGACCTCGCCGATCCGGCGCTGGAACGCATCGGCCCGCAGCTGACCGCCCATCCGCGCTTCCCGCAGGGCGCCAATGCGGGCTTCGTGCAGCTCCTCGGCCGCGACCACGTGCGCCTGCGCGTGCACGAGCGCGGCGCCGGCTGGACGCAGGCCTGCGGCACCGGCGCCTGCGCTGCGGTGGCGGTGCTGCGCGCGCGTGGCCTGGTGGACGAACGCGTGCAGGTGGACCTGCCCGGCGGCCGGCTGCAGATCGACTGGCCGGGCGCCGGCCACACGCTGTGGATGACCGGCCCGGCCGCGTTCGCCTTCGAAGGCGAATGGCTGGCCCAGGCATGATGGCTCCAACGCATTGATGCGCAGCCGCGCGCGTCGCACACTCCGGCCAGGCCGATCCGCCGCCTGACGTTTCCTAGGTCGCTCCATGCCCGATACCCTGCTCGACGAGATCCCCGGCGCCACCGCGGTGGCCGCCTACCTGAAGCGCCATCCGCATTTCCTGGCCGACTACCCGGACCTCGCCGCGCAGCTCACGCTGCCGCGCAGCGAAGGGCCGGTCGCCTCGCTGGCGATGTACCAGTTGCAGCAGCTGCGCGAGAAGAACGCCGAGCTGGAGCGCCGTCTGGCCGAGCTGATCGCCATCGCCGCGGACAACGAGCGGCTGATGCAACGCGTGCACGAACTGCACGTGACGATGCTGCGCGCGGCCACGCCCGCGCTCGCCGCGCGCAGCGTGATCAGCCGGCTGGCCAGCGACTTCCGCATCGAGCAGGTCCGGCTGCTGCTGTTCGGCCATGCCCACGGCCTGCCGAAGGCCGAATGGCTGCTGGTCGAGCCGGGCGGCCGCGCCGCGCTGGGCGAGTTCGCCGGCTTTCTGGGCAACCACGAGCCGCTGGTCGGGCGACTCTCGGCCGAGCGGCTGTACCGTCTGTTCGGCGACCACGCACCGGAGGTGCAGTCGGCCGCCGTGATGCCGCTGGGCGAACTGGGCCTGCTCGCGCTGGGCAGCGCCGATCCGAACCACTTCCAGCCCGGCATGGGCACGCTGTTCCTCAAGATGCTGGGCGCCACCATGAACGCCGCGCTGACCCGCTCGCAGGAGCTGGCCTGAACGCCACCGGCCGTGCGGCCGCGCCGCGCGCGCAGGTCGAGGCCTGGCTCGGCCGCCTCGCCGGCGAGCGCCAGGCCTCCGCGCACACGGTCGCCGCCTATCGCCGCGACTTGGACAAGCTGCTCGCCTGGATGGATGCACAGGCCGTCGGCGACTTCGCCGCGCTGACGCCTGCGCGCCTGCGCGCCTTCGTCGCCGCCGAGCACCGCGCCGGGCTTTCGCCCAAGAGCCTGCAGCGGCTGCTGTCATCCTGCCGCAGCCTGTTCCGCCAGCTCAGCCGCGAAGGCGTGCTGGCGCACGATCCGGCCGCCGGCGTGCGCGGCCCCAAGGTGCATCGCAAGCTGCCGCAGGTGCTGGACGTGGACGAAGCGGGCGCACTGGTCGGGCACGCCGGCGAAGGCGCACTCGCCCTGCGCGACCGCGCGATGCTGGAACTGTTCTATTCCTCCGGCCTGCGCCTGTCCGAGTTGTGCGGCCTGCGCTGGGGCGACCTGCAGCTGGACGAGGGCGAAGTGCGCGTGCTCGGCAAGGGCGCCAAGACGCGCATCGTGCCGGTAGGCAGCCACGCGGTGACCGCGCTGCGCGCGCTGGCCCGGGCCGAGGGTGCGGCGTCGGCCACGCCGGTATTCCGCGGCCGCGCCGGCGCGCCGATCAGCCCGCGCACGGTGCAGGCCCGGCTGAAGGCACTGGCGCTGGCGCAGGGCTTGCCCAAGCGCGTGCACCCGCACCTGTTGCGGCACACTTTCGCCAGCCACATGCTCGAATCCTCCGGCGACCTGCGCGCCGTGCAGGAACTGCTCGGCCATGCCGACATCGCCACCACGCAGATCTACACGCATCTGGATTTCCAGCATCTGGCCAAGGTCTACGACGCCGCGCATCCCCGCGCACGCCGCAGGGGCTGAGCACGATCGACGTCCTCTCCGGCGGTAAGCCGAATGGATGGCGGGCCTTGGTGTTCCGCCGGTCGTGCCCATCGGCCGAGCCGACGACGACGTTGAAGGCCACCGCAGCGGCCCCATGTATGCCCGCTCAAGCCCTGCGGAGCCGTCCATGGAATCCTTCCACGCCACCACCATCCTTTCGGTCCGCCGCGGCGGACGCGTCGTGCTGGGCGGCGACGGCCAGGTCACCCTGGGCAACACCGTGATGAAGTCCAACGCGCGCAAGATCCGCCGGCTCGGCAAGGGTGACGTGCTGGCCGGTTTCGCGGGCGCCACCGCCGATGCCTTCACGCTGTTCGAACTGTTCGAGCAGAAGCTCGACAAGCACGGCAACAACCTCACCCGCGCCGCCGTGGAGATGGCCAAGGAATGGCGCACCGACCGGCGCTTCGGCAAGCTCGAGGCGATGCTGGCGGTGGCCGACAAGGACGCCTCGCTGCTGATCTCCGGCAACGGCGACGTGCTGGAACCCGAGCACGGCCTGATCGCGATCGGCTCCGGCGGCCCCTACGCCCAGGCGGCCGCGCTTTCGCTGCTGGAAAACACCGAGATGGACGCGCGCCAGATCGTCGAGAAGGCGCTGAAGATCGCCGGCGACATCTGCATCTACACCAACCACAGCACCACGATCGAGGAACTCGAAGCGGGAACGGGGAACGGGGAACGGGGAACGTGATGCACCCCGCTTGCCTTGCTGTCGACGTTCCCCGTTCCCCATTCCCCGTTCCCTATCCGGTTACCCCATGAGCGAACTCACTCCCCGCGAAATCGTCAACGAACTGGACCGCTACATCGTCGGCCAGAACGACGCCAAGCGCGCCGTCGCCATCGCGCTGCGCAACCGCTGGCGGCGCATGCAGCTCGATCCGGAGATGCGCAACGAGGTCACGCCCAAGAACATCCTGATGATCGGCCCCACCGGCGTGGGCAAGACCGAGATCGCACGGCGCCTGGCCACGCTGGCCAACGCGCCCTTCGTCAAGGTGGAGGCGACCAAGTTCACCGAGGTTGGCTACGTCGGCAAGGACGTCGAGTCGATCATCCGCGACCTGGCGGACGTGGCCTACAAGCTCACCCGCGACCAGGCGGTCAAGCGCGTGCGCAGCCAGGCCGAAGACCGCGCCGAGGACCGCATCCTGGATGCGCTGCTGCCGCGCCGGCAGACCGCCACCGACTGGTCGCACGACCTGACCGTCGCCGCGCCCGACACCGACACCCGCCAGAAGCTGCGCAAGCAGCTGCGCGAGGGCGCGCTCGATGATCGCGAGATCGAGCTGGACTTCGCCATGAACGTGGGCGTTGAGATCATGTCGCCGCCGGGCATGGAGGAGATGGGCGCGCAGCTGCGCCAGATGTTCCAGAACATCGGCGGGGCGCGCACGCAGCAGCGCAAGCTCACGATCAAGGCGGCCCGTCCGTTGCTGATCGAGGAGGAGGCCGGCAAGCTGCTCAACGAAGAGGAAGTCCGCGCGCAGGCGGTCGAGGCCGCCGAGCAGAACGGCATCGTCTTCATCGACGAGATCGACAAGGTGGCGCAGCGCTCCGAATGGGGCGGCGCCGGCGTGTCGCGCGAGGGCGTGCAGCGCGACCTGCTGCCGCTGGTGGAAGGCTCCACCGTGTCGACCAAGTACGGCCCGATCAAGACCGACCACATGCTGTTCATCGCTTCCGGCGCATTTTCGCTGTCCAAGCCGTCGGATCTGATCCCCGAGCTGCAGGGACGATTGCCGATCCGCGTGGAGCTCTCCGCGCTGTCGGTGGACGACTTCAAGCGCATCCTGCGCGAGCCGCACAACGCGCTGACCAAGCAGTACGTGGCGCTGTTGGGCACCGAAGGGGTGACCATCGAGTTCACCGATTCGGGCATCGACCGGCTGGCCGAGGTCGCCTGCCAGGTGAACGAGCGCACCGAGAACATCGGCGCCCGCCGCCTGCACACGGTGATGGAGCGGCTGCTGGAAAGGATCTCGTTCGAGGCCGCGGACAAGTCCGGCGAAAAATACCTGATCGACTCCGATCAGGTGGACAAGAGCCTGGATTCTCTCGTGAAGGACCAGGACTTGAGCCGTTACATCCTCTGAACAAGCCATCCGGACCCCTCTGGTAAAATTCCTGTCATGGGCAAGGTCATTGAACTCAAAACCACCGGCCAGCGCGCGCAGCTGCGCGAAGCGCAGCAGCAGCAGTCGCTGATCCGGCTGTGGCGCGCCGAGCTCGAGCACGGCAGCTTCTGCGGCTACGTGGGCGGCGTGGGCCGCGAGTTCTTTCTGTTGTGGGTGGTCGGCGACGGCATCACCTACGACGGCATGTACGTGATGCGCCACCGCGACGTGTCCGAGCTGGAGACGCCGGACAAGCACCACGTCTTCATGGAGAAGGCGCTCAAGCACAAGCAGCTGCTGCCGCGCACGCCGCGCGGCTTTCCGCTCGACTCGATCCGCGAGGTGGTCCAGGCCGCCGGCAAGCTCGCGCCGGTGATCGGCGTGCACGTGGACAGCGAGGACGAAGCCGAGGTCTGCTACATCGGCCGGCTGGTCGACGTGGAAGAGGACGGCTTCACCCTGCAGGAAATCAGCCCCGACGCCGAATGGCTGCGCGAGGCCTCCTTCTTCGCCTGGGACGAGGTTTCCACCATCAGCATGGAAGACGGCTACGCGCAGGCGCTGCTGGCCGTCGCCGGCGCGCCGCCGCCGCTGGAGCAGGGCGATTCGGGCATCGGCCGGGCGCACTGACCGCCGCGGGCCACCCGTTCCTAGGGCCCGCCCCTTGACGCGCGCCCGTCCCTTGATTCGTGGTGTTCCCCGCGCGCGGCTGTCCAGACCTCGCGCGCCGCGTCCGCGTTCATCGCCGCGATAGCCAGTCCGACCGCCACGTCCGGCCACACCGACCGCATCCAGGCGGTAAGCCCGCCGGCGACGATGATCGCTACGTTGGCGAATGCATCGTTGCGCGCCGACAGGAACGCCGCGCGGGTGAGGCTGCCGGCATGGTGCCGGTACCGCGCCAGTGCCAGCGCGCAGGCCAGGTTGACCGCCAGCGCGCCCGACCCGGTGAGCGACAGCGGCACCGCGGCTGGCGGCACCGGCGCCTGCAGCTTCTGCCAGAGCGCCCACAGCAGCGCCAGCGCCGGCAGCAGCAGGATGCCGGCCAGTGCCATGCCGACCCTTGCCCGTGCACGCAGGCTCCAGCCCAGCGCCAGGAAGATCAGCAGGTTGACCGAGGCGTCTTCCAGGAAATCGATGCTGTCGGCGAACAGCGCGACCGAACCGATCGCCAGCGCCACCGCGAATTCCACGCCGAAGTAGGCCAGGTTGGCGAGCGCCACCCATCGCACCGTGCGGTGCAGCGCGTGATCGGACGGATCGCTGGAACGCAGCACGCGGATTTTTCCTGGCCTGGGTAGACGGATCGTGCCAGCTCCGGCGTGACGGACCCGGGCGTGGCACCTGGGCACCGGCCGCTATGCTTGGCACCGATCCAATGCGCGGGAACCGCATGACACGCCGCATCGCCGTCGTCGGCAGCATCAACATGGACCTGGTCACCCAGGCGCCGCGCTTCCCCCAGCCAGGCGAAACGCTGCTGGGCGAAGGCTTCGTCACCGTGCCGGGCGGCAAGGGCGCCAACCAGGCGGTGGCGGCGGCGCGGCTCGGCGCCGAGGTGGCGCTGGTCGGCGCGCTCGGCGGCGATGCGTTCGGCGAGCTTTTGCGCGCGGGCCTGCTTCGCGAAAGCGTCAATCTCGACCACGTGCGGCGCCTGGACGAGGCGGCCAGCGGCACCGCCTCGATCACCGTCGCCGGCGGCGACAATCAGATCATCGTGGTACCCGCTGCCAATGCGCAGGTCACGCCCGCGCAGGTGGAAGCGGCCCGGCCCGTCCTCGCCCGCGCGGATGCCGTGCTGGTGCAGATGGAGATTCCGCTGGAGACGGTCGAGGCCACCTTGCGGCTGGGCCGATGCCTGGACGTGCCGGTGATCCTCAACCCGGCACCGGCCCGTCCGCTCCCGGCCGGTTCGCTGCAGCAGGCGCGCTACGTGACCCCCAACCAGCACGAACTGGCGATCCTGCTCGGCGCCGATCCGGCCGAGGACTTCCATGCGCTGATGCGCCGTGCGCCCGTCCCCGTGGTGCTCACCCGCGGCCACGAGGGCGCCTGGTACCGGGAGCAGGGCGAACCGGCCCACCAACCGGCCTTCAGGGTGAAGGCGGTGGACAGCACCGGTGCCGGCGACACCTTCAACGCGGCGCTGGCCGTGTTCCTGCACGAAGGCTTGCCTGTGGCCGTGCGCAAGGCCTGCGCCGCCGCCGCACTGGCGGTCACCCGCCTGGGCGCACAGCAGGGCATGCCGCGGGCGCCTGAGCTCGACGCCTTGCTTGCCCGTTGATTGTTCGCCCGCGATCGCGCGGCACGCTCACTTGCCGATGCAGAAGCTGCCGAAGATGGCGCCCAGCAGGTCGTCGCTGGTGTAGCTGCCGGTGATCTCACCCAGCGCGTGCTGGGCGTGGCGCAGGTCTTCGGCGGCCAGCTCTCCGGCGCGGCTGGCGGCCAGGACGCCGGCTGCGTGATCCAGGTGCTCCTGCACGCTCTGCAACGCCAGCACGTGGCGCCGGCGGGCGCTGAAGGCGCCTTCGCCGCTGCCCGCGCCCGCGCGCTGCTTCAGTTCCGTGCGAAGCGCATCGAGGCCCTCGCCGGTGCGGGCCGAAGCCCATAGCCAACACACGCCTTCGCGCGTGGCAGCATGCGACGCCACGGCGTCCAGGTCGATCTTGTTGACCAGCACCAGCCGCGCGACGGTATCGGGCAGGTCCGCCAGCAAGGCCAGGTCGGCCTCGGCGCCGGCCGCATCGGTGACCAGCAGGGCGAGATCGGCGCCGGCCAGTTCGCCGCGGGCACGTCGCACGCCTTCGCGCTCGACCGTGTCTTGCGTATCGCGCAGGCCGGCGGTGTCGACCAGTTCCAGCACCACGCCGTCCAGGCTGACCGTCTCACGCAGCACATCGCGGGTGGTGCCGGCGATCGGGGTCACGATGGCGCGGTCGCTCTGCGCCAGCGCATTGAGCAGGCTGGACTTGCCCACGTTGGGGCGGCCGACGATGGCCACCTTCAGGCCGTCGGTCAGGCGCACGCCGCGGCGGGTCTCGGCCAGCAGCCCGGCCAGCTGCGCGCGCAGGGCTTCCAGTTGGCGGGCGATGGCCGGGTCGGCGAGAAAGTCGATCTCCTCTTCCGGAAAGTCGATCGCCGCTTCCACGTGCACGCGCAGCGCGACCAGGGCGTCCTGCAGGGCGTGCACGGGCTGCGAGAAGGCGCCGTCGAGCGAACGCAGTGCGGCGCGGGCGCCGGCTTCGGAGCGGGCGGCGACCAGGTCTGCGACGGCCTCGGCCTGGACCAGGTCCAGCTTGCCGTTCAAGAAGGCCCGCTCGGTGAACTCGCCCGGCCGCGCCAGCCGCGCACCCAGCGCGCAGACGCGGCGCAGCAGCAGGTCCAGCAGCACGGCGCTGCCGTGGCCCTGCAGCTCGAGCACGTGCTCGCCCGTGTAGGAATGCGGCGCGGGGAAGTGCAGCAGCAGGCCGCGATCGATCAGCGCGCCGTCGTCGCCCTGGAACGCCGCCAGGTGCGCGTAGCGCGGCTTCGGGCGGCGTCCGCCGAGCAGGGCCCGTGCGATGGCCGGCACCTGCGGCCCGGAGACGCGCACCACGCCCACGCCCGCCGCGCCGGGGGCGCTGGCGATCGCGGCGATGGTGTCGTTGTCGGCCATGCGCGAAGCATAGCGGGCGCGCCTGGCGCGCCCGCGAACCGCCCGATCAGGCCTTCGCCTTGGCGTCGCCCTGCTCGACCTGGTGGGTGATGTACCACTGCTGGGCCAGGCCGGTGATGCCGTTGACCACGTAGTACAGGCACAGGCCGGCGGGGAAGAAGGCGAACAGCACCGCGAACACCAGCGGCATGAACTTCATCATCTTCGCCTGGGCCGGATCCATGCCGGTGGCCGGCATCAGGTACTGCTGGCCCAGCATGACCAGCGTGTACAGCGCCGGCAGCACGAAGAACGGATCGGGCGCCGACAGGTCGTGGATCCAGCCGACGAACGGCGCCTGGCGCAGCTCCACGCTTTCGCGCAGCACTTCATACAGGCCGTAGAAGATCGGGATGGTGATCAGCACCGGGAAGCAGCCGGTCATCGGGTTGACCTTCTCCTTCTTGTACAGCTCCATCATCGCCATCTGCATCTTCTGCTTGTCGTCGCCGAAGCGCTCCTTGAGCGCCGCCACGCGCGGCTGCAGCTTGCGCATCTTGGCGCTGGAGCGGTACTGCGCGGCGGTGAGCTTCCAGGTCAGGCCCTTGATGATCAGCACCAGCAGGATGATGGCCACGCCCCAGTTGCCGCTGATCTTCTCCAGCCACGACAAGAGCGCATGCATCGGCTGCGCGATCACCGTGAACATGCCGTAGTTGGTCGCCAGCGACAGTCCGGGAGCGACGGTATCGAGGGTGCCGGTGAGCTTGGGCCCGATGTACAGGCGCGCCTCGCTGCTGGCGCTCTGGCCCGGGGCCACACTGAGGGTCGGGCCCACGGTGCGGATCAGGTAGGTGGGATGCGCGCCGCCGGCATTGACCACGTCGGTGCTGTAGCTGGAGGTCTGTGTCGCGGGCGGAATCCAGGCCGCGAAGAAATAGTGCTGCAGCATCGCCGCCCAGCCGCCGGCGAAGCTCTGCCGCAGCGGGTCCTTCTGGAACTTGTCGAAGGCGAGCGACTTGAAATGGTCTTCGGGACTGTACCAGCCGGCGCCGAAGAAGCTGGCGGCCGAAGGGTCGGTCATGTTCTGAAGCCAGCCGGTGTGCGCGGGGCGCGGCGCGCGCTGCAGCTGCTCGTAGGCATTGCCCTGCCACGGCGCGGTGCCGGCGTTGTCGATGCGCTGGCTCAAGCCCACTTCGTAACTGCCGCGCTTCAAGGTGTAGCTCTTGGTGACCTTGACGCCACCCTGCTGCCAGGTCAGCTCGGCCTTGAGTTCGGGCTGGCCGCTGGCCAGCTCGTAATGGGTCTGCACCGACTGGAACAGCGCGCGATGGTCAGGCGCCGGGCTGCCCGCGCTGACCAGGCCGCTCTGCGCGACGAAATAGTCGGCCGCCGCGTCGTCCAGCAGGCGCACCGGCGGCGGATTGGGATGCTTCTTGGTGACCGGCTCGGCCGGATAGGCCAGCAGTTCCGCACGCACCACGCTGCCGCCGCGGGTGTCGATGGTCAGGCGCAGCACATCGTTGCTGACGGTGATCAGCTGGCCCACCGCGGTAGCCGGCGCGCCGCTGGCGATCGCCGGTGTGGCGGCCGACGACGCGCCCGGCACGGAGTTGTCCGCCGGCAGGCTCGTGCTGCTGGCCGCCACCGGGGCGGTGGCAGCAGGCGCCGGCGCGTAATCCTTCTCCCAGGCCATCCACAGCAGGTAGGCCACGGCCATCAGGGCAAACAGGAGAAACGTGCGCGTCTGGTTCATCGCGGAGCAATTCCGGTGGCGCCGCGGACGCTAGCCGCGGAGGGACAGGGCAAAGGGGAGGTCAACACGCGATTGTGCCGGTGCCTTCGGTGGGCTTCAACGGCGGCAGCTTGCGCCAGAGCGCATCGATCTCGGCCAGGAGCTCGTGGCCGGGCAGGCCGGCGGCGGCATCGCGCGCCATCACCACCACGTCCACCGGCGGCAGTTGCGCGCGGGCACGCCGGAACGACTCGCGCAGCAGACGCTTGATCCGGTTGCGCTCGACCGCGCGCTTGGACACGCGCTTGGAGATGGCCAGGCCCAGCCGGGCGTGGTCCAGTCCGTTGGGCCGATAGCGCACAGAAAAACAGCGGCCGCCGAGGCGGCCGCTGGCATGACGCAAGGCGGCGAAGTCGCCGGCGCGGCGGATCCGCGCATCGCGCGGCAGGCCGGCGGGCATGACGCTCGCGCCGCTTACGGGATCAGGCGCTTGCGACCCTTGGCGCGACGGGCGTTGAGCACCTTGCGGCCGTCGGCGGTCGCCATGCGGGCACGGAAGCCGTGGGTGCGGGCGCGCTTGAGCTTGCTCGGCTGGAAGGTCCGCTTCATGGCTGTAGCTCCAGAAGAAAGTCGATAAAAAGGTTGGAAATTATGAGGCTTGCGTGCGCTAGCTGTCAAACGGCCGTTGATGCGGCCTGTGGACATCGCTGGGGATATGCTGGGGGTTGGCTGCTAGACTTGCCGGTCCACCCTGCGCGCAAGCGCCCCTTCGTCGGTCAAGAACTATCCCATGAGTGATCTGTGGCGGCGCTGCCTTGAGCGCCTGGAAAGCGAGCTGAGCGCCGAGGAGCTGCACACCTGGCTGATGCCGCTGCAGGCGCGCGAGGAGGACGCTGGGGTGCAGTTGTTCGCGCCCAATCCGTACACGCTCGACACCGTCCGCGAACGCTACCTGCCACGGATCGAGACCGTGCTCGCCCAGCTGGCCGGACGCCCGTGCGTGGTGCGCCTGGACGTGGGCTCGAGTACGCCCCGCGCCGCCGCAAGGCCGCCCGCGGGCAAGGCGGCCGCCGCAGCGGAGCCCGCCGCAGCGCCGTCCTTCGCGCACAACCTCGATCCGCACTACACCTTCGAGACCTTCGTCGAGGGCAAGTCCAACCAGCTGGGCAAGGCGGCCGCCATGCAGGTGGCGATGAATCCGGGCCGCGCCTACAACCCGCTGCTGCTCTACGGCGGCACCGGCTTGGGAAAAACCCATCTGATGCACGCGGCCGGCAACCTGATGCGCGAGCGCAACGCCAGCTGCAAGGTGTTGTACCTGCGCTCGGAGCAGTTCGTCGGCGCCATGATCGAGGCGTTGCGCACCAAGAACATGGACCAGTTCAAGCAGCGCTTCCGCTCGGTGGACGCGCTGCTGATCGACGACATCCAGTTCTTCGCCGGCAAGGACACCACGCAGGAGGAGTTCTTCCACACCTTCAACGCGCTGTTCGAGTCCAAGCAGCAGATCATCCTGACCTGCGACCGCTACCCCAAGGAAGTGGACAAGCTGGAGCCGCGGCTGAAATCCCGCTTGGGCTGGGGTCTGTCGGTGGCGATCGAGCCGCCGGATTTCGAGACGCGCGCGGCGATTCTTTTGTCCAAGGCGCACGACAAGGGCGTGGCGGTGAGCGAGAACGTGGCGATGCTGCTGGCCAAGCGCATCCGCTCCAACGTGCGCGACCTGGAAGGGGCGTTGAACACCCTGGCCGCGCGCGCCAACTTCTACGGCAAGCCGATCACCACCGACTTCGCCGAGGAAACCCTGCGCGACCTGCTGGCCACCCACGCGCAGGCCGTGACGGTGCCCAATATCCAGAAGATCACCGCCGAGTACTTCAACGTGCGGCTGCAGGACCTGCTGTCCAAGCGGCGCGTGCGTTCGCTGGCAAGGCCACGCCAGATCGCGATGGCGTTGTCCAAGGAACTGACCGAGCACAGCCTGCCGGAGATCGGCGAGGCGTTCGGCGGGCGCGACCACACCACGGTGCTGCACGCCTGCCGCACGATCCGCAAGCTGTGCGAAACCGATGCGCGCATGCGGCAGGACTGGGAACAGCTGATCCGCGTGTTGACGGGGTAAACCGCTTGAAAAGGGGTGGCCCAAGCTGTGGATAATAGGTGGATGCTTTGAGCCGCGGATTTATCCACAATCGGCCCACAGCGAGCGAGCCCGGTTAAGCACATCGCAGGAATGCCGCAAGCTTTTGATTTTGAAGCTTAATTTGGTGGATTCAAGTTATCCACCGCATCTACAACCACTACCAGCTTTCTTTTAAAAAACAGAGCAACAGCCAGGGGAAGCCCACACATGCAATTCAGCATCCAACGAGAAGCTTTGCTCAAGCCGCTGCAGCAGGTCGTGGGCGTGGTCGAGCGGCGACAGACCCTGCCGGTGCTCGCCAATCTGCTGGTCAGGGTGGGCGATGGTCGCGTGTCGCTGACCGGCACGGACCTCGAGGTGGAGATGATCGCTGCTGCCCCAGTCGACCAGGCGGGCGACGGCGAGATCACCATCCCGGCACGCAAGCTGTTCGACATCGTGCGCGCGCTTCCCGATGGCGTGCGTATCGACCTCAAGCTCAACGGGGACCGTGTGGCGATGACCGCGGGCCGCAGCCGCTTCACCCTGGCGACGCTGCCGGCCAGCGAGTTTCCGACCATCGACGAGATCGAGCTGGTCGAGCGCGTGAGCTTGCCCGAAGAAGTATTGCGTGACCTGATGGAGCGCACGGCCTTCGCCATGGCCAACCAGGACGTGCGCTACTACTTGAACGGCATGCTGCTGGATCTGCAGGAACACACGCTGCGCTGCGTGGCAACCGACGGCCATCGGCTGGCCTTGAAGGAAACCAAGCTCGAAAGCAAGGTCGCCGCGCGCCGCCAGATCATCATCCCGCGCAAGGGCGTCAACGAGCTGGTCGGTCTGTTCGAGACCGGGGACGGCCAGGTGGAGCTGGAGTTCGGCCGCAATCACCTGCGCGTCCGCCGCGGCGAGGTGGTGTTCACCTCCAAGCTGATCGACGGCCGCTTTCCCGATTACGAGGCGGTGATCCCGTTGGGCGCGGACAAGCGCGCCACGCTGGATCGCGAAGTGCTGCGCGGCGCGTTGCAACGCGCGGCCATCCTTTCCAACGAGAAGTATCGCGGCGTGAAGCTGGAGCTTTCGCCGGGCAAGTTGCGCATCGTGGCGCACAATCCTGAGCAGGAAGAGGCGGTCGAGGAAGTCGAGGCCGATACGGTCGTGTCCGACCTGGCGGTGGGCTTCAACGTGGGTTACCTACTCGACGCGTTGTCGGCGTTGAAGGGCGAACGCGCGCGCCTGAATCTGCGCGATGCGCAATCGAGCTGCCTAGTGCAGGAAGACGACAACGACCAGTCGCGCCACGTCATCATGCCGCTGCGCCTCTGACGTGAGGCAAGCAGGGCCTAGGGTCGCCCCGCAACGCCGGAGCCGTCAGCAGACGCTCCGGCGTTGTTCGTTGTGGGGTGGCCCATGAAGTTCGAGCGCCTGCGGATCCAGGGGCTGCGCTGCCTCACCGACGTGACCGTGACGCTGGATGAGGGCATCCATGTGTTCGTGGGTCCGAACGGCGCAGGCAAGACCAGCGTGCTGGAAGCCGCCTATCTGCTCTCGCACGGGCGCTCGTTCCGGAGCGGGGCACGCGAGGCTCTGATGCAGCGGGGCCAGACCGCCGTATCCGTGTTCGCCGAAGTTCAGGACGGGAGTGGCGGTTACCACCGGTTGGGACTGGGGCGGTCCAGCCCGCGCTGGGACGCGCGCCTGGACGGCATCGACGTACCGCTCGGTCAGCTGGTGCAGGCTTGCGCGGTGGTCTGCTTCGAGCCCGGCTCGCACGCCTTGATCGCGGGTGCTGCCGAGGAACGGCGCCGTTTTCTTGATTGGGGCGTGTTCCACGTGGAACACGGCTTTCTGACCGCTTGGCGGCGATACCAGCGCGCATTGAAGCAGCGCAATGCCTTACTGCGTACAGGAGAGGCCGGCCCCCATGAGCTTTATGAACCCTGGGAACGGGAGCTGGGCGAGGCAGGCGCGATCATCGACGATCACCGCCGCAGCTACCTTGACCGGTTGCTTCCCGTGCTGGCCGACAGCGCCAGCAACCTGCTCCCCGAACTGGGGTCGCTGAGCCTCCGTTACCGCCGAGGCTGGGCCGATGATGTTTCGCTGTCCAGTGTGCTGGCAGAGCAGCGGGGGAGGGATCTGGCCCGAACCCACACCACGGCGGGTCCTCATCGGGCTGATTGGTCGCTCTCGTTCGAACGGGCGCCCCTGCGTGAACATCTGTCGCGGGGGCAGGAGAAGCTGACCGCACTCGCCTGTGTCCTGGCACAGGCGCAACTGCACGCGACTTGCCGGGGCGATTGGCCCGTGGTCTGCCTGGATGATCTGGCGTCCGAGCTCGATCTGGACCATCAGTCGGCGGTGGTCGACCGCCTGACCTCGGTGGGCGCCCAGGTCTTGATCACCGGCACGGAGTGCCCGCTCCCCTTGCAACCACGCTCCCACCGGCTGTTCCACGTGGAACAGGGCCAAATCCGCCCTCTGCTATAATCGCGCGATGGCTTTTCCGCGCCGGCTCCTGCCGGAACGCGGGCGGCGCCGCAATGGGCAGGGCATGAACGCATCCTACGATTCGAGCAACATCAAGGTTTTGAAAGGCCTGGAAGCGGTGCGCAAGCGCCCGGGCATGTACATCGGCGACACGGATGACGGCACCGGCCTGCACCACATGGTGTTCGAGGTGGTCGACAATGCGATCGATGAGGCCTTGGCCGGTTACTGCGACCATGTGACGGTCACCATCCTGGACGACGGCTCGGTCAGCGTCAGCGACAACGGCCGCGGCATTCCGGTCGACATCCATCCGGAAGAAGGGCGCTCCACCGCCGAAGTGGTGATGACCGTACTGCATGCCGGCGGCAAGTTCGACGCCAACTCGTACAAGGTGTCGGGTGGCCTGCACGGCGTAGGCGTTTCGGTGGTGAACGCACTGTCGTCCCACCTGTGGCTGACCATCTGTCGCGATGGCAAGGAATACCAGCAGGAATACTCGCTGGGCGAGCCGCTGTATCCGTTGAAGGAAGCGGGGGTTTCCAGTCGGCGTGGCACCACCGTTCGCTTCCTGCCGAGCCCGGAAACCTTCACCAACATCGAGTTCCATTACGACATCCTGGCCAAGCGCCTGCGTGAGCTGGCCTTCCTCAACTCCGGCGTCACCATCGACTTGGTCGACGAGCGCGGCGAGGGGCGCCACGACACCTACGCCTATGAGGGCGGCATCCGCTCCTTCGTGCAGCACCTGGCGCAGCTCAAGACTGCGCTGCATCCCAATGTGATCAGCCTGTCGGCCGAGCAGGACGGCATCACGGTGGAACTGGCGATGCAGTGGACCGACTCGTACAACGAGACGATGTTCTGCTTCACCAACAACATCCCCCAGCGCGACGGCGGCACCCATCTGACCGGCTTCCGTGCGGCGCTGACCCGCTCGCTGCAGAACTACATCGAGAAGGAAGGCCTGGCCAAAAACGCCAAGGTCGCGCTGTCCGGCGACGACATGCGCGAAGGCCTGATCGCCGTGCTGTCGGTGAAGGTGCCCGATCCCAAGTTCTCGTCCCAGACCAAGGACAAGCTGGTTTCCTCCGAGGTCAAGACGGCGGTGGAGCAGGCGGTCAACGAAAAGTTGGGCGAGTTCCTGTTGGAGCACCCCAACGAAGCCAAGGCGATCGCCTCCAAGGTGGTCGACGCGGCGCGCGCCCGCGAGGCCGCGCGCAAGGCGCGCGAGATGACCCGCCGCAAGGGTGCGCTGGACATCGCCGGGTTGCCCGGCAAGCTGGCCGATTGCCAGGAGAAGGACCCGGCGCTGTGCGAACTGTTCCTGGTCGAGGGTGATTCGGCCGGCGGCTCGGCCAAGCAGGGTCGCAACCGCAAGACGCAGGCCGTGTTGCCGCTGAAGGGCAAGATCCTCAACGTGGAAAAGGCGCGCTTCGACAAGATGCTGTCCTCGGCGGAGGTCGGCACGCTGATCACCGCGCTGGGCACCGGCATCGGCAAGGAGGATTACAACCCCGACAAGCTGCGCTACCACCACATCATCATCATGACCGACGCGGACGTGGACGGTTCGCACATCCGTACGCTGCTGTTGACCTTCTTCTACCGTCAGATGCCCGAGCTGATCGAGCGCGGCCACGTCTACATCGGCCTGCCGCCGCTCTACAAGCTCAAGCAGGGCAAGCAGGAGCTGTACCTGAAGGACGATGCGGCCCTGAACGCCTATCTGATTTCCAGTGCCGTGGACAACGCCGAGCTGGTCACCGACCCGCACGCGCCGCCGGTTACCGGCCAGGCGCTGGAGAAGCTGCTGCGCGATTACCAGGTGGCGCTCGACCAGATCGAGCGGCTGGGCCACCGCTTCGATACCAGCGTGCTCACCGCCCTGCTGGAGCATCCGCCGATGACGCCGCAGCTTTGGAGCGATGCCGCGGCCATGCAGGCCTGGCTGGATGGCGTGGCGCACCGCCTGGCCGCCAGCGGCCTGGGCAAGCCGCGCTACCGGCTGGCGCTGCGCCCGGCGGGCGAAACGCAACCGGCGGCGATCGAGGTGGTACGCGAGCAGCACGGCCTCAGCCACACGCTGTTGTTGCCGCAGCCCTTCTTCGCGGGCGCCGAGTTCCGTCCGATCCAGCAGGCGAGCCAGCAGTTGGCTGGACTGGTCCAGCAGGGCGCGGTGGTCCGCCGCGGCAATGCTTCGCGGGGTGTCGGCGGCTTCGCCGAAGCGCGCAGCTGGCTGCTGGAGGAGGCCAAGAAGGGCCGCAGCATCCAGCGCTTCAAGGGTCTGGGCGAAATGAATCCCGAGCAACTCTGGGAAACCACGGTCAACCCGGAGACCCGCCGCATGCTGCAAGTGGGCATCGAGGATGCCTTCGCCGCCGACCAGATGTTCTCGATGCTGATGGGCGAAGCCGTCGAGCCGCGGCGCGACTTCATCGAAGCCAACGCGCTCAAAGTCGCCAACCTGGATATCTGAGCGCAGGTCGCCGCCCATGGGCGGCGACCCACCCCCTTGCCCGAGCGTATCCGGCGCCGCTACGCGCGAACGACCCATCGCTTGCCTACGGGCCCATCACGGGAACCTGCATTGGCAGTCGTGACGCGGCTTTGCCAAAAAATTTTCACCGGGCGCGGCAATCTGTTTGCAACTTATTGATTTGGCTTAACCTTCCATGCGGCAGTGCGACTTGTTATCGCCTGCCTGCTCGGGTTACGCTCAGCGATCCCCCGCACGATTTGTGCGAAAAACCTTACAGAGGACTGCCATGAAGCATGCTCCCCTTCTCAAGCTGTTGGGTGGCGCGGCGCTCGCGTTCGCCCTTGTGAGCAGTCCCGCCATCGCCCGTGATCGCCATGGCGACCAGTCCGGCAAGGACAAGAAAGAGGCGCTCTACCCGAACGCCACCCGCAAGGAGCCCAAGCTCGACCTCAGCAGCTCCAGCGAGCAGAAGAAGCTCAACGACGGCCTGGATGCCGTCAACGCCGGCGACAAGGACAAGGCCATGCAGCTGCTGCAGCCGATCGCCGACAGCAGCAGCAGCAAGTACGCCCAGTCGCTGGCGCTGCAGGGCATCGCCAACATCAAGTACAACGAGAACGACGTCAAAGGCGCGATCGACGCGCTGAAGCGCTCGCTGGACATCGGCGTGCTGCCCAACGACACCTATTTCCAGCTCGAGTACGAACTGGCCCAGTTCTACCTCGCCTCCGAGCAGTACCAGCAGTCCATCGACACCGTCGAGAAGTGGCGCAACGAAGGCAAGAAGGAAACCGCCGAGTCCTACGCGCTGGAAGGCAACGCTTATTACCGCCTGGAGAAGTACCCGCAGGCGATCGCCGCGATCAAGAAGGCGCAGTCGCTCACCGACAAGCCGCAGGAATCGTGGAACCAGATCCTGATGGCCAGTTACGCCGAGTCCGGCCAGAGCGACCAGGCCGCGCAGCTCGCCCAGCAGCAGCTGGCCGCCAACCCCAACGACACCACGGCGCTCAACAACGCCGTAGCCGTACTGATGCAGGCGCAGAAATATCCGCAGGCCATCGAGCTGATGGAGAAGTCGCGCGCCGCTGGCGGCTTCAAGGACGAAAAGAACTACGTCAACCTGGCCAAGCTCTACCTGATCACCGGCCAGAACAGCGAAGACCCCAAGCCGAACGCGACCAAGGCGCTCGGCGTGCTCGAGGACGGCATCTCCAAGGGCGTGGTCACCTCCAGCTACGACAACCTCAAGCTGTTGGGCGACGCGGCGTACATCGCCGGCAACGAAAGCAAGGCCATCGAGAGCTACAAGAAGGCCATGCCGATGGGCAAGGATGGCGAGGCCGCCATCCGCGCCGGCCAGCTGCTGCTCTCCCAGCAGAAGTACGGCGAGGCCAAGACGCTGATCAAGCAGGGCATCGACAAGGGCGTGCAGCACAAGGGCACGGCCTACATGCTGCTGGCCGAAGCCGAGCGCGGCTTGAAGAACAAGCCCGGCGCCGTCGCCGCCATGAAGATGGCGGCGCAGGACCCGGAAACCTCGGCCAAGGCCAAGGCCTGGCTGAAGCAGGCAGGAACCAAGTAGGCCGGCCTGGCGCTCGCCCGCGAGGTCGGATGGATGTCCATCTGCCGGCCTCACGGGTGCTATACAAACGCCATGGCCTGTTGTACCGTTGAGAACCCTTTCCCGCGCATGTCCAGTGGCAAATGTCACCCTATCGGGCGAGATTTGCCGATCGACGCTGCGACCACGTCATTCCGATTGACTAGCTCCAGTAAAGTGACAGATGGCCTCGAGTAACGAAGAAACCGGCGCCAAGCCGTTCAGTTGGAGGCGCACCTGGGCGTTGGCTGTCGCCATCGCGCTGCACTCGTTCGCGTTCCTCCTGCTGATTGCGCCCCCGGCGCCACCCAAGCAGGCGGAAGCCAAGAAAGAGCGCATCGTCCAGGTGAACTTCATCGAGCCGCCGCCGCCGCCGCCGCCACCGCCGCCGCCGCCGCCGGAACCGCCGAAGCAGCCGCCGCCGAAGATCATCCAGCAGGTGACGCCGCCGCCGACCCCGCCGCCGCCGGCTCCGCCGCCGGCTGTGGAAGAGCAGTCGACCAATGCGATTCCGGCTCCGCCCCCGGCGCCGCCGGCTCCGCCTGCGCCGCCGGCGGACATTACGGCCAGCCAGGACATCAGCTACAACAGCCGTATGCAGCCCAGGTATCCGCCGCAGGCGATTCGCCAGCGCCATGAGGGCACGACGACGTTGTTGATCTTGGTTGGCACGGATGGCGCGCCGAAGGACATCAAGGTCGAGACCTCCAGCGGTTTTCGCGAGCTCGACCGTGCGGCGATTGAAGCGGCTCAGAAATGGCGTTTCAATCCGGCAATCAAGAACGGTCAGAAGACCGAAGGCTACGTTCGCGTTCCCGTTGCCTGGAATCTCAATCAGCTGTAACCCTCATTACAGTCCACCAGTTCACGCCTGACATCTCTAAAAGGTAGCGTCATGATGTTCCTACAAACTGCACCGGCCCAGGGCGGCACCTCCAACGCCGAAGCCATGAAGCACATGGGCTTCGGGGACCTGATCCACAACTTCGACCCGCTGGGCTGGATCGTCTTCATCACCCTCGTGGTGATGTCGTTCGCCTCCTGGTACTTCATCATCGCCAACGCCATCCGCAACGCGATGGTCCGTTCCCGCGCCGAGAAGGTGATCCAGGGTTTCTGGGGCACCACCTCGACCCAGGAAGCGATCCGTGAGCTGGAAGCCCAGCCCAAGGGCGAACCCTTCTCGAAGATCGCGCTGGACGCCGCCTCCGCGGTGGCCCACCACCAGCAGGCCACGGCTGCTGCCGTCGGCGGCGGTCGCCTGGCCGAATCGCTGAGCCGCTCGGAGTTCATCGACCGCGCCCTGCGCCAGGCCGTGGCCCGCGAGAGCCTGCGCCTGGAAGGCGGCATGACCTTGCTCGCCACCGTCGGTTCCTCGGCGCCGTTCATCGGTCTGCTCGGTACCGTGTGGGGCATCTACCACGCGCTGATCAAGATCTCCGCTTCCGGCAACGCCTCGATGGAAGCGGTCGCCGGCCCGGTGGGTGAGGCGCTGATCATGACCGCGTTCGGTCTGTTCACCGCGATCCCGGCCGTGCTCGCGTACAACTTCTTCAACCGTTCGAACCGCATGACCTATGCGCAGTTCGACGAGTTCGCGCACGACCTGCACGACTTCTTCGCCACCGGTTCGCGTGTCGAAGGCGTGGCGCCGACCCAGAAGTGAGGGCTTGAGCCATGGCGATGAGTACCGGAGGCAATTCCGGCGGACCGATGTCGGAGATCAACGTCACGCCGCTGGTCGACGTGATGCTGGTGCTGCTGATCATCTTCATGATTACGGCACCCCTGATGTCGCACCGGATCACCGTGCCGTTGCCCAATGCCAACCCCAAGACGCCTGACAGCGGATACGTCGAGCCGATGGACGTGGCGTTGAAGCAAGACGGCAGCATGTACCTCAACGACGCCGAGGTGACCGAGGCGGAGTTGAAGGCACAGTTCGCGGTGGCGGCGTCCAAGACGCCGCAGCCGGAAATCCAGCTTCGCGCCGACAAGGACACCGAATACCGGTATGTCCGCAAGATCCTCGGCGACGCGAAGGCGGCAGGCATGGTCCATGTCGGTTTCATGACGACCGGCAAGGAGTAAGACGATGGCTTTCAGTTCCGGAAACACCAGCGGCCCGATGGCCGACATCAACGTCACGCCGCTGGTCGACGTGATGCTGGTGCTCTTGATCATCTTCATGATCACGGCGCCGATGCTCACCCACAAGGTGAAGGTCGACCTGCCGCAGCCGAACCCCAACATCGTCCAACCCGAAAACCCGCTGGAACCGATCCGGTTGAAGATCGACCGCACCGGCGCGCTGTACTGGAACGATACCCCGGTGGACGAACTGGGCCTGAAGGCCCAGATCGCGGTGATCGCCCAGCAGACCAACCAGCCGGAGCTGCAGATCAACGCGGACGACGGCGTGGCTTACGAGGCGGTCGCACGCGTGCTGGCCGACGCCAAGAGCTACGGCCTGACCAAGATCGGCTTTACCGAGGGACAGTGATCCTCAGGCGGATCGCTTGACACTACCGGCAAACCCCCGCGCAAGCGGGGGTTTTGCTTTGTGGACCCGAAAGACCTCGTGGGGAATGGAGAAAGCGGCTTCGCAACCGGGCACACGAGCCTGCGTGGCCCCAGGCGGGGCGGCCCGGCTTTCCGGCCGATGCTCAGCGCAGGATCTGCAGGTAACGCCGCACCGTAGGCGCCAGCCCGTCGTAGAGCGCCTCGCCGATCAGCGCGTGGCCGATCGATACTTCCGCCAGCCCCGGTATGGCCGCCTTGAAGCCGCCCAGGTTGGCCTGGTTGAGGTCGTGGCCCGCGTTCACCGCCAGGCCTGCCTGCTGCGCCCGCCTAGCCGTGTCGGCACAGGCGGCCAGCGCGGCGCGCGCATCCCCTTCGGCAAAAGCCTCGGCATAGGGGCCGGTGTAGATCTCGATGCGTTCCGCACCGATCGCCACCGCCGGCGCGAAATCCTGCGTGCCGGCATCGACGAACAGGCTCACGCGGCAGCCGAGCGCGCGCAGCTCGGCCACCAGTGGACGCAGCCGCTCGCAGTCCGCGGCCAGGTCGAAACCGTGGTCGGAAGTGATCTGGCCATCGCTGTCGGGCACCAGGGTAACCTGGCTCGGGCGCGTTTCGCGGGCGAGCGCGACCAGCCCGGGGTATGCGCCACGCGCCGGCGCGAACGGATTGCCTTCGATGTTGTACTCGACCCGGCCCCGCAGCATCGCTGCCAGCGCGCGCACGTCGTCCGGACGCACATGGCGCAGGTCCGGCCGCGGATGCACGGTGATGCCGCCGCAGCCGGCTTCGATGCAGGTCTGCGCCGCGCGCAGGATGTCCGGTTCGCTGCCGCCGCGCGAGTTGCGCAGCACCGCGATCTTGTTGAGGTTGACGCTGAGCAGGGTCATGGGCCGCAGTCCTTGGACGAACGCCACAGTGGGCCACCAACAATGCGACGAACGCGACGTGCGGGCAAGCAGGAGGCTGACGAGCCGGCGTGCGGGATGCGTCCGGCACGCATGCCGCCGTTGCCACAAGCCCCGTCGCATTGACCGCGAGCCGGTCGGCCGCTGGCCATGGCGCCTCCCAAGGTTGCGTGGTGGCCGGCGGGCCGCGAATTCGGTGCGCCGGCTGGGGGTGCCGCCTTCAGCCCGCGGCCAGCGACCACAGACGCACCTGGCGCGCCTCGCCCCGCCAGGCAAGCGTGGCCACGCAATCCTCCCCGGCCGGCAGCGCATGCAACTGCCATCGGGCCGCATCGTCCCCCTCGAGGGCGCGCAGCCGGGGCATGCCGACGTCGCACTCGATATCCAGCCGATGCAGGCCGAACGCCAGGCCACGGCCCATGGCCTTGAGCACCGCTTCCTTGGCGGTCCATAGACGCAGAAAGGCGGCTTCGCGTTCATCCGGCGCGAGCCGGGAAAGCGCCGCGACCTCGGCCGGCGTGAAGTAGCGCTGGGCCAGCGCCCACGCGCGCGGCCGCGGCCGCACCCGTTCGACGTCGATGCCCGGTGCCGTTCCGCGCGCCAGCGCTGCGAGGGCGAGGGAGCCGCTGTGCGACCAGTTGAAGTCGAGCGCCGAGGCTTCGGCCAGCGCCGGGCGGCCGTATTCCCCACTGACCAGCCGCACCGATCCGGCATCGCGGCCGAGGTAGGCGCCGAGCAGCGCGAGCAGCGGTGCGCGTCCCTGCGCCGGCGTGAAGGGCAACCGCCAGACGTGCACCTCGTCATCGCGCAGGTGCTCTGCTACTTTCGCCAGTGGCGTCCCGTCGGCAAGATTCATCGATGCATGGTGCCGGGCCGGCGCCGTCCGGCACAAGCCGGCACCGCGCAGGCAAGAGGGATCCGCGGGGTAGGGCCGAACGCGTGTCCGTCGGTCACGCTGGCATGCAGCCTTGCCGTCGTGTCCGGGCGGTCACTTGATCAGCCGCTCCTCGACCAGGTTCTTTACCACCGAAGGGTCGGCCAGCGTGGAGATGTCGCCCAACTGGTCGGGCTGGTTCTCGCCGATCTTGCGCAGGATGCGGCGCATGATCTTGCCCGAGCGCGTCTTGGGCAGGCCCGGCGCCCATTGCAGGTAGTCGGGTGTGGCGATCGGGCCGATCTCCTTGCGCACCCAGGCGACGAGTTCCTTGCGCAGCTCGTCGGTGCCGTTCTCGCCGGCGACCAGGGTGACGTAGGCGTAGATGCCCTGGCCCTTGATCTCGTGCGGGCAGCCGACCACCGCCGCCTCGGCCACTTTCGGGTGGGCCACCAGCGCGCTTTCGACTTCGGCGGTACCGATACGGTGGCCGGAGACGTTGATCACATCGTCCACGCGGCCGGTGATCCAGTAGTAGCCGTCCTCGTCGCGGCGCGCGCCGTCGCCGGTGAAGTAGTTGCCCGGGTAGGCGCTGAAGTAGGTCTCGATGAAGCGCTGGTGGTCGCCGTAGACCGTGCGCATCTGCCCAGGCCAGGAGTCGGTCAGGAGCAGGTTGCCCTCGGCCGGGCCCTCCTGCACTTCGCCGGTGGCGTCGACGATCACCGGCTTGATGCCGAAAAAGGGCAGTGTGGCCGAGCCGGGCTTGGCGTCGATCGCGCCGGGCAAAGGTGAAATGAGGATGCCGCCGGTCTCGGTCTGCCACCAGGTGTCGACCACCGGGCAGCGCTCGTCGCCGACCACGCGCCAGTACCACTCCCATGCCTCCGGATTGATCGGCTCGCCGACCGTGCCGAGCAGCCGCAGCGACCGTCGCGAGGTCTTCTTCACCGGGCCCTCGCCCTCCCGCATCAGCGCGCGGATCGCCGTGGGCGCGGTGTAGAACAGCGTGACCTGGTGCTTGTCGATCACTTGCCAGAAGCGGCTGTGATCGGGGTAGTTCGGCACGCCGTCGAACATCACCGTGGTCGCGCCGTTGGCGAGCGGCCCGTACACCACGTAGCTGTGGCCGGTGACCCAGCCGACGTCGGCGGTGCACCAGTACACGTCCTCCTCGCGCAGGTCGAACACGCACTCGTGGGTGTAGCTGACGAAGACGAGGTAGCCGCCGGAGGTGTGCAGCACGCCCTTGGGCTTGCCGGTGGAACCGGAGGTGTACAGGATGAACAGCGGGTGCTCGGCATCCAGCGGCTCAGGCATGCAGTCGGCGCTCTGGCCGTCCATCAGCACATGCCAGTAGCGGTCGCGCGGGGACTGCATGGGCACCGCCGCACCGGTGCGGCGCACGACTACCACGGTCTCCACACTGTTGGTGCCGGGCCGCTCCAGCGCGGCGTCGACGTTGGCCTTGAGCGGAATGTGCTTGCCGCCGCGCCGGCCTTCGTCGGCGGTGACCACCAGCTTGCACTGCGAATCGCCGATGCGTCCGGCCAGCGAATCGGGCGAGAAACCGCCGAACACTACCGAGTGGATCGCGCCGATGCGCGCGCAGGCGAGCATCGCCACCGCCGCCTCCGGGATCATCGGCAGGTAGATCGCCACGCGGTCGCCCTTGGCCACGCCCAGGTGCTTGAGCGTGTTGGCGAACTTGCACACCTCGGCATGCAGTTCGCGGTAGCTGATGCGGCGCGATTCGCCGGGATCGTCGCCCTCGAAGATGATCGCGGTCTTGTCGCCGCGCTCGGCCAGGTGTCGATCCAGGCAGTTGGCCGCGACGTTGAGCTGGCCGTCCTCGTACCAGCGGATGTGCAGGTTCTTCGGATCGAAGGAGACGTCCTTGATGCGAGTGGGCGCGCGCGTCCAGTCCAGCCGCTGGGCGACCTTGCCCCAGAAGCCCTCCGGGTCGCCTACCGAGTCGGCGTACATGCGTGCATAGGCGTCCTTGTCGATGCGCGCCTTGGCGGCGAACGCGGGGTCGACCGGATGGAGCTTGGACATGGAAGGGCTCTCCTGCGGCTGCGTGGAAGGAGCCGGGCTGGCCGGCATCGGTTCGAGTGTAGCCGCGCGCGTGCGCCTGCACGGCAGGGGCTGCGTCTTTGGTCGACCGGATGCCGGTGCCGCGGATGATTCCGGTGCGGGAGCGGTCCGCCCGCCCGAGAGGTGGCATCTGCACTGGCGCGACTAGCCTTGCCCTTCTCCCAGCGGAAAAAAGCGCCGATCCGCAGCCGCAAGCGGTGAGACGCCCGCGGGGTAGGCTTGCCGCATGCAGCCGACCGATCCGACCGTCCCCTACGCCCGCAAGGGCCGCGGCGCCGCCTCCAATCCGGAGGGGCGCTTCGAGACCATGCGCCACCAGGCCGAGGACGACGGCTGGCAGAGCCTGCTGCTGGACCAGGACGCACCACGCCCGCGCACGGAAGTGACCGAGGAACGCGCGCGCAGCGTGATCAGCCGCAACGACTCGCCCGACATCGGCTTCGACCAGGCGATCAACCCCTATCGCGGATGCGAGCACGGGTGCATCTATTGCTACGCTCGGCCCTCGCACAGCTACCTCAACCTCTCGCCCGGGCTCGACTTCGAGACGCGCCTGCGCGCCAAGAGCAACCTCGCCCAGGTGCTGCGCGCAGAGCTCTCCCGGCGCGGCTACGTGCCCAGCCCGATCAACATCGGCAGCAACACCGATCCCTACCAGCCGGTGGAGAAGCGCTGGCGGCTGACCCGCGCGGCGCTGGAACTGCTGGCCGAGTGCCGCCATCCGTGCACGATCGTCACCAAGAACGCGCTCATCGAGCGCGACATCGACCTGCTCGCGGCGATGGCGCGCGAGCACCTGGTGCAGGTGTTCGTCTCGGTGAACTCCTTGGACAACCAGCTGGCCGCCAAGCTTGAACCGCGCGCCAGCGCGCCGCACCGGCGCATCCGGGCGATTCACGCGCTCAGCGAGGCGGGTATCCCGGTAGGCGTGCTGGTCGCGCCGATCATCCCCGCGCTCAACGACGCCGACCTGGAAGCGGTGCTCGAGCAGGCCCATGCCGCCGGCGCGCGCTGCGCCGGCTACACCGTGGTGCGGCTGCCCTACGAACTGAAGACGCTGTTCCGCGAATGGCTGGCATTGCACGCGCCGCAGCGGGCGAGCCACGTGATGAGCCTGATCCAGCAGATGAACGGCGGGCGCGACTACGACAGCGACTTCCGCACGCGCATGCGCGGGCAGGGCGTGTTCGCGCAGCTGCTCAGGCGGCGCTTCGAAGTGGCCTGCCGCAAACACGGTTTCGGCCGCGCGCGCGACCTCAAGCTCGATGCCTCGCGCTTCGTGCCGCCGCGCGAGGCGTCGCCGCAAGGGGTGCTGTTCTAGGCGCGGCTGCTCCATCCGCGATGGCCTCGATCGCCCGCATCAATCCGGCGGCCGGTTCGCCGCCCGCTCCACCTTGCCGTCGCGCCGCAGCGCGCTGAGGATCAGGCCCAGACCCAGCGCCACGGCCGCGACGATGAACAGCATCGACAGGATCGGCAGGCCGAACAGCGTCGGGCCGCTGGTCATGCGTGCGGTCAGCGCCGAGCCGATCACCAGCGCGGCGACGATCACCCCCGTGCTGATGCGGTTGGCGATCTTCTGCAGGCTTTCCATCATGTGCGATTCTTCCAGCCCGTCCACGCGCACGCGCAGGCGGTTCTGCGCCAGCGTGCGCAGGATCGACGCCACGTGCTGCGGCGTGTGCCGGGCCAGCTCCTGTACGTCCAGCCATTCGCTGGCGAGGTTGGCCGGCGAGAGCGTGCCCAGCGCCTGCCGCCGCAGCACCTGCTGCAGGTGCTGCTCGACCACGCGGCGGGTGTCGATGGTCGGGTCGAGCGCGCTGGTGACCGCCTCGAGGTTGAGCAGGGTCTTGCCCAGGATGGAGAGCTCGGCCGGCGGCCGCAGCCCGCAGGACGCACCCACGCGCGCCAGCTCCAGCACCAGCCGCCCTTCGGAGAATTGCCGGCTGGAGTTGTGCAGGCCCACGTAGCTGGCCACCAGCTGTTCGACCTGGCGCTTGTACTGGCTGTGGCGGAAGTCCTCCAGCGCGGTGCCCATGGTCTCGCTGATCTCGCCGACCTGGTCGCCGTTGCCGGAGATCGCGCCCAGCATCAGCTTGAGCAGCCGGTGGCGCGTGCGCGGCACCAGCCGCACCACCATCCCCAGGTCGAACAGCGCCAGGCGGTGGTCCTCCATCAGCAGCACGTTGCCCGGGTGCGGGTCGGCGTGCACCAGGCCATGCACGAACACCTGGTCGAGGTAGGCCCGCAGCAGCTCGCGCGCCTGCTCGTGCAGCGGATGCTCGATGCGCCGCAGCGGCGGGATGTGGGTGACCTTGATGCCGCGCACGCGCTGCATGGTCAGCACGCGGGTGGTGGTGAGGTCGGCCAGCGGCAGCGGCACGTAGAGCCTGTCGTAGCCACGCAGATTCTCGGCGAAGCGGCGCAGGTTCTCCGCCTCCAGTTCGAAGTTGATCTCGCTGGCCAGGCTGTGGCGAAGCTCGCTGACCAGGCCGACGAAGCCGTAACGGCGGCCCACGTCGGTCATGCGGTCGGCGGCGCCGGCGAGCTTCTCCAGGATCGCCAAATCCTCGCGCAGGGTCTGGGCGATGTGCGGGCGCTGCACCTTGAGCACCACCTCGCGCCCGCCGCGCAGCGTGGCCGCATGCACCTGCGCCACCGAACCGGCGGCCAGCGGCTCGTCGTCGAAGCTCGCGAACAGCGTGCCGATGCGCGCGCCCAGCTCCGCCTCGATGATCTCGCGCACCTGCGCCACCGGCACTGGCGCCACGTCGTCCTGCATGCGCTCCAGCGCCGCGATGTAGGGTGCCGGCACCATGTCCGGCCGGGTCGACAGGGCCTGGCCGACCTTGATGAAGGTAGGGCCGAGCGCCTCCAACTCGTCGACGAACTGTTCGGGTTGGCCCGGCTTGGCCGCCTCGGTCTCGCCGGCCAGGGCCGCCTCTTGGATGTCCAGATCCAGCCCGCTGAACAATCCCGCCTTGCGGTAGCGCAGCAGGAACGCACCGATCCGGGCGTAGCGGGACAGACGGCTGGCTTCGTTCACGCCTTCGCGGCTCCAACGCTTTGCCACAGCATGGAGCGGCGGGCGGCAACAGTGCGTCAACGGGGCGCGGCAGTACGCCGGCCGTCGCGCAACGCATCGGCGTCGCGCAGGATCCGCGGGCGCGCGGCGCGCTGGACCTGAATGAGGCGCAGGCCGGTGCAGAGCGTGGCGCAACCGGGCAGCACCCGTCCCAGCCATGCGGGCACCGCCGGATCGGCAAACGCGCACAGTAGCCGCGCCGCCAGCGCTGCCAGGCCTGCCATCCCGATCCAGCCGCAGCGGTGCGCCTGCAACAGGGTGTGGTGACGGATCAGCCGTTCCGACTCCGCGTAGCCCAGGCCATGGCTGCGCATCGGCTGCCCGGGCCGCAGCGGGCGCGTGGCCGACCAGCCGATCCACAGCCAGCGCTCCATCGCCTGGGGATGCGACTTCCAGCCGATCGCCTCATCCAGCGTTGGACAGGAAGGGATGCGGGCGATCCTGCAAGCCGCGCCAGCCCCGCCAGCCGAGCCACGCCAGCACCAGCGCGAGTACCGCCCAGGCCGATGCCGCGACGAGCAGCAGGATGCCGTGCGCGCTTCTGTCCAACAGCGCGAACGACAGCCCGCATGCGGTGACGACGAAGCAGGCGACGCTGAGCGTTCCGGTGCCCCAGCCCGGCAAGGGCCGGCCGCCGATGATCGCCAGGGTGAAGGCCACCAGCACGCCGATGCCGATCGCCTGCGCGAGCAGCACCGCCAGCACGGCCGGCCAGCCCATGTGCGCGTACCACGCCAGCGCCGCCAACGCGGCCAGCAGCAGCAACTGCACGCCCGCGCCGGGCAGCAGGCTGGCCGCCAGCAGGTCGCGCCGCAACCGTGCCGGCGCGCCCAGGCCCGGCAGCAGCGCCAGCAGCGGCAGCTCCGCATTGTCCTTCTGCCAGCGCTGGCCCAGCTGCATCACCGCCAGCAGGACGATCAGCAGGCCGATGAAGCCGCCGAACCAGGCGAACATGCCGGCCCATGGAGTGAGCATGGCCCAACTGAAGCCGCCGTGCCGTTGACCGGCCTGGAGCAGCACCAGGCCGATCACCAGCACGCTCGGCAGCACGGCCACGGCCAGCTGGCGAGCGCGCCCGGCGAAGGTCATGGGCACGAACATGCCGCCGATCGCCACGCGCAGGCTGTAGCGTGGCCGCTCCGGCCCACTGGGCCCCAGGTCGATCATCGGGCGCATCCAGTCCGGCTGCTGGCGGATCTGCTGGGCGCTGTCCGGCAGGCCGCCGGCGAAGCCGTGCCAGCTGCCGGCGCGTCCCGCGCGCCGGAACTGCAGCACCATCGGCTGCATCCAGCCTTGCCGGTACGGATCGGCCGCGCGCAGCTGGCGCCACCAGCACAGCGCGCAGAGCAGCAGCATCGATGCCACCGCGGCAGCCACCAGCGTCAGGAAGCCGGGCTGGCCCGGCGCAGGCAGGTCCACATGCGGCCGCAGGGCATTGAAGGTCATCGGCAACAGGCCGACGAACGCGCTCAGCATGCGTGGCAGCAGACCCATCAGCAGGCCGCCGCAGAGCGCCAGCGCCAGCAGGCCGGCGATCACCGTGCCATGCCCGCCGGCCAGGCGAAGCAGGGCTGCCGGCACCATGATCAGGCCCAGCCCCAGCCATGCGACCCCGGCCAGGGCGGCACGCTGCAGGCCGGGCACGCGCAATTGCCGCCCATCGACCGCCAGCAGCAGGGCAGGCGCCAACAGGAACATCCCCAGGAAGAACTCGCCGAAGCCGACCACGCTCCCGGCAGCCATCGCCCAGCTGTCCGGGCGCATGAAGATGGCCAGCAGCAACGTGACGAGCAGCAGGCCGGCGCCGAGGATGACGCTGCCCCAGCGCGTCCACGCCGGCGAGGCGCGCCAGGGCGAGAGCAGGACCGTCGCGGCGTTCACTCGGCGATCTCCACGAACAGGTCTTCCAGGCCCAGCGCATCGAGGCGTGCGCCGGGCAGGTGCGCCGCTTCGGGCCAGTGCCCGGAGGCGTCGCGTTCGACCACCAGGCTCACGCTGCCGTCCTCGTGGCGGCGCCGGCTGAGCGCCTGCGCCGGCGCCGCCGCGGAGAGCCGCGCCGGCAGCCACAGCCGCGCGTAGTGCTCCTTGGTTTCGTCCACGCCGCAGTGGATCAGCAGGCGACCCCGGTGCAGGAAGGCCACCTCCGAGGCGACCCGCTCCAGGTCCGACACGATGTGCGTGGAGAACAACACCGTGGTGCCGGCCTCGCCCGCGCGCAGGGCGACCTCGCGCAGCAGTTCGCGGCGGGCGACCGGATCCAGCGCGGCGGCCGGCTCGTCCAGCAACAGCAGGTCCGGCTGCGAGGCGAGCGCGCGGATCAGGTCCACCCGCTGGCGCTCGCCCGGCGAGAGCTTGGCCAGCAGCTTGTTGGCGGGGATGCTCCAGCGCGCCAGCGTGTTGCGGGCAAAGGCCTCGTCCCAGCGCGGGTAGAAGCGCCCGACGTAATCCAGCATCTGCGCGGCGCTGAGCCAGGCCAGCGCCTCGGGCTGCTGCGGCACGTAGGCCAGCCGCGCCTTGGCCGCGTCGGGGAGCGCATGGGCAGGCTCGCCGAAAACGCGCGCCTCGCCCGCCAGCGGCCGGAGCAGGCCGAGCATGGCGCGGATCAGCGTCGACTTGCCCGCGCCGTTGCGCCCGATCAGCCCGAGCACGCTGCCCGGCGCCAACGCCAGGTCCACGCCGGTGAGCACGTTGCTGCCCTCGTAGCCGTGGGCCAGGCCGTGCACGGCCAGCGGTGAGGTGTCCGCATGGAAGTCGCGAAGCTGGGCGTTCATGGATTTCCCCGATCCTGGATGGACGTCTTTGCGTCCGTTGCGTGAAGCGCGTCCGCCACCGTGCCGGCCTCCACCGGCACCAGCAGCGCGCGCAGGTCGATGAGCACGTGCAGCAGCATCGGCAGCAGCAGGCTGCCGGTGCCGAGATAGAGCCAGGCCAGCAGCGCGCCGAGCACGCCGGTGGCCAGCACGCCCGAGAGACCTTGGTACACGTGCGCCCAGCCGAAGGCGAACGCCAGCACCAGCACGCTGGCCGCGAGCGGAGCATGCGGCCAGGCCGCGTGCAGGGCGGCGGCGCCGAAGCCGCGCCAGATCCATTCCTCGGTCAGCCCGGCGGTCACCGCCAGCGCGGCGAAACCCCAGCGTTCGGTGCCGGTGCGCGGCAGCATGCGCAGCACCTTGTCGCCGCCGGCCACACGCGGAGTGGATGGCTGCGCCGTTGCGTTGCGCCGGCGGCGCGCGAAGCCCACGCCGAGCGCCATGCCTGCGACCAGCGCGCCGACCAGGCCGTCGATGAAATCCCGGCTCACGCCGGCGGGCGCTGCCGGCAGGCGCAGGCCGACCTGCTCCAGCGACCAGCCTTGGGCCAGCACCACCGCCGTGGTGATGCCGGCGAGCAGCCAGGCCTGCCAGGTCCATTGGCGGTAGAAGCGCAGCCGGGCCTTGGGCCGGCCGGCATCGAGCGCGGCCAGCAGGCGCCGGTGCGAGCGGTGTCCGAACAGCGGCTCGCCCAGCAGCAGCCAGGCCACCAGCACGAAGGCGGCGATCTGCGCCAGGTTCATCAGCGTTCCCCCAGCAGCTTGCCGAGCCGGCGCAGGACCGGCTCGGCGGGCAGTTCCAGCTCCTGCGCGTGGCGCGCCAGCGCCAGCAGCTGCGGCTCCAGCAGGGCCAGGCGCTGGCTCTGGCTGTGCGCGGCGCGCTGGCCGGCCGCCACCACCATGCCCTTGCCGCGCAGGCGCTCGAGCAGGCCCTCGGTCTCGGCCAGGCTGTAGGCGCGCGACACGGTCATCGGGTTGACCGCGTGGAAGCCGGCCACTTCGCGCACCGAGGGCAGCAATTCGCCCACCGCCAGCTGGCCGCTGGCGATCAGCCGGCGCAGCTGCCCGACGATCTGCCGGTAGATCGGCTCGGCCGAGGCGGGTTGGATGACGAGCAGCGATGCGTCCATGTGTATCAGTACATCAATACACATGGCCTACGTCAAGCATGACTGTCGGTCCAGGCCGGGAAGGCGCGCTTTCCCGGCCGTTCACGCGCCGCTGATCACGCAGCCGGTTTGCTTTGCCTCCGCGACGTTTGCACGGAGGCCGCCATGTCCTCGTTCTCGCTCTACCTGATCGGCGTCATCGTGCTGATCGGCGGCCTGGCCTACGTGGCCTGGCTGGTGCACGTGCCGCTGCAGTGGATCGGCGCCGGCGTGATCGTGGTGTTCGGACTGGGCATCCTGGGCGCGGTCAAGCACACGCAGCGGCGGGATCCGCCGCCGCGCTAGCGAACCGCGTCAGCCGGCCGGCAGATACTTGCCGAACCACTCGAGCGCGCGCTGCAGCACGTCGCGCTGGTGCGCCGGGTCGACGAAGTGGTGGCCCTCGTTCGGATAGACCACCAGCGAGGTCGGCACGCCCTGGGCGCGCAGGGCGTGCCAGAACTCGAACGACTGCGGCGCCGGGCATTCGGCGTCGCGGTCGCCGACCACCACCAGCGTGGGCGTCTTCACCCGCTTGATGAAGTCGATCGCCGAGCTCTTGGCGTACACCGCCGGGTCGTCGTAAACCGAGGCGCCGAAGTACGGGATCATCCACTGGTCGATCAGGTTTTCGCCGTAATAGCTCTGCCAGTTGGCGATGCCGGCGCCGGCCACCACCGCATGGAAGCGCTGGGTCTGGGTGGGCACGAACATGCTCATGAAGCCGCCGTAGCTCCAGCCGGTCAATCCCAGGCGCTGGTCGTCGACCGGCAGCTTCTTCTCGATCGCGTCGACGCCGGCGAGGATGTCCGACAGGTCGCCGTGGCCGAAGTCCTTGCGGTTGGCCTGCACGTAGGCCTCACCCTGGCCAAAGCTGCCGCGCGGGTTGGGCATGAAGACGAAGTAGCCCAGCGTGGAGAACGGCACGCTGCCGTAGCCCACGCCCGGCCAGCGCGGGATCACCGCCGCGGCCGGACCGCCGTGCACGCTGACGATCATCGGGTAGCGCTTGGCCGGATCGTAGCCGGCCGGATACAGCAGCCAGCCCTGCACGTGGCGGCCGTCGTGGTCCCACTCGACCGATTCGGCCTTGCCCCAGCTCGGGCGTAGCGCCGCGTTGACCCTGGTGACCGCCGCCGGCGCGCCCTGGGCGAGCACCCCTGCATGCACTTCGGGCGCCGCCGTGTAGGAGCTCTGCGCGAAGGCGACCTGCCGGTGGTCGGCCGAAAGCGACACCGCCATCGAGGCGCCGCCGTCGCCGATGCTCGCCGGCAGGGTGAAGTGCACGCGCTGCTGCGTGGCGCGCACGGCGTCGACCGCGTAGTCGGCCAGCTGGCTCTGGCCGTTGCTGACCTGGCTCACCAGCAGCGTGCGCGGCGAGGTCCAGTCGAACCAGGCCGGCGTGACGTGGATGCCGGGTGTCAGGTCCACCGGGGCGCCGCCCGCGGCCGGCACCGCGTACAGATCGCCGCCGGTCGAGCCCTGGTCGCTCATCAGGCCGCCGATGAAGGCCAGCCGGCTGCCGTCCGGCGACCAGCGCGGCAGCGCGATCTGCAGTCCGTGCAGCGGGCCGGCGACCTTGCCCGGGTCCACCAGTACGCGGGGCGCGGCCCCGGCGCGGGCGTCCTGCGCGTAGAGCCTGGCGATCCACCAGTTGTTGTCGCCGGGAGCCGGCGCCGCGACGTAGGCAAAGCGGCGCGCGTCGGGCGACCAGCTGAACTCGTAGACGTACTGGCCGGCGGGCGTCGCCAGGGTGGGCGCGCCGCCGGTGGCCGGGACGGTGGCGACGCGCTGGATCTCCAGGCCTTCCACGCCCACTTCGCCGGCGGCCGGCTTGGCGGCGGCGACCGCGCTGGCGCGGCGGGTGGCGCCTTCCACGTAGAGGAAGGCCAGCGTACGGCCGTCGGCCGACCAGCTCAGCGCGTGGGCGTAGCCGTCGAGGTCGGCCAGCCGGCGCGGAGCGCCGCCGGTGCCGATATCGGCCGTGTAGACGTCCAGGTGGCCGGGCGTACCGCCGCAGTCGGAAAGAAAGGCCAGCCGGCGCGAATCCGGCGACCAGGCGATCTCTTCCTGCCGGCAGCTGCCGGGTTTGTTCCCCATCGCCAGCGGATGCGCATCGCTGCCGTCGGCGCGCGCGATTTCGATGGCGGGCTTGCCCTGGCCGCGCACTACCCAGGCCAGCCGCTGGCCGTCGGGCGAAAGCTGCACCTGGTCGATGGCCCGCACCTTGCCCAGCTGGTCGAGCAACTGGCTGATGCGCGGGTCGACCCGGGAAGGCGCGGCCATGGCCTGCGGGGCCAGCGCGAGTGGGGCGAGGGCCAGGGCGAGCAGCGGCAACAGACGGGGACAGGAGTGCATGGAAGAGCCTCGTGCAAGGGGACAGCCACGCTAGCAGCGCCGGCGCGTCCGCCCAAGTGCAGCCGGTCACAGGCTGTCGTGCGGGCCGAGCGTCCCAGGCGTCGGCTAGTGCGTGGCGACCGCGGCGGGCATCCGTTGCGCGGCGGCCAGGCGCGCGCGAATCAGTGGGATCGCCGCTAGCGTCGCCCGCTCGCCCTCCATGATGGCGCGGTCGCGCTGTTCGAAATCGGCAGCGCCGATCGCGTTGACCTGCGGCTGCACCACCACGTCGGCCCGCGCCAGCTCCTGCGCGCCCAGGTGCTGGCCCATGATCACCACCGAGCGGCCGACGATGCCCAGCATGTCGGTCGGCAGCGAGCCATCGGAGCGGGCGGAGATGTCCACCGCGATCACGAAGTCCGCGCCCAGCTGGCGCGCGGCGTCGACCGGCACCGGGCTGACCACGCCGCCGTCGACGTAGCGCCGGCCGCCGATCAGCGCCGGTTCGAACACCCCGGGCACGCTGCACGAGGCGCGCACCGCCTGGCCGGTGTCGCCACGGGTGAACACGGTGCGCTGGCCGCTGGCCAGGTCGGTGGCCACGGCGGCGAAGGGCAGCCTGAGCCGTTCGATCGGCCGCTGGCGGACCTGGGCGTCGATGTAGTCCTGCAGCTTCCGCCCCTGCACCAGCCCGCCGCCGAACAGGCGCACGTCGCGCAGCGAGGCTTGGTCCAGCGCGATGGCCGCCTGCTGCATCGCGAAGGCGTCCATGCCGCTGGCGTAGAGCGCGCCGACCACGCTGCCGGCGCTGGTGCCGGAAACCACGTCCGGATGGATGTCGCTGGCCTCCAGCATCTTTATCACGCCGATGTGCGCGAAACCCTTGGCCGCCCCGCCGCCCAACGCCAGGCCGATCACCAGCTTGCGCGGCGGCGGTGGCGCCGGGGCCGGCGGCGGCTTGCGCCAGGGGGCGCAGCCGGCCAGGGCGAGGGTGAGCAGCAGGAGCAGGGAGCGGGCGCGCATGGCCGGAGCGTTTCTTTCGGGGGCAGACGCAAGCGTGGGTCAGGACGAGGGCAGCGGCGGGGCAGGGCCCGGCCGGGGCCGAGGCAACGGCCGCGCGCGGTCAGGCCATGCGTGATCAGTCCACGTGTGATCAGGCGTGGGCGACGTCGGCCTCGCGGTGGTAGCGCGTAGCCACCTCGACCTCGGCCCTGGAGCCCAGGAACACCGGCACGCGCTGGTGCAGGCCGGCCGGCTGGATCTCCAGGATGCGCTCGCGGCCGGTGGTGGCCGCGCCGCCGGCCTGCTCGACGATGAAGGCCATCGGGTTGGCCTCGTACATCAGCCGCAGCTTGCCGCCCTTGGCCTTGATCTTGGCGTCCAGCGGGTAGAAGAACACGCCGCCGCGGGTCACGATGCGGTGCACGTCGGCCACCATCGAGGCGACCCAGCGCATGTTGAAGTCCTTGGCCCTGGGGCCTTCCTTGCCGGCCAGCAGTTCGCCCACGTAGCGCTGCATCGGCGCCTCCCAGTGGCGCTGGTTGGACATGTTGATGGCGAACTCGGCGGTCTCGGCCGGAATGCGGATGTCGCGCCGGCTTAGCATGAAGCTGCCGACCTCGCGGTCCAGCGTGAACTCGTGCGTGCCGTGGCCGAAGGTCAGCACCAGCAGCGTGGCCGGCCCGTACACCACGTAGCCGGCGGCCAGCTGCTGCGTGCCCGGTTGCAGGAAGTCCTCGACCTTCGGTTCGGTGACGTGCTCGGGGCAGCGCAGCACCGAGAAGATGGTGCCGACCGAGATGTTGACGTCGATGTTGGAGGACCCGTCCAGCGGATCGAACAGCAGCAGGTGGTTGCCCTTGGGATACATGTCGGGGATCGGCTGCGGATCCTCCATCTCCTCCGAGGCGCAGGCGGCCAGATGGCCGCCCCAGGCGTTGGCTTCCAGCAGGATCTCGTTGGAGATCACGTCCAGCTTCTTCTGCGCCTCGCCCTGCACGTTGTCACTGCCGGCGTTGCCCAGCACGCCGCCCAGCGCGCCCTTGCTGGTGGCTACCGCGATGCGCTTGCAGGCGCGCGCGACCACCTCGATCAGCAGCGAAAGCTCGGCATTGATGCGGCCGGCACGGCGTTCCTCGATCAGGAACTGGATCAGCGAGACAGGCTTCATGTCGGGTCCGTGGCAGGAAGGAACGCGCATTCTACGGGGCGCGCGTGAATGGCGACCCGGCGTGCTTCTGCGTCCTTTCTCCCCGGCCCCGCCGAGGTGGGTAGGGGAGGCCGTTCGTTCTGCAGTCTTCCCCTTGCCCCACTGCTGACATCACGTTGGCAGCAGCCCCGTTCCATCCTGTACGCCTTGCAACGGAGGCAGCGGCGATGCGTGACACGGTCTATTTCCTGGTGTTCGACGGCTTTGCGGATTGGCAGGCGGCACTGGCGCTGTGCGAGGTGCGCCGGCCGGGCGACTGGCAGGTGGCGACGGTGGGGTTCACCCGCGCGCCGGTGGTCTCGATGGGCGGCCTGGCGGTGCAGCCGCAGCTGAGCCTGGCCGAGCTGGACTTCGGCCGCGCGGCCCTGGTGATCGTGCCCGGCGGTCACCTGTGGCAGCGTGGCGAGGGCGCGGCGGCGGTGGCGGCGATCCGCCAGCTGCATGGCGCCGGCGCGGTCGCCGCCGGCATCGACTCGGGCGTGCTCGCGCTCGCCCGCGCCGGCCTGCTCGAGCATTGCCGCCACACCGGCAACTGGGCCGGCCACATCGACGGCCAGGTGCCCGGCTACGGCGGCAGCACGCAGTACGACGCCTCGGTGCTGGCGGTCAGCGACGGCGGCACGATCACCGCCAGCCACCTGGGCAGCGTGGACTTCGCGCGCGAGGTGATCCGCACCCTGGAGCTCTACGGCCCGGCCGACCGCGAACATTGGTACCGCCTGTTCAAGCACGCCCAGCTGCCGCCGTGGTGCGTCGGCGAAGCGGCCGCGGCGTGAGGAGGGCGACCATGCATCCGCTCCTCCATCAGGTCGCCTACGCCTACCGTCCGCTGGCCGGGCGCAACCGGCTGGTCGAAGGGCCGCATGCACTGCCGCCGGTCTCGCAGGCGCGGCCACGCTGGCGCATGAGCCTGCTGGCGCTGGCCGCCGCTCTGTTCGGGCGGCGCCCATGAACGCACACGGCCTGCTGGAACTGCGCCAGTACACGCTGCGCCCCGGCCAGCGCGAGCGTCTGGTGGAGCTGTTCGAGCGCGAGTTCGTCGAATCGCAGGAAGCGCTCGGCATCGGTCTGCCCGGCCAGTTCCGCGATCTGGACGATGCGAACCGCTTCGTCTGGCTGCGCAGCTTCCAGGACATGGAATCGCGCGCCGCCGCGCTGGCCGCGTTCTATGACGGCCCGGTCTGGCGCGCGCACCGCGAGGCGGCCAACGCCACCATGGTCGATTCCGACGACGTCCTGCTGCTGCGCCCGGTCCACGGCTTTGCGCTCGACGGGCTGAGCCGGCCGCCGGCGGGCGAACGCGCCCCCGCCGGCCTGCTTGCCGCCACGATCTGCCCGCTGCCGCCGGGCGATGCCGCCGTGCTCGCGCGCCGCTTCGACGTCGAGGTGCGGCCGGCGCTGGAACGGCTCGGCGCAACGGTGCTGGCGCAATGGATCACCGAGCCGGCGCGCAACACCTACCCGCGCCTGCCGGTGCGCGAGGGCGAGTGCGTGTTCGTCTGGTTCGCCGCCTTCGCCGACGCCGCGGCGCAGGTGCGGTTCCAGGGCGCGGCGGCGGCGGAGCCGGCGGTCGCCGCCTGGATCCATCGCCTTGACGCGAGGCCGGAGATCCTGCGTCTGGCGCCCACGCCGCGCTCGCTGCTGCGCGGCACCCCTTCCGACGCCATGCGCAAGGAGCCGGCATGACCAGGACCTACCACGGCAGTTGCCACTGCGGCGCGGTGCGCTTCGCCGCCGACATCGACCTGGCGGCCGGCACCGGCTGCTGCAACTGCTCGATCTGCGGCAAGACGCGCCGCTGGGGCGCGCTCGTCAGGCCGGAGGCGTTCCGCTTGCTGGAAGGCGAGGCGGCGCTGGCCGACTACCAGTTCGGCACCCACAGCATGCACTACCGCTTCTGCCGCCACTGCGGCATCCAGCCGTTCGGTACCGGGCACCTGGAGCAGCTGGGCGGCGACTTCGTCAGCGTCAATCTGGCCTGCCTGGACGACGCCACCCCGCAGGAATTGGCCGACGCGCCGGTGCGCTACTTCGACGGGCGCCACGACCACTGGATGAACTCGCCGGCCATCACCAGCTATCTCTAGGAGGCCATGCCATGAACGTACCGAAGGTGACCTTCTTCCACGCCGCGCAGTCGCGCTCGCGCGGCACGCTGGCGCTGCTGGAGGAGCTGGGCGTCGACTACGACCTGCACCTGCTCGACCTGAAGGCCGGCACCCAGCGCGACCCGGCCTACCTGGCGCTCAACCCGCTGGGCAAGGTGCCGGCGATCCGCCACGGCGAGGCGATGGTCACCGAGCAGCCGGCCGTGATGATGTATCTGGCCGACCTGTACCCGCAGAAGGGGCTGGCGCCTGCCATCGGCGACCCGCTGCGCGGGCCGTACCTGCGCTGGATGGTGTTCTACGGCTCGTGCTTCGAGCCGGCGCTGCTGGACCGCTCGATGCAGCGCGACCCGCCGCCGCACATGATGTCGCCCTACGGCAGCTGGCAGGAGGTGCTGGACGCGATCGTCGCCCAGCTCACGCCGGGGCCCTGGCTGCTCGGCGAACGCTTCAGCGCCGCCGACGTGCTGTGGGGCACCGCGCTGCACTGGACCACGATGTTCAAGCTGGTGCCCGAGCTGCCGCCGGTGCGCCAGTACATCGACCGCGTGCGCGCGCGCCCGGCGATGCAGCGCGCCGAGGCGAAGGATGCGCAGTTCCTCGCCAGCCGTCCTTGAGCGGGGCCGCGCGGTGCTGCACTGGTTCGCGCATCGCGCCTCGGCGATCATGCGTGGATGCGCCGCGCCGATCGCCTGTTCCTCATCATCCACGCCTTGCGCGGGCGCCGCACCGCGCTGCAGGCGCGCTCGCTGGCGGAGACGCTGGGCGTGTCGCTGCGCACGGTCTACCGCGACGTGGCCGACCTGCAGCTCTCCGGCGTGCCGATCGAGGGCGAGGCCGGCGTCGGCTACGTGCTGCGCAAGGGCGCGGACATTCCGCCGCTGATGTTCACCGCCGAGGAACTCGAATCGCTGGTGGTCGGCACGCGTTTCGTGCGCGCCTTCGCCGGCGGGCGACTGGCCGATGGCGCGCAGGCGGCGCTGATGAAGATCGAGGCGGTGCTGCCGGCGGAACTGCGCGAGCGCGCCGCGCGCACGCGTATCTACGCGCCGGTCTACCGCGACGAGATGGCGCTCGCCTTCGCCGCGCGGATCGACCGCCTGCACGCGGCCATCGAGGCGCAACAGGTCCTGCGGCTGGTCTACCGCGACGAAGGCGGGCAGGCCAGCACGCGCGAGGTCGAGCCGTTGTGCCTGGCCTTCTGGGGCGGCAAGTGGACGCTCGGCACCTGGTGCCGCCTGCGCAGCGCCTTCCGCAACTTCCGCCCCGACCGCATCGACCAGCTCGATGAGACCGGCGAATGCTTCGCCGCGGGCGAGGGGCGCAACCTGGACGCCTACCTCGATGCCATGCGCGGGTATTACGGCGGCGTCTAGGCTCGGAAGGCGGTGGCAACGCCTGGCCGCCAGATGCCCACCGGGAGCCGATGCAAGAGGTGTCCATCGTCGGCATCCGCGCCCCTTCTTTGCGATGATCGGCATCTTCCCCGCGCAAGGAGTCCACGATGAAACACCTGCTGGGCGCACTGCTGGCCGCGGGCCTGACGCTGGCCCCGCTTGCGCATGCCACCGACGCCGACGACCGCTTCCGTGCGATCTATACGCACGAATGGGCCTGGCGCACCGGGCAGGGCGACATCAGCGCCTCGGGCGAGCCGCAGCCGAACAACGGCCGCTTGGACAACGTCGATGCGGCCAGCCAGCAGCAGCGGCTGCAGCGCTGGCAGGAAGTGCTGGCGCAGCTCGATGCGCTGGACTTCCATGCGCTGTCGCCCGCCGAGCAGGTGAACTACGCGGTCTACCGCGCGCAGATCGCCAACCTGCTGGCCGACCAGCGCTTCAAGACCTGGCAGATGCCTTTCAACAGCGATTCGGCGTTCTGGAGCGATCTGGGCTACGAGCTCGACGGCGACCATCTGCGCACGCCGGCCGACTATCGCCGTTACCTCGACCGGCTGGGCCAGGTCCCGGCCTACTTCGACCAGCAGATCGCCAACATGCGGTTGGGCCTGGAGCGCGGCTTCTCGGTGCCGCGCGCGGTGCTGGACGGGCGCGACGTGTCGATCGCCGCGGTGGCCGAGCTCAAGGACCCGACCGCCAGCAGCTTCTACGAGCCGTTCAAGCACATGGACGCAGCGATCCCGCCGGACCAGGCGCAGGCCCTGCAGGGCGAGGCGCTGCGGCGCATCCGCGATCAGGTGATCCCGGCCTACGCCAAGCTGCTGACTTTCTTCCGCCAGGACTACGTGCCGCACGCACGCACCACGCTCGCGGCCGAGGCGCTGCCCGACGGCAAGGCGTTCTACCGCCAGCAGATCCGCGAGTACACCACGCTGGACCTGGACCCCGACGCCATCCACGGGATCGGCCTGGAACAGGTGGCGCAGATCCACGCGCAGATGCTCGAGGCGATGAAGGAAAGCGGCTTCAAGGGCGACTTTCCCGCGTTCCTGCGCTTCCTGCGCACCGACCCGCAGTTCTACGCCAAGACGCCCGAGGAACTGCTGATGCGCACCGCCTGGGTGGCCAAGCAGGTGGACGGCCAGCTGGGCCGCTATTTCGGCCATCTGCCGCGCGCGCGCTTCGCTATCGTGCCGGTGCCGGCGGACATCGCGCCTTACTACACCTCCGGCCGCGGCGGCGCGGATGCGTACCTGGTCAACACCTACGACCTGCCTTCGCGCCCGCTGTTCAACATGCCGGCGCTGACCCTGCACGAGTCCTATCCTGGCCATGCGCTGCAGCTCGAACTGGCCGCCGAGCAGCAAGGCCAGCCGGAGTTCCGCCGCCAGGGCTACATCTCCGCTTTCGGCGAAGGCTGGGGCCTGTACTCCGAATACCTCGGCAACGAGATGGGCATCTACCGGACGCCCTACCAGCGCTTCGGCTACCTCACCTACCAGATGTGGCGCGCCTGCCGGCTGGTGGTCGATACCGGCATCCACCACCTGGGCTGGAGCCGCAGCCAGGCCATCGACTATCTGACCGACAACACCGCGCTGTCGGAGCGCGAGATCGCCAACGAGGTCGACCGCTACATCAGCTGGCCGGGGCAGGCGCTGTCCTACGAACTGGGTTATCTGAAGCTCCGCGAGCTGCGCGCGCGCGCCGAGAAGGCGCTGGGCGGCAAGTTCGACCTGCGCCGTTTTCACGACACCGTGCTGCAACTGGGCTCGGTGCCGCTGCCGGTATTGCAGAAGCGCATCGACCGTTTCATCGCCGAAGGCGGCCCGGAGCCCGACTATGGCTGTGACTGCAAGCATGCTCCGTAAGCTGCGCATCCACCTCAGCCCGCTGTGGGCGGGGGCCGCCTGGCTGTCGCTGGCCTTCGCGCTGCTGCCCGGACGGGCGCAGGCGTGCGCCGGGCAGCCGGAGCAATGGCGCGCGGACATCGCCGCCTTCGCCGCCGCCGATCGCGCGCACGCGCCGCCGCCGCACCCGGTGCTGTTCGTCGGCAGTTCCTCGATCCGCCTGTGGAGCACGCTGGCGCAGGATTTTCCCGGGCGCGCGGTACTCGACCGCGGCTTCGGCGGGTCGCGCATTCCCGACGCCACCTATTACGCCGGACGCCTGGTGGCGCCCTACCACCCGCGCGCCATCGTGTTCTACGCCGGCGACAACGACCTGGCCGAGGGTTGCACGCCCGCGCAGGTGCGCGACGCCTTCGCGGCTTTCGTAGGGCGCGCGCGGGCGCTCGATCCGGGGGTGCCGATCGCCTTCATCGCGATCAAGCCGAGCATGGCGCGCAGGCAGCTGCTGCCGCAGATCCGCCAGGCGAACGCGCTGGTGCGCGACTACGCAAGGCAGCAGCACGGCGTGGACTATCTGGACGCCTTCACGCCCATGCTGGGGCCGGACGGGCAACCGCAACGGCGCTGGTTCGTCCAGGACGGCCTGCACATGAACCGGCAGGGCTACGCCGTGTGGGTGCGACTGGTGCGGACCTGGCTGGACATCGTGGCGCGCCCCTGAGCTCGTTCGGCGAGTCCCGCCATGTTTTTGCGCATGGCTTCACAAATGCAGTAAACTGATCGCGAACTCCATAAGGAGAGTCCGCATGCTGGCCCACCCGCGCCACGAACAGGCCCCCGCAAGCGAGCTTGGCGGTCCGGCGCTGCGCTCCTTCTTCCGGATCGCCGAGTACTGGCAACTGCGCATCGCCGAGCAGCGCCGCCTGCTCGGCGACCCGGCCGAATCGACTTTCTTCAAGTGGAAGCGCGACCAGGACGGCAACCCCGGCCGCGACGTGGTCGAGCGGATCAGCTACCTGCTGGGCATCTGGAAATCGCTGCAGATCCTGTTTCCCGATCCGGCCCAGGCCGACGCCTGGCTGCGCAAGCCCAACCAGTCGCCCTTGTTCGGTGGCCATTCGGCGCTGGAGCGCATGCTTTCGGGCAACGTCGGCGACCTCTACGTGGTGCGCCAGTACCTGGACGCGCAACGCGGCTGAGCCGTGCGTCGCAGCCGGCGACACCGGCCCGCTGCATGCTCGGCTCCTCCCGCGCCCGCGTGGGGATGCCCACCGGACACACCGATGCCCCTCGACCTGCCGCCGCTCCGACGCATCCGCTGGACCCACGCCTACCGCATCGTGCCCAGCCGCTTTCCGCCGGTGGGCGTGTTCGACCGCATCGCCGATCCACGCGATCTCGACGCGCTGTTCGCGGTCGAGGCGCTGACCAATCCGCGCCTGCGCGAGGAGGCCGGCGCGTTGAAACTGGTGCCGCCGCAGCGGCGCATCAGCGGGCCGGGCAGCACGCCGGTGATGGCCGCCTTCACTCATCTGAACCCCGAGGGCAGCCGGTTCTCCGACGGCCGCTGGGGCGTGTTCTACGCGGCGCACGGCACGGTCACGGCGGTGGAGGAAACCGTCTACCACCGCGAGCGTTTCCTGGCGGCGACGGCTGAGCCGGCCTGCGACATCGAGATGCGCTGCTATCGCACCAGCATCGACTGCAAGCTGCACGACATCCGTGGCGGCTGGCCCGCGGCGCACGCCGCGGACAGCTACGCGGCCAGCATCGCGCTGGCCCGGACGCTGCACGAGGCCGGATCCAACGGCATCGTCTACGACAGTGCGCGCCATGCCGGCGGCGAGTGCGTGGCGGCGTTCTATCCGGACGTGGTGGCGCCCTGCATGCAGGCGCAGCACTTCATCTACCGCTGGGACGGGACCCGCATCGCGCAGGTGCTCCAGGTAAGCGAACTTAAGCGGCCCTAGGCGGCGCCTACGCCCCAGCCTGCCCACGCGGCTTTGACCGCCGTTCGCCTAGCTTGGGGCCATGCTTGAAGGATCGCCTTCTCCCTCCGGCGGCGAGGCGGCCGATTTCATCGAATGGCAAAGCGAGATCGCGGCGTTCGGGGCGATCGACCGGCTCCAGCCGCCGCCCCCGGGCGCCGTGCTGTTCGTGGGCAGTTCCTCGATCCGGCTGTGGCGCACCCTGGCCGCCGACTTCCCGCAGGTGCCGACCATCAACCGCGGTTTCGGTGGCTCGCAGATCGCCGACAGCCTGTACTTCGCCCGGCAACTGGTAGCGCCGTATCACCCGGCGGCCATCGTGATGTACGCCGGCGGCAACGACCTGGCGGCCGGCAAGCCGCCCGAACAGGTGCGCGACGACTTCGGCGCGTTCGTCACCTGCGCGCGCCATTGGGCGGGCGAGGTACCGTTCGCCTATATCTCGATCAAGCCCAACCTTTCGCGCCGAGCCCAACTGCCGTTGATCAGGCAAGCCAATGCCTTGATCCGCGCCTGCGCGCGCGAACGCGCAGTCGCGTTCCTGGACATCCACGGTCCGATGCTGGGCGTGGACGGGCAAGCCGACCCGCGCTGGTTCGATGTGGACGGGCTGCACCTGAACGCGCAGGGCTACGCACTGTGGACCGGCGTGGTGTGCGACTGGCTCAAGCAAGGCGGCCTGCTGCCGCAACGCATGGCGGCGCGGCGGCAGGGGACCGCTCAGGTATCGGCGTTGGCGGCGAAACCTTCGCGGCTGCCGTAGTGGAAGACGCGGTCGGAGGCGTCCAGCACGTCGGCCGCCGCGTGCGGGGGCTTCTCGCGCAGGCTCGCGTAGATCGGCGTGAAGTCCGGGGTGGTCGCCTCGAACAGCTGCTCGAAGCTGTCGATCACGAAGTAGGTCTGCTGGTAGGTGTCGATGCGGTAGCGGGTGTTCATCACGCGCGCAAGGTCGAAACCGATGCGGTTGGGCGCGTCCGAGTCGAGGCTGTAGATCGACTCGCCCTTGGAGCTGACGATGCCTGCGCCGTAGATGCGCATGCCTTCATGCGTATCGATCAGGCCGAACTCCACCGTGTACCAGTACAGGCGGGTGAGGTTCATCAATGCCTCGGGGCCGATCGCGTGCGCCTTCATGCCGCCGCGGCCGTAGGCCTGCATGTAGTCGGCGAAGACCGGGTTGAGCAGCAACGGCACGTGGCCGAACAGGTCGTGGAACAGGTCCGGCTCGGACAGGTAGTCCAGCTGGTCGGGCTTGCGGATCCACCAGCTCACCGGGAAGCGGCGGTGCGCCAGGTGGTCGAAGAACACCTCGTCCGGCAGCAGGCCCTCGACCGCCACCAGCTCCCAGCCGGTGGCCTTGGCCAGCACCAGGTTGATCTCGGAAAACTTCGGGATGCCGCCCTCGCCCAGGCCGAACTTGGCCACACCGTCCAGGAATTCCTGGCAGGCGCGCCCCGGCAGCAGCTCGCGCTGGCGCTTGAACAGCATGTCCCAGACCTCGTGGTCGGTGCGGCTGTAGGCGGACCAGGGCTGCTCCACCACGCCGGTGGCGTAGACCGGCACGTAGCCGCGGTCGGTCTGCTGATGTTCGACTTTGCGTGGCGTGGCGGCGGTCTGCATGGCGGCTCCGGTGGCGCGGGGCGGGGTGACACCCTGAACCCGAAGAATACGCCGCCGATGCCGCACGAAGGTTGCGTTTGTTGTGACGTGTCCGTGATACCACGCAGTATTCTTGCGCTCGGACGCCCGAACGTGGAGCAAAGTGCCATGCCCAAGCTGGACCGCATCGACCTGCGCCTGCTCGCCGTACTGCAGGGCGAGGGTCGCATCACCAACGCGGAGCTGGCCGAGCGGGTCAGCCTGTCGCCCTCGGCCTGCCTGCGCCGGCTGCAGCGGCTGGAGGGCGAGGGCATCGTCACCGGCTACGCCGCGCAGATCGATCCGCAGGCGGTCGGGCTGGGCCTGCAGGCCTTCGTGCGGGTGCAGCTGGCACGGCACGAGGCCGGGGCGATCGAACGCTTCGTGGAGAAGGTCGCCGGCTGGGAAGAGGTGGTCGCCTGCCATGCGCTGACCGGCGACATGGACTACCTGCTGCACGTCTACGTGGCGGACCTGCCCCATTTCTCGCGCTTCCTGCTGGACCGGCTGCTCAACGACGCCGGCGTGGCCGACGCCAACTCGAGCTTCGTGCTGCGGACGGTGAAGCGCTCGCCTTCGCTGCCGCTGGGCCAGCTGGAGGGCTAAGGGCCAGATCGCTCCTATCCGTCCTCGGGCACCTTCCCATGGAACGGGGGAAAGGCCGGTCCGGTCGAGCCGAATGGCAGGAAGGCGCGCCCGCACGAACGAAAACGCTAAACTTGCCGGCTCATGGACACCGCTCCCACCCCCGCCCGCGATCCCTGGCGACCCGTGCGCTACCTGTGGCGGGTGCCGCTGCTGCTGCTGCACATCGTGCTGGGCATCGTGCTGTGCGCCTTCATCCTGAGCTGGAACAAGCATCGCGTGATGGTCGACGGCCGCGAGCCGTTCGCCCACCGCATGATCCGCTGGTGGTCGACCGTGCTGATGCGCATCTTCGGCCTGCGCTCGGTGCGCATCGGCCAGCCGCTGCGCGACCCGGTGCTGTTCGTGGCCAACCACACCTCGTGGATCGACATCGAGCTGCTGCACAGCCAGCGCGCCGCCTGCTTCGTGGCCAAGGCCGAGATCGCGCGCTGGCCGCTGGTGGGCTGGCTGGCCGCCAGCGGCGGCACGATCTTCCATCGTCGCGGCAGCAACCATTCGCTCGCCTCGGTGATGCAAACCATGGTCGAGCGCCTGCGCGGCGGCCGCTCGGTGGCGGTGTTTCCCGAGGGCGGCACGGGCCACAACGGCGTGCTCAAGGTGTTCCACGCGCGCATCTTTCAGGCTGCGCTGGATGCGCCGGTGCCGGTGCAGCCGGTGGCGCTGCGCTTCGCCCGCAACGGCAAGCGGGTGATCGACGCGGGCTTCCGCGAGCACGAGAACTTCATGGGCAATCTGCTGCGCATGCTGGGCGAGGCGCCGCTGGACGCCGAGGTGCATTTTCTGCAACCCGTGCCGGCGATGCCCGACGCGCGCCGGCGCATGGCCGAGCTGTCGCGCGAGCGCATCGCCGCCGCGCTGGACGACGCCCACGCATGAGCGAGTTGCCGCGCGGAAAGGATTTCCGTCCCCCCTGGCCGCTGACCAGCGGACATATCCAGACCATGCTCTCGTCCAGCGGCGTGCGCCGGCTGTTGTTGCCACGCTCGGCCTACGAGGTAGCCGAGGGTGCCGAGCCGGTGGTGGTCGACGGCGGCGACGGCGTGCGCCTGACCGGTGCCTACACGGCCCGGCGCGATGGTCGCTCGGCGCGTGGTCTGGCCGTGCTGTTCCACGGCTGGGAAGGCAGCGTCGATTCCACCTACGTGCTGCAGACCGGGAGCCGCCTGTTGCGCGAAGGCTGGGACGTATTCCGCCTCAACTTCCGCGACCACGGCGAAAGCCACCACCTCAACGAGGCGTTGTTCCATTCCTGCCGCATCGACGAGGTGATGCACGCGCTGGGCGACATCACGCGGCGCTGGCCGCGGCCGGTGACCGCGCTGGCCGGCTTCTCGCTGGGCGGCAACTTCGCCCTGCGCGCCGCGCTGCGCGCGCCGGCGGCGGGCGTGCCGCTGGACTACGCGCTGGCGGTGTGCCCGATCATCGACCCGAGCGAAGGCCTGTTCTCGCTGGAGGAACACGCGCCCTGGATCTACCAGGCCTATTTCATGCGCAAGTGGCGCCAGTCGCTGAAGGCCAAGCAGAAGGCCTTCCCGCAGCGGCAGTATTTCGAGCTGGCCGAACTGAAGCAGAGCCTGCGCGGCCTGACCGAGGCGCTGGTGCTCAGGCACACCGACTTCGGCTCGCTCCAGGCCTATCTGGACGGCTATTCGGTGGCGCGCGACGCGCTGGCCGCCGCGTCCGTGCCGGCCACCATCCTCACCGCGCGCGATGACCCGGTCATCCCGGTGGCTGCGTTCGAGCAGCTGCAGCTGCCGCCCAGCATCGAACTGGACATCGCCGACTACGGCGGCCACTGCGGCTTCATCCGCGGTCGCGACATGGCCAGCTTCACCGACGACTACATCGCCGCGCGCTTCAACGCGATCACGCCGTAGCCGGTCCTCGGTCTCCGCCGGCGCCGTTCGCGCGGACCGGGCCGGGCGGCCCGCATGCTGGGATCCCCGGCGGATGCCCGACACGCCATGCCGCAATCCCGTGCCATCGCGCGATCGTCCCCTGGCCGAACCGCCAGGGCATGCCGGCGCTGTCGCGCGGATCGGCGCCGACGTGGTGATCGAATGTCGGGTTCGTGCTGGTGGCGTAATGCGTTCGGTGAGTTGCCGCGTCCGAGCGCGCCCCCTGTCCGACTCCGGCACGCCTTCCCTCGCCCTCGCGGGGGCAGGACTGGGTAAGGACTGCCGAGGCGTGGATCTCCGCTCTAGTGCCGCGTCCCCTGCGGGTTGCCGCCCTTGCCCAGCTCCGCTTCGGTCTCCGGATTGATCGACGGATTGGAACGCGTGCGCTGGGCCATCTGCATCAGCGCCGAGCGTTCCGCCTCGCCATCGCCACCTCCGGGGCGTTTTTGCGCGCGCCGATCCGCGGACGCGGACGCAAGATTTGCGCTCGGCTGCAACATTTGCAGCGTGGGCGGGCGGACATCCAGCGGCCGGCATGCAGCGCTCGCGCGCCCGACGAACACCCCAGGCCTTGCGCTCGGCCAGCCAGGTGAGCAGGTAGCCGAGCACGCGGCGCGAGACGCCGCCGTCCCGGCTGCCGCTGCCGGCCACGGGCACGACAGTCGGCCACCGCGCCGGCGATGCCCGACGGCCGGCGCATCCTTCCGGCTTAACGGCATCGGCGCTACGCTGGCCTTTCCGCTGCAAGGAGATGCCTCATGCGCGTACTGCTTTCGCTGCTGCTGGCCCTGGTCGTGGCGCCGGCGTGGGCCGCACCGGCGCTGGACCGGCTGACCCTGCCCAAGGGCTTCCACATCGCGGTGTATTCGGACCAGGTGCCGCAGGCGCGGGAGCTGGCGCTGGGCGCCAAGGGCACCGTGTTCGTCGGCTCCATGGACGCGGGCAAGGTCTATGCGCTCACCGATACCCACCACGACGGTCGCGCGGACAAGGTGCGGGTGATCGCCAGCGGCCTGCAGCTGCCGGTGGGCGTGGCCTTCCACAAGGGTGATCTGTACGTCTCGGCGGTCAGCCGCATCCTGGTGCTGCGCGACATCGAGGACCACCTGGACGACCCACCCAAACCCCAGGTCGTCTACGACAAATATCCCACCGAGACGCACCACGGCTGGAAGTTCATCGCCTTCGGTCCGGACGGCAAGCTCTACGTGCCGATCGGCGCGCCATGCAACATCTGCGACAAGGACAAGGACTACGCCAAGCTGACCCGCATGAATTCCGACGGCACGGGCCTCCAGGACGTCGCCTACGGCATTCGCAATACGGTCGGCTTCGACTGGCAACCCGCCACCGGCAAACTGTGGTTCACCGACAACGGCCGCGACCTGATGGGCGACGACGTGCCCAGCGACGAGCTCAACCGGCTCGACCGCGTGGGCGAGCACTTCGGCTACCCCTACTGCCACCAGGGCGACGTCCTCGATCCGGAGTTCGGCAAGGGCCACAACTGCAAGGACTACGCCCCGCCGGTGCTCAAGCTCGGCGCGCACGTGGCCTCGCTGGGCATGCGCTTCTACACCGGCAGGCAGTTCCCCGCGCATTACCAGGGCGCGATCTTCGTCGCCGAGCACGGCTCCTGGAACCGCACGAAGAAGTCCGGCTATCGCGTGATGGCCGTGCGGCTGGAGGGCGGCAAGGTGGCTTCCTACGAGCCGTTCATCACCGGCTTCGAGCAGGACGAGCAGGCCTGGGGCCGACCGGTGGACGTGCAGATGCTGCCGGACGGCAGCCTGCTGGTGAGCGACGACCTGGCCGGTGCGGTGTACCGCGTGACCTACGACAAGGCCGGCCGCTAACGCGCCGCGCTCCGTCCCTGCAGGGGGCGCAATTTCCCGTGCGGCGCCCGGCGCCATGATCACCGAAGGACAATCCCATGCAACTGCGCAGCGACGATTTCCAGCACGGCCAGCCGATCCCGGCCAGGTGCGCCTTCGGCAAGCCCGGCGAGCCGATCGCCCTGTCCGACAACCTGAGCCCACACCTGGCATGGCGCGATGCGCCGCCGGGCACGCGCTCGTTCGTGCTCACCTGCATCGATTCCGATGCGCCCAGCCGCGGCGACGACGTCAACAAGGAAGGCCGCACGGTCAGCGCCGACCTGCCGCGCGTGGAGTTCGTGCACTGGCTGATGGCCGACATCCCGGCCGAGTGCGGCGAACTGGGCGAAGGCTCGTGCAGCCGTGGCATCACCCCGCGCGGCAAGCGTGCGCCCTCGGGGCCGCCCGGCAGCGTGCAGGGCGAGAACGACTACAGCGGCTGGTTCGCCGCCGACCCGCAGATGGCCGGCACCTACCTCGGCTACGACGGCCCTTGCCCGCCGTGGAACGACGCACGCGTTCACCGCTACCACTTCCGGCTGCATGCGCTCGACGTGGCGTCGCTAGGCCTGGCCGCCGGCTTCGGGGTCGACCAGCTGCGTGCGGCGATGGCCGGGCACGTGCTGGCGAGCGCGGAACTGACCGGTACCTACGCGATCCATCCCCACGCGTCATGAACGAAGGCACGCTGGCACGCGCCTCTTCACATGCAGATGGCAGCCCCTGTGGATGAATGGAAAGCGTCTGGCCTTGCAGGCCGGCCCACAAGGGAATCCGCTCCCCACCCATGAGGAAGCCGTCATGCTGCACTACGCCATCGTCTTTCTGGTCATCGCCATCATCGCTGCCATCCTCGGTTTCGGCGGCATCGCAGGCGCTGCCGCCGGCATCGCGAAGATCCTGTTCATCATTTTCCTGATCCTGGCGATCATCGCCTTCTTCCGCCGCGCCAGTTGAGCGGCGGCGTCACCTAACACCGGGAGAACGCCATGACCAACTCCACCCACAGTTCATCCAACCCGCGTGACAACGGCTTGAATCCGGCGGTATCGAACCCGGCGATGGCCAACGCGCGAATGGCCGATGTGGCCGGCGGCCAGTCCAAGGCAAATGACCGTATCGACCAGAGCGCGGAGCGTGTCAAGCACGCCACCTCCGAGGCGGTGGCGCGCACCAAGCAGGTGGTCAACGACACCGCCGACAAGGTCGAAGCCGGCGTACATCACGCCACCGACAAGGCCGCCGGCGCGGCGCACCGTGCCAACGACAAGGCCGCGGACCTGGCCGATCGCGGCCGTGAACTGCGCGATGAAACCATGGACAAGGCCGACGCCTGGATGACGCAGGCGCGCGCCTACGTGCGCGAGAAGCCACTTCAGTCGATCGCCATCGCCGTGGGCGCAGGCTGGTTGCTGGGGCGTATCCTGCGCCGCTGATCCTTTCGCTGACGGGTGCCAGGGATGCCTGAGGCCGAACAATCCGACCCCGAGGGTGGCGCCGGGACGCCGCCGCCGCACACGGGCGTGCTCGCCGAGCTGAGCCAGCTCGGCGTCGCCATCAAGGAACTGTTCGGCGCGCAGCTGGAATTGCTGTCGGCCGAAATCGGCCTGGCGCGCAGCGCGATCTCCTGGATGCTGCTGGCGGGCCTGGCCGCCACCATCGCCGGCGTGGGCCTGGGCCTGACCCTGCTGGCGCTGGTCGGCGTGCTGCTGGCCAAGTGGTTCGCTTCCTGGGTCTGGGCCCTGCTGACGCTGGCCGCGCTGCAACTGGTGTTCCTGCTGGTAGCGATCATGTTCTTCCGCCGCTGCATGCACTGGATGACCCTGCCCGCCACGCGCACCGAATGGAGTGCGATGATGCGCGCGACGCGGGCACGGGCCCGGCGCCGGGTGGAACGGGAGGACGCGGCATGAGCATGTTCGGCCAGCACGCGCGGGTACGGTCCGCGCAACAACGTATGAGCGAGGCGCGCCGCGCGGTCGCCGTGCCGGCCTCGGCCCTGCTCGCGCGCGGCGAGCGGCATCCGCTCGTCGTCCTGGGTGTCGCCGCCGGTGCCGGCCTGGTGATGGGCCGCATGGACGTGCATCCGATGCGCCTGCCGGGCATGAGCGGGCTGATCGGCGGCGTGATGAGCGAACTGACCGCCCTGGGTGCGGGCTTCCTGGCGCACGCCACCACCGAGGACGCATGAACCTGCCCGATCCCGACGTCACGCCGGCTGCGGTCGACGTGGCGCCCGCGGCCGTGCTGCCGGCCACGCCGCCGCCGCCGCTGCGCGCGGCACGCGCGTTGCGGCGCCACCTGCTGGCGGTGCGCTTCGTGCTCAACGCCTTGCTGGTGCTGGCGCTGCTCTACACCGTCACGATCACGCGCGTGCTGCTGATCCCGCTGGTGCTGGCCGCGTTCATCGGGCTGGCGCTCAATCCGATCGTGGCCGCCGGCGCGCGCCATCGGCTGCCGCGCTGGCTGACCGCCAGCGTGCTGATGCTCGCCCTGCTGACCGGACTGGGCGCAGGCATCGGCGCGCTGACGCAGCCGGCGCTGGGCTGGTTCCACGGCGCACCGGCGGCGATCAAGAGCTTCGTGCCCAAGCTGCGCAGCGTGACCAAGCCGCTGGAGGCGGCCAACCGCGCCACGCAGAGCCTGGTCGGCGAACCGGTGCGGGCCACGCCGACGCAGCCGACCGCGGTGGCGATCTCCGCCTGGGACGTGGTCTCCACCGCACCCAAGGTGCTGGCCGCGGTGCTCACGGTGGTGCTGCTGGTGTTCTTCTTCCTGATCTACGGCGACTCGCTGCTGCGCCGGCTGGTGGAGATCTCGCCGAGCTTCGCCTACAAGCGCCACGCGGTGGAGATCGTGCGCAGCATCCAGGTCGAAGTCTCGCGCTACCTGCTCACTGCGTTGCTTATCAACGCGACCCTCGGCGCCCTGACCACGCTGATGCTGTGGCTCTACCACGTACCCGATCCGCTGCTGTGGGGCGCGGTGGCGATGATGGCCAACTTCATCCCCTACGTGGGCGCCATCGTCACCACGATCGTGCTGGCGCTGGTGGGCCTGATCAATGCCCACGAGATCGGTACGGCGCTGCTGCCGGCGCTGACCTTCGCCGGCATGACCGCGATCGAGGGCAACCTGATCACGCCGATGATCCAGGGCCACCGCATGCGCCTGTCGCCGATCGCGATCCTGATCTGGCTGCTGGTGTGGGGCTGGCTGTGGGGCATCCCCGGCGCGCTGCTGGCGGTGCCGATGCTGACCAGCTGCAAGCTGGTCGCCGAACGCGTGCGCGGCTGGCGCTGGTTCGCGGTGATGGCGCAGCGCTAGGCGGACCGGACGTGCGGGGTCAGCGCCCGATCCCGTGCTCGCGCAGCACGTCGGCGATGTCGAAACGCCAGAGGTTGCGCGAGCCGTTGAGCGGCCCTTCCAGCCGCCGTTGCAGCGAACCGGAATCGTCGCGCGGCTTGGGAAGGCGCGGTGCTTCCTCGCGGTTGCTCGACACGTAGAGTTCGCCGAAATGCGGCCCGAGCGAAGGCGCGTTCTCCAGGCTGGCGGTGTTGACCTCGCCGCCCAGGTGCTCGGGCTTGCCCCAGCGGCCGTCGCCCTGGCGGAAGGCTATGTAGATGTCCGCGCTGCCCAGCGCGTCGCCCTCGTTGCCGGCGAACAGCAGGAAGCGCTGCTGCGGGTCGATGCAGGGATCCATGCGGTTGCGCGAGGCGTCGCCCAGGTCCACGCGCTCGGGCGCCGCATAGCCTTGGGCGGTGCGCCGCGCCACATAGATCTGATAGAGCCGGCCCGAGTCCGGCCGATGGGCGGAGAAATAGATGTCGCCGTTGGCCGCGATCGAGGGGTTGTACAGCTGCGCGCCGTCGTTGAGCGCGCCATCGACGTGCACCGGCTCGCTCCAGCGACCGTCCGCCCGGCGCTCCACGTACCAGAGGTTGGTGCCGGCGAAGCGCTGGCCGGACTGCTCGACCTCCAGCGCCGGGCCGCCCGCGCGCAGCGGACGGTTGGATACGAAGTAGAGGCGCCTGCCGTCCGGCGCGTAGGCCGGCTCCGAATCGTGCCAGCGACCGGAGAACGGGGCGACCTCGGGCCTCGACCAGTGGCCTCCTTCGAGGTGCGAGACCAGGATGGTGTCGTCCTTCTCGGCGAAGTCCGAGCGCATGAAGAACAGCGTGGCGCCGTCCGGCGAGACCGCGGCGGAGGTTTCCTGCAGGCCGGTGGAGATCACGCCGGCGCCGACCAGTTCGGCGGCGGAGCAGGTGGCACAGGCCAGGGCAAGGGCCAGGGCCCAGGCGGAGCGGGGCAGTCGCATGCGCAGTTCTCGCGGAGGGAGCGGCCAGCGTGCTTGGCCTTCGCCCCGGCCGCCGCCGGTTTGTGACGAGCGGTCGCCACGGCGGGCCCGGCGGCCGTCCTGCGCCGGCCAGGGCGTTTAGGCCATGCCGAGCGCGCGCCGGGCGTGCAGGCGGAAGCGCCGGCTCAGGTTCAGCCGCGTGCCATCGTGCAGCACCACCTCCGCGTTGCCCTGGAACAGCGGGTGGATCTCGCGGATGCGTTCGACGTTCACCAGCGTGCCGCGGTGGATGCGCAGGAAGCGGCCGGGATCGAGCGCGGCGAGCAGGCCCCGCAGCGTCTCGCGGTGCAGGTAGGCCTGCTTGCCCACGTGGATGTGCACGTAGTTGCCGTCGGCTTCGATCCAGTCGATGGTTTCCACCGCGATCACGCGGATATGCTCGCCCACGCGCACGCTCAGCCGCTGCACCGGCCCGCCCGTCGCCGGCGAGATGCCGGCCGGTGTGCGCGCGTGCAGTCCGCGCCAGTGCCGGCGCACGCGCGCCAGGGCCTGGTCGAAACGCGCCTGGTCGAGGGGCTTCAGGACGTAGTCCAGCGCGTTGGCGTCGAACGCCCGCAGCGCGTGCTGGCCGTAGGCGGTGGCGAACACCACCATCGGCAGCGTGTCGGGCCTGAGCTGGTGCAGCAGCCGGAAGCCGTCCAGGCCCGGCATGCGGATGTCCAGGAACAGGAGATCCGGCGCGAGCGCGGCCACCGCCTGCATCGCCTCGGCGGCGTTGCCGCATTCGCCGACGATCTCGAAGTCCGCGTGCGCCGCCAGCGCCTGGCGCAGCGCCAGGCGGGCCAGCACTTCGTCGTCGACCAGCAGGGTGCGGATCGGTCCGGTATTCATGCCGCGTGCTCGCGGAAGGGCAGGCGCAGTTCCACCCGCGTGCCGCCCTCGGCCCTGCGGTTGAGTTCCAGGCTGGCCGCCGCGCCGAACAGCACGGCCAGCCGCGCCCGCGTGTTGCCCAGGCCCAGGCCCTCGAGCGGTCCGTCCGGCGGCAGGCCCAGGCCGTCGTCGTCGATGCGCAGGTGCAGCAGGTCGCCGTCGCGGCGGCTGGCGATATGCAGGGTGCCCGGCTCGGGCTTGGCCAGCAGGCCATGGCGCAGCGCGTTCTCCACCAGCGGCTGCAGGATCATGCTGGGCACCGCCGCGCGCAGCGTGTCCTGCGCCACGTCCAGCCGCGTGTCCAGCCGGTCCTGGAAGCGCACCTGCTGGATCTCCAGGTAGCAACGCAGGAATTCCATCTCCCGCGCCAGCGGGATCTCGGCGGCGTGGCGCTCCTCCAGCGTCAGGCGCAGCAGGTCGCTCAGCCGCGCGATCATCAGCCGCGCCTGCAGCGGATCGGCCAGCGCCAGCGCCGAAATGGCGTTGAGCGTGTTGAACAGGAAATGCGGTTGCAGCTGCATGCGCAGCGCCTGCAGTTGCGCCTGCGCCAGCTGGGTCTGCAACTGCGCGCTGCGCAGCTGTTCGTCGCGCAGCCGCCGTCGCGATTCCAGGCCGCGCAGCACCACCAGGATGATCCAGTAGGTGAGCACCGCCAGGTGGTAGCTGTAGGCGAACTCCATGGCGACGTAGCTGCCCAGCGTGTGCACCGGCATGCGCCCGGGGCCGCACACGAACCAGAACAGGGACAGCTGCACCAGCATGTGCAGCAACGCCACCACCAACCCCGCCGGCACGTGCACCGCGCAGAAGCGGCGCCAGCCGCCGTCCGCGCCGCGCCGTCCGAGCCAGGCCACCAGCGGCACCAGCGCCATCCACAGCCAGAAGTTGGACAGGTTCCACACCAGCACGCGCGCCCAGCCGGGCGGATGCCCCTCGCTGATCGACGACAGGCCGGCGCTGAGCGTGTAGGAGAGCGCCAGCAAGGTCCAGAAGACGAACGCCAGCGCCTGGCGCCCGAGCCGCGTCGTGGGTTGCGCGGGCGCAAAGCCTCCGCGGACAGGTTCCATCGCAGCGCTCCCGCGCAGGCCAGGGCCTTGCAGTGTGCAGGCTGCCGGCGGCCGGGAAAAGATGCCTCATCGACCCGTGGCGTGCTGCTCGAGCCAGGCGGCGAGCGCGAAGCGGTGAATGCGCCGGTCCGGACCGCTGAAGTACAGGCCGGACAGGTCAGGTGCCAGGCGCGACTCGATGCCGGACGGGCCCAGCGGAATCGGCGTGCCCCAGCCCTGGTCATGGGCGAACGCGATGAAGATCGCGCTGCTGCCTGCGGTCGAGGGCGGCCGGTCGGAACTGAACACGATGTAGGACTGGTCCGGCGCGATCGCCGGATCGTAGTCGGCCACCCGGCCGTCGCTGAAGGACAGCGGCTCGGGCGCCTGGTAACGGCCGTGCGCGAAGCGGCTGCGACACAGCCGGAAGTGGCCGGTCGCCGGGTCCGGCTGCATGAAGTACACGCTGCCGTCCGCCGCCACGGCCGGCGCATAGACCGACGTGCCGGCGTTCAGCGGCAAGGGCAGGCGGACCGGCTCGCCCCAGCCGTCCGCGGTGCGGTCCACGCGCCACAGGTTGCCGCCGCGGCCGGGCGCGGACTGTCCCTCGTAGGCGCCATCGAGCGCTTTGCCGCCCGGCAGCGCCGGCCGGTTGGAGACGAACACCAGGTAGGAGCCGTCCGGTGCCATCGCCGGCTCCAGGTCCATCCAGGCCTGGCCCGAGAACGGCGCCGGTCGCGGTGCCGACCAGAGCGCGCGCTGCCGCTGCGAGACGTACACGCGGCGCGTGGCGGCGCGGCCGCGTGAGAACACCACCGCGCGCCCGTCGCGGCTGAAGGCCGGCGAGGCGTCGTCGGGCAGCGTCCATGGCGCATCCACCGCGGGACCGGCGGCGATCCACGGCGCGAGCGAGAGCCGCCACAGGTTGTCGTTGCCGCCGCTGCCGCCCTGGCCGGTGGCACGGTCGCTGGAAAAGTACAGGGTGCGATGGTCGGGACCGAGCTGGCTGCTCATGTTGCTCGTACCCTGGTTGGCGATGTCCCCCAGGTCCTGCGGCGTGGTCCAGCCGTCCGGCGTGCGGAAGGCGATCGCCAGGCGGTAGGCCGGGCTCGGCGCGCGCTTCTGGCTGACCACCAGGAACGAACCGTCGGGCGCGACGGCCGGATCGCGGATCGTCGTTTCCGCGTCGGCGAGCTTGACCACCTCGGGCGCGAGGTAACGGCCTTGCCGGTAGGCCGCATGCATCAGGTGCAAGGGCTGGCGCGCGCCGTCGCAGCCGATGTAGTAGAGGCCGCCATCGGCGGTGACGCTCGGCGCGAAGGTCGTCGGGCAGCTGTTGACCAGGTCGGGCAGGCGCACCGGCGCGGTCCAGCCGTCGCCCTTGCGGTCGACCCGCCACAGGTTCATGCCGCGGCCGGGATAGCGCTTGCCGTCGTAAGTCATGTCGACCGGCGCACCGCCGCGCGCCGGCCGGTTGGAAACGAACAGCAGGTAGGAGCCGTCCGGCGCCATCGTCGGATCGAGGTCGCGCCAGTGGCCGGAAAACGGCGCCGGTCGGGGCGTCGACCAACCGCTCGCGCTGCGGTGCGCTTCGAACACGTTCAAGCCATCGCCCTGGCCGGTACCGCGCATGAAATAGACCGTGTTGCCGTCAGGCATGAACGCGGCGGCGCCCGCGCCCTGCGGCCCGGAAATCACTCCCGGCGCGAACAGCATGGGCGCATCCTGGGCGATGGCGAGCGCCGGCAGGGCGCTTGCCAGCCACAGGGTGAGCAGATGGATCCGATGCATGGCTTGTCCCGATGGCGTCCGCTCGTGCGGCAGGGCCGCAGGCTAGGTCCGCCGCGCATCGCCGTCGCGCGGGATGGGGCAGGCGGTCGCGCCGGCGTGACCAGCGGCACGAGCCGATGGCCGGCGGCTCGCGCCGCCCGCCGGGCCGTCAGCGCGCCGCGGCCAGTGCGCCGCAGCGCGCGTCGGCGCAGGCCTGCCAGCCGCCGCCGAGCGCCTTGTACAGAGCGATGGCGCGCAGGTTGATGCCGGTCTCCGCTTCAGCCAGCTGGTCTTCGGCCGAAAGCTGCGTGCGCTGGGCGTCGAGCAGTTCCAGATAGTCGATCGCGCCGGCCTCGTAGCGGATCTTCGCCAGTTGCGCCGCCCGCTCGCTTTGCTGGGCCTGGTCGAGCAGGTGCTGCACGCGCTCGCGTTGCTGGTTGTAGCCCACCAGCGCGTTGTCCACGTCCTCCAGCGCGCGCAGCACGGTGCGCTGGTAGATGGCGAGCGCGGCGTCGGCGCGCGCTTCGCTGGCCTTCACGCCCGAGCGCACGCGCTGCACGTTCAGGCCCGACCAGCGGATGCTGGGCGCGACCGACCAGGCGCGCGTCGCCGGGCCGCCGAAGTCGTTGCTGCGCCCGGCCAGGAAGCCGAGGAAGCCGCCCAGCGTGACGTGCGGGAACCAGTCGGCCTTGGCCACGCCGATGCGCGCGGTGGCGGCGGCGAGCTCGCGTTCGGCGACGCGGATGTCCGGGCGGCGCCTGAGCACGTCATCGGCGTCGCCGATGGCGAGCACGGTATCGATCGGCGTGAAATGCGCGCTCGACAGGTCGACGTCCAGCGCGCCGGGTCGCTCGCCCAGCAGCACCGCCAGGCGGAAGCCGTCGGCCTGCGCCTGCGTGCGCAGTACCGGCAGCGTGGCCTCGACACCGGCCAGCCGGGCGCGGGCGCTGGCCACGTCCTGCTCCGACCCGGTACCGAGCGCGGCGCGGCTCTGGATCAGCTCCAGCGCCTCGCGCTGGTTGCCGACGTCGCGCTCGGCCACCTCGATCCGCAGCTGCGTGCCGCGCAGGTCGAAGTAGTTGCGCGCGACCTCGGCGAACAGCGTCACCTGCGCGTCCTGGAGCGAGGCCGTCGCCGCGTCGCTGTCCGCGCGCGCGGCCTCGACGCCGCGGCGCACGCCGCCGAACAGGTCCAGTTCCCAGCTGGCGTCGAAACCGGCCTGGTAGGCGGTCGTGGTGGTGCGCCGCTCGCCCAGGCCCGGCGTCTGGCCGCGGCTGCGCGTGTAGCTCGCGCCGGTCTCGATGTCGGGCCACTGTTCGGAGCGCGCGGCGCCGAGCAGGGCGCGCGCTTCGCCGAGGCGGGCCAGCGCGATCTTCAGGTCCGGCGCGTTCCTTGCCGCGCGCGAGATCAGGGCGTCGAGCGTCGGGTCGCCGAACTGCTTCCACCAGTCGGCCTGGAAGTCGGCGCTGGACTGGCGTGAGGCGTCGACGCCTTGCAGCGCGACCGGCTTCTCCACCGGGCGGTGGTAGTCCGGGCCGACGTTGATGCAGCCGGCCAGCGCGAGCGCGCTCGCAAGCGCGCCGGTACGTAACAGCGAAGTCATCTCAATGCTCCTCGATCGCCGTCGGCAGGGCGGGATGGTGCGCGGCACGCCTTGCCGCCGCGCGCTCGCTCCAGCCACGCACGATCACGTAGAACAGCGGGGTGAACAGCAGCCCGAAGAAGGTCACGCCCAACATGCCGGAGAACACCGCCACGCCCATCGCGTGGCGCATCTCCGCGCCGGCGCCGTGCGAGGTCACCAGCGGCACCACGCCCATGATGAAAGCGAACGACGTCATCAGGATCGGGCGCAACCGCAGGCGTGCGGCTTCCAGCACCGCCTGCCGGCGGTCCAGGCCTTCGTGGATCTGCGCCTCTCGGGCGAACTCCACGATCAGGATGGCGTTCTTGCAGGCCAGGCCTACCAGCACGATCAAACCGATCTGGGTGAAGATGTTGTTGTCGCCGCCGGACAGCCACACGCCGGCGATCGCCGAGAGCAGCACCATCGGCACGATCAGGATCACCGCCAGCGGCAAGGTCAGGCTCTCGTACAGCGAGGCCAGCACCAGGAACACCAGGAGCACGCACAGCGGGAAGACCAGCACCGCGGTGTTGCCGGCCAGGATCTGCTGGTAGGTGAGCTCGGTCCATTCGTAGCTCATGCCGTTGGGCAGGTTGTCGCGGGCCAGCTTCTCCATCGCCGCCTGCGCCTGGCCGGAGCTGTAGCCCGGCGCCGGACCGCCGTTGATCTCGGCGGTCGGGTAGCCGTTGTAGTGCTGCACGCGGTCGGGTCCGACGCCCTGACGTACGGTGACGAATGAACCCAGCGGGATCGCCACGCCCGCCGCGTTGCGCGTCTTCAGCTGCAGGATGTCCTTCGGCTCGCGGCGGAAGCCCGGCTCGGCCGATACGTTGACCTGGTAGGTGCGCCCGAAGCGGTTGAAGTCGTTGACGTAGAGCGAGCCCATGTAGGCCTGCATGGTCTGGTAGACGTCGACCAGGTTCACGCCCTCGGCCTTGGCCTTCTCGCGGTCCACCTCGGCGTCGATCTGCGGCACGCTCACCTGGTAGCTGGAGAACAGTCCGGCCAGCGCCGGTACCTGCTGGCTTTTGCCGATCAGATTCTGCGTCTGCTTGTAGAGCTCCTCGAAGCCCTGGTCGCTTCGGTCCTCGACCTGGATGCGGAAACCGCCGATCGTGCCCAGGCCCATCACCGGCGGCGGCGGGAACACGGCGATGTAGGCGTCCTGGATCGCCGCGTACTTCTGGTTGAGCGCGCCGGCGATGGCGCCGGCGGAGAGTTCGGCGCTGCGCCGTTCCTCGAACGGCTTCAAAGTGACAAAGACGATGCCGGAGTTCGGCGAGTTGGTGAAGCCGTTGATCGACAGGCCCGGGAACGCCACCGCGCTCTCCACGCCAGGTTGCTTGAGGGCGATCTCGCTCATGCGGCGGATCACGTCCTCGCTGCGGTCGAGCGAGGCGGCATCGGGCAGCTGCGCGAAGGACACCAGGTACTGCTTGTCCTGCGAAGGCACGAAGCCGGTCGGCACGTGGACGAAGCCGAACACGCCCAGCAGCACCAGCGCACCGTAGATCACCAGCGCCGGCGCACCCTTGCCCAGCACGCGGCGCACGCCGCCGACGTAGCGGTCCGCGCCGCGCACGAACATCCGGTTGAACGGGCGGAACAGCCAGCCGAACGCGCGCTCGAGCAGGATGCTGAAGCGGTCCTTCGGCGCGCCGTGCTCCTTGAGCAGCAGGGCGGACAGCGCCGGGCTCAAAGTCAGCGAGTTGAACGCGGAAATCACCGTGGAGATCGCGATGGTCAGCGCGAACTGGCGGTAGAACTCGCCGGTCAGGCCGCTGATGAAGGCCGCCGGGATGAACACCGCGCACAGCACCAGCGCGGTGGCCACGATCGGCCCGGTCACCTCGGTCATCGCGCGGCGGGTGGCTTCCTTGGGTTTGAGCCCATGCTCGATGTGCCGCTCGACGTTCTCCACCACCACGATGGCGTCGTCCACCACGATGCCGATGGCGAGCACCAGGCCGAACAGGCTCAAGGCGTTGAGCGAGAAGCCGGCCAGGTACATCACCGCGAAGGTGCCCACCAGCGAGACCGGCACCGCCACCAACGGGATGATCGAGGCGCGCCAAGTCTGCAGGAACAGGATCACCACCAGTACGACCAGCAGGATCGCCTCGAACAGCGTGTGCACCACCGCCTCGATCGAGCCGCGCACGAACACGGTCGGGTCGTAGACGATCTTGTAGTCGACGCCCTGCGGGAACTCGGACTTCAGCCGCGCCATGGTGGCGCGCACCTCGTCGGAGATCTGGATCGCGTTGGAGCCGGGACGGGCGAAGATCGGCAGCGCCACCGCCGGCTTGTTGTCGAGCAGGCTGCGCAGCGCGTAGTTGTTCGAGCCCAGCTCCACCCGCGCCACGTCGCGCAGGTGCGTGACCGCGCCGTCCTTGGTCGTGCGCAGAACGATGCTGGCGAAGTCGTCCTCGGTCACCAGGCGGCCACGCGTGTTGATGTTGAGCTGGAAGGCCGCGCCATTGGGCGCCGGCGGCGCGTTCAGCGAGCCGGCGGCCACGTCCACGTTCTGCTCGCGGATCGCGTTGACCACGTCGCCCGTGGTCAGGCCGCGCATGGCCAGCTTCTCCGGGTCGAGCCACACGCGCATCGAGTACTCGCCGGCGCCGAACAGCTGCACGTCGCCCACACCGTCCAGCCGCGCGAGCTGGTCCTTGATGTGCAGCCGCGCGTAGTTGGACAGGTACAGCATGTCGTAGCGCTGATCGGGCGAGATCAGGTGCACGACCATGGTCAGGTCGGGCGAACTCTTCTGCGTGGTCACGCCCAGCCGCTGCACTTCCTCCGGCAGGCGCGGCAAGGCCTGCGCCACCCGGTTCTGCACCTGCACCTGGGCGTTGTCCAGGTTGGTGCCCAGCGCGAAGGTCACCGTCAGCGTCATGGCGCCGTCGCTGGTGGCCTGCGAGGAGGTGTAGAGCATGCCCTCGACGCCGTTGATCTGTTCCTCCAGCGGCGTGGCGACGGTGGCGGCGATCACCTTGGGGTTGGCGCCGGGATAGCTGGCGCGCACCACCACCGTGGGCGGCACCACCTCGGGGTATTCGCCGATCGGCAGCTTGAACAGCGAGATCGCGCCGGCGATCACGATCAGCACCGACAGCACGCCGGCGAGGATCGGCCGTTCCACGAAATATTGGGCGAGTTTCATCGTTGGTTTCCCTGGTGCATCGGTGCCTTCCGCGGAGGGAAGGCTGGAAGGGCGCCCTTGCGCGGGACGCCGGCTCCCGGCCCTCTCCCGCCGGGGCGGAAGAGGGAGCTGTTGATTCCCCTGTGGCGGCCGTCAGCGGCCGCGCGCCTTCGTCAGTTGCGCGCGGCGACCTTGCCGTTGCCGCCGGCCGCCTGCGCGAGGCGGCTGCCGGCATCCAGGCTGCGGCTCTCCATCGCCACCAGCGTCGGCTTGACCTGCATGCCCGGCCGCACGTGCTGCAGTCCGTTGACCACCACCACGTCCTTGGCGGAGAGGCCGTCGGTGACCACGCGCAGGCCGTCGACCAGCGGACCCAAGGTCACCTTGCGGTACTCGACCTTGTGGTCCGGATCGAGCACGTAGACGAAGTTGTTGCCCAGGTCGGTGCCGACGGCGCGCTCGTCGATCAGCGCGCGCGGCCGCTGGCTGGGCGTGCGCAGTTCCAGGCGCACGTACAGGCCGGGCGTGTAGCGGCCGTCGGCGTTGTCGAACACGGCGCGCAGGCGGATCGTGCCGCTGCCGGCATCGAGCTGGTTGTCGATGAAGTCGATGTGGCCCGGGTGCGGGTAGCCGTCTTCATCGACCAGGCCCATCGCCACCTGCGGCGCCTGGCCGTGCTCGCGGCGCAGGCGGTCGAGCTTCAGGTAGCTGTGCTCGTCGACGTCGAAGTAGGCATACACCGGGTCGACGCTGACCACGCTGGTGAGCACGTCCGCCGGCGTGACCAGGTTGCCGGCGGTGATCCGCGCGTTGCTGACGCGGCCGTCGATCGGCGCGCGCACCTCGGTGAAGCCGCGGTCCAGCCGCGCCGCCTCCAGCGCCGCACCGGTGGCGGCCGCCTGCGCCTTGGCGCTGGCCGCGGCGGTGACCAGGCGGTCGGCCTCCTGCGTGGAGATCGCGTGCTGGGCCAGCAGCTTCTGCGCGCGCTCGGCGTTGGATTCGGCCAGCTTCTGCTCGGCGTGCATCTGGCTGAGCGTGGCGCCCAGGCGGTCGACTTCGGCCTGGTAGGGGCGCGGGTCGATGGTGAACAGCAGGTCGCCCTGGCGCACCCGCGCGCCTTCCTTGAAATGCACGGCGGTGACGTAGCCGCTCACGCGCGGATGCACCTGGACCGTGTCCACCGCCTGCAGGCGGCCGGTGAAGGCATCGGTATCGCTGACCGGACGTACCAGCGTCTGCGCCACGGTGACCGCGGGCGGCGGCGGCGTGCCGGCTTCCTGTGCGTGGCTTTCGCCGTGGCTGCCGAGCACCGCCCAGCTGCCGGCCGCCACCGCCACGGCCAGGCTCAAGAGGATCCATCGTTTTTTCATGCTGCGCTCCCGGGTCTAAATTAATGCACCGATCGGTATAGGACCGGCGGAGGCCCGGGAGAATAGGTACACTTGTCGGTACAGAAAACCGCGATCTTGTGCAATGCAATAGTGACACTCAGTCACGAATAACCCTGGAGTCGGCTCAATGGAAGACTTTGCAGCAATCTCCGCTTTCGTACGCGTGGTCGAAGCCAAGAGCTTCGCCGCCGCCGCCGCGCAGCTGGGCATGACGCCTTCGGGGGTCAGCCGCGCGGTATCGCGGCTGGAGGAGCGCCTGGGCGCGCGCCTGCTGTTCCGTTCCACCCGCGCGTTGCGGCTGACCGACGACGGCGCCGTGTTCCATGCCCGCTGCAAGGACATCCTGGCTGACCTGGCCGAGGCCACCGAGGCGCTGGGCTACGCCAACCGCAAGCCGATCGGCAAGCTGCGCGTGGGCTTGTCGCTGGCGGTCGGCCGGGCCGCGCTGATCCCGCGGTTGACCGAATTCGAGCAGCGCTACCCGGACATCCGCCTGGAACTGTCGATGAGCGACCTGCCGACCGACATGAACGGCGAAGGCATCGATTGCGCCGTCCGCGTGGGCGAGCTGGAGGACTCCAGCCTGATCGCGCGCAAGATCGGCTACCTGCGCAACGTGGTCTGCGCCTCGCCCGACTACCTCGCCCGCTACGGCTCGCCGCAGACCATCGAGGATCTCAAGCGGCACCGCTGCATCAACTACGTCTATCCCAACGGCCGCCCGCGGCAGTGGATGTTCGACGGCCCGGGCGGCGCGGTCGCGGTGGACATCGACGCGCACCTGCTGATCAACGATGCCGAATCGGTGATCCAGGCCGCCGCCGCGGGCTTGGGAGTCACCCAGGCCCCGCACATGCTGGTCGCCTGCATGCTGGACCTGGGCAAGCTCGAGCTGGTGATGCCGGAGATCCGCTCCACCGGCAAGCCCGTGTGGATCGTCTACCCGCAGAAGAAGCACCTGTCCGCGCGCGTGCAGGCCTTCATCGAATGGGTGCGCGAGCTGTTCGAACGGACCAACGAGCCGCAGTTGCGGATGCCCGTGCGTGACGCCGGCAAGGCCGGGCAGGGCGCTTCCGTGGCCGTGGCCTGATCGACCCCGCACGGGCGCGCCAAGCCCTCCGCAGCTGGAGCCGTCGCGATGAAAGCCGGCTCAACCGCCGGTCGGCAGCCAGATCAGCAAGGCGGCGCCCAGCGCGATGCGGTAGATCGCGAACGGCGTGAAGCGGTGCGTGCGGATGTAGCCGAGCAGCCACTTCACCGCGATAAAGGCGACCACCGCCGAGACTATGAAGCCGATGGCGAGGGCGTTCCAGTCCTCGTGCGCCGCGCCGCCTTCCTTGAACACCTTGAGCAATTCGTAGCCGGTGGCCGCGTACATGGTCGGTATGCCGACCAGGAACGCGAATTCGGTGGCCGCCGCGCGGTTGCTGGTGCCGGCCAGCATGCCGGCGAAGATGGTCGCCGCCGAGCGCGAGGTGCCAGGGAAGATGCCGGCGACCATCTGCGCGAAGCCGACCAGGATCGCCACCCGCCAGGTGACCTCGCGCCGATCCGGCTGGCGTGCGGCCAGCGCCTCGGCGCCGAGCATCCACAGGCCGCCGATCACCAGCGCCCAGGCGATCGGCGTCACCGTCTCGGGGAGCTTGAAGCCGAACTTCACCGCGATGAGGCCCAGCACCGCCGTGATCAGGAAGGCCACGGTGAGCTTGGCGAGGTAGTCGCGGTTGGCCGCGTCACGCCACTGGGTCAGCAACTGCCACAGCCGCTTCCAGTAGATCAGCGTCACCGCCAGGATCGCGCCGGCCTGGATGCCGACGTTGAACAGGTCCGAGCGCGCACCCAGTCCCAGCTTCTCGGCGATCAGCAAATGGCCGGTGCTGGAGATCGGCAGGAACTCGGTGATGCCCTCGATGATGCCGAGCAGGATGACGCGGACCAAGTCGTTCACTCGCACTCTCCAGGATGTGCCGGCGGCCGACACGAAAAGACATAGCTTACGGGCAAGCCGGCCGGACGGTGCAAGGATCGTGGCGCACGTTTATGGTGCATTGATTGCACCAGGATGGCGGGTATGGGACTCGCCGCCGGTCCGTGAGGGACGCCGCCGCCTTGTCGCCGGGTACGCTGCACCTTGGGTTCCGGGCACAGCTTGCCGGCCGAGGGACGCTGGCACGTGCATTGCATTGGTGGCGCATCCCTTCCCGCTCCGAGGCCGCCATGACCGCGCAGAAAGTGCTTGACCTGATTGCCGAGAACGACGTCGAATTCGTCGACCTGCGCTTTGCCGACATGCTCGGCAAGCACCACCACGTGAGCTTTCCCGCGCACGCCATCGACGAGTCGACCTTCGAGGACGGCAAGATGTTCGACGGCTCCTCGATCCCGGGCTGGAAGGGCATCAACGAGTCCGACATGGTGCTGCTGCCCGACCCGGACACCGCGCACCTGGACCCGTTCTCGCAGCACAAGCAGCTGATCCTGCACTGCGACGTGCTGGAGCCCTCGACCATGCAGGCCTACGGCCGCGATCCGCGCTCGATCGCCAAGCGCGGCGAGGCGTTCCTCAAGTCCACCGGCATCGCCGACACCGCCTTCTTCGGCCCGGAGCCGGAGTTCTTCATCTTCGACTCGGTGCGCTGGCAGAACGACATGGGCCGCGTGTTCTACGAGATCGGCTCGGAAGAGGCCTCGTGGAGCTCCCGCTACAAGTATGAAGGCCAGAACACCGGCCATCGCCCGGGCGTGAAGGGCGGCTATTTCCCGGTGTCGCCGGTCGACTCGCTGGGCGACCTGCGCGCAGACATGTGCAAGGTGCTCGAATCGCTGGGCCAGGTGGTCGAGGTGCACCACCATGAGGTGGCCAACGCGGGCCAGTGCGAGATCGGTGTGAAGTTCAACACGCTGGTAAAGAAGGCCGACGAGCTGATGACGATGAAGTACGTCATCAAGAACGTGGCGCACCAGAACGGCAAGACCGTGACCTTCATGCCCAAGCCGATCGTGGGCGACAACGGTTCGGGCATGCACGTGCACCAGTCGCTGTCCAAGGACGGCCAGAACCTGTTCGCGGGCGAGCTGTATGGCGGCCTGTCGCAGCTGGCGCTGTGGTACATCGGCGGCATCTTCAAGCACGCCAAGGCGATCAACGCCTTCGCCAACTCCACCACCAACAGCTACAAGCGCCTGGTGCCGGGCTTCGAGGCGCCGGTGATGCTGGCCTACTCGGCGCGCAACCGCTCGGCAAGCTGCCGCATCCCGTACGTGTCCAGCCCGAAGGGCCGCCGCATCGAGGTGCGCTTCCCCGACCCGATGAACTCCGGCTACCTGGTGTTCACCGCGCTGATGATGGCCGGCCTGGATGGCATCATCAACAAGATCGACCCGGGCGCGCCGGCCGACAAGGACCTCTACGACCTGCCGCCGGAAGAGGAAAAGAACATCCCGCAGGTGTGCGCGAGCCTGGACGAGGCGCTCAACGCGCTGGACAAGGACCGCGAGTTCCTCAAGGCTGGCGGCGTGTTCACCGACGACTTCATCGACGCCTACATCGAACTGAAGATGAAGGAAGTGACCGCCTACCGCGCCAGCACGCACCCGCTGGAATTCCAGATGTACTACGCGATCTGACGCGCGGCGGCGGATGCGGACGACGGGCGCTGCGGCGCCCGTCGTCGTTTCGGGCGGCCGTCAGGACCGCTCGACCGTAAGCAGCACGCTGCCGTGGTTGTTGGCGTAGGTCTGCCAGGCATCGTTGGCGTAGGCGTAGAGGTATCCGCCGGCGGCCGGGGTGAAGCTCAAGCCTTCGCCGATCAGGATGGTTTCGCCCTTGGCGTCGCCCACGCCGTTGGCGACGAAGCCCAGCAGGGCCAGCCATGGCGCGGACTCCACCCGGCGCGTCAGCCAGAAGTCGTTCTGGCTTGCGGTGACGGTGTTGAACAGGTTTTCCACCGAGCCCAGCGCCGAGGCGGCCAACCGCGAGACGTCGGACAAGTGGTGGCCGCCGACCTCGCCGCCGGCCGGCGAGAAGGGCGTGCTGCCGTCCAGCCACTCGCCGGCGCCGGCCAGGCGGTAGGTCACGCCCGCTTCCAGATACAGGCCGGTCGCGTTCCAGCGCTGCGAGGCGTACACGTCCATGCTGGCGCGCTCGCCGGGGCCGAGCAGGCGGACGGGCCAGTAGTCGCCCTGGGTGATCGGCGGATGGGTCTGGCGTGCCAACGCGCTCGCATGGAGCAGGCCGGCATCGACGCTCGCCTGCGCCACGCGCGCCACCGGGCGCGGACAGGTGGGGCCGAGCTTGAACAGGCCCTGGCGCGAGTCGTGCAGCACGGCTTGCGGATCGGGTCGCAATTGCCCCAGCACGTCCTCGCGCAGGCGCAAGCCCAGCGCCTGCGCCTCCTCCATCATCCAGCGCAGCGCGATGTCCGACAGGCCCGCCTGCGCGTAGCCGCCGCCGACGTCGCCGTGCACGCCGGGAAACCACACCTGGTGCACCTTGTCCGGGCGCTTGATGTCGGTCCACAGCGTCGGCGCGAAATCGGCGCGGCGCTCGTCCATGGCCAGCGCGTGGCGGGCGTTCTGGATCAGCGGACTGATGCGGGTGTCGTGGAACTGGTAGCGGCGCGGGTCGCCGATGAAGCGCAGCACCGAAAGTTCCAGCGGAATGCCCAGCGCGCCGACCGTGTCCCACACGCCCATGAAATGCACCGGCACGGTGCCGGCGCTGGGCTGGCCCGGCGCCACGCCGTGGAAGGCCCAACCTTCGGCATTGTCGAACGGCTTGCCGCTGCGGTAGGCCTCGAATACGCGCTCCACCCGCGCCCACACTTCGGCCAGCGCCAGCTTCGGATCGGACAGGTCCAGCAGGCCGCCGTGGGAGAGCAGCCCGCCCAGGCTGCGCACGGTGTACGCGCCGCGGCTGAAGCCGAACAGGAACATGCGGTCGCCGCTGCGCCAGCGCACGGCCAGCCACTGGTAGGCGCTCATGATGTTGCGCTCCAGCCCCGCACCGGTGCCGCCGCCGACCCAGCGGTCGAGCAGCCCGCCGTTGGTGCCCACGCCCGGGTGGTAGTAGGCCCGTTGCTCCGCGTCCTTGACCACCGCGTTGTAGAGCTTGGCCACGTTGGTCGGCGCGGGCAGGCCCTGGTCGGTGTGCTCCAGGGTGTTCCAGGTGCCGTCGCAGCAGACGATCAGTTGGCTCATGGCCGCTCTCCTTGGATGGACTGGCGCCGGGTGGCTGCCGTGCACCCTACCCCTGTCACGTGGCTCGCGGTGTCTGTTCGCGCACAAGGTCCGGCGCGTTGCCGAGGGAAGCGATTGCACCAGCAGGGCGCAAAACCCATCATGGTGCAATGAACCGAGCCGACTGGCGCACGTGGGCGGAGCAGGCGACGACCGGACTGGGCCTGGTCGATGCCGGGTTGCGCCTGCGCTGGCTCAATCCCGCGCTGGCCGAGGCGCTGGCGCTGGGGCCGCGCCGCGCGGAGGGCCAATCGCTGGCGGCCTTGCTCGGCGATCGGGCGATCGAGGCGCAAGCCGCGCGCGCGCGCGACATGCAGCGCACGGTGCACTGGCGTGGCCTTGCGCTACCCGGCGATCGTCAGTGCGACGCCGCGCTGCAACCGCTGGATGCGGACACCCTGTTGCTGGAAGTGCACGTGCTGGCCGCGCCCGCAGCGGAGGAGTCGCCCATATCGGCCAGCCTGCGCGGTTTCGCGCACGAGGTGAAGAATCCGCTGGCCGGCCTGCGCGGCGCAGCGCAGCTGCTGGAGCGACGCGTGGACGAGCCGGAGCTCAAGGCGCTGGCCGGCGTGGTGATCGCCGAGGCCGACCGGCTGGCGGCGCTCGCCGATCGGCTGCTGCGCCGCGGCGGCGCGCCGCGGCGCGAGGCACTCAACGTGCATGCGGTGCTGGAGCGCGTAGTCGCGTTGCTGGAAGCCGAGCCCGCGCCGCTCCTCGTCCGCCAGGACTACGACCCCAGCCTGCCGGAACTGCACGGCGACGCCGACCGCCTGCAGCAGCTGCTGCTCAACCTGGCGCGCAACGCGCGCGAGGCCGGCGCGCGCACGCTCGCGCTGCGCACGCGCGCCGAGCACGGCGTTCGGGTGGGCGATCGCGTGCTGCGCACGGCCCTGCGGCTGGACGTGACCGACGACGGCGCCGGCGTGCCGGCCGCCTTGCGCGAGACGCTGTTCGAGCCGCTGGTGTCCGGCCGCGCCGACGGCACCGGCCTGGGCCTCGCCCTGGCGCGGGAGATCGCGCACGAGCACGGCGGCGAGCTGCGCCATGGCGGCGGCCCGGGCGCCACCACCTTCACCCTGCTGCTGCCGCTGGAGCACTGAATGGCCGGGAATCGCAAACCGGGAAGCGGGAATCGCAAAGGCAAGCCGCGCCCGCCCATGGAACGGCCGCCGGCGGCAGCGGGCGCCCTCGCTTCGCGTCCGGTGCAAGCGCCCGAAGTGTGGATCGTCGACGACGACCGCAGCATCCGCTTCGTGCTCGCCGCCGCCCTGCGCGACGCCCGCCTCGCCGTGCGCGAGTTCGGCGACGCGGCGGCCGTGCGCGCGGCCTTGCGCGACGCGCGTCCGGCGCTGCTGCTGACCGACGTGCGCATGCCGGGCGAGGACGGGCTGGGCCTGCTCGCCAAACTCCACGCGCAGGGCATCGGCCCGGTGATCGTGATGAGCGCCTATACCGACGTGGCCACCACCGCCGCGGCCTACCGCGCCGGCGCGGTCGACTATCTGGCCAAGCCGTTCGACCTGGACCACGCGGTGGACGTGGTGCGCCGTGCCTTGTCCGAGCAGCCCGCGGCGCCGGCCGCGCCGCCCGCGCCGCCGGCGCATGCGCTGCTGGGCGAGAGCGCGCCGATGCGCGAGGTGTTCCGGCTGATCGGCCGCGTCGCCGCGAGCGACCTCAACGTGCTGGTCACCGGCGAGACCGGCACCGGCAAGGAGCTGGTGGCGCGCGCGCTGCACGAGGAGAGCGCGCGCCGCGGCCAGCCGTTCGTGGCGCTCAACACCGCGGCGATCCCGAGCGAGCTGCTGGAGAGCGAGCTGTTCGGCCACGAGGCCGGCGCCTTCACCGGCGCCGCGCGCCGTGTGGCCGGGCGCTTCGAGCAGGCCGAGGGCGGCACGCTGTTCCTGGACGAGATCGGCGACATGCCGCTGGCGCTGCAGACCCGCCTGCTGCGCGTGCTGGCCGGCGGCGAGTTCTATCGCGTCGGCGGGCGCGAACTGATCCGCGGCAACGTGCGCATCGTCGCCGCCACCCACCAGGACCTGGACGCGCGCGTGGCCGCCGGGCAGTTCCGCGCGGACCTCAAGCACCGGCTGGACGTGGTGCGCATCGAGCTGCCGCCGCTGCGCGCCCGCCGCGCAGACATCCCGCTGCTGGCGCGGCACTTCCTGGCAGCGGCGGCGCAGGAGCTGAAGCTGCCGCCCAAGCGGTTCTCGCGGGCGGCGCTCAAGGCGCTGGAGCAGCGCGATTTTCCTGGCAACGTGCGCGAGCTGGAGAACCTGTGCCGGCGGCTGGCGGTGATCGCGCGGAGCGCGGAGATCCAGACGGCGGAGCTGGGTTCGTCGCCCGCCTCGAGCGCCGCCGGCGACTGGACCGCGGCGTTGCACGACTGGGCCGGCCAGGCGCTCTCGCGCGGCGAAGCGGACATCCATGCGCGCGCCCGAGAGGCGCTCGATCGCACCTTGCTGGAGGCCGCGCTCGCGGCGCACGGAGGCCACCGGCAGCATGCGGCGGCGGCGCTGGGGGTGGGCCGCAATACGCTGACGCGCAAGCTGGGAGCATCGCGCAAGCGGAGCTGAGCCGGCCTTCCTCGAAGGCGGGCGAGGTCCGGCCGCGAGCCTTCCCCTCTTGCGGGAAAGCTAAGGGGAGCGAGCGGTGCGGGAAAGCCACGCTGTTTAGGGCAGAATCGCGGTTCTCCGGAGGCCCCATGACCCACGCACCCCGTATCCGCCCGGCTACCCGCGCCGACATCCCCCACCTGGCCGACTGGAACCTCGCCATGGCGCAGGAGACCGAGGCCAGGGCGCTGGATCGCCACGTGCTAGCGCGCGGCGTCGAAGCGGTGTTCGACGACCCGCGCCGTGGCTTCTACCTGGTCGCCGAACGCGACGGCGCGGCGATCGGCTGCCTGCTGGTGACCTACGAGTGGAGCGACTGGCGCTGCGGGGACTTCTGGTGGATCCAGAGCGTCTACGTGGTGCCGCAGGCGCGCCGTGGCGGTGCGTTCCGCTCGCTGTACGCGGCGGTGCGCGAACGGGCGCGCGAGGCCGGTGCGGTCGGTTTGCGGCTGTACGTGGAAACCGAGAACCACCGCGCCCAGCGCACCTACGCCGAGCTCGGCATGGCGCCCTGCCATTACCTGATGTACGAGGAAGCGCTCGCCGCTGCCGAGTAGCGCGGCCTGCCGGCCGCCTACGGGCTGCGGTCGGACGCCCAGCGCAGCAGGTGCTGTTCGGTCAGCAGCTTGCCGAAGGCCGCCGCGTCCATCGGCGCGCCGAACAGGAAGCCCTGCAACTGTTCGCAGCCGGCGGCGCGTAGATAGTCGGCCTCGGCTTGTGTTTCCACGCCCTCGGCCACCACCGTCTTGCCCAGGCTGCGCGCCATCGCGATGATCGCCTGGGTGATCGCGGCGGTGTCGGTGTCGTTGTCCACGCCGCGCACGAAGGCGCGGTCGATCTTCAGCGCGTCCACCGGGAAATGCTTGAGGTAGGACAGGCTGCAGTAGCCGGTGCCGAAGTCGTCCAGCGACAGCCGCACGCCGCAGCGCTTGATCCGCTGCAGCAGCGCGATCGTGGTGTCGCCGCCGGCCATCACGGTGCGCTCGGTCAGTTCAAGCTCCAGCAGGGACGGATCGAGCGCGCAGTCGGAGAGCACCGCCTGCAGGTCGGCGAGAAAGGCGGTGTGCTGGAACTGCAGCGGCGAGACGTTGACCGCGATCGGCACGCCCATGCCCAGGCCATGCCAGTGGTCGGCCTGCTGGCAGGCCTGGCGCAGCACCCAGGCGCCCAGCGGCACGATCAGGCCGACGTCCTCGGCCACGGTGACGAACTGCTCGGTGGCGTAGCGCTCGGCGCCATCGGGGCCGTGCCAGCGCAACAGCGCCTCGGCGCCGACGATGCGCCCGTCGCTGGCGTCCACCTTGGGCTGGTAGTACAGCGACAGTTGTTCGCGCGCCATCGCCAGCCGCAGCTCGGCCTCGATGCGCCGCCGCAGCGCGGCGCGCTCGTTCATCGAGCTGGTGAAGAAGCGATAACTGTGGCGGCCGCCGACCTTGACCTCGTACATCGCGCTGTCGGCGTTGCGCAACAGCGCATCGGCGTCGGCCGCATCGTCCGGGCACAGGCTGATGCCTACCGACAGGCGCAGCGCCAGCTCCGGCAGGCCGGCCACCGCAGTGCGCTCGCCATGGGCGATCAGCCGCTGCGCAACGCTGGCGGCCTGGCCGGGAGCCTCCACCTGCGGCAGCACGACCACGAATTCGTCGCCATGGTGGCGGCACAGCAGATCCTCGTCCTGCAGCGCCTGGCGCAGCTGCACCGCGAGCGCGCGTAGCACCCGGTCGCCGTTGGCCGGACCGTGCTGCTCGTTGATTTGCTTGAAGTGGTCCACGTCGATGTACAGCAGCGCGCAGCGCTGCTGGCGACGGCGCGCGGTAGCCACCACCTGCTCGATCTGGCCCTGCATCTGGCTGCGGTTGGGCAGGCCGGTGAGGGTGTCGAGCTGGGTCAGGTGGATCATCTTCAATGTCAGCGCGCGCGTCTCGCTGACGTCGCGGAACACCAGCACGCCGCCGATGGCGTGGCCGGCGTGATCGTGGATCGGTGCGGACGAATCCTCGATCGGCGTCTCGAAGCCGTTGCGGTGGAGCAGCACCGCCTTGCCTTCCAGCTCGACGATGGCGTTGCGCTCGATCGCCGTGCGCAGCGGGTTGGCCAGCGCCGCGCCGGTACGCACGTCGCGCAGGCGGAACACCTCGTCCATCGGCCGGCCGCGCGCCTCGGTCGCGCTCCAGCCGGTCAGGCCTTCGGCGATCGGGTTGAGCGAGGTCACGCGCAGGTCCATGTCGGCGGCGATCACCGCGTCGCCGATCGAATTGAGCGTGACCTCGGCCAGCTCGCGCTCGCGGAACAATGCCTCCTCGTACTGCTTGCGCTGGCTGATGTCCTCCACCTGCGAGACGAAGTACAGCGGCTTGCCGTGCTCGTCGCGCACCAGCGAGACGCTGAGCTGGAAGTGCACGACATGACCGTCCTTGTGCAGGTTGCGCTTCTCCATCTGGTAGGCGTCGGCATCGCCTTCGAGCATGCGCTCCAGTTGTTCCACGTCGTCGGCGTAGTCGTCCGGGTGGGTGATGTCGGCGATGCTTAAGGTAAGGAACTCCTCTTCGCTGTAGCCCAGCATGCGGCACACCGCTTCGTTCACGCGCAGGAAGCGGCCGTCCGGGCGCACCAGCGCCATGCCGATGGCGGCGTGCTGGAAAGCGCCGAAGAAACGCTGCTCGCTCTCGCGCAGCTTGAGTTCCAGCGCATGCCGCTCGGTGATGTCGATGAACACGGCGAACACGCCTTGCACGCGGCCCTGCGCGTCGGCGTCCGGCTGGAAGCTGGCGTGCATGTAGCGGTGCGCAGAGCCGGCGAACAGCACGCCCTCGACCGTGCCGGGACGGCCGCCGAGCGCCGCCTGCAGCGTTTCGATCACGCGCGCCGCACTGGCTTCGTCCAGCAGCTCGCCGGCCGCGCGCCCGAGCAGACCTTCCGGCGGCAGCGCCAGCCAGCGGCGCGGCGGCCGGTTGGCGAAACGCACGTGCAGTTCGGGATCGAAATAGGCGATCAGCGCAGGTACGCCGCACAGTACGTGCTCGGGCCAGTTCCGCGTGGAATGGCCAGCGTCTTCGGGCGGGTCCGTCAGGGACCCGTCCGGCGAAGAAAGGGGTTGGTTCACGACACGGCCCCTGCGCGCATGCCCCTGCGCTGGGCGCCATCATGCGCCCGCACCGGGCCGATGCCAACAGGCATCAAGCGGCGGCAAGCACCTGCCGATCGCAGGAAATCGCGCCGCAGCGACGGATCCTCGTCGGCCCGGTTAGTGGCGCACGGCCCCCGGCGCACTCAGCCCACCGGCATCCAGCACCACGCGGCCCAAGGCATGCAGCGAGGGCTCGATGCCAAGGCGCGTGGCCAGCACGGCCACCAGCGGGCCCAGGGCCTGCGGCGCCAACGGGTAACCGTGCGCGAGCAGGCGCGGCTGCCCGTCGCGTCCTGCCTGCGCGGCGGTCAGCGCGATGGTGCCCAGGCCGGGTGCCTCGTGCGCCACCAGCCTCGGCGGCGGCAACGCCGGATCGGGCGCTGCCAGGGTTTCGAGCAACCAGCCCTCGCCCGCCTCGCCCCGCTCCAGCGCTAACGGCAGCCGGTGCGCGTGCAGCAGCGCCGCATACTGGCGCAGCTCGAATACCAGCCCGGCGATGGCGTGCGCCCGTTCCGCCGCGTCGCCGGCCTGCCGCGCCAGCCAGGCGGCCGGCGAACCTGCGTGCACGCGGCCCTCGGCATAGCGCAGCGGCAGGCCGCGCGCGCTCAGCGTGCTTTCGCCCTGGTACGGGGTGAGCATCGCCGCTTCGAGCAGCGTCCATAGCGGCGCCAGGTTGACGTGTTCGTACTGCACGCAGATCAGCGCGAGCAGGTCGTTGCGGCTGAAATAGCGGGCATGCTCGAGCGGCACGCCGAGCGTGCGCATCAGCCAGTCGGCGGTGCGCGTACCCGCTTCGCCGCGACCGACCAGCTCCACTTCCATCTGGCCGGCCAGCGTCTCGGCCAGCGCCTCGGGTGCCAGCAACGACAGCGGCAGCAGGCGCAGCGCGCCGCCGGCATGCTCGGCTTCGGGCACCAGCGTCTGCGCCGGCATCTGGCCCTCGTGGCTGCCGAAGGCCACCACGTTTTCCAGGTGGCCGCGCGGTATGCGGCGAGCCAGTTCATCGAGCGTGGCCCATACCGGGAAGCCCGGGCGCAGCAGCTCCACCGGATCGAACAAGGCGCCGGCCAACGCGAGCCGCGCCTGGCCGATACCTGGCAGCAGCGCGTACAGGTCCTCGGCCACCAGCCCGGCCAGGGCATCGGCCTGGTCGCGGCTGAAGGTCGTGTTGGAGGGCGACTGACCGGGCGGCAGTTCCAGCGCGAGTACCGCCGGCAGGGCGGTCAGCGGTTGCGCTTCCATCGAGGTTTCCGAACGGCGGGGAACTCCGATTCTACCATTCACGCTTTTGGGCTTCCGCCGCATGGACGTGCGGGTTAGCCTTGGTAGCTCAAGGCCCAGGACCGCCCAGGACATGGAAAAAACCCCCAAGCGCGTAGGTGTGATCGGCGGTGTGCGCATCCCGTTCTGCCGCAACAACACCGCCTACGCCGACGTCGGCAACTTCGGCATGTCGGTGAAGGTGCTCGGCGCGCTGGTGGAGCGGTACGGGCTGCATGGGGTGGAGCTGGGCGAAGTGGCGCTGGGCGCCGTCATCAAGCACGCATCGGACTGGAACCTGGCGCGCGAGGCGCTGTTGAGTTCGGGCCTTGCGCCCACCACGCCCGGCATCACCACCGCGCGCGCCTGCGGCACCTCGCTGGACAACGCGATCATCGTGGCCAACAAGATCGCGCTGGGGCAGATCGATGCGGGCATCGCCGCCGGGTCGGACACGACCAGCGACGTGCCGATCGTCTACGGCGATCGGCTGCGCAAGCGGCTGCTTTCGATCAACCGCGCCAAGGGCTGGCAGGACAAGCTCGCCGCCGCCACGCGCGGCTTCTCGCTCGCGGAACTCAAGCCGTCCTTTCCGGGCGTGGCCGAGCCGCGCACCGGCATGTCGATGGGCGAGCACTGCGAGAAGATGGCGCGCGAGTGGCACATCGGCCGCGAGGAGCAGGACCGCCTGGCGCTGCAAAGCCACCACAAGCTCGCCGCCGCCTACGAGGCGGGCTTCATGGACGACCTGGTGGTGCCCTTTCGTGGCGTCAAGCGCGACAACATCCTGCGGCCCGACACCAGCATGGAAAAGCTGGCCACGCTCAAGCCCGCCTTCGACCGCAGCTCCGGCCACGGCACGCTGACCGCCGGCAACTCCACGGCGCTCTCCGACGGTGCCGCCGCGGTGCTGCTGGCCGGCGAGGACTGGGCCGCCGCGCGCGGCCTGCCGGTGCAGGCCTGGGTGCGCGATGCCGAAGTGGCGGCGGTCGACTTCGTCCATGGCGAAGGCCTGCTGATGGCGCCGACCGTGGCGGTGGCGCGGCTGCTCGCACGCAACAACCTCGGTCTGCAGGACTTCGACTTCTACGAGATCCACGAGGCCTTCGCCGCGCAGGTGCTGTGCACCCTGCGCGCATGGGAAAGCGCCGACTACTGCCGCAACCGGCTGGGCCTGGCCGCGCCGCTGGGCAGCATCGATCCGGCCAAGCTCAACGTGCACGGCTCCAGCCTCGCCGTTGGCCATCCCTTCGCTGCGACGGGTGCGCGGCTGGTCGCCACGCTGGCCAAGGAACTGGCGCAGAAGGGCAGCGGCCGAGGCCTGATCTCGGTCTGCACCGCCGGCGGCATGGGCGTGGTGGCGATCCTCGAACGCTGAGCCGTCCGGACGTCCAAAGCGATGCCGCGCCTGCGCGTCACCACCGCACTGAGCCTGCTGGCGTTGCTCATCGGTACCTGGGGCACGCACTGGCTGAGCGGCTTCACCGACGATTGGGTCGGCCCGCCACCGCGCCGTGCAGCGGCCGTGGCGCGCCCGCCACGGGCGCCTTCGCACCATGGTTCGCATGCGCCCCCGCGCGTGCTGGGTGCGCAGCCGGAGGCCGGCCCCGCGGCCGCGCCGGCCCCGTCGCCTTCACCTTCGCTGGTACCGCTGGAGACGCCCGCCGGTCCGTCCGCGTGGGCCGAGTTGCAGGGCCACCTGGACGGCCGCGTGGTGCTGGAAATCGATACCGGCAGCGACGGCCGCGTCACCGATGCCCGCGTCGCCCGTTCCAGCGGCGACCCGGTGCTCGATGCGCATGCGCTGGCCACCGTGCAGCGCTGGCGTTTCGCGGTGCCGGCAGGATCTTCCGGAGTGCACGGCCAGCTGCCGATGCGCTTCCGCGGGCCGAAGGCCACGCCGCCGTGACGTTCCGCTCGCGGGGAAAGAGGGCGAACGTCTCGTGTGCTCTCACGCCTGCGTGCGCAGCGTCAGCGCCGACTCAGAGAATCCCGCTCGCACTCGACCCGAACGCCGTGATCAGGCGTGTGTAGATCAGCTTGGGCGACAGCGCCACGTCGGGAAAGTCGCCGACCGGCTCGTAGCAGCTGAAGAACGCCGGATCGCTCGGCCGCATCGGCGCGCAACCTGCCTTGAGCTGGTAGCTGGTGGCGTAGCGATAGGGCCAGAAGTCGAACAGCGGAAGGCTTTCGGAAACGTCGCCGATCACCTGGTTGAGCGTGGTCAGCAGCGGCACCACCGGGCGGCGCGGCGCGATCACCCAGGCGTTCTGTGGCTGGGTGTCGCGCAGGATCGACGCGCGCACCTGCGCAGCGATGCGGCTGTCGTAGACGATCACCCCCGCTTCGGTGTTGAAGTGGTCCGAACGCGGGTCGAAGTTGTGCGAGCCGACCATGGCGAAGCGGTCGTCCACGACGATGGACTTGGCATGCAAGGCGAAGCGGCGGCCTTCGCTGACCAGCGGCGCCGGCCGCCGGCTGCTGCCGTGGCTGCCCAGCAGGCCGTGGTCCTCGGTGCTGACGTAGTGGCGCGAGGCATCGTGCGCGGGTTCGCCGCTGGCATGCCGGCCATCGCCGACCCATTCCAGGCTGGCCAGCGCGTTGGCCGCCGCGGCGTCCTCGGCGTGCGGTTTGAGCTCGTAGATCTCGAAGCCATAGTCCTTGAGGTAGCGCTTGCGGTGCTTGTAGGAAAGGGCATAGACCGCGAAGGCGTCGGTGGAGGCGAGCGAGTTGGTCGATACCACGATGCGCGGTGCGGTCTGCTCTTTGTGCAGATGCTCGAAGATGTGGCGCGCGCGCCGGCTCATCACCAGGTACGGCGTCTGCAGGATCACCTCGTGGCGCGCCTCGCCGACCATCTGCATCACGTGCGCGGTGAACTGGCGTGCCTGCCGCTTGAGCGGCTGCTCGGTCTTGGCCGGCAGGTCGCTGAAGAACTCCACGTGCCGGGCACGCACGCTGTCGGCCAGCACGTGCATGCGCAGCCAGGCCGCATCGTCGGCCTCCTGCTGCACGCGGTAGACCCGCTGCGGATGGTCGTAATGCGGCGCGCTCCAGCCGGGCGCCTGCGGATGGGCCAGGATGTAGTGGTTGACGTCGCGCAGCTGGGTCAGCGGCACGGCGCGCTTGTGCCGCCAGAACAGCGCGAAGCTGCTCGCCATGGCGCGTGCGGCGGGGCCACCGACCAGCACGTCGCGGTCGACGTAGTCGAAGTCGTCGTCCCAGTCGAAGTAGCGGTCCTGGTAGTTGCGCCCGCCGGTGATGCCGGCGGTGTCGTCCACCACCAGTACCTTGTTGTGCATGCGCTGGTTGAACTTGAGGAAGCAGCAGGCGATGCCGGCGGCCCATTCGAGCGGCGAGGTGCGCGCTTCCTGAAAGGTCGGGTTGTACAGCCGCACCTGCAGGTTGGGGCTCGCGCGGGCGAGCCGGTCGAGCAGGCCGAGGTCACCGAAGGAGGACAGCTGGTCGGCCAGGATGCGCACCTGCACGCCACGCCGCGCCGCCTGCACCAGCTCGTCGAGCATCAGCTGGCCGACGTCGTCCTGGTCCCAGATGTAGGTCTGCACGTCGATCGTGCGGCGCGCGGCGCGAATCAGGCTGAGCCGCGCCACCAGCGCCGGCTCGCTGGCATCGAGCAGCGCCACCAGGTGCTGCGGTCGGGCCGGCGTCGATTCGGCCAGCGCCTGCGCCGCCGCATCGAGCAGCGGCGAGGGACGCGCGCAGTGCTCGGGGCCGGTGCAGGTGGATTCTTTCGCAGTGGTGGCCGCGACGAGGGCATCGGCGCGGCGGATCTGTGCGTGCGAGAGCGTGCAGCCCTCGAGCAGCGCGGCGGCGGCGAGCAGGGTAAACAGGGCGAAGTGGCGCAAGCTCATAGGCCGCATCATACGGACGCTGCCGTTGGCGTCGAGCCAAGACGCCGCGTCCGTTCAGCAGGCCAGGTATTCCTTGCCGACGGCAGGGTGCGACGCGGGGCCGCCTGCGGCGCACGGCCATTCATTGCGGTGCGCGGGCGATCGCGATCGATAACGCCAGCTCCACGAGGTCCGACAGCACGGCGCGGTGGCCGGCCATGCCGAATTCACTGCGCGTCAACCGGCCGTGTGCCTCGATCGTGCAGGCGTCGGCGGTGCAGCGCGCGGGCAGCAGCTCGAAGCGCATCGGGCGGGTGATTCCGCGCAAGGTCAGCTGGCCTTCGAGCGCGCCACCGTCGTCCAGCGCCGTGCGCGGCACCGGTGCCGAGACGAAGCGCAAGGTCGGGTACCGCGCCGCGTCGAAGAATTCCTCGGCCAACACCCAGCGGCGCAGGTGTTGCGAGTCCATCGACAGGCTGTCCACTGCAACGCGCGCGTCCACCACCACGCGGCCGTCGCCGAGCGGCTCGATCGCGCCGTCGAGCCGCTCGAAGCGGCCGTGGATGGTGTGCAGCCACAGCAGCCGCACGCCGAAATCCACATGCGAGGGCGGACTCTCGATGCGCCACCGGTGGGACGGCGCCGCGTACACCGCGGGCGCGAGGGCCAGCAGCGCGACGAGGGCCGCGGTGCGCATCAGGGCGACCAGAACGCATCCAGCCGGGCGTTGCCCGGCTCCAGCACGCCCTGCAGGTGCAGCACCGCCAGCCCGGCCGGCGGCATGCCGCGGAATTCGTCCGAACGGCCATCCACCATCAGCGCGACCAGTCGCTCGATGCCGGGGTTGTGGCCTACCAGCAGCACGCAGCGTGCGTCGGTGTGCTGGTCGAGCAGGGCGAGCAATTCGCCCGGGGTGGCGTCGTAGATTTCCCCGGCCAGGCCGATCGCGCCGTCAGGGGCGACCGCCTTCGCGGCCAGCTCCGCGGTGCGCCTTGCACGCAGGGCCGGCGAGCACAGCAGGCGGTCCGGCCGCACGCCGTGCGTGGCGAGCCAGCGGCCGGCGGCCAGCGCCTCCTGTTCGCCGCGCGGGCTCAGTGAGCGTTCCAGGTCCTCGCTGCCGGAGGATGCCGGCAGGGCCTCGGCATGTCGCAAAAGAATCAGTTCTTGCATGGCGGCCTCGCTTCAATGCTGGCGCTTGAGCCAGCGCAGCAGCGGCAGCCAGTCCTGCTGCTGGCTGCGCACCTGCTCGGAGTGGTAGTCGAAGATGCCCTTGCCCAGGGCGGTGAGCAGCACGTAGGCCTGGCTGTCGCGCAATTCGGCGACGACCGGGAAGGGGGCATCCTCGGCCAGTTGCGCCAGTGCGTCCTGGCTGGCGTGGGTCCACGGCTTGAGGCGGTTGCCGATGAGCGCCACCGGCAGCTTGCCGCGTTTGATCCGCGCGATGCCGGCGAGCCGCTGCAGAAAGTCCAGCGTCGCGTGCAGGTCGAACGAGGAGGGCAGCACCGGCACCAGCAGGGCGCTGGCCTGCTCCAGCAGCGGCTCCAGCTCGCGCTCACCGGTGCCGGCGGGGGTGTCGACCAGCACGCGGTCGGTGTCCGGCGGCAGTTTCTGCAGGCCACGGCGGCCTTCCAGTCCCAGTACGCCCGGTGTGCCGTCGGGCCGCAGCGCGGCCCAGCGGAAGCTCGAACCCTGGCGGTCGGTGTCCACGATCGCCGTGCGCTTGCCCTCCTGCGCGAAGTGCGAGGCCAGCTGGGTGACCAGCGTGCTCTTGCCGCATCCGCCCTTGCTGCTTGCCACCAGCACCGTCAGCATCGGCCGCCCCCGTTGGGAAAGGTGGGGCAAGCGTAGCTGGTTACGGGGAACAGGGAACAGGGAACGGGGAACGGGGAACGGGGAACGGGGAACGGGGAACGGGATGGAGCGCGTGCAGTTCAGGTGCCCGCAGGCGGCGCCGCGTTTCCTTCGGGGTGCATCTCCCAGTCGGCCGGGGCATCGGTCGGCACGCCGGCATCGCGCAAGGCCGAGAGCACCAGGCTCATCTCGGTGCCGCCGCTGCGCGCCAGCGACAGCAGGTGCTGGGCCTGGGCCTTGTCGGTCTGCACGCGCGAGGCGAGCCGGGCGAACTGCTGAACCTGCCAGACCAGGTCGCGCCGTTCGCGCCGGGCCTGGTTGCGCTCGGCTTCGTCGCCCAGGGTTTCTCCCAGGTGCAGGCCGAGCGATCGGGCCAACGGACTGGACCCCCATTCGAGCGTCTTGCCGAGCTGCCGGCAATCGGCACTCAGCTGCTGGTCGGTGCCGGCGTCCTGGCACAGGTCGGCCACGGCACGCAGGCCCGGTTGCGGCTGCGTGCCGGCGACGCCGAACACGAGCATCGCCTGCACGCCGGCCGCGCCGGCGCCGGCCTTCGGATCGAGCGTGGCCGCGGGGGGCGGCAGCACGCTCACGCTGTTGGCCAGGGCCTGCAGGCTGGTGCCGGTGTAGTCGTCGTAGAGCTTGGCCTGGGCCGCGTGCGCAAGGTCCGCGCGGGCGGCCTCGCGCTTGGTGTCGTGCATGTCCCGGCCGAGCTTGAGCAGCCAGACGGCGGCGTTGTCCGGCGCCTCTTCCAGCAGCGAGGCGAGGGCCTGGGCGTTGGGACAGGCGTCGGCCTTGGCGTCGCAATCGGCCAGCTGTATCCAGCGCTGCGCCGGACCATGGCCCGGCGCGGCCGCCGCGCGTTCGATCAGGCTGTGGAAGTCGTTCGCCTTGGGCTGGCCAGACAGTGGACGCGCCAGCAGCGCCGCGCCGAGCAGCGGCAGCGCATCGGCGCGCGGCGCCAGCACGCTCACCAGGTCGCGCTGGAAGGCCAGCAAGGCGGCGGTGTGCTGTTGCTGCTGGGGACGGGCTTTGGACTTCTTCGCCAGCACGTTGCCGGGCAGGGCGCAGGCACCCAGCACGCATGCCAGCACGAGGGCCAGTTGACGCAGTCCCGGCATCGCGTTCTCCTTGGAGCTGAAGCGGGCAGCATAGCGGGCAAGGATTAAGCCAGCCTGATCCGCCTGGCGGCGCGGCGCGCGCTGGCGGGCAAGGATGGTTAGCATGGCCGCTCCCCGACGCGCACCCGGCGCGTGCCCGCCCAATGACGGAGAGATGCCGTGGATCAGTTTTCGAGGTTGGCCGACGTCCAGGCGGCGCCATGGTTTGTCGGCTGGGGCACGCTGGCGCTCATCAACGCGGGCCTGGCGCAAGGCAAGAACCGCAGCGGCCTGCTGTGGTTCCTGCTCTCGCTGGTGTTCGGCCCGCTCGCCACGCTGGTGCTGGTGCTGTTGCCGAAGGTGCGGCAGAAGCTGTTCTGAGGACGGGGATCCGGGAAGGCAACGCGCCGCGCTTGCAGATCCCGAATGCCAAATCCCGGCTTCAGTCCCCCAGCGCCTCGCGCATGAACTCCGGCTGCGCCAGCGCGCCGCGGTGGATCTCGGCGTTGTAGTAGCGGGTGGGGAAGCCCTTGCTGAGCGCGCCGCGCTCGCGGAAGCCGGACAGGTCCCCACCCTTGCGCGCCATCGTGCAGCTCCACCAGCCGGTCGGGTAACACGGTTGCGGGAACGGCAGCGTCTTGACCGCGGAGAAGCCGGAGGTGCGCATGGCCGAGCGCATCGACTTGATCAGTTCCAGGTGCGCCAGCGGCGATTCGCTCTGCTGCACCAGGATGCCGCCGTGGCGCAGCGCCTTGTGGCAGCTGGCGTAGAAGGCGGCGTTGAACAGGCCCTCGGCCGGCCCCACCGGATCGGTCGAGTCGACGATGATGAGGTCCAGCGAGTCGGGCTCGGCCTCGGCCATGTACTTGATGCCGTCGATGAACAGGAGCTCCGCGCGCGGATCGCCGTTGGACTCGCACAGCTCCGGGAAGTGCTGCTCGGCCAGGCGCGTCACGCGCTCGTCGATCTCCACCTGCACCGCGTGCTCGACTTCCTCGTGCTTGAGCACCTCGCGCAGCGTGCCGCAATCGCCGCCGCCGATGATCACCACGCGCTTGGCGCGCGCGTGGGTGAACAGCGCCGGATGGGTCATCATCTCGTGGTAGAGAAAGTTGTCGCGGCTGGTCAGCATCACGCAGCCGTCGATGACCATGAGATTGCCCCAGTCGGTGGTCTGGTAGATCTCGATGGTCTGGAACGGCGTCTTCTCCGCATGCAGCAGCTTCTCCACGCGGAAACCGATGGAGGAGCCGGAGGTCTGGTGGGCCTCGGTGAACCAGCTGAGTTGCGACATGGCGCTGTCCTGCACTTGGGAGACGTGAAAAGAGCGGCATTGTAGCGGCAACCGCGCGCGCGCAATGTGCGCGTTGACCATCTGTCACCGCCGCGCCGCTACAATGGCGCCGGGCCGGCCATCGGCCGCCCACGAGCCCATCCGGCCCCGCGGCGTGCGAGGCTTCCGGCCGGCGGGCCCTCGCTCGATTCGAGCATGCGTCAAGGCTCGCCGCTGCGACGTGCATGGATCCGTTTGCCTGGGAGACCCTTGCCATGTCCACGTCCTGGACCGTCGACGACGCCCGCCTGCTCTATGCCGTGCCCTACTGGAGCGACGGCTACGTCGACGTCGATGCCGGCGGCCGGATCGTGATGCGCCCGCAAGGCGCAGGCGGCCCTTCCCTGCCGCTGCCGCAGATCGTCCAGCAGGCGCGCGCGCAGGGCCTGCGGCTGCCGCTTCTGGTGCGTTTTCCCGAGATCCTGGCCGACCGCCTGCGCCGCATGCAGGGCGCCTTCGCCCGGGCGATCGGCGAGACCGGCTATGCCGGCGGCTATACCGCGGTCTTCCCGATCAAGGTCAACCAGCAGCGCGGCGTGGTGCAGGAGTTGGTGGCCGCCGGCAGCGAGGGCTTCGGCCTGGAGGCCGGTTCCAAGCCCGAGCTCATGGCGGTGCTGGCGCTGGCGCGGCCCGGCTCGATCGTGATCTGCAATGGCTACAAGGACCGCCAGTACGTCCGTCTTGCGCTGATCGGCCGCAAGCTGGGCCTGCGCGTTTTCATCGTGATCGAGAAGCTGTCCGAGCTCGAGCACGTGATCGCCGAGGCCAGGGCGCTGGATGTCGAGCCGCTGCTCGGCGTACGCGTACGGCTGGCTTCGATCGGCGCGGGCAAATGGCAGAACACCGGCGGCGACAAGGGCAAGTTCGGCCTGTCGCCGGCGCAGGTGCTGGAGCTGGTGGCGACGCTGGAGGAGGCCGGCCTGAAGCACACGCTCAAGCTGCAGCACTTCCACATGGGCTCGCAGATCTCCAACGTGCGCGACATCGCCAACGGCATGCGCGAGGCCACGCGCTATTTCGTGGAACTGTCGCGCATGGGCGTGCCGCTTCAGATCGTCGACGTCGGCGGCGGCCTGGGCGTGGACTATGAAGGCTCGCGCTCGCGCAGCCACAATTCGATCAACTACTCGATGGAGCAGTACGCGCTGACCATCGTGCAGTCGCTGGCCGAGGCGGTGGCGGCGGAAGGTCTGGCCGCCCCGCACATCCTCACCGAAGCCGGCCGCGCGATGACCGCGCACCATGCGGTGCTGGTGTCCGACGTCACCGAGGTCGAGGAGGTGCCGGCCGGCACGCTGCCCACGGCCCGGGCGCAGGAGCCGGCGGTGCTGCGCCATCTGCGCGAAGTGCATGCCGCGCTGGGCGAACGCCCGCCGCTGGAGCTCTACCACGAGGCGCAGCACCACCTGGCCGAGGGGCAGTCGCTGTTCGCGCTGGGCCAGCTCGGCCTTGCCGACCGCGCGCGGCTGGACGAGCTGTTCTACCTGATCGCCAACGCGGTGCGCGCGCGGCTCTCGCCGGCCGACCGCGCGCATCGCGTGCTGCTGGACGAACTGGACGAGAAGCTGGTCGACAAGTACTTCCTCAATTTCTCGGTGTTCGAGTCGGTGCCGGACATCTGGGCGATCGACCAGATCTTCCCGATCGTGCCGATCACGCGGCTGGACGAGGCGCCGGCGCGTCGCGGCGTGATCGTCGACCTCACCTGCGATTCGGACGGCCGCATCGACCACTACGTCGATGCCGAGGGCGTGGACGTGAGCCTGCCGCTGCACCGCCCGCGGCCCGGCGAGGACTACTGCCTGGGCCTGTTCATGGTCGGCGCCTACCAGGAGACCCTGGGCGACATCCACAACCTGTTCGGCGACACCGACGCGGTCAACGTGCGCGCCGACGGCGACGGTTACGTGTTCGACCACGTGCGCCGCGGCGACACCACCGACCTGATGCTCGACTACGTCGGCTACGACCTGGCGGCGCTGCGCCGCAGCTACCGCGAGCGTATCGCGGCGGCCGGTATCGAGGGCGGCGCGGCCGACGCGCTGTACCGCGACCTCGACGCGGGACTGACCGCCTATACCTATCTGGCCGGCTGAATCACAGGCGGCGTTACCTTGCACCGAGGTCCGATGGCGCCCGTCGAGGGCCGGTCTACAATCGCAGGCTCCCCCTCTCGGAGACGTGCCATGGCCCAGCTCGAAGGCAAGGTAGCCCTCATCACCGGCGCGGCCAGCGGCATCGGCAAGGCGATCGCGGAGCTGTATGCCCGCGAAGGCGCCGCCGTGGGGATCGCCGACATCAACCAGCAAGCCGCCGAGGCCACCGCCGAGGCAATCAGGGCAGCCGGCGGGCGCGCCATGGGGGTGGCCATGGACGTCACCGACGAGCAGGCGGTCGAGGCCGGAACCGAGGCGGTGGTGCGGGCCTTTGGATGTCTGGACGTCCTGATCTCCAACGCCGGCGTGCAGATCGTCAACCCGATCGAGAGCTTTGCCTACGCCGACTGGAAGAAGATGCTGGCGATCCACCTCGATGGCGCCTTCCTCACCACGCGCGCGGCGCTCAAGCACATGTACAAGGACGACGGCGGCAAGAGCCGCGGCGGCACCGTGATCTACATGGGCTCGGCGCATTCGCACGAAGCTTCGGTGCTGAAGGCGCCCTACGTCACCGCCAAGCACGGCCTGCTCGGCCTGGCCCGCACGCTGGCCAAGGAGGGCGCGCCGCACAACGTGCGCTCGCACGTGATCTGCCCCGGCTTCGTGCGCACGCCGCTGGTGGAGAAGCAGATCCCCGAGCAGGCCAGGGAACTGGGCATCAGCGAGGCGGACGTGGTCCGCAGCGTGATGCTCAAGCACACCGTCGACGGCGTGTTCACCACCTTGGACGATGTGGCGCAGACCGCACTGTTCCTGGCCGCCTTCCCCAGCGCCGCGCTGACCGGGCAGAGCCTGCTGGTCAGCCACGGCTGGCACATGCAGTAGCCGCCTTCGATGCGGCTCAGTCGCGGTGTACCTGGAACCCGGCGAACGACTGGCTGGTAGGCATCAGTTCGATGCGATTGACGTTGAGGTGGGCCGGCAGGTTGGCGATCCACCACAGCGTTTCGGCGATGTCGCCCGCGGTGATCGGGTGCGCGCCGGCGTAGAGCTTGTCAGAGGCGGCCTGGTCGCCGCCGGTGCGCACCAGCGTGAATTCGGTCTGCGCCATGCCAGGCTCCACCGAGGTGACGCGCACGCCGGTGCCGTGCAGATCCGAACGCAGGCCCAGCGAAAACTGCGAGACGAAGGCCTTGGTCCCGCCGTACACGTTGCCGCCGGTGTAGGGGTAGCTGCTCGCCGTCGAGCTGATGTTGACGATGGCGCCGCGCCGCTCGATCAGCGTGGGCAGCAGCAGCCGGGTCAGCGTGACCAGCGCGGTGACGTTGGTGTCGATCATCTGCCGCCACTGCGCCAGGTCCGCCTGCTGTGCGGGGGCCGTGCCCAGCGCCAGGCCGGCGTTGTTGACCAGCAGGTCGATGCCGGCGAACCCGGCCGGCAGGCTGGCGTGGGCCGCGCGCATGGCGGCTTCGTCGCGGATGTCGAAGACCAATGGATGCACGCTTTCGGCGCCGTGGCGGTCGACCAGCGCCTGCAGGCGCTCGGCGCGGCGGCCGCTGGCGACGACGCGCCAGCCGCCGGCCACGAAACGCTCCACTGCCGCGGCGCCGAAGCCGGACGTGGCGCCGCTGATCCAGGCGGTGCGTATGTTCATCTCAGCGGCCTTCCTTCAACGCGATCGCCTTGATGCCGGCCGAGGCCAGGCGCTGCTTGGTCGACTCCAGCTCGGAGGCGGAGCGGAACGGGCCCAAGCGCACGCGATGGAAGGTCTGTCCGCCCACGCTGACCGCCTGCACGTTGGCGACGAAGCCCTGCAACGCGAGCTTGGCCTTCAGCGCCTCCGCGTCGGCCGCGCTGGGGAAGGCGCCGACCTGCAGCAGGTAGCCGCTGCCGGCGGCGGGCGGCGGCAGCGCCGCCGGCGGCGCGGCCTGGATGTTCTCGGTGACGGCGGCCGGCGCATTGGCGTTGGCCGGTGCCTGTTGCTGCGCGGCGGCCGCGGCCTGCGCCTGCTGCGCGGCCTGCTGCTTCTGCTGCTGCTCGGCGCGCGCCTGTGCACTGATCTGCTCGTCGGGGATGCGCACCTCCTTCTCCGACAGCACCGAGTAGAAGTCGTACTGCGGCTTCTTCGGCGCGCTCTCGGCCGGCGCCAGGCCCTTGTCGCCGCCGCCCTGCGCAGTGGCCTGCGGATTCGGCTGCGGGCCGGTGGGCGCCATCGGCAGCAGCGAATGGCGCGTCAGCACCACCATCGCCAGCACGCCGACCGCGATGCCGATCACCGCCCACCCCCAGGCCGGAAAGCCGCCCTTGCGGTTGCGCACGGCCTGCCGGCCCTTGCCCTTGCGTGCTGCCATTACATGCTCTCCGGGGCGGAAAGGCCCAGCAGGCCCAGGCCATTCTTCAACACCTGCCGGGTCGCCACCACCAGCGCCAGGCGCGCATTGCGCAGGGCGGCGTCGTCGACCAGGAACTGGTGCGAGTTGTAGTAGGTGTGGAACGCATTGGCCAGTTCGCGTAGCCAGCCGGCGAGCAGGTGCGGCTCGAGGTTGGCGGCGGCGGCGTCGACGATCTCGGGGTACTTGGACAGTTCGGTGAGCAGGATCTGCTCGTGCTCGTTGTCCAGGCGCGCCAGCTCCGCCAATCCTTGGTCGAGGTCGACGCTGAAGCCCTTCTCCCCGGCCTGGCGCAGCACCGAGCACACCCGCGCGTGGGCGTACTGGATGTAATAGACCGGGTTGTCGTTGCTCTGCGAACGGGCCAGGTCGATGTCGAACACCAGCTGCGAGTCGGCCTTGCGCGAGATCAGGAAGTAGCGTGTGGCATCGCGGCCGGCTTCGTCGATCAGGTCACGCAGGGTCACGTAGCTGCCGGCGCGCTTGGAGATCTTCACCTCTTCGCCACCGCGCATCACGGTGACCATCTGGTAAAGCATGTAGTCCGGATAGCCCTTGGGGATGCCGGCATCGAGCGCCTGCAGGCCGGCCTTCACGCGCGCCAGCGAGCCGTGGTGGTCCGAGCCGAGCACGGTGATCGCCTTCTCGTAGCCGCGCTGCCACTTTGAAAGGTGATAGGCCACGTCCGGCACGAAATAGGTGTACGTGCCGTCGGACTTGCGCATCACGCGGTCCTTGTCGTCGCCGAAATCGGTGGTGCGCAGCCACAGCGCTCCGCCTTCCTCGTAGGTGTGGCCGTGGGCGACGAGTTCGCGCACGGTCTCCTCCACCTTGCCGTCGGTGTAGAGGGACGATTCCAGGAAGAAGGTGTCGAAGCCGACGCCGAAGGCTTTCAGGTCCAGGTTCTGCTCGCGGCGCAGGTAGGCCACGGCGAAATGCCGGATCGCCTCCAGATCGGCCGGATCCTTGGCGCCGGTCACCGTGTGGCCTTCGACCGTGACGCTGTCGCCGGCGAGGTAGGCCTTGGCCACGTCGGCGATGTAGTCGCCGCGGTAGCCCTCCTCCGGCCAGCCGGCGTCGCCGGGGGCCAGGCCGCGCGCGCGCGCTTGGGTGGAGATCGCCAGATTCTGGATCTGCACGCCGGCGTCGTTGTAGTAGAACTCGCGCCGGACGTTCCAGCCGGTCGCCTCGAGCAGGCGGGCGATGCAGTCGCCCAGCGCAGCGTTGCGCCCATGGCCCACGTGCAACGGGCCGGTGGGGTTGGCCGAGACGAATTCCACGCCGACCGTTTTGCCCGCGCCGGCGGTGCCGCGGCCGTAATCCTTGCCGTCGGCGAAGATGCGTTGCACTTGCGCGTGGTAGGCGCCGGGGCTCAGGAAGAAATTGACGAAGCCGGGGCCGGCGATCTCGATCCTTTCCACCAGCGTATTGGCCGGCAGCGCGCCGACCAGTTTCTCGGCCAGCTCGCGCGGCTTGGCGCGGGCCGGCTTGGCCAGCAGCATCGCGGCATTGGTCGCGAAATCGCCATGTTCGCGGCTGCGCGCACGCTCCACCACGAAGGGCGGAATCTCGAGTTCGGCAGGCAGGACGGAAGTGTCCTGTAGGTTCCGGATGGCCTGCAGCAGCAGGTCGCGCAGCGGTTGTTTCACGGCGAGGAATCAGCGTCGATGGGAACCGTCCATCCTAGCAGAGGCACGCCTTGCGGGGCCCGCGGGGGCCTGGTCGGGCCCGGTGGGGACAATGCTGTGGATAACTCTGTGGGGAAAAACCGGATCGAAGGCGGGATCTTCCATTCGATCGGCCCCGTAGGGCGCTTGTAAAGAGGACAACCCTTCTAAAACATAGGCTTACAAAGCAAGTCTTACCTTTTCAGGAAGCTTCGGCCCCGCAAGTCCGATAAGGCCGAGCTGTGCATAAGTCGCGCGGGCTATTTTCGCGCCTGTCAAGTCGTGTGATGGCGGTCATGTTCCGGTCACACGCGGGGGGCATGCTTCGCCGGCGCTCGTTCTCCCCCGGGCGCATCCAGGGCGGCACGCATTCCCCGGCGTGCCGCCCTTTCTTTTGCCGGAGCGGCGGTGTCGAGGCCAGTGCCGTCGGTTACAACAGTCCTCGTTCGGCCATCGACACCGGCGCGCCGTGGCCGATCACCAGGTGGTCGAGCACGCGGACGCCGACCAACTTCAGCGCCTCGCGCAGCTCGCGGGTGATCGCGCGGTCGGCGGCGCTGGGCTCGGCCGTGCCGCTCGGATGGTTGTGGGCCAAGATCACCGCGCAGGCGTTGTGCCTGAGGCAGGCGCGCACTACCTCCCGCGGGTGCACGCTGGCGCCGTCCACGGTGCCGCGGAAGAGTTCCTCGAAGGCGAGCACGCGGTGCCGGTTGTCCAGGTACAGGCAGCCGAACACTTCGTAGGGCAGGTGGCGCAGGCAGGCGGAAAGGTAGTCGCCGCTGTCCCGCGGGCTGCCCAGGCTGGGCAGCGCCTGCAACTGTTCGGCCAGGCTGCGGCGGGCCAGTTCCAGTGCGGCCATGAGGCGTGCGCGCTTGGCCGGACCCAGGCCGCTACTGCGCAAGGGCTGGTCCGGGCGGCCGAGCAGGGCGCCCAGGCCGCCGGCCTGCTGCAGCAGCTCGCGGCCCAGCGCGATGGCGTCCTTGCCGGGTACGCCACTGCCCAGCAGCACGGCCAGCAGCTCGGCGTCGGACAGCAGGGCGCTACCTTTGTGCAGCAGCTTTTCGCGGGGGCGTTCACCGCTGGGCCAGTGACGGATGCTCATCGGGCCATCCTGCCTGCCGGAGTGCGACCGCAGGCAGCAGAGCGGACTGACGATTCCGGTAAGCTAGCGCTCCGCCCGATTGTCAGGCCCGCCTTACATGAGTCTTGCCCAACGTCGCCTTCTGCTCGGCGTCTCGGCGGGTATCGCCGCCTACAAGTCCTGCGAACTGGTTCGTCGACTGCGCGAGCAGGGCGCGCAGGTGCGCGTGGTGATGACCGAAGCGGCCACGCACTTCGTTGGCGCCACGACGTTCCAGGCGCTGTCCGGCGAACCCGTGCGCGTATCGCTGTGGGACGAAGGCGCCGAGGCGGCGATGGGCCACATCGAGCTGGCGCGCTGGGCCGAGCGGGTGCTGATCGCGCCGGCCAGCGCCGACATCCTTTCCCGCCTCGCCCAGGGCCAGGCCGACGACTTGCTGACCACGTTGTGCCTGGCCAGCGCCGCACCGCTGTTCGTGGCGCCGGCGATGAACCAGCAGATGTGGGCGCATGCAGCCGTGCAGGCCAACCTGGCCACGCTGCGCGCGCGCGGCGTCACGGTGCTGGGCCCGGCCGCCGGCGAGCAGGCCTGCGGCGACGTCGGTTCGGGCCGCATGCTCGAACCGCTGGAACTGCGTGACGCCCTCGCCGCTTCGTTCGGGAGCGGCGCGCTGGCCGGGCTGCGCGTGGTGGTGAGCGCAGGCCCGACCTACGAGGACATCGATCCGGTGCGCTTCATCGGAAACCGCAGTTCCGGGCGCATGGGGTTCGCAGTGGCGCAGGCGGCAGCTGCGGCCGGCGCCGAGGTGACGCTCGTCGCCGGCCCGGTCGGCCTGGCCACGCCGGCGGGCGTGGCTCGCCGCATCGACGTGCGCAGCGCCGCACAGATGCACGAGGCGGTACGCAGCGCGGCGGCGGCGGCGGATATCTACGTCGGCGCGGCAGCGGTGGGCGACTATCGCCCGGCCCAGGTGGCGTCGCGCAAGCTCAAGAAGCGCGACGGCGCCCCGCTGGTGCTGGACCTGGCCGAGAACCCGGACATCCTGATGGAACTGGCCGCCGCCACGCCGCATCCGTTCCTGGTCGGCTTCGCTGCCGAAACCCATGACGTCGTGGCCTACGCGCAGGACAAACTCGCCCGTAAAGGACTGGACATGATTGCCGCCAACCGCGTCGGCGAGGGCCTGGGCTTCGAGGCCGACGACAACGCGCTCAGCCTGTATTGGCCGGGCGGCGGCGAGGAATTGCCGCGTGCCTCCAAGCGTGAACTGGCCTCGCGGCTGGTCGAGCGCATCGCGCAGCGCTATCGGGCCGCGCGCGCATGATCGACGTCGAGCTGAAGATCCTCGACCCGCGACTGGGCGATACCATCCCCCTGCCCGAGGCGGCAACCGCCGGCAGCGCCGGCATGGATCTGCGTGCCGCCATCGATGCACCGCTCACCCTGGCGCCGGGCGAGAGTGCGCTGGTGCCCAGCGGCATCGCCATCCACATCGGCGATCCCAACTGGTGCGCGCTGATCGTGCCGCGTTCGGGACTGGGCCACAAACATGGGCTGGTGATGGGCAACCTGGTCGGCGTGATCGATGCCGACTACCAGGGGCCGCTGATGATTTCGTGCTGGAATCGTGCCGGCGCGCCGTACACCATCGGCGTGGGCGACCGCATCGCGCAGCTGCTGCTGGTACCGGTAGCGCAGGCGCGGTTGCGCGTGGTGGCGCAGTTCGCGCCGTCCGCCCGTGGCGCGGGGGGGTTTGGTTCGACGGGCATCAACTGAAGACGGGCTGCAGTCGGGGGCGAGATGGCAAGAAAGATCGCGGGAGATGCGTCGCTTCGGCTGGTGCCGCTGGCCGGCGGCACCGTGCTGTTGCTGCTGGGCCTGTTCTGCGCATGGCAGACCTGGCTGATCGCCAGTGAAAGCGGCCAGGTGGCGCGGGTGCACGCGGCGCAGGACCAGGCGGTGCAGACGCTGGCGGCCGAGATCGCGGACGAGCACAACCGCATCGCCCAGGCGGCGGCCGCTGTGGGCGTGCAGGGCGACCGTGCGCAGCTCGCCGCTGCGCTGCGCGCCAGGCTGCCTGCGGCACTGGAAGTGGAGGTCTACAGCGCCGCCCTGGACGAGGTGCTGCACGCCAACTACCGCGAGTTCGGCTATGCCAAGGCGGCCCAGCTGATGGCGGCGCAGACCAGCGATGGCAATCCGCCGGTGCAGACCGTGACCACGCACGGCCAGCGGCGGTTGAGCGTGGTGCAGCCGATGGGCCCGGCGGCACGCCCGCTGGCGTGGGCCTGGGTGGAACTCCCATTCACGCCGCTGCAACGGCGATTCGAGTCCATTGCGCCGGGTAACGGCCGCATCGATTTGCATCAGGGCGACGACCGCGGTGCGTTGAGCCTGCTCTCGCGCGGCGTGGCGTCGGCCCAGCTGGAGGATGATGCCAAGCCGGTGCCGGGCAGCAATTTCAGTGTCGCCGCCGCGCTTCCGGCGGCCTTCATCGTGCTGCCGCGCATCTGGCCGCTGGCGGCGTTGCTGGCGCTGGCATGCATCGTCGGCGGCCTTTACCTGCTGTGGCTGCGCACCCGAGCGCCCGCGCAGCGAGAGATTCAACCCAAGGAGATCATGGTGTCAGACGTCACTCCAGCCAAGCCCCAACCGGCTCCGCCGGTGGTGCGCCCCGTGGCGAAGCCGCCCGCGGCCAGCCCCGCCGATGCGGTCGATCCGAGCATCTTCCGCGCCTACGACGTGCGCGGCGTGGTCGGCAAGACGCTCACCGCGCGGGTGGCGCACCTGCTGGGCCAGTCGATCGGCACGCTGATGCGCGAAAAGGGCCTGTCCGAGATCGTGGTCGGTCGCGATGGCCGGCTGTCCGGTCCCGAGTTGGCCGGCGCGCTGTCCGACGGCCTGCGCGAAGCGGGCATCGACGTGATCGACGTCGGCGCAGTGCCGACGCCGGTGGTGTACTTCGCGGCCTACCGCTTCAACACCGGCAGCGGCGTGGCGGTCACCGGCAGCCACAATCCGCCGGACTACAACGGCTTCAAGATCGTGGTGGGCGGCGAGACGCTGTCCGAAGGCGCGATCCAGGACCTGTACCGGCGCATCGCCAGCGGCGCGCTGGAGGATGGCGGCCACGGCGGCTTGCGCCACGTCGACGTGGTGCCCGACTACATCGAGCGGATCACCTCCGACGTGCAGGCCGAGCGTCGGCTCAAGGTCGTGGTCGATTGCGGCAACGGCATTCCCGGAGCGGTGGCGCCGCAGGTGCTCGAGGGCATCGGCTGCGAGATCATCCCGCTGTACTGCGAGGTGGACGGCACCTTCCCCAATCACCATCCCGACCCGTCCGATCCGCACAACCTGGAGGACCTGATCCACGCGGTGCGCCAGACCGGAGCGGACATCGGCGTGGCCTTCGACGGCGACGGCGACCGCCTGGGCGTGGTGACTCGCGAAGGCGAGATCATCTTCCCCGATCGCCTGCTGATGCTGTTCGCGCGCGACGTGCTCTCGCGCCAGCCGGGCGCCACGATCATCTACGACGTCAAGTGCACCGGGCATCTCAAGGGCCAGGTGCTGGAGGCCGGCGGCAGCCCGCTGATGTGGCGCACCGGTCACTCGCTGATCAAGGCCAAGATGCGCGAGACGCAGGCCGAGCTCGCCGGCGAGATGAGCGGCCACTTCTTCTTCAAGGAGCGCTGGTACGGCTTCGACGACGGCATCTACGCCGGCGCGCGGCTGCTGGAGATCCTTGCCGGCGATCTGGAGGGACGCACGCCGGAGGAGATCTTTGCCACGTGTCCGAAGGGCGTGTCCACCCCCGAGCTGAAGATCGAGCTCAAGGAAGGCGAGCACTATCGCTTCATCGAGACGTTCAAGGAGAAGGCCAGCTTCGGCGACGCCACACTGGTGACCATCGACGGCGTTCGCGCGGACTGGCCGGATGGCTGGGGCCTGGTGCGCGCCTCCAACACCACGCCGGTGCTGGTGTTGCGCTTCGATGCGGACAACCCGGCGGCGCTCAAGCGGATCCAGCAGGCCTTCCGCGAGCAACTGTTCCTGGTCGACCCGGGCCTGAAGCTGCCGTTCTGAGTGACCCGGCGGGGCGGCTGAAGCCGCCCCGTGCAGCCATCGCAAGGTGGGCCAGCCTCCTTGCGTTGCGCTAGCTAAGGCCGCTGTTCTTCCTGCGCCTTCTTCAGCGCGCGGTAGTGGTCCAGCTGCTGCGCAGCCGTCTTCTGGGCGTCGTCGCGGCGGTCCTGCTGGCGCTCCAGCGTGGCGTGCTGGCTGGCCACCACGTTGCGCTGCTCACTGATGCTGTCGGTGAGGTACTTGGGCACCGGCTTCTTGGCGCGCTCCAGTTCGGCCGCACGGCCGAGCAGGTCGGCCAGGGTCTTCTCCTGGCTGCGCAGGTTGATGCGGGTGGTGCTGATCTGCTGGTCGATGGAATCGATTGCTTCCTGCTGCGCCTGCCGCAGCGCCGCCTCGTCGCCGTAGGCGTTGAGCATCTGCAGGTCGGCGCGCTTGCGCGCGTCTTCCTCACGCGTCCGGGCGGCCTGCTCGGCGGTCACCTTGTCGGCCGCGGCGCGCTCCTCTGGGCTGAGCTGGCGTTCGACGTGGCGCACCACCATGCCCTGGTCATTGACCAGGTCGTAGCCGTACTTCATCGCATCCGCAGTGAGGCTGTCGCTGTAGTGCGAGAGGCCCTGACCGTCGCGCCAGTGGTAGCGGACGCCTGCGCCCTGGGCGTGGGCGGTCAGGACCGTCGCCAGGCCGATGGCGGCGGCGTAAACGAACTTGCGCATGGGTAACCCCTCCTGGCGGCCAGTATAGCCATCGTGCCGATGCCGCCTAAAGCGTGGATGAAGGCCGCGGCCGGGCGTGTGACGCCGGTCGCCCCACGGCAGCCTGCGCTTACGCGTCCACGCCGTAGCGGGATCGGTAATCGAGCAGGCGGGCGTGCTCGGCCGCCAGCTCCGGCCGCTCGCCGGCATAGGCGAGCACGTCGTCCAGGCCCGTGATCGCGACCACCGGAATGCCGTGGTCGCGCGCCACCTCTTGTGCGGCGGAGAGTTCGCCCTGGCCGCGTTCCTGGCGATCGAGCGCGATCAGCACGCCAGCCGGCGTGGCGCCCTGGGCGCGAATCAGCGCGAGCGACTCGCGCACGGCGGTGCCGGCGGTCATCACGTCGTCGACGATCAGCACGCGGCCCTTGAGCGGCGCTCCGACCAGCACGCCACCCTCGCCGTGGTCCTTCGCTTCCTTGCGGTTGTACGCCCACGGCAGGTCTCGGCCGTGCCGCGTGGCCAGCGCGATGGCGGCGGCCGCCGCCAAGGCGATGCCCTTGTAGGCGGGACCGAAGAGCATGTCCACGGGCAATTGCGAGCGCACCAGCGCCTCGGCGTAGGCCTCGCCCAGCCGCGCCAGCGCGGCGCCGGAGTCGATCCTGCCGAGGTTGAAGAAATACGGGCTGTGCCGGCCGGACTTGAGGGTGAATTCCCCAAAGCGCAGCACGTCGCGTGAAAGGGCCAGTTCGATGAAGTCGCGTTGATGGGGTTGCACGGGGGTTTCCATGTCGACGGCCGGAGGGCGCTTGTGGCTATTATCCATCGCTTCCCGCACGACGAGCCGCACCGCATGAGAATCATAACCCTCAACGCCAACGGCATCCGCTCGGCCGCCAGCAAGGGCGTCTTCGACTGGCTGCGCACGCAGCAGGCCGACGTGGTCTGCCTGCAGGAAACCAAGGCGCAGGAGGACCAGCTCGGCGACGCGATGTTCCGTCCCGACGGCCATCACTGCTTCTACCGCGACGCGACCTGCAAGAAGGGCTACAGCGGCGTGGCGATCTACGCGCGCCGCGAACCGGACGCGGTGCTCACGGAATTGGGCTGGGAGCCCTTCGATTGCGAGGGGCGCTACATCGAGGCGCGCTTCGGCAACCTCTCCGTGGTTTCGCTCTACGTGCCGTCGGGCTCCTCCGGAGAGGAGCGCCAGCAGTTCAAGTTCAAGGCGATGGACTTCCTTACGCCCATCTTCGATCAATGGCTCAACAGCGGCCGCGACTACGTGATCTGCGGCGACTGGAACATCGTCCATACCAGGAACGACATCAAGAACTGGACCTCCAACCAGAAGAACTCCGGCTGCCTGCCGCAGGAGCGCGCCTGGCTGGACCTGCTGTTCCACAGCCGCGGCTGGGTCGACTCTTTCCGCGCGATCAAGCCCGAGGCGGTCGAGTACACCTGGTGGTCCAACCGCGGCCGCGCGCGCGAGAACAACGTGGGGTGGCGCATCGACTACCAGGTCTGCACGCCCGGCTTGCGCGAGCGCATGCGCGGCTGCTCGGTCTATCGCGAGCAGCGGTTCTCCGACCACGCGCCCTACACGGTCGACTATGCCGACTGACCCGGGCGCCCCGGCGCCGCCCAAGCCATCGATCTGGCGCGCATTCGCGCAACCGGCGGCGGGCACAATGGCGTTGCTGGGCTTTTCCTCGGGCCTGCCCTTCCTGCTGGTCGCCGGCACGCTGGCGTACTGGCTGAAGGAGAACGGCATCAAGCTGGCCGACATCACCATGATCGCGAGCGCCGGCATGACCTACGCCTTCAAGTTCCTGTGGGCGCCGTTGCTGGATCACTGGCGGCTGCCGGGTTTCGCACGCCTGGGTCAGCGTCGTGGCTGGCTGCTGTTTGCCCAGCTCTGCGTGGCCGCCGGCTTGCTGGCGATGGCGTTGCTGACGCCCGCGCAACTGGTGCCGTTCGTGGCCGCCACGCTGCTGGTGGCGTTCTTCGGCGCCACCCAGGACGTGGCGATCGACGCCTACCGCATCGAGATCGCGCCGGTGGAAGCGCAGGGCGCGCTGGTGGCCACCTATGCGCTCGGCTATCGCATCGGCTTGTTGCTGGCCGGCGCGGTGGCGCTGATCCTGGCCGATCACCTGCCCTGGCGCGTGGTCTACCTGGTCATGGCCGCCGCCATGGCCGTTCCCTTGGCAACCACCCTGCTCGCGCGTGAGCCGGACGTGCTGCGCGCACGGCCGGCGAGCTGGCGCGCGGCCATGCGCGAGAGCGTGCTCGACCCGTTCGCCGATTTCTTCCGCCGCTATGGTGCGCCGGCGGCGGGCGTGATCCTTTTGTTCATCCTGCTGTTCAAGATTCCTGAGCAGGCGACGATCGGCGGCATCATGAGCCCGTTCTACCGGGACATGCAGTTCTCCAAGACCGAGATAGGCGCGATCACCAAGATCTACGGTGTCTGGATCGGCATCGTCGGCGTATTCATCGGCGGCGCGGCGGTGGCCCGTTGGGGTGCGTGGCGTTCGCTGGGCGCAACGGCGGTGCTCTGCGGCTGCAGCAACCTGCTTTACCTGACGCTGATCCCGCATCCAGGCAACGTCGCGGTGTTGACCCTGGTGATTTCCGCGGAGAACCTCACCCTGGGCATGCTGGGCCCGCCAGCGGTGGCGTTCCTGTCGATGCTGGTCAATCGCCAGCACACCGCCACCCAATATGCGCTGCTGAGCTCGCTGGTGAACCTGCCGGGCAAGCTCCTGGGTTTTTTTGCCGGCGGCATCGCCACGGCCGCCGGCTACGCAGGGTATTTCGCGCTTACCGTAGTGGCGCTGATCCCGGCCATGCTGCTCTACGCGTTGCTGTGGCGGCGCATGCGTGCGACCGAGCAGACCGGCACCTAGCCCCGCCCCGTTTTGCCGGCTCATGCGTGTCTTGGCGGAACTGGCCGCCCGGCCTACTGCAAAGCCGCGGGTTCTGTGCCACCATGCCTCGCCACCTGGCATGCACGACACGGAGCGACGCACGTGCCGGATCTCGTCATACGCCATATCGACAGCATGATGGCCGAGCGCATCAAGACGCTCGCGAAGGATCGTCATTGGTCGATCAATGACGTCGTACTGCACGCCTTGCGCCATGGCCTGGGCTTGAGCTCCGCAGGGCAGATCTCCAGCGAGACGCTGTTCGATCCGAACAGCCTGGTGCTGGGCGGGCAGTGGGACTTGGCCGAGAAGGCGGTTTTCCAGGAGGCGCTGCAGGCGCTCTCCCTCACGCGGCCCACGCAGCTGGCGCCTGCCAACGCGTCCACGCTGGGCTAGCCACAGGCTACATCCGTCCGGTCATTCCCGGGGCGCCAGATAGAGCGCGCCCAGCACGCGTCGACCCCGCGCGCCGGTCACCGTAGGCAGGTTGCCTGGCAGGCCCAGGATGCGCTGGCGGGCGAGCCAAGCGAACGCGGTGGCCTCCAGGTGGTCCGGATCAATGCCGCAGGTTGCGGTGCTGGCCAGCCGGCTGGGTTCGAGATACCTAGCCAGCCGCTCCATCAGCCGTGGATTGTGCACGCCGCCGCCGCACGCCAGCACATCGCCTGCAGCGGGCGCATGGGTGCGGATCGCGTCGGCCACGCTGCAGGCCGTCAGCTCCAGCAGGGTGGCCTGGACGTCGGCCGGCGCCAGCGTCGCCACGCGCGGCTGACGCAATAGCCACGCAAGATGGAAGTGCTCGCGGCCGGTGCTCTTGGGCGGGCTGAGCGCGAAATAGGAATCGGCCAGCAACGCCTCGAGCAAGGCCGTATCGACCCGGCCTGCGGCCGCGAAGGCGCCGTCGCGATCGAACGGCTCGCCGCGGTGTTGCAGGCACCAGGCATCCATCAGGCCGTTGGCCGGTCCGGTGTCGAAGCCGAGCACCTGGCCGCCGGCATCCAGCACGGTGATGTTGGCGATGCCGCCCAGGTTCAGCACGACGCGGGTGCGCCCGGGCTGGCCGAGCAGCATGGCGTGGACGGCAGGCAGCAGCGGCGCGCCCTGGCCGCCGGCGGCCACGTCTGCGCGGCGGAAATCGGCCACCACGTCGATGCCGCACTGCTCGGCGATGACCGTCGGGTCGCCCAGTTGCAGGGTGAACGGCGCCTCGCCGCCAGGCCGATGCCGCACGGTTTGCCCGTGCGAGCCGATGGCCCGCACCTGCGACGCCATCGTGCCGCTGGCTTGGAGCAGGGTTTGGGCGGCGCTGGCGAAGTGGCGGCCGACGGCAACGTCCAGCCGGCCATAGGCATCCAGGTCGAAGGCCACCAGATCCTGCGCGACGGCGAGCACTCGTTCGCGCAATGCATCCGGCCACGGGTGCGTGAGCGCCGCGACCAGCCGCGGCATGCCCTGCTCGAAGGAAACCAGGGCCGCGTCGATGCCATCGGCGCTGGTGCCGGAAATCAGGCCCAGATAGAGGGCCGAGGCATCGTCATGACGCAAGGCGCTGGCCGTCAGTCGTCGTTGCGCGTCGTCGAACCGAGCTGGGCGAGCTTGATGCTGGCGTCCATGGCCTTCAGGCGCGCCAGCTGCGGGCGCACGACCTGGCTCTCGAAGCGCGCCAGCTGCGCGGCCGGCAGGGGTTGCGGCTTGGGCAGGGTGACCGTCTGCGGATCGCGTTGCGTGCCGTTCACGCGGAACTCGTAGTGCAGGTGCGGCCCGGTGGCCAGGCCGGTCATGCCGACGTAGCCGATCACCTGGCCCTGACTGACGTGCTGGCCCACGCGCTCGTTGGCGAAGCGCGACATGTGGCCATAGGCGGTGCTGATGCTGCCGTTGTGCTGGATCACCACGAAATTGCCGTAGCCGTTCATCCAGCCCTTGAACTTGATCACGCCATCGCCCGCGGCGTGGATCGGAGTACCGGTGGGCGCGGCGTAATCGACGCCCTTGTGCGCGCGCATGCGGCCGAGAATCGGATGGAAGCGCGCGGCGCTGAAGGTCGAGGAGATGCGGGTGAAGTCCACCGGGATGCGCAGGAACGACTTCTGGATCGGGCGACCGTCCTCGCTGAACCAGCCGTAGTGCCCGTCGTCCTTCTTGTAGCGGTAGGCCGTGTAGCGGCGCCCCTGGTTGACGAACTCGGCGGCGACGATGTCGCCCTCGGCGTAGTAACTGCCGTCGCGGTAGACGTCGTCGTAGATCACCGTGAAGCTGTCGCCTTCGCGCAGATCCTGCACGAAATCGATGTCGTACTTGAACAGGTCGGCGAGCTTGCCGACCATCGCCTGGCTCATGCCGGCCTTTGCCGCTGCTGCATACAGCGAGCTGGTGATGGCGCCGTGCGCCACGTGTTCGCGGGTTTCCATCGCGCGCGGTTGAACCGCCAGCGTGGAGTGCTCGCCATTGAAGCGCACGACCGCGCGGTTGGCGTCGTCCTTGTCGAAGCGGATGCCCTGCAGGCTACCGTCCCCGCCCAGCAGGAAGTCGAACTCCTGGTGCGGACGGATATTGTGGAACGCGCTCCTGGCCGAGCCGGCCGCATCCATCACGCGCTGCAGGTCAGTGAGGCTCAGGCCCTGATCCTTGAAGATGTCCGACAGCGTCTGGCCAGGTTGCACCTGCACCACCCGCCAGTCTTCCATCGCCGGGGCGGCCGAGGTCGTGACGTCTGCCTTGGGCAGGGTGAGCGGAAGCAGCGTATGCACGGCCGGTTCGGGCGTGGGCCGCATCGCGCTGGCCCAGGCGGGCAGGAAGATACCGGACAGCGCGGTCAGCAGCAGCGCCGTGCCGGCCAGCACCCAGCGCTCGCGATGCCAGTTGATGGGCTCGGCTTCGCCGTGACGACTGAAGGACCAATGCGAGCAGCGTTCGTAAAAGTGCATGTGGCGGCGCTGCGCCTTGCGGCGGATAGCCTGCTTGCGCGCCGCCCGCGCGATCTGCTCGCCCTCACCCATGCTCGTTGCCCCGCGCTACAAAGTACTCAGGCGTCGTACCTTAGCGGCCGCGTATAAAGGGCGTCAACGCCTTTCCTTTCAAGGATTTGCGCTGGTTTTCTGATTAACGCACAATTAACGCCATTTTGTGAACGGCGGCCCGTTGCCGCCGTCGAACCGATGTGGATAGAGGACACCATGAACGAGCTTGAGCAGGCGCTGGCGACGATTGCCCGCGGTGCCGACGAGATCATCAAGCAGGAGGAGCTGAGCGAGCGCCTGAAGACCGGCCGGCCGCTGCGTATCAAGGCCGGCTTCGACCCCACCGCGCCGGACCTGCACTTGGGCCATACGGTGTTGCTCAACAAGATGCGCCAGTTCCAGGACCTGGGGCACCAGGTGATCTTCCTGATCGGCGACTTCACCGGAATGATCGGCGACCCCACCGGCAAGAACGTCACCCGCAAGCCGCTCAGCCGCGAGGACGTGCTGAAGAACGCCCAGACCTATGCGAGCCAGGTCTACAAGGTGCTCGATCGCGAGCGTACCGAGGTGCGCTTCAACAACGAATGGTTCGGCAAGATGTCCGCGGCCGACATGATCAAGCTGGCCGCGCAGCACACCGTCGCGCGCATGCTCGAGCGCGACGATTTCGCCAAGCGCTACGCCGCGCAGCAGCCCATCGCCATCCATGAGTTCCTGTATCCGCTGGTTCAGGGTTACGACTCGGTGGCGCTGAAGGCCGACGTCGAGCTCGGCGGCACCGACCAGAAATTCAACCTGCTGATGGGGCGCGCCCTGCAGGAGCACCACGGACAGCCGCCACAGATCGTGCTGACCATGCCGCTGCTCGAGGGCCTGGACGGCGTGCACAAGATGTCCAAGTCGCTGGGCAACTACATTGGCATCGATGAGCCGGCCATCGACATCGTCACCAAGACGATGAAGATCGGCGACGCGCTGATGTGGCGCTGGTTCGAGCTGCTCAGCTTCGAAGTGTCGCTGCAAGAACTCGAGCGCATGAAGCACGAGGTCGCGGCCGGCGCACTCAATCCGCGCGACGCCAAGCTGCGCCTGGCGCGCGAACTGGCGGCCCGCTTCCACGATGCAGCTGCAGCCGAGCAGGCCATCGCCGGATGGCATGCCGTGGTGCGTGGCGAAGGCGACACCTCGCTGTTGCCCTGCAACGATATCGCCGTAAGTGCGGAGGGCCTGCGTCTGCCGGCGCTGCTCACGGCCGCGGGGCTCGCCGGCAGCAACTCGGAAGCGAACCGCAAGCTCAAGGAGCGCGCGGTGCGTATCGACGGCGAGGTGGTCGAGGACGCCTTGCGCACGTTCGGCGCGGGCTTCGAAGGCGTGTTGCAGATCGGCAAGCGCAACTTCGCGCGAGTGAGGCTGGTGGCCGGCTGAGCACAGAAAAGGTTGCGTCCGCTTGCCTTCGGCAGACGCCGTCTTTATTATTCGCGGCCCGTCGTCCACTCCCCCTTTGGCTGACGTCTCCCTCGGTAGAAAACATCCTCACGAAGGTGTTGACGGGCAGAGAAAGGGATGTAGAATGGGCGGCTCACCCGGGACGAAAGGTCTCGGGGCGATCTGAAGAACAGATCGCAAGTGATTGATCTTTGACAGTGTGCGCAGGTGACTTGTGTGGGCGCCTTGCGGTGGCTGGATGACTGTCCAACCAATGCAAGCGTCCAACCTAAGAGTCAAATTAAAAGCTTGACGTTTACGGTTGGGTTCAACGCT
>NZ_DASZBH010000015.1:0-72249 GCF_035944355.1 Frateuria sp. | reverse complement strand
GCCGACGTGTTCGACTACATCGAGATGTTCTACAACCCCAAACGCCGCCACGGTTCAAACGGCGACCTGTCGCCTGTAGAGTTCGAACGGCGCTACGCGCAACGAGGGTCCTGAGTGTCTACGGAACCCTGGGCGATTCATAGTAAAGTTCCTATTGGACGAATACTTTTATGGCGATTATAAGAAGCTTGTCGAAAGTAGCGGCTTTAACAAGCAGCAGCTGTCAAGCTGGATTGCGGGTACCCGCAAGCCAAGAATTGCAACCCTTCGCTGGCTACTCTCGACAACAGTCGCTCCAGAGTTCAAGGTGGCGAGAGAGTTTGAGCCCGTGCACATTGGTTCTAGAAAAGAGGTGCCAAAGGAGTTGAGCAGAGCCCTCGGCGATCATTCGCAAAATAATGGTGTTTAGGCGTTCTATGACTCAATGTGCACTGTCATATATGTAGGAAAGGCGAGCAACGGCTTCGTAAAGGAAATGTATCAACAGCTGCGCGCGCCACTTGGGGTCGAGTTCCCTCGCGCGGTAAAAAACTTCCCCGGTGAGCGATGGCAGGCGACGCGATTCATTTCTGCCTATGAAATACCCCATGTCGACCACCTTGACTATCCGAGACACGTTGAAGCCTTAGTCTTGCGCTTATCTAAGCCTGTCGGAAATAAAGTGCTTGGAAGGCTCAACTTCTCTGTTAAGCCGAAAGATCCCAGCAAATGACGCGGATAAGGGGGCGACGCAAGTAAGAGGAGACAAAAATAACAGAACGGGATAAGGTTAACTTGCCTAGCACTTTGAAGTGCCCACCCCATGCAAGCCATGCGGGTTGCGCGAGATAGACGGAGATGATGTTTTTGGTGTCGTTTTGATGTCGTTTCAATCTAAAACGGGGGGGGGTATGAAAAAGCTCATGGTGCTGCTGGCGATTATTGTCGTGGCCGGTTTGCTGATCTTTGGCTTCAACTACGCATCCGTGGGCGAAAAGTTGGTCACTGTCATTCACGACGACCCGCGCAACAGCGGCGTCGACCTCAATGCGCACTTTGATTACTACTTAAATCCGGGCGTTCTCGTTCTTGATATGAGGAGTATTGGGTCCAACAACAGCATGGCCGATGTGTTTCGCGTCATGATTCAACTGTCCCACAGCTTGCAATCGAAGCAGTTTCGGACGGTGAAGTTAGAGTGGCATGGCCAAGAGCGGTACGAACTGAATTGGTCCGACTTTCAGGAATTGGGCACCGCCTTGGACGGGCAGAACCCGATGTACGTCATGCGGACCTTTCCTGAAAAATTGATGCTTCCTGATGGCACCCATGCATTCGGAACCTGGACAGGCGGATTGCTCGGCGTCCTCGGCCATCAGATGGAGGACTTCAACAAATTTCATCACGGTTGGTACTTGGACAGCATGATGTCGGCGGAGGGGATGTAAGCAGATGAAAATTATTTCAGGAATTTTGTTGACCGGCTTTTTGGTGGCGGGATGTCAGAGCCACGAGCAAACCGCGGAGCCCGCTGTTTCTGCCCCAAAGACCAACAAGACTAAAAAAATCGTTGCGAACGAGCCCGCTCCCGAGCCAGCAAGCTGGGCCGGTCCTTTTGGTTTGCAAATAGGGCTAACCAAACAACAGGTATTGGAGGCGACCGGGGCCCAAGCGATGCCTGACAACCCGTACACCTACTTATCGTCGAAAGCGCCCAAAGGGCATGTCGCATTTCAGCACTACGCGTTCACGATCGGGGACCAGACGGGGTTATGTAGTGTTGTGGGTCTAGGCGACGACTTCGATGCTGATGCTTACGGCAACGCTGTCCGGGGCAATTTTTCCGCTCTTGAAGACGCGCTAACAAAAAAGTATGGCGAACCGACTTCGACAGATAAGGATCTGGCTCCAGGATCGATCTGGAATGAGCCCAAGGACTGGATGATGGGCTTGCTCAAAAACGAACGATCCTATCGCGTTGATTGGAAATCCTCGCAAACCCACCCTCTTCCCGATCATCTTGCGTTGATTCGATTGAATGCGCGTGCGACGCGTTCTGACCAGGCCGCGCTGGCCATCTTGTATCGGTTCGATAACGCCGACGCGTGCGACAAAGAGGTCGCCGCGAAACGGGACGCAGGCTTGTAGCAAATAACCGGAACCGGAGCTGGGGGGGCAGACTGCACTTTTTAAAGGTTGACTCTTGATGCCGTCGCCGTCGCATGTAGGGCAAAAGAAACTCAAAACTGGGGTCAGAGTGCACTTTTTTAAAGTCAACTCTGACCTCGGTTTGGGGGCTAAGAGGGATGGAGGCGGAAAAAGGTGTCAGGGACAGTTTTCGCAAACTAAAGGTGTCAGGGGCAGTTAGTGGACCCCTGTTTTGCTCGCAGTGCTACTGGCGAATAAGGAAATGCCTATGAAGAAGTGCGCACACGATCGCTGCATGAAAGGCATTTTGCTGTTTTCAGTGATGGGCTCGACCAGTGCCTTAGCTGTGACTTATACCTTTTCCAGGGATGGCGAAAGTGACGTACCTGTGTGCCGGGCCGTCCAACAGGCGCTGTCCCATGGATTGATTTTGGATGCCAAAAAGCCGCTTTGTTATCGACGGTTCGAAGTATCGCCTCAGGCCGTGCGCTACGGTTTCACTCCGATCGATTTCACACCTGTGCCGGCTGATCGGTATCGGAGCTTATTGAGCGAAATGATGTCTATAGTCGCTAACCGGAAAATGCCGCTGACGGAAGCTGATAAACAGAAAAACGAAGCGGCGGTCAATCGTTTGATGAGTTCGACTCCGGCCAAGCTTTATCAAGCTTATTTTGACAACGACAACAGTGGAACCTTGCATGTCGTTTATGCTTTGGATTCTGTGTGGTGCCCAGGCGACGCTGAAGCGCCACTCATATGGAACCCAGTCATTTATATGCGAAACACGGACGGCACCCTAAATCGCTCTTGGGGAGTGGGCGATGAAACCTCAGGTAGTCCGTTCATCTACAATGGCCAGACATATTACGCGCGCTGGTCGTCACTAATCGGGTCGGCTTTGAAAAACGCCTGGGCGCAGTTAGATATTTATTACGATACGCCCAGTATGCCGGGCTCGCCACCACAAGATCATGAAGTATTTCCACCACCCTATTGTACCATCTACCAGATGAAAAGCAAAACACGGGTTAGAGTGCACTTTTATAATTGACTTTGACTGCTTTATCTATTACGCATAGTTTCGGCAAAATGGCGGTACAAAAAAAGGTGTGCCAGGGACGGTTTTCGGGGCAGCGAATAGGTGAGAAACGGTTATGAAAGAAGCCACGATAGAGGGCTTTCCTGCCACGATACTGTGTATGCATTTCAGGCTCGGGAACGAACCCATGGTTTACCGCGTCGGCGGTATTAAGGGAAGAACGAACGAACTGTTTTTGCAGTCGATCGAAACGGAAGAAATCCGCAAGATCTCGGCCGAGGAGTTCAAGCGGCTGGCCGTATCGGTGGGCATATGATGGTGTTTCGGACGGTTGATGGCGGTTCGCGTACCAATAATGGGCAGCCCAAACTAAGCTTGAGTAAAAAGAACAGGAAACATCAGTATGGCATTCGCTTTGTCAGGAGCAGTAATCGTGGAACAACGCGGTAACATGATTAATTACCGCAAGAAATGCGAGTACTGCGGTCATGTGGAGGGAGGGGGTACGACGACCAGCGCCCCGTCTAGCGGAAATGTCCTGACCAGTTCATTTCTCTGCGAGAAATGTCGGACGAGCAACGAAGTTCGTATCCAAGGGTAGAAATGAAACCCGCCAAAGGGGGCGGAGGCAATTAAACAGCAATAATTGCCTCCGGCCCCTGTTGCGTACCCGCTGTGTACTACCCCCAACCTTCGATGCTCTACGGAGCCATGACCTTCGAACGGTTGAGCTTGGCCACCAGTCTGCCCAGTTCCTTCATGGCATGGTCCAGTCGCTCGTTCCATACCAGGCCGCAGCTGAGCCTCACGTAATCGACGTACTCGCCCCGACTGGAGAACAACACGCCAGGCGAAGTGCGGATCCCCTTCGAAAGGGCCACCTTGAACAACACGCGGCTGTCGCCGCGCGCGGGCAGCTGCACCCAGAGTGACATGCCACCTTGTGGTTCGCTTACGCGCGTATCGGCGGGCCAGTAACGCGTGATCGCTTCCGATAGGCGCTGCCCGTTATCTGCCAGCGTTCGGCGAAGACGGCGTAAGTGCCGCTCCAGATCGTGGCGCTGCAGATAGTCCGTCATGGCCAGTTGGGTGAGGCTGGTGCCGCCCATGGTGGAGAAGAACTTGGCGCGCACCAGGGCGTCTGTCCATGGGGTGGCCGCCAGCCAGCCGAGGCGAAGACCAGGCGCCAGCATCTTGGAAAACGAGCCGCAGCTGATCACGGTGCCGTGGGTGTCCCACCGGCGCAGCAGCGACGGGCGCTGTCCGGACCAGGCCAGCTCGCCATAGATGTCATCCTCGATGAGGACGACGCCATGCCGGGCGCAGCTGCCCACCAGGGCTTGCTTGTCGGCGTCGCTGGTCAGGCTGCCCAGCGGGTTGTTGAAGTTCGGCACCAGAACGGCCGCGCGCACGGAGTTCTGCTGCAGCAGTTGGTCGAGGCGAGCCACGTCGATGCCGCGGCCTGGCAGGTTCGGGATTTCCAGCACCTTCAGGTGCAACGCGGCGACCGTCTGGAGGATGCCGTGGTAGGTCGGCGTTTCCACCAGCACCACATCGCCCGGGGACGTGGTCACGCGCAGCGCCAGGTTGATCGCCTCCATCGCGCCGGCGGTGATCACGATCTCCTCCGGCGATACCGGCACGCCCGCCTGGGCGTAACGCTGGGCGATCAGGCGTCGCAGTGCCAGGTGGCCCTGGGCGGGCGCATAGTCGAACACCGCCGCCGGCGCGCGGCGCAGGCACCGCGACATCGATGCCATCAGCGCTGCCTGCGGCAGCAGCTCGAAGGCCGGCGTCGCGCTATGCAGCGGCAGCAGGTCGCCGCGCGCACCTACCTCCGTGGCATCGAGCAACGCGGGGTTCCTGACTTCGCCCGGTGCGCGGTTCCTTGCGGGCCGCGGCGCCGGCAGCGGCGTCGTCGATGCACGGACGAAATACCCCGAGCGTGGCCGCGCGACCACCTGGCCTTCGCGCTCCAGTTGCAGATAGGCCTGGACCGCGGTGGCGACACCCACGCCGTGCCCCTGTGCCAGGTGCCGAATCGACGGCAGGCGCTCGCCCGCCCGCAGCGTGCCCTGGGCGATTTGCGCGCGCAGGGCCGTCGCAACGCGTTCATAGAGAAGCATGGGTGCGCTCCATCTGTATCTGTCTATTTTGATGTTATCTGAATCTGTATCTGTCGCATCGGCGGCCCTACGCTGCCTTCCATCGCTCCGGAAGACCCAGCCGACCATGGTTCCCTCAGCCCAGCCCAACGAAACGCGCGGTGTCGTCCTGCAACTGGTGTTTGCGGAGTGCCTGATCGGCTCGGTGGGCGTGTTCGTGCATGAAAGCCACCAGGACCCGGTGACCGCCGTGTTCTATCGCTGCCTGTTCGGTGGGCTGTTCCTGCTCTGCTGGGGGCTGGCCAAGGGGCATCTGCGGGGCCTGTGGCGCGAGCGCGCGCTGCTCCGCGGAGCCGTGCTGAGCGGGGTTCTGCTGGTACTCAACTGGGTGGCGTTCTTCGGCGGCATGGCGCGTTCGTCGATCGGTGTCGCCACATTGATCTACCAGTGCTTCCCGTTCGTGATGCTGGTCCTGGCCGCGCTTGTGCAGGGCGAACGCACGTCGCCGGCCGACCTGGCGTGGACCGTGCTCGGCTTCGTCGGGGTGATCTGCACCAGCGATCCGATCCGCCTGTTTCGCGATACCGAATCGTCCTATCTCATCGGTATCGGCTTGGCATTCCTCGCAGCGCTGTTATGTGGCGTGTCGCTGTTGATGTCGCGTCAGCTGGGCAGGGAGCGTCCGTTCGCGCTGGTCATGATCCAGTGCTGGGTCGGCGTCGCCATGCTCGCCGGGTTCAGCAGCAGCCACGTGTTCCACATGGGAACGCACTGGGCGTGGTTGCTGGGCCTTGGCGTGATCCATAGCGGCATCGTGTACGTGCTGTTCTATTCCACCTATCCGCGCCTGCCGGTGGTGACCATTGCCGTCGTGTCGTTCATCTATCCGCTGGTGGCGCTGCTGCTGGATTACCTGCTGTACGGACATCGCCTCGTGGCGGTCCAGATGATGGGCATCCTGCTGATCGTGCTGGGCACGCTGGGTGTGAACCTGAAGTGGCGGCCTGGCTTCGCATGGAAGGCGGCGTGACCGAACCGGCATCGCACTTGTCCGCGCGCTTTCAACTACCCACCTCACGAGAGAGCCATCCGATGATCCGTTGCACGCACTGTTTCGCCGCGATCCTGTTGTTGCTGTCCGCAACAAGCGCCATGGCCGACACCTTGCCAACGGGCATTCCCCGGCTCGACCGAAACCGGGAAATCGCCATGGCGCTCAGCGCGGCGCCGGCGGAGTTGCAGAAGGATGCCGGCGTCTACGTGCTCGAGGGTTCCGGGTTCGTCCTGGTTCGGGCCAGCCGCAACGGGTTCAACTGCCTCGTCGAGCGCGACGTCCACGTGACCGCGCCTGTCTGTTACGACGCCGAGGGTTCACGCACCACCCTCCAGGCAAGCCTCGAACGGGCACGGATCATGGCAGGTGGCACGGCTGGCCCGGAGGCCGACCGTATGATCGACGCCGAATATCACGCCGGACATTTGCATGCACCCGCAAAGCCCGGCATCGCCTACATGCTTTCTCCGGACTTCGTGAAGCTCGATCCGAAAACGGGGAAGGCGAAGGTCCTGTATCCGCCTCACGTGATGGTGTATGCGCCGTTCCTGCGAAACGAGGACATCGGCGTCCCGAAGCAGTTCGTTCGCAGCACCACCCATGTGTGGGTTGAGGCTCCCGGCAAGCCGGAGGCATGCCTCGTCTTTACAAGTTTCAAGCACGGATGAACCGGTCAGGTTTTCTGCATCAGGGATAGGTAAGGGTGAATGGCCTCGGCCTCGGCCCGGAGGTCTGGCGCGTGCTCGCCAAGGCGCATGACGCGCGCAATCTGGCCGACACGTCGATGTATCGGAGCGGCTGGTGCTTGACGTGATCGCAGCCGCCGAAGTGGTGGTAGTGCGGCTTGCTGCACGGGCTTGGGGCGCGGTCGAAGCTTTCTGGTTGCCGGGGACAGTTTTAAAAAAAGTCCAGCGTGCTTTTCAGATGGCTCGGCGATCTCTTTCGCAGGACCCCGCTCGCCTCGCCGCGCGTGGTCAGCACGACGGCGAAGCCGCCGTGGGGCGTGCGCATGTTGGTGGTCTGGCCTTGGTACAGGCGCGCGGCGAACAGGATCACGCCGCGCTTGGTGGCGTAGCAGCGCACGTCATAAAAGGTGCCAGGGACGGTTTTTTTGGTTCCTCCTGTGCCTCATGGAACGTTCGTATCCCCCGGTTCGCCGGAGTAGGCTCGCCTCACATTCGCTATGGGGGACAGCCCATGAAGAAGGCGATGTTTCGCAGCTTGCTGCTCGTGCTTCTGGCGATGCCCCTGGCGCTGCAGGCGGCCTCGCACCCCAGTCGCTATCTGTTTGTGTGGGCGATGGAGGCCGGCCACCCGCAGGCGGACACGATGGCGATTGCCTCGACCGATCTGCCGGCCCGGCGTGCGGCGTTGGGGCTGGGAAGGGATTTTCTGGCCGTGTTCGACGTGGCGCCGGGGCCACGCTTCGGTCGGCTCGTGGCGATGGTGCCCGCCGGGCAGGCGGCCATGGCCCACCACACGGATTACGCCGAACCCGCCGACGGCCTGCTTTACGCCAACGACTGGTTGGCGAACAGCACCTATGTGTTCGACCTTCGTCAGCCGCTACGCCCGCGGCTGGTCCGCACCGTAGGCAGCGTGGGGGCCCTCGGTTATCCGCACTCGTTCGCCCCGCTGGCGGGCGGCAACACGCTGGCGACGTTCCAGTACGCCGGCGGCTTCAACCACGCGGCGGGCGGGCTGGTGGAGTTCGATCCGACGGGGCGCGTGGTGCGGACCGTGTCGGCCCAGGTGCCGGGTTATCCGAATGTGCGGCCCTACAGCCTTGCGGTGGTGGAGCAGGCCGACCGGGTGGTCACCAGCAGCGCCGATATGATGGGCGCCCAGGTGAGCGATGTGGTGCAGATCTGGCGGCTGTCCGACCTGAAGCTGCTGCACACGCTGCAACTGCCGCACGCGGCGGGCTGGATCTACGACACGGCGGCCGACTCCTCGGAGCCGCGCCTGCTCGCCGACGGCAGGACCGTGCTGGTGCCGACCTTCAACTGCGGCCTGTTTCTGCTCAAGAACCTCACCGGTGCGCAGCCGACGCTGCAGCACGTCTACGACTTCGGCTACCGCACCTGCGAGGTGCCGGTGGTGGCGGGCGATTTTCTGGTAGAAGCCATGCAGAGCGGCCATGCGATCGTGAGCCTGGACGTGCACGATCCAGAGCACCCGCGCGAAGTCAGCCGCATCCTGCTGCCGCCGGACGAATACCCCCATTGGCTTGCGCTCGAGCCGGACGGCGACCGCCTCGCCATCACGGGTTTTGGCGCGCTTGCCACCCGGGTGCGCTTTGCCCATGTCGATCGACGCACCGGCGCGCTGCAGCTGGGACCGGCCATGACGATCGATCTCTCGCACGCGCCACCGGCCGGCTGGCGCGGAAGCGCCATGCCCCATGGCGTGGTTTTCAGTCGCCCGTGATCGAATGGGATCGCCGAGGCTCGACCTGACGGGATGACCTCCGGCACGCGTGCTCCCGGAACCGTGGCCACTAGCGTACGCGCGCCAGGTCATGCATGGCTTTCGCCAGGGCTTGATCACACCATGGGAGAGGTACATGCCATTCAAGGGGCTGGGATGGGTTGGGCGATTCGCGCTCGCGCTTGCGCTCGGCGGTAGTAGTGTCGTGGCGCGCGCAGCGGACGTCCGGACCACGGAGGTGGAGACCGGGGGGCTGTCCGCCACCCTCTATGTACCCGCCGATGGGGCCAAGCATCCGGCACTGCTCGTGTTGGGCGGTGCCGAGGGCGGCCGGGACTGGGCGCGCGGTGTAGCCCGAAAGTTGGCCGAGGAAGGCTTTGTCGCCCTGGCGCAGAGTTATTTCAACGGGCCGGGCTTGCCCAAGGCGCTGGCGAACGTACCCATCGAGAGGTTCCAGCGGGCCATCGACTACCTGCAGGCGTTGCCGTCGGTCGAACGGGGCCACCTGGGTGTGGTCGGGCTTTCCAAGGGCGCCGAGGCCGCGCTCGCGCTCGCCGCGCGCGAACCCCGCCTTCGGGTTGTGGTTGCCGCGTCGCCGTCGGATGTGGTCTGGCAGGGGATCGATCGCACGGGCGGTGCGCCGGCCAGTTCCTGGAGTTTCCGCGGGGTGCCGCTGGCCTACGTGCCCTTCCAGCCGTGCGCGCAATGCCGCGGGCTGCTTGACTTGTATCGGCACAGTTACCCGCAGGCGGTGGCGGCCGACCGTGTCGAGGGCAAAGGCATCGCCGCGCCGGTGCTGCTCATCTCCAGCGAGCAGGACCAGGTATGGCCGTCGACCGCCATGGCCCGTGTGCTTGCGGCCAGGCTGCGTCGTGAAGGCGCAGCGGTCGTGTCCGTGATCGATTACCCGACCGGCGGCCATTTCGCTTTCGGTCTTTCGCCGACGGCGGCCTCCGCGAAAGAGGACACAGGGTTCGGTGGCGGTACGCCAGACGGTCTCGCAGCGGCGCGCAAGGACAGCTGGAAGCGCGTGCTCGAGTTTCTGCGGGCGCACGATTAGCGGATAGCGGGAGTTATCAGGGTAAGGAGGCAGAGCTGGCTAAGCCGCACGGCGCGTGTTTGCCCATAGGTGGCGCATCGCGTGTGACCTGTCCGCTTGCGACCTGGCAAGAACATCAAAGCTCATATGCTGTTTCGGCGAGCCCGGAGCGATCACGGGAACGCTTGCTTCGTGCCCAATATGGGCACTACCATGCCCGAAATGGGCACGAATCCTGGAAAACGAGTCAGCGAAGCGGCCGCGCTTTATGCGCAGGCCAATCTTTCCGATGCGCTTTTCACCACGACCCAGCAGCGCGTGCTTGGCTGCCTCTTTGGCCAGCCGGAGCGCAGCTTCACCATCAGCGACCTCAAGAACGCCACTGGCGCGGGCAGCGGCGCGGTGCAGCGCGAGGTGGCTCGCCTGGCCGGCAGCGGCTTGCTCGCGCTGGAGCCGGTCGGCAACCAGAAGCACTACCGCGCCAACCCCGATTGCCCGATCCACGATGAACTGGTGGCCATCGTTCGCAAGACGTTCGGGCTGGCCGAGCCGCTGCGCGAAGCGCTGGCGCCCTTGGCGGACCGCATCCAGGCCGCCTTCGTGTACGGCTCGGTCGCCAGGCGCAGCGATACCGCATCCAGCGACATCGACCTGATGCTGATTTCGGACACGCTGACTTACGCGGAGGCGATGAGCGCGCTGCACGATGTCTCCGACCAATTGGGGCGCGAGATCAATCCCACCATCTACAGCCTGGACGAGTGGCGCTCCCGCGTGGCGTCCGGCAACAGTTTCGTTACCCGGGTGCTCGCCCAGCCGCGAATCGACCTGATGGGAAGCGCCGATGGCCTCGGCGCTTGAGAACCTCGCCGGCCCCGGCAAGGCCCTGGTTGCTGAACCGCCGGATGCCGCCGAGATCGCCGGCCTGATCCGCTCCGGCCACGCGCGCCTCGATGATGCGCGCAACGCCAGCCTGTCGCTGGAAAGCCGTTTCGACCTCGCCTATAACGCCGCGCACGCGCTGTGCCTTGCGGCATTGCGCCGGAAGGGGTTTCGACCAAGGCACCGCTACATCGTGTTCCAGGCGCTGCCGCACACGCTCGGCCTCGGCCCGGAGGTCTGGCGCGTGCTCGCCAAGGCGCATGACGCGCGCAACCTGGCCGAGTACGAGGGGCACGTCGATGTATCGGAGCGGCTGGTGCTGGATGTGATCGCAGCGGCCGGGCTGGTGGCCGTGCGACTCGATGCACCGGCTTGAAGCTCGGTCGAAGCTTTCTAGTTGCCAGAGACAGTTTTCGAAGAAAAACAATCGGAGCGTGCTTTTTCAGGAATGGCTCGGCGATCTCTTTCGCAGCATCCCGCTTGCCTCGCCGCGCGTGGTCAGCACGGCGGCGAAGCCGCCTTGGGGCGTGCGCATGTTGGTGGTCTGGCCCTGGTACAGGCGCGCGGCGAACAGGATCACGCCGCGCTCGGTGGCATAGCAGCGCACGTCGGTCTTGAGCGGGATGCCGGAGGCGCTGATCCGCACGCCCGGCGGCTCGAATGCCTGCGCGACGTAGTCCGCGCCGGCGATGGTCTCCCACACGCGTCGGGTGAGCTTGTCGCCGCGGTACGAGCCGCGGCTGCCGTAGCCGTTGGCGGGCTTGAAGAAGTACTGCGCGCGGTCGGCCCACAACGCTTCGCGGTTGTCCGCCGTCACCTGCACCGTGGGAGGAATGCTGCCGGCCAGCACGGTGGCGTCGCCCGGGGTCAGGCCCAGCGAGAGCAGAAAGTCGCGGTTGCCGAGGACGGCCATGTTGCGCTTGTCCGCCAGCAGGGCGTGCGCGCGCGGGTGTGGCGAAAGGGCCACGGCGCCCTGGCGATAGGCCGTCGCGAGCGCGGCCGAGCCGGCCGCGTCCAGGGCGAAGTCGGTCAGGCGGTTGTAGACGAAATCCACGACGCCGCCGGCGTCGCGCAACGCATGCCCGTCCCACGACAGCGCGGCCGGGGCGTGAATCGTGCACGGCACGCCATGCTGTTCGAACGCCTGCCGGTACAGGTGAAACTCCGGGTACAGGAACTGCGCCGGCGGGTCTTCATCGACGATCGCCATGCGTGAGGGTGCGTACCCGAGCTGCGCCTTTGCCTCGTCCAGCCAGGCCCGCGTGCCCGCCGCCACCGCGGCGTCGGTGCTGGTCGTCGTCGTCCAGGCGTGGGGCATGCAGGATTCCACGGCATCGAGCGCGAACGCGTTCAGCAACAGGCCGCCGGGGTTGGTGTTGATCTCGATGAGCCGCGGGCCGCGCTCGGTCAGGTGGAAGTCCAGGCCGATCACGCCGCCGGGCGAACGGGGGTCGTGCCGGGCGATCGGCGGCGCCCAGGCGAGCACGCGCTCGGCATAGGCCGGCGCGTGGCTCACCGCGAACAACGCGCGGGTGATGTGCTCCATGGTGGCCAGCGAGTCGCGATCGACGAACAGCGCCTGTGGCGCAAACAGATGCGCGTGCCGGGTCGGGTCCAGCCCGGCGGTGTCCTGCAGGACGTGCACGATGCGCGCGTGCAGCTGCGCCGGTGCCACGACGGAACAGCCGCACTGCCGGTTCAGCGATGCCGCCGCCAGCGTGGCATCGTCATCCGCGCAAGCGTTCCTGCAGCGTGTGCTCATGCATCTCGTGCCCTTGTTGTCCGGAATGCAGGTTACCGGTCGCGGACTGAATGCCCAAAGAGAAACAGGGTCGAGAGCGCACTTGTCCGAACGCGAGGGCGCCGGAAAAGGCGGCGTGGCTTCGTGGCGGTGCCGCGCGCCTGCGGCCACTTTGGTATCGTGAAAAGGCATGCTCTGCCCCGAATGCCAATCCGGCTACCACGCACCCTACGACCGCTTCGAGCGCGTCGCAGCGAACCCGCACGGGCCCAGTTTCCTGATGCGCTGCAAGCTGTGTGGCGCTCTGTGGAACGAGACGTCCGGCGCGCCGGAGATGCTCACGCGCACCCACGCACGCGGGCTGTATCCGCGGGCCCGGATCTAGCCGACAAAACCAGGACGGGGGGACCGAGTGCGCCTTTCAAAGCTGAAACCGATGCTCGTACGTAACGCGCCCCATGGGCTGGCGCTGCTGCTGCTCGCACTCGCCGGTTGCGGGATAGCCAGATCACTGCCGACGAGTGCGCTGAACCAGCTTGGGGTGGTGGCCGAGCCCGGCGCGAATAGTGATGCGGCGACCGCGCTTGACGTGGTGTTCGTCTATGACCCGCAGGCCGACCCGGTATTGCCGCCCACCGGAGCGGAATGGTTCACGCGCAAGAGTGCCTATCTGCAAAAGCTGGGTCCGGCGGTCGACGTGGTTTCACTGGAACTTGCGCCCGCGACGACGGTACGGGACGTTGCGTTGCCGCCGCGCTACCGGCAGGCGTTGGCCGTCTACGCCTACGCCAACTATCTCGCCCCTGCCGGCCAGCCCCGCCAGAGCTTGGGTGCGTACTCCCGCGCGGTGATCCGGCTGGCTCCAGACCATGTCGTCGTCGAGCAAAGGTAACGGGGCCTGAGCCCTTCCTGGCCGGAGCAAAACACCTCACGCGTGACTCTCAGAGCATCGCGCTTGGGCAAAAAGCCCCGCGCGTGGCCGCCGGCGCGTCGCGCTCGGAGTAGGAAGCCCTGGCACTCGGCCCTCTGTCCCGAGCGCGACGCAAAGAGCCTTGAGGTAACCGAGCCCTGTTCCCATGGGCGTTGGGGCGTACCGGCGGCAGGTGGGACTGCGATCCTGCCAGCGCCAGGGAGGCGTCCCGCTCGACCTTGGCCCGGCCCGGTGATGACCGGCAAGCGGTTAGGTGCGGGCCTGCCGTCGCCATGGCCGCATTGCGATCGCTATCGGCCGGAGGCGTCCTTTGTCCGTCGGGTGCCGAACGGGTTCCCGGAAACCTCACTGGCACGGGCTATGATCGATGGGCCCGCGTGACCGGCCAGGACGGGGCTTGCCGAGGGGAATTCGTGCCACCGAAACCGATCGATGAGCGTCACCGCACGCCGCACGCCGCCGCTCCGGAGGCGCTGCCGCTGGCTAGCCGGGTGCCAGGCGTGGCCTGGGGGCTGCTCGTGCTCGGCTGCGGGCTGGTGCTGACGCTCTGGCTTTACCGTGCCCAGGCAAGGCAGTGGAACGCGGCGCGGCATGATGCCGTGGTCGCGGAAGCGGAAAAAGGGCTCGTCCAGATGCGGGCGAAGCTGCGTTCGGCCGAACTGCTGGTGCGGTCTTTGCAGACGATGTTTCTGGTCGCCGGTGATATGGACGAACGCCAGTTCGCACGTGCGTACGCCAACCTGGACCCGCGCCGGGAATTTCCCAGCCTGCTGGCCGTGGCGTATTCGGTTCGCGTGCATGGACACGACGGCGATCATTTCCCGACCACGCTGGTCGCGCCGCCGGAAGGCAATCGCAAGCTGCTGGGGCTGGACGTGGTCGACCAGCCGGCCAACCTGAAGGCGCTGGTCGAGTCGCGCGATACCGACCATCTGGCCGTGTCGGAACCGTTTCCGCTGGTACAGGACAAGGATTCTCACGGACGCGGGCAGGGCATCACCTTGCGGTTGCCCGACTACGGGCCCGGCGCTTCGCTCGACTCGCTGGCTGTGCGCCGACAACGGTTGCGCGGATCGGTCGCGGTTTCGTTCCGGGTTGCCGATTTGATCCGGACCGGCTTGCCAGCGCAGCTATTGCAAGTGGCGCGCATCTCAGTCACGGATGTCGCCCTGGCATCGAGCGCTCCCTTGTTCGATTCGGGCACCGGCGCGCGCCAAGCGCAACCCTCGATCGTCTATCGCATGGCGTTCGGGGGGCGCCTGTGGGAGATGGCCGTCTTTCCGAAGCCGACCAGCGACCTCTCCTGGTCGCAGTCGGTGGTGCCCGCCGGACTGCTGGTCAGCGTATTGCTTGGCCTGCTGGTATGGTCGTTGACCGACACGCGGCGCCGTGCCGTGCAATTGGGCCGGCGCCTGGGTGAGCGCTACCGGGAAAGCGAAGAGCGCTTTCGCACGCTCAACGAACTGCTGCCCGCGCTCGTGGTGCTTGCCGACGCCGCCGACGGGCGCATCGTCTACGCCAACCAGGCCGCGCGGGGGCGATTGGGAGAGGGCATCCAGGGTACCCGTCTGGCCTCGCTGCTGGGGGTGGACGAGAGCGAGGTGGAGCGTCGCCTGGCCAATCCGCAGGCCGGTGCGACCGAGGTGGGCCTGCGCGACACGTCCGGCGGACGTTTCTGGGCCAGCGTGGCGATGTCCTGGCTGATGCTCGATGGCCGCCCCCAGTGGGCGATGGTCGCCAGTGACGTGACCGAGCAACGCGCGCTTACCGAATTGCTCGGTTACCAGGCGACGCACGACGAGCTCACGGGCCTGATCAACCGGCGTGAATTCGAGCGTCGCCTGCAGCGGGTGACCCAGGACATGGGCGAGTCACCGCCTTATGCCGCGGTGCTCTTCATCGACCTGGACCAGTTCAAGCTCGTCAATGACACATCCGGGCACGTGGCAGGCGATCAGCTTTTGCTGCAGTTGGCGACAGTGATGCGCGCGAGGCTGGGCGAGGAACATGTACTGGCGCGGCTGGGCGGTGACGAGTTCGGCGTGATCCTGGCGGGACTGGATACGCCCGGGCGCGCGGTGGAGCTGGCCGAGCATCTGCGTCTGGGTCTGGACGGTTTCGTCTTCGTCTGGGAAGCCAAGAGCTACATGGCGAGCATCAGTGTGGGCGGCGTACTGGTCGATCGCCCGGGGATGCCGCTGGCGGAGCTGCTCGCCGCCGCCGATACCGCCTGCTACATGGCCAAGGAGCACGGGCGCAACCGCGTGCACTTCTACTCCGAACGGGATGAGCAGAGCGCGCTGCGGCGCGGCGAGATGGAGTGGGCCAATCGGTTGCGCTGGGCGGTACAGGAACAGCGCTTCGTGCTGACCTACCAGGAGCTGCGTGCGCTCGGCGCCGAGCGGTCGGCGATCCATGTCGAGCTGTTGCTGCGCTTTCGCAATGAACACGGCGAGCTGGTGTCGCCCGGCGCGTTCATTCCCGCGGCGGAACGCTATGGCCTGATGCCGCTGATCGATCGCTGGGTGATCGAGACCGCGCTGGCGAACGTCGACCGGCTGCATCCGGCGGGGCCGGCGCTGCGCATGGTGGCGATCAACCTGTCAGGCGCCAGCATCGACGATGACACGCTGGCCGAGCGAATCGTCGAACTGCTGCGCCTGCACCAGGTGGCGCCCGAGCGCGTCTGCTTCGAGATCACCGAGACGGTGGCGGTACGCCAACTGACGGACGTGATCCGTTTCGTGACCCGGCTGAGGGAGGTTGGCTGCCATGTGGCGCTGGACGACTTCGGCGTGGGCATGTCGTCGTTCTCCTACCTCAAGCATCTGCCGGTGGACATCATCAAGATCGATGGCAGCTTCATCCGCGACATGCTGAGCGACCCGATCAGCCATGCGATGGTGCGCGCGGTAACCGACATCGCGCACCGGCTGGGCCTGGTGGTGATCGCCGAATGGGTGATGGACGAGGCGATCATGGTGTCGCTGCGGGAGCTGGGGGTAGACATGGCCCAAGGCTATGCACTGCATCAGCCCGAGCGCGTCGTGTGGCAGCGCGACTGACTGCCAACACAGCAACAAAGGAGCGGCGAGCAGTACTGCAGCGACTCCTGTCGCTAGCCCGCCGGCACCGACCGGATCGAGGGTCCGTTCTCCGTTCTCCGTTCTCCGTTCTCCGTTCTGCGAGTGCGGGCATGCGGCGTGCGCGAGCAATCAAGCGGGTGGCGACGGCGCCGGCTGACTGCCGGTCCAAACGACCGTAGACGAGGTGCTGCTCTTCCCGCCGCCCGCGGTTGCGTCCAGTAGTGCCCGCATATCCCGGCGCGGCAGATGAAGGCGGGGACGAGCGCCCGTTATCCGGTTGCCGCCTCGTCGCGGGGGTGTAATTCCAGCGCGGCACGATCCCACCGGCCCAGCTCGGCGGCCCGGTCCCAGGTGCTCTGCAGAAACGCCTGGAGCGTCTGTTCGGGCGACGCGCTCCGTCGCACCGCCTCGTAGGGCAGGATGAACTCACCCAGTTCCGCGTGGAAATACGCTTGCGAGGGCTGCACTGTCGCATCGGCCAGCCCCGCCGGCTGCGGCACGGCATAGGCGTAGAACGCGGCCTCCGGCAGCCGCGCGTCGCCGGGCCAGAAACCGTGGCTGATCACTTCGTGCGAGTAGGCATCGCGCTCGAACGCCGGTCCCTTGCGCGGCGGCGCCCGCCGCCCGGAGAACCGCGTCACCGCCAGGTCGAAGCTGCCCCAGAAGAAGTTGACCGGGCTGCTCTTGCCTGCGTAGTCGCAGCGCCACAAGGTGAACACGCGGTCGACCTGCACCAGGATGCGCCAGAACCGCTGCGCCCAGCCGCCGTCGTAGGCAACCGTCCGGGCGTCGTCGTCCAGCCGTATCGGCGTGGGCATCTCGACCGTCACCGGCCAGATCCGCACGGCCAGTCCCATGTCCGCGAGCGCCTCCATCAGCGCCTCGTAGAACGCCCCGATGTTGCGCGATGCCAGCGGCAGTCGCCGGGTCGCGCCGCTGGTGCAGGCGATTTCCACGACGTGGTCGAGGAAGTCGAAGGCGAGCGTGAACGAGCACGAGCCGTGCGGCAGCATGCCGGTGGACAAGCCGCGCGGGGTCACGTGCAGTGCTACGCCCCAGCAATGGTTGAGCGGCGGGGCCAGTGCCAGCGCCACCTTGCCTACCACCTGGGAATACAGATGCAGGGTCGCGTAGGTCTTCTGCCAGGCGGCGTACGGCAAGGCTGGCCAGGTCCGCTCGTCGTCCGTCATGCGACACCTCCGATACCCGTTGCCACAGGCCGGGCGGGAGCGTGAGGGTAAGGCGCCGCCCGTTACGCCGGGCGCACGGGATCGTGACCGGGGCGATGCAAGACAGGGTCGGAAAGTGGAGCCGGGTTCATTTCTCGCGTAGAAAAAATGACCGGGAACTGAGGCGTCGCGTCGAAGAGGGCATGGGCGAGATCATCAACTGAGCGACGCGAAAAGGGGCCAGAGCGTACTCGCACGAACGGGTTGCTGCTGGCCCCCTTGTTTTCGAGATGGCGACGCCGACCTTTTTTTGGTAGCGGTCGAAGCGTGCCTTTAGTGCTCGAGCACGTGCATCTCATGCGTCAGCAGGCCAAGCCTTTTCTTCATGAGCGCCTGGGTCTGGTTCGAATCGATGCTGTAGTAGACGGTGTACAGCACATCGCCTGCGGCCTTGGGCGAAACGACTGTACCGATGTTCATGGTGCCGTTTTCATAGCGCGCCTCACCGCTGTAGGGGTACTGCCGACCGGACACGGTCTGCCAGTGGCTGGTCATGTCCGCGTCGAGGCTCGAGGGGGGCGCGGCCTGACGTTGGACAGTCAGTTGGTCCTGGTTGTCGTTGGTCGATGTTTTCCAGATCCCAATGTAGCCGACGTCCCAGACGGGCTGCCCGTGGTCCAGCAGGTAGCGGAAGCCGAGGTTGAGCACGCTGTCGGGCCGGATCGCCTGGACGGCAGGGGTGTAGGCGAACGTCACCCGTTGCGACTGGTAGGCGAAGCGGCGCCCGTAATCGATCTGCAGGTGGATCTGCTTGAACGCCGCCGGCAAGGCCGCGTCCTGCAGATACTGCGTCCATTGCGCCAGCGTGCCGCCGTAGGTGGCATAGATGAAATTGGCAAGCTCGTCCAGGTCCAGCCGATGTCCGCTGACCTGCTCGGCGGGGGCCATGCGCAACATCATCACGCAGCCATCGGGTACCGGCAGGGTGTAGGTGACGACCTGATGGTTGAGGTGGGGAAAGGGCCAGGTGGAGACGTGCCATGGACGCTGCCAACGGTCGGTGTAGGCCGCTTCGAGCGAGGGCTTGCCCAGGGAAGTGATCTTGATCGTCTCTCCGGCGACCACGCGCTGGAACACGCCGGCACGGGCAAGCAGGTCCATGCGTGCCTTGGCATCGTGATAGAACAGCGCCGCGTCCATCTGGTCGGGCCGCCGGATGTGCAGGAGCAGGGTATGGCCGGCCTGGCCGATATCCACATAGCCGTTCGAGTCCAGCGTGGCATGACGGCGGGCTTCGCCCGTACGTACCCACTGCCCGTTGCTGTCGCGCACGATCAGCGTGGGGAAGGTATAGATCTGCGTCTGTTGGACCAGCAGACGCGTGGATCCGTCGCCGCGGGGGAAAAGATTCGAGGATTCCTTGGCAAGCAGGGCCTGGAGTTGCTCACGGCCATTCGCATCCCCGCTGACCTGCAAGTCACGGTAGAAATCGGACAAGCTCAAGGGCAGCGCGAAGTCGGCTTTCCAGCGGCCATTCTGCAGGGCCTGGAAGAGGTCCAACTGGTAGACGCTTTTGCTGTCGACCACGGCGTGGCCTTCTGGCGCATCGAGCATCTGGGAGATCGGCAGGGCGTAATTGAGGTTCTCGTTCGGCGACTTCATCAGCACGATGCCGATCACCTTGCCGCGGCTGTCCAGCAAGGGGCCGCCACTGTTGCCCGGTGAGGCCGGTGCGGAGAAGCGCATCCACTTCCAGAGGCCGTCCTGCTCTTCTGGCGTGTCGGAGGTGTACAGGCCATCGCGGATCACCACGCCGGTGCCCAGCGCGTTGCCGACCGCGTACACCACGCTGTTCAAGGGCGGATTGGCGTTGGTTTCCAGCGTGGCTTTTCCGGGTTCGCCCGCCAGCGTGAAAACCACGAAATCCCTGCCCAGCGAGAACTTTTCGATCTTGTCTATGGGGTACACGTGGCCGGTCGCATCGCGCAACTGCGGCGGGCCCCACAAGCTGTTCATGCCCGCCAGCAAAACGTGCCCCGCGGTCACGTAGCGGTGGTTGCCGATGGCGAAGGCCGTCCCTATCGAGTAGTACTTGTCGTTGCGTTCCTGATAGGGCAGCAGATCCAGTGGCAGCGGCTTTTCGTAGCTCAACGGATCGACCGTTGGCTTGGCCTGCACCACTTCGAACGTGGCGGCCTGGATAGTGGGAAGCATGGACGGGTCGAGCGTGGCAGCGTGTCCTGCTGCCGAATGTCCCAGGCCTGTTGCGAACAGGATGGCCAATCCCAGTCGCGCCGCAACGATGCCGATGCGGCGCGTGGCCAAACGCACGATGTACATTCGTTTCCCCCCGAAGTGACGCCTCGGCACGGAGCCCCCCGGCCCCTCGCTGGCCACATCATCTTGACATGCTCTCCAGAGGCATGGGGGAAGTGCGGCGGATCCAGCGCAGAGTGCTTTCTGCGGGGTACGCCCAATGACAGGCGGGGGTCATCGGTGTGGTCGCCGCTCGGCGGCGACCACTTCCTGCAATTACAGAGAGCGAGTCATGGCCGCTCTTTGCGCTCGAGGTCCGAGCGAACCGGACATGATCGCCGCCTTCGACGACGCCGGGGAATGACCTTCATTCCACCGGTCCCCGCTGGACGGCTGCAGACCGAACCGGAGGTGCCGTTCACGGCGTGCCGACGCGTCGTTGACCCCCGATAGACCACTTTCTTCGAGCCGTATCCACTTCAGCGGAGCGACGCGTGCCGCGCACAGAAGGGCGGCATGTTTCAAATGGCATGCGGCAGGCACCCCGTGCAGCCGCTACTGGAGGGCACCAACGCGATCCGAAGGCGCTGGCACATGACTCCACAACAGGCTCAGCCGAGCGCACCGCCGAATCCATCTGGCCGTCCCGGCGACGGGCCGACCATCGGGACTCCGGGCCCCGACATTCTTCAGCAAGTCATCGATGCCAGCCCCGCCATGATCCAGGTGGCCGACCTCGATTACCGCTTCCTGGCCATCAACAAGGCGAGCGCCGACGAGTTTGAGCGCATCTTCGGCGTGCAGCCCAGGTGCGGCGATTCCATGCTCGAGCTGCTCGCGGACAAGCCCAGGCAACGGGCCGAAGTCAAGGCGGTATGGGGCCGGGCGCTTGCCGGGGAGTCGTTCAAGCAGACCGGCGAGTATGGCGAGGCCCAGCGGGAGCGCAAAAGCTATGAGATGAACTACCACCCGCTGCTGGGCGCCCATGGGGAACAGGTCGGTGCCTTCCAGTTCGTCTACGACACGACCGGCAGCGTACGCCATCTACGCACACCGGCCGATGCAGGCGGTCTCCATCGGGCCGAAGGGCGGATCGGCGCCAGATTGGAGGAGGGGCCGTATAGGGAACTCTTCGCCAGTATCCGCGAGGGCTTCTTCATCGCCGAGGCCGTGCGCGATGACCAAGGCCGGGTCGTCGATTTCGTGTTCCTCGAGGTCAACGAGGCGTTCACCGTGCAAACCGGCCGTTCCGCGCGGGCGGTGGTGGGGCGTCCCGTCACTGAGGTCATTCGCGGTTTTCCGTTTCGGCTGATCGAGCTCTACGGCGAGGTGGTCGACAGCGGCAGGCCCTCCGTGTTCGAGGTCCAGGTGCCTGCGCTGCAGTTCCGCTCGTTCGAGGCTCGCGCCCATCCGCTGGGCGGCGAGCGGTTCGCGGTGCTGTTCCTCGATATCACCGAGCGCAAGCGCATCGAACAGGCGCTCGAGGAGAGCCGCGCCTCGCTCAGCACGATCGTCGATTCGGTCGACCAGATCATCTGGTCGGCGCGGCCCGACGGTCACCACGACTTTTTCAACCGGCGCTGGTACGAATTCACCGGCGCGGTTCCCGGGACCACCGACGGAGACGACTGGGCCTACCTGTTTCATCCGGACGACCGCGAGCGGACGTTCGAGCGCTGGCGGCACAGCCTGGTTACCGGCGAGCCCTACGAAATCGAGTACCGCATGCGGCATCACACCGGCATCTACCGCTGGATGCTGGGCCGCGCCCATCCAGTGCGCAATGAGGCCGGCCAAATCCTGCGCTGGATGGGTACCTGTACCGACATCCACGAGAGGAAGGCCTCGGCCGAGCAACTCGAACTGGCCGGCAAGGAATTGAGCCACCGCATCAAGAACATCTTCGCGGTGATCTCGGGCCTGATCGCCCTCACGGTACGGCAGTTTCCCGAGTGCCGGGTCTTCGCCGAGGAGTTGATGGATCGGCTGACGGCGCTGGGCGAGGCGCACGACTATGCCCGTCCCCACGGGCGGGACGAGAAGCCGGCCGAAACGGGCGCCACCGTGCTGGGCCTTACCGGCCGCCTGCTCCGGCCCTACGCACTGGAGGGATACGACCGCGTCGAATTGACCGGAGACGACGTGCCGATCGAACCGCACGCGATCACGCCCTTCTCGCTGGCCATTCACGAGCTCGCCACCAACGCCGCCAAGTACGGCGCGTTCGCCGTACCGGGCGGGCGGGTGAAGGTGCACGGCGAGCGCGTGGGGGACCGCTTCCTCCTGAACTGGTGCGAGCAGGGCGGGGCCACCGTGCAGGAACCGCAGCGCTCAGGGTTCGGTACCCGGCTGGTCGATCTGACCCTGCGTGACCAGCTGGCGGGCGAGTTGACCCGTGTGTGGAATCCCTGGGGCCTGGAGGTGCACGTTTCGGTGCCGATGGAACGGCTCGCGGGCAACCTTGGGGCCTAACTTCAGGGTCGTACCGGGCGGCGTTGCTCAGTGGCGACCGACCGGAGCTTTCGCAAGCTTCGCACCACAGGCCAGGCCAAGCGCAAGTACGCCATAGGCCATCACCAGGGAACGCTTGCTCAGCACGAGTTCCCATCCGGGCGTGAGTCGTTTCGGCGTCATGCCGTAGTCGACGGCTGCCGCGATCGCGGACGTCATGCAGGCGCCACGCACGAGTGCGCCGGTGGAACGTGGGCGGCGCTTGGCGCGCCAGAACTCGAAGGGCAGGGCCCAGAACACGGCGGACGCGTAGTGCGTCGCGAAGCCGATCCACGTGTGCGAGGCATCGAGCTCGTCACACTCGGCAGCTTTGTCGCCGTGCAGCCAATGGCTCGTCGCGTTGAGGGGTCGTGCCGCGCCCTTGCCCTCGGCTTTGGCCAGCAGCGCCAAGGCAGCGGCCGAAGCGAGGCCCGCTACGGTGCCCGTCACCAGAGCCCGGACCGGAAGCGAGGTGAAGCGCCTATGTCTGTTCGTTCGCATGGCCATCGGGTGTCCGCCTCGCGCTCGTCACGTGTCCTCGAGACTGCGCAGTCCACGGTCTGGACGGTTTGAGCCATGCGCGCAGCCGCGATGAAGGCAGCCTCGGCCTCGTCCGGTGGTCGAGCCGCGCATCGAGGCTTGCGTTGCCGGAGAAGAAGAGATCAGTTTCAGGCCGCTGCACCTGACCCCTTCTTGATCAAGCCACGTGCCTAGGACCGACCGTGTGGCCGGGCATCTTCATGCGCCGCGGCCGATTTCCGGAAGTCCGACGCAGCCGTATTCCGTGCTCAATGCTTCGCACCTTCGGCGGCGAGCAGGTCGGCGACGTGCTCGGCCAGGAGCCATGTCGTGCTCGGCCCCTCGTTGCTGGTCAGGACCATGGCGGCACCGGTTTCCCACACCATCGCCAGGTTCGCCGTGGTGCCCTCGATGCCGCCCGCATGGCCGCGGACGTGGCGGCCATGGGAGAGCCGGTCGCCGAACCCGGCCGCGTAGGCGCCCGGCCCGGCGGGCACTTCGTCGTCGAACATCTTGGCCAGGGTTGCGGGCTTGACCAGCCGGCCCTCGCGCAGCGCCTTGGCGAATCGCAGCAGGTCGGCGTTGGTCGCATAGCCGCCGCCGGCCGGGCCGGCCTGGTAGGCCGTCTTCAACCAGTCGGCCTTCCAGGTGCTGGAGAAGAGCGCGTCACGGTAGTAGCCGACCGCCAGCTTCGGGATGACCTCGTCCACGCTGTCGAAACCGCTGTCGGTCATGTGCGACGGCGCGAAGACGTGGCGCTGGATGTACTGGGCATAGCTCTCGCCGGACACGTTTTCGATGATGCGGCCGAGCAGCACGTAACCGGCATTGCTGTAGTTCCATTGCTTGCCGGGCTCGCTCACCAGCGGCTGGCGGGCGATCAGGCCCAGGTAGTCGACCGGACCGACGAAGCGCTCGCGGTGCCCGAAATACTCAGGAACCATGAAGTCGCCCAGGCCGGCGGTGTGGTGCAGCAGCTCCCACACGGTGATCTTCCTGGCGGCCGTGCCGTCCGGATATTCCGGAACCCGTTTTGCCAGGGTGTCGTTCCACGACAACTTGCCGGCCTCCACCAGCTGGGCGATCGCCACGGCGGTGAACATCTTGTCCATCGAGCCGATGTGGAACCGCGTCTGGTGGTCTACCGGCACGCCGAAGCGGCGCTCCGCCAGCCCCTGGCATTCGTCGAATACCGTGCTTCCACCTTCCATCACCGAGATACAGCCGGAGAAATCGTCCGTACGGACCAGCCGGTCGAGCGTGCCCTGAATCAGCTTCGCCAGTTCGGCGCGGGCCACCGCGGCCTTGGGCCAGTCGGCATAGAGCTCGGGATCCTCAATGGGAACCAGCCCTGCCTGCGCCAGCCGATCCGGATGCAGCGGGTCGGCCGCGAGCCAGAACAAGGCGCGCCGCCCATCGCGGCGGCCCTTGACCGCCACCTCCAGCAGTCCGGGCTGGCGCGGATCGGTGCGTACGTCGAACACGTCCAGCCCGCCGCTGTCGCCTGCCGCAGAGGCCAGGCCCGCGACGAAAGCCTCGCGGTCGTCGCTACCGACGGACGGCGAAAGGATGGTGGCTCCCCATTGGCGGACCTGCGCCGGATCGCCTGCATTGGCGTGACGGATCAGCTCGTCGGCGAGGTGGCCGACCGGTGTTCCAGGCAGGCGTGCCTGGGGCGTCGTGGCTGCCCGGGACGGGGCACAGAACAAGGCGATGCATACCGACAAAGGAGCGAGCCAGGACGCGGATCGGGCGAATCGGTGGGGCCTGCGGTCGTTCATGGAGGACGCTCTCTGGATACCAGCCGACATGGCGGTTGCTGGTGCCTGGAGATACGGCCACCGTCCCGGCGGTTTCAGTCGATGGTCCCATCGAGGGGCGCCCAGGCCGATCCATGGCGGGAAAGTCCTTCTCCGGGATCGCTCAGCCCGCACTCCGCTTGACCGGCCCTCTGGCTTGGCCTGGTAGGTGGGCAGCAAAAAAGGGCGGGTTCACTCCCGCGGTGGGAACTGAACCCCGCCCCTTGTGGGCTCCGACCGCATTCGGGCTACGGCTTGAACCGGCGAACCTCCTGCGGCCAGCCGCAGGCCTCGGCCACCTTGCCGGCCCAATACCTTGCCGCCTGCTCGTCGGCCACGTCGATCACGGTGAACCCGCCAAGGAACTGCGGGTTGCGCGCATACGGCCCGTCGGTGAAGACCAGCGTGCCGCCGATGGCATCGGCGCTGAAGGCCTGCTCCGGGTCTTCCTCCAGGCCGCCGGCGAACACGTGCACACCGGCGGCCTTCATATCGTCCACGACCGCGCGCGCCAGCGGGCCGCGTGCGGCGAACCAGGTCTCGGTGTGCTCGCCGACCCACGCCTGGTTGAAGTAGATGAGGTACTTGCTCATGCCATGCCCCGAGGTAGCGCAGCCCCAGCGGCTGGCGTTGTCCTCACGACGGACAAGCGAATCGCGATTCGACACGCCTGGGCAACCGGTCGCTGCCCCTTTCTTCGGGATCGCTCAGCCGGCGGCCGCCTTGACGAGTCCCGCTGGCTGGGTGGGGTAGGTGAGCAGGTAGAGCAGCACCAGTAGGCCTCCCACCGGCGCCAGGCTGATGAGCTGCCACCAGGGGCTCAAACCCGCGTCGCGCAGGCGCCGGGTGCACGCCGCGATCCACGGCAGCAGCACGGCCAGAGAGGCGATCTGCAACGGCAGCGGGCCGATGGCCTCGGAGAGCAGGTCGGCGAAGGCCAGCAGCATCGCCACGGCGAGTGCGAACCACCAGAACGCCGCGCGTGGAGTCGTGCCGGTGAATTCCAGGCCGCGCAGCACGCCTTCGCGCATGGCCTGGAGCGCCGGCTGGCTGGGTGCCGGCTCGCCGACCAGCAGGCTCTCGGCCGGCACCTCGAACACGGCGGCCAGTGCGCGCAGGGACTCGGTCGAGACCTTGGCGCCCGATTCGAGGCGCTGGATGGTCCGCAGGTTCAGGCCGCTCAGCTCGGCCACCTGTTCCTGCGACCACTGGCGGGCGGCGCGCAGCTCGCGGAGTCGGGCGCTGTTGATCTGCATGATGCTTCCTCGGCATGAGGCTCGGTTTGCGGCCATCATCCTCCGGTACGCCGCTTTCCGTAACGGCAGGGACCCGAAATGGGTAAGACACAAGGCCGGTAGCGCGCTGTCACGCCGCAAAATTCCCGTGCCGGACCCGATCTTCGTGCGCAGCGTCGGTGCGGCCGCCGGCCGCTTGCGTCCGCCGGTGCGGCCATCGTCGCGATTGCTGCGGCTCTTGCATCAATTGCCTCCCAGCGTTTCCTGGAGAAAGGCGATAAAGCTCTCCAGCTTGGGCGGCATGCGGTTATCCGGCAGGTGCACGACCTGCACTGGCCAGGTGGGTGCCGGCCAGTCGGGAAAGAGGCGCACCAACCGTCCGGCGTCGAGGTCGTCCTGTAGGAGCATCTGTGGTTGAAGAATGACCCCCAGCCCCGCGAGCGCGGCCTCGCGTAGCGCCATACCGCCGTTCACATCGAGTCGGCCGTGCACGCTGACTCGTTCGATGCCGTCGTTGTCCGGCCTGGGGAACCACCAGTCGCGCTCGGGCCCAGCGGCAAACATGAGGGCCAGGCAATGGTGCTGCGCCAGGTCGGACGGCACGCGTGGATGTCCATGCCGCGCCAGGTAAGTGGGCGACGCGCATGCGATGCGCGGCGACGGCCGCAGAGGCCGCGCGACCAGGCCCGAATCCGGCAGTACCCCCACGCGGATCACGGCGTCGAAACCATCGTGCGCGAGATCGACGTAACGATCATCCAACGACAGCTCGATCTGCACCTCGGGGTAGCGGTCAAGATAGTTTGCGAGGATCGGTGCAAGCACACGCGTGCCGTACATGACCGGGCAGCTCACGCGCAGCCGACCTCGGGGGCGCGTTTGCATCTCGCGCGCGTCGAGCTCAGCGGCCTCGACCAAGGCGATGATCTCCAGGCATTGCTTGTGGTAGCGCTTGCCGAGCTCGGTCAGGCTCTGGCTCCGGGTGGTGCGGTTCAACAGCCGGGCCTTGAGGCGACGTTCCAGCTCGCGCACGTGGTTTCCGACCATGGTGGGCGTCATGCCGCTGCCCTCGGCGGCGGCGGCGAAGCTGCCGCGTTCGACCACGCGCGCAAACATCACCATGCTGGTGAAACGGTCCATTCGCAAGCCTCGTTAAGGGGTGACGGAAGAACGGTGGCGTTTATCAATCAAGTCTTATGAATGATAGTCGTGGCCTCGTTCTTCTTCACAACCTCGCAAGGACTCACTCATGACCGGCGCAGCAACAGACCTCCGCAACCAACGTATCGTCCTGTTGGGGGGAACTTCGGGTATCGGCTTCGCTACGGCGCGCGCTGCGTTGGATGCGGGCGCTTCGGTGGTGGTGGCGTCTTCGAACAGCCGCCGGGTCGATCAGGCCATCGCCTCGCTTGGCCCTCGGGCCGAAGGGCAAGCAGTCGATCTGGGCGACGAGGCCACAGTGCGTGGGCTGTTCGAGCGGCTCGGTCGTTTCGATCATCTCGTCTACAGCGCGGGCGATCCGCTGCAAATCGGACCGCTTGCGGACACGGGCCTGGACGCCATGCGCAAGGCTTTCGACATACGCGTCTTCGGTGCCATGGCGGCGGCCAAGCACGCGGCGCCCCATCTACGGCCGGGCGGCTCGGTGGTGTTGACCGGCGGCATCGCCAGTCTGCGACCGCAGCAGGGCTGGACGTCGGTGGCCAGTATCTGCGGCGCCATGGAGGGCTTCATGCGGGCGCTGGCGGTGGAGCTGGCGCCGATCCGCGTCAACCTGGTAAGCCCGGGTCTGGTGAAAACGCCGCTGTGGGACGGCATTCCCGAAGCCCAGCGTGAAGCGCTATACGCCGCCAGCGCTGCGTCCTTGCCCGTTGGCCGTGTGGGCGAAGGCGACGATATCGCGAAGGCCTATCTCTACCTCATGAGCAACCGCTACTCCACCGGCCAGACCGTCGTCGTGGACGGTGGTGGAGTCTTGGTCTGATTGATGCGCCAAGTGCGCCCTAGCCAGTGGGGCGGAGCAGTCCGATTCGATGGACCGCCCTCGATCAATGGATCGGGCACGGGGCGTCGATGAATAAACACGGTCGCGTCCATTCCAATTCGAGTGGAAGACTCCGCGTCGGCCAGATGCGGCCGTGGTCAATCAGCTACGGCTTGCGACGAGCGCGCTTCTTCGTGGCAGCCGCGCCGAAAGCGGCCACGGAGCCCGCGTCGCCCAACGGCTCCAGCCAAGCCAGGTCATCGACGTAGGCGAGAAACGACCGCAGATAATCCGGCGACAGTTCGTGCATGAGCGCGATGGCGCGGCTGGCCAGCGCGGTGGAGTTGAGCGGGCCGGCGTCGGTGGGGGCGTGGGCGACGGATTGCTGGAGCTGGCTGTCGGTGCGCAGGGTCGACCAGAGCTGGCGGAAGCCGGCGAGCGCGGGCAGGTCCGGGTAGGCGGCGCGCTCCGCGGTGGCCTCGCGGTCCAGGCGTTCGACCAGTTCGTGCAGCGGGCCCGGGTGCGTCGCAGCGGCGTCGCAGGCGGGTGTCTGGTCCAGCGCATCGGCATCGGAAGCTCGCAGCTCGGCCAGACGCGCATCCAGCGCGCGTCGCGCTTGCCCGTCGAGGCTAACGGCGCGCTGTTCCATGGCCGCGATCAGGCGCGCGCGGATGGCCGCGGCGGTGTCAGGGCGCATGGCCGGCGTCGGCGCGGTTCGGTGTAGCGTCGGCGGCCGACGAGCGGGGGATCGGAGCGATCTCCACGCGCCGGTTCTTCGCGCGGCCGGCTTCATCCGTATTGGCGCTGACCGGTTGCTGCGCGCCGAAGGCGGCGGCGAAGACCGCATCGGCGGGCACGCCGGCGGCGATCAGCGCACGGGTGACGGTGAGCGCGCGCTGGGCGGAGAGCTCCCAGTTGTCGGCGAACGGGCGGTTGTCGCCGTGCACGGGCCGGTCGTCGGTGAAGCCGCTGACCATCAGCAGCTCGTCGCGCGACTGCAGGTACCGCGCCAGCGGCGCGGCGAGGCTCTGCACGAGCTGGCGGCCTTCGGGCTGCAGCTGGTCGGAATTGAGCGCGAACAAGAGGCTGCCCCGGATGCCGATGCGTCCGTTGACCAGGGTCACGCGGCCCTGCGCCAGCGGCGTGGCCAGCGCCTGTTCCAGCGTGGTGCGGCGTTGCAGTTCGGCCTGGCGCTGTTTCTCGGCCACCTCCAGCTTGTGCGAGAGCTGCAGCTGCACGCCGATGACGCCCACCAGGATCAGCACGAAGGCGCCCAGCAGCACCGACATCAGGTCGCCGAAGGCCCAGATCGGCGCGGTCGACTCGCCTTCGAACTCGACCTCGTCGCTCATGCTTTCGCCGCCTTCGACTTGCCGCGACCGGCGAGCTGCTGCATGTCGGCGATGATCTGCTGCTGCGAGAGCACGCTGAGCTCGACCACTTCCTTGGCCTGCGCCACGTAGTAGGCGAGTTGCTCGTCGCTGCGCGCGAGCGAGGCGTCGAGCGCGCCGGTGAGCTGCTGCAGGCGCTCCATCAGTGCGTCGTTCGCCTGGCCGAACTGCGCCACGCCAGCGCCGAAGGCTTCGCCCAGGCTGGCGACTTCGACGGCGCCGGCGGCGACCTGCGCGGCGGCGGTATCGAGCTTGCCGGCCTGCGCTTCGACCTGCGCGGCGAAGCGGCTGCCGACGCGATCGAGCAGCTCGGCCGAGGTGTCGACCAGCGCGTCGATCGCGCTGCGCTGTTCGGTGGAGGCATGGTTGACCGCGTCGAGCAGGGTTTCCAGCGTGGCCAGCAGGCGGCTGCGCTCCTCCAGCATGGCAGTGTCGCGCACCATGCTGTCGGACAGCCTCTGGCGCAGCTCGCCGACCACTTCGGCGGCGACGCGCGGCGCTTCGGACGCGGCCTCGACCAGGCGCGCGATCTCGGCGAGGGTCTGGCTGGCATGGGCCTGGGTTTGCGCCACGATGGCGCCGGCGGTCTGCTCCAGCGTGTCGCAGATGGCCTGCTGGCGGCTCTCGGTGGCTTCGCCGGCCTCGTTCCATCGCGCGGCGAGGTCCGCGGTGATGGCGTCGAGCTTCTGCGCCCAGGCGGCCAGGCGCTCCTCGTCCCGCGACTGGAGTGTTGACTGCAGTTGCGCGTGCGAGCGGTCGACCGCCTGCATCAGCGCGGCCGCGTGCGACTCGAAGCTCGCGCCGGCGGCGGCCAGCGCCTGCCGGTTGCGCTCGGCGAGCTCGGTGTGGACGGCGTCCTGCTTGGACAGCGCGCTCTGCCATGCCGCGGCTGCGCGGTCGGCGCTCGCGTCCAGGCGCGTGGCGACGCCGTCCAGCAGGGCGGAGGAGCGCCGCTCGAAGGTGTCGGCGAAGCGGGCGAGGGAGTCGCCCAGCGCCTGCGCGTGGGCTTCATTGGCCTGACGGTGCTGGGCGAGCGCGTCGTTCCAGATGCCGGTGACGGTACGCGCGGTGGCGTCGAAGCCGGCCGCCAGGCCGTCGAGCTGGCGCTGCACGGCCTCGCCCATGCTGGCCTGGATCGCGGCGCTCTCGCGGGCAAGGCTGGCCAGGGTGGATTCGACCACCGGCTGCAGCACGCCGGCGGCGGTGCGCGCACTGTCGGCCACGCTGGCCTGCAGCGACTGTTCGACCGAGCGGGCCAGGCGCGTGTAGGCCTCCTCGGTGTGGCGGTGGAAGGCCTCGCGGTCGGCGAATTGGCGCTCGTGGGCGGCGGCGTTTTGCTGCTCCAGTGTCGCGGCCATCGCCTGCAGGCGGTCGACCAGCGCGGGCATCGCCGCGGCCTGCTGCTGCAGCAGGCGGAAGGCTTCCTCGCGCCGGTGCGCCTGCGAGTGGATGCGCAACGTGGAGGTGATGGCGGCATCCAGCGCGTGCACCGCCTGCAGCCGCTCGCGGCGGACCAGCGCGGAGAGCAGGCCGAGCATCGCCGAGCTGGCGACGCCGGCGATGGAGGTGCCGAAGGCGAAGGCCAGCCCGTTGACCGGCGCGGCCAGCGAGCCGCGGATCGCCTGCAGGTCGCTGGCGCTGCCGAGCGCCGTGCCGGTGCCGCGCAAGGTCGCCATCATGCCGAGCAGCGTGCCGAGCATGCCCAGCAGCACCAGCAGGCCGATCAGGTAGGGCGTCATCGCCGGCGCCGGCAGCGCGGCGCGCTCGCCTTCCACGCGCAGGCGCACGGCGTGGCGCAGGCCGGGAGCCAGGCGCTCCAGCCAGCGGCCGAGCTCGGCCGGCGGCTCGGCCAGTTCGTCGACCGCCCGGCGCAGCGTGGCGGTGGCCTGGCGATAACGGAACAGCTCGAAGGCGCCGGCCAGGTAGCAGGCGCCGATCAGCAGCGCGACGGCCGCGCCTGGCGGATTGGAGCCGACGTAGCCGGCGACGATCCAGCCGACGGCGATGAGGCCCAGCGCGAACACGGAAAGGAAAAGCAGACGTTTGAACATGGAGAACCGCGTCAGGAGGTGCGAAGCGCCGCGAGCAGCGCCTCGACCGGTTGGAAACGAAGATCGAGCTCGGCCAGCAACACGCCCTGCATGTCGCGGCGGAAGCCATCGAGCCAGGTGGAGGCATGCCCGGCGGCACGCAGGCTTTCAAAGCGCCGGCCGAGCAGTTCGGGCACCTGGGCGAGCAGGGCGTGCTCGCGCGGGGTGAGGGCCGCTTCCATGACGGCATCCACTTCGGCCAGTCGCGCCAGGTCGGGCGAAGCCTGGGCGAGCGCGTCACGCAGCGTGCCGCGCAGGCGGCCGACGGTGGCCTGCATGGCGCGCTGGCGGGCGAGGCAATGCTGGCGGAAGGGGGCGTAGTCGGGCTGGGCCGGTGCCAATGCGCGGGCGGCGAGCAGCGGATCGTCCTTGATGGCCGCGGCCAGCACCTCGTGCGCCCGTTTGCATTGTCCGTGCAGGTCCTCTGGCGCCGGTGCGTCCACCGCGGCCGCGGCCGGCCGCCCATCGAGCGCGGCGGCGAGCGACAGCGCATGCTTCCAGTCCAGCCACTGCCCCAGCCGCTCGGGCAGCGACTGGCCGGACGCGGCCACGTCGACCTCTGCCAGGCGCGCCAGCAAACGGGTGAACGTGGGCCCGCGAACCGCCGGGCGGAGTGCAGCTTGCGCCATGTTTTCCGGAGCAAAACCGGCAGTTTAGCGCGGCAGCGGTCCGGCGTCGCCCGCAGGGCCAGGCTAGAACGCGTATTCCGCCGAGATGCCCGCGCCGCTGTCGTGCAGGTAGACCGCGTTGCCGTCCTCGCGGCTGCGCTCGTCCTGCGCGAACTCGGTGTGGAAGACGTAGGCAGTGAACCGCCAATGCGGGTCGGCCCGGTAGGCCAGGGCGACTTGTTCCTCGCTGTCGGTCTGCGCCAGGCGCACTTCGCCGCCTTCGGTGCGCAGGCTGTTCACCCAGGGCAGGCGGCCCCAACTGGCATCGGCGGTCAGCTGCAGGACATCGCTGAGCGGGTAGCGCAGGTGCAGCCCCAGCATGGGTACGGGAAGCTCCTGTACGTAGAAGTCTTCCTTCAGCTCGTGGCCGGGGCTGTCCGCGGCGATGGCGCCGTCCAGCTTGAAGTTGAGCATGACGTAGCGGGCGCCGAGGCTGCCCCACAGGCTGCCGCCGCGGCCAACGTCCGCCAGGCGGCGCCAGTAGCTCGCGTCCAGTTCGATGAAGTCCTGGAAGTGGGTGGCGGTATCCAGCCGGCCCGGCGCCACCTTGGTGCCGTTGAAGTAGACCGGAGCGGCGAACTGGGCGCTGCCGTCCAGGCGATGGGTGGTCAGGCCTAGGTGCAGCTCGCCCACGTCACCCAGCGGCGTCCAGGCGAGCAGCCGCAACGACTGCATGTGATTGGCACCGAGGTCGTCGTTCAAGCGCAGGCGAGTGGCGGGTACGTCGTTCTCGCGTACCCGGATCCAGCCGCCGGCCCAGCCCTGTTCGGCGGCCAAACTCACATGCCAGTCCGTGGCTCGCAGCGGACGACCGCCCAGCGATGCGGCGAGCAGCAAGGGCAGAACGAACGCACGCCTGCGGCGATTGCGGCGGGCGGCAGGGGTCGGAGGCGGATGCATGGCTGGGCGCGAGTAGCGCGTGGCACACCGGGAGCGCTGCGATTGTTCGCGTGCAGCCGTCAAAGCGAGGTCGAAGTACCGGTGCCGACCCAAGGAGCAGATCCCTGCCGCCGCCCTTGGGTCGCGGCTCGCGGCTGGTTCAAGCGGGCCGATAGACGACAGCCAGGGTGCCGGAGGCGAAGGAGATCGTATTGACCAGGCGCAGATCGACCGGGCTGCTCAGTTCGGAAAACAATGGCTGGCCCCGGCCCAGCGCCACGGGATGCACGGCCAGCCGGTATTCGTCGATGAGGCCGGCGGCCACCAGGCTGCGTGCGAACCGGGCGCCGCCGTGCGCGAGGATGTAGTTGCCCGGCTGCTCCTTGAGCCGGCGGACTTCTTCCACGAGCTCGCCGCGCGCCACCGCAGGCTCGGTCCAGGACTTGAGGATGGCCTCCGTCGGCGTGGCGCCGTGCCGCTGCGCATTGCGTGCCTTCGCTTCGGCCAGTGCCGCCGTCGTCTTGCCGGCCTGCGGGCCGTGCTCGATCCCACGCCTGGAGAAGATGAGCTTGGGGATGTCGTTCATCGGCGCGGCGATCGGCATGTCCGAGTAGGGCCAGAACGCCGCCATGTCGTGATAGCTGCGGCTGCCCATGATGTGCACGCCCGCCCCGCCGAGCGTGTCGAGCAGCCACGCGGTGGAATCCTCGCCGCCCGACGAGCGGAATATCCAGTCGGCCTCGCCGTTGGGCCCGGCGACGAAGCCGTCCAGGGAAACGGACATCTTCAACACGAGCTTGCGCTTTGCAGTGGTCGGGCTGGCCATGACTTCTCCCTAGGTTCCGGTGATGGGCCGCAGAACGTCCGGATGCCGGTGCCGATGCTGGCCTCTTCACAGCGACGAACGGCGAGCGCCGGTTTCGACACGGCCAGCGAAACGGCGCCAGGGGCTTCTGCGCAGGTGTGCGAAGCATCGTCGGCAGCCTGGGGCCGGGACAGGTGCCTGTTGACGCGGGTACGCCTTTGGCATGACCTTCGGCGGTTCACGGGCGCCCTCGCGGCGTGCAGAGTCGCGCGAACCCTCTCCAGGAACACCCCATGACCCACCTGGCCACTTCCTTCCGAGCCACCCTGCTGGCGGCCGCGCTGGCGTTCGCCTCCGCCGGCGCCCTGGCCGCGGACGCCGCGCCCAAGCCGGATTTCCTCGCTGCGCACATCGACAGTTCGGTCGATCCAGGCGTGGATTTCTTCGAGTACGCCAACGGCGCCTGGCTGAAGGCGCATCCGATCCCGGCGTCCGAGGCGGCGTGGGGCATCGGCAACGAGGTGGACGACGAGCTGTATGCGCGGCTGCGCGGCATCAGCGAGGCAGCGGCCAGGCAGAAGGCCGCGCCGGGCAGCGACCAGCGGAAGATCGGCGACTTCTGGGCCACCGCCATGGACGTGGCGAAGGCCGATCGCCTGGGAACGCGGCCGCTGCACGCCGAGCTGACGCGCATCGACGCGATCTCCTCGCCCGCGGGCGTGCTCGACACGGTGTTCGCGTTCAAGCCGATCGGCGTGGGCGTGCTGTTCCGCATCGGCGTCGGCCAGGACGACAAGGACAGCGCCACGATGGCGGTGCAGGTCCGCCAGGGCGGCCTGGGCCTGCCCAACCGCGACTTCTACTTCAACCCGGAAGCGGGCGTGGCCAAGATCCGCACCGCGTATGTCGAGCACATGGCGCGCACCTTCGTGTTGCTCGGCCGCAACCCGGCGGCTGCCAAGGCTTCGGCCACGAAGGTGATGGCCTTCGAAACGGCGCTGGCCAAGGCCTCGCGCAAGCTCGAGGACCTGCGCGATCCGGAGAAGAACTACAACAAGATGACGCCGGCGGACTTCACCGCGAAGTACACGCCCTCCATCGACTGGAGCGCGCGGCTGGCCGCCTGGGGCATCCGTCCCTCTTACGTGATCGTCGGCCAGCCGGAATTCTTCGCGGCCGAGGACCGCCTGCTGCGCGAGACGCCGCTGCCGGTGCTCAAGGACTACCTGCGCTATCACCTGGTCGACGACTACGCGCCGTTCCTGTCCACCACGCTGGACGAGGAACACTTCGATTTCCACGGCCGCGCCATGTCGGGCCAGCAGGAGCAGCGCCCGCGCTGGAAGCGCGCACTGGACGAGGAGAACGACGCCATGGGCATGGTGCTCGGGCGCATCTTCGTCAGGCAGTATTTCCCCGAGGCGTCCAAGCAGCGCTACCAGGCGATGGTCGAAGCGGTGCGCAGCACCTTCCACGACCGCATCCAGCGGCTGGACTGGATGGGCGAGGACACCAAAGCCAAGGCGCTGGCCAAGCTCGCCGCGGTCACGCCCAAGGTCGGTTACCCGGACAAGTGGAAGGACTATTCGGCGCTCGAGGTCGGGCGCGAGTCCTATGCGGCGAACGTGATGTCGGCCAACCGCTGGCAGTTCCAGGACAACCTGTCCAAGTTCGGCAAGCCGGTCGACCGCACCGAATGGGACATGACGCCGCAGACCTACAACGCCTACTACAACCCGTCCAACAACGAGATCGTGCTGCCGGCGGCGATCTTCATGGTGCCCGGCGTGCCCGACGACCAGGTGGATGATGCGGTTGCCTACGGCTACGTCGCGGCCAGCACGATCGGCCACGAGATCACCCACGGCTTCGACGACGAGGGCCGCCAGTACGACGCGCAGGGCAACCTGTCCGCCTGGTGGACGGCGCAGGACGCCGCCCGCTTCAACGCCGCCGCGCAGGTGATGGTCAGGCAGTTCGACGCCTACGAGCCGCTGCCGGGCCTGCACATCAACGGCAAGGCCAGCCTGGGCGAGAACATCGCCGACTACGGCGGCGTGCTGCTGGGCCTGGAGGCGTTCGAGAAGACCGAGCAATACAAGAAGGGCGAGAAGACCGGCGGGCTGACCCCGACGCAGCGCTACTTCCTCGGCTATGCGCTGGGCTGGATGAGCCAGCAGCGCCAGCAGCAGTTGCGCCAGCGCCTGCTGTCGGACGTGCATGCGCCGGCGAAATGGCGCGTGCTCGGCCCGATGTCCAACATCCCCGCGTTCTACGAGGCGTTCGGCGTGAAGCCCGGGCAGCCCATGTGGCGCGCGCCGCAGGATCGCGTGCGGATCTGGTAAGGCGAGCCGGCCCGGGGCGCTCGTAAGGGCGCCCTCCGGCCCGGTATGCTCGTTCAAGACGAAGCCGGCCCTACGCCAGCCCGCACGCGACGATCGGGCCGTGGTTCCGGTCGCTGTCGCTCAGCGCCAGTTGGTCCCAGCTGGTCCAACTGCCTGCGCCGGCGTCGCGGGCCATGCAGATGCGGCTATCGTGGAAGGCCGGCAACTTGTAGGGCGCGAGCCCGCGCTGCACCTCCAGAAAAAGGCGAGCGTGCCTGGTCATGGCGCCCGGCGCCGCAAGCGCGACTGGATGGCTGGCGGGGCTCCGGCACGAATGCCTCAGGGGATCGAGGCCGACCTCGGGGCGCGCAATCGGGGGACTGCGCGCCGTTCGTCAGGCGCATACCCGGCTAATGCTGTTCGTCCCTGTCATGGTCCGACGGCGGGTGGTCGTTGCCGGGGTGCGCATCCGTTCGATGCTCCTCTGACGCGTGGTCGCCCGGCGGATGGCCGGCGGGCGCGCCGCGCGGCGCCTCGGTCGGGGCCGTTGCGGGCGGGCGCTGCAGCTGGGGTCCCGGCTCGCGCGGCATCGGGCGTCCGTTCGACAGGTGCCGGTCGTCGGGCGCATAGGGCGGCGCATGGCCCGGCTCCGGCTCGGCCCGCCGGTAGGGCACGGGCGCGGCGCGCCTGTCGTCGCGGTCGTGGTAGTCGCGGTCGTGGTCGCCGGGGTTTTCCTCCCTGCGCTGCGGGTGCGCCCAGGGCTGGCGCGAAGGCGGCGGCGGCGCGTGATGCGGCGGCGGGCTGTGATACCAGCGCTCGCGTTCGCGATAGAACGGCCGGTCGACGTAGTAGCGGTCCCAGTACGTCACGATGGAGAACGAAACGATCGGAATGCCCAGGCGCTCGCCGTAGGCGGGAACGAGCACCGGCTGGTTCTCGTACTCGTCCTGGATGAAGTTGCCGGCCACCCAGCCGCGCTCGTCGTTGAACACCACGTCGCACCATTCCCAGCCGTCGGTGCAGCCCTCGATGCCGATGGGCGCACCCGCTGGAATCATGTCCACCGCTGGATAATCGATGTCCGGTCCGGCGCGCAGCGTGGCGTCGCCGGTCACATAGCCGTCCGCGGCCATGGACTGCACCGGAACGGCCGCCAGGAGCGCCAGTGCGCCGTACCAGGCTAATCGCTTCATGGTTGCTCTCCTTATCGCAGGTTGGCCGCCCCTGGCCGGCCCGGCCAGCCTGTCCCCAGCGAAACGCCGGCGCAAGCGCGCAGGCCGCGAGGGTTTATGCCTCATCCAGCGTGGTGGGGCAGGGGTGACGAAAACCCCAAATTGGAGTCAACCGGCCACGGCAAGAACTGCCGCACGGCCGACGCATCTGCGTTTTCCGCCGCAAGGCTTTACCGATCCGAGGTGGCCTCTCGAAAGGGGGAGCGCGCCGAGTGGGTGAAGTACGCGGCGTTGGTCAGCCTTCGGCCAGTGCCGCTTCGCGGCCCTGTTGGCGGATGGCCGCCTCCTCGCGGGCATCGATGATCGACTGCATCACGCTGTCGACGTCGACGATGCTTTCGTCGTACGCGAAGCAGCCGGTCAGTTCGCTTTCCGGCTGCAGTTCCCCTTGTTCGAACAGCGCCCACATTTCCTCGGCGTAATAGGTATCGAGGAGTTCCGGAGCGAAGCGCGACAGGTTGATGGTGATGTTGCTCACGTCGCGCCGCAGCATGGTGCGTGCGGCGTTGTTGCCCGAGGCGCTGACCACCTGGGGCAGGTCGATGATCACCGGACCGTCGGGAGTCACCAGGACGTTGTACGGGGAGAGGTCGCCATGGATGATGCCGACGCAGAGCATGCGCACGATCTGGCGGATCAGGATGCCGTGGTATTGGCGGGCAAGGTCGGCGGACAGCTCCACCTCGCCCAGCCGCGGGGCCGAGTGGCCGTCGGCGTCGGTGATCAGCTCCATCACCAGCACGCCGTTGAAGTAGCCGTAAGGCTGCGGTACGCGCACGCCGGCGCCGGCCAGCAGATACAGCGCGTCCACCTCGGCATTCTTCCAGGCCGCTTCGGCCTCCTTGCGGCCGAACTTGCTGGCCTTGCCGATCGCCCGTGCCTGCCGGCTGCCGCGCACCTTGCGGCCTTCCTGGTACTGCACACGCTGCTGGAAACTGCGCTGGGCCATGTCCTTGTAGACCTTGGCGCAGCGCACGTCCTCGCCCGAGCGAACGATGTAGACGGAGGCCTCCTTGCCGCTCTTGAGCGGACGCAGGACTTCGTCAATGACGCCGTCGTCGATGAGTTCGAGCAAGCCGGTGGGGGTTTTCATGGGCAGGGGTGGGGCTCAGGGAAGCGTCGATTATGACGGGTTCGGCATGCCTGCCGGGCCGCCGTCTGCCTGGATGGCGTTCGGGCGCGCCTGTTGCGCCGAAGCCATGGGGAGAGGCGAGGGTGTAGGATGCGTTCATCTGCGGCCCGTTTGCGTTGTCCCCGGTCGCCCGACCTCGGAAGCGCCGCCAGGCGATTCCGTTCGCTACGAAACTTCTCGCCGTTCCGGTCGCTTGCCCGCATCGCCTGCGTCGGCGGCCACTTCGAGCGCATGCCGCCCGCAGCACAAGCATCGCCGCACGGCGGTGGCTACTTACGTCTCCGCTCCCCTAGAGGACTTCCCGATTGGCCAAGATCAACTATGCATTCGAAAAACGTCAGCGCGAGATCGCCAAGAAGAAACAGCAGGACGAGAAACAATCGAAGAAGCGCGCCGTAAGCGAGGGCGACAAGCCGGCCGATCCGCCGCGTGATCCGCCGCGCCCTTGACCGCGGCCGCTCGATAGCACCGGCGGCGCGCCAAAAAGAAAAGCCCGGCACCTGGCCGGGCTTTTCCTGGAACGTGCGGCCGTCGCTTAGAGCGGCTGGACCTGGTCGGCCTGCAGGCCCTTCGGGCCCTTGGTCACGACGAAGGACACGCGCTGGCCTTCCTGCAGGCTCTTGAAGCCCGGGGCGGTGATCGCACGGAAGTGGACGAACACGTCATCGCCGCTTTCGCGGCTGATGAAGCCGAAGCCCTTGGCGTCGTTGAACCACTTGACGGTACCGGTTTCTGTCTGGGACATGGTTGTATCTCCTTGGAACGGAAGAATGCCGCATGGCGCGGCGAGAAGCTGGTCGCAAGGAGGAAACGGGTACAACGGTGTAGTGGAACTGCGTTCTACAGCATCGGGCCACAGTTCGGTGACCCCTGAAACTCAGCGCCGCCACAGTAGCGGTTGCCGCGCGCCGAAGCAAATGCTTTCGTTCGCCGGGCTCGGCCGCCCCGAAGCCGCGGCCCTCGCACGACCGCCGCGGACATGCCGAGGGGCGCCGAAGCGCCCCTCTCATATCGCACTGCTATGGCAGGGTCAGCCGTTCTTGTGGCTTTGCTCGCCTGCTTTCACGTGCTGTTCGTGGCTGCCCCCCTGGCTGCCGCGGTTGCCGGAGGAGGAACCGCCGGCCGACTTCGACTTGTCGTCGTTCTTGTGGCTCTGCTCGCCTGCCTTGACGTGCTGCTCGTGCGAGCCGCCACGGTTTTCGTTGCTATTGGACATTTCCGATCTCCGATCTGAAGAAAAACGGCACGGTGGTCACCGCGCCGGACCCACCATCCGACAACGGGCCTTATGCTGGAGTGAGGGCGGAGTCACGAGCGCCAGCACGTTTGGATAGGGCCGCCCAGGCCGTACAGCCGAGGCCGCCGCTTGGACGGGCGCGGTGGCGAACCTATGGGCCGCAGACCGGATCGGAAGGGTCTTCGCCACGGCGATCGCGCTTGGCTTGGTACATCGCGCGGTCGGCGCAGGCCAGGAGCGCGTCCGGGTCGCTGCCGCCGTCGGGGAAGCAGGCGATGCCTATGCTGGCATCGAGATGGAACACACCTTCGGGCAGCTCGAACGGCGACTTGAGGCAGGCGCGCAGATCTTCGGCCACGATGTCGGCGGCCTGTACGTCGCAGCAGCCGGGAAGCAGGGCGACGAACTCGTCGCCACCGATGCGAGCCATCAGGTCGCCCTGGCGCAGGCGCTTGTGCAGGCGCCGCCCGGCTTCGCGCAACAGGCGGTCGCCCACGTCGTGTCCGTGTCGGTCGTTGATGCGCTTGAATCCATCCAGGTCCAGGTAGAGCACGGCCAGGCCGTTCTTCGTGCGGGATGCGTGCTCGAGGGCGTACTGCAGTTCGTGCTGCAGGCGGTGGCGGTTGGGCAGCCCGGTGAGCGGATCGTGGGTGGCGCGGTGCTCGAGTTCTCGCTCGGCGCGCCGCAGCTCGGTCACCTCGTGCGCCACGCCGATGCGCACGCCGTATTCGGGCAGCCAGCGGGCCGACCACTGGATGTCCACGCTGTGGCCGTCCTTGTGGATGTAGCGATTGCGAAAGTGGAGCTGCGGCACCCCGTTCATGACCCTTTCGGCCTGTCGCAGGGTCGTCGCGCGGTCGTCGGGGTGGACCAGCCGGAAGATCGGCTGCCCGATCACCTCCATGGGCGCGTAGCCCAGGATGCGTCCGAAACCCGCGCTGACGAAGAGCACCTGCCCCTGGGCGTCGACGACGCAGACCGCGTCGGGCATCAGGTCCAGCAACTCGGCGGGCGTGGGGAGCTTGGGGATCATGAAAGTCAGGGATCGCGTGTGCAGGCGGATGGCCATCGGTCCGAGTGTGCCAAGCAAGAAAGGGGCCAGCAGCTCGCGGGAACGATGTTTTCACCGCCATGGTCGACGCGCCGCCGCGCGCGACCCCTCCGCGCTACATCGGCCCGCGCTCGACCTGCCGCTCGCGCTGCATCAGTGTCCATTCGGCGTGTTCGGTCAGCGCCGCGTGGCCGAGCGCGCGCAGGATGGCGCGCTGTTCCGCGGGATTGGCCGCCCGGTCCAGCGCCGTGCGCGCGGCGCCGAAGATGCGTTCCATGAAGCGGTACTGCTTGAGCAGCACCTTGTCTGCCTTGCGGTAGGCATAGGCCTCGCGCACCGCGGCGATGATGGAGAGGATGCCCATCATCGCCACCAGCGAGCCCTTGATCTGCTCGTCCAGGCGCAGCGCGAAGATCGCCAGCAGCACGCTGATCGACACGCCGCCCCACAGGCTCAGCGCGCCCAGCGCTTCGGTGACGCGGTGCAGGCCGGCGCACTCGATGCTCTTGCGCTCGTAGTAATGCAGCTGGCCGGACCGGCCGGAGCGCCCCACCCATTCGTCGATCACGCCCGCCAGCGCTGCCGGATCGGCCGCGGGCGCATGGCTGGGCGGCAGGCCGGCCGCGCGCATGACGTTGCGGATCCAGCCCAGCTCCACGTTCTGCTTCTGCAGGAAATCGTCGTGCGCGAAGGCGTAGTCCCGCGTCAGCGAGATGCCCGCCCGGCGCCAGTAGGACTGGATGCGCAGGCCTTCGGCCAGCGCGCGGTAGTCCAGGTACTTGCGGTGCCAGCCCCGCCGGTTGGCTATCGTGGCGACCGCCATGCCCAGCGCGAACAGCACCAGGAACAGGTAGATCAGGCCGTTCTGCGCGCGGAAGTGGGCGTAGCAGGTGAAGGCGGCGCCCATCAGCGCCGCCAGGGTGTAGATGGTGCGCATCGACAGCAGCACGCGGCGCTGGTAGTGCACCGCCAGCCAGTCCGCCTCGCGGAAGGTGCAGTCGATGCCCATGTCGGCGGTGTTGTCGCCCGGTGCGGGCGAGGTGCCGATCGCCGCGGCGTGAATCCTGCAATCGGCGTTGAATTCGGCCATGTGCTCGAACATCAGCCGGAACAGCGCCGGCATGGCCGGTTCGGGCGCGTCGGCCGCCGCGTGGCACCAGTGCGCCGTTACCGGCGGGCGCTGGCCTTCCGGCACGTCGGCGCGGGCGCAGCGGATGTGGAACAGCAGCCGCTCGTCGCCCGCGCCGAGGATGTGGCGCGGATCGCGCTCCTGGCCCGGCGGGCCGGGCAGGGTGCCGGTGAGGTGGTAGCGCACGATCTGCGCGGTGCCGCCGATCCGGTCGGAAGGCTGCCCGTCCCAGATCGCCAGCAGGATGTGGCAATGGCTGGCGATGTACACCCCGGCCTGTGCGTACTGCCGGTTGCGTGCGCCGCCGGGGTTGCTGATCTCGTGGCGCGTGTGGCCCTGCCGCGTCGGCAGCACGATCGTCTCGGCCTGCGCGCACAGCGCCTGGAAGGCCTCGCGCGAGGCGGCGCCGGCGAAGTCCTCCTCGTACAGCGCGGGCGGTAGCGGCAACGGCGCGATGAGCCGCGCGCCGAGCCGCAGTCCTTCTTCGGCGACCAGGCGGTCGCCGCCTTCGGCCAAGGCGGAGAGCACGACCAGCGGCAGGCCCGGGAAGGCCTGCAGCAGTTCATCCAGGAACGTGCGCACGCGAAGGCGGATGGCCTCCGTGTCCCCGGGTGGCAGGTCGCGATGGCTGGTCACGCCGATCACCAGAGGCGTCATGGAAGCTCCCGGCTCCAGGATGCGCCGCGCTGGCCGGCGCGTGCCCGCGGCCCCGCGCCGCTTGCCCGCGGCGCGGGACGACGGTGCTTAGTTGTTCTTGATCGAGGGGTGGGTGGTGGTGTCGGGCGTCAGCGTGCCGGAGAACTGGGGTTCGGCAAGCGTGGCCTGCTCGTCGGGTGGCGAGTCGGGGGTGAGCTCCGGCGTGGGAGCCTGGGGTTCGCGTGGCTGGGACATGGTTGCCTCCGCTGGGGCTGGCGGCCAGGGACGGCCGCGGCTTGCGTGTACGTCGCGGGCCGTTACGGCCCGGTGACGCGGGTGCGAGGGTGGTCAGTTGTTCTTGATCGAAGGGTTGCTGTTGGTGCCGGTGGTGTCCAGCGTGGAATAGGTCTGGCCATCGAGCGCCACGCTCAGCTGATAGACCCAGTCGCCGCTGCTGGCCGCATCCTTGTTGAGGTCGGTCATCTGCATGCTCTTGCCGTTGGACGACGGTTCGGCCGGCCCGAAGACGCCGTCGGGCGGCGTGTCGACCCAGTTCAGCGGCTGCAACTGCCCGTTGGCGGCATCGCCCTCCAACTGCCACACGATCGTCTGCGGCTGCGGGCTGCGGTCGATGTGGTTGGCATTGCCGTTCTGGTCGATGTCGACCGTCCAGGGCTGGGTCGATTTGTCCAGGGTGACGCGAAGCAGGTGCTCCATGGCGTTCTCCTTTGCTGGCGGGGGGAAATCGCGGTGTTCTTCAGCGCACGTCGGCCAGGGCCGCGCCGTCGAGCGCACCGCGCAGGTGTTGTGCGAAGGCCGGGTTGGGCGGGAAGGGGATGCGGGCCTGGCGCAGCTCCTGCACGAGCGCCGCGTCGCGGTAGCCGGATGTCCAGAGTTGGCGCGCGAGCGGCTGCGCTTCGGCGGCCCGGTCCAGCGCGAGCAGCGCGTCCACGCGCAGCGCGAGCAGGCGCACGTCGGCCGTGCCGCTGCGCACGCCGGCCAGGCGCTGCAGCGTCTGCTCGCGCAACCGGCGGGCGCCGGCCGTGTCCTGCAAGTCGGCCAATTGCAGGTCGGCGCGGGCGCTGGCGAGCAGCAGCGTGCGTTCTTCCGGCTGCTTGGCGAGCTGCGCCGCGAGCACCCGTGACGCTGCGCGTGCGTCGGCCAGCGCCGCGCCCCGCGCGCCGCCGGCCAGCAGCGCGGCGGCCCGTTCGGTCTGCGCCTGGGCCAGGTCCTGCCGCCAGTCCGTGTTGTCGGGGTCATGCCGCGCGAGGGCCTGCAGCGTCGCGACCGCGTGCGCCAGCAGCGTGGCGGCGGCGCGCGAGTCGCCCCGCAGCCGCCGCAGCCGTCCGAGCTGGGTGGCGTAGAGGCCCACCTTGTCCTGGAAGTTCGCCTGCACCGGGTCGAACCGGTGCAGGTCCTCCGCGGTGGACAGGGCCTGGGTCAGCGCGCCGGCCGCCCGCTCGTCTTCGCCGGCCAGCAGCAGCGTGCGGCCGAGGATGGCGCGCACGCGGGCCATGTTCTCGCGCTGGTCGTTGTCGTTCGGCCGGGCGTTGGACAGCCGCGTTTCGATCGCATCGTCGGCCGCGTAGTCCGTGATCGCCTGGAGCAACTGCCCCTGCACGAGCGCGAGCTTGCCGAGGTTGTTGTGCGCCTCGCCCAGGTGTTCCAGCCACTCGCGCTTGGGCGAGGGCTGCAGGACGAGCCGGCGGCAGCGCTCGAGCATGCGCCGGTAGTGCGCGCCGGCCTCGTCCAGCCGGCCGCGCGCTTCGAGCACGTGGCCGATGTCGTTGTCCAGCGTGCTCAGTTCGAACAGCACCTGCGGGTCGCTGCCCGCCGCCACGCCCATGCGCTCGAGCGTGGACTGCGCGCCGCCGAAGGCACGCGCCGCCTCGTCCAGCTCGCCGCGGTACCAGTCGGCCATGCCGATGAAGGCCTGCACGCGCGCGTAGGCGATCTGCCGTTCACGGTCCGACGGCGCCGCTTCGGCCAGCCGGCGCGCAAGCGGGACCGCCGCCCGGAATGCGCTCGTCGCCGGCGCGAGCTGGCCCTGGTCCAGGCGCACGCTGCCGATCTTCTCCAGCGCCTTGACGCGCTGCTCGAGCGCATCGTCGGTGACGTCGGTCGCCGGCAGCGAGTGGAAGTAGGCCATCGCCTTGTCGTCGACCGCTTCCATGATGTCCAGCCGCTGCACCTGCGCGAGCTTGTCGTTGAGGTCACCGAGCATGAAGCCGACCAGATCCTCGGCCTGCTTCTGGCGGCGCTCGGCGGCGTGGCGGGCGAGCATGGCCTCGACCGCCAGCAGGCTGGTCACCAGCATCACCGCCGTGGTCAGCGCCGCCACCGCGCTCAGCCGGCGGTTGCGCCGCTGCAGCTCGCGCCGGCGCAGCTGGTCCAGCTCCAGATCCAGCAGCCCGGCGACCAGCTTGAGCCTGGCGCTGGACTTGCCGTCCTTCCCCGGGCGCACGTCGGCGGCGAGGGGTTCGGCGCCGCCCCGGCGCAAGGCCGGCGGCAGGCATTCGTCGGGCGCGCCGGCGTTTGGTTCGCCGGCGACGACCAGGCAGAAGATGCGATCGCCGCGGCCCAGGCGCTGGAAGGTATCCAGCTCCTGCTCGACCCAGTGCGAGGCCGCCGCGGCCGGCGAGCAGATCACGATGAGGTTGGCGGACTCGCGCAACGCCTGCGCGACCTTGTCGCCCAGGTCAGGCGAGCTGGCCAGTTCGTCGCGGTCGCGGAAGATCGGCGCGAGGCGGCGGGTCACCGTGCCGGCGCGGGTTTGCTTGCCCACCAGCCGCGCGGGTACGCGGTAGGTTTCCAGGGCACGGTGCAGCCACTCCGCCCACGCCTTGTCGTGGTGGCTGTAGCTGATGAAGGCGCGGTAGCGGTACGCCTGTGCGTGGAATGCCTGGTCCATGACGCCGACCCCGATGCGGTCGCTGGCGGCCGGGGGAACCTAGCACCGCGGGCGTGACGGTCCGCTCACGGGGACCGTTGCCTTCGCCCACCGCCCGCCGCGGCCACCTGCCTGCCTGTGTGGCGCCCGTATTCCGCCGTCCGCCTGACAGGGGCTTTGGCCATGCTTGCCGCTTCGCCACGGAGTCCGTCATGTCCTTACGCGTCCTGCCCGCCCTCGCAGTAGCCTTCGGCCTGATCCTCGCGCCTGCAGCGGCGCGCGCGGCGGAGCCTGCGGGCAAGCAGCCCCAGGCCATCTACGGCCAGCCATGGAATACGCCGCAGAAGCCATTCCGCATCTACGGCAACACCTGGTATGTGGGTCCGCATGGCCTCTCGGCGTTGATCGTCGATACGGGTCATGGGCTGGCCTTGTTCGACGGCGACCTCCCAGCGTCCGCTGCGCTGATCGAGGCGAACATCCGCACACTCGGCTTCCGCGTGCGCGACGTCAAATGGATATTCAACTCGCACGCCCACGCCGACCATGCCGGCGGCATCGCCGCCTTGCAGCGCGACAGCGGGGCGCAGGTGCTGGCCAGCGTGCAAGGCGCACGCGCGCTGGAGCTCGGCGGAGCCGACCCGAGCGATCCGCAGTACAGCCTGGCGCTGGCGTATCCCGCCGTCGGACACGTCAGACCCGTGCGCGATGGCGAAACGCTGCAACTCGGCGACGTGGCGATCATCGCGCACTACACGCCCGGCCATACCCCGGGAAGTACGTCGTGGACCTGGGACTCGTGCAGCGAAGGCCACTGCCTGCACATGGTCTACGCGGACAGCCTCACCGCGCTCGGCTCCTCCGGCTTCCGCTACAGCGACCACCCGCAGCGGGTAAAGGCATTCCGCCAGTCGATCGCCACCGTCGCCGCATTGCCTTGCGACATCCTCCTGACGCCGCACCCCGACGCGAGCGGCTTCTGGCAGAAAGTGGCGCGGCGCACATCCGACGCCGACAACGCGCCGCTGGTCGATGCAGGCGCGTGCCGCGCCTACGCCGCAGTCGCCGCCGAGAAGCTGGATGCGACGCTGGCCGAGGAGAGGGCGAAATAGCAGAGGCGCCTGGCGCGAACTCGCGCGCACCGACTGTCCGCGGTACGTGGCGACACGGTCGTTCATCGGCCGACATTCGTGCCCGCAAACACTGCCGCGTGATCAAGCGCTCAAAGGCGGGGCGTGGTACTCAAGTATCGTTTTTTTCTCATGGGCTCAATGACGAGCCATGAGATGGTGGCAAATGCAAAATCACCAGCGATGGTTATGGCGAACGCAATCAACGCCTCGCTCGGGAAAAGCGCGCCCTTCCTGAATTCGTTAACTAAAAAGAACAAGAAACTGGGGCCGAAGATGAATATAAATCCAAGCCCCATCAATAGAAAATAAAGAGCGCGCGCCGAAACAAAACGACGATTTTTTATGACCATGTTCGCCCCTTCCCTAATTCTTGCAGTTCGCCGGCTCGTAATGCCCTGTTAAGAAGTCACGCGCCGCGCGCCGCCAGCTACGATAAATCCTACTGCGGAGATGGGCAATGCGCTCGCGAATCAATTGGCGACATGACGCCCGCCGAATACCGTCGACAAACCGCCAGCGGTTCTACTTTGAAGTGTCTGCTTGACGGGGGAGCTTACGCGCCTACATTTGCATTCGCGCCCGTAAACACCGCCAGCTGCGCGGCGAACGCGCGCTTGTAGGCGGGACGCGCTTCGCCGCGGGCGACATAGGCGGCGAGGTTGGGGTACTCGTCGAGCAGGCCGGACGCCTTCAGCCGGAGCAGCACGCCCACCATCATCAGGTCGCCGGCGCTGAAGGCGCCATCCAGCCACTCGGCGTCGGCGAGCCGAAGCGACAGCTCGCCCAGCCGTTGGCGGATGCGGTCCTTGATCAGCGGCAGGCGTTGCTCGGACCAGGGCTTGTCGCCCTCGGCGAACTTCGCCGTCTGGAGCTCGAGGATCGGCCCTTCCACGGTGTTGAGCGCGGCGAACATCCAGGCGATGGCGCGCGCCCGGGCGTCCGCGTCCTCGGGCAGCAGGCCGGCGTGGCGTAGCGCCAGGTGCAGCACGATGGCGCCCGACTCGAACAGGACCAGGTCGCCTTCTTCATAGGTGGGAATCTGCCCGAACGGATGGAGCGCGCGGTGCGCGGGCTCCTTCATGGCCTTGAAAGAGAGCAGCCGGACCTCGTAGGGCTGGCCCACTTCCTCGAGCGCCCAGCGGACGCGCATGTCGCGCGCGAGCCCCTGGCCGCGATCGGGCGAATGTTCGAAGGCGGTGATGGTGGGAGTCATCGATGGGTTCCAGGTGATGGCACGACGCCGGCGGCGTCATGCGACAGGGTGCGGGCTGGCAAGCGGTACCGGGCCACACGGTCCGCCATGCCGATCGCAGGGTTCGTCCACATTGGCCACAGTGCGGCTTCAGCCGCGCCGCGCGGCCTCGATCGTGGCGATGTCGATCTTGCTCATGTTCATCATGGCGTCGAACGCGCGCCTGGCCGCGGCCGGGTCGGAATCCGTGACCGCGGCGGTCAGCGCGCGCGGGGTGATCTGCCACGAAAGGCCCCAGCGGTCCTTGCACCAGCCGCAGGCGCTGGGCTGGCCGCCGTTGCCGATGATCGCGTCCCACAGGCGGTCGGTTTCGGCCTGATCGTCGGTGGCCACCTGGAACGAGAACGCCTCGGTCTGCGGGAACCCGGGGCCTCCGTTCAGGCCCAGGCACGGGATGCCCATGACCGTGAACTCGACGGTCAATACGTCGCCCTGTTTGCCGGCGGGATAATCGCCCGGCGCGCGATGGACCGCGCCCACGGCGCTGTCGGGGAACGTCTTGGCGTAGAAGGTGGCGGCCTCCAGGGCGGCGCCGTCGTACCAGAGGCAGATCGTGTTCTTGGCGGTCATTGCGCATCTCCAGGTTCGGGGCTGCGGTGCCCCTTATGCCTGCGACGAACGACCAGCGCAAAGATCGACAACTTGGCCTTCGGGCCACGATCGGGCGTGGCCCGTCTCATCCGCGGCAGCCTGGGCCGCCCCGGCTGCACGATTCCCCCGGCAAGTACGTCAGTGGACAGGCACCATCAGGTGCCGGTAGGGCGTGCCCGCCCACATGACGTAGGGCGCGTTGGTCTGGGGATCGGCCAGTTTCGGGTACTGGTCGTAGAAGGCATCGTCCGCGCCGACCACCATGACGTGCGGGCCGGTCCTGATCCAGTGATTCCCGCCGGGCGTCTTGGCGTACGGATCGGTGTTGCTCGCATCGGTGCCGCCTTCGAGCATGTACATCAATCCGACCTGGCCGGCGGGCGGCGTCGTATGCGTGAGCCAGGCGTGCATCCAGGCCATCGCCGCCTTGTCGGCGCACATCGGGTCGGGGCCGGGCGTGGCGGGCGCATCGGGAATGCAGGTGAAGCCATTGGTGCCCTGGCGCAGGGTGCGCATGCTGCCGTCGGGGCCGACGGCCACGATGGTGGCGTGCGGTGCGACGCCTGCCGGCGCCGCACGCATGGCGCTTGCGATGAGCTTGGCATCGCTGGCCGGCTCGGGGTGGGCAGCTTGCACTGCGCCAGTGGCCAAGAGTGTGGTGGCGAGTACGAACGGGGCGATCGAAGTGGGCATGGCAACCTCCCGTAACAACCGGCACGGCCAGTTCCGGGGTTCCCGGGCGAAGCGTGTGCTCCCTTGCGTTACCTGCGGATCAAGCGCGGGTCATGGAGCGGTGGTATCGACCGACGCGGATCGCCCACGGACACCCTGCGGTCGCTGATGGCTCCGGCCGGAACGTGTCAACGGGATCGGGCACGAGCGTAGCCACCGGGCTGGACGCAGATCCCGGGCCGGATGCTAGGCTGCCGCTTCATCCGGAGCGGCAGGAGCAGGCGATGTACAGAACACGTCGTTGGATCGCATGCGGCCTGCTGCTGGCATGCGCCATGGGGCCGGCCTTCGGCGCAGGCAGCGCCGACGAGGCGGCGGCCATCCGCCAGGTGATGGCCGCCCAGCAGGCAGCGTGGAACCGTGCCGACGTCGATGCCTTCATGCAGGGCTACAAGGACGCGCCCGACACCACCTTCGTCGGCAGCTCCGTCCGCAAGGGCTACCGCGCCATTCTCGAAAGCTACCGCCGGCACTACGCGGGCAAGGCGCAGATGGGCCGGCTCACCTTTTCCGATATCGACGTGCGGCTGCTTCCTTGCGCCGATGGCGAGGTGCGCTATGCGGCGGTGACCGGCCACTTCCATCTGGATCGCACGGCGCACGGCGAGGCGGCGCAGGACGACGGCGTGTATTCGCTGCTGTGGGAGAAGACGGCGCAGGGCTGGAAGATCATCCTGGACCATTCCAGCTGAGCCCTCGGCGCGGCGGGTTCATCCGCGGCGATCGAGCCGGAAGACGTCGGTAGCCATCGCGCTCAGGCCCTGTTCGGCCCAGCCCGGATCGTCGGCATAGATGTCGCGGTGTTCCAGCGCCGCGACCTGCCAGTCGCGCCCGTAAAGCTCCCGCACTTCCGTCGGCGGCACGGCGAAGGGTGGGCCGTCCATTTCATCGGGCGGGTAATCGAGCGTGATCAGCAGGCCGCGGCAAGCTTCCGGCAGGCGCCCGTAGACCGATTGGGCGTATCGCCTGCGCATCGGCGCGGGCAGCGCGATCAGCGCGGCGCGATCGTAGACGGCGCGGCAACCGGCCAGGGTCGCATCGTCCAGGTCGAACACGTCGCCCTGGATGATCTCGATGTCGCCCGCGACGTAGTGCTCGCCGCAGGGCGAGGCATGGCGCTGCGGCTGCAGTCGGTGTTCGGCGAAGAAGGCCTGCACCGCCAGCGGCGACAGTTCCACGCCCAGCACGCGCAGGCCCTGTGCCGCCAGCCAGGCCATGTCTAGCGTCTTGCCGGCCAACGGCACCAGGACGCGGCTGCCGCGCGGTACCTCCAGCGCAGGCCAGTGCCTGCGCAGCAGCGGCATGACATCGTTGCGGTGGAAGCCAGTGCGGCCTTCGCGCCAGCGCTCGAGCCAGAAGCTTGCGTCCATGGCGTTATCCCGATGAGGTCCGTCGATTGTGCGTAAGTCGGCTCCGGCTGACCAGGCGCATCAGGCCACGTGGGCTTCCAGCCTGTAGCCATCGGGATCGCTGACGAACGCGGCGTAGTAGTCCGCGCCGTAGTCGGCCCGCAGGCCCGGCGCGCCGTTGTCGCGACCGCCATGGGCCAGCGCCGCGGCGTGGAATGCATCCACGGCCGCCGCATCGCCCGCCCGCAGGCAGACGTGCAATCCGGAACGCGGGTCGGCAGCGACCGGATGGTCGGTCTGCAGCAGCCACAGCACGACGGCGTCGCTGCCGTAGCCCAGCGAACCGCCGCCCTCGCTGAGGCGGCGGTAGCCGAGCGGAGCGAGCGCGGCGTCGTAAAAACGGCGGCTGGCGGCGGGTCGCGCACGCCCAGGGAGAGATGGTCGATCATCGTTCGGTCCTTCTGTTTGCTTGAGTGTCAGGCGCGGCGTACCGCGGAGTCGGCGACCCGTTGCCAGGCGCCATCGGCGCCACGGCGTTCGCCGAGCCAGCGGAAGCGGTCGGCGGCGATGCCTTCGAAACTCCAGCGCGTGGCGTCGCCGGCGGCGTCCGTGCCTTCCTGCACGATGCGTGCGCCTTCGCGGCGGCCGAGCTGGCGGTTGTAGTACTGGCGCAGCGGATCGCTCCATACGATGTGCCAGGCGTCGAGGCTGGGGTCGTATACGCGCAGGGTGGTGCCGGCGAAGCAGCCGGGCAGTATCCACACGTCCTGCACGGCGCGGCCTTCGAGCACCCAGGCGGCATGGATCTCGCCGCCTTGCACCGGCGTGGCCTGGCCGTCGACGAACATCGTGGCGTCGAAGCGCCAGTCGCCGACCAGCCAGCCGTAGGTCGCCATGGCGTCGGCGCGGTCCTCGGCGGGGCCGGGCGCCAGCAGCGCGGGGATGAAGCGGTTCATGCGTGTCCTCCCTGGGTTTGCAGGCCCGCACGATAGGCGCCGGCAGCGCACGGGCGCGTGGGAAAAATTGCTATGTTTCGCCGATGGCGATGGCAACCACACGGCTGGCCTCCGGGCCGGGATGGCGGGTGACGCACGTGCACTGCACGGCCGGCCCGGACGACGCCGTGTTCGAGGAACGCCACGGCGCGGTGTGCCTGGCCGCCGTGGTGTCCGGCCACTTCCAGTACCGCTCGCCGGCCGGCCGTGCGCTGCTCGCGCCCGGCGCGGTGCTGCTGGGCAACGAGGGGCAGTGTTTCGAGTGCGGCCACGAGCACGGCCGCGGCGACCGCTGCCTGTCCGTGCAGTTCGACGGCGCGCGCTGGCGCGAGATCGTCGCCGCGGTGCCGGGTGCGCGCCGCGACACCTTCGCGCTGCCGCGGCTGCCGCCGCTGCCCGGCCTGCTGCGCTACGTCAGCGGTCTGGGCACCGAGCAGGACGCCGACGCGCTGGAGGAGCTGGCCTTCGGTTTCGCCGGCGCTGCGGTCGAGGCGCTGGCCGAGAGCCGCCCGGGCGACGCCCGCGTCGGTGCGCGGGAGGAGCGGCGCATCGCCGAGGCCGTGCGCCACATCGAAGGGCGGCTGGCCGACCCCTTGCCGCTCGTGCAACTGGCGGCGGAGGCGGCGATGAGTCCGTACCACTTCCTGCGCAGCTTCACCCGGGTGGTGGGCACGACGCCGCACCGTTACGTGCTGCGCGCGCGGCTGGAACGGGCCGCACGGCTGCTGCGCCGGACCGGTGCGCCGGTGGCCGAAGTCGCGCTGGAGTCCGGCTTCGGTGACCTGTCCAGCTTTCACGGCAGCTTCCGCCGCTGGCTGGGAGTCAGCCCCGGCGCCTACCGCGCCGGCGGCCGCATCGTGGCGCCCACCCTGGGCAAACGGAGATGGTGATGGGCAAGGGCCGGCTGGAAGCATTCAGCGACGGGGTGATCGCGATCATCATCACCATCATGGTGCTGGAGTTGAAGGTGCCGCACGAGAGCACTCCGGCGGCACTGCTGCCGCTGCTGCCGGTGCTGCTCAGCTACGTGCTGAGCTTCATCTACGTGGGCATCTACTGGAACAACCACCATCACCTGCTCGCCGCGAGCCAGCGGATCTCGGGCGGCGCACTGTGGGCCAACCTGCACCTGCTGTTCTGGCTCTCGCTGTTCCCCTTCGCCACCGCCTGGATGGGCGAGAACCATTTCGCCGCCGCGCCCACCGCGGCCTACGGCGTCGTGCTGCTGATGGCGGCGGTGGCCTACTGGTTGCTGCAGCGCAAGCTGATCGGCCTGGAGGGCAGTCACTCGATGTTGCGGCGGGCGATCGGCAGCGACTGGAAAGGCAAGCTCTCGCCGGCGATCTATGCGCTGGGCATCGCCCTGACCTGGCAGGCCGCATGGATCGGGCAGCTGCTCTACGCGGCGGTGGCGGTGATGTGGCTGATCCCGGACCGGCGCATCGAAGACGCCATCGCCGGATAGCCGGCTCGCGCGGCGCGGCCGAGGCGCCGGGTTCTTGCTACCGGCCGGGCGGCGCGGGCTGGTGCCGACCGCGCTGCGCCCATCGCGGGAATCGCCCTCAGCGGCCTGGATCATGGTCGGCGCCTTGCAGGTGGCGATCGATGGCGGCACTGCGCTGCCGATCGCATGGCAGGCGCCGCCGGGCTGGTTGATGGGCTGAGGCCGGAGCGACTCCATCCGCCTGGCGGCACCTCCCCGCGTTCGCGGGGGGGCGATTCGGTAGCAGGGTCTCGCGGCAAGGCCCTTCCTCCGTTTACGGGGGAAGGTGCCCGAAGGCGGATGGAGGAGGGCCGGAGCGCGCAGCTACCTTCCCAACGTCACCACGGGCGCGAACCCGCCGAAGATCATCCGCTTGCCGTCGAACGGCATGGGGGTGTCGGGGCCGATGCGCGGGTCCTCCATGATCTTCTTCATGCCGGCGTCGCGGGTGGCCTTGTCCGGCCATTCGATCCACGAGAACACAACCGTCTCCTCCGCCGTGGCCTGCACGGCGCGGCGGAAGTCGGTGAGCTTGCCATCGGGCACGTCGTCGCCCCAGTTCTCGCAGATGCGGGTCGCGCCGAACTCCAGGAACAAGGCGTCGAAACGCCTGGCGTGGTCGACGAACTGCTGCTTGTTGGCCGTGGGCACGGCGATGACGAATCCATCGATGTAAGACATGGGGTCCTCCTGCATTGCGCTCAGGCGGGATGCCTGCGCTTTAGGGAAGTCCAGGCATCGACGTGGCGCCGGCCAAGGCCGGCTGGCGACGCACCGATTCCGGGACTACCCATCGCGACGAACCGGCGATGGCCGAATCGACACCCCGCCCGGACGTCAGGCGGCCTCGCGCCGCCACAAGTGCTCCCAGCCCAGCCCGCGGAAGCAGGGGCCGGTGGTCGCCTCGGAGAACTTGATGTCGTTGTAGCGCGCGTTCCATTCCATGATGCGCGGCCGCTCCTGCTGGTCGATGCACAGGTCCCAGCCCAGGCAGAGCATGTGCGGGCAGCTCTGGTGCAGCGTCTTGCACAGCGCTGCCGCTTCCTCGTAGCGCGGGATCGCCTGGCCGGCGAAGCGGAAGCCGGTGTCGGGGTGGGTTTCCGTGCGCTGCCAGTCGTGCAGGTAGCCGGTGTCGCCCAGCGTGCCGTGCGCGGCATCCACGGCCACGCGCACGTGGCTGCGGCAGCTCACGATGTCGTCGCTGGCGCGGCCCAGGCGCAGGTAGGCGGCCTTCACTGCGATGCGGCCGTCGAGCTCGCGCGCCGTGGTGATGCGCAGCGTCGCGGTGGAGCGCGGGCTCATCGCGGCGAAGAAATCGTGCTGGTGGATCGGCGCCTGGAACACGCCGTCCGGAAGCCGGAGCTGGCCGCCGGCAGGGAAGTCCGCGCGCGTCATGAAGGTCACGCTGCGGCCCTGGTAGGAGTTGTCGGCCTTGAACACGGTGCGCTCGTCCTGGGCGAACAGGATGTCGACCAGCTCGGCCGCCGAGACCGGACGGTAGTCGCGCGCGTAGTAGATGCCGTCGATCACGTAGGCCAGGTCGGGCAGCGCCTCGGTGTCCAGGATGCGGTTGGTGAAAGACTTGACCAAAGCGACCTTGGCCACCTCGCCGCCCTTGAGCGGATCGACCACCAGGCCGTAGTAGTTGTCCGGGATCCAACCCTCGCGGAAGCCGCCGCTGACGGCGGTGTAGACCTGCAGCCAGGGCGCGTAGCGGGCGCTACCCAGCACCTCCCGCGCGTACTCGTCCGCGCGACGGACCAGCGTCTTGTCGGTCGGCCCGCGCTGGCGCTCCACGGCGCGAAGCACCGTGTGCGCCTGGTGGTTGGAATGGATCTGGCGCAGCTCCGTGAAGACCCGCGCGGCGGCCGCGGCAGTGGAGTTCTTGAGCGATGTGGGCGAGAGAGGCATCCTGCGATCCTTACGGTGGACGACCGGGCAGGGCGGATGACCTGCGGATGCGCCTGAGCGGGCGTCACCAGGGTCGTCCCCGCCCACGGCAAGCAGACCGCGCGTGATACCGGGGCGGTCCTCAAGAGGCCGTGAAAGGCCGTGCCGCGCGCCGTCTCAGTCCGCTTCGGCGCGCCGGGGCAGCTTCCAGCCGGGCCGCACGAAGTGGCAGGTGTAGCCGGTGGGGTAATGCTGCAGGTAGTCCTGGTGCTCGGGCTCGGCCTCCCAGAAATCGCCGGCCGGTTCGACTTCGGTCACCACCTTGCCGGGCCACAGGCCGGAGGCGTCCACGTCGGCGATGGTGTCCCGGGCGATGCGCCGCTGCTCCTCGCTGGTGTAGAAGATCGCCGAGCGGTAGCTGCTGCCGCGGTCGTTGCCCTGGCGATTGGGCGTGCTCGGGTCGTGGATCTGGAAGAAGAACTCCAGCAACTGGCGGTAACCGATGCGCTGCGGGTCGAAAACGATCTCCACCGCCTCGGCGTGGCTGCCATGGTTGCGGTAGGTCGCGTTCGGCACGTCGCCGCCGGAATAGCCCACGCGGGTGGAGATCACGCCCGGCTGCTGGCGCAACAGTTCCTGCACGCCCCAGAAGCAGCCGCCGGCAAGGATGGCCCGTTCGCTCATGACTCGGCCTCCCGGGCGAACAGCTTGCGGTACTCGCCGTAGCCCTCGCGCTCCAGGTCATCCAGCGGCACGAACCGCAGCGAGGCGGAGTTGATGCAATAGCGCAGGCCGCCGGTCTCGCGCGGGCCATCAGGGAAGACGTGGCCGAGGTGGCTGTCGCCGTGGCTGGAGCGCACCTCGGTGCGCACCATGCCGTGGGTGAGGTCGCGCTTCTCGATCACGTGCGCCGGCTCGACCGGGCGGCTGAAGCTCGGCCAGCCGCAATGGCTGTCGAACTTGTCCAGCGAGGTGAACAGCGGCTCGCCCGATACGACGTCCACGTACAGGCCCGGCTCGCGGTGTTCGTTGAAGGCGTTGTCGAACGGCCGCTCGGTACCGTTCTGCTGGGTCACGCGGAACTGCTCGGGCGTGAGGCGGGCGAGCGCCTCGGGCGTCTTGCGGTAGTCGGGCATGGCGGCCTCTCGGGATGCGTCAGCGTGTGCGGGAGGACATGGGGGCGGGCCGATGCCATCCAAGCGCGGCAAGAAAAAAGACGGCCCGCCTCAGGGCGGGCCGTAACGATCACCGCAACCGGCGGCTCCGGCGGAAGGGCGGAGCCGGGCGGACAGGTCAGGCGGCCTGCGCCTCGAGCTGGCGCTGGCCGGTCGATTCGAGCACGTTGTCCGCGCCGCCGATGGCGATGCGACGCGGGCGCATCGCTTCGGGAATCTCGCGCTCCAGCTCGATGGTGAGCAGGCCGTCGGCGAGATGGGCGCCGGTCACCTTCACGTGGTCGGCCAGTTCGAAGCGCCGCGAGAAGGCGCGGCTGGCGATTCCGCGATACAGGTAATCGCCGTCCTGCTCGCCGGTCTTGCGCTCGCCGGTGACCACCAGCAGGTTGGGCTGCACCGAGATATCCAGGTCCTCGCGGCGGAAGCCGGCGACCGCCATGGTGATGCGGTAGCGGTCCTCGCTGAGCTTGACCGTGTCGTAGGGCGGCCAGTTGTCCACGGCCTGTGCGCGCGCGGCGTTTTCCAGCATGTCGAAAATGCGGTCGAAACCGATGCTGGACCGATGCAGCGGAGCCAGATCGAACATCGTACGCATGACCATATCCTCCTCAAGAGCAACATGGAAAGGGAAGCCACCGGCCAATGGCCCGGCGGCGCCAGCCCTGCCGGCTGGCGATCGGCAGGTAGGGGCGCCGTAGCCGCTTTCAAGGGCGCAGCTTCAGCGGACGTTTAGGCGTCCATAGGCACGTCGCGGATCAGCCGCGTGCGGTCTGGCCCTAACGTTGGAGTTGACCGTGTCCGCGTCGAACGACCAGTTAGGCAGCATCGGCTCTCCTCATGTCATTGATGCGAACGACATCCATGTGGACGCCGTAGACCATCTGCAGTCCATCGATGTCGTTGAAGAAGTACTGCATCTACCCATTTGACATTCGCAGATCCCACTTGCCCTGGAGTGTGTAGCGCTCAAGGTACAACTGAATCTTTCTACGTTTGCCGAAGGAAGTCAGCCGCCCCGCGGGGTCGTTGTACCAAACGGAAGACACGACGCCGTGTTGGTCATACACCGCCATCTGACAGTCCGGAAGGTTGACCCGAAAGATCTTCGTCTTGCCGTCCATCTCCTCGAATGGCTTCGTGCCGGTCGACTCCAAGATGGCGAGACTGTCCGCAACCGCGACCCCGAGTGGTAGATGTGGAGTCCTGATCTTCAATGGCCAAAAGTGGTTCATTCCGTGCCGCCCTAACGCTGGAGTTAAGCGGCGTCGGAGGCGTCCGCCTTGGACGAGTTGTTAGGCGCCTTAGGAGCCTGCACGCGAATGACGGGTTTGCCGCCACGACAAGACAGTTCGTAACGTTTTCCGCCTTCGAAGGCTTGTACCACGGTCGGCGGCCCATCCACATAGATATAGCCAGGACAGCTGTACCCAATCGCGCGCTCGCCGGGAGCGATGTAAGCCAGCTTTACCGGCGCAGAAGGGAAATAGTAGTTGCCCACGGAGACTATGCCTGAGGCCACATCGAGAGGCTTGTCCCCTTGGACAAAAAGCAAGGTAGCGGCCAACTCTTTGGAGGCTGGAACCGTGGGCCTGAACGCAGTGCAGCCTGGAAGAAGCGCCAAGAGCAAGAGAAAAAAAGGGATTCGGCTCATAAGCCTGACTAGAAGTAGATTGGAAATCGCAACCTAATCGGACAGCGGGCAGAGGCGCGCCAAAAGCGGCGCGCGCCTCGGTCAGCGCGAGGTTTCCGTTCCACCTTGCTTGTAGATCACCCCGTCCTTCATCACGAACGGCACGTGCTGCAAGGCGCCGATGTCGGTGGTGGGATCGCCCTGGACGGCGATGATGTCGGCATCGAGCCCGGGCTTGAGCTGGCCGAACTTGTCCTGCTGGCGCAGGATCTTCGCGTCCACGGCGGTGGCGGCGAGCAGGGCCTGGGCGGGGCGCATGCCGTCGCGCACCATCCATTCCAGTTCCTTGTAGTTGTCGCCGTGGGTGAACACGCCCACGTCGCTGCCGTTGCCGATGGTGACGCCGGCCTGCATGGCGAGCCTGAAGGCGTGGGCGGACTGCTGCATGTCGGCATCGAGCGGCTGGCCGGGCTTCCAGCCGTGGAAGTATTCGGCGTAGGCGGCTTCGGCTTCCAGCGTGGGCAGGTAGGCGACGCCGTGCTGCTTCATCAGGGCGAACACTTCCGGCGTGCCGCCGTAGCCGTGCTCGATGGTGTCCACGCCGGCCAGCACGGCGCGGCGCATGCCTTCGGGCGTGGTCGAGTGCACGGATACGGGCAGGCCGAGCGAATGCGCGGTCTCGACGCCGGCCTTCAGCTCCTCCTCGCTGAAAGTGGGCACCGAGCCGTGGCTCTTGCCGCAGTGATAGTCGGCGTAGATCTTGATCCAATCGGCGCCGTGGCCGGCCTGGTCGCGCACCGCGTCGATCATCTGCGGCACGCCGCTGACCGGGATGCCGCCCTGCGGCAGGTCGAGGTCTTCGCGAAAGCCCATCGGGCCGGGGCCGTAGCAGTGGCTGGCGATGGTGGCGCGGGTGGCCACGAACAGGTGCGGGCCGGGGATCAGGCCCTGGTCGATGGCGCGCTGCACGTCCACGTCGGCGTAGCCGGCGCCTTCGGTGCCCAGGTCGCGCAGCGCGGTGAAGCCTGCCATCAGCGTGTCGTGCGCGTGCTGCACGGCCTCGATGGTGCGGTAGGGCAGGCTCTCCTTGAGCACCTGGTCGTTCCACAAGGTCTCGTTGTACGGGTGCAGGAAGATGTGCGAATGGGCGTCGATCAGGCCGGGCAGCAGGGTGGTGCCGGGCAGTTCGATGGTCTGCGTGCCGGGTGGGGCCTGGACCTGGCTCGCCGGGCCGGCGGCGGCGATGCGGTCGCCCTGCACCAGCACGACCCAGCCCGCGTGCGCCTGCTCGCCACGCGCGTCGAAGACGCGGTCGGCCTTGAGCAGCCAGGGATGGTCGGCCGGCTTGCGCGCCGGCGCGGCGACGGCGCTGCCGGCCAGCAGCAGGCCGAACAGGGCGGCCAGGACATGGCGTGGGCGATGGGGCATGGGCGTTCTCCGGAGGGGACCTGACGGGCCTTTGTATCACCGCCGCAGCGATCGGACCCATCGGTTGGACGCAGGAAGCGCATGCGGAGGCCGGCGGGCCGCGGAGGGGATCAGTGCGTGGCGCTTACCGCCAGCTTCTGGCCGACCTGGATGGCGTCGCCGTGCAGGTGGTTCCATTGCCTCAGTTGCGCCACGCGCACGTGGTAGCGCTGCGCGATCTTGAGCAGCGTGTCGCCGGCCTTGACCACGTGCGTGCGCACCGTTGCCTTGGCGGCGGGCGCGGGCGGAGGAGGCACGTTCTCCGGCTGGCGTGTCGCCGCGGACGGATCGTCGCCGAGGTTGGGCAGGGCGGGCGCGGCTCCCACGCTGGCCATCAGGTCGGCCGAGCCACCGGCGGCCTGCGCCAGCAGCGCGGTGCGCAATTGCGCGGCCTGCTTGCTTGGCAGCAGCAGGCTGCCGCCACGGCGGGCGTCGACGACGCCGTTGCGGTAGCCCGCGTTGAGGCTGGCCAGCGTCGAGGGCGACATGCCGGTCAGGCGCGCCGCCTTGTCCAGCGACAGCCGTTGGGTCACGGCCACTTCGACCAACTGCTGCTCGTCCTCGAGCACCGGCAGGGTGACGCCGAAGCGTTCCGGCTCGCGCACCACGCAGGCGATCGCCAGCAGCTTGACCAGGTGCTCGCGCGTGCCCGCACGCACCGGCATTGCCGGTACCGCCTGCTCGCGCGGCGGCGCGCCGTCGCGGGCCACCAGGCGGTCGATGCTGTCGCGGCCGGCGTTGTACGCATAGTCGGCCAGGCGCCAGTCCTGGAACCAGTCGTGGTAGTGGCTGAGCAGGGCCATCACCGCATCGGTGGAGGCGGTGAGGTCGAGTCGGGCGTCGTAGTTGCGGTCGACCGCCAGGCCCATGTGGCGCGCCGTGTTCGGCACGATCTGCCACATGCCGGCCGGACGGTTTTTCTGCGGCGGTACCGGTCGGAAATGGCTCTCCACCCAGGGCAACAGCGCGAATTCGCCGGGCACCTCGTGGCGCGCGGCGATTTCCTGCACGTAGAGCAGCCGCGGCAGCACCGTGCGCATCTGCGACTCGAACCGCTGCGGAGAGGCGGTGTAGCGACGGGCCCATGCCTCGATACCCGGATCGCCGGCGCAGTCGGCCATCACGAAGCTGCCGCGCAGGCGACCCCACACGTCGCTGCCCGCCGTGGCGGTGGGGCTGGTCGGTTTGGCCGTGGTGATGTCGTGGATCTCGGCCTTCGGCGGTTCGACGCCGGGGGCACGGGGCCGGGAGGGCCCGACGGCGCAGGCGGTCAGCGCCATGGCGAGCGCGAGCGGCAGGGGGCGCAGAAGGTGTTTCATCCTTGGAAGGCGTCCTTGGCGGCGCGCAGGGCGGCGAAGCGCGCGATGCGGTCGCCGGCGGCATGCCGCCGGCCCCACTGGATCAGCGCATCGCTATCGATGCGCAGGAAGGGATTGCAGGCCAGTTCGCTGGACAGCGGCACCGGCACGGTGGGCTGGCCTTGCCTGCGGGCGGCCGCGACACGTTCGCAGCGCTCGGCCAGTTCCGGGTTGGACGGGTCCACCTGGCGGGCGAAGCGCCCATTGGCCGCGGTGTATTCGTGGCCACAGCAGACCAGCGTGTCGTCGGGCAAGGCGGCGAGCCGTTCCAGCGAGGCGAGCATCTGCGCCGGCGTGCCCTCGAACAGGCGCCCGCAGCCGAGGCTGAACAGGGTGTCGCCGCAGAGCAGTACGCCGGCGCCGACATAGGCGATGTGGCTGCGCGTGTGGCCTGGCACCGCAAGCACGTCGAAGCGGGCCTGCGGCTGTTCCAGCGTGAACGCGTCGCCGTCGCCCACGCGGCGGTCGGCGTGCGCGATGCGCTCGTCCCGCGGCGCCACGACCGTGGCGCCGTGGCGTTCGCGCAACGCTGCGGCGGCGCCGATGTGGTCGTCGTGATGATGGGTGAGCAGCACGGCGCGCAGCTGCAGCGCGCGCTCCTGCAGGGCGGCCTCGACCGGCGCCTGCTCGCCCGGATCGACGACGATCGCCTGGCCGCCGTCGTGCAGCAGCCATATGTAGTTGTCGGCGAGCGCCGGTAACGGTACGACGTGCAAGAACGGTCTCCGCAGCTTTTCGTATCGACTGGCGCAGGCAAGCGCTTGCGCAGGGCGGTCGACTATAGGTGGCGTCTGTGGGGCACTCGTTAGTGAGTCGTTAAATACGCGGTTTGCGTTCAGGCTCGCCACGGCGATGCGACACGCTTTCGGCCCCAGCGGCTACACTTCCCTTTTGCGGAGATTCGGGCGCGACATGGCACAGCGCGATCAAGACATCTATGCCAGCAAGCCCATGCGCGGCCTGTTCGCCGCGGAGGCGCAGGCTCTGGCCGGCGAGCTGCAGCGTTGTGTCGGCGCCTACGCGTTGCAGGTTTCGGCGGTCGCGCACGACCAACCGCCCGCTTCGCCCATGCTCGACCGCTGGGTGCACCTGCACCTGGACGGCAACCGTTGCGGCGGCGACCTGCGCGCCCGCACCGACGAGCCGCTGCCGTTCCTCAATGATGCCTTCGGCCTGGTCCTGCTGAGCCATGCCGTGGAGGTGGCGCCGGATCCACAGGTGCTGCTGCGCGAGGCCGCGCGCGTGCTTGCGCCCGGCGGCATGCTGGCGCTGACCGGCATGCACCCGGCGAGCGGCTGGCTGCCCTGGCTGCTGTGGCGGGGCCGGGCCGGGGTGAATCTCGAATCGCCCTTGCGCATCGGGCACTGGCTGCGCGGCGCCGAGCTCAATGTCGAGCGCGTGCAGCGGGTGGGGCCGTTGTGGCCCAGCTCGGCGAACGTGCCGCACCATGGCGGTCCGCTGGGTGGCGGCTATCTGCTGATCGCGCGCAAGCGGCGGCAGGCCACCGCACCGATCCGGCTGCGTCCGCGGGCGATCGCGGCGGCGCCGGTCGCCGGACTCGCGCCTGGCGCGCGCCGCAGCACCGCCGCCTGACGTACCGAGAAACGATGACCGAAGTCGAAGCGTTCACCGACGGCGCCTGCCTGGGCAACCCCGGGCCCGGCGGCTGGGCCGCGCTGCTGCGCGCCAAGGGTGCCGAGCGCCTGCTCGCCGGCGGCGAGCCGGACACCACCAACAACCGCATGGAGCTGATGGCCGCGATCGGCGCGCTGGAGGCGCTGACGCGTCCGTGCAAGGTCGTGCTCACCACCGATTCGCGCTACGTCATGCAGGGCATCGAACAGTGGCTGCCGCGCTGGGTCGCCAATGGCTGGCGCACCTCCGACAAGAAGCCGGTGAAGAACCAGGATCTGTGGGAGCGGCTGGCGGCGGCCAAGTCGCCGCATCAGGTACGCTGGCAGTGGGTGCGCGGCCACAACGGCCACGTGGAAAATGAACGTGTGGACGTGGCGGCGCGCGAACAGGCCGAGCGTTACAGGGGCAGGGCATGAGGCAGATCGTTCTGGATACCGAGACCACTGGCCTGGAGGTACGCCAGGGGCACCGGTTGATCGAAATCGCCTGCGTGGAACTGATCGAGCGCCGGCCCAGCGGGCGGCACTGGCAGACCTACCTGAACCCCGAGCGCGCGATCGACGAAGGCGCGCGGCAGGTCACCGGCATCGAGGACGAGTTCCTGCTCGACAAACCGCATTTCGCCGAGGTGGTGGAAGAGTTCCTGGCCTTCATCGGCGACGCCGAGCTGATCATCCACAACGCGAGCTTCGACGTCGGCTTTCTCGATGCGGAGCTGGCACGCGTGGGCGCGCACCTGGGCTGCATCGCCGATCGCTGCCGCGTGATCGACACGCTGGCGATGGCGCGCGAACGCTATCCCGGCCAGCGCAACAGCCTGGACGCGCTGTGCAAGCGCCTGGGTGTGGACAACTCCGCGCGCGACCTGCATGGCGGCCTGATCGACGCGCAGCTGCTGGCCGACGTCTACCTGGCGATGACCTCGGGCCAGGTGGCGCTGGACCTGGCCTTCGACCATGCGGCCGAGCAAGGCGGCGCCGCGGTGCTGGCGCCGGTCGCGCTGCTGCGCCGCCCGCGCGTGCTGCGCGCCGATGTCGCCGAGCTGGCCGCGCACGAGCAGCGTCTGGATGCGCTGGACAAGGCCGCCCAGGGCGGCAGTGTGTGGCGCCGTGTGGCGTCGGACGAGGCGCTGGCCGCGGAGGCCTGAACATCCGGCGCACGCAACGGGCGCCGGGGCACTTGCATCCGCCGTTACTTCACCCGCGCCAGGATCACCGTGATGTTGTCGTCCGCGCTGCCATCGAGCGCGGCGAGCAGCAGGTGATCGACGCATTCCTGCGCGGCGAGGTCGGTGCGACCTACGATCCGTGCGATCGTGGCGTCCGCCACGCCCTCGGTCAGTCCATCGCTGCACAGCACAAACGCGCTGCCTGATTCGGTCCGCCCGCGCGCCATGCCGACGTGCAGGTGCTCGATCGCGGTGACGCCGAGCGCCTGGGTCAGCACGTTGCGCTGCGGATGGCGCTCGGCCAGCGCCGGATCGAGCTGGCCGGCGGCGACCAGTTCCTGCACCAGCGAATGGTCGTGGCTGACCTGGCGCAGCGTGCCCGCCTGCCAGAGGTAGATGCGGCTGTCGCCGACCCAGGCCACCTCGTAGCGGTCGCCGGACAGGCGCAGGGCGGCGACGGTCGTGCCCATCGGCGGTGCATCGGCCGAGCCGCCGCCCGCCTGCCTGAGCAGGCGCTCGCCCGCGCCGCGCACCGCCTCGACCAGGCCGCGGCCTCGCGCGACCTGCTCCACGATGGCATCGCGCACCAGTGCCGCGGCCACTTCGCCATGCTGGTGCCCGCCCATGCCGTCGGCCACCAGGAACAGTCCCAGTGCCGGGTCGGCGTAGTAGGTGTCTTCGTTGCTCGCGCGGCGCAGGCCGACGTGGGTGCCGTGTCCGAACTCGATCATGGGGTGCCAGCTGACGATATCCGGCGCAGCATGCCGTACGCCCATCCTGTTGTCACGGTTGTCCGCCCCGCGTATGATTGCCGGCTCGCGCGGACCACCGCGCGCACCTTTGGAGAGGTGGCAGAGTGGTCGAATGTACCTGACTCGAAATCAGGCGTACGTGTAAGCGTACCGTGGGTTCGAATCCCACCCTCTCCGCCAGAAACGCAAAAGGCCCCATCGGGGCCTTTTGCGTTTCTGATGGACAGGGTGGGTGGACGGAGTCGCCCGGGTTCGACCGATTCGCCAGGAGCGAATCGGGACAGCCGCAGGCTGGCCCCGGAGCGCATAGCGCGCAGGGGCGAGGCCCAGGGATGGGCCGAGCAATCCCACCCTCTCCGCCAGAAACGCAAAAGGCCCCGATGGGGCCTTTTGCGTTTCTGGGATCTGAAGCTTCCCGCAAGGCCTCCCCCATCCGCCCTCCGGGCACTTCCCCCGCAAGCGGGGGAAGCACCGGCCGAGTTTTCGGGTTCGCGTGGGGGGGGGCCGTTGCTAGGCTTCCTCCGTTCCACGGGGAAGGTGCCGAAGGCGGATGGGGACGCTCTTCGCGTGATCAGCCGGCCTTCTTCTTGGCCAGCCGCAGCCAGGTGTCGACGACCGTGTCGGGGTTGAGCGACACCGACTCGATGCCCTGGTCCATAAGCCACTCGGCCAGGTCCGGATGGTCGCTGGGTCCCTGGCCGCAGATGCCGACGTACTTGCCCTTCTCGCGCGCGGTCTTGATCGCCATGGCGAGCAGCTTCTTGACCGCCGGGTCGCGCTCGTCGAACAGGCTGGCGACTATCCCTGAGTCGCGGTCCAGGCCGAGCGTGAGCTGGGTGAGATCGTTGGAGCCGATCGAGAAGCCGTCGAAGATCTCCAGGAACTCGTCGGCGAGCAGGGCGTTGGAGGGCACCTCGCACATCATGATGATCTTGAGGTCGTCCTGGCCCTGCTTGAGGCCGTTCTTCTCGAGCACCTCGACCACCTTGCGGCCTTCGCCCAGCGTGCGCACGAATGGGATCATCACCCATACGTTGCTGAGTCCCATCGTCTCGCGCACCTTCTTGACCGCCTTGCACTCCAGCGCGAAGGACTCGGCGAAGCCCGGGTCGACGTAGCGGCTGGCGCCGCGGTAGCCGATCATCGGGTTCTCTTCGTGCGGCTCGTAGCGCGAGCCGCCGATCAGGCCGGCGTATTCGTTGGACTTGAAGTCGGACAGGCGCACGATCACGGGCTTGGGATAGACCGAGGCGGCGATGGTCGCGATGCCCTCGGCCAGGCGGTCGACGTAGAAGCTCACCGGGTCGGCATAGCCGGCCATGCGCTCGTCGATCTTGGCCTTGGTCTCGGCGTCCTGGCGGTTGTATTCGAGCAGCGCCTTGGGGTGCACGCCGATGTGGCTGGCGATGATCATCTCCAGGCGCGCCAGGCCGATGCCGGCGTTGGGCAGCATGCCGAAGTCGAATGCGCGCTCGGGGTTGGCGACGTTCATCATGATCTTCAGCGGCGCCTCGGGCATGGCGCCGAGATCCGCGGTGATGCGGTCGAAGGCGAGCTTGCCCTCGTAGATGGTGCCGGTATCGCCCTCGGCGCAGGACACGGTGACTTCGGCGCCGTCGGGAATCGTCTGCAGCGCGTTGCCGGTGCCCACCACCGCCGGCACGCCGAGCTCGCGCGCGATGATCGCGGCGTGGCAGGTGCGGCCGCCGCGGTTGGTCACGATCGCCGCGGCGCGCTTCATGATCGGCTCCCAGTCGGGATCGGTCATGTCGGCGACCAGCACGTCGCCATTCTGGAATTCGTGCATCTGGCTGATCGACTTGACCACGCGCGCCTTGCCCGAGCCGATCTTCTGGCCGATCGCGCGGCCCTCGGCCAGCACCTTGCCCTTCTCGTTGAGCTGGAAGCGCTCCAGCTGCGTGGCGTGCGCGCGCGACTTCACCGTCTCCGGGCGCGCCTGCACGATGTAGAGCTTGCCGGTGTTGCCGTCCTTCGCCCATTCGATGTCCATCGGGCGGCCGTAGTGCTGCTCGATGACGAGTGCCTGCTTGGCCAGTTCCTGCACGTCCTCGTCGGAGAGGCAGAACCGGTTGCGCAACTGGGCCGGGGTTTCCTCGATGCGCACGCGCTCGCCCGGCTTATCCGAATAGACCATGCGCTGCTGCTTGGCGCCCAGGCTGCGGCGGAGCAGGGCGGGCTTGCCCGCTTTCAGCGTGGGCTTGAAGACGTAGAACTCGTCGGGGTTGACCGCACCCTGCACGACCATCTCGCCCAGGCCGTAGGAGCCGGTGACGAACACGACGTCGCGGAAGCCCGATTCGGTGTCCAGTGTGAACAGCACACCCGAAGCGCCGATGTCCGAGCGCACCATCAGCTGCACGCCGGCCGAGAGGAACACGTCCTCGTGCCTGAAGCCCTGGTGCACGCGGTAAGCAATCGCGCGGTCGTTGTAGAGCGAGGCGAAGACCTCCTTGACCTTGTGCAGCACGTCGTCGATGCCGACCACGTTGAGGAAGGTTTCCTGCTGGCCGGCGAAGGAGGCGTCCGGGAGGTCTTCGGCGGTAGCCGACGAGCGCACGGCCACGGCAATATTTTCGGCGCCGGCATCCTTGCAGAGCTTCGCGTAGGCATCGCGGATGGCCTGATCGAGTTCTTGCGGCAGCGGCGTTTCGGTGACCCACGAACGGATCTCCCTGCCGGCAGCGGTCAGCGCCTCGACGTCTTCCACATCCAGGCCGTCCAGCCTTGCGCGGATGCGCTTGGCCACGCCGCTCTTGTCCAGGTACTGCTGGAAGGCATCCGCGGTGGTGGCGAAGCCGCCCGGCACCGAGACGCCGAGCTTGGCGAGGTTGCCGATCATTTCGCCGAGCGAGGCGTTCTTGCCGCCGACCTTGCCCAGGTCGGTCATGCGCAGTTTGTCCAGCCAAAGCACCAGGTCGTTCAAGGGACTCTCCTTAGAAAAGCTTGGGGGAATGCGCTGCGCAGCGCCCGGATTCGGGCCGCAAAGGACTGGTATTGTCCGCTGTCGATGGTGCATGGCACAAGAAGACCATTTGTTCACGGCGCCGGGCCAACTGCATACCAGTCAGCCGCGAGTCAAGCGAACACGGGCTTCGTCGCATGCGCTAAGGTTCCGGGCAGGCCACCTTCGGGCGAACGGACATCCGCATGCAACGCACGGTTTTTTTCATCTCCGACTCCACTGGTATTACGGCGGAGACGATCGGCAACTCCATCCTTGCCCAGTTCGAGGGCATCCATTTCGACAAGCATCGCCTGCCGTTTGTGGACGATCCGCATAAGGCCGAGGCCGCTGCGCTGCGCATCAAGACGCGCTACGCGCAGACCGGCGAGCGACCGATCGTGGTCAACACCATGGCCGACCGCGGGTTGTGCGAAATCGTCGCGGCAAGCGGCGCGCTGATGCTGGACGTGTTCGCGCCCTTCATCGGTCCGCTGGAAGAGGAGCTGGCCGCCAAGCGCTCGGGCGCCGTCAACCGCTCGCACGGCCTGGTCGATTTCGACAAATACGAGGCGCGTATCAACGCCACCAACTATGCGCTCGCGCACGACGACGGCCTCGACGTCGACTACGAGCAGGCGGACCTGATCCTGGTCGGCGTGTCGCGCTCGGGCAAGACGCCCACCTGCCTGTACATGGCCTTGCATTACGGCGTCAAAGCCGCCAACTATCCACTCACCGACGACGACCTGGACAAGCTGGAACTGCCCAAGCGGCTCAAGCCGTACAAGGATCGCCTGTTCGGTCTTTCCATCGACCCGCAGCGGCTGGCGCAGATCCGCGAGCAACGCCGGCCGGGCAGCCGCTACGCCACCCTGCAGCAATGCCGCTGGGAACTGGAGCAGGCCGAACGGCTGCTGCGCCAGGCGGGCATTTCCTCGCTCAATACCACCCACGTTTCGATCGAAGAGATCGCCAGCAAGATCTTCGAGCGCTTCGGTATCGAGCGCACCATGTTTTGAGGTATCTGTAGAACCGATGAGTGCCGTATTGGACAGCCGCTCCGCCTTGCTCCCGGGACGCTTCGAGTTCCTGATGGGCCTGTACGCGGAGAACTACCACCGCCTGGCGCACCTGTTCGCGCCGCAGACGCTGGCGCCAGGGCGCTACCGCTCCAGCGTGGACGACGGGCTGGACGTGCACTTGCACGTGCAGGAGCGGCATCCCTACACGTTGGAGCTGGAGCTGACCTACGGCTTTGTCGATGCGAACACCGGCCACCCCTCGCCGTCGGCGCAGCTGCGCATGTACACCGACGCGCACGTGGCCGAGGCGCTGCACTGCCATCCGGGGCGTCACCTGTGGCAGGTGCTGGGACCGTTTCCGGAGGCGCATACGGTGCTGCAGCATCGGCTACGCATGAACGGGTTCCTTTCGCGCTGGCTGGAATACCTGGCCGCGCAGGGACACTCGGTCGGAACGCTTGAGCCGATCGACGCGCAGGATTGATCGAGGGCAGTCAAGGGCGAAGCCCTTGCGAAGAGTGCGGCCATGGATGGCCGCTTCTGCTGTTGCGCTCATGGGCGAGCGCACAAATTAAGCCCAACAAAAAACCCGCACTCGGCGGGTTTCTCATTAGTGGCGGAGCGGACGGGACTCGAACCCGCGACCTCCGGCGTGACAGGCCAGCATTCTAACCGACTGAACTACCGCTCCGCGTTGTCTTCCAGCTACACAAAGTGCGAGGCCAACCTTGGCGTCCCCACGGGGATTCGAACCCCGGTCGCCACCGTGAAAGGGTGATGTCCTAGGCCTCTAGACGATGGGGACGGGTAGGTTGGTGGAGCCAGGCGGGATCGAACCGCCGACCTCCTGCATGCCATGCAGGCGCTCTCCCAGCTGAGCTATGGCCCCGCCGCTGGAAGCCCGAAAGAATAGGCAGGGTTCGCAAATCCGTCAAGCTTTTTTTCGAAATTTCTGCGCGCCTCCGTCACGTCGGCGACGCCGCGTCGGCGGCCACGTTGTGACGTAAGCTGCTTGGCCACTCTTCACGGAGCGCGCATGCACGAGATCGGTTTCATCGGTGACCTCGCCATGGTGATGATCGTGGCCGGCGCCACCACGATGCTGTTCCAGCGCCTGCGCCAGCCCGTGCTGCTGGGCTACATCCTGGCCGGCGTGCTGATCGGCCCGCACACGCCGGGCATGCTGGTCGGCGATCCCCGTGCGATCGACGACATCTCCAACCTCGGCGTCGTGCTGCTGATGTTCACGCTGGGCCTGGAGTTCAGCGTGCGCAAGCTGCGCGAGGTCGGCCTCGGCGTGCTGATGGTCGCCGTGATCGAGGTGGGCCTGATGCTCTGGATCGGCACGGGCCTGGGCGAGCTGATGGGCTGGAAGAGCATGGATGCGCTGTTCCTCGGCGCCCTGATCTCGTTGTCCTCGACCATGGTGGCCACCCGCACGCTCGCCGAGAGCGGACTGCGGCATCTGCCGTTCGCGCAGCGGGTGGTAGGGATACTGGTCGCCGAGGACGTGCTCGCCATCGTGATCCTGACGGTGCTGAGCGCGGTGGCGATCGGCGGCGCGATGGAGGCGGGCACTGCGCTGGCCGTGGTAGGCCAGGTCGGCCTGTTCGTGGTGGCCGGGATGATCCTCGGCCTGTTGCTGCTGCCCAGGCTGATCGACTATGTCGCCGGCTTCGGCCGGGACGAGACCTTGCTGGTCAGCGCACTGGGCGTGTGTTTCGGGGCCAGCCTGTTCGCGGCGTGGCTGGGTTTCAGCGTGGCGCTGGGCGCGTTCCTCGCCGGCGCGGTGATCGCCGAGGCGCGCAACGCGCATCGCGTGATGCGGCTGGTCGAGCCGCTGCGGGACATGTTCGCCGCGCTGTTCTTCGTGGCGATCGGCCTGAAGATCGACCCAGCGCTGCTGTGGCAATACGCGCTTCCGGCGCTGGGCATCGCCGCGGTGGTGATGGTGGGCAAGACGCTGGCGGTGGGCATGGGCATGGTGGCGGTGGGACAGGATCCGCGCTCGTCGATCCGCACCGGGCTGAGCATGGCGCAGATCGGTGAGTTCTCCTTCGTGATCGCCGCGCTCGGCACTTCGCTGGGCGTGGTCAGCGAATTCATCTATCCGATCGCGGTGGCGGTGTCGGTGGTCTGCATGGCCGCGTCGCCCTACCTGGTGGGGCATGCCAACGGAATCGTCGACGGCATGCGCCGGATCGCGCCAGGGCCGCTGCGGCTGCTGCTGACGAGCTACTCGGGCTGGCTGGGAGGGCTCAAACCGGTGGAGCAGAACGCGATGATCGCGGCCATGCTGCGCCGGCTGCTCTGGCACATCGGGATCAACGTGGTGCTGGTAGTGACCCTGTTCGTGATCGGGGCCTACGTCAACGCGCACAACTGGGCCTGGTTCTCCAGCCTGGGAGCCAACCGCGACACCCGCCATTCGCTGATCTTCGCCGCCGCGCTGTTCCTGTCGCTGCCGATGCTGATCGCCATCTACCGCAAGGCGGAGGCGCTGGGCATGCTGCTGGCGGAACTGGGCATCCGCGAGCACTTCGCCGGCGGCTATACCCACACCATCCGCAGCCTGCTGGCGCGGTTGATCCCGCTGGGCGCGCTGCTGGCGCTGGGCCTGTTAGTGAGCGTGCTCGGCTCGGCGATCCTGCCCCCGCGGGGCGTGGCCATCGTCCTGGTGGTGGCTGGCGTGGCGCTCTCGGCGGTGCTCTGGCGGGCGCTGGTGAAGATGCACGCCAGGTTGCAGGCGGCCCTGCGCGAGACGCTGGAGCGGCCGCCGCCGCCGGGCTGAGGGGGCGGGTAAACGGGAACCTTTCCCAAACGTGACGGTCGACAGCCGGTGTCGTTGCCAAGACCGCTCGACGCGCCTCACAATGCCTGGCCTGCCTCCATCGGGGAGGCCCGGTCGCATTGCCGGCATATCCAATACACGAGGGAGTTTTCGATGAAGCATTTTCTGCGTCCCACGCTGACGGCGGCCGCCCTGGCCGTTGCGCTGGGCATGACCGCGGGCGTCCATGCCCAGACCGCCAAGTCTGGCGCCGCCGGCACGGTCGACAAGACCAAGGCCAGCTACGTGGTCGGCTGGGACCTGGCCAGCCAGCTGCCGCCGCTGGTGCGCGAGGAAGTCGATCCGGCAACCGTCGCCCGCGCCGTGCAGTCCGCGCTGTCGGGCCAGAAGCCGACCATGAGCGAGGCCGAGGCCAAGAGCGTGCGTGACGCCTTCGTCGCCAAGCTGCAGGCCAAGGCCAAGGCCCAGTACGAGAAGATCGCCGCCGAGAACAAGGCCAAGGGCGAGGCTTTCATCGCCAAGAACAAGAACGCGCCGGGCGTGAAGACCACCGCTTCGGGCCTGCAGTACAAGGTGATCAGCGAAGGTACCGGCGCGCGTCCGGGCCCGAACGACACCGTGCAGGTCGACTACGTCGGCACCTTCGTCGATGGCCAGAAGTTCGATGCCTCCGCCGAACACGGCAACACGCCAGCCTCGATCCCGCTGCAGGGCGTGATCCCGGGCTTCCGCGAAGGCCTGGAGCTGATGAAGACGGGCGCGCATTACATGCTCTACATCCCGTCGAACCTGGCCTATGGCGCGCAGCCGCAGAACGGCTTCCCGCCGAACGCCACGATCATCTTCGACGTGACCCTGGTGAAGACCGGCCCGACGCCGGCCGGCGGCCAGGGCGAAGCCGGCAAGTAAGCGGCTCCGCCGAAAAGTCTTGCAGAAGGGCGCGGAGCGATCCGCGCCTTTTTGTTTTAGGGCGTGTTGTTTTAGGGCGTGTTTGTTTTCGGGCGTGGCGGTGCCTTCCGCGTTTCCTGTGCGGGACGTGTGCCGCCTTCACCTGTCGCCTATCAAGCGCCGGCAGCGTATGGTCGCCGCCGCGCGCGATGCCCGTCCGCGGCAGCGCCCCTGCTAGAATCGGCGGTTCCTTCGGTGGGATTGGACGAATGAAAGTCACGCTCTTCGGCACCGGCTACGTCGGCCTGGTCACGGGCACCTGCCTGGCGGAGATGGGCAACCACGTGCTGTGCGTGGACGTGGACACGGCCAAGGTCGCGCGCCTGAAGCAGGGCGAGGTGCCGATCTTCGAGCCGGGGCTGGCGCCGATGGTCAAGCGCAACTTCGAGACCGGCCGGCTGGATTTCACCACCGATGCCGCCGCCGGCATCGCCCACGGCGAGGTGATCTTCATCGCCGTGGGCACGCCGCCGGACGAGGACGGCAGCGCCGACCTGCGCTACGTGCTGGAGGTGGCGCGCAGCATCGGGCAGCACCTGGACCGCTATGCGGTGGTGGTC
>NZ_DASZBH010000014.1:0-412143 GCF_035944355.1 Frateuria sp. | reverse complement strand
TAGGAATGCCACGAGATGCAAGCATGACGTAGGCGATGAAGTTGCCGAGAACCGCGTAAACGCCAACGATTGCAAATAGTAGAAGGTAGGCAATCATGCAGACTCTGATGCTCTGACGTCTAACGCTGGAGTTAAGCGGCGGCGAAGCCGTCCGCCTTGAATGACGGGTTAGGCTTGGTTGGATTGGCGATACCAAGCCAGTTGCTCTCGATTGATGTGGTCGCCGCCATCGGGGTAAACAATGATGATTTCGATGCCAGGCGGCAAGGCCGAAAGCAGCTGTGCGCCAGAAAGCTTGACTTTGGGCCATCGAATTCTTTCCAGGCTGGACTCATCCTCAGAAACGGTGACGCAGTAGCGGCCTTCTGTGGGTGACTTGGTAAGGAACCATTCGGGTCCTTCACCCGGATGGCGGTCCGATCTAACCACTAGGTAAAGAGCAGCTGCTCTGAGAACTGGTAGCACCAAGTCAATGTTGCGTTCGGCTCGAGACTGCTGAAAGGCAACTTTTAGAGGTGACATTCTGGTGTCCATCCCATAAGCCCGAGCTGCTGCGGATTGAAGCCTAACGCTGGAGTTAAGCGGCGCGCGGCCTTTCGCGCGTCCGCTTGGACGAATTGTTAGGCCGCTGCCAAGCGAGGCAGGCCAAGCATGAAAAGCAGCCATGCCACCAGCGCCCATGCGGCGAAGGTGGCAGCGCCGGCGACCTTGTGGCGCGCGACGTGCTCGGGCCCGGCCTCGCGCTGCTGCGCTGCCTGCGCGAGCCTAAGCTGCCACGCGATGGCCCCGAAGACTAGGAGCGCTACGACGGCGGCGGCGAGCCCAAGCGGGTGAGCGCTGGGCAGGAAGCCACGCAGATACCCCCCATGATTGGGGAGGGCAGCTTCCCAGTTGGCCGGGATCGAGGCACCACTCTCCCGCACTGCTTCAGCAGGCCTTGATGCCAAGAACGCTATGACCAGGTAGAAACTCGCGAACAGCGGAACCGCGAGCAGCGGCTCCAGCACGTAAGCCCATGGAAATGGAAGACGCTTGAACATGGTGCGGCGGACTCTCCTTAGCGGCCTAACTCAAAGTAGGTTTCGGATTGGGGTGTAATCGCGCAGCCTAACCGCTGATTGCCTACATCCCGCTTCTGTTCGAGCCTACAACAATCAACGACTTCCACATCTACCCGCAGCCTAATCCGGCAACTTAATCTCACCGCCTTTGACGGGCGGGAGATGAGCGTTGGCATCCTTTCACGCGGTGGACGGCGCTGCAAGCACGTTGCCCACGCAGCAACCGCGCTTGCTGGATCGGGTCCGGCAGCGGGTTCGGCGGCTCGGCTTGGCCCGCAGGACGGAAGAGGCCTACATCGGTTGGGTCCGGCGGTTCATTCTTGCCAATGACAAGCGGCATCCGGCCGAATTGGGGGCGCCGGAAATCGAGCGGTTCCTCACCAGCCTGGCGGTGGAGGGCAGCGTTTCGGCGTCCACCCAGAACCAGGCACTGTCGGCCTTGTTGTTCCTTTACAAGCAGGTGCTTGGGGTCGAGCTGCCCTGGCTGGATGGGATCGAGCGGGCGAAGAAGCCACAGCGGCTGCCGGTGGTGCTGACGCGGAAAGAGGTCGCCGCGTTGTTGGGCGAGCTCGCGGGAACGCCATGGCTGATGGCGAGCCTGCTCTACGGCTCGGGTTTGCGCCTGATGGAATGCGTGCGCCTGCGCGTGAAGGACGTGGACTTCGCCAAGACCGAACTGATCGTAAGGCAGGGCAAGGGCGGCAAGGATCGGCGCACTATGCTGCCCACCGCGCTGATCGCGCCGTTGCAGGCGCAGGTGGAGGAAGCCCGGCGCATCCACCTGCGTGACCTGGACGCGGGATTCGGGCGCGTCTGGCTGCCGGATGCCCTGGCGCGCAAGTATCCGCAGGCCAATGTCGAGTGGGGCTGGCAGTACGTGTTCCCGGCGTCGGTGCGCAGCCACGATCCGCGGGACGGGCAGGAGCGGCGGCACCACCTGGATGAGTCGCGCCTGCAGCGGGCGGTCAAGCAGGCGCGCGTGCGGGCGGGGCTGGCCAAACCTGCGACGTGCCATACGTTGCGGCATTCCTTTGCCACGCACCTGCTGGAAGACGGGTATGACCTGCGCACGATCCAGGAGCTGCTCGGGCATGCCGACGTGTCCACGACGCAGATCTACACGCATGTGCTCAATCGCGGCGGGCGCGGGGTGGTGAGCCCGCTGGATCGGGGGTAGGAGCCTCCCGAGCGCTGCCCCTCCCTCGGCCCTCTCTCCGTAGGGGAGAGGGAGCAGGGCGTGATCAAGCGGGGCGGCGGGCGCCGAGCTGTACCAGCACTTCCTGCGCGGCGCGGATGCGCTCGGTGGCGCCAGGGAGGTCGAGGGCGATCTTGAGCTTGTCCTGGCCGTCCAGCTTGTAGACGCGCGGCTGGCCCTGGATCAGGCGGATGAGCGCCATCGGGTCGATGTCGGGCTTGTCGCGGAAGGTGATGCGGCCGCCGCTGGCGCCCAGGTCGAGCTTGCGTATGCCCAGCGGCGTGGCCATCAACTTCAGGCTGGACAGGGCGAACAAGGTCTTGGTCGGCTCGGGCAGCAGGCCGAAGCGGTCGATCATCTCCACCTGCAGGTCGCGCAGCTGGTCCTCGTTCCTCGCGCTGGCGATGCGCTTGTAGAGGGTCAGGCGGGTGTGCACGTCGGGCAGGTAGTCGTCCGGGATCAGCGCGGGCAGGTGCAGCTCGACCTCGGTCTCGTGCTCGGAAGACAGGTCGAAGTCGGGGACCTTGCCGCTCTTCAGGGCGCGTACGGCGCGGTCGAGCAGCTCGGTGTAGAGGCCGAAGCCGATCTCCTGGATCTGGCCGGACTGCTCCTCGCCCAGCAGCTCGCCGGCGCCGCGGATTTCCAGGTCGTGCGTGGCCAGGGTGAAGCCGGCGCCCAGTTCCTCCAGCGAGGCCAGCGCTTCCAGACGTTTCTCGGCATCGGCGGTGATCGCCTTGCGGTCGGGCACGATCAGGTAGGCGTAGGCGCGGTGGTGCGAACGGCCGACGCGGCCGCGCAACTGGTGCAGCTGGGCCAGGCCGAAGCGGTCGGCGCGGTCGATGATGATGGTGTTGGCCGTGGGAATATCGATGCCGGTTTCGATGATCGTCGTGCACACCAGCACGTTGAAGCGCTGGCGATGGAAGTCGGCCATCACGCGTTCGAGTTCGCGCTCGGGCATCTGGCCGTGGGCGATGCCGATGCGCGCCTCGGGGATGAGTTCCTCCAGCTCGCGCGCGGTGCGCTCGATCGAGTCGACCTCGTTGTGCAGGAAGTACACCTGGCCGCCGCGCGAAAGCTCGCGCTGGAACGCTTCGCGGATGGTCGCCGGATCCCACGCGCTGATGAAGGTGCGCACCGCCATGCGGTGCGCGGGCGGGGTGGTGATCAGCGAGAGGTCGCGCAGGCCGGCCATCGCCATGTTGAGCGTGCGCGGGATCGGCGTGGCGGTCATGGTCAGCAGGTCCACCTCGGCGCGCAGCTTCTTCAGTTGCTCCTTCTGGCGCACGCCGAAGCGCTGCTCCTCGTCGACCACGACCAGGCCGAGGTTCTTGAACTTGATGTCCGACTGCAGCAGCTTGTGGGTGCCGACGATCACGTCGATCTGCCCATCGGCCAGGCGCTTGAGCGCTTCGTTCACCTCTTTGGTGGACTTGAAGCGCGAGAGCACGTCCACCTTCACCGGCCAGTCGGCGAAGCGGTCGGCGAAGTTTCGATAATGCTGTTGCGCTAGGAGCGTGGTCGGCACCAGCACCGCCACCTGCTTGCCCGCGGTGGCGGCGGCGAAGGCGGCGCGCAGGGCGACCTCGGTCTTGCCGAAGCCCACGTCGCCGCAGATCACGCGGTCCATGGCGCGCGGCGCGGCCAGGTCCTGGAGCACCGCGTCGATGGCCTGGCTCTGGTCGGGCGTTTCCTCGAACGGGAAGCTGGCGCCGAATTCCTCCACCATGCCGCGGTCGATGCTGATCGACTCGCCGCCGCGCGCCTCGCGCTGGGCGTAGATGGCGAGCAGTTCGGCAGCCACGTCGCGCACCTTCTCGGCGGCCTTCTTGCGCGCGCGCTCCCAGGCGTCGCCGCCGAGCGAATGCAGCGGCGCGAGTTCCGGCGCGGTGCCGGAGTAGCGGCTGACCAGGCCCAATTGCGCCACCGGCACGTAGAGCTTGTCGCCCTTGGCGTATTCGATGACCAGGAACTCGCCTTGCATGCCGCCGAGCTCCATCGACACCAGGCCCTGGTAGCGGCCCACGCCGTGGTCGACGTGCACGATCGGCGCGCCGACCGAGAGCTCGGTGAGGTCGCGGATGATCGCGTCCGGATCGCGCGCGGCGCCGCGGCGGCGCTTGCGCTCGGTGCGCACGCGCTCGCCGTAGAGCTCGCGCTCGGTGAGCACGGTGAGCGCCGGTTGCTTGAGGGCAAAGCCCTGTTCCAGCGGCGCGACGGTGATGGCGAAGCGCAATGTTGCTCCCTCTCCCCCGGCAACGCCGGGGGAGAGGGTTGGGGTGAGGGGGAGGCTTTTGGTTCCAGGCGAGACCGGAGCCCCCCTCTCCCCAGCCCTCTCCCCCGGCGGGGCCGGGGGAGAGGGAGCAGGTTCTGCGGCACCTTGATGGTCGCCGAGGAAGGCGGACCAGCCGTCGACGTTCTGCGGCCTGAGCCCGGCGGCGGCGAGCGTCTCGGACAGCGCTTCGCGCCGGCCCGCCGAATCGGCGGCGATCAGCACGCGGCCGGGGTAGCTCCCCAGGAAATGCCGCAGCGAGGTGCCCGGTTCCTCGCCCTTGCGGTTGAGCGGCAGCTCGGGCGCGGGCAGGGTGCCGGAGTCGACGGCGTGTTCGTGTCCCGCAGGCACCACTTCCACGCGCAAGCGCTTGTTCAGCTGCTCGCGCAGCTGCTCGGGCGAAAGATAGATCTCGGCCGGCGGCAGCACCGGGCGTTCGATATCGTGCGCGCGCTGTTCGTAGCGCTCGGCGGTGTTCGCCCAGAAGGCCTCGGACGCCTCGCCGGCGCCTTCGCCCAGCACGAACAGCGCGCCGTCGCCCAGGTAGTCGAACAGCGTGGCGGTGCCTGTACGCGGATCCTCCGCAACACCCCGCACATCCAGGTGCGGACTTTTCACAGGGAAAAACAGCGGCAGGTAGTACTCGATGCCGCCGGGGGTCACACCTTCCTTCATGTCCTGGTAGAGCGGGCAGCGGCGGACGTCGATCGGGAAGCGCTCGCGCAGGTTGTTGCGGAAGTCCCGGGCGGCGTCCTCGGTGAGCGGGAACTCGCGCGCAGGCAGCAGTTCGACCTTGTCCACCGGCTGCTGCGAGCGCTGGGTCTCCGGATCGAAACTGCGGATCGAGTCCACCTCATCGTCGAACAGCTCGATGCGGTAGGGCTCGGCCGTGCCCATCGGGAAGATGTCGATCAGCGCGCCGCGCACGGCGTAGTCGCCCGGCTCGGCCACCTGCGGCACGTGGCGGTAGCCGGCCGCTTCCAGCCGGCGCTGCTCGGCGGCCAGGTCCAGCTTCTGGCCCTTGGCCAGCACCAGCCCGGAGCCGGTGATGTGCGAGCGCGGCGCGATGCGCTGCATCAGCGTCGCCACCGGCACCACCAGCACGCCGCGCTGCACCGACGGCAGCCGATAGAGCGTGGCGATGCGCTGGGAGACGATCTCCGGATGCGGGCTGAAGATGTCGTAGGGCAGCGTTTCCCAGTCCGGGAAATGCAGCACCGGAAGATCGCCGGCGAACAGGCGCAGCTCGTCTTCCAGTGCCGAGGCGCGCTGGGTGTCGCGCGTGACCGCCACCAACAGGCCGGCGTGGTCGCGGGCCGCTTCGGCGATCAGCAGGGCGCGCGAGGAGCCGTGCGGCGGCGTCCAGAAGCGGCGTTGCCTGGGGCTGGTGGGCAGGGGCGGGTGGGGGACTCGGGGCATGGGCACGCACGTCGCGCGGGGGATGCCGCGGCGGTGAAACGGGGGAGTTTAGCGCGTGCGATAAGCGAGGGCGGGAGACCGCGCCCATCCGCCCCTCCCGTGCACCTTCCGCCGCAAGCGAGGGAAGAGCCGATGGGCGTCGCGCGGAAGCTCGATGGATGCCCGGCAGGGCGGATGGGCCGCCTTCGTCTCGGCCCGCCGCTCGGGTCAGAGCCGCAAGGTGATCTGCGCCGTCCCGGGCTCGTCCGGAATCATGCGCGAGGTGAAACCCAGCTCGCTGCACAGGCGAAGCATCGGGCGGTTCTCCACCAGCACGTAGCCCCAGAGTTCGGCGAGGCCGCGCTGGCGGCAGGCATCGACCAGACGGTGCATGAGCAAGGCGCCCAGGCCGACGCGCGCCCAGTCGCGTTCGACCAGCACGGAGAATTCGGCGCTGTCGCTCGATTCGTCGATGAAGATCCGGCCCACGCCGCGCACCTCGGCGGGCGTCACCGTGTCGTCGACCAGCACGTAGGCCACCTCGGTCGCCGGATCCAGGCGGCACAGACGCTGCGCCATCGGCTCGGGCAACTCGGTGAGCATGTGCATGAAACGGCGGCGGATGTCCTGCGCGGGCAGGCGTTTGAAGCAGCGGCGCAGGGCTTCGGCGTCACTTGGCTCGATCGGGCGCAGGCGCAGCGCGCGTCCGTCGCGGGTGGTCACCGGCTCGCCGGCGGGCGGCGCGGCTTCGTCGCGGGCGAAGCGACGATGGCTCGGTGGCGGGAGCGCCGCATTGCGGATGGGCGTGGCGAAGTCGACGACGGGCTGGATGCTCATGTCCATACTCTAGCGTATTTGTTGCGCTGCGGCATGAGAGTCGCGCCGCAAGGGGTCCGGTTTATCCCCCAGGCGGCGCGCAATTGGCGTGAACAGGCAGGCGGGTGTCTGTGGTGCGGCTTGCGGCAGTGCGGCAGGCGCGGCGGCGGGCCCACGCCGCCGGTAGGCGCGGGCGGCGGATAGGCCACCCGCGGGATCGTCGATTCGAGACCCGGGGCGGGCCGCTGGCGGCCCGCCCACGGTGGCCTCAGAGTGCCTCGGAGGCGAAGTCGGCCAGCCGCGAACGCTCGCCGCGGCGCAACGTGATGTGCGCCGAATGCTCCCAATCCTTGAAGCGGTCTACCGCGTAGGTGAGGCCGGAGGTCGTCTCGGTGAGGTAGGGCGTGTCGATCTGCTCCACGTTGCCCAGGCAGACGATCTTGGTGCCGGGGCCGGCGCGGGTGATCAGCGTCTTCATCTGCTTGGGCGTGAGGTTCTGCGCCTCGTCGATGATCAGGTAGCGGCTGAGGAAGGTGCGCCCGCGCATGAAGTTGAGCGAGCGGATCTTGATGCGCGAGGCGAGCAGATCGTTGGTGGCCTGGCGCCCCCACGAGCCGCCTTCCTCGGGATTGGCGAGCACCTCCAGATTGTCGGTGAGCGCGCCCATCCACGGCGTCATCTTTTCCTCCTCGGTGCCGGGCAGGAAGCCGATGTCCTCGCCGACCGAGACCGTGGCGCGGGTCATGATGATCTCGCGGTAGCGCTGCTGGTCCATCACCTGCGCCAGGCCCGCGGCGAGCGCGAGCAGCGTCTTGCCGGTGCCGGCGGTGCCGAGCAGGGTGACGAAATCCACGTCCGGATCCATCAGCACGTTGAGCGCGAAGTTCTGTTCGCGGTTGCGCGCGGCAATGCCCCACACGCTGTGGTTGGGATGGCTGTGGTCGTCCAGCAGCACCAGCGTCGTCTGCCGCTCGTCCAGGTGCAGCACGCGCAGCTCGACGCTGTTGTCGCCGGGCAGGAACAGGCACTGGTTGGGATGCCAGTCCTCGTCTTCATGGCGTTCGAGCTTGTAGAAGGTGCGGCCCCGCTCGGTCCAGGACTGCACTTCCGGATGGCGGTCCCAGAAGTTCTCGGACAGCTCGGTCGAACCGGTGTAGAGCAGCGCGAAATCGTCCAGTGCGCGGTCGTTCTCGTAGTCCTCCGCATCGATGCCGTAGATCTTGGCCTTGATGCGCAGGTTGATGTCCTTGGTGACCAGGATCACCGCGCGGTCGGGATTCTGGTCGCGCAGCTCGATCACCGCCGCGAGGATCAGGTTGTCCGCCTTGCTGTGCCCGTTGGCCGTGGTGCGCTGCTGGAAGTACAGGCGGCCCACCGCGCCGCCGCGCTTGAGGTTGACGCCCTTGGGGTTGGACAGCTCCAGCCCGTTGCTGATGCCGTGGCCGTTGCCGCGCTCGATCAGTTCGTTGAGGAAACGGCTGACCTGACGGCCGTTGCGCGAGACCTCCGAACCGCCTTTCTTCTTCTCGTCCAGTTCCTCCAGCACGGTCATCGGGATGAAGACGTCGTGTTCCTCGAAACGGAACAGCGAAGTCGGGTCATGCAGCAGCACATTGGTGTCGAGCGCGTAGATACGCTTGCTTCCGGTCATGCGGAAGAGGCCTCGCTTGGGTCGGACAAACGAAAAGCGGCCCCGACCGTAAGGTCGTGGGCCGCCGGAGGGCATGGCTGCACGCCATGCGAAGGGAATGCTCGGATGCGCCGGAGGGCTTCACTTGGCGGGGATGGCGTCCAGTACGGCCTGGGCATGGCCCGGGACTTTCACGCCGCGCCACTCCTGCGCGAGATGGCCCTTGGGATCGATCAGGAAGGTGCTGCGCACGATGCCCATGTGCTTCTTGCCGTAGAGCACCTTCTCGTGGATCACGTCGAAGGCCTTGCACCAGGCCTCGTCGGTGTCGGCGATCAGCGGGAAGGGCAGGGCCTGCTTGTCGGCGAAGCTGGCGTGCGAGTTCACCGAATCGCGCGAGACGCCGACGATCTCGGCGTTGCGCTTCCTGAAATCGTCGTAGAGGTCGCGGAAATCCTGCGCCTCGGTGGTGCAGCCCGGGGTGGCGTCCTTCGGGTAGAAGTACACCACCACCCAGCGGCCCTTGAGGCCGGAAAGCTCCAGTTCGGTGTCGTCGCCGGTGGTGCCGATCAGGTGGGGAAGCGGTTTGCCGAGTTCGGGCATGGGGTCTCCGCGAGGTCGATCAGGAATCGATTGGCGAAGCGCGCGTCGCGCGCCTCGGCCCTCGGGGAAAGACTAGCGCGCTCCAGGTGACAAGCAAAAGGCTTGTCGCCCGGCACGCGACGCGCGATGCTCAGAACTTCACCGGATCCATGATCGCGTCGAGGTTCAGCCCGTCGCACAGCTCCAGGAAGTCGTCGCGCAGAGTCGCCAGATGAATCTGCGCGGGGATGCCGATGGTGATCTGCGCCTGGAACATCTGTGCGCCGGTCTGCATGGCCTGGTAGCGCATCGAGCTCAGCTGCTCCACGCGGATGTCGTGGCGGCTGAAGAACTCCACCACCTTCACCAGGATGCCGGGGCGGTCGGCCGCCACCACTTCGACCAGGTAGGGCAGCAGCGTGCCGTTCTGTTCGCGCGGGCCGGTGCGGTAGTGCGACAGGCGCAGTTCCTCGTCGCGGCCGAGCTTGGCCAGCGCCGTCTCCAGCTTGGCGATCGCGTCCCAGGCGCCTGCGGCGAGCATCACCAGCGAGGTGTCGTTGCCGATGGTCGAGACGCGCGCATCGGCCAGGCTGCAGCCGGCGTCGGCGATGCGCTTGGTCAGCGTGAGCAGCGGCGCGCGCGACGCGGGGGTGAGCGTGTGGATCAACAACTGGTTGTCGGTGCCGGCGCGCGCGGAGGAACGGTTCAAGGGAAGGCTACCTTCGGGAAGTCCCGCGATGCGGGAACCGGTTGAGCTTACCCGGGATGCTCCGGGCAAGTCACGCAGGCCGCCCGGTGCGCGCGGCCGGTTCGGAGCCGCGTCCCTTCCCCTGCGCACGGGGCGCCAGTAACATCCTTCGCTTGCCTTCAGGCCGGAATCGCGTCTTGGACATTCGTGGAAGCATCTGCGCTCTGGCGACGCCGTTCGGCGACGACGGCGCGCTCGACCTGCCCTCGTTCGGCCGTCTGCTCGACCATCAGCTCGCTGGTGGCACGCAGGCGGTGGTGGTGGCCGGCTCCACCGGCGAGGCGCACATGCTCGAGCACGACGAATTCGAGCGCCTGCTCGCCTTCGCGGTCGAGCGCGTGGCCGGCCGCGTGCCGGTGATCGCCGGCACCGGCGAAGCGGGCACGGCGCGCACCGTGGCGCAGACCCGCCGCGCCGCGGCGCTCGGCGCCGATGCCGCGCTGGTGGTCGCGCCCTATTACGTGCGCCCGACCCAGGAAGGCCTGCGCCGGCATTTCCTCGAAGTAGCCGAACATGGCGGCCTGCCGGTGGTGCTCTACAACGTGCCCACGCGCACGGCCTGCGATCTGCTGCCGGAGACGGTGCGGCCGCTGCGCGACCACCCGGCGATCGTCGGCATCAAGGAGGCCGTCGCCACCGACGAGCGCATCCAGGCGCTTGCGGAACTTGCGCGCGCGGATTTCGTCTACCTGTCCGGCGACGACGGCACGGCAGGCAAGGCCATGCTGGCCGGCGCTGCAGGCACGGTCTCGGTGGTGGCGAACCTGGTGCCGCAGGCGTTCCGTGCGTTGTGCGACGCGGCCACCTCGGGCGACCGGGAGGCCACGGCTAGAGCGCACGAACGGCTCGATCCGCTGGTGCAGGCGCTCAACTGCGCGCCCAACCCGATCGCGGTGAAAGCCATGTTGCCCGCACTGCGGCTGGGTTCGGCACAGTTGCGCTTGCCGTTGCTCGAACTTGCGGACGGTCCCGACCGCGCGCGCCTGCACGAAGCACTGGCCGCTCTGGCATCCTTGGCGGCCGTCGCCTGATCTCCTGGCTGCCGCTTGATCCCTCTTTGGAAATCCACTCCATGAAGAAATCCTCGCTCGTCGTCGCCCTGCCGGCCCTGGTCCTGAGCGGCCTGCTGCTGTCCGGCTGCGGCATGTTCCGCTCGCACAAGTCCTGGGATACGGCCAAACAGGAATCGCCGCTGGAAATCCCGCCGGGCCTGGATACGCCCGCCGCCAGCGACGCACTGGTGATCCCGCCGCCGGGCGCCAACAACCCGACTTCCAGCGGCGCCACCGCCAGCGTCGGCGGCGCAAGCGGCGTGATCGCCGACGGCTTCGTGCTGTCCGACAGCGTCGACAACGCCTATCGGCGCGTGGGCCAGGCGCTCGATGGCGGCGACGTCGGCAAGGTGACCGCCCATGACGACGCCGCGCATACCTACACGCTGAGCGTGGTTGCCGCGCCGGCCAGGAAGCGCGGTTTCTTCAGCCGCCTGTTCCATCGCGGCGGCAACGCGGACGAGGCCGGCACGGCCGCGCGCGAAGTGCAGGTCACGGTCAGCAGCAGCGGGAGCGCCAGCGAAGTGCGCGCGCAGGGCCCGGCCGCCGCGGTCGCCAAGGTGGTCGATACGCTCAAGTCCAAGCTCGGAAGCTGACCGCACGCGCGGATCGCATGCGACGCCGCCTTCGGGCGGCGTTCTTGTCTGTACGCCTGCGAGCTCCGCAGACGAAAACGCCGCCCGGAGGCGGCGCATGGTGCTCAGCGCTCGAGCAGCCCGAGCTTGTCCGGCTTTCCTTCCCACGCCTTGGCGTCGGGCAGGCCGTCCTTGCGCTCGGTGATCACCGGCCAGGCCTTGGACAGCTCGGCATTGATGGCGACGAACGCCTCCTGTCCGGCCGGCACGTCGTCCTCCGGGTAGATCGCGTTGATCGGACACTCCGGCTCGCACAGCGTGCAATCGATGCACTCGTCCGGATTGATCACCAGGAAATTCGGACCTTCATGGAAAGCGTCGACCGGGCAGACCTCGACGCAGTCGGTGTACTTGCACTTGATGCAGTTGTCGGTGACGACAAAGGTCATGGGCGGCTCGGGCTCGGCTGTAGAGGAGGATGCTCGGCGGTCTGCTCTGAAAGCGCCGGCCGGAGCGCTGCTCTTTGTGAAGAGGGCGGCCATGGATGGCCGCTTCTAGTGTAGCCGACGGCCAACAACCATGGGGTCAGCGAGGCCCTTCCAGACAGCGGCAATCATGGACGATTGCAAAAGCAAATGGCGCTCCCTACGAGGTTCGAACTCGTGTTCCCGCCTTGAGAGGGCGGTGTCCTAGGCCACTAGACGAAGGGAGCGCAGAGCTGCGAGGCGCGCTAGTATAGCGAAATTGTTTCGCCCGGCAATGCCTGCGCGAGGTGTCGCGTGCCGCCGTCCGGAACAGATCCGGCGGCCGCCATGCCGCCCGGACGGACCGCAGCGCACAGCGCGGCGTTTGTTGCACCGGCGCCGTGCGCCGCCAAGGACCCAGACCGCTTGAATCCAGAAGCAAGGACTTCCGTCACGCCCGTGCCCGCGGTCATTCCGCGCGAGCAGCACGTGATCTCCCGCAAGAACATCAGCAAGGCCGCGCTGCGCGTGCTCTACCGCCTGCACGACGCCGGCTACGCCGCCTTCCTGGTCGGCGGCGCCGTGCGCGACCTTTTGCTCGGTGGCCATCCCAAGGACTTCGACGTGGCCACCAACGCCACGCCCGACGAAGTCAAGAAGCTGTTCCGCAACTGCCGCCTGATCGGCCGGCGCTTCCGCCTGGCGCACGTGGTATTCGGGCCGGAAATCATCGAGGTGGCCACCTTCCGCGGCACCGGTGAGGAGGACGGCAGCGAGGGCGACCGCCACATCGTCGACGGCCTGATCGTGCGCGACAACGTGTGGGGCTCGATCGAAGAGGACGCGGTGCGCCGCGACTTCCGCGTCAACGCGCTGTACTACGACATCAGCGACTTTTCGGTGCGCGACTACGTCGGCGGCATGCCCGACCTGGAGAACCGCGTGCTCCGGCTGATCGGCGACCCGGCCACGCGCTACCGCGAAGATCCGGTGCGCATGCTTCGCGCCGCGCGGCTGGCGGCCAAGCTCGGCTTCACCATCGATCCGCAAGCGGCCGCCCCGTTCGAGGAGCTCGGGCCGCTGCTGGCCGACGCCGCGCCCGCCCGCCTGTTCGACGAGTCGCTGAAGATGTTCCTGGCCGGCAACGGCCTGAAGAGCTTCCGCATGCTCGAGCAGTGCGGCCTGCTCCGGTTCCTGTTCCCGGCCACGGCGCGCGCGCTCAAGCGCGGCGACGAGGCCTTGCGCTCGCTGATCGAGCAGGGCCTGGCCAATACCGACCAGCGGATCGCCGAGGGCAAGTCGGTCACCCCTGCGTTCCTGTTCGCGGTGCTGCTGTGGGGCGAGGTGCGCGACCTGGCACGCGGCTGGATGGCCAAGGGCGTGGACGGCAACGAAGCCTGGGCGCGCGCCGCTGCGCACGTGGTCGGCGAGCAGTGCCAGCGCGTGGCGATCCCGCGGCGCTTCACCCTCACCATGGAAGAAATCTGGTCGTTGCAGCCGCGCTTCGAGCAGATCCAGCGCAAGCGGGTGTTCCGCCTGATGGCGCATCCGCGCTTCCGGGCGGCGTTCGATTTCCTGTTGCTGCGCGCCGCCGAATCGCCGGCCATCCGCGAGCTCGGCCAGTGGTGGGCGCATGCCCAGCAATTGCCGCAGGACGTGCTGGCCGCCGCGTTGCCGGCCAGCATGGCGGCCGCGGCGGAGTCGGCCACCGATGCGCCGCGCAAGCGCCGGCGCCGCCGGCCTTCGGGCAAATCCGGATTGGGCTGACCGCATGGCGCGGGCTTTCGTCGCGCTGGGCGGCAACCTGGGCGACACGCACGCGATCCTGCGCCAGGCGCTCGTGGCGCTGTCCGCGCTGCCGCAGACCCGGCTGCTGGCGCACTCGCGCTTCTATCGCACGCCGCCCTGGGGCCTGCGCGAACAGCCGCCGTTCCTCAACGGCGCGGCCGTGCTGGATACCGCGCTGGCGCCTCACGAACTGCTCGACGCGCTGCTCGGCATCGAGCGCGCGGCCGGCCGCGTGCGCGAGGGCGAGCGCTGGGGGCCGCGCACGCTGGATCTGGATCTGCTGCACATCGATGGCGTGCGACTGCACGACGATCGCCTGACGCTGCCGCATCCGCGCATCGCCGCGCGGGCCTTCGTGCTGCTGCCGCTGGCCGAACTGGCCCCGGAGCTCGATCTGCCCGGGGAAGGCCAGGTGGACGAGCTGCTGGATGCGCTGGACACTTCCGGTTGCGTCCCCGAACCGTAGCGGCCGCGCTGGACTGAAGCCCACCCTACCGCCGCCCGTGCGCGTGCTTGGCCTGGCGGTCGGCGCGCCGGATAATCGGCCGCTCGCCCATGCCCCAAGGAACCGCCGTGTACGTGGACAACGCCAGCGTTCCCGCCCGCAAGCCGATCACCGTGCCCGGCCTGCGGGCCATGAAGGCGCAAGGGCGCAAGATCGTCATGCTGACCGCCTACGACGCGAGCTTCGCCGCGCAGGTGGAGGCGGCGGGCGTCGACGTGGCGCTGGCCGGCGATTCGCTCGGCATGGTGGTGCAGGGACAGCGCAGCACGCTGCCGGTGACGCTGGAGGACATGGTCTACCACACTCGCATCGTCGCGCGCGGACTGCGCGCCACGCTGCTGATCGCCGACCTGCCGTTCCTGGCCGACCGCGACGTTGCGCATACGCTGGAGGCGGCCGCGCGGCTGGTCGGCGAAGCCGGCGCGGCGGCGGTGAAGATCGAGGGCGCGGCTCCGCACATTCTCGAAGCGATCGGCGCGCTCACCGCGCGCGCAGTGCCGGTGTGCGCGCACCTGGGCCTCACGCCGCAGTCCGTGCACAAGTTCGGCGGTTTCCGCATCCAGGGCCGCGAGCAGGAAGCGGCCGACCGCATGCTGGCCGAAGCGCTCGCCGTGCAGGCCGCCGGCGCGGACCTGCTGGTGCTCGAGGGCGTGCCCAGCGCGCTCGGTGAGCGCATCACCCGCGCCGTGGAGATTCCGGTCATCGGTATCGGCGCCGGGCCCCAGTGCGACGGCCAGGTGCTGGTGATCTACGACATGCTGGGCATCACGCCCGGGCGGCGGCCGAAATTCAGCAAGGACTTCCTGGCCGGCCGCGGATCCGTCGCCCAGGCCATCGCCGCCTTCGCCGAAGACGTGCGCAGCGGCGCCTTTCCGGCGCCGGAACATGGTTTCGACTGAAGAGCCCGCCCATGCAGACAGTTCATGACGCCGCCAGCTTGCGCGCGACCATCCGCGGGTGGCGCGGCCAGGGCCAGACGGTGGGTTTCGTGCCCACCATGGGCAACCTGCACGAAGGCCACCATTCGCTGGTGAAACTCGCGCGTGCGCGCGCCGACCGGGTGGTGGCGAGCGTGTTCGTCAACCCGACCCAGTTCGGCCCCGGCGAGGATTTCGAACGCTATCCGCGCACCCTGGCGCAGGACCAGGCAGGCCTGGCCGAAATGGATTGCGACCTGCTGTTCGCCCCGGACGTGACGACGATCTATCCCTTCGGTCCGGCGCAGAGCGTCAGCGTGCACGTGCCGGGCATCACCGACACGTTGGAGGGCGCGCACCGGCCCGGCCATTTCGACGGCGTCGCCACCGTGGTGTGCAAGCTGTTCAACCTGGTGCAGCCGGACTTGGCGGTTTTCGGCCAGAAGGACTTCCAGCAGCTCAAGGTGATCGAGCGGATGGTGCGCGACCTGTCGCTGCCGGTGAAGGTGCTGCCGGGGCCGACCCTGCGCGCCGCCGACGGCCTGGCGCTGAGCTCGCGCAACCAGTACCTGTCCGAGGCCGAGCGCGCGATCGCGCCGCAGATCCATCAGACCCTGCTGAAGATGCGCCAGCTGCTGGAGAAGGGGCACGCGCGGCGGGTGATCGAGCAGGTGGCCGCCTCGACGCTGGAGCGCGCGGGCTTCCGGCCGGATTACGCGGTGATCCGCCGCGCCGAGGACCTGGCCGAACCGGCCGACGACGAGCGCGCGGGCCTGGTCGCGCTGATCGCCGCGCGGCTGGGCGCCACGCGGCTGATCGACAACCTGGCGTTCGACTGAGGCGCGTCCGCGGCGGGCACGGGCCCGCGCGCGGAGCGGCGCATCACTGCTGCCGTTCCCACACCTGGCTGCGGCCGAGCAGGGCAAAGCCGATGTAGCCGTGTACGTCGAGCTTGTTGCCGTTGGCCAGCATGCTCAGCTTGACCTTGTAGGTCTTGCCGTTGTGCGGGTCGAGGATCTTGCCGCCGTCCCACACCTCGCCGTCGCGGGTGACGCCCCACATGATGGTCATGCCTTCCACCGGCTGGTCCTTGCGCTCGCCTTCGCACTTGCGGCAGACCGGGTGCGGACCCTCGTCCGACTGCAGCACCTTGAGCACCTTGCCCTGCAGCTGGCCGTCCTGCTCGGTGATCTGCACGATGGACTTGGGCTTGCCGGTGGTGTCGTCGATGGTCTTCCAGGTGCCGACCGGGGTGTCGTTGGCGGCATGGGCGGCGGTGCCGAACAGCAGGCCGGCGGCAAGCGCCAGGCAGAACAGTGGCTTCATGTTGTCCCTCCCGTACGAAAGCGTACGCGGGAGCCTGACGAGCGGCCACGGGGCCGTCAAGCTGCGTTGCGCAACCTCCCGCGCCGACCTGCATCAGGTCCGGCATGGGCCGCCGCTGGCATAATCGGCGGCCCACGAGTCCAAGTGTCTTCCCCCATGACCGAAGTGAACGAAGCGCGCGTGCGCCAGCTGCTCGGCGCGCTGTCCGATCCCCACACCGGCGCGCCGGTGGCCGATGCCGTGCGCGCGGTGGGCGTCGACGGCGCGCGGGTGTCGGTCGACATCCAGCTCGGCTACCCGGCCGCGACGGTGATCGAGCCGCTGACCGCGCGCGTGCGCCAGGCGCTGGAAGCCGATCCGGCGATCGAGGCGGCCAGCGTGTCGGTGTCCAGCCGCATCCAGCCGCACAAGGTGCAGGGCGTACTGGCGCCGCTGCCCAACGTCAAGAACATCATCGTGGTCGCCTCCGGCAAGGGCGGCGTGGGCAAGTCCACCGTTTCGGCGAACCTGGCGCTGGCGCTCCAGGCCGAGGGCGCGCGCGTCGGCGTGCTGGACGCGGACATCTACGGCCCCAGCCAGCCGCGCATGCTGGGCATCGAGGGCAGGCCGCAATCACCGGACGGCAAGAGCATCATCCCGATGCAGGCCCACGGCCTGCAGGCGATGTCCATCGGTTTCCTGGTCGACCCGGAGACGCCGATGATCTGGCGCGGCCCGATGGTCACCCAGGCGATGATGCAACTGCTGACCGACAGCCGCTGGGACGCGCTGGACTACCTCGTCATCGACCTGCCGCCGGGCACCGGCGACATCCAGCTCACGCTCTCGCAGAAGGTGCCGGTGGCCGGCGCGGTGATCGTCACCACGCCGCAGGACATCGCCCTGCTCGACGCGATCAAGGCGCTGAAGATGTTCGAGAAGGTCGAGGTGCCGGTGCTGGGCCTGGTCGAGAACATGTCCACCCACGTGTGCACCCACTGCGGCCACGAGGAACACGTGTTCGGCGCCGGCGGCGGCGAGCGGATGGCGGAGAAGTACGCGGTGCCGTACCTGGGCTCGCTGCCGCTGGACATCCGCATCCGCGAGCAGGCGGACGGCGGCACGCCCACGGTGGCGGCGATGCCCGATTCGGACCTGGCCGCGCGCTACCGCCAGATCGCCCGCAACGCCGCGGGGCGCCTCTCGCGCCAGCCGCGCAACAAGTCGCTGGGCCTGGGCAAGATCGTGGTGCAGAACGCGCCTTCCGAATGAATGGCCCACGCCGGCGGGTGCTGTGCCTTTCCGGCAGCCTGCGCCGGCGTTCGGCCAACACCGCGGCCTTGCAGGCAGCGCAGGCGCTGGCGCCATCGACGCTCGAACTGGTGCTCTACGACGGCCTGGGCGACCTGCCGCCGTTCAACCCGGATGTGGAGGCCATCGCCGTGCCGCCGGCGGTGCTCGCGCTGCGCGAGGCGGTGGGGCGGGCCGACGCGCTGCTGATCGCCTGCCCGGAATACGCCCACGGCGTGCCTGGCGTCTTCAAGAACCTGCTGGACTGGCTGGTCGGCAGCCTGGAATTCCCGGGCAAGCCGGTGGCGCTGTTCAACGCTTCCGGTCGCGGCTCGCATCACGCGCAGGAGGCGCTGGTGGAAATCCTTCGAACCATGTCGGCGCGCGTGCTGGGCGGCGCGTCGGGCGCCGTGGCGCTGCCGGGCGCCGGCTGCAGCCGCGAGGAGGTGCTCGCCAGTGCCGAGCGCTGCGCTGAACTGCGCGCCTTGCTGGCGGCGCTGGAACACGCTCTCGCCGCCTAGACCGTTGGATGGCCCCCCTGCAGGTGGCCGCCCCGGCCGGCTGAAACCTGCCCTGCGGTTCCGCGTTGCAGCCCGGCGGCTGGCGCCGTTACCGCCGGACCGTGTATTTTTCCCGCTTTGCGCCCGGCGACCCGGGCCATCGATGGAGCGCAAGCGTGAGCATCAAGTCCGACAAGTGGATCCGCCGCATGGCCGAGCAGCAGGGCATGATCGAGCCGTTCGAGCCGGGCCAGGTGAAGCTGCGCGAGGGCAACAAGCTGGTGTCCTACGGCACCTCCAGCTACGGCTACGACGTGCGCTGCGCGCGCGAGTTCAAGATCTTCACCAACATCAACTCGACCATCGTCGATCCGAAGGCGTTCGACCCGACCAGCTTCGTCGACGTCGAGGCGGACGTTTGCATCATCCCGCCCAACTCCTTCGCGCTGGCGCGCACGGTCGAGTACTTCCGCATCCCGCGCAAGGTGCTCACCATCTGCCTGGGCAAGAGCACCTACGCGCGCTGCGGCATCATCGTCAACGTCACGCCGCTGGAGCCCGAATGGGAAGGCCACGTGACGCTGGAGTTCTCCAACACCACGCCGCTGCCGGCCAAGATCTACGCCAACGAGGGCGTGGCGCAGATGCTCTTCCTCGAATCCGACGAGGAATGCGAGACCAGCTACAAGGACCGCGGCGGCAAGTACCAGGGCCAGCAGGGCGTGACCCTGCCGCGTACCTGAGCGCGCGACTGAACGGCCGTTCCTCCCGATCGGCCGCCACCTTCCGGCCCGGCGCTACACTGCGCGGGCCCACCATGAACCACCTGCAGGAGACCCGCATGATCCGCTTTTCGACCCTGATGCAACGCACCGGCGCGGCGGTTCTGCTCGGCAGCCTGCTGGTGGTGGCCGGCTGCCACCGCGAAAGCGTCAAGGACGAGGCCGCCATCGAGCAGTCGCAGAACCAGTACGACGTGACCCTGAAGGCCTACAAGAGCGGCCAGTTCCTGGTCGACGGCGCGGTGCTCTCCGCACTGGATACCGGCAGCCACTTCGCCTATCTCAAGGACGTGGGCAAGCTGCCCAAGACCGTGCTGCTGCTGCCCAGCGACGACTCCAAGATCCGCAAGGCTCACCTGCAATTCATGGCGCGCATGCAGCTCGACTACGGCTTCGCCGTGTACTACGACGACGGCGGCACGCTCAAGAAGATCAACCCGGTGGAGACCAAGGCGCGCGCGCTGGAGGACTACCACGCCCCGGTCAAAATGACCGACGAGCAGAAGGGCAAGGACGCGGCCAGCGGCGGCTTCGACCCGCAGCAGCAGTAACCGGCAAGGCCGGGCCTCGCTCGCAGGCCCGGTCGGTGCGCTGCGGCGCGCCAACGAGCCGCTCAGCGCGCGCCCTGCAACGCCTCCCGCAAGCGCTGCACCAGCGCTTCCCGGTCGGCCTGGCCGTACGGCACGGCGGCGCCGCTGCCCCACACCGGGCCGGGCCAGGCCGCATCGCCTTCGCGGCGCGCGACCACGTGCACGTGCAGCTGCCGCACGATATTGCCCAGCGCGCCGAGGTTGAGCTTGTCGCAGGGCACGGTCGCCTGCAGCGCCGCGCCGGCGCGGTCGACTTCGTGCCACAGCAGGGTGCGTTCCGAGGGCGTCAGGTCGGCGATCTCGACCAGGCCCGCGCGCTGCGGCACCAGCACCAGCCAGGCGAAGCGCGCATCGTCCATCAGGCGCGCCTCGCACAGGTCCAGCCGCGCGATCGGCCGGGTATCGGCCGCCAGGCGCGGATCGAGCAGGAAGCCGGCGCTCATGCGCCTGCCAGCTCCCGGTCGAAGAAGGCCAGCGTGCGCTGCCAGGCGAGCTTGGCGCTGGCCTCGTCGTAGTGCGGATCGTGGTCGCGGTTGAAGGCGTGGCCGGTCGGGTAGGTATAGACGTCCATCTGCGGCAGCAGCTCGCGGTGTTTGGCGACCGCCTCGGGCGGGATGCTGGGATCCTTCTCGCCGAAGTGGAACATCACCGGCGCCTTCGGCTTCTCGCCCAGGAACGGCACGTTGCGCGCGCCGTAGTAGCTCACCGAAGGCAGCCCCAGCCGCAGCGCCGACAACAGCGCGACGGTGCCGCCCCAGCAGAAGCCGACCGTGCCGATGCGGCCGGCCGAGGCGATCGCCTCGGCCGCGCTGGCCACGTCCTCCACCGCGCGGTCCAGGCCCAGTTCGGTGACCAGCGCCTTGCCGCGCTCCATGCCGGCCTGGTCGTAGCCCAGTTCCAGGCCGCTTTCCAGGTGATCGAAGAAGGCCGGCGCCAGCGCGGTGTAGCCGGCCGCGGCGAAACGGTCGGCCACGTCGCGGATGTGCGCGGTGACCCCGAAGATCTCCTGGATCACGACCACGCCGCCCTTTGGTTTTCCCTGTGCCTTGGCGAGGTAGCCGCCGATGCATTGCGTGCGGGTGGTGGGAATGTTGATCGTCTGGCCCATGGGGCGGCTCCTGCGGGTCGGTGTCGCGCGATTGTAAGTGGGGCAGGGAACAGGGAACGGGGAACAGGGAACGTGAAGGGCCTGTCCGGGCATGCTTCCCCGTTCCCCGTTCCCCGTTCCCCGTTCCCCTATAATCAGCCGTTTACCCGTACGCCCCGGTAGCAGTCCCATGTCGCAGGCTTCCCCCAAGATCGGTTTCGTCAGCCTCGGCTGCCCCAAGGCGCTGGTCGATTCGGAGCGCATCCTCACCCAGCTGAAGGTGGAGGGCTACGAGATCGTGCCCAGCTACCAGGCGGCCGACGCGGTGGTGGTCAACACTTGCGGCTTCATCGACGCGGCGGTGCAGGAATCGCTCGACGCCATCGGCGAGGCGCTGCACGAGAACGGCAAGGTGATCGTGACCGGCTGCCTGGGCAAGCGCTCGGAACTGATCCGCGAGGCCTACCCGGAGGTGCTCTCGATCAGCGGCCCGCAGGACTACGCGAGCGTGATGAGCGCGGTGCACACGGCGCTGCCGCCGCAGCGCAACCCGCTGCTGGACATCATTCCGGACACCGGCGTCAAGCTCACGCCCAAGCACTACGCCTACCTGAAGATTTCCGAGGGCTGCAATCACCGCTGCAGCTTCTGCATCATCCCCTCGATGCGCGGCGACCTGGTCTCGCGGCCGGTCGACCAGGTGCTGCTCGAGGCCGAGCGGCTGGTCAAGGGCGGCGTGAAGGAGCTGCTGGTGATCTCGCAGGACACCAGCGCCTACGGCGTGGACCTCAAGTACGCCGAGCGCGAATGGCGGGGCAAGGCCTGGCGCACGCGCATGACCGAGCTGTGCCAGGGCCTGTCGGAGCTTGGCGTGTGGACGCGCCTGCACTACGTCTACCCTTATCCGCACGTGGATGAGGTGATGCCGCTGATGGCGGAAGGAAAGATCCTTCCCTATCTGGACATCCCGTTCCAGCACGCCAGCCCGCGCATCCTCAAGCTGATGAAGCGGCCGGGCAACATCGACAGGACGCTCGAGCGCATCAGGAGCTGGCGCGCGGCAGTGCCGGAGCTGACCTTGCGCAGCACCTTCATCGTCGGCTTCCCTGGCGAGACGGACGCGGAGTTCGAGGAACTGCTCGACTTCCTGCGCGAGGCGCAGCTGGACCGCGTGGGCGCGTTCGCCTACTCGCCGGTCGAGGGCGCCAAGGCCAACGAGCTGCCCGGCGCGGTGCCCGAGGAGCTTAAGGAAGACCGGCTCGAGCGTTTCATGGAAGTGCAGGCGGAGATTTCCGCGGCCAGGCTGCAACGCAAGATCGGCCGCACGCTCACCGTGCTGGTCGACGCGGCAAGCGAAGAGGGTGCGGTCGCGCGCTCCTCGGCCGATGCGCCGGAGATCGACGGCCTCGTGCACATCGCCGACGGGCAGGGCCTCAAGCCCGGCCAGTTCGTGCAGGTGACGGTCGAGCGCGCCGACGAGCACGACCTGCACGCGCGCCTGGCGCCGTCGCTGCTCAAGGTCGTCTAGCCGCCCATGCGCTACGTCGCGCCGGCGCGCGGGGCGGTCGATCCGGCCGTGTTCGGGCGGCCGCCGCTGGCCGGATGGAGCGAGTACGCGGACCTGCTGCACGGGCCGGACTGGCCCGCGCTGGACGCACTCAATGCGCGTTGGCCCACGGGCGCGCGCGAGCGGTTCGTGGCGCAGACGCCTGCGCTGCTGGCCGATGGCCTGCACTACGAGCAGCGCATCGCCGGCAGCGGCGCCATCGCCACTCGCGAGGGCAACTGGCACGACCTGTTCAACGCGCTGGTGTGGCTGCGCCATGCGCCGCTCAAGCGAGCCCTCAATGCGCAGCAGGTGGCCGGTATCGGCCAGGCCGGGCCGAAGCAGCGCACGCGCCCGCAGTGCGCGCTCACGCATTTCGACGAGGCGGGCGTGATCCTGGCGTTGCGCGATCCGGCCCTGCTCGCGCTGTGGGACGCGCACGACTGGTACGGCCTGTTCTGGCGCCACCGGGAGGCATGGCTGGATGGCTCGCTGGAACTGGTGGTGTTCGGGCACGCGCTGCTCGAGCACGCGCTGGAGCCCGGACGGCTGCTGGTGGGCAAGGCCATCGCGGTGATCGGCCACGCGCCTGCGGCTTGTGAGCGGGTGGCTTGTGCGGTCGCGCAAGGGCGCGTGCTGCGCGATCCGCAGGAGCTGCGGCCGCTGCCGCTATCGGGTATCCCCGGATGGCATGGAGCCAACGCGAGCGAGGTCTTTCACCAGGAGGCCGCTTGTTACCAGCCGCTGCGTGCGGGACGGGCGTATCCGGAGCCGATGAGGGCGTAGCGAGCCCTTCCGCTCCTGGCGGGCGGGTGGAGAAGGCCGAAGCGCAAAACCGCCAACCCACGGGCCCTTGACGCCCCGGCCGGCACAGTGGCCCTCCCACGCCGCGGAGTCCCCTGCGTGATCCCCCACTTCAGCGACCATGCCGCCAACGAGCGTACCTACCTGGCCTGGGTGCGCACGGCGATCGCGGTCATGGCGTTCGGCTTCCTGATCGAGCGTTTCGACCTGTTCATCGCCTACGCCTCGACCAGCGCTTCGCACGCGGCGCGCAAGCTGCACCTGCACCTGCGCACCACCGAATGGATCGGCCTGCTGCTGATCGTGTTCGGCGCGCTGATCATCCTGCTCGCCTCGGCGCGCTTCCTGCGCAACCGCCGCGACATCGCGCTGGCGCGCACCGAGGCCTACGCCGGCCCGGTGGGCGAGAAACTGCTGGCGGCCATCCTGGTGCTGCTGGGCCTGTTCCTGGTGGTGTACGTGGGACAGGAACTGGCGGCGCTCGGCACTCAACCCGAAACGTAGTCCACCGCCAGGATGGCGAAGCGCACCCGCCCGCCCGGCAGCTCGGCTTCGAACTCGTCGTCGACGCGCTTCTTGAGCAGCGCGCGGGCCAATGGGGAATCGATGCTGATCCAGCCACGCCGCGCGTCGGTCTCGTCCGGGCCGACCACGCGGTAGCGCACCACCTCGCCGGTGGCCGTGTCTTCCAGCTCCACCTGCGCGCCGAAGAACACCGCCTCGCGATCCGCCGGCACGCCCTCGGCCACCTTGAGCAGGGGGATGCGCTTGCTGAGGTAGCGCACGCGCCGGTCGATCTCGCCCAGCTGCTTCTTGCGATAGGTGTACTCGGCGTTCTCCGAGCGGTCGCCCTCGGCCGCGGCGGCCGCGAGCGCCCTGACCACTTCCGGGCGCAAGGTGTGCCACAGGTGGTCCAGCTCCGCCTTCAGTTTCTCGAAGCCCTCGCGCGTGACGATCGCGGTGGAGGAGGGCGCCGGTGGCCGCCAGCGGCTCATGCCGCACCCGCCGGTTGCCGCAGCTGCGCGGCCAGGGCCTCGAAGTCGCTGCGCAAGGGGTGGTCGGCGGGCAGCGTTCCCATCCGGCCGAGCAGCACCAGCGCCTCGGCCGGTTGGCCGAGCGGGCCGCCGAGCAGGCGGGCGCCGAGCAGCGCGCATTGAGGCGAGCGCGCATCCCGCGGCCAGGCTTTGACGAAGCCGCGGCACAGCCGCGCGGCCATGCGGTTCATGCCTTGCCGGGCGGCCAGTTCCGCCAGCGTGGCGGCGTTGCCCGGATCGTCCGGCAGGAAGGCCGGATCCAGTTCGCTGCACTCCTGCACCAGGCGCAGCGCTTTGGCCGTCTCGTTGCCCGCGACGAGCGCGGCGATCCAGATCTGGCCGTGCACCAGCAGGCCCTCGCGCAGGCCTTGCCGGCGCAGCAGCGCGCGATAGGTTTCGTGCAGCAGCGGCGGCGCGGCGCGGTCCTGCAGGCGGCCGGCGAGCAGGCGGAGCGCGGCTTGCGGATCCTCGGCCGCCAGCTCGCTGGCCTGGGCGGCGAGGCGGCTGTCGGCGTCCTGCCCGGCGGCGTTGGCCAGCGCTTCGGCCTGTGCCTCGATACCGAAATGCTCGCGGCGTTGCTGCAGCATGCCACCCATCAGGTGGAAGGCGAGGATGACCAGGTAAGTGTAGGCGAAGGCGAACAGCGGCACCGCCAGCAACCGCGGCAGCGCGGCGGTGGCGACCGAGGCCAGCACCACCAGCGCGCCCAGCAGCAGGTTGATCGCCACCGGCACCAGATAGGCGCCACCAAAGCCGGCCATGACGCGGGCCAGGTGCATCGGGTTGAGCGCCAGGGCGAGGTTGGCGTCGAACGCCAGCGTCATGTCCACCGCCGGCAGGATCAGCGCGAACAGCACGATCACCGGCCACAGCAGGGCAGGGAAGAACACGATGGCGAGCACGCCGCTGGCGGCCGCGAGGAGGTGGATGGCGGTCAGCGCCCAGCCGGCTGCGTCGTTGCCGTCGACGCCAACGTCCGGCGGCTCGGCGTAGCCATGCGCGGTGTGCCGCATGCAATCGGCGGCGTAGCGCCAGGTCGCCGTCCACACCAGCGCGCCGCCGAGCAGGCCGACGAACGCCGGCAGCAGCGCGACGTAGTGGGCAAGGGCAAGCGCCGCGCAGGTGGCCAGCGCGCCGCCGCGCAACGGGTAGCCGAAGCCCTCGCGCAGGCGCTCGCGAAAGGGCGTATCGGCATCGACGACGGCCACGCGCGGCATGGATCAGCGCCGTCCGCCGAAGATGCCGCCGAGCACGCCGCGCAGGATCTGCCGGCTGATCTGGTTGCCCATCGTGTGCATCACCTGCTTGCCGTTCGTCTCGCTCATGCCGCAAATGTCTCGGCCGCCGCGCGCACGGCGTTCTGGTCACGCGAGGTGCAGCCTCGCCAGGCGTGCCGGATGCGGTTGCCGAGCAGGTGGAGGATCTCCTCCGGCATGTCGTCGGGATAGATCGCCGGGTTGGCCTGCGGCTGCCAGTCGGCGAGACGGAGTTTTGACGGCCGCGCCTTGAGCTTGTCGCCGGGCTCGCTTGCCGGCAGCGCCAGGCACGCCAGGTCGCCCTTCACGTCGGCCATCATGCAGGGCATGCCCTGCCGCGAGAAGCCCTCGACCGGCAGCATCAGCGACACCGGTCTGCCGGTGTCGGTGGCGACCCTGCCGCGGCGGTTGGTGTAGCGCGCTTCCAGGCAGGCGTCGGTATCGCCGTCGCGGCCGATCGGGCTGTCGGACATCTAAGCGCTCCGTGCTGGGAAGGGCCGATTGTAGCCAGGCCGATGCGCATCGCGGCCTGCACCGTCGCACGGGCTCGCGGCTTTGGCATCGCGGCTGCATGCGCTATGGTGAATGTATTCCCGCCGTCAAGCTTTCGTCATGCCGTTGTCTACCCTTGCTCATCGTTTTCGTCTGGCGCCGCTGGCTGCCGGGCTGGTTCTCCTGGCAGCCTGCGCCACGGGCGGAGGCAACCGCGCGCCCGCCGCGGTCAACACGCTCTACGCGCAGCTGGATGCGTCCAGCAAGGGCTACGAGACCGCCTTGCAACAGGCGCGCGAGGGCAACGGGCAGGCCTCGGAGCAAAGCCTCAAGGATGCGCTGGACGGCCTCAAGCAGGCTGCCGCGCGGTGCGGCAACACGCCCGGTTGTGATCCGCAGCGCTTCTTCTCGGTGTTCGACCACCTGTTGCGCATGAAGGACGGCAGCTTCTTCGCCGGCGCCGACCTGGACGCCCTGGGCGAGGAGGGTTCCGAGGATGCGGCCGCCGCCGCGCCAGGGGGCGCCGCCGCCCTGCCGCAGGCCCAGCGCAGCGTGACCCTGCTGCGCGGGCAGAAACTGTCCGAACTGATCGCGATGAATGGTCCGGTCAAGGCGGCGCTGGAGATGTGGTTGACGCAGTGGCGCTCCAACCTGATCGACACCTGGATCAACTACCAGTACATGCGCTACGAAATGTGGCCGCAGTACCAGAAGGCCGACCTGCCAGAAGCCTTGCTGTTCGGCATCATGGCCAAGGAGTCCGGCGGCAAGGTGCACGCGGTGTCGCGTTCGGGCGCGGCCGGGCCGCTGCAGTTCATGTATGCCACGGGTCTGCGTTTCGGCCTGAGCAGCGACAGCGGCTTCGACACCCGCTTCGATCCGGCGCAATCGGCGCGCGCCAACGCGGCCTATATGGACGAGCAGCTGCGGGTGTTCAACAACAACCTGGAGCTGGCGCTGGCCGCCTACAACGGCGGCGAGGGCCGCATGCGGCGGATGATCGGCGGCGACACCGGCCTGAGCTTCTACGACCCGAAGATCTACGACCAGCTCTCGGAAGAGACCCGCGGTTACGTCCCGGCGGTGCTCGCGGCGGCGTGGCTGTTCCTGCATCCGGACAGCTACAACCTGCATTTCCCCAAGATCAACGGCGCGCCCGGACACATCACGCTCAAGCGGCCGGCTTCGCTGTCCGAATTGACGATCTGCCTGGGCTCGGCGCAAGGCATGGACGAGGGCTGGTTCCGCACCCTGCGCAACTTGAACCCCCGGCTGGACCCGCAAGTGGCCCAGCCGGCCGGCAGCGACCTGCAGGTGCCCAAGCAGCTGGAAGCCGCGTATGCCTCGCGCTGCGTCGATGGCCCGTGGCCGATCCTGGCCAGCGACCTGCATTCGGCCGTGGTGCCGCAGGTGGCCAAGTCCGATCCGCCGCCGCCCAGCCGTACCGCCAGCCCGCATACGCGCTATGTCGTGCGCCACGGCGACACGCTGGCCGGCATCGTGCGCAAGCTCGGTTGCTCGGACGTGGGCGAGGTGTCGGACATGAACGACCTCAAGCACCAGCGCATCAAGGCGGGGCAGGTGCTGCGGCTGCCGTCCTGCCGCTGACCGGCAGGGCGCCGTCTACCGCGTGCTCAGGCCGCGGCGCTGGGCTGCATCCAGCGGTCGACCGGGTCCTCGCGTTCGCGCGAGGCACGATGGCCGTGCACGTCCCTCGGCGGCGCACCACGCGCAGCAGGCGGCGATGACGGGCGCGCACAAGGGGTAGGGCGAATCCTTGGTCTCGTGCCAGGCCACCGCCAGCCCGAGCGCAATGCCGCGCGGGGCGATCTCGGGATGGCCGAGCCGGCGCGGGCATAGCCAGTGTCGGTGCCCGCGACCCCGGGACAGATAGCGGTCCTGCGGAGGCGTGCCGCAGAGATGGGATATTCGCTGCGCGCGGCCTGGCCGATCTCCGCCCGGTAAGCAGGCTCAACCGGGCACGGCAGCGGAGGACAGGATGTCCAGGCGCCGGCAGACGTCAGTCGGTCGGCAGCGGACGCCGGCCCAGGCGCTGGCCCAGTTTCACCGTCTGCTGGGACTGCAGCGCATCGAGCTCGATCATGCCTGGCGGCAGCAGCAGGATCACCGTCGAGCCCATGTTGAAGCGCGCCATCTCGGCGAAGCGCGCCAGGGTGATGCCCTGGCCGGCGAAGGATTTGCGCCGGATGTCCGAGGCATAGGGCGGGATCACCAAGCCGTCCCATACGGTGGCGACCGAGGACACCAGCACCGCGCCCACCATCACCGCCACGAACGGCCCGTGCGGGCTGTCGAAGTGGCACACCAGCCGCTCGTTGCGGGCGAACAGGCGCGGGATCGCTTCCACGGCAAAGGGCGCCACGCTGAAGATGCGCCCGGGCACGTGCACCGTCTCGCGCAGCGTGCCGCCCAGCGGCATGTGCACGCGGTGGTAGTCGCGCGGCGACAGGTAGATCGTGACGAAGTCGCCGTCGCGATAGGGCGCGGCGGCCGCTTCGTCGCCGAGCAGCTCGGCGGCGGTGTACTCCTGCCCCTTGGCCTGGAAGATGCGCCCTTCGACGATGCGCCCGGCCTGGCTGATGCGACCATCCGCCGGCGAGATCAAGGCGGTGGGATCGGCATCCTCGCGGCGCGCGTTCGGCTTGAGCTTGCGGGTGAAGAAGGCATTGAAGTGCTGATAGGCGAACGGATCGCTCTGCACCGCCTCGGCCATGTCGACCTTGTAGCGGCGCACGATCTGGCCGATCAGGAAGTTCTTCCACGGCCGCCAGGTCCAGCGCGTGGCCCAGTAGACCACGCGCGACAGCGCGCGATGGGGGAGGATGTATTGCAGCAGGACGGCGAAAGTCATCCGGCCAGTATAGGCGATGCCGTACATCGAGCCCCCGCTCTGCGGAGGATGAGGTGGGGAAGCCCTATACTTGCCGACCCTTCAAGCTGGCCACCCGCCGTGACCGCCGAACTGTCCTCCATCATCGACTTCATCCGCTACGGCGCCAGCCGGTTTTCGGCGGCCGGGCTCACCTTCGGGCACAGCCACGACAACCCGATCGACGAGGCCACGCACCTGGTGCTGGCGAGCCTCCACCTGCCGCCGGACATCCCGCCGGCCTATGGCGCCGGCCGGCTCACCGCCGAAGAGAAGGCGCGCGTGCTCGAGCTGATCGAGCGGCGCGTGAACGAGCGGTTGCCGGTGGCCTACCTGGTCGGCGAGACCTGGTTCGCCGGCATGAAGTTCAAGAGCGACCGCCGCGCGCTGGTGCCGCGTTCGCCGATCGCCGAGCTGATCGAGTCGGGTTTCGCGCCCTGGCTGGACGGCCGTCAGGTCGAGCGCGCGCTCGACCTTTGCACGGGCTCCGGCTGCATCGGCATCGCCATGGCCGAGTACCACCCGCATTGGCAGGTGGACATCGTGGACATCAGCGAGGAGGCGCTGTCGCTGGCGCGAGAGAACATCGCCTTCCACCACCTGGACGGGCGCGTCGAGGCCATCCGCTCGGACCTTTTCGGCGCCCTGGCCGGCCGCCGCTACGACCTGATCGTCTCCAACCCGCCCTACGTCACCGAGGACGAATACGCCGCGCTGCCCGGCGAGTACGGCCACGAGCCCAAGCTGGGTCTGACCTCCGGCGCGGACGGCCTGGACATCTGCCTGCGCATCCTGGACCAGGCGGCCGACCACCTGAGCGAGGACGGGTTGCTGATCATCGAGGTGGGCGAGAGCGAGCACGCGCTGGCCGCCTTGTTGCCGCAGGTGCCGTTCGTGTGGATCGAGTTCAAGGTCGGGCCGATGGGTGTGTTCGCGCTGGAGCGGCGCGAGCTGGTCGAGCACGCCGCGGCGATCCGCACGGCGGCCGCGGCGCGCCGCTGAACGGCAGTCGGGCCGGCCGTGGAGCTTGAGTCGCCGCGCCTGCGGATCGATCGCCTGCTGCCGCAGGACGCACAGGCGCTGTACACCTACCGCGGCGATCCGGCCGTCGCGCGCTTCCAGGGCTGGCGGCCGGCGGATGCCGGCGCGGCGCGCGCGTTCATCGACGGGCAGCCCGCCGATCCGGCGACCGGCTGGTTCCAGCGCGCCATCCGCCTGCGCGAAGAGCGCACGCTGGTCGGTGATCTCGGCATCTGCCTGCCGGCCGAGCCGGACGGCTCGGTGGAGTTCGGCATCACCCTCGCACCCGCGCACCAGGGCCGGGGATATGCGCGCGAGGCCCTGCAGACGCTCCTCGGACACGGCTTCGGCACGCTGGGCTGGCGCCGCGTGCATGCTTCGGTCGATCCGCGCAATCTGGCCTGCATGGCCTTGCTGCGCGCGCTCCGCATGCGCCAGGAGGCGCACCTGCGCGAGAGCCTGTGGCTGCACGGCGAGTGGGTCGACGACGCGGTGTTCGCCATCCTGGCGCGGGAATGGCAGGCCGCGGGTCCGTAGGCGCCTCCACGGAAGGCGGAGCGAGCGGCTATGCTTCGACCGATCTGAAACCGGCCGCGGCGCATGTCCAGCAACTCCTTCGGCAAGCTCTTTACCGTCACCACCTTCGGCGAAAGCCACGGGCCGGCCATCGGCTGCGTGATCGACGGCTGCCCGCCCGGCCTGTCGATCGCGCCGGAAGAGTTCCGCCATGACCTCGACCGGCGCGCGACCGGCCGCAGCCGCCACACCTCGCAGCGGCACGAGGCGGACGAGGTCGAGATCCTTTCCGGCGTGTACGAGGGCCGCACCACCGGGACGCCGATCGCTCTGCTGATCCGCAACGCCGACCAGCGCAGCAAGGACTACCGCGACATCGCGCAGACCTTCCGACCCGGCCACGCGGACTACACCTACTGGCAGAAATACGGCATCCGCGACCCGCGCGGCGGCGGGCGCGCGTCGGCGCGCGAAACCACCATGCGCGTGGCCGCCGCGGTGATCGCCAAGAAATGGCTGGCCGAGCGCCATGGCGTGCGCGTGCGCGGCCACCTGGCGCAGCTGGGCGAGATCGCGCCGCGCGGCCTCGACTGGGATGCGGTGGAGGGCAATCCGTTCTTCTGGCCGGATGCCGCACAGGTGCCGGAGCTGGAGAGCGCCATGGACGCGCTGCGCAAATCCGGAGACTCGGTCGGCGCGCGCGTCAATGCCGTAGCCGAAGGCGTGCCGCCGGGCTGGGGCGAGCCGGTGTACGGCAAGCTCGACGGCGACCTGGCCGCCGCCATGATGTCGATCAACGCGGTCAAGGGCGTGGAGATCGGCGCCGGCTTCGCCGCGATCGCCCAGCGCGGCAGCCAGCATCGCGATGGAATGCATTTGGACGGCTTTACGTCCAATCATGCAGGTGGCATCCTTGGCGGAATCAGCACCGGCCAGCCGGTGACGGTGTCGGTGGCGTTCAAGCCCACCTCCAGCATCCTGGTTCCCGGTGACAGCGTCGATCTGGCCGGGCAGCCGGTGCAGGTGGTCACCAAGGGGCGGCACGATCCCTGCGTGGGCATCCGCGCCACGCCCATCGTCGAGGCCATGCTGGCGCTGGTGCTGATGGATCACGCGCTGCGGCATCGGGCGCAATGCGGCGACGTGGGGCCGGTGGCTCCGCGCATCGCCTGACCTCCACCGTTCGGACCGCTCATGACCGGCAAGCCGCGGGTGTGGATCTCGCGCCCCACCTTTCCCGACGTCGTCGCCCGCCTGGAGCCGCACTTCGAGGTGGCGGCCGAGCCGCAGGAAACCGTATTCACCGCTGCCGAACTGACGGCGAGGCTGGCCGCCTGCGACGCGGCCATCGTCGGCCTGAAGGAGCGCATCGGTGCCGCCGAAGTCGCGGAAGCCGCGCGCCTGCGCATCATCGCCAACCTGGCAGTCGGCTTCGACAACCTCGACCTGCCGGCGTTGACCGCCGCGGGCATCCTTGCCTCCAACACGGCCGACGTGCTCAACGAAAGCGTGGCCGACTACACCTGGGCCTTGCTGCTGGGCTCGGCGCGACGCATGGGAGCGGCCGAGCGCTGGCTCAGGGCGGGGCATTGGCACGGCACCGGGTTCAAGGCCTGGCTGGGGCTGGATACGCGCGGCCGCACGCTGGGCATCCTCGGCATGGGCCGCATCGGCCAGGCGATCGCGCGGCGGGCGGTGGGCTTCGGCATGCAGGTGGTCTACCACAACCGTTCGGCGCTGCCGCGGACGATCGAGGACGAGTGCGCCGCGCGCTACGTCGACAAGCCCGCGCTGCTGGCGCAGTCGGACTTCCTGGTGCTCGCCCTGCCGCTCAGCGACGAAACCCGCCATGCGATCTGCGCCGCGGAGCTGGCCCGCATGAAACCGACCGCCGTGCTGGTCAACATCGCCCGCGGCGGCATCGTGGACGACGCAGCCCTGGCCGCCGCCCTCGCCGAGGGCCGGCTGGCCGCGGCGGCGCTGGATGTCTTCGAGGGCGAGCCGGACGTGCGCCCGGCCCTGCGCGAGCTCGACAATGTCATCCTCAGCCCGCACATCGCCAGCGCTACCTGGGACACTCGCCGGGCGATGACCGCGATGGCGGTGGACAACGTGCTGGCCTCGTTCGGGCACGGTCCGCACGCGGGCCGGCCGCCGTCCCTCCTCAACCCCGAGGCGCTGGCCATGCGGCCGGCGCCTTAGATTCCACAAGACATAGGCATTGAACACCCATGAGCAAGAAGAGCAGCTACAAGGTCGCCATGGTCGGCGCTACCGGCGCGGTCGGCGAAACCCTGCTGGCGATCCTGGCCGAGCGTGATTTCCCGGTCGGCGAGCTGGTGCCCTTAGCGAGCGAGCGCTCGGCCGGCGAGAAGATCTCCTTCGGCGGCAAGCAGGTCACCGTGCGCAACCTGGCCGACTACGACTTTGGCGGCGTGGACATCGCGTTCTTTTCCGCCGGTGGCTCGGTCAGCAAGGCGCACGCGCCGCGGGCCGCGGCGGCCGGTGCGGTGGTGATCGACAACACCTCCGAGTTCCGCTACCAGGACGACATCCCGCTGGTGGTCAGCGAGGTCAACCCGCACGCCATCGCCGACTACACCGCGCGCGGCATCATCGCCAACCCCAACTGCTCGACCATGCAGATGCTGGTGGCGCTGGCGCCGATCCACCGGGCCGTGGGCATCGAGCGGATCAACGTGGCGACCTACCAGTCGGTTTCCGGCGCCGGGCGCAGCGGAATGGAGGAGCTCGGCCGCGAGACGGCGGCGCTGTTGAACTTCCAGGATGTGGAACCGGGCAAGAAATTCCCCAAGCAGATCGCTTTCAATGTGATCCCGCACATCGACGAGTTCCAGCCCAACGGCTACACCAAGGAAGAAATGAAGATGGTGTGGGAGACGCGCAAGATCCTGGAGGACGACTCCATTGCGGTGAACCCGACGGCGGTTCGCGTGCCGGTGTTCTACGGCCACGCCGAAGCGGTGCACGTGGAGACCCGCGACAAGATCAGCGCCGAACAGGCGAGGGCGCTGCTGGAGCAGGCCGATGGCGTGGTGGTGATGGACGAACGCAAGGCCGGCGGCTATCCGACCCCGGTGGGCGATGCGGCCGGCAAGGACCCGGTGTTCGTGGGCCGCATCCGCGAGGACATCTCGCACGAGCGCGGCCTGGATCTGTGGATCGTGGCCGACAACATCCGCAAGGGTGCCGCCCTCAATGCGGTGCAGATCGCCGAGCGGTTGATCGAGGACTATCTATAAAGATGCCAAGAATCTGGTTCCCCTCTTGCCTGCTGTTGCTGGCCGCGCTGGCGGCCCACGCCGATGGCGCGCCCGAGCAGGCCGCGGTTGCCCACGTGCCTGCTGCGGCGCGCCTCAAGCAGCAGTTGAAGGCGCACGGAACCGAGGTCGCCCGGCTGGAACTGCAGGTCGACAAGCAGGAATCGAGCAGCCACCAGGCCAGCCGCCAGTTGGAGGAAAAGGACCGGCTGATCGCCGAGCTCCAGCGCCAGTTGGAGGAAGCGGCCCGATCCCAGACGGCTTCGGCGGCGGGCCAATGACCGCCCGCACAGCGAGAATATGGCGCAGCAATATGCGCTAAGCATTCGTCGCAGCTATTGTTGATTGGCCGGCATATAACTAAAGTGACGCGCGTTCCGGTGTCGCCGCGGCCTGCGGCGATGGCATGAAGCGTCTCGGGGTCGTCTTGGGGGAATCACGATGAATCGTTCGTTGAAACTGTCGATGCTGCTGGCGCTCGCGCTGGGCAGCACCCAGGCGGCGGCACTCGACCTGGGCCAGGTCCAGGTCAAGTCGGCACTCGGCCAGCCGCTGCTCGCGGAGATTCCGCTCACGTCCGACAGCCCCGCGGAGCTGCGCAACCTCAGTGCGCGCCTGGCTTCGCCGGAAGACTTCGCCCATGCGGGCCTGTCCGGTGCGCGGCCCGACGTCCCGTTGCAGTTCGCCGTCGTCGACGTGGGCGGGCGCAAGGTGATCCGCATCACCAGCGCGGTGTCGATCAACGACCCCTACCTGGACCTGCTGGTCGAAGTGGACAACGCCAGCGGCCGCAGCCTGCGCGAATTCCCGATCCTGCTCGATCCGCCGGGCACCCAGCCAGCGCCCGTCGTGAGCGCGCCGCGCAGTGCGTCGCACGGCATGTCGCGCGCCGCGCCCCGTTCGGCCGCGGCGCCCGCCGGGTCGGCACCCACTCGGCCTGCCGCAAGCCAGGAGGCCGCGGGCGGCCAGTACGGTCCGGTCGAGCGGGGCCAGACGCTGTCGAGCATCGCGCGCAAGCTCGCGCCCGCCGGGGTCGATGCGAGCCAGATGATGATGGCGCTCAAGCAGGCCAACCCCGGCGCCTTCTACCAGGACAATATCAACGCGTTGAAGAGCGGTGCGGTGCTGCGCGTGCCGACCAGCCAGGACGCGCAGGCCATGAACGTGGCTGCCGCGATGGCCGAGATTCGCCGGCAGAACAGCGACTGGCGCGCCGGTGCCGTGCGTTCGACCACCACCGTGGCCGATGCGGCCACCCGCGCGCAGACCTCCAGCGCCCCCGCCGGCACCTCTGCGGCCGACCGGCTCGCACTGGTGCCTGCGAAGGAAGGCGGCAAGGGTGCCGGCGCAAAGGGCGGCAGCGGCAAGGGTGACGCCGCCCTGCGGCAGGACCTGCTGCGCAGCCAGGAGTCCCTGACCACCCTGCAGCAGCAGAGCGCCGAGCTGAAGTCGCGCCTGAAGGACCTGCAGGAGATCAACGACAAGAACACCCGCCTGCTGGCGCTCAAGGACAACGAGATCGCCGAGCTGCAGCAGAAGCTGGCGGATGCACGCAAGAAGGCCGGCTTGCCGGCGGCGGCAACACCCCCCGCCGCTGCCGCCGTATCGTCCGTCCCGGCGGCGGCCAGCCGGCCACCGGTTGCTGCCGCCGCACACAGCGCCGCGCCGGCCACGCCCGCCAGCGTCGGCTCTGCCGCACGCGTAGCGGGCGCGGCCAGTGCCACGGCAGCGCATGGCGCCGCGACCGCGGGCACCTCTGCCAAGCCGGCGGTCGCGCCGGCCAGCAAGCCGGTCGCCAAGCCCGGGCCGGCACCGCTGCGGGCCCCGGCCGAGGAACCCTGGTACATGCAGCAGTGGGCCTGGGCTGCGGCGGGTGGTGCGGTCCTGTTGCTGATCCTGCTCGCCCTGCTTGGGCGCCGGCGCAAGCCGGCCGAGCCGAGCCGGGTCACGCCGGTGGCGCCCTCGCTGGCCGACCGCTTCGGCAGCATGCCGGCCGCGCCGGCGGCCAGCGCCGACCCGGATCAGGACGAGCTGCTCGATCAGCTGGCCGAGCATCCGGACGACATCGGCCTGCACCTGGAGCTGGTAAGCCTTTACTACTCGCGCCGCGACGTCGAGCACTTCGAGGCCGCCGCCGAGGCGATGCATGCGCACATCGCCGACCCGCAGCAGGACGAATGGCAGGACGTGCTCGCCATGGGCGAGGACCTGGTGCCAGGCCATCCGCTGTTCGCGGGCGCCGGCTACAAGGCGCCGGAGGCCTTCGCCGAAGAGCCTGATCACCACGCCACAGAAGCCTTGCACTCGTTCGACCTCGGCAGCTACCCGTCGGACGAGGAGACGAACGGGACGCCGTCGATCCGCGAGCCCGCGAGCGCGAAACCGAAGGTCAGCGAATACCACTTCGACTTCGACCTGACCCCGCCGCGTCCCAACCCGGCGGCGCCATCGGAGGCGGCGGACACGCACATGGCGGTCGACGACGACCGTACCGTGGTCCGCAATTTCGAATCGGTTTCGGAGGACGAAGAACCCGCGCATTCTTCCTGGGCCTTCGAAGAGCCGGTCGAGGAGGCCGCGGGAGCGGCGCATGCGGCCACGCCGCACGAACCGGCCGAATTCAGCGACGACCCGATCGACACCAAGCTCGATCTCGCCCGCGCCTACATGGACATGGGCGATGCGGACGGCGCCCGCGCCATGCTCGAGGAAGTGATGAACGAGGGTAGCCGGACGCAGAAGGATGCGGCGCAGCGCCTGCTCGATTCGCTGGCCTGAGTGCCCTTCGCACGCTTGCACGACGGGCCGGCCATGCCGGCCCGTCGCGTTTTCAGGCCCGCGCCCGTGGTCCGGCCGGTCTTGGGCTTCGTGGACGGGCGCCCTGCAGGAAGGGCGGCAGCTGCTAAGCTTTCCGGCTGTTCTGCAGGATTCCACCCATGCGCATCGCCCTGGGCGTCGAATACGACGGCACCGATTTCCTCGGCTGGCAGCGCCTGACCCACGGCGCCACCGTGCAGGGTGCGCTCGAGCAGGCGCTGTCGCGGGTGGCGGCCCATCCCATCGAGGTGACTTGCGCCGGGCGCACCGATGCCGGCGTGCATGGGCGTTGCCAGGTGGTGCACTTCGATGCGCCGGTCGAGCGCGACATGCGCGGCTGGGTGCTGGGAGCGTGTTCGAACCTGCCGGCAAGCGTGGCGGTGTTGTGGGCGCAAGCCGTGCCTGAGGCGTTCCATGCGCGCTTCGCGGCGCGCAGCCGGCGCTATCGCTACGCCATCCTCAATCGCCCGGTGCGGGCCGCGCTGGATGCCCGCTACGTGACCTGGGAACGGCTGCCGCTGGATGCCGGGGCGATGCATGCGGCGGCGCAGGCCTTGCTCGGCGAACACGACTTCTCCGCTTTCCGCGCCGTGTCCTGCCAGGCAGCGCATGCGCGCCGCTGCGTGCTCGGGCTGCAGGTGCGCCGCGAGGGCGCGCAGGTGATCATCGACATCGAAGCCAACGCCTTCTTGCACCACATGGTGCGAAACATCGTGGGTTCGCTGCTGCCGGTCGGGCGGGGCCAGCGGCCGGTCGCGTGGCCGGGCGAACTGCTCGCCGGCCGCAACCGCGAAGCGGCGGGCCCGACCGCGCCGGCTTCGGGCCTTACCTTCCTCGGGCCACGTTACGAGAATCATTGGCAACTGCCGGCCGAGGTGAGCGCATGACCCGCATCAAGTGCTGCGGCATGGTCCGCATCGAGGACGCCGTGCTCGCCGCCGAACTGGGCGCCGACGCCATCGGCCTGGTCTTCACTGCGCGCAGCCGCCGGCAGGTGGGCATCGGGCAGGCGCGCGCCATCGCCCGCGCGCTGCCGCCGATGGTCGCTACCGTGGCGTTGTTCATGGACGACGAGGCCGTGTTCGTCGACGAGGTGATCGACGCCGTGCAGCCGCAGCTCCTGCAGTTCCACGGCTCCGAGACCGATGCCTGGTGCGCCCAGTTCGGGCGGCCTTACCTCAAGGCCATCGCCATGGCCGAGCCCAACGCGGCCCTGCCGCTCCTGCGCGCCTTTCCGGGCGCCGCGGGCCTGCTGCTCGATGGCCACGGCCTGGGCGAGGCCGGCGGCGCAGGCCGCAGCTTCGACTGGTCGCTGATGCCGCGCGACCTGGCGCAGCCATTGATCCTGGCCGGCGGCCTGGACCCGGGCAACGTGGCCCGGGCCATCCGCATCGCCAGGCCATGGGGCGTGGACGTGTCCAGCGGGATCGAGTCGGCGCCCGGGATCAAGGACCCGCAAAGGATGCGCGCCTTCATCCAGGCGGTGCGCGAGGCTTCCTAGCCGAGTGCTTCGCGCAGCCACGCTGCCAGTGCGTCGATGCGCTCGTCCTGGCTGCGGCGGGAGGCGGCGAGAATCCAGCGGCCCTGTGTCGGGGCGAATCCCCAGGGCGCGATCAGGCGGCCCGAGGAAAGGTCATCGGCCACCAGCTGCATCGGCGCGATGGCGACTCCCAGCCCGGCCACTGCCGCTTCCAGCAGGTAGTACAGGTGCTCGAAGCCCTGGCCATGAACCAGCTCCTGCGGTGCGATGCCGTTGGCGGTTGCCCATTGCGGCCATGCTTGCGGGCGCGAGCTGGTGTGCAGCAGCGGCTCGCCGACGAGCGCGCGCGCGGGCTGGCCGCTCAGGCGGCCGGCGAGCGGGCAGCGTGGGCTCAGCACCGGCCCGATGTGCTCGGTTGCCAGCTCGCGTACCCGCCAATCCTGTGGCCAGGGCGGCTCGGCGAGCAGCAGCGCGGCATCCAGGCCCGGCAGTGCCGGTTCGAAGGGCGTTTCCTGAGCGCTCAGGTGCAGCTTCAGCGAGGGCAGGTCACGGCCGAGCGGGTCCAGCCGCGGAATGACCCAGCGGGCCAGCAGGCTGCCTGGACAGCCCAGCACGAATGGCCGTTCCTGCTCGGCGCCGGCCAGGCGCTGCCAGGTGTCGCGCAATTGCTCGAACGCCGCGCCCGCGCCGTCGCGCAGCCGCTGGCCCGGCGCGGTCAGCGCGAGGCCACGGCCCTGACGGGCGAACAGCGGCTGGCCCAGGGCTTCCTCCAGGACACGGATCTGCCGGCTGACGGCACCGTGGGTGACGTGCAGTTCCCTGGCGGCGCGGCTGACGCTGGCCAGCCGGGCGGTGGCCTCGAAGGCGCGCAGGGCGTTGAGTGGCGGCAGGTCGCGCGGGGCGGGCATCGTGTGAGTTTTGCTGACAGATGGGAGCGATCTTATCGCTTTTTCCTTCAGCCACCCTGCGGTAGCGTGTGGGATCCGCCGTTCCGGACTGCCGGGCGGCCGCGGGTACTGCACGGGAACCTCACATGTCATCGATCCAGGATTTCCATCGTTGGCCGGACCAACAAGGTCGCTTCGGCGCTTATGGCGGCAGCTACGTCGCCGAAACGCTGATGGCGCCGCTGGCCGAGCTGACCGCGACCTATGAGCGCCTGCGCCAGGACCCGCGCTTCCTGGCCGAGCTCGATCGCGACCTCAGGCACTACGTGGGCCGACCGAGCCCGGTCTACCACGCCGAGCGGCTGTCCCGGCACGTCGGCGGCGCGCAGATCCTGCTCAAGCGCGAGGACCTCAACCACACCGGCGCGCACAAGATCAACAACACGGTCGGCCAGGCGCTGGTCGCCCGCCACATGGGCAAACCGCGGGTGATCGCCGAGACCGGCGCCGGCCAGCATGGCGTGGCCACCGCCACCGTGGCCGCCCGTTTCGGGCTCGAGTGCGTGGTCTACATGGGCGCGCTGGACATCGAGCGACAGAAGATCAACGTCTACCGCATGAAGTTGCTGGGCGCCGAAGTGGTGCCCGTGACCTCCGGCTCCAAGACGCTCAAGGACGCGCTCAACGAGGCGATGCGCGACTGGGTGACCAACGTGGCCGACACCTTCTACATCATCGGCACGGTGGCCGGTCCGCATCCCTATCCGCAGATGGTGCGCGACTTCAACGCCATCGTCGGGCGCGAAGCGCGCGCGCAGGTGCTGGAGCAATACGGCCGGCTGCCCGAGGTGATCACCGCTTGCGTCGGTGGCGGCTCCAACGCGATCGGCCTGTTCCACGCCTTCCTCAATGACGCCGGCGTGCGCATCGTCGGCGCCGAGGCGGCAGGCCTGGGCCTGGCCAGCGGCCATCACGCCGCCTCGCTCGCGGCCGGCCGGCCCGGCGTGCTGCATGGCAATCGCACCTACGTGCTGTGCGACGACGACGGACAGATCACCGAGACGCACTCGGTGTCGGCGGGCCTGGACTACCCGGGCGTGGGCCCCGAACACGCCTTCCTCAAGGACGCCGGCCGCGCCCAGTACGTGGGCGTCACCGACGACGAGGCGCTGGAAGCATTCCACCTGCTGGCGCGCACCGAGGGCATCCTGGCCGCGCTGGAGTCCAGCCACGCCGTGGCTCAGGCGATGAAGCTGGCCCGCGAGTACCCGAAGGACGCTCTGGTGCTGTGCAATCTTTCCGGCCGCGGCGACAAGGACGTACACACCATCGCCGCACGGGAGGGAGTGCAGGTATGAACCGCATCGACCGCCGCTTCGCCGCGCTCAGGGAGGCCGGCCGCACTGGCCTCATTCCGTTCGTCACCGCGGGCGACCCCTCGCCGGAACACACGGTCGCGTTGATGCACGCGCTGGTCGAGGCCGGCGCGGACCTGATCGAGCTGGGCGTGCCGTTCTCCGATCCGATGGCCGACGGCCCGGTGATCCAGCACGCCAGCGAGCGGGCGATCGCCAGGGGCGTGGGCCTGTCCGACGTGCTCGGCTGGGTGGGCCAGTTCCGCCAGCACGATGCCGATACCCCGGTGGTACTGATGGGCTACCTCAACCCGATCGAGATGTACGGCTACGCGCGCTTCGCCCAGGCGGCGGTGCAGGCGGGCGTCGATGGCGTACTGCTGGTGGATTGCCCGATGGAGGAATCGGCCGTGGTGCAGCCGCTGCGCGAGGCAGGGCTGCGGCAGATCCTGCTGGCCGCACCCACCACCGCGCCCGAACGCCTGGCGCGCCTGTGCGGCGCCGCCGAGGGCTTCCTCTACTACGTGTCCTTCGCCGGCATCACCGGCGCCGCGCGGCTGAGCACGTCAGACATCGCCTCGCGCGTGGCGGGTCTGCGCGAGCACGCCGCCGCGCCCGTGGCGGTGGGCTTCGGCGTGCGCGACGCGGCCAGCGCCAAGGCCATCGCTGGTTTCGCCGACGCGGTGGTGATCGGCAGCGCGCTGGTGGAGAGCCTGGCCGGCGCGGCTTCCGGGCCGGAGACCGCCGGTCGCGCCCGGACGTTCCTGCAGCCGATCCGCGCGGCGCTCGACGCGGCCTGAGCCCGCACGGCGCCCGCGTGGGCGGGGCGCCGCGGCGCTGGGGCGACCGGCGTTCTCGGTTAGAATGGGCGCTTCACCAGAGGCGTCACTATGAACTGGCTGCAGAAAATCATGACTCCGCGTGCGCGCACGCACAGCGCGCCGGCCGGCAAGGGCAAGGTGCCCGAGGGCGTGTGGGAGAAGTGCGGCGGCTGCGGTACCGTCCTGTACCGGCCGGAGCTCGAGCGCAACCTGATGGTCTGTCCCAAGTGCGGCCACCATCATCCGATCGGCGCACGCGAGCGCTTGTTCTCGCTGCTGGACGAGGGCTCCACGCAGGAGCTGTGGGCGAACCTCGAGCCGACCGACCCGTTGAAGTTCCGCGACTCCAAGAAGTACCGCGACCGCATCCTCGCCTCGCAGAAGTCCACCGGCGAGAAGGATGCGCTGGTGACCATGAGCGGCCGTCTCAAGGGCCGCCCGCTGGTCGCGGCGGCGTTCGAGTTCTCCTACATGGGCGGCTCGATGGGTTCGGTGGTGGGCGAGAAGTTCACCCGCGCCGCCGAGCGCGCGCTGGCCGACAAGAGCGCGCTGGTGTGCTTCTCCGCCACCGGCGGCGCGCGCATGCAGGAGGCGCTGTTCTCGCTGATGCAGATGGCCAAGACCTCCGCCGCGCTGGCGCGCATGCGCGACGCCGGCGTGCCCTACATCAGCGTGATGACCAACCCGACCACCGGCGGCGTGTCCGCCAGCCTGGCCATGCTCGGCGACATCAACATCGGCGAGCCCAAGGCGCTGATCGGTTTCGCCGGCCCGCGCGTGATCGAGCAGACCGTGCGCGAGACGCTGCCGGAGGGCTTCCAGCGTTCGGAGTTCCTGCTCGAGCACGGCGCGATCGACCTCATCGTCGACCGCCGCGAGATGCGCGACAAGCTCGCCGAGCTGTTCGGCCTGCTGATGAAGGCGCCGCGCGCGGCGTGATCGCCGCCCATGCGATGACGATGCCGCCCTCGGGCGGCATCGTCGTTTCGGCGGACGGCTTTTCCACAGCTCGTGTGGATGCCTTACGGATAAGCCTGTGGACAAACCGCGCAGCCCGCTTTGCCGACAGGCACTTGGCACATCCTGGCGAAGTTTTGCGCATCGGCGCTGCGCGCTGCGCGCCGTCGATCGGTGACTTTTCCACAATGGCTGTGGAGCCGGCTGGGGCAAGCCTGTGGATAGATTGCCTATCCTGCTGATCGGCAAGCGTGAAGCGACGGCGTGGGCAAGAACTGACCAGCGTTGCGGTATCGCTGTCGACGGATTCCGGGCCGGGTTGCGGCGCTTGCGCTAGATGAGGCCGGCGAGCCGCAGCGAGACGCCGCCGAGCACGCTGCCCAGACCGATCGCCGCCAGCACGTCGCTCGGGTAGTGCAAGCCGAGCACCACGCGCGACATCGCCACCAGCGAGGTGAAGCCGAGCAGCAGCGGCGCCAGCGCCGGATACCAGGCCAGCGCCACGATCGTGAAGCCCACGGCCTGCAGGGTGTGTCCGGAGGGAAAGCTGAATTCGTCCAGCGGCGCCACGTGCGCGACCACGCCCGGGCAGGCGTGGAATGGCCGTGGCCGGCGCGTCCAGCGCTTGAGCACGCGATAGAGCAGCAGCGCGACCAGCCCGGTCGCCGCCATGTGGGCCGCGGCGCTGACGCCGCGTCTGCCGTCGGCCAACGCGAGCGCCAGCATCAGTGCGTACCAGAACATGCCGTCGCCCAGGCGGCTGACGATGCCGAACGCCGCCCCGACCGCGCGCCGCGTACCCCAGCGATTGGCGAGCACGCAGACCTTCAGGTCCAGCGCGAAGCGCGGCAACTCAGGCGTGGGCGCAGATGCCATGGACCGGACTCTCCCCGCGTGCAAGCCCGTACAGCAGTGTTTCGAATTCGCGCAATACGGCATCGGGCGACAGCCGCTCGACGCTGGCCCGTGCGGCACGTCCCATGTGCCTTATCAGACCCGGGTTGCATGCCAGCGTTGCAGCGGCGGCAATGAAACCCTCCGTGTCGCCCGGTGCGATGCCGTAGCCGTTGTGCCCGTGGCGCAGGTGATCGTGCGCGGCGCCCTGGTCGAACGCCACCACCGGCAGCCCTGCGGCAAGCGCCTCGAGGATCACGTTGCCGAAGGTTTCGCTCAGGCTGGGAAAGAGGAACGCGTCCGCGCTGGCGTAGTGACGCGCCAGCGATTCGCCGCGCTGCGCGCCGGCGAAGATGAAATCGGGATTCGCTGCCGCCAGCGCGGTGCGTTCGGGTCCGTCGCCCACCCACACGTAGCGCGCCGCGGGCATGCGCTGCTGGATGGCCCGAAAGGCTTCGACGGCCAGCGCCAGGTTCTTCTCCGCCGCGATGCGTCCTACGTACAGCACCACCGGCGTGCTTCCGTCGGCGCCCCAGCCGGCGCGCAGCGCCGGGTCGCGCCAGGCCGGATGGAACTGCGCGGTATCCACCGCGCGGCGCAGCAACTGCACATTGCCGAGGCCAAGGCCGCGCAGCTCCGCGGCCAGCGCGTCGGTGGGCACCAGCGTGGCGTCGGCCCGGCGATGGAAGCCAAGCAGGTAGCGCCGCACGGCCGGCCCGAGCACGCCCAGGCCATAGTGCGCGGCATAGGTGTCGAAGCGGGTGTGGAAGCCGGTGGCCACGGGAATGTCCAGCCGCAGCGCCGCGCGCAGGGCGGAGTGGCCGAGCGGGCCTTCGGTGGCGATGTACAACGCATCCGGCCGCAGGCGACGCCAGCGCTCGCGCAGCAGGCGGCCCGCGGGCAGCCCCATGCGCAGGCCGGGATAGCGCGGGAGCGCCATGCCGTGTACTTCCTGGACCAGGATGCCCGGCTCATCCTCGAACGCATCGCGCTGGCGCGGGCGCACCAGTTCGATGCTGTGCCCGCGCGCGGCCAGTCCGGCCGCGAGCCCATGCACGGTCAGCGCGACGCCGTTGATCTGTGGCGGATAGGTTTCGCTGACGATGCCGATGCGCATTGCAAGTCCCCATCGCGGTTGGGGACAGCTTCGGACCGGCGCGTTGCGCGCCGGTGGCGGGCCGGTGACCACGGCATGACGCAAGCCCGCGCCGCACGGCATGCTGGCCCGCCCGAGGCGGAGCCGCGCCATGAAACGGATGGCGCCACCGTTGGGCGCGAGGTCACGGTCCGCTTCGGATTCATGGACGTGGCGCCGGCTGGGGTGGACAAGCAGCACACTGGCCACCACCACCTGCTGGTCGACATATCCGACCTTCCGCCGGCCGGCCAGAAACCGTGCTCAAGCTCGTGCCCGGATCCAGTACGCTGGAGCTGGAAGGTGCCGATCACGTGCCGATGCGCGCCGGTAGTCTCCCGCAGGATTACCATCCACGTGAAATAGGCAGGTCGCCCGGAGGTCCCAATGAAAGCCAGACTCATTGCCGCCGCCATGCTGGCGTTACCGAGCGCCGCGATCGCCACCGTGGCGATGGAACCGGTGCAGGCCACGGCGCCGCTGCACGAAGCGCCTTCCTCACATCACCAGCTCTTCGTGGTGAAGTTCGTTCTGCGTCAGGCACCGCCAGACAACGCGCCACCGCAGATAGAGATCGACCAGACCACGCCGGAGATCATGCCGCCTTCGGCAGGCAGCGTTTCGGCGATGTTGCTCGGAGCGTTCCATCGCGACCCGAACATGCTCATCTGCTCCGGCTGGGGCTGCGAGAACGGCATGCGCTGATCGGGCGAACGGGTGCGGTCAGCGACCGAAGTACCGTTGCTCTAGTCGCCGCTGCGCAGGCGGTCGTAGGGCACGACGCCGGGCCGCAGTTCGAGCGGGCCTTCCAGCCCCAAGCGCAGCAAGGTGTCGATGCTGGCCTGGCGGGAAGCGACGCCGTCGACGCGGTCGAGGCTCCAGTCGGGCAGACCCTGTTCCCAGGTGCCTGACCTGCGCCGAGCACCGCAGGGGTGAAGCCGATACCCAAGGCGGTCGTAGCCGGGGTTGTCCGCATGCGGCCCTGCGACGGCTCCGAGCCATCCGGCGGCCGCCATCACGCGCCGCAGGTCGGCTGGACGCCGGGTATCGGCTAAAATCCCGCGTTTGGCCTCGCACCAGAAGACTCCCCATGACCGTCCGCACCCGTTTCGCTCCCAGTCCCACCGGTTTCCTGCATATCGGCGGCGCGCGCACCGCGCTGTACTGCTGGCTGGAAGCGCGCCGCCGCGGCGGACAGTTCCTGCTGCGCATCGAGGATACCGACCGCGAGCGCTCCACGGACGAGGCGGTGCAGGCGATCCTCGACGCGATGGCGTGGCTGGATCTTTCCGCCGACGCGCCGGCGGTCTACCAGACCCACCGCCTGGCCCGCTACAAGGAAGTGGCCGAGCGCCTGCTCGCCGAAGGCAAGGCCTACTACGCCTACGAGAGCAAGGAAGAGATCGAAGCCATGCGCGAGGCCGCCATGGCCAAGGGCGAGAAGCCCCGCTACAACGGCTATTACCGCGATCGCAACGAGCCCGGCTTTCATGAAGCGCGCCGCGACGACCCCAACCGCGTGATCCGTTTCCGGAACCCGACCGAGGGTTCGGTGGTGTTCGAGGACAAGGTCAAGGGCCGGGTGGAATGGGCCAACGCCGAACTCGACGACCTGGTGATCTTCCGCTCCGACGGCTGGCCGACCTACAACTTCGCCGTGGTCGTGGACGACATCGACATGGGCATCACCGAGGTCATCCGCGGCGACGACCACGTCAACAACACGCCGCGCCAGATCAACATCTACAAGGCGCTGGGTGCGCCGGTGCCGGAGTTCGCGCACCTGCCGATGATCCTGGACAAGGAAGGCAAGAAGCTGTCCAAGCGCACCGGCTCGGTCAGCGTGATGGAGTATCGCGACGCGGGCTACCTGCCTCACGCCATCCTCAACTACCTGGTGCGGCTGGGCTGGTCGCACGGCGACCAGGAGATCTTCTCGCGCGAGGAGATGGTCCGCTTGTTCGATATTTCCGACGTGAACAAGGCTGCGTCGCGCTTCGATACCGAGAAGCTCGCCTGGCTCAACCAGCACTACCTCAAGACCGACGATCCGCAGGCGATCGCACCGGAGTTCGCTTGGCACCTCGAGCGTGCGGGAATCGATGCCGGACGGGGGCCCGCGCCCGCCGATGTCATCGTGGCGCTGCGCGACCGCGTGCACACGCTCAAGGAAATGGCCGAGCGCGCCAGGATCTGGTACGCGCCGATCAGCGAATGGGACGACAAGGCGGTCGCCAAGCACCTGCGGAACGAAAGCGCCGTGGCCGTGCTGGAGGAAGCCCGGGTCCTGCTGGCCGAGGTCGAATGGAAGCCCGAGTCGATTCACCAGGCGATCGAGCGGATCGCCGCGAAACTGGAGCTGGGCATGGGCAAGATCGCCCAGCCGCTGCGCGTGGCGATGACCGGCACCCAGGTATCGCCGTCGATCGACCACACCATCTATCTGGCCGGCCGTTCGGTAGCGCTCGAGCGCATCGCCGACGCGCTGGCGCGCGCGCAGGGCTGAGGCGCGGCGCCCCGCGTGGACGAGCTGCTCGCCCGGGCCATGCAGGGCGTCGATCCGCAAGCGCCGGGCGCGTTCTGGCGGGTCTTTCTGAACCTGATGGCGCTGGTGCCGTGGGGCGCGCTGTTCTGGTGGAACCTCCTTTTCATTGCCGTCGGCGCCGCCCTGGGCCGGTGGCGGGGGCGGACCGCCGAAGGCATCGCCTGGTCGTTCGTGCTGGGTCCGATCGGCTGGCTGGTCATCCTGCGCCGACCCCGCCGCGGAGCGCCACCACCGCTGCCGCGGCGCTAGCGGCCGTTGGGATCGCGCGCCGCCGTCCCAACCTACGGGCTGGCGCGCGGGTCTATCATCTGCCCAGGCTTACGGGGAACACGACGTGTCAGGCAAGACGCATATGCACCATCATCACGACGACGCCCACGGGTTCGTGGCGGCGGTCGAGCATGCCAGCGAGGCGCGTGGACTGCGCCTGACGCCGCTGCGCAAGGAAGTGCTCGAGCTGATCGCTGCGGCCGGCAAGCCGATCAAGGCGTACGACCTTCTCGACCAGCTGCGCGAGCGCCACGGCAACGCCGCCCCGCCCACGGTCTACCGGTCGCTGGATTTCCTGCTCGAACAGGGTTTCATCCACAAGCTCGAATCGATCAACGCCTACGTCTCCTGCCACCATCCGGACGAGGCGCATCAGGTGCCGTTCCTGATCTGCGACAACTGCGCGAGTGCGCAGGAAGTGTGCGACGCGCGGGTGGCCGAGCTGATCGAGGCCCAGGCCCGCGCCTTCGGTTTCCGCCCGCAGGCGCAGACGCTGGAGGTGCACGGCCTGTGCAAGCAGTGCCGCAAGAGCTGAGCGGCGGAAAAGGTGCGGGGCGCGATACATCCCGTATCGCGCCCCGCGGTTTTCCCGGTGTTGGCGGGGAGGGAACGTTGCCGCACCGGAAAATCGTCGACCCGATGGCAGGCAGCGGGTCCGGTGTCCGATCAGGCTAGAACGCCGCCATGGCCGCCCGGTTGACCGGCGGTTGCGGGACGATGACAGTCGGTCGCGTTATAAAGTAACATGGTCGGCGTTCCTCCATGGACGCCATCGATGGCCCAGCCGCCACCCTCACGCGCATGGCAGACCGCCGATCGCTTCGGCGCCGTCGCTTCGTTTCTCTGCGCAGTCCATTGTGCGGTGCTTCCGTTCGTGCTGGCGCTGCTGCCGCTGCTGGGGCTGCAGTTCCTCGCCGACGTTCGTTTCGAGCGGGCTTTCGTGGTGTTCGCCTGTGCGCTGGCGCTGCTGACGCTGGTCAACGGCTATCGCCGGCATCACCGGCCGGTACCGTTGATGCTGGCGTTTCCGGGGTTGTCCCTGCTGTTGTTGGGCGTGACGGTGGCCGAGCAGTACCAGCTCGCTTTGCACGCCACGTTGGTGACTTGTGGCGGCGTGCTGCTGGCGAGCGCGCATTTCGTCAACCTGCGCATCGACCGGCGGCAACCGCACGTGCACGGGCCTGGCTGCGTGCACTGAGCACGCGGTGATTGTGTAACGCGGTGAGGCGTTCCTAGGATGGCGCGATGACTCACGCTCTCCCGCAACATTCTCACGATCACGATCACGATCACGATCACGATCACGATCACGGTCACGGTCACGGTCACGGTCACGACGATCAGGACGGCCATCTGCGCGGTCGCAAGCTGCTGCTCGCTTTCCTGCTGACCCTGCTGATGCTGCTGGCCGAGGCGGTCGGCGGCTTCTGGTCGGGCTCGCTCGCGCTGCTCGCCGATGCCGGCCACATGATGGTCGACGCACTCGCGCTCGCGCTGGCTTTCGCCGGCGCACGGCTGGCCCTGCGCCCGGCCGATGCCCGCCGCAGCTATGGCTATGGACGGCTGGAGGTGCTCGCCGGCTTCGTCAACGCGCTGACCCAGTTCGTACTGGTCGGTTTCATCGCCTACGAGGCGGCGGTGCGCCTGATGCATCCGGGCGCGATCCTCTCCGGCGTGATGCTGGCGGTGGCGGTGGTCGGCCTGCTGGTGAACCTGCTGGTGCTGCGCATCCTGCACGGCCATGCGCACGACGACGTCAACATGGCCAGCGCCAGCCTGCACGTGCTGGGCGACCTGCTCGGCTCGGTCGGCGCGGTGCTGGCGGCACTGGCCGTGCGCTGGCTGCACTGGAACTGGGCCGACCCGGTGCTTTCGCTGCTGGTGTCGCTGTTGATACTGGGCAACGCCTGGCGGCTGCTGCGCAAATCGGCGCACATCCTGCTCGAAGGCGTGCCCGAGGATCTCGATGTCGGCGAGGTCGAGCAGGCGCTGCGGCAGGCCGATGGCTCGATCCTCGACATCCACCACCTGCACGTCTGGCAGCTCGCCTCCGGCTCGCGCATGGCCACGCTGCACGCGCAGGTGGACGATGGCGACGGCGGGGCGGCCGTGACGGCGATCCATGCATTGCTGCGCCAGCGCTTCGGCATCCTGCACGTGACCGTTCAGGTCGATGCCGGTCCGTGCACCGACCGGGTGCGCGACTGCCTGGGGCACGGGCACCGTTGACCGCATGCCGCGGGGTGCCGGAGGGCATTGGCGAAGCTCTTGCGCTTTACCCGGCCGCTGCTACGATGTCCGGCCATTCACGCATTACGAATCAAGGAGTTCCCATGGGTAAGGGCGATCGCAAGACCCGTCGCGGCAAGACCTACCGCGGCAGCTACGGCAACACCCGCGCGCATGACGCGCAGCCGGCCGTGGTCGGCGCCAAGGCGACCGTGACCAAGCCGGCCGCCGCCAAGAAGGCCGCGCCGAGGAAGAAGTCCGCCTGAGCGGCTCTTCCTGCTTGCCGATTGCAGAACCCCCGCTCGCGCGGGGGTTTTTGTTTTTGCGGTTCGGCATGCATTCAAGCCCGGAAGACACGCGCTTCACCGCAGCCATGGAAGTGTTCCCGAGCAGGGGCACGACGGAGCGCACATGAACGCAATCGAGCTTTTGACGCAGGACCACAAGAACATGCGTGCGCTGCTGGAGGAGCTCTCTGGCACCACCACCCGTGCCGTGAAGAAGCGGAAGGAGCTGCTCGAGAAGATCCAGACCAACCTCACGGTGCACAACACCATCGAGGAGGAAATCTTCTATCCGGCCTTCAAGAATTCGGGCGACGGCAAGGACGACGCCCAGATGTATTTCGAGGCCCTCGAGGAACATCGCGCCGCCGGTGACCTGGTGCTGCCGGACCTGCTCAAGACCGACGCCGACAGCGAGAAATTCTCCGGTCGCGCCAAGGTGCTGAAGGAGCTGTTCGAGCACCACGCCAACGAGGAAGAGAAGGAGATGTTCAAGCGCGCCAAGGCGCTGATGAGCAAGAAGACGCTGGAGGAACTCGGCGAGCAGATGGCGCAGCGCAAGCTGGAACTCAAGAAAAGGGCGCAGGCGGGCTGATGGCGGCCATGGGCAACAGCACCGTCCTGACCGACAACGATGCGCGGTTTGAACCCTCGCGCAGCGCCTTGCTGATCGTGGACATGCTCAACGACCTCGAGTTCGACGGCGGCGAAGCGCTACTGGAGCAGGCGATGCCGGCGGCCAGCGCCATCGCCCACCTACGGGACTGGTACCACACGCGCGGATTGCCGGTGATCTATGCCAACGACAACTTCGGGCGCTGGCATGCCGACCTGGCCAAGATCATCGAACATTGCCGGCGCGTCGGTTCGCGGGGCGCGGCATTGAGCGACGGCCTGCTGCCTGGCGTCGATGACTATTTCGTGCTCAAGCCGCGGCATTCGGCGTTCTACGAGACGCCGCTGTCCACGCTGATCGAAAAGCTCGGCGTGCAGGCGCTGGCCGTGGTCGGCATCGCCGGCGACGATTGCGTGCTACGCACCGCGCTGGATGCGCAGATGCGCGGTTTTCCCCTGTGGGCGCCGGCCGACGGCATCGCATCGCAGACGCCCTTGCGCAACCAGCGCGCCCTCGCTTGCATGCAGGAGGTTGCCAAGGCCGACATCACACGCATCGACGCGCGCCTGCCGGAATGGAACAACACCCAGCGGAGCCACACCATGAGCAGCCACGACCGCAAAGACATCAGGCACCCCGACCATGTCGCGCCGCAACGGCCGGAGACGGAGAACGAGCGGAAAGGCCGCAAGGCCCACGAGAGCGATCTCACCGACGAGGCGGTGGAAGAGACCTTCCCCGCCAGCGATCCGGTATCGCCGTTCATCCCCGCCAAGACGCCGGAACCGTAGCCGTCGGCGCGGGACGGCATGTTTTGCTGCATCGCTCCGGCACCTGATTAGGCCGGGCGGCCCTGTCACGGACTTGGCGCGAAGGTGGGTTCCGGTTCGCCTCTAGGTGACGATCCGGACGCCACCGGCCCAGGCGCTGCGCAGTAGCGCGCCACCGATCCAGTAGCACAGTTGCGCCGGCTGCCGTGCGTGCCATACCGCCAGATCCGCGCGCTGGCCCACGGCGAGCGTGCCGCGATCGGCCAGGCCCAGCGCACGGGCGGCATTGATGGTGATGCCGCGCAGCGCCTCCTCCGGCGTGAGCCGGAACAGCGTGCATGCCATGTTGGCCGCCAGCCGCAGCGAGAGCAGCGGCGAGGTGCCGGGATTGCAGTCGGTGGCGATGGCGATCGGGACGCCGTGCGCGCGCAGCGCGCCGATCGGCGGCAGACGGGTTTCGCGCAGCGCGTAGAAGGCCCCGGGCAGCAGCACGGCCACGGTCCCGGCGGCCGCCATGGCGCGCACTCCCGAGTCGCTCAGGTGTTCCAGATGGTCAGCCGACAGCCCCTGGTAATGGGCGACCAGCGCGGCGCCGTCGAGATCGGAAAGCTGTTCCGCGTGCAGCTTGACCGGCAGGCCCAGCGCCTGCGCGCGTTCGAACACGCGCGCGGTTTCCTCGCGGCTGAAACCGATGCCCTCGCAGAAGGCGTCCACCGCATCGACCAGGCCCTCGGCGGCCAATGCGGGCAGCATCGACTCGCTCACCTGCGCCACATAGTCCGCGCGGCGCTCGCGGTACTCCGGCGGCAGCGCATGCAGGCCCAGGAAACTGGTGCGGACGGTGATGCCGAGCGTCTCGCCGAGGTGCCTTGCGGCGCGCAGCATGCGCCGCTCGGTGGGCAGGTCCAGTCCGTAGCCCGACTTGATCTCCAGCGTGGTCACGCCATCGCGCAGCAGGGCCTGCGCACGCGGCAGGCTCTGGCGCAGGAGCTCGTCCTCGTCGGCCTCGCGGGTGGCGCGCACGGTGGAGGCGATGCCGCCGCCGGCTTTGGCGATCTCTTCGTAGCTGGCGCCGTTAAGGCGCAGGTCGAACTCGTGCGCGCGATCGCCGCCGAAGACCAGGTGCGTGTGGCAGTCGATCAGCCCAGGGGTGACCAGCGCGCCGTCCAGCCGTTCGACGGATGCGGCCAATGCCTCAGGTGCGCCCGGCAGGTCGCCCACCGAACCCAACCAGGCGATGCGGCCATCCTTGATCGCCAGCGCGGCGGACTCGATCAGCCCGAAAGGGCGCTCGCCGGCGAACGTCGCCAGCGTAGCGTCGAGCAACAAGTGGTCCCAGCGGGAAAGACTCATGGCTTGGCCACCGGGGGCGGCTCGTCCGGAGGAGCCGCCGGTTCGTCGAAGGCGCTGCTCGGGCCGACGTGCTCGACCGGCTTCCCCGACCCGGCCCGGTGCGCCGCCTGCTGGCGCTCGAACTCCTGCACCAGCCGTTCGGCGAAATCTTTGTAGACCGGCGTGGGACTGAGCAGCGACGCGGCCGCGCGGGCCAGCAGGCAGGCGGCCATGACCGGAATGATCATCGCCTGGTTGGCGGTCAGCTCCATGGCGATCACCGCCGACGTGAGCGGCGCACCGGTGACGCCCGACAGGTAGGCGCTCATGCCCAGCAGCACCACCGCCGCGGCCGGCACGCCGGGAAGGAAATGCGCGATGTTCTGGCCCAGCCCGGCGCCTACGGCCAACGCCGGGGAAAAGATGCCGCCGGGAATGCCGGCCCAGTACGAGACCACGTTGGCGGCGAGCTTGGCCAGGCCGAAGCTTTCGCCCGGCGTCACCGCGGCCTGCTGCACGATCGCACGCGCCTGGTCGTAGCCGGTGCCGTAGACCGAGCCGTGGAACAGCACGCCCAGCACCGCCAGCACCAGCCCGCACCCGGTGGCGAAGGCGACCGGCCAGCGGGCACGCAGCGCGCCGACCTGCGCCAGCGGCCCACGCTTGCTGAGCAGGATCAGCCGCGCGAACAGGCCGCCGAGCAGGCCGCAGACGATGCCGCACAGCAGTACCGCCAGCCAGGCATGGCCCAGCGGCAGGCTCGCCTGCACCGTGCCGAAATAGGCGTAGTTGCCCATGATGCCCAGCGACACCACGCCGCCGACGATCACGGCGGTGAGCAGCAGGCCACTGAAGCGATGCTCGAAGGTGCCGGCCAGTTCCTCGATGGCGAATACCACGCCGGCCAGCGGCGTATTGAAGGCCGCGGCGATGCCCGCCGCGCCGCCGGCAAGGATGAAGCGCGAAGCCGCCTTCGGGTCGCTGAAGCCGAAGCGCCGCGCGAAGCTGTAGAACAACCCCGCACCCACGTGCACCGTCGGGCCCTCGCGCCCGATCGAGGCCCCGGCCGCCAGCGCGATCAGGGTGAGCAGCATCTTGCCGGCGGCGACCGGCAGCGCCAGCATCGTCTGCCGGAAGCGCTCGTCTTCCACGTGCAGCGTGGCGATCGCCTGCGGGATGCCGCTGCCGCGGGTGGCACGCATGCGTCCGGCGGTGACCCATGACAGCAGGCCGAACACCGCCGGCGTCAGGATCAGCGGGATCCACGCGCCATACGTCAGTATGTGCAGGAACAGGTGGTAAGCCCATGTGCTCGCCTTGGCGAACAGGATCGCGGCCAGGGCCACCAGCACGGCGCCGCTCCACAGCGCGATGCGCCGCTTCCACTGGTGGGGGGCGAAGAACTCGTGGCCGAGCAGGGCCTGCAGGCGCGGGTTGGATGAGAGCATCGGCCGATTATCGCCGAAAGTAGGCGCGCACTTCGCGGGGCGTCACAGCGGCAAAGGCCGCCAGCGCATCTCGTACAGATCGAAGCGCCGGTCCTTCAGGTTGGTCACCGCGCCGGCGTTGCGTGCGCGGGCCAGGCTCTCCAGACGCAGATCGGCGAACAGCACGGTTTCGATGTTGGGGGTGGAATCGGCCGCCACGCCGTCGCGCGCGAACGGAAAGTCGCTGGGCGTGAGGATGCAGCTCTGCCCGTACTGGATGTCGAAGTTGTTCACGCCCGGCAGGTTGCCCACGTTGCCCGAGAGCACCACGTAGCACTGGTTCTCGATCGCCCGTGCCTGCGAGCAGTAGCGCACGCGCAGGTAGCCTTCGCGCACGTCGGTGCAGAAGGGCACGAACAGGATCAGCGCGCCCTGGTCGGTGAGGTGCCTGGCCACCTCGGGGAACTCGGAGTCGTAGCAGATCATCACCCCGATCGGGCCGCAGTCGGTCTGGATGGTCGCGGCGCCCTCGCCGCCGGTGATGTTCCAGACATTGCGCTCGCTGGGCGTGGGGTGCAGCTTCTCGCGCTCGTGCAGCGAGCCGTCGCGCAGGCACACGTAGCAGACGTTGTGGATGTCGCCGTTGGGCTGTTCGGTCGGGTGCGAGCCGGCGATGATGTTGATGTTGTAGCGCACGGCCAGGCGGCCGAAGAGCTCCTTCACCTGCGGCGTGTATTGGCTGAGCTTGCGGATCGTCTCCACCGGCGAGAGTTCCTCGTTCTCGATGGACAGCAGCTGCAGCGTGATCAGCTCGGGGAAAGTGACGAAGTCGGCGTTGTAGTCGGCCGCGATATCCGTGAAATATTCCACCTGCGTGGCGAATTCCTCGAACGAGCGGATCCGCCGCTGCAGGTACTGCACCGACGCCACGCGGACCAGGTCCGGCAGGTGCCGCGGCGAGGGGATCGGCGGGATGTCCGGGTGGTCGAGCAGCGCCGGGTTGCGCCACACCAGGTGCACCGCCCAGCCGAGCGATTCGTGGTCCGAGGGCACGTAGGCGCGCAGCAGCCCGATCACCTCGAAGCCGTTGGCCAGTTGGAAGCTGAGCGTGGCGTCGCGCCGTTCGCCGCTGATGACCGCCCGTACGTAGGCCTCGGCGCTGCCGTAGCGGCCGATGTGCTTTGCCAGTCCGGGAACGCGCCCGCCGAACACGATGCCGCGCAGCTTCAGGTCCATGCAAAGCCGCTTGCGCGCGTGGTAAAGCCGCTGGCCGATGCGCATGCCGCGGTAGTCCGGATGCACTACCACCTCCATGCCGTAGAGCCAGTCGCCGTCGGCCTTGTGCCGTGAGCCCATGCCGCTGCCGGTGATCTGCATCCAGGTGTGCGGCTTGAGCGCCGTGGCCTCGTCCATGCGGAAGGTGGCGCAGTAGCCGACTATTTTGCCGGCGTACTCCACTATGAACTGGCCTTCGGGAAAATGCGTCTGCTGCGAGCGCAGCATCTCGACCGAGTGGCCCCACTCGGGCGAATAGACGCGGGCGGTCAGGTCCACCAGCGCCGGCACGTCCTCGGGGCGGGCCAGGCGCAGCAGGAGCTTGGCGGTTTGCTCGGGGGGCTTTTTGGGCATGGGCGCAGTATCCGGCGGCGTTTGTGGTGGAAGCGTCGGTTGCCGGTCCGCGGGGGAGGGAACAAGCCCGCTACACTGGCCGCCTTGCGAGGAGCCTCCGATGACCCAGTCCACCCGCCTGCGCCGTTGCCATGCCGGTCACCTGTGGCAGGACGAGGGCTGGGCGCGCGAAGGCATCTTCGGCATCGACGCCGAGGGCATGGTGCAGGCGGTGGATGACGGTCCGGCCGAGACGCTCGGTACCTGGGTGGTTCCCGGCATGCCCAACCTGCATTCGCACGCTTTCCAGCGGGCCATGGCGGGCCTGGCCGAGCGCCGGGGCAGGGCGGATGATAGCTTTTGGAGCTGGCGCGAAACGATGTATGCGTTCGCCGCCTCGGTGGGCCCGGACGAACTGAAGGCGATCGCCGCCCAGCTCTACGTGGAGATGCTCAAGGCCGGCTACACGCAGGTGTGCGAGTTCCACTACCTGCATCACCGCCCCGACGGCCTGCCCTACGCCCTACCGGAGGCGATGTCGCTGGCGCTGGTCGAAGCGGCGCGCGAGGCGGGCATCGGCCTGACCCTGCTGCCCGTGCTCTACATGCGCGGCGGCTTCGACGGCCGGCCGCTGGGTGCGCGGCAGCGCCGCTTCGGCCACGAGGTGGACGGCTATCTGCGCCTGCTCGATACCTTGCGCGGCTATCAGGATGCCGACCTGCGCGTGGGCATCGCCCTGCATTCCCTGCGCGCGGTGACCGAAGATGCGCTGCAGGCCGTGCTCGCCAGCGACCTGGCGCAGGACGGCCCGATCCATATCCACGTCGCCGAGCAGATCGGCGAGGTGCAGGATTGCCTGTCCATCCGCGGCGCGCGGCCGGTCGAGTGGCTGCTGGACCACGCGGACGTCGGCGCACGCTGGTGCCTGGTGCACGCCACCCACCTCAGCGAAGACGAAACCACGCGCCTGGCCCGCAGCGGCGCGGTTGCCGGGTTGTGCCCGACCACCGAAGCGAACCTGGGCGACGGCCTGTTTCCGCTGGCCGCCTATCTCGACGCCGGCGGCACGCTGGGCATCGGCTCCGATTCGCACATCTCCATCTCGCCGGTCGAGGAACTGCGCTGGCTGGAGTACGGCCAGCGGCTGGCCAGCCGCCATCGCAACATCGCCGCCCGCCGCGAGGGCGCAAGCGTGGGCCAGACGCTGTGGCGCGCGGCGTTGCGCGGTGGCGCGCAGGCGGCCGCCGTGCCGGTCGGCGCGGTGCGCCCCGGAAACCGCGCCGACCTGCTCGTGCTCGACGACGGCTCGCCGCTGCTCGCCGCGCGCGACGAGGACTCGCTGCTGGACAGCTTCATCTTCGCCGGCAACACGCCGCTGGTCCGCGACGTGATGTGCGGCGGGCGCTGGGTGGTGCGCGAGTTCCGCCACCACGACGAGGAGCGCATCGCCCAGCGCTACCGCGCGACGGTGCGGCGCCTGGCGGATCGCACTGCCGCCTGAACGGCGGTCGGGCCGGCGTCATCGGCCGCGTCATCACCGCCCCTGCAACGGCGTTCCTGCGCTTGCCATCCAAGCCAAGGAGTTGCCCATGCGTCGCGTCCTGTCGTTGTTCACCACCGCCGTGTTGCTGGCCGGCAGCCTCGCGCTTTCCGGGTGCGTGGTCGTGCCTGCGCATCGCGCCCGCGTGTGGGTCCCGGGCTACTGGGCACCGGCCCACGTCTGGGTCGGGGGGTATTGGCGGTATCGCTGAACGGGCGTGCGCGACCGGGCGGCCAAGCCCGCCCGGCCGTCAGACGTGCGCATCCAGCCTTGGGCTGCCGCGTGTGATTCACGTGACGTCCCAGGCGATTTGCCGTGGTGCGGAGTTTCGGGGCCTTCGTTACCGCCACCCGAGCAGGTGACGTGATGCGTGCGCTGGCCTGGCCTGCCGGCGAAGAGGAGAATGCGCCCGCTCACCACAATGCAAGGCAGCTGCGCCGATGAAGGAAACCTCCATGCCGGTCGTCGGCAGCGACGACGGCCTGATCCGCCACGGCACACCCTTGTTCCGCCAGGCGAACCTGGCCCTGTTCGCCGCGGGTATCGCCACCTTCGGGCTGCTCTACTGCGTGCAGCCCTTGATGCCCGAATTCAGCAAGGACTTCGGCGTGAGCGCGGCCACCAGCGCGCTGTCGCTCTCGCTGACCACCGGCGTGCTGGCGTTCGCGATGCTGTTCGCCGGCGCCGTGTCCGACGCCTGCGGGCGCAAGCTGGTGATGACGGTGTCGCTGCTCTCCTCCGCGCTGCTGGTGCTGCTGAGCGCGCTGGTGCCCGGCTGGGCCAGCCTGCTGGTGCTGCGCACTCTGCTGGGGCTCAGCCTGAGCGGCCTGCCGGCAGTGGCGATGACCTGGCTGAGCGAGGAGATGCACCCGGACTCGATCGGCCTGGGGATGGGCCTGTACATCAGCGGGAACGCCATCGGCGGCATGGGCGGGCGGCTGGTCACCGGCGTGCTGGCCGATTTCTTCGACTGGCGCGTGGGCGTGCTGGTGGTGGCCGGAATCGGGCTGGCGTCGGCCCTGATGTTCTGGCGCCTGCTGCCGCCGTCGCGGCATTTCCAGCGGCAGCCGCTCGAACTGCGCGCGCTCCTGTTGCGCTTCGCCGGCGTGTTCCGCGATGCCGGCCTGCCGTGGATGTTCGTCGAGGGCTTCCTGCTGCTGGGCGCCTTCGTCACCGTCTACAACTACATCGGCTATCGGCTGCTCGCTGCCCCTTACAACCTGAGCCAGGCGGTGGTCGGACTGATCTTCAGCGTGTACCTGATCGGCACCTTCAGCTCGGCCTGGATGGGCCACCTGGCCGGCCGGCTGGGCCGGCGTCGGGTGCTGTGGACCACTTTCGCGCTGATGCTCGCGGGCGTGGGCATGACCGCGCTGCACCCGCTCGTGCTGGTGGTCGGCGGGGTGGTGGCGGTGACCTTCGGCTTCTTCGGCGGCCACTCGATCGTCAGCAGCTGGGTCGGACGCCGTGCCGGCGCGGCCAAGGCGCAGGCGTCCTCGTTGTACCTGTTCGCCTACTACATGGGCTCGAGCCTGGCCGGCGCGGGCGGTGGCCTGTTCTATGCGGCGCGCGGCTGGAATGGCGTAGCAACGTTCATCGGCGCCATGGTGCTGGCGGGACTGCTGGTCGCGTGGCGGCTGTATTTCCTGCAGCCGTTGCCCGGTCCGCCCTCGCCGGGCACCGAGCCGCCGCTGCCCTAGCTGGCGCCAGCTGCGAGGCCCTCGTCCGCTCCGCGGTGAAGGCCCCGGATGCCGGAGAGACCGTCCCTCAGCGCGCGGCTGGCTCGAGCATGCCCTCGACCGCGCGGTAGTCGCCGTCGTTGGGCTGTGCGGGGATGCCCAGCAGGTGCGTCATGAGCGGATAGACGTCCACGTTCGGGAACACCGGCATCCAGGTGCGAGGGCGGAACGCCGGGCCGTGTGCCACGAACAGGGCGCGCATCGTCGGGTCCGCATTGTCGAAACCGTGCTCGCCGCGCAACGGCTTGCCGTGATGCAGCGCGGTAGCTTGGTTATGGGTGATCAGCCAGCCCACCTGCGCCAGGCAGAACAGCGGCGGCACGCGCGCGTTGCCGCCGTAGTGCAGGCGGGCCGGGATGTCGGCCTTGCGCCAGCACTGCATGTGCGGCTGTGGCTTGAGCAGTGCGCCGGCGATCTCCGCCTCGTGGCCGGGCGCCGGGATGATGCCGGCGATCGCGCCGGTGGAGACCACCTGAGCGTGTGCCGGATCGATCAGGTCGTCGAGGAAGATGCGCTGCGCCGGCGGCGTGGCCGCCATGCCGTGGTCGGCCAGCACGATCAGGTTCAACCGGTCGTACAGCCCGCGCCGCTTCAGTCCGGCGATCAGGCGCGCCAGCGCATGGTCGACCTGGGCGATTGCCGCGTCGGTCTGCGGCGCGTCCGGCCCCTCGTAGTGGCCTGCCGAATCGACCGCCTCGAAGTACAGCGTGACGAAGCCTGGGCGCTGCGCCGGCGGCAGGTCCAGCCACTGCAGCACGTGGTCGACCCGCGCGTCGTAGCCCATGTCGCCGTCGTAGGGCAACCAGTAGTCCGGGCGGCGGCCGTGGATGCTCGCCTCCGAACCGGGCCAGAACATCGTCGCCGTCTTCAGGCCGTCGCGCTGGGCGGTGACCCAGATCGGCTCGGCCTGATCCCACCAGCGCCCGTCGCTCACCGCGGCGCGGTTGCCCAGCGTGAATCGGCCCAGCGCCGGCACGGACATCGCGTTGTCGACGATGCCGTGGTGGTCCGGGTAGCGGCCGGTGACCAGGCTGTAGTGGTTGGGGAAGGTCAGCGACGGGAACGAGGGCTGCAATCCCGCGCCTTGCACGCCCTCGGTGGCGAGTGAGCGCAGCGCGGGACTGTAGCCGCGGTCGAGGTAGTCGGCGCGGAAGCCGTCGATGGAGACCAGCAGTAGCGGCGTGCGTGCCAGCGGCCGCGCCGCCGGGGTCGCGCAGCCCGCGGCCAGCGCGGCCAGGCACAGGCAGGCGAGGCGAAGGAGGTTGCTCATGCAAGGGGACGTGAGGGGAGGGAGCCGTCGATCATCCGCAGCTTCCTCCCACGTCGCACCTGCCGTTACGGCTATTGCAGCGAGAGCGGACTCATGCGTCAGCGTGCCGCTGGCACGAGCATGCCCTCGACCGCGCGGTAGTCGCCATCGTTGGGCTGTGCGGGTATGCCCAGCAGATGGGTCATCAGCGGGTAGACGTCCACGTTGGGGAAGGCGGGCACCGTCACGCCATCGCGGAAGGCTGGCCCATGGGCGACAAACAAGGCCCGCATCTGCGGTGCGGCATTGTCGTAGCCGTGCTCGCCCAGGCTGACGTGGCCCGCGTGCGAGGCGAGGTAATCCGCCGTCGTGATGCGCCAGCCCACGTCGGCCAGGCACAGCAGCTGCGGCACGCGCGGGTTGCGGCCATAGAGCAGGCGGGCCGGGACACGGGTCTTGTCCCAGCACCACATGTGCGGCTGCGGCCGTTCCAGCCTGGCCTCGACTGCGGCGAAGTCATGGCCAGGCCTGGGGTTGAAGCCCGCCAGCACGCCGAGGCTCACGACCTGCACGTCATCCAGATCGACCTGCCGTTCGATCAGCACGCTGTGCTCCAGCGGCACCGAGGCCATGCCGTGGTCGGCCAGCACGAGCAGGTTGATGCGGTCGAACAGGCCGCGTGCTTTCAGGCCCTGCACCAGCCGGGCGAGTGCCTGGTCGGTCTCGCGCAGGGCTGCATCCACCTGCGGCGCGTCGGGGCCATAGCTGTGGCCGGCGTGGTCGACCGCATCGAAATACAGAGTGAGAAAGCTGGGGCGCTGCTCCGGTGGCAGGTCGAGCCAGGCCAGGATCTGGTCGACGCGCTCATCCGGCGTCACCGCGCCGTCGTAGGGCTTCCAGTAATCCGGATGACCGCCATGGATGTCGGCTTCGGAACCCGGCCAGAACATCGTCGCCGTGCGCAGGCCCTGCCGATCGGCCGTTTCCCACAGTGGCGTTCCCTGTGCCCACCACCGTCCGTCGCTCACCGCCTTGCGGTTGCCGAGCGAGAACTTGCCCAACTGCGCGTCGTACATGGTGTTGTCGACGATGCCGTGGCGGTCCGGACGCAGGCCGGTCACCAGGGTGTAGTGGTTGGGAAAGGTCAGCGAGGGAAACGAGGGCTGCATCGCCTCGGCCCGCACGCCATGGCGCGCCAATGTGTCCAGCGTGGGCGACAGGCCGCGCTCGAGATAGTCCGCACGGTAGCCGTCGATGGAAATCAGCAGCAGCGGCGTGGGCCGCTTCGCGCTGCGCGGCGCCGTCGCGCAACCGGCGCTGAATGCCAAGGCCAGGCAGCACAGCAGGCGAAACAGGATTTTCATAGGAGGACTCTTACGATGAATCAATCGCGCATCATCGCATCGCCACATGACGCTAAAGACCCATCCATCGTTCTGCCTCTGGGCCATCGCGCTCGCCGCGCTGCCGATGGTCGCCAGCGCGTGGCAAGCCAAGCCCAACCAGCCAGTCCCGCCACCGCGGCCGGTGGTCATCGTGCAGCCGCCGGCGAACGCGCGGTTCCAGCAGGTGATGCGTGAGCAGCAGGTGCGCGACCAGTTGCAGCAGAATCAGGTCGAGGAACAGCTGCGCGAGCGCCAGATGCAGGCGCTGCGCCAGCCGTACGCTGCCGACCCGGCGCGTGCCGCCAGGCTCGACCAGGCCGACCAGGCGCAGCGCGAGCTCTATCGCGTGCGCCAGCAGGACGTACTGGACCGCTACCAGAGCACCGTGGCGCCGCCGGTGGTTCATTCCGCCAGCGAGCCGGCCACGCCACGCAGCGGCGGTTGATCCGCCGGCGGCGCGTCGCTAGACCGGGCGGGGCGCGTGCACGGCCAACCCGAACAGGTCGCCGCGCGCCACGCCTTCCTCCATCGCCAGCAGGAAGCGCTTGGTCGGCAGGCCGCCGCCGAAGCCGGTGAGGCTGCCGTCGGCGCCGATCACCCGGTGGCAGGGCAGCACGATGGGCAACGGATTGCGTCCGTTCGCCGCGCCCACGGCACGTACCGCCTGCGGCTGGCCGATGCGACGCGCCATTTCGCCGTAGCTGATGGTGGCGCCATAGGGAATGCGGCCCAGTTCCTGCCACACCGCCAGCTGGAACGGCGTGCCGATCGGATGCAGCGGCAGTTCGAACGCCTGCCGCGTTCCGGCGAAGTATTCCTCCAGTTGCACGCGGGCGAAGGCGAGCGCGGTGGCCGAGCGCACCCAGGCGGGATCGGGTTCGCGCCGGTGCCGGCCGGTCTCGAACCAGACTTCGCGCAGCCCCAGCGCGTCGGCGACCAGGCGCAGGCGGCCGATCGGGGTGGGCAGGTCGTCGTAGTGGATCGCACTCATCGGCGCTTTCCTCGCTTGGCCGCATGGTCCGGCTGGGTGTCATCGGCCTTGGCGGCTTCGGCGCGGTCGGCCGTGCTGCGCCACAGGTGGATCACTGCGTAGGCTCGCCACGGCCGCCATGCCTGCGCCATCTTGGTGAGCGTCCGCGTGCTGAGTTCGCCCGTGCCGCCGGTGGCAGCGCGGCGCAGGATCAGGTCGGCGGCGGGAAAGGCGTCCGGATGGCCGAGCGCGCGCATCGCCATGTAGTGCGCGGTCCATTCGCCGATGCCGTGCAGCGCGGTCCAGCGTTCCACGAATTCCTCCAGCGGCTGCTCGGGGCGGAAATCGGCGCGTCCGTCCAGCAGTGCCTGCGCGATGCCGCGGATGGTCTGCGCCCTGGCGCGCACGACCCCGATCTGCGAGAGATCCGCGTCGGCCAGTTGAGCCGGCGTCGGGAACAGCCGCTCCAGTCCGGGCAGCACGGGCGTGGCCAGCGGCGTGCCAAAGCGTTGCACGGTGCGCGAAGCCAGCGTGCGTGCGGCGGCCACGCTCACCTGCTGGCCGAGCACGGCGCGCACCGCGATCTCGAAGCCGTCCCAGCCACTGGGCAGGCGCAGGCCAGGACGCTTGCGCAGCAGCGGGGCGAGCACGCCGCCGGCGCCCAGCGTGGCGGCGATCGCGCGCGGTTCGGCGTCCAGGTCGAACATGCGCCGCAGGCGCGTCACCAGTGGCAACAGTTGCGCGGATTGCGGGCCGTGCAGCTCCAGCTTGAGCGCGTGCTCGCCGTCAGGCCAGGCCGACAGGCGCAGCCAGCCGGGCGCCTCGGCCGGGCCGAATACGCGTGTATAGGCGTTCGCGTCGACCTGCTCGATGCCGGGAAGGGCGCGCGAGCGCAAAAAATCCAGCACGCCGTCGAAGTCGTACGGCGGCCGGTAGCCCAGCCGCAGCACCAGCGCATCGCCGTCCTGGCCGGCGTGCGGCCGGCGGCGCAGTTCGCGCGGCGCGATGCGGTTGGCCTGGGTGAACGCGGCATTGAAACGGCGCAGGCTGCCGAAGCCGGAAGCGAGCGCGACCTCGGTCACCGGCAGCGCCGTCTCGGTCAGCAGCTGCTTGGCGAACAGCAGCCGGCGCGTGGTGTGCACGCGCAGCGGCGGCGCGCCCAGATGTTCGACGAACAGGCGGCGCAACTGCCGCGCACCCACGCCTACGCGGCCGGCCAGGCCCTCGAGCGAACCCTCGGCGAGCGCGCCGCCGTCGATCAGCTTCAGCGCGCGCGCCACCACGTGCTCGCCCGGGTGCCAGGCCGGGTGTCCGGGCGCGAGTTCCGGCCGGCAGCGCAGGCACGGCCGGAAACCATCCGCCTCGGCGGCCGCGGCGTTCGCGTAGTAGCGCACGTTGGCGGCCTTCGGCGATGGCGCGGGGCAGACCGGGCGGCAATAGATGCGCGTGCTGGTCACCGCGGTGAAGAAGAGCCCATCGAAACGCGCATCGCGGCTCAGGCGCGCCTGTTCGCAGGCGTGGTGGTCGGGCAGGGTGCTTGATGGCGCGGACATGCGATGCAGGCTAGCACCATGCCTGCGGCACGACTCGCCGTTTTCGGACATGGATGACGCCGGCGCCGCGCGGCCGAAAAAGGCGCCTGTGGGGAAATCAGGCCATCGCCTGCCGCGGCCAGCGCCAGGCGTACCAGAGCACGCAAAACTGCAGTGCGATCTCCACTGTGCTCATGAACACGTAGAACGCCCACGCGCCCGGCAGGGTTGCGAGGATGATCGCGGTGAGAGCGGCACTGATGACGAGGTTGAGCCAGCGCGACCAAGCCGCAGGCAATGCGAGCGACAGGAAGATCATGGCCGCAGGAATGGCCACGAGCACGGACACCGCCACGAGCGAACCCTGGCTGGTGGGGCCCAGCGGGCCACCGCCTTCGAGGATGTCCTTCAGGTTGCCCGGGCGATACAGGCCCCAGAAATCGCCATAGATGTAGCACGACATGATCGCCGCCCACGCCGCGGACAGCTTGAACCTCACGTGGATCTTCTGGTCTTCCAGGCGTATCGGAGTCATGGTTCGGCCTTTGTCGTCGGAGCGCAGCGGGGCGTGGTCAGGCGGGGCTGGTGTCCGCAAGCCGCGCCAAAGGGCGTGCGCCGACCACCAGCAACCAGAGGCAGGTACCGATCTCGCCCAGGGACGCCGGAAACATGATGCAGCCGGCCACGGCCGATGCCGGATAGGACGGCAGCAGCAGGGTGCCCAGGAAATCCACCAGGTAGCCCAGGCCCCCCAGCACCAGCAGCGCACCCAGCAGCCGGGGCAGCAAGCCGCACTTGAACACCAGGTAGCCGAACGGCAGCAGCCAGGCGCCCCAGAAGACCTCCAGCACGAGCAGGCCGTGCCGGTAGGCGTCAAGCTGCAGCATGGCCTGGGCGTGCAGCTGCGTGGCCGTGAAAGCCTGCAGGTAACCCGCATCGCCGAGCAACGAGAGAACCTCGAAACGGTGCACGACGTTGGCGCAGGCGACCGGCACGCTGGCGGTGGCGAAGGCGACCATCAGCACGGCGGCCTTCCTGCCGGCGCCCTCCAGCAATCGGTACAGCGCCAGCGGCAACAGCAGGAAGGCGGCGTTGCACACGAGTTCGGCCGCGATGCCCAGGCGGAACAAGGCCTGCGACTGGAGAATGCGTGCGACCGTCGCTGCGGCGTCAGCGTGCACCGAGAACCGGGAGGGCACGTAGCCCAGGTAGAACATGCCGGTGACCACCGTCACCAGGTAGAGCAGGCCGGCGGTGCGGGCCAGCCTGTTCGCGTTTGCGGGTTCGCTCGTGGGCATCGTGGCGAATCAGTCGGAAAACACCGCGTCGCCCTTCTTGCCGTTCTTGTCGGTCATGTCCTTGCCGCAGTCGTCGACGTCCTTCTGCGTCATCGTGGCGTAGGGCCGGAACTCGGCCATGGCGGCGGCCAGCTTCTGCTGCGAGGCCAGCAGACCGGGCATGCGCAGGCAGAGGCGGGCGGCGGCGGCCTGGATCTTGTCCGTCTGCGGCTGGATGGCGGCCTCGATCTCCTTGTCGCTCTTCCCGCTGAGCGCACCCCAGATCGCCTCCCTGGCTGCACTGGCGCCCAGGCTGGCGCCGTGTTCGCCGATCTCCATGCCGGCCTCGGCGATGCCGATGATCTGCTGGCGGTAATCCTGCAGCAGGGCATGCTGCTGCGGCGTGGCCTCCACTTTCTTGCCCGCGATCACCAGCTCGCCGAGAGGCGTGATCACGGCCCTGGGGCGCGAGTCGTCGTGGCGCTGGGACCCTTCGCCGACGTGGACGCTGTCCACGTCGATGTCCTTGGTGGCCAGCTCCTGCTTGGCCTGCTCGATTCCCTTATGGATTTCGGCCGATATGGCCGACGGCGAGGTCTGTTCCTGGACTTCCTTCATGGCCTGGGCCACGCCGTGTCCGTTGTCCGAGCCGGCGGTGCCGGATTGGCTGCAGGCGACCAGCGGCAGCAGCAGGGCCAGCGCAAGTCCGCTGGTGATCGCTTTGGATTTCATCGGATTCTCGCTCCATGGCGGTCTGTTGAATTCGGCGCGCCGATCGTTGTGGCCGAGGGACGGAAGGCCGTCGTACATCCACGTGGAAACCGGGCGGTCACGGGCCCTGCGGGCCTTGCGCGATCAGGTGTCGTCGCGCCAGCGGCGGAACCAGATGGCTGCGGCGATCAGGCCGAGGCCGACCAGCACGCCGATCCACAGGTTGGCCGAGCCGAGCAGGTGGTAGGTGTTGCTCAGGTTCATGAAGTCGAGGTTGTCCTTGCCGGTACGGACCAGGTCGTCGCCGGCGACCAGGCTGGCGCCGGGGAAGGCGCTGAACAGGGCGCGGGCCACGATGTTCTGCCAGAACCATCCGGCGGACAGGTTGAATAGCCCCATGATGCCGAACCAGGTGACCAGCAGACCGGTGGCAACCGGCAGGGCGATGGCCCACAGGAACGGCTTGGTGCGGGCCCAGGCCGAGCACGCCATCAGCCAGCCGACCGAGGGCAGGGCCCACAGCAGGTACAGCGGGATGTGGCCGATCATGTTGAGCATGACCCGCAGCGGATGGGCGAGCAGCAGCAACTGCCACACGTTGACGCCGTGGAAGGACAGCGTGACCGCCACCATCATCAACTGCAGGATGCCCGCGGCAATGCCAGCCAGCGTCGCGATGATCGGCGCCACGAGGGTGGCGCTGGCGACCTTGGAGAGCACGGTCTGCGAATCCGACAGCGGCAGCGATTTCCAGAACAGGATGCTGCGGTCGCGGCGTTCGTCATAGATCGCGCCCAGACAGTAGAAGAACACCACGAAGCCCATCACCACGAAGATCAGCGCCATCGAAGAGTACATGGCGATATCCAGCGCCATGCCGACGTGGCTCATGTCGCCGGCGTCCATCTGCGAAATCACGTGCTGCATCTCGCCGCTCGCGCCGAAATGGATGCCGTGCCGGGCGCCCACCACCTCGGCGGTGACGATGCCCATCAGGTTCAGCACCAGGAAGACGGCGCCGGTGATCAGCGGCGCCCACAGGAAGCCGCCGCGGTGTTCCCAGAACTCGCGTTTGACGAGCCAGTACATGTTGCTTCCGAGCGGGTTGTTGCCGACAAGGGTTTTCATGCGTAGGTCCCTTTCATGGTGGCGACGAACAGATCACTGACGGAGGGCCGGCGGATCTCGCCAAGGCTCTCGAGCGTCGTGCGGTCGGCGCCGTCGAACAGAAAGATGCTCTTGCCGAACACCTGGCGCTCGTCCAGCGGGTTCAGCGTGCGTGCCGCGGGAGCCTTCTCGGCATTGACCATCACCTCGGCGAAGCGCTCGCCGACGGCGTCCATGTCGGTGTCCAGCACGATCTTGCCGTCGCGGATGAACATCAGGTCGGTGAGGATGTGTTCGATCTCCTCCACCTGATGGGTGGTGACGATGATCGTCTTGTTCTCGTCGAAATAGTCCTCCAGCAGGCTCTGGTAGAACTGCTTGCGGTAGAGGATGTCCAGGCCGAGCGTGGGTTCGTCCAGCACCAGCAGGCGGGCGTCGATGGCCATCACCAGGGCCAGGTGCAACTGCACGATCATGCCCTTGGACATCTGCCGCACGCGCTGGTCGGGCGTGAGCTTGGTGCGCTTGAGAAAGGCCTCGCACTTGGCGCGGTCGAAGCGCGGGTGCACGTGGGCGACGAAGTCGATCGCCTCGCGCACGCGGATCCACCGCGGCAGCACCGCCACGTCGGCGATGAAGCAGACCTGTTCCATCAGCTTGTCGCGCTGCGTGCGCGGGTCGAAGCCGAGCACGTCGAGTTCGCCCTCGAAGGAGGTGAGACCCAGGATCGCCTTGAGCGCCGTGGTCTTGCCGGCCCCGTTGGGGCCGATCAGGCCGACGATGCGGCCGGATTGGATCTGGAAGTTCACCCCGTCCAGCGCGGTGGTGTTCTTGTAGCGCTTGCTTAAGTTGCGAGCGGTGACGATGGCGCTCATGGCTTCAGTTCCGTGGTGGCCGGCGCTTCGCGCATCAGCGTTTTGAGATCCAGCCCAAGGCGCTGCAAACGCGCGAACAAGGCCGGCCATTCCTCGCGCAGGAATCGCTCGCGCTCGGATTTCAACAAGGCCTCGCGGGCCCCCTCGGTGACGAACATGCCCAGCCCCCTCCTTTTTTCGACCAGTTGATCGTCGACCAGCTCCTGGTACGCCTTGGACACGGTCAGCGGATTGATCTGGAAATCCGCCGCCACCTGGCGCACCGACGGCAGCGGGTCGCCTTCGTTCAAGGCGCCATCCAGGATCATCGCCACCACGCGTTCGCGTAGCTGGCGGTAGATCGGGACGCTGTCGTTCCAGGTGATGGTCATACGTTATTCCTTGCTGGCACGGGCGAACTTGGTGCCAAACGAATAGTAGGGCATGGCCAGCTGCGCCCCGAGCAGGGTGGCGCTCGCTTCGGCGTGCGCGTCCAGTGCCGGCGCCAGCACGGCGCTGGAAAGGTCCGCCTCGCCCAGCAGCGCCGCGCGCATCTCGCTCGCGCTGGGGCGCACCTCGACCGGGGCCAGGTCGACCACGCGGATGCCGTTGATCTCGGAAACCGGCGCGGTGCGTACGGGAGTGTTCAGGGCGGCCAGGCCCGTCGCGGTAAACAGCGTGGCGGCGGCCAGGGCGATCAGGTTCTGCGCTTTCATGGCGGGTCTCCTTAGTGACCTCGTGGACCGGTGTTGTAGTGAACTATAACACCATCCTCGAAGATGTCAACAAGCCATGGGCCATGACTCATGGCCTATTTAGAAAATGCTTTTGCTTTCAGTTGACTAAGGCGGTTATTTGAAGGATTGACCGCAAGCCTGGAGGCCGGCTTGGCCGTTGGGCGCCGGCTTTTCCACGCGGCCTCCCCAGGCGATGCGAGGAGTCCAGGCCGCCTGGATGGGCAACGAACCAGGATTACCGCCTTTGTGGCGGGTCAGGACGATGCGGCACGGACGGGCTGCCGGTGCCTGCGTTCGCGCTCCTGTTTCCGTCCGCATGCGCGACTTTGGCCCACGGGCGGGCTAACCGCAGGCGCGCATGGAGGTGGAAGAGACGCTCCTTGAGCCTTACTCGCCGGCCTGGTACACCTGCTTGCCGCCGACCCAGGTGCCCAGCACCTTGGTTTTCCACAGATCCTGCGGGTCGATGGCGAAGATGTCCCGGTCGACCAAGATGAAGTCCGCGTACTTGCCGGGTTCCAGCGAGCCCTGGGTCTTTTCCGCATGCCCGGCATAGGCGGCGCTCAGGGTGAAGGCGCGCAAGGCTTCGACGAGGCTGAGCTTCTGGCTGGGATACCAGCCGCCGGGAGGCTGGTTCTGGTGGTCCTGGCGGGTGACCGCGGCATGCAGGCCGAAGAAGGGGTTGGGCGATTCGACCGGAAAATCCGAACCGAAGGCGACCACCGTGCCCTGCTCGAGGAAGCGCCGCCATGCATAGGCGCCCTCCAGTCGTTCGCGCCCCACGCGATCCTGGGCCATGTTCATGTCTGAAGTGGCATGGGTCGGCTGCATCGAGGCGATCAGCCCGAGCGGCACGAAGCGCGGAATGTCCTCCAGCGAGACGATCTGCGCGTGTTCGACGCGGTTGCGGAAGGCCTTGGCTTCCGGGTGCGTCTTGTAGGCCGCCGTGAAACTGTAGAGCACTTCATGGTTGGCCGCGTCGCCGATCGCGTGGATGTTGACCTGGTAACCCTTGGCGAAGGCTTTCTCGATCTTCGAAACCATCGTGCCCGGGCTCATGAACAACAGCCCACGGTTGTGCGGATCGTCGGAGTAGGGCTTGAGCAGGGCGGCGCCGCGGCTGCCCAGCGCGCCGTCGGCGAACAGTTTGACCGAGTGCACGGTGAGGAAGCCGCCGCCGTAGCCGTCGAGCGGGCCTTCGGCAGTGATCGTGTCGAACGCCTCGCCGGTGTCCCTCACCATGGCGTAGATGCGCGCGGTGAGCTTGTGCTCGTCGGCGTAGCGCCTGTAGAGGCGGTAGTTCGCCAGGTCGATGCCGGCGTCGTCCACGCCGGTCAGGCCGACCCTGGCCATCTCGGCCAACGCGGTATCGAGCGCGGCGGCGCGTTCCTGGTCGGTGGGCTCGGGCGCATTGATGAGCGCCGTGGCGCCGTCGACGAAGACGCCGGTCGGGTTGCCCTGGGCGTCGCGTTCGATTCGTCCGCCGGGCGGGTCCTTGGTGTCGCGGGTGATGCCGGCCAGTTTTATGGCGGCGCTGTTGGCCCAGGCGGCATGGCCATCGACGCGGCTCAGCCACACCGGGCGGTCGGAGACCACGGCGTCCAGTTCCTTGGCGGTGGGGAAGCGGCCCAGCTTCCAGATCACCTGATTCCAGCCGCCGCCGGTGATCCAGCGTGCGTCCGGGTGGGCGGCGGCGTAGGCCTTGACGCGCTCCAGCGCTGCGTCGAGCGATTGCGTGCCCGTGAGGTCGGCCTGGGTGAGGGCATAGCCCAGATCGAGCACGTGGCCGTGTGCATCGATCAGGCCCGGCAGCAGCGTCTTGCCGTGGCCGTCGACGACCTTTGCGTTGCCTGCGCGCTTGGCCAGCACCGCATCCGGACCGGTGGCCACGACCTTGCCCTCGTCGACCAGCAGCGCGTCGAAGCGCTGCAGCTTGCCCTGGCTGTCGAGCGTGTAGCCCTTGACGTTGTGCACGTACAGATCGGCAGCCTGCAGCGCCGGCGCGATGGCCAGCAGGGCGAGCAGGGACAGACGCAGGGTGCGGTTCATGCGCGCGGCTTCCTTTGCGGGAAACCATGAGTGTGTCGGGCCGTGTCCGGTTTTTCCACCCGCCGGGATACGAAGAGCCCCCTCCGATGGAGGGGGCTCGTCCGGCTCGGATGCATCGTTTCGCGCGAATCCCCGCGGGGAACGGAGGACTATGCCGCCTTCGGCAGCAAAGTCCCGATGGCCTCCCTGGCCGCCGCCAGCGCCTGGTCCTTGTGCTCGGCGCTGACCGCCACGCCCTCGGCGCGCACGAACTCGACGTCGGTGATACCGAGGAAACCCAGCACCGCGCGCAGATAGTTTTCCTGGAAATCCATCGCCGCGCCGGCGCTGCCCTGGCCGTAGAAGCCGCCGCGGCTGGAGGCGACGATGACACGCTTGGCGCCGGCCAGGCCCTCCGGGCCGCTGGCGGTGTAGCGGAAGGTCTTGCCGGCTACCGCGACGCGGTCGATCCAGGCCTTGAGCTGGCTGGGAATGCCGAAGTTGTACATCGGCGCACCGAGCACGATCACGTCGGCGGCGAGGAACTCCTCCATCACCTCGTTGCCCGGCAGCGCGGCCGGATCGCTGGCGTCGGCCACCGGCGACCAGTGCGGCAGCGGCTGCGCCGCCAGGTCACGGTAGCGGTAGCTCGTTTCCGGGCGGTTGCGCCTGAACCGGGCCACGATGTCGGCGGTCAGTGCGCGGGAGACCGAATGGTTGCCCAGGGCGCTCGAATCGATGTGCAGCAGGTTCATGGCATGACTCCCGATCTAAAGCCGGCAGGCCGGCGACGGAAGCCAAGATAGTTTTGCGACAATGATCTGATAAGTCCGCTAATATCGAACTTGTCGTTCTTCAAAGGAAACGATGCCGTGACCCTTGATGGGACCTTGCAGGACCTCAACGACCTCTACTACTTCGCGATGGTGGTCGAGCACCACGGCTTCTCCGCCGCCGGCCGCGCGCTGGGCGTGCCCAAGTCCAAGCTGAGCAAGCGTGTTGCGCAGCTGGAGGATCGGCTCGGCGTGCGCCTGCTGCAGCGGACCACGCGACGCTTCGTGATCACCGAAGTGGGGGAACGCTTCTATGCGCATTGCCGGGCCGTGCTGGAGGAGGCACGGGCCGCACAGGAGGCGGTCGACGAATTGCGCGCCGAGCCGCGCGGCGTGGTGCGGCTGAGCTGTCCGGTGTCGCTGGCGCAGACGGTGGTCGCGCACGTGCTGCCGGATTTCCTCGCGCAATACCCTAAGATGCAAGTGCGCGTGCTCTCCAGCGACCGCCGCGTGGACGTGGTGGGCGAGGGCTACGACATCGCCATCCGCGTGCGCAGCAGGCTCGACAGCGACGCCAACCTGGTCATGCGCACCTTCGGCCTGTCGCGCGTGCTGGCGGTGGCCAGCCCCGCGCTGCTGGACCGCGTGGGACGGCCCAGGGTGCCCGCCGAGCTTCCCTCGCTGCCGGCCTTGTCGATGCAGGAGCACGAAGGCGCGCAGGTCTGGGAATTGATCGACGCGCACGGCGAGCGCGTGCCGGTCGAGATGAGCGCCCGGCTCATCACCGGGGAATTCGCCCTGCTGCTGGAAGCCGCGCGCCGCGGACTCGGCGTGGCGCTGCTGCCGGAGTTCGTCTGTGCGCCGGCCGTCACGCGCGGGGAACTGGAGGTGGTGCTGCCGGACTGGAGCGTGCCCGAAGGCACCATGCACTTCGTCTATCCCAGCCGGCGCGGCATGCTGCCGGGCGTGCGTGCGCTGGTGGACTTCCTTGCCGAGCGCCTGCCCGAGGCGACCCGGCAGAAGCACGAGCAATGCAAGGTGCGCCCGCTGGCTCCGCTCGGCGGGCCGCCGGCGTGAGCCGTGCTAGGCTTGCCGTTTGGCCTTCCAGACATCCGGACGCATGAACATCGATACCAAGCTTCCCAAGGTCGGCACCACCATCTTCAGCGTGATGAGCCAGCTCGCGCTGGATCACCGGGCGGTGAACCTGGGTCAGGGCTTTCCCGATTTCGAGCCGCCGCAGTCCTTGCGCGACGCGCTGGCGCGCGCGATGGCCGAAGGCAGGAACCAGTACGCGCCGGGCATCGGCACGGCGCCGCTGCGCGAACAGATCGCGTTGAAGACGCAGCGCCTGTACGGGCGGTCCATCGACCCGGCGACGGAAGTCACCGTGACCTCGGGCGCGACCGAAGCGCTGTTCGCGGCGATCGCCGCGACCGTGCGGGCGGGCGAGGAAGTGATCGTGTTCGACCCGGCCTACGATTCCTACGAGCCGGCGATCGAGTTGCAGGGCGCGCGTGCCGTGCACATCCCGCTGACGCTGCCGGACTTCGCGATCGACTGGCAACGCGTGCGCGACGCCATCACGCCGAAGACGCGGATGATCCTGATCAACAGCCCGCACAACCCTTCCGGTGCCGTGCTGTCGGCGGACGACCTGGACACGCTGGCCGAGATCGTCCGCGACACCGGCATCGTAGTGCTCTCCGACGAGGTCTACGAGCACATCGTCTACGACGGTGCGCGGCACGAGAGCGTGCTGCGCCATGCCGAGCTGGCCGCGCGCAGCATCGTGGTTTCCAGCTTCGGCAAGACCTACCACTGCACCGGCTGGAAGGTCGGCTATGCGGTGGCGCCGGCGGCGCTGTCGGCCGAGTTCCGCAAGGTGCACCAGTACCTCACCTTCTGCACCTTCCATCCGGCGCAGGCGGCGTTTGCGGAGATCCTCGCCAGCGATCCGGCCCACTACCTCGAGCTGCCCGATTTCTACCAGGCCAAGCGCGACCGCTTCCGCGCGCTGCTCGCGCCCTCGCGCCTGAAACTGCTGGATGTGCCCGGAGGCTATTTCCAGCTGGTCGACTATTCGGCGATCCGCGACGAGGACGACCTCGCCTTTTCGCGCTGGCTGGTCGAGCACGGCGGCGTGGCGGGCATACCGCTCACGCCCTTCTATGCCGAGCCGGCGGGCACGCGGTTGCTGCGCCTTTGCTTCGCCAAGAGCGACGCGACCATGGCGGCCGCCGCGGAGCGCCTATGCCGCCTGTGACCATGCAGCCGTTGATCGTCGGCCTGGTGCAGGGCGCCACGCGCTGGCACGACGCGCCGGCCAACCGCGACTACTACGGGGCACTGGTGCGCCAGGCCAGGGGCAGCGACCTCATCGTGTTGCCGGAGACCTTCCTGTCCGGCTTCAGCAACGACACCCAGGCCAGCGCAGGCACGATGGACGGCGAGGGCGTCGCCTGGCTGCGTGCGCTGGCCGCCGAGGTGGGTGCGGTCATCTGCGGCAGCCTGGCGATCAACGAGAACGGCACGGTCTACAACCGCCTGTTCTGGATGCGGCCCGACGGCACCCACGCGCAGTACGACAAGCGCCACCTGTTCCGCATGGCCGGCGAACACACCCGCTACGGCGGCGGCCGCGAGCGGCTGGTGGTCGAGCTGAAAGGCTGGCGCATCCTGCCGCAGGTCTGCTACGACCTGCGCTTTCCGGTTTGGCTGCGCAACCGCCGGCTGGAAAGCGCCGCCGGCGGGATGGACTACGACCTGGCGCTGTTCGTGGCCAACTGGCCGGCGCCGCGCCGCCAGCCCTGGCGCACCTTGCTGCGCGCGCGGGCGATCGAAAACCTGGCCTACGTGGTGGGAGTCAACCGCGTGGGCGTGGACGGCAACGACTTGCCTTATGCGGGCGACAGCGCCCTCATCGATCCGGTGGGCGAAACGGTGATCGAGCTGGGCGCGCAGGAACAGGTGGCGGCGGTGCGGTTGGACCCGGCGCCGCTGCTTGCCCACCGCGAGCGGTTTCCCGCCTGGATGGACGCCGACGCGTTCACGCTGGGACCCGATTGACGGCGCACCGCATCGAGAAGCCATGCCTTGCGATGGCCTCTCGGTGCCCGGTCTTGCCCGTGGAAGCCCCTGGCCAGGCCAGCGGCGGTTAGCGCCGGGTCAGGGAAGGATCGCCAGCGCCGCCTCCGGCGGCCGGCCGATGGCGGCCTTGCCATCGGTGACCACGATGGGCCGTTCGATCAGCTTCGGATGGGTGGTCATCGCCTGAAGGATGGCTTCGTCGTCCACCGTCGGATCAGCCAGGCCCAACTGCGCATACTCCGCCTCGCCGGTACGCAGCAGTTGCCGGGGCGTCAGGCCGAGCAGGCGGAGCAAGGCCTTGAGTTCGCCTACGCTGGGTGGCGTGTCGAGGTAGTTGACGACTTCCGGCTCGATGCCACGCGCCTGCAGCAGCTCCAGCGTGCCGCGCGACTTGGAGCAGCGGCTGTTGTGGTAGATGCGTACGCTCATCGGGGCGGCGTATCAGCGGTTGCCTTGCCGGTTGCCGCCACGGCCCCCCGGCGGGCGACCGCCACCATGGCCCGGCGGGCGGCTGCCACGGTTCTGCGGGCGACCACCCCGGCCCGGCGTGGCGCCTTGCCGGTTGCCTTGGTTGCCTTGGTTACCCCGGTTGCCGCCACCGCCGCCGAAGCCCGCGTAGGGGCTGCCGGCGCCGCGCGCTTCGCCGCCATGGCGGGCGCCGGCCGGCTTGCCGCCGCGCCGGTTGCCACCCGCCGGATTGCTTCCAGCGCCGTGACCGCGGCCGCTGCCGCTGCCCTCGCGGCTTTCGCCGGCAAACCACGTGCGCACCGAGGGCAGCTCCTGGCCCGGGGCCACGCCGCGCTTGTTCTTGCGCCGGCCGGGGTTGGCCGGGCGTTCGGGACGGGCCACGTTGCCGTTGACTTCCTTGCCCGGCCGGCGGCGTTGCTGCTTGCCGCGCACGGGCTCCTCACGGATGCGGTCGAACGCCCGGATTTCGCGCGCCTCATCCTGATAGGCGCCGCTCCAGCCGCCGGTGGCGCCGCGTTCGGGACGGTACTCGGTGACACTGCGGTTGGCACGGCGCTGGTGCAGTACCGGGCTGAGCGTGAGCGCCGGCTGGGCCGGGCCCAGGCCGCAGCCCTTGCGCAGATCCTTGACCGCCTCTTCGGAAAGCGTCTCGCATTCGCCGCGCCGCAGCGTGCGCGGCAATTCCACCGTGCCGTAGCGGATGCGCTTGAGACGGCTGACCAGGAAGCCCTGGGAATCCCACAGGCGGCGCACCTCACGGTTGCGCCCTTCGCGGATCACCACGCGGAACCAGCTGTGGCTGCCGCCACGGCTGATGATGGCGATTTCATCGAAGCGGGCGGGGCCGTCTTCCAGCTCGACGCCGGCCTTCAGCTTCTCGATCACCTCGTCGGGCACCTCGCCATGCACCCGGCAGAGGTATTCGCGTTCCAGCCCGCTCTTGGGGTGCATCAACGCATTGGCCAGCTCGCCGTCGGTGGTGAGCAGCAAGAGGCCCGTGGTGTTGATGTCCAGGCGGCCCACGGCGACCCAGCGGGCGCCCTTCAGGCGCGGCAGCTGTTCGAACACGGTCGGGCGGCCTTCGGGGTCGTCGCGGGTGGTCAGCACGCCTTCCGGCTTGTGGTAGAGCAGCACCTCGGTGTCGTCGCGATTGTCGGTGGCGACGACGAATTGCTTGCCGTCGAGCACGACGCGGTCGCCGGCGTGCACGCTGGCGCCGATCTCGGCCGGGGCGCCATTGAGTTCGACCTCGCCGGCCTGGATGCGTTGCTCCAGCATGCGGCGGGAGCCGAGGCCGGCGTTGGCCAGCACCTTGTGCAGGCGTTCTTCCAGGGCGGGGGCGGTGGCCTCGGCGCGGGTCTCGCGCTTGAGGGTCAAGACGGATTTCTGCGGCGCAGTCATGCGCGGTACTCCTCGGTGTCCTGCTCGGCGGCGTCTTCGTCGACGCCTGCCTGGGCTGCTGCCTCGTCGGCAGTGGCGGATGGGGTGGGCGCCGGGTCATCCGACGCGGCGGCGGTGGTTTCGGTGGCGTCGGCCGGTTCGGCCTCGGCTTCGGTTGGCATGGGTGCCTCGTCGACGGACGCGTCGCGGTCGGCCTCGGCCATGGTGGGGGAGGGCGCGCCGGACGCTTCGGCTGCGACCGCCTCGGCGCTCGCTTCGTCCGGGTCGATCGGCAGGTCCTTGATGACCCGCGGCGGGAGCGGCTCCTGATCCAGCCGCAGTTGCGGGTCTTCCATGTCGCGGATCTCGGACAGCGGCGGCAGCTCGTCCAGCGATTTGAGGTTGAAGTAGTCCAGGAAGGCGCGGGTGGTGCCGAACAGCGCCGGCCGGCCCGGCACGTCGCGGTGGCCGACCACGCGGATCCACTCGCGCTCCTCCAGCGTCTTGATGATGTTGGAGGACACCACCACGCCGCGGATCTGCTCGATCTCCGGGCGGGTGATCGGCTGGCGGTAGGCGATCAGCGCCAGCGTCTCGAGCAGTGCGCGCGAGTAGCGGCTGGGCTTCTCGGTCCACATGCGCGACACCCACGGATGCACGTCCTGGCGCACCTGATAGCGGAAGCCGGAGGCGACTTCCCTCAATTCGACGCCGCGGCCGGCGCAGTCATCGGCCAGCGCTTCCAGCGCACGGGCGATCGCCTCGCGGTCGACCTGTTCCTCTTCGACGAACAGCTCGCCCAGCTGCGCCACGGTGAGCGGCTGGCTGGCGGCGAGCAGGGCCGCTTCGATGATCGGTTTGAGTTGCTCGATCTGCATGGCCTGAGGGGTTTTCGGGTGGGCCGGCGCCTTATTCGGCGGCGGCGGAAACCGGCATGTCGTCCGGCAGTTCGGCGCTTTCCTCGGCCAGCGAGGCCTTCGCCTTGAGGTAGATCGGGGCCAGCGGCGCTTCCTGCACGATCTCCACCAGCATTTCCTTGGCCAGTTCCAGCACGGACAGGAAGGTCACCACCACGCCCAGGCGCCCTTCGCTGACGTCGAACAGGCTCTCGAAGCGGTGGAACACGCCGTCTTCGAGCCGGCTCAGCAGTTCGCCCATGCGCTGGCGCACGCTGAGCGCCTCGCGCTTGATCGCGTGGTGGCCGAACAGCTCGGCGCGATGCATCACGTCCTTGAGCGCCAGCAGCATTTCCTTCAGGTCCAGCGGCGGCGGCAGCCGGACCACGTTGCGCTCGCCGACTTCCGCGTGGACCGCCACGGTGTCGCGCTCGACGCGGGGCAGGGTGTCGATGTCCTCGGCGGCCTTCTTGAAGCGCTCGTATTCCTGCAGGCGGCGCACCAGTTCGGCGCGCGGATCGTCCTCGAGGCCTTCCTCGGCAGGCGGGCGCGGCAGCAGCAGGCGCGACTTGATCTCGCCCAGGATCGCGGCCATCAGCAGGTACTCGGCCGCCAGCTCCAGCCGCATCACGTCCCGCATCATGTCGATGTATTCCATGTATTGCCGCGTGATCTCGGCAATCGGAATGTCCAGGATGTCCAGATTCTGCCGGCGGATCAGGTAAAGCAGCAGGTCCAGCGGGCCTTCGAATGCCTCGAGAAAAACTTCCAAGGCGTCCGGCGGTATGTACAGGTCCTGCGGCATCTGCAGCAGCGGTTCGCCACGCACGATCGCCAGCGGCATTTCCTGCTGCTGCGGGATCGACGCGAAGGCGTCCTGCGGTGGTGGGACCGGCTGCTGCGGATCTGTGCTCATCAATGCATGTCGTGAGGCCGCTCACGCGGCCGGCAATGCGTCAAAACTGCGGTCGTCCCGGGTGGCGCCCTGCGGACGGATATCCCCCTCGTGACCGCGGCCTGGGGCCGGCAGTCGTTCAAGCTGGTTCGCCGCTTCCCTGGCCGGAACCGTCGCCGCGATATCGCATGACGAGGCCGCTAGGCTAGCGGTTCGGTCAGGCGGGCGGCCATCGAGTTCAGGCCGGAACTCACGAGTTCCCGGCATGCACCCGCGACAGGATGGCGTCGTTGCGCCAGGGACGGTTCAAATCGGTCTGCCGGATGCCTGGGATACGTGTCGCAGTGGCCGGAACGGCTGGCACGGCGCACGCTGGAATCCGCGCATGGCGACAGGTTAGCGGCAGCGTTGCGGCAAGTCCAGTGTGCGCCAGGCCCGCGCCAGTGTGCGCCAGGCCCGCGGGCGAGTTGGCTGGCGCGGATGGGCCGCGTGGCTTGGGCAGCTTGTGACACGACGCGTCCCGCCTGAGGCCGAGCACGGCACCTCGAGGGCATGCTTCCCCGATTACGGGATGGTGTCGTGGGGCTCCCGCGATGGCACGGCACTTGCTTCGTAGTGCCCGGAAGGACGCCGGCCGGCTCGCCGCCCATGTTCGGGCGGAGCGGCGCAGGCTGCGTGCTCTGGCCGCAAGCAGATCGCGGTCGGGCGCCAGCAGCCCTGTCGATCAGTGCCGGATGCGTCGTACGATCGCAGGGACGTCGCAGGGGGCGCAGGCGCGCCTCGCTTGGGGAGTTAGATGACGATCGAAGACAACGTGTCGGACGAGTCGGGCCCGAAATTCCTGCGGCCTGCGCGCATGCGCATCGAGACGACCGTGCTGATGAGCCACGGCGTGCAGTCGCACCCGACCGAACTGGTGGACATCTCGGCCACCGGCGCGCTGCTGCGCCGGCCGCTGGGCTGGCAGGGCGAACTGGGGCAGAACTGGGTGCTGGACATGATCTTCGGCCGCGACCTGCACATCCATCTGGAGGCAGCGGTGGCGCGCATTTCCGACCGCCACATCGGCTTTGCCTATTCGCGCATTCCGGAAGACAAGCAGGTGCCGCTGTGGAACCTGCTGGGCGGCTACGCGGACATCCTGGAGCACTGGCGGGAGGAGTGAGACGGGCAGTTGCCGCGCCGATCCCGAAGTGCGAATAGCCCGCTTGCCAGCTTCCCTCAGGCCGTAGCCTTCTTCTGTTCGTCGCGCAGCTCGCGGCGCAGGATCTTGCCCACGTTGGACTTGGGCAAGGCATCGCGGAACTCGATCAGCCTCGGACGCTTGTAGCCGGTCAGGTACTCGTGGCAGAACTGCTTGAGCGCCTCGGCGGTGAGCGAGGGATCCTTGCGCACCACGAACAGCTTGACCACCTCGCCCGAGTGTTCGTCAGGCACGCCCACGGCGGCCACTTCGGCCACGCCCGGGTGCTGCATGACCACGTCCTCGACTTCATTGGGATACACGTTGAAGCCGGACACCAGGATCATGTCCTTCTTGCGGTCGACGATGTAGACGTAGCCGTTCGCGTCCATGCGCGCGATATCGCCGGTGTGCAGCCAGCCGTCGGCACCGAGCACCTTGGCCGTTTCCTCCGGGCGCTGCCAGTAGCCTTTCATCACCTGCGGGCCGCGCACCATCAGCTCGCCCACTTCGCCGATCGGCAGCGGCTGGTCGCTTTCCGACCAGATCGCCACATCCGTGGAAGGCACCGGCAGGCCGATCGAACCGTTGTAGTCCGCAAGGTTCAGGGGGTTGATGCACACCGCCGGCGAGGTCTCGGTCAGGCCGTAGGCCTCGGCGAGCGTGCAGCCGGTGGTCTTCTTCCAGCGCTCGGCCACCGCGCGCTGAACGGCCATGCCGCCGCCCAGGGTCAGGTGCAGGCGGGAGAAGTCCAGCTCGGCGAAGCCGGGCGTGTTGAGCAGGCCGTTGAACAGCGTGTTGACCCCGGTGATCGCGGTGAAGCCGGATTTCTTCAGTTCCTTGACGAAGCCGGGCATGTCGCGCGGGTTGGTGATCAGCCAGTTGAGGCCGCCCAGGCGCATGAACACCAGGCCGTTCGCGCACAGCGAGAAGATGTGGTACAGCGGCAACGCGGTGATGATGATCTCTTCGCCGGGCTTGGCCAGGTCGCCGATCCAGGCGCTGGCCTGCAGCATGTTGGCCACCATGTTGCCGTGGCTGAGCATCGCGCCCTTGGCCACGCCGGTGGTGCCGCCGGTGTACTGCAGGAAGGCGAGGTCGTCGTGGTTGAGCGCGACCGGCAGCATCGGATGGGCCGCGCCGTGCGCCAGCGCATCGCGGAAACGCACCGCTTCGGGCAGGGAATAGGCCGGCACCATCTTCTTGACGTGCTTGAGCACGAAGTTGACCAAGGCGCCCTTGGGGAAGCCGAGCAGGTCGCCGATGCCGGTGGTGACCACGTGCTCCACCTGGGTCTGCGCCAGCACCTCCTGCAGGGTCGCGGCGAAGTTGTCCAGCACCACGATCGCCTTGGCGCCCGAATCCTCCAGCTGGTGCCGGAGCTCGCGTGCGGTATAGAGCGGGTTGGTGTTGACCACCACCAGCCCTGCCCGCAGCGCGCCGAACAGCGCGATCGGGTACTGCAGTACGTTGGGGAGCATGATCGCCAGGCGATCGCCTTTCTTCAGGCCCAGCACGCCGGTGAGGTAGCCGGCGAACTGGCCACTCAGCGTATCGATCTCGCCATAGCTCAGGGCCTTGCCGAAGCTGGAGAAGGCGGGGCGCTCGCGGAACTTTCCGAAGGCTTCTTCCACTACCGCGGCGACGGACGCGTAGGCGTCGACGTCGATCTGTGCGGGTACGTCATGCGGATAGTGGGCCAGCCACGGACGCTCGTTGCTCATGTAGTGTTCCTGTTCCCCGTAGGCCTTGCGGCCAAGGCATTGGAGCATACGCCCGCGCACGGCGGCAAGCCGCGTCGCGGCGCGGTTCGAGGACATACGCGCATGCGAAAACGGTTTGGTTTGTGGATCTTGGCGAGCCTCCTGGCGGCTCTTGCGGCGTGCCACCGTGCGCCTGACGAAGAGCGCGTGCGCGAAGCCATCGCCTCCGCCCAGCACGCCGCGGAAGAGGCCGATGCGAGCGGCGTGGTCGAGCCGCTCGGCGAGGACTTCGGGGGTAACCAGGGCAGCCTGGGTCGCCAGGACATCGCCAACCTCGTCCGTCTCGCACGCCTGCGCGGCGAGCGCATCGGCGCGACGCTGGGGCCGATTTCGGTGGAGAGGCGCGGCGAGCGGCTGGTGGCTGATTTCACCGTGACGCTCACGCAAGGCAGCCGGCTGCTGCCGGACGCGGCGGGCATCTACCAGGTGACGTCGGCGTGGCGCCGGGAAGGGAGCGAGTGGCGCTGCTACAGCGCGACGTGGAAGCGCCAGCTGTAGCGCACCGAGATCCCCCTGCCGATCCTTCCCCGCAGGCGGGGGAAGGATCGGCCGCGTCCGGCCAGGAGCGGGAAGGACAAAAGAAAAGGCCGCCCGCAGGCGGCCTTTTCCTCGCAACCAGCCTAAGCCTCAGGCCGCCTTGCGGCCGGCCAGCTGGCGCAGCACGTACTGCAGGATGCCGCCGTGGCGGAAGAACTCGCGCTCCTTCGGCGTGAGCAGCATCACGTGCACGGCGAACTCCTTCTTCGTGCCATCGGCGGCGGTGGCGACGACCCTGGCTTCCTTCGACTCGCCGCCGGCCAGGCCGACGATCTCGATCGACTCCTTGCCGGTCAGCCCCAGCGACTGCGCGTTCTGCCCGTTCTTGAACTGCAGCGGCAGCACGCCCATGCCGACCAGGTTGGAGCGGTGGATGCGCTCGAAGCTCTCGGCGATCACCGCCTTGACGCCCAGCAACAGCGTGCCCTTGGCCGCCCAGTCGCGCGAGGAGCCGGTGCCGTATTCCTTGCCGGCGATGACGATGAGCGGCGTGCCCTCGGCTTTGTACTTCATGGCCGCATCGTAGATCGCCATCTGCTCGCCGGTCGGCACGTGCAGCGTGTAGCCGCCTTCGACCCCGTCCAGCATCTGGTTCTTGATGCGGATGTTGGCGAAGGTGCCGCGCACCATCACGTCGTCGTTGCCGCGGCGCGAGCCGTAGGAGTTGAAGTCCTTCGGCTCCACGCCCTTGGAGATCAGGAAGCGGCCCGCCGGGCTGTCCTTCTTGATCGAGCCGGCCGGCGAGATGTGGTCGGTGGTGATCGAGTCGCCGAACAGACCGAGCACGCGCGCGCCGTGGATGTCGCTCACCTGGCCGACTTCCATGGTCATGCCATCGAAGTAGGGCGGGTTCTTGATGTAGGTCGAATCCTCCCACTGGTACAGCGCGCCGTCGGGCGAGGCGATCTGGTTCCAGCGGCTGTCGCCCTTGAACACGTCGGCGTAGTTCTTCTCGAACATGGCCGGGCTGATGGCGCCGGCGATGGTGTCGGAGATTTCCTTGTTGGTCGGCCAGATGTCCTTCAGATAGACCGGCTGGCCGTCGCTGCCGGTGCCGATCGGGTCCTGGGTCAGGTCGATGTCCAGCGTGCCGGCCAGCGCATAGGCGACCACCAGCGGCGGCGAGGCCAGGTAGTTCATCTTCACTTCCGGATGCACGCGCCCCTCGAAGTTGCGGTTGCCCGAGAGCACCGAGGCCACGGCGAGGTCACCGGCGCCGATGCCCTGGCTGATCTCGGCCGGCAGCGGACCGGAGTTGCCGATGCAGGTGGTGCAGCCGTAGCCGACGATGTAGAAGCCGATCTTCTCCAGCTCCTTCAGCAGGCCGGTCTTCTCCAGATAGTCGGTGACCACCAGCGAGCCCGGGCCGATCGAGGTCTTCACCCACGGCTTGGCCTTCAGGCCCTTGGCGGCGGCCTTCTTGGCGACCAGGCCGGCGCCCAGCATCACCGCCGGGTTGGAGGTATTGGTGCAGGAAGTGATCGCGGCGATCACCACCGAGCCGTCCTTCAGCGTGAAGTTCTCGCCGTCCTTCTGCGCGCCGACGCTGCCGCCGCCGGCCTTGCGGTTGGCGGTGAGCGGGCCGACCACGTCGTGGAAGCTCTGCTTGACGCCTTCGAGCAGCACGCGGTCCTGCGGGCGCTTGGGGCCGGCCATGGACGGGCGCACGTCGGCCAGGTTCAGTTCCAGCGTGGTGGTGAACTCGGCGTGCGGGGTGGTCTCGTCGTGCCACAGGCCCTGCGCCTTGGCGTAGGCCTCGACCAGCGCGATCTGCGATTCCTCGCGGCCGGACAGGCGCAGGTAGTTGAGCGCTTCCTGGTCCACCGGGAAGATGCCGCAGGTCGCGCCGTACTCGGGCGCCATGTTGGCGATGGTGGCGCGGTCGGCCAGCGGCAGGTGCTTCAGGCCGTCGCCGAAGAACTCGACGAACTTGCCCACCACGCCGAGCTTGCGCAGCATCTGGGTGACGGTCAGCACCAGATCGGTGGCGGTCACGCCTTCGGACAGCTTGCCGGTGAGCCTGAAGCCCACCACCTGCGGAATCAGCATCGACGAAGGCTGGCCCAGCATGGCCGCTTCGGCCTCGATGCCGCCCACGCCCCAGCCCAGCACGCCCAGGCCGTTGACCATGGTGGTGTGCGAGTCGGTGCCGAACACGGTGTCCGGGTAGGCCCACAGCTGGCCATCCTTGTTCGCGGTGAACACCACGCGCGCCAGGTGCTCCAGGTTCACCTGGTGCACGATGCCGGTGCGCGGCGGCACCACCTTGAAGTTGTTGAAGGCCTTCTGGCCCCAGCGCAGGAACGAGTAGCGCTGGTGGTTGCGCTCGAACTCGATCTCCACGTTCTTTTCCAGCGCCGATTCGGAGCCATAGGCATCGACCTGCACCGAGTGGTCGATCACCAGCTCCGCCGGCGCCAGCGGGTTGATCTGGGTGGCGTCGCCGCCGAGCTTGACCACCGCATCGCGCATCGCGGCCAGGTCGACCACGCAAGGCACGCCGGTGAAGTCCTGCAGCAGCACGCGCGCCGGCATGAAGGAGATCTCGGTATCCGGCTCGGCCTTGGCGTCCCACTGGGCGACCGCTTCGATCTCCCTGGAGGTCACGTTCACGCCGTCCTCGTGGCGCAAGAGGTTCTCCAGCAGGATCTTCATCGAGTAGGGCAGGCGCTTGAGGTCGAAGCGCTCGCCGAGCTTGGCGAGGCTGGCGTACGCGTAGCGCTGGCCGTTGAGCTCGAGGCTGTCGCGGACGTTGAACGTGTCTTTCATGACGAAACTCCTGGCTGAAGCTGAAGCGGCGAAACGGAAGGGCGTCGGTCGCACCCGCGCAAAGATCGCGATTATCGCAAATCCGTCTGTACGCGTGCCGGCAAGGCAGGGCGTCGAATGCGGGCGAAGCGGCGAAGCGGCCGGGGCAGCTAGAATCGGCCGGCTGCAGGAGCGGCGGCGATGGAAAGCTGTCTCGACATAAGCTTGCGACGGCGCCCGCCGCCGCACAAACGCATTTGGTGGCAGGCTGCATTCGATGATTTCGACGGCGCTCTCGGCGGTATCGCTGCGCGACCTGGCGCTGGTGCAGGCGGTGCACCGGCACGGCAGTTTCAACAGCGCCGCGCGGGCCATGCACATCAGCCCGTCGGGACTGTCGCACCAGGTGCAGAAGGTCGAGCAGGCGCTGGGCGCGCCGCTGTTCGAACGCGGCGGGCGGCGCATCGTGCCCACCGCCGGCGGGCAGCGCCTGCTGGAGCGGATCGAGGCCGTACTGGCCGCCGCCGAGCACCTGCAGCAGGCGGCCCGCGCCGGCACGGTGGCGTTCGGCGGCGAATTGCGGCTGGGCGTGCCGGCCTCGCTCGGTCCCTACCTCCTGCCGCACCTGATCGAACCGTTCCCGCAGCATTTCCCGGCCGCGCGGCTGAGCCTGTCCGAAGGCAAGCCGCGCGGCCTGCTGCGGCGCCTGCACGAGGGCGAGCTGGATGCGGTGCTCGCGCCGACGGCTGCCGCGGCCAGCGGCATCGCCACGCGTCCGCTGTTCTTCGAGCCGTGGGAAGTGATGTTCCGCGCCGACCACCCGCTGGCCGGCCGCGCCAGCGTCGCGCTGGACGAACTGGACCAGGCCCAGGCCACCGTGATGGCCGAGAGCCATCCTGGCATCGACGGGCAGGGCGGTCACGTGCAGGACGTCAGCCTGGAAAGCCTGGCGGCGCTGGTGGCGCTGCGTGGGGGCTACGCGCTGGTGCCGGCGCTGGCGCGCGAACGGCTGGCCTCGATGCCGGAGCTCACGCTGGCGCACGTCCAGGGCGCCGCGCCGGGGCGCGAGATCGCGCTGTACTGGCGCGAGGCGTCGCCATGGCTGGCGGACATCCAGGCGTTCGCCGCGTTGCTGCAGGAAGTGGCGCGCGGACGGCCGGGGCTGAGGGTGCAGCCGGAGGGCTGAGCTCGCGCTTCACGCGGCCGCCGCTGGAAGGCCATGGAGGCCGGACCTCGTGGCCGGCGCAGCCTCAGCCGTTGTCCAGCGTCGCCCCGGTCAGCAGGCCGCGCGCCAGCATGCTGCACTGCCTGCGGTTGATCACGATCTGCCACTGGCGCCCGCCGACCTGCCGCCACAGCACCGCCGAGCGCACCGCCGCCAGCAGGTTCGCGCGCACCTTCTCCACCACGGCCGGCTGCTGCAGGTGCTGTGGATGGCCGTTGACCATCACGCGCGGGCTCAGGGTGGACAGGGTCGAGGCGTAGACGTCGGCCAGGCGGCGGATCACCTGCGGCGAATCCTGGCCGAAATGCTCCACCTGGCGGCGCGTGGCGAGGATGCCCTCCTGCAGCTTCGCGGCGAGCTCGGGCCTTCGCGCCAGGCTGCGCTCGAGCCGCATCACGGTCACCGCCATCTGGGTGAGGGCCATGTCGCGGGTGTCGTCGTCCAGCTGGCCGATCAGGTTGCGCAGGCCCAGCCGCACGCCGCCCACGCCGCCGTAGACCGCCGACACCGAAGGCGCATCGATGCGGAACACGCTGGCCACGCTGGCTTCCATCGCCGTCTCGTCGCAACGCCCCTGGTTGGCCAGCTGCTGCGCCAGGCCCACCGCCTGGAACAGGCCGGCGAGCGCGAGCACGCGCGGTTCGTTGATGGCGAAATGGTCGAGCACGTCAGGTTCCTGCTGGCATGGGGGCAAGGCCGCCGAAGGGCGCGTCGGTGGCGGCGATCACGGCGCCGCCAAGGCAGGCTTCGCCGGCGTAGAAGACCACCGACTGGCCCGGCGTGACCGCGCGTTGCGGGTCGTCGAAGCGCACCTCCACCCGGTCGGCTTCCACGTGCACTTCGCAGGCCTGGTCGGCCTGGCGGTAGCGGGTCTTGGCGGTGCAGCGGAAGGGTGTCGAGGGCGCGGCGCCCGCCACCCAGCTGGGCGCATGGGCCGTTGCACGACGCGATTGCAGCCAGTGGCTTTCGCCGCCCTGCGCCACGTAGAGCACGTTGGCGGACACGTCCTTGCCGACCACGTACCACGGCTCGCCGCTGCGGCCCTGGCGCCCGCCGATCCCCAGGCCGTTGCGCTGGCCGAGCGTGTAGTACATGGTGCCCTGGTGTTGCCCGACCAGGGCGCCTTCGGGCGTGCGCATCTCGCCGGGCCGCGCCGGGATGTAGCGGGCGAGGAAGCGGCGGAAGTCGCGCTCGCCGATGAAGCAGATGCCGGTGGAGTCCTTCTTCGCATGCGTGGGCAGCGCGGCCGTGCGCGCCAGTTCGCGCACCTGCGTCTTCTCGATCTCGCCGACCGGGAACAGGGTGGCGGCCAGTTGCTGCTGGCCCAGTGCATGCAGGAAGTAGGTCTGGTCCTTGGCCGTGTCGAGCGCGCGCAGCAGGCGGTAATGCCCGTCGCGGCGGTCGACCCGCGCGTAGTGGCCGGTGGCGATCTTTTCGGCGCCCAGTGCGCGCGCCTCGTCCAGGAAGGTCTTGAACTTGATCTCGCGGTTGCACAGCACGTCCGGGTTGGGCGTGCGGCCGGCGCGGTATTCGGAAAGGAAATGTTCGAACACGTCCCGCCAGTACTCGGCGGCGAAATTGCGCACGTGGAACGGGAGCCCAAGGCGCCCGCACACGGCCAGCGCGTCCTTGCGGTCGGCGTCGGCGGTGCAGGGGCCACTCTGTCCGTCGTCCTCCCAGTTCTGCATGAACAGGCCTTCGACCTCGTGGCCGGCCCGCTGCAGCAGCAGCGCGGCGACCGAGGAATCGACGCCGCCGGAGACGCCCAGCATCACCTTCATGGCCGCGCCGGCTCCGCGAGCAGGCTGGACAGCGCCTCCAGCGGATAGCGCCGTCCGGCAAGCCAGGCATCGATGCTCTGCAGCACCATCGGGCTGCGCAGGCGCGGGCCGAGACCGGCGATTTCGGCGCGACCCAGCCACAAGGCGCGGCGTATCCCTAAATCCAGCCGGCGCGTAGGATCGTGCGCCAGCGGTCGCGCCGCGAAACTGAAGCGCACCACACCCTCGCCATGCTCGGTGCTGCGCCACTGGTGCACGCCCAGGAAGCATTCGGGCTGCACGGCCCAGCCGGTTTCCTCCAGCGTCTCGCGCACGGCCGCCTGGACCAGGCTTTCGCCATCGTCCAGGTGGCCGGCCGGCTGGTTGTAGACGAGCCGGCCATCGACCTCTTCCTCGACCATCAGGTAGCGCTCGCCCTGCGCCACCACGCAGGCGACGGTGACGTGGGGGCGCCAGACGGATGAGGCGGAGGAGGAGAGGGGCATCGGGGACGCGGGGGCTGGAAATGCGTCATTGTGCCATCACCTAGCTGAGGCGCGGCCTGCACGGCGGCGCGACCAGGGCTGCATCCGTCGCGGCGTATACTTCGTATCAGCAAAAAAGTCCCCACGAGCAATGGCCCACGAACCCGAACACGATCCCGGCAACGGACACGGCCTGGCCGTCGAAACCAGCCGCCCGGAACTGGCACGGCCGCCACTTTTTCAAGTTGTGCTGCTGAATGACGATTTCACTCCCATGGACTTCGTGGTCGAAGTGCTTCGCGGCTTCTTCGCCATGGACCAGGAGCGTGCGGTGCAGGTGATGCTGCACGTCCATACCCGCGGCAAGGGGGTGTGTGGCGTGTTCACACGGGAGGTGGCCGAGACCAAGGTCACCCAGGTCAACGAGTATTCACGGACTCATCAGCATCCCTTGCTGTGCACTATGGAAAAGCTATGAGCGGCCCCATCTTGTAGCCATCGCGGCATAGCCGCCCAAGCCATCCCAGCGGAGAAGGTCCGGATGTTCAGCAAGGATCTCGAAGTCACCATCGGCCATTGCTACAAGCAGGCCCGCGAGCAGCGCCACGAATTCATGACCGTGGAGCACCTGCTGCTCGCACTCACCGAAAACCAGTCCGCACTGGGCGCACTGCGCGCGTGCGGCGTGGACCTGCCGCGGCTGTCGGCCGAGCTCGAGCGCATCATCGCCGAGACCGTGCCGGTGCTGCCGCACGGCGACGAGCGCGACACCCAGCCGACGCTGGGCTTCCAGCGCGTGCTGCAGCGCGCGGTCTACCACGTGCAATCCTCCGGCCGTAAGGAGGTCACCGGCGCCAACGTGCTGGTGGCGATCTTCGGCGAGAAGGATTCCCATGCGGTCTACTTCCTGCACCAGCAGGAGATCACCCGGCTGGACGTGGTCAACTACATCTCGCACGGCATCGCCAAGATCGGCGACGAGCCGAGCTCCGGCATGCCCGGCAGCGAGCGCGAGGGCGAGGAAGGCGCCGACAGCAAGGGCAACCCGCTGAACGAGTACGCCACCAACCTCAACGAACTGGCGCTGGAAGGGAAGATCGACCCGCTGATCGGCCGCCAGGACGAGATCGAGCGCACCATCCAGGTGCTCTGCCGCCGCCGCAAGAACAACCCGCTCTACGTGGGCGAGGCCGGCGTGGGCAAGACCGCGCTGGCCGAGGGCCTGGCCAAGCGCATCGTCGAGGGCGAGGTGCCCGAGGTGCTGGAAGGCGCCGTGATCTGGGCGCTGGACCTGGGTGCGCTGGTTGCCGGCACCAAGTACCGCGGCGATTTCGAGAAGCGCCTGAAGGCGGTGATCACCCAGCTCAAGAAGCAGCAGGGTGCGATCCTGTTCATCGACGAGATCCACACCATCATCGGTGCGGGCTCGGCTTCGGGCGGCACCATGGATGCGTCCAACCTGATCAAGCCCATGCTCGCCTCGGGCGAGTTGCGCTGCATCGGCTCGACCACGTTCCAGGAATTCCGCGGCATCTTCGAGAAGGACCGCGCGCTGGCCCGCCGCTTCCAGAAGATCGACGTGGTCGAACCGACCATCGCCGACAGCATCGAGATCCTCAAGGGCCTGAAGAGCCGTTTCGAGGAGCACCACAACGTCGCCTACACCAACGAGGCGCTGAAGGCCGCGGTGGATCTCTCCGTCAAGCACATCCCCGACCGCCTGCTGCCGGACAAGGCCATCGACGTGATCGACGAGGCCGGCGCACGCCAGCGCCTGCTGCCGGAAGACCAGCGCGTGGGCAAGATCGACGTGCCGGAGGTGGAGTACATCGTCGCCAAGATGGCGCGCATCCCGGCCAAGCAGGTGTCCGCGTCCGACCGCGACGTGCTCAAGAACCTCGAGCGCAACCTCAAGATGGTGGTGTTCGGGCAGGATCAGGCGATCGAGGCGCTGGCCGCGTCGATCAAGATGGCTCGCTCCGGCCTGGCCGATCCGAGCAAGCCGATCGGCAGCTTCCTGCTCGCCGGTCCGACGGGTGTCGGCAAGACCGAGGTGACCAAGCAGCTCGCGCTGCAGCTGGGCATCGAGATGATCCGCTTCGACATGTCCGAGTATATGGAGGCGCATTCGGTCTCGCGCCTGGTCGGCGCGCCCCCGGGCTACGTGGGCTTCGACCAGGGCGGCCTGCTCACCGAGCAGATCACCAAGCATCCGCACGCCGTGCTGCTGCTGGACGAGATCGAGAAGGCGCACCCGGACGTGTTCAACATCCTGCTGCAGGTGATGGACCGCGGCGTGCTCACCGACACCAACGGGCGCGAGGCGAACTTCAAGAACGTCATCGTGGTGATGACCACCAACGCGGGTGCCCAGCAGGCGGCGCGGCGCAGCATCGGCTTCGTCAAGCAGGACCACGCCACCGACGCGATGGAGGTGATCCGCAAGATGTTCACGCCGGAGTTCCGCAACCGCCTGGACGCGGTGATCCAGTTCCATCCGCTGGACTTCGAGCACATCCTGCGCGTGGTCGACAAGTTCCTGATCGAGCTGGAGGCGCAACTGGCCGACAAGCACGTGGTGCTGGACGTCGACGCGGACGCCCGCCGCTGGCTGGCCGAGCACGGCTTCGACCCGCAGATGGGCGCGCGGCCGATGGCCCGCGTCATCCAGGAGAAGGTCAAGCGCGCGCTGGCCGACGAGCTCCTGTTCGGCAAGCTGGCCGACGGCGGCAAGGTGATCCTGGGCGTGCGCGACGGCGAGCTGCACGTGGAGACCGAGGCGGCCGAGAAGCTGCCGGCGGTGGTGGAGTAGCCGGAGCGACGAGGGCGCCTGTGTCGACGCCCTCGCCGCCGGAACCCGGGCACGAAAAAGGCCGCGCACTGCGCGGCCTTTTTTCTTGTCTGCGACGTCGCCCTACTTCATGCGGTAGGTGATCCGCCCCTTGGTCAGGTCATAGGGAGTCATCTCCACCTTGACCTTGTCGCCCGTGAGGATGCGGATGTAGTGCTTGCGCATGCGGCCGGAGATATGGGCGGTGATGACGTGCCCGTTCTCCAGCTGTACGCGGAACATGGTGTTGGGCAAGGTCTCCTGGACCGTGCCTTCCATTTCGATGACGTCGTCTTTGGCCATGCGTTCCGGTGTGTCTGGGCCCGGCCGTGGCGGCCGCGTAAGCGGGCAAGTATGCCACGTCCAGGCGCCTGATCAAAGAAAGCTCAGGCGGCGCCCCCGAAATACTCGTCCAGCTTGCGCCGGATCTCCTGCTCGACCATGCCCTTGAGCGGCGAAAGCATCAGGCCGAGCTCGGCGGTGACGTGCACCTCGTTGGGCGCCATGGCGATGGCGCCATTCACGCCGGAGCGCGAAAAACGCAGCGTGTCGCCCTGCCACTGGCTCTGCATGTCGAACTTCTCGCGCATGCGCGCGGCCACCTTGTCGACCACGGCGCGTGCCTGGTCGGGCGGCAGGGTGTGCGGGCGGCGGATATCGATCTTCGGCATGGTGGCGCTCCGTGAGGACCGCCTATCTTACGCGGCCTGCGCGAAGGGCAGCGCCTGCATCTGCTAGAGTCCCGCGGTCTTTCGGCTGGTTCGCAGATGCGCATCGAGTTTCCCAATTCGGCTCGCGAGGATTTTCGCTGGGCGCAGGCCGCGTTGAGCATCGGCAGTGCGCCGGACAACGACCTGCTGGTGTCCGCCCAGCAGGGCGCGGCGCATCACCTGCGCATCCGGCAGGACCGCCGCGGCTGGGTGCTGGAGGTGCTTTCCGGGGCCGGCCGCGTCTACGTCAACGCGCGCCCGGTACGCGAGCGTGCCTTGCTGCGTCCGGGCGACATCCTGAGCCTGGGCGATTGCCGCATGCTGCTGTGTGCGGACGAGGATCCGGCATCGCGCGCGCCTCTGGCGCGCTCGCGGCAGGGCCAATGCACGGCGGCCCTGCGCGCGGTGGCCGGGCCGCTGTCGGGCCGCGTCTTCCCGATACGCGGGCGGCTGGAATTCGGACCGCAGGGCGACCAGTCGCTGGACCTGCCGCAGGCAGGCTCGGCCACGCTGGCGCTGTTCTGGAAGGACGGCGAACTGCGCGTGGCGGCCGGACCGACGCCGGAGCGCTACCCGCTGCGCCTCAACGGTGTGCCGGTGGAGCAGGCGGCGCTGCATCCGGATGACCTGCTGGGCATCGCCATGCACCGTTTCGTGGTCGACGCTCCCGGGCTGCTGCCCGCGCCGGCGGTGACGCCGCAGGAGCCGTCGGGCGAGCGCCTTCCCGAAGATGCGGCCGGCCCGCGGGGCGAGGTGTGGTGGCTGATCGCCACGGCCGCGGTGCTGGCCCTTTGCATCGCGCTGATCCTGCTGGTGCGGTTCTAGCGGGCCGCGGCCGGCCGGCCGCCAGCTCAGGCTTCGGCCATCCGCCGCAGATCGTCCAGCCGGTCGGCGTCGGCGATGGAAAGATCGGTACGCCAGCGCAGGATGCGCGGAAAGCGCACCGCTACGCCCGACTTGTGCCGCCCGGAGCGCTGGATCGCCTCGTAGGCCAGCTCGAAGACGTGCTGCGGTTCGACCGAGCGTACCGGCCCGAAGCGCTCGATGGTATGGGCGCGTATCCACGCATCCAGCCGCGCGATCTCCGCGTCGTCCAGTCCCGAGTACGCCTTGGCCACCGGCACCAGGTGCCCGCGATCCCACACGCCGAAGGTGTAGTCGGTGAACAGCCCGGCGCGCCGGCCATGGCCGGACTGGGCGTAGATCAGCACGGCGTCGAGCGTGTAGGGATCGACCTTCCACTTCCACCAGTCGCCGCGCTTGCGGCCGACCCGGTAGGGCGAATCCAGCCGCTTGAGCATCAGGCCCTCGGTGCGGCGCAGGCGGGACTGCTCGCGCAACTGGGCCAGAGTCTCCCAGTCCTTCGCCTCGGCGGCCGGCGACAGCAGCAGCGTGGGCGGCGCGGCCTGGAGCAGGTGCGCGAGCCGTTCCCGCCGGTCGCCCAATGGCGTTTCGCGCAGGTCGGCGCCGTCCAGTTCCAGCAGGTCGTAGGCCATGAAACGCACCGGCGTCTCGGCCAGCAGCTTCGCGCCCGGCTTGAGCTTGCCGATCCGCTTCTGCAGTGCGGTGAACGGACGCGGCGCCGCGGCCGGGTCGTCCCAGGCGAGGATCTCGCCGTCGAGCACGCAACCCGGCGGCAGGGCGCGGGCGGCCTGCTCGATCTCGGGAAAGCGGCCGTCCAGCCGTTCCTCGCCGCGCGACCACAGCCGCGCCTCGTCGTCGCGGCGCATGAGCTGGGCGCGGATGCCGTCCCACTTCCACTCGGCCAGCCATTGCCCACGCTCGCCCAGGCTTTCCACCGGAGCCTCCAGCGGCGAGGCGAGAAAGAACGGATAGGGACGGTGCTCGCGATGGGCGTCGTCGCCGGCCGGTTGCGCCAGCGCCGCAAGCGAGGCGGCGCCGGGCGTCCAGTCGCCGCTGAGGCGGTGGGCGATCAGGTCGGTCGGCAACTGTGACCACGCGGCGAGCGCCTGCACCACCAGGCGCCGGGAGACACCCACGCGCAGCGCCCCGGTGATCAGCTTGTTGAGCAGGAAGATCTCTGCCGCAGGCAGCACGCGCCACCACGCCTTCAGCTGCTCCACGCGAGCAGGCGGGTCCAGCCGCGCCAGCCCGGGCAGGCGCTGTTCCATCCACGCATGCAACGGGACATCGTCGAAAGGACCATCACCGGGGCGCAGCAGCAGCGCGATCGCCTCGGCCAGGTCGCCCACGTGCGCATAGCTCTCGTCGACGAGCCAGTCGGGGTAGCCGGTGGCCTCGCCCGTGGCCTGGCGCAACTCGGTGACGCTGGCGAGCCGGCGCAGCTTGCCGCCGCCCAGCACGTACACCGCCCAGGCGGCGTCGGTCGGGGGCGCATCGTGCAGGTAGGCGGCGATGGCGTCGCGCTTGGCGGAGGTGGCGCCGGTGCGGTCCAGCGCGGCATAGAGATCGGCAAAGCGGCGCATCAGCCGTTCCCCAATGCCGCCAGCGGCAGCGCGTCGTGGCCCTGCTCGCGCAGGTAGCGCACCAGGGCATCGCCGTCGCCATGGGTGACGTAGATGCGCCGGGCGCCGCTGTCGCGCACGCTGCGCAGCAGGCCGTCCCAGTCGGCGTGGTCGGACACCACGAAGCCACGCTCGTAGCCGCGGCGCCGGCGGTTGCCGCGTACCTGCATCCAGCCGGAGGCGAAGGCTGTGGACGCGCCGGAGAAGCGCCGCATCCACGGCGAGCCCGCGGCGTAGGGCGGCGCCAGCACCAGTTCGCCCGCCAGCGCGGCGCCGCGTGCGTTCTCGTCCAGCGGTCGGGTGGGCGGCATCGCCACGCCGGCCTCGCGGTAGATCGCGGTCAGGCGCAGCAGCGCGCCGTGCAGGTGGACCACCCGGTCGACGCGCGGCGCGAGTTCGGCCAGCAGCCGCTGCGCCTTACCCAGCGCATAGCAGAACAGCACCGCCGGCACCTGGCGGCGGGCGCAGTCGTCCCACCAGGCGAGCAACTCGTCGATCACCCGTTCCATCGGCGGCCAGCGGTACACGGGCCAGGCGAATGTCGATTCGGTGACGAAGGTGTCGCAGGGAACCGGTTCGAAGGGCGCGCAGGTCGGGTCGGCCTCGCGCTTGTAGTCACCCGAGGCCACCACCACGCGCCCGGCATGCTCCATGCGCACCTGCGCCGCGCCGAGCATGTGGCCGGACGGGTGCAGCGACACGCGCACCTCGCCGAGGGCGAACGGCTCGCCGTACCCGTACGCCTCGATCGCCGCCGGGTCGCCGAGCCGCTCGCGCATCAGCGCAAGGCCGGCTCGCGCCACGTGATAGCGCGCGTTGCCCTGGCGCGCATGGTCGCCGTGCGCATGCGTGACCACCGCCTGCGCTACCGGCTCGGCCGGGTCGATGTAGAAGCCGCCGGCGGGGCAGTAGAGGCCTTCGGGGCGGGGCTGGAGCAGCGCGTCGGGCATGCCTGGATGCTGGGCGGGCGCGCGTCAAGTTCGCGGCAACAAGACACCCGCAGGGATGACCGTGCAGCGAGACCGAGGCTCTCCGTGGGCGCAGAGCTGGCGCCAACAAACTCGCTGCCTGCCTCAACATCCGAGCGCCGGGGTATAGCGGCTGCAGCTCCTCGGAGAGCGAGTGAACTGCCCGGCAAGGCGCGGTGGCACCTAGCTCTTATCCCTCATCGGGCCAAGCCAGGCCATTTCTTTTGGTTACTTTTCTTTACTCCGGGCATCCTGCCCTTCGCCCTGCGGGCCAGCTCCGCTGTTCGCCCGCGCGGTCGTGGCCAGCAAAGAAAAGCGACCCGAGCGCCGGCAGGCGATCGGAAGCTCGCCGCAGGCGAGTCAAGTCGCGGAAGCGTCTCGAAAGAGCGACAGCCAAAACAACGCCTCCACAGGCATCCCCGCGAGCCTCGACCTCTCACCCCAGCCCTCTCCCCGGAGGGGAGAGGGAGCCGCATCGCGCGGTCAGGCGACGAACTGCAGCCTCGCCAGCTCGGCGTAGAGGCCGCCCTCGGCCAGCAGGTTCTCATGCGTGCCTTGGGCGACGATACGGCCGCCATCCATCACCACGATGCGGTCGGCGCGCTGCACGGTGGCCAGGCGGTGGGCGATGACCAGCGTGGTGCGGCCTTTTTCCAGGCGCTCGAGCGCCTGCTGGATGGCCGCTTCGGATTGGGCGTCCAGCGCCGAGGTGGCTTCGTCCAGCAGCAGCAGCGGGGCGTCGCGCAGGATGGCGCGGGCGATGGCGATGCGCTGGCGCTGGCCGCCGGAAAGGCGCACGCCGCGCTCGCCCAATTCCGCGCCATACCCTTCGGTCAGCGCGCTGATGAACTCGTGCGCCTCGGCGGCATGGGCCGCTTCGCGCACCTCGCCTTCGTCCGCATCCTGCCGGCCGAAGCGGATGTTGTCGGCGGCGCTGCCGGCGAAGATCACCGTCTCCTGCGGCACCAGCGCGATGGCGCCGCGCAGCTCGGGCAGCGACAACGCGCGCAGGTCCATGCCGTCCAGGCGGATCGCGCCGTGCTGCGGGTCGTAGAAGCGCAGCAGCAGCGCGAACACCGTGCTCTTGCCGGCGCCGGACGGGCCGACCAGGGCGACCGTCTCGCCCGGCCGGACGTCCAGGCTGAAATCGTGCAGCGCCGGCGCATCCGGCCGCGTGGGGTAGTGGAAGCCGACGTGCTCGAAGCGCAGCGCGCCGCGCACCGGCCGGGGCAGCGCGAGCGGCTGCGGCGGATCGGCGATCTGCGCGCGCTCGGCGAACAGCTCGCCGATGCGCTCCATGGCGCCGGCCGCGCGCAGCACGTCGCCCCAGACTTCCGAGAGGCCGGCCACCGAGCCGGCGGCGAACACGGCATAGAGCACGAACTGGCCGAGCACGCCGGCCTGCAGCGTGCCGGCCACCACGTCGCGCGCGCCGGCCCACAGCACCAGCGTGATCGCGCCGAAGAACAGCACGATCACCGCCGCGGTCAGCAACGCGCGCATGCCGATGCGTCGCCGGGCGCTCCGCAGCGCACGCTCGATGGCGCTGGCGTAGCGGACGCTCTCGATGTCCTCGCGCGCGTAGGCCTTGACGGCCGGCGCCGCGTTGAGCGTCTCGTTGGCGATCGCGGCGGCGTCGGCCAGGCGGTCCTGGCTGGCGCGCGAGAGTTTCTGCACGCGCCGCCCGAACACCAGGATCGGCAGCATCACCGCCGGGATCACCAGCGCGGTGAGGCCGGCCAGGCGCGGGCTGGTCCACACCATCATGGCGCTGGCGCCCAGCAGCATCACCGCGCTGCGCAGCGCCACCGAGATGCCGGAGCCGATCAGCGCCTGCACCACTTCGGTGTCGGTGCCCAGGCGCGAGGTGAGTTCGCCCACGCGCGAGCGTTCGAAGAAGCCCACGTCCAGGCGGATCACGTGCGCATACAGCTTGGCCCGCAGCGCCGCCAGCGCGCGCTCGCCCAGCAGGGTGATGCAGAAGTAGCGCGCGGCGGTGGCGAAGGCCAGCACCAGCGCCACGCCGAACAGGCCCAGGAAGGTGCGGTTGATGGCCTCGCTGCTGGCGTGCCCGAAGCCGGCCTCGATCATGTGCCGCACGGCCATCGGCAGCACCAGCGTCGAGCCGGAAGACAACGCCAGGAACACCAGCCATCCGGCCGCCAGCGCCTTGTGCGGTTTGAGGAAAGGCCAGAGCTGGCACAGCGCGCCAATGCGGCGCCTGGATGGGTCGGTGCGGTCCATGCTCATGCAAGGGCTCGTGTGGGTCAGCCTTGCCCAGATTGGGGCCGCCGCGGTCGATTCAATCGCCGGCCGGCCGCGCAGACGGAACGGGGCGCCGCGGCGCCCCGTCCCTGGCTACGCCTGATGCAGGCCTCAGGCGGTGCCGTTGCGCATCGCCATGCGCCACACCCAGCGGTACATGACCGCCACCACCACGGCGAACGCCGCGCCGCCGATGAAGATCGCCCAGGTGTCGAACGCGGGGCCGACCAGCGAAAGCGGCGCCTCGCGGTTGGAGAAGCCGAGCTTGTCCGAGAACGCCACCAGGGCGGCGATCACCACGCCGATGATGCTCTCGCCCACGATCAGCCCCGAGGCGAGCAGCACGCCCAGTTGCTTGGTGGAATCGGGCCGCGCGCTGCGGTCGGCGCGGCGGTCGAAGTACCAGCCGACGATGGAGCCCACCGTCACCATCAGCGTGCTGGTGGTCGGCAGATAGATGCCCAGGCCCACCGCCAGCGGCGGCAGGCGCATGTGCCGGGTGGTCCTGGCGAGCACGGCGTCCAGGACGATGATGGCCACGCCGATCGCCGCACCGACCTCGATCAGGCCCCAGTCGATGTTGCCCTGGATCACGCCCTGGCCCAGCGCCGAGATCAGGCCGGCCTGCGGGGCGGGCAGGGCCGAAGGGCCCACGCCCGGCACGCCGGCGAAGCCGTAGGCCTTGTTCACCAGGTCGAGCACCGGCGGGATCACCGCGGCGCCGGCGATCACGCCGATCACCAGCGCGGCCTGCTGCTTCCACGGCGTGGCGTCGACCAACTGGCCGGTCTTCAAGTCCTGCAGGTTGTTGTTGGCGATCGCCGCCACGGTGAATACCACCGAGGTGATGAACAACGCGAAGGCGACCAGCGCCTTGCCTTCCGCGGGGCCGACGTGCGGTTTGACGAAGCCCACCAGCAGCAGCGCCGCGGCGATCACCACCAGGATGCCCACGCCCGAGAGCGGGCTGTTGGACGAGCCGATCAGGCCGGCCATGTAGCCGCACACGGTGGAGACGAAGAAGCCCATCAGCACCACGAACGCCACGCCGCCGATGGCCAGCACGGCCACGTGGTCGCCCAGCCCGCTGGTGGTGCCGAAATAGCCGAGCAGCCAGGCGATCGGCACGAAGCAGGCCAGCGTGATCAGCCCGACCAGGCCGATCGGGATGTCGCGCTCGGTGCGCGGCAGCGTGTCGGCCTGGCCGGACTTGCGCACGCGCGCGGCGGCCATGGCGCCGGCCAGGCCGGCCATCACCGGGCGCACCAGCTTGGCCAGCGTCCACACGGCGGACACGCCGATCGCGCCGGCGCCGACGAAGCGCACCTTGTGGCTCCAGGTGGCCTGCGCCAGGTCGGCCGCGGCGGTGGTCAGGTCGCCGCTCAGCAGCGAATAGTGCGGCACGCCCCAGCCCCAGCCGATCAGCGCGCCCACCAGCATCGCGATGCCCACCGACAGGCCTACCAGGTGGCCGATCGCGAACAGCGCGAAGGAAAGGTTGAAATCGAAGCCGCTGACCGAACCACGGTCGCCCAGGCGGAAATAGCTCACCACGTCGCTGGCGAAGACCCGCGTGGCCACCACGATGGCGAACGCTGCGGAGGCGACCGAACCCCAGATCACCGCCAGCAGGCCGGCGCGGCTCTCCTCGGTGGCCGAGGCCGAGCTGTCTTCGCTGCTGCCGACCTTGAGCACCTCGGCGCAGGCCACGCCCTCGGGGTAGGGCAGGTCGGAGTTGGTGACCAGCGCGCGACGCAGCGGGATCGAATACATCACGCCCAGGATGCCGCCCAGCGCGCAGACCGCGAAAGAGATCCAGAACGGGAAATCGGCCCACCAGCCGATCATGATCATGCCGGGCAGCACGAAGATGATCGAGGACAGCGTGCCGGCCGCCGAGGCGATCGTCTGGACGACGTTGTTCTCCTGGATGGTCGAGTCGCGGAAACCGCGCAGCAGCGCCATCGACAGCACCGCCGCCGGGATCGAGGTGGCGAAGGTGAGGCCGGCCTTCAGGCCGAAGAACACGTTCGCGGCGGTGAAGACGACAGTGATCACGACGCCGATCAGCACGCCGCGCAAGGTGAGTTCGGTGCGCCGCTCGGCGCCTTGGATCTGGGCTGTCACGTGGTTTGGATCCTGAGCTTGCTGGTGGTTCCCCCGCGCGCCGACCGCCGGCACGCCCCCGTTTGCGGCCGCTCCCCGCAGCCGCAGCGGGAGCATAGCGTGATCGCGGCGCAGGCGGCCGTCCCGGAGGGACGATGCCGCTCAGTCGAGCAGGCGGACCCCGCCCCGGCCGCGGGTGAGGTCGATGATGCGCGCCTGCGCCTCGGCCGCCTGCGCGGCCGGGAGTTCCAGTTCGAGCGTCGCGCCGTCGGCGTCGAAGCTTTCGTTCTCCACGCGGGCCTGCCAGAGCGGGCAGCGTGCCTTGAGCAGGGCGAGATCGGCGAAGGCGCAATGCACGGCCAGCCGCGCCATCGCCACCAGCGGCACGCGCTCGGCCAGGCGCAGGCATTCGGCCGCGGTGCCCCCATAGGCCCGCACCAGCCCGCCGGCGCCGAGCTTGATCCCGCCGTACCAGCGGGTCACCACCACCATCACGCGGTCGACGCCGGCGCCTTCGATCGCCTGCAGGATCGGCCGGCCGGCGGTGCCCCCCGGCTCGCCGTCGTCGTTGAAGCGGTAGTCCTGGCTGATGCGGTAGGCCCAGCAGTTGTGCGTGGCGTCGGAGTCGGCCACCTCGCGCAGGAAGGCCAGGGCCTGTTCGGCCGAACGCACCGGCGCGGCCTGCGCCAGGAAGCGGCTCTTGCGGATGTCCTGCGCATGCCGGCAGGCGGCGGCCAGGACGTGCAACGGATGGGACATGCGTACGGTGCGGGGCGGCGGCAGCGGCACGTTAGCATGCGGCGTCGAGGGCTCGTGCCCCGTGCGCGCTTCGCTCACCCGGGGCTGCGCATAATGTCCGGCTCGCCTTGTCCTGAGGATCGCCGATGACCGTTCCGCTGTTGATCGCACTGCTCGCCTGCGCCTGGCTGGCCGGCCGACTGGGGTGGCGCCGGGCGAGGCAGGCCGGCATCGTGCTGGCGCTGGTGAGCGTGTTCGCGGTCGGCTGCGGGCTGGTGCCCAAGGTGCTGCTGCGGCCCTGGCAATCGCCCTACGCGCAGCGGCCGGCGCTGGACTGGGCGCCGTCCAACGCGATCGTGCTGCTCACCGCCGGCGTCACCTATCCGCCGGGCGGCCCGCTGGAGCCCGGGCACACGGCCTACTCGCGCATCGCCGAGGCGGTGTCGCTGTATCGCGATTGCCGCATGTCCGGTGCGCGCTGCACCGTGCTGATCAGCGGCGGCGATGCGCTGTCCACCGGCGAGCCGCTGGCGCTGACCTACCAGCGCACGCTGGAGCTGTTGGGCGTGCCCGATGCCGACCAGGTGCTGGAGATGCGCAGCCACACCACCTGGCAGAACGCGCAGTTCGCACGGGCGCCGCTGGCGCGCATCGACGCCGATCGGGTCTGGCTGGTGACCTCGGCGCACCACCTGCGGCGCGCGGTGTTCGCGTTCCGCCGCTTCGGCCTCGAGGTAACGCCGGTGCGCGCCGACTACCTGCGCGGCGTGTGGTCGCTGCTGCCCAGCGCCTACAACCTGTCGGTCACCGACGCGGTGCTGCACGAGTACGTGGGCATGGCGCTGTACCACTGGTACGCGTGGCGCGGGCGCACCGACGCGCCGCCGGAGGGCGCCGGCCCGCCGGTCGACTGATAGCGGCTCAGCCGGGCCGGCGCATCACCATCAGCCGCGTCTCGCTCATGTCCTCAATGGCGTAGCGCACGCCCTCGCGGCCGAAGCCGGAAAGCTTGACGCCGCCGTAGGGCATGTTGTCCACGCGGAAGCTGGGGATGTCGTTGACGATCACGCCGCCCTGTTCGAGTTCGTCCCAGGCGCGCATGGCGTGCTCCAGCGAGTCGGTGAAGACGCCAGCCTGCAGGCCGTAGTCCGAATCGTTGACCATCGCGATGGCCTCGTCGAAGGTGCCGAACGGCGCCAGCAGCGCGAACGGGCCGAAGGCTTCCATGCGGTTGGCCTTGGCCTCGCGCGGAACCTCTTCCATCAGCGTGGCTTCCAGCATGTTGCCCTGGCGCTTGCCGCCGCACAGCAGCTTCGCGCCGGCCTTGCGTGCCTCTTCGATCCAGCCCTGCAGGCGCTCGGCGGCGGCCTCGTCGATCATCGGGCCGATGAACACGTCCTTCTTCTTCGGGTCGCCGGCCTTGAGCTTCTTCGTCGCGGCGACCAGCTTCTTCTTCAGCGCCTCGTAGACCGAGGCGTGCGCGTAGATGCGCTGCACGCCGATGCAGCTCTGGCCGGATTGGTAGAACGCGCCGAACACCAGCCGCTCGACGATGGCGTCGAGCTTGCCGCCCTGGTCGCCATCGACGATGCAGGCGGCGTTGCCGCCCAGCTCCAGCACCACCTTCTTGCGCCCGGCGCGGGACTTGAGGTCCCAGCCGATCTGTCCGCCGGTGAAGGAGAGCAGCTTGAAGCGCTCGTCCTCCACCAGCGGCGCGGCGTGCCGGCCGTCCACCGGCAGGATAGAGAACGCGCCCTTGGGCAGGTCGGTCTCGGCCAGCACCTGGCCGATGATCAGCGCGCCGATGGGCGTCTTCTCCGAGGGCTTGAGCACGAACGGGCAGCCTGCGGCGATCGCCGGCGCCACCTTGTGCGCCACCAGGTTGAGCGGGAAGTTGAACGGCGTGATGAAGGACACCGGGCCGATCGGCACGCGCTTGGTGTAGCCGTGGTAGCCGTCCAGCCGCGGCGCCAGTTCCAGGGTCAGCGTTTCGCCGTCGATGCGCACGGCTTCGGCGGCGGCGATGCGGAAGGTTTCGATCAGCCGGGTCACCTCGCCGGCGGCATCCTTGATCGGCTTGCCCGCCTCGATGCACAGGGCCATCGCCAGCTCGTCGCGACGTTCGGTGAAGCGCGCCACGCAATGCTCCAGCACCGCCTGGCGCGCCCATGGCTTGAACGCGCGCATGGGCGCGGCGGCAGCTGCCGCGGCGGCGATCGCCTTGCCGATCGCTTTGCCGTCCGGTACCGCCACGCGGGTGGCGACCTTGCCGCTGTACTTGTCGCGCACTTCCAGGTCGGCGTTGGGCTGCTGCGGGCGATTGGCCAGGAAGTAGGGGTAGGTCTTGTCGAGCATGGACGTCTCCCGAGGGCTCAGGGCAGGGTGCCGCCGTACGCGTTGCCGATGCGTGAGGCGAAGCCGCTACGGCTCGTCGGTCACCCGCAGGGAAAGTTCGCCCTCGGCCAGCCGCGCGCGCAGCGGCGTGCCGGCCGGGGCTTGCCTGGCGTCGCGCAGGACATGGCCATCGCGGTCGAACACGATCGCGTAGCCGCGCTCCAGCGTGGCCAGCGGGCTGACCGCCTGCAGGGCGCGCGCGGAATGCCGGAGGGTCAGCTGCGCGCGATCGATGCGGTGATTCATGCATTGCCGCAGCGAGCGTTCGCGCTCGGCCAGGCGCCGCTGCAGCAACAGGAGTCGTTGGCGCGGATGCTGCGCCAGCAGGCGGGCGTGCAGGCGATCGAGGCGATGGGCGTGCAGACGCAGGCGCTCGTGCAGGGCCGCGTGCAGGCGCCGCTGCAAGGCCGCCAGCCGTTCGCGGTCGCGTGCCAGCCGCGCCTGCGGGCGCTGCGCCTGCAGGCGGGCCAGCAGGTGGTCCACGCGCTGGGTCTGCGATTGCAGCCGGCGGCTCTGCAGCAGCCGCAGCCGCTGCAAGCCCTGTTCCAGGTGGCGGCGGAGCGCCTGGGCGTCGGGCACCAGCAATTCGGCGGCGGCCGAGGGCGTGGCCGCGCGCAGGTCGGCGGCGAAATCAGCGATGGAGAAGTCGATCTCGTGGCCCACCGCGCTCACCACCGGGATCGCACTGGCGTGCACCGCACGGGCGACGGCCTCGTCGTTGAACGCCATCAGGTCTTCCAGCGAACCGCCGCCGCGGGTCAGCAGCAGCACGTCGTGGCGCGCGGCGGCCGAGGCCTTGCGCAGCATCGCCACGATCGCCGGCGGCGCCTCGCGGCCCTGCACCGGCACCGGCAGCACCTCCACCTCGACCAGCGGCCAGCGCCGGCGCAGCACGCTCAGCACGTCGCGGATAGCCGCGCCGGTGGCCGAGGTGATCACGCCGATGCGGCGCGCATAGCGGGGCAAAGGGCGCTTGCGCGAGGCCTCGAACAGGCCCTCGGCGTCCAGCCGCGCCTTGAGCTGCTCGAACTGGCGGCGCAGCACACCTTCGCCGGCCAGTTCCATGTGCTCGGCCACCAGCTGGAATTCGCCGCGCGGCTCGTACAGCCCGACCCGCGCGCGCACCAGCACGTGCATGCCGTCGGCGGGCTTGAAGCGCAGCCAGCCGCTCTTGGGCTTGAACATCGCGGCGCGCACCTGGGCGCCGGCGTCCTTCAGGGTGAAGTAGAGGTGCCCCGAGGCCGGGCGCGACACGTTGCACAGCTCGCCCTCGATCCACACCAGCGGCAGCGCGTCTTCCAGCAGCCCGCGCACCAGCCGGTTGAGCATGCTGGGGGTGAGCACGTTGCGCGGCGGAGTCGTGGGGTGGTCGGGGCTGTGCATGGACCGGCGAGCCTAGCACGAAGCGCTTGGGGAACATGCGCTTGGACCAGGAAGTGCATGTTGGGTGTCACTTCCTGGCAGCGCCCGTCACAACCCCTGCCGCCTGCGCAATCGCCACACCCGGATGGCCAGGTTGAGCGCGAACCACGCGGCGAGCACCGCGATCGGCCAGCTGACCACCCGGGGCCAGACCAGCGCCACCGCGGCCAGCACGGTCAATACCGCGATGCCGACCAGCAGCGGGCCGCGGGCGGTGTCGCCCAGCACGCGACGGTCGGTGAGCGCGGCGCCGACGGTGTTGGCGATGCGCAGGGCGCCGGCGGCGGCGCGGCTGGAACTGCCGCCGGGACGCTTCGGGCGCGGCGGGCGCTCGGTGCTGCTCTTGACCCGTTCGATGTAGGGCCGGTGCCGGCGCGGCGCCAGCACGATCTCGGTGGCGTTGGTCAGGTCGCGCTCGTACTGGGCCTCGAGCAGGGCGGCGAAGCCGGTGTCCTCCACCGCCACGTCGATCTCGCGGTTGCCCAGCCAACTGGCGATGTTGAGGTTGGACGAACCCACGCGCGCCCACTGGCCGTCGGCCACGGCGGTCTTGGCGTGCAGCATCGAGCCGTTCCATTCGAACACGCGGATGCCGGCCTTGAGCAGCGGCCGATAGCCCGAGCGCGACATGCCGGCGACCAGCGGGATGTCGCTGGTGCCGGGCACCAGCAGGCGCACGTCCACGCCGTCGCGCGCGGCCGAAGCCAGCGCCTGCACGTACGGCGCCATGCCGACGAAATAGGCGTCGGTGATCCACAGCGTGCGCCGCGCCATCGCGGCGACCTGCTGGTCCAGCCGGTACATGCCGGCGGTGGCCGGCTGCGTGGCGATCACACGCAATGCGGTCTTGCCGGCCGTTGCGGCGCGGGGCTCGGGCAGGGCGAGCGGCTTGCCCAGGCCCGCCCAGCTCTGCGCGAAGGCCTGTTCCAGTTCGGCCACCGAAGGCCCGCGCAGCGATACGCCGGTGTCGCGCCAGGGCGGCACGCCGCGGCGCGCATCGCCCAGCCAGCGCGCGCTGATGCACACGCCCGAGAGGAAACCCAGGTCGCCGTCCACCACCAGCAGCTTGCGGTGGTCGCGGGTGATCCAGCCGAACGGCTTGCCCAGTTGCGGGGGATTGAACACCCGCGCCTCGCCGCCGGCGCGGCGCAGCGGCTGCCAGAAGGCATGGCCGGACTGGCCCAGGCAGCCGAGCCAGTCGTACACCACCGCGACCTGGACGCCGGCCCTGGCCCGTTCGACCAGCGCATCGAGGAAGGCGCGGCCGACCGGGTCGTCGCTGATTAGGTAGTTCTCCAGCAGGATGCGCTGCTGCGCACCGCGGATGGCGGCCAGCCAGGCGTCGTAGTGCGCCTGGGCATCGATCAGCAGCCCGACCGCGTTGCCGCCGATCAGCGGCGCGCCGGCGGCGCGGCTCAAGGCCTGTTCGGCCAGGAAGCGGCTGGGCGCGGATGGAATCAGCGGAGTCGTCGCCATCGGGCCAGTGTAGGACATGGGCGGCGGCGCGATGGCGTCGGCGGATGCGCGCGGCGCGTCGCTTCTGCGATGATCGGTCCATGCCGCCCGCGCCGCGCCTCCAGGACACCGCCGCCTGCGCCAAGCTCATTGCCGACCGGCTGGGGCCGCACCTGTGCGTCGCCGCGCCGTTGGGCCTGGGCAAGCCGCATGGCCTGCTCAACGCGCTCTACCGGCTGACCGTGGCCGATCCGGCCCGCTCGTTGACGCTCTACACCGCGCTGTCGCTGACCCGGCCGCAGCCCAAGCCGGGTCTGGAGCAGCGCTTCCTCGCGCCTTTCCTCGAGCGCCACTTCGGCGCCGACTACGAAGACCCCGAGTACGCCCTGGCCGAGGCGCGACACGGCTTGCCGGACAACGTGGCCGTGCACGAGTTCTACCTGCAGTCCGGCGCCCTCTTGCATGCGCCGCGCGCGCAGCGGGACTACATCAGCCAGAACTACACCCACGTCGCGCGCGACCTGGCCGCGCAGGACATCAACCTGCTGGTGCAACTGGTGGCGCGGCGCGAGACGGCCGACGGCGTGCGCTACAGCCTTTCCTGCAACCCTGACCTCACGCTCGACTTCCTGGTCCAGCGCGCGCGCGCCGGCAAGCCACGGCCGCTGTCCGTGGCCGTAGTGCATCCGGACTTGCCGTACGTGAGCGGCCACGCGGAGGTGGCGGAGGATTTCTTCGACCTGGAACTGGCGCCGGCGCGCTCGCCGCGCCTGTTCGCGCTGCCGCGGCCGCCGGTGGATGTCGTCGAATACGCGCTGGGCCTGCACGCCAGCGCGCTTGTGAAGGACGGCGGCTGCCTGCAGATCGGCATCGGCGCGCTGTCCGACGCGCTGGTCAGGGCGCTGCTGCTGCGCCAGCAGGACAACGCCGCCTGGCGCGACGGCCTGCGCGCGCTCGATGGCGAGAGTCCCACGCTGTCGCTGGCGCGGCGCATCGGCGGCCTCGAGCCGTTCGAGGCCGGCCTGTACGGCGCCAGCGAGATGGTCATGGACGGCTTCATGCACCTGGCCCGTGCCGGCATCCTCAAGCGCCGCAGCTGGGACAACCTCGCGCTGGAGCGCGCCGCCATCGCTGGCCGGCTGAATCCGGCCACGCCCGGCGGACACTGGCTGCGCGGCGCTTTCTTCCTGGGCAGCCGCGAGCTGTACCAATGGCTAGACGCGACCGAAGCGGCCGACCCGGACGCCATCGACATGTGCCCGGTGTCCAACGTCAACCACCTCTACGGCGACCACCAGAGCCTGGCCGCGCTGCAGCGCCGCGGCGCGCGCTTCTTCAACACCTGCATGATGGCCACGCTGCTGGGCGCCGCCGTGTCCGACGGCCTGGAGGACGGCCAGGTGGTGAGCGGCGTGGGCGGCCAGTACAACTTCGTGGCGATGGCGCATGAACTGGACGACGGCCGCTCGATCCTGCTGCTGCGCTCGACCCGCCGCGAAGGCGGCCAGGTGCGCACCAACATCCGCTTCAACTACGGCCACACCACCATCGCCCGCCACCTGCGCGACATCGTGGTGACCGAATACGGCGCCGCGGACCTGCGCGGCAAGAGCGACAGCGAATGCGTCGAGGCGATGCTTTCGATCTGCGACGCGCGCTTCCTCGACGCGTTGGCCGCCGAGGCCAAGGCGAACGGCAAGCTCGCGCCCGACTTCCGCATCCCGGAGGCCTGGCGCCGGCATCGCCCCGAGCACCTGCGCGAGGCGCTGGCGCCGCTGCGGCGCGCTGGCCTGCTGCCGGCGTTCCCCTTCGGCAGCGATTTCGATGACGTCGAGCAGCGCCTGCTGCCCGCCCTGGGCTGGTTGAAGGAGCAGGGTTCGTCCTGGCGCGGACGGGTCGTTCTGGCCAAGGCCCTGCTGCGGCCGGGCGGGCCGGTGGCGGGCGAGACGGAGGCGATCGAGCGCATGCAACTGACCAGGCCCCGGCGCCTGGGCGAACGCCTGCAGCGCCGCCTGCTGCTCGCCGCCCTGCGTCGCGTCACAGCGGCGGCTTGACGACCATCAGGTAGAAGATCGCCACGAAGGCGAAAAACGCCGGCACGCCCAGCGCCACCCAGGCACGGAAAGCGCGCCAGTAGGCACGCGGCAGCGGCGCTTCCGCGGCCGCCGCCGCGGCGGCCAGGTCGCGCATGCGCACTTGCAGAGCCACCACCGGCAACCAGCACGCCACCGCCAACGCGTACAGCAGCACCGACCAGCCGAGCCAGCCGCCGCTCCAGGGAATCCTCGCCCATCGCACCATCCAGAAGCCGCTCAGTGGCTGGAACACCACCGTGGTCGCGGTGAACAGCCAGTCGGCGATCACCACGTAGCGGGCCACCACCGCCACCACGCGCACATCGCGGTTCAGGCTCGCCACCAGCAGGTAGAAGGCCGTGCCGATGCCGGTGCCGAACAGCAGCGTGGAGGAGAGCACGTGCAGCCACTTGACGATCAGGTATGCCATCAGCGCCGCTCGGTGGCGTACAGCGCGCCGATCAGCGCCAGCATCGGCAGGTTCTTCAGGATCGGCCCGAACGGGTGCAGCCAGAACGCCGGCAAGGCGACCGTGATGATGGCGGTATAGGAAAGGATCAGCGCGACCTGCGCCAGGTAGGCGAGGCGCAGCGCGCGGCCGCGCAACGCCAGCGTGGCGATGCCCAGCGCAAGATCCAGCAGCGCCCCGCCATAGAGCGCGGCGTACGCGGCCGCACCGTGCAGCCCGACGCGGGCGAGCAGGGCGAGGCTGCCGGCCACCGGATACAGGCCCAGCGAAAGCGCGGCGGTCACCAGCCATACCAGCGCCACGGCGATGCGGCCCAGCAGCGACCACACGCGCCAGGCGAGCAGCGCGCGCAGGTCGTCCGCCTCGGCGCGCGACAGGAACATCCGCGGCGGTCGTGGCCGACGACCCAGCCAGTGCGTGGCGGCTTCGGCATCGGCCGTGTTGCCGCGATCGAGCGTGGCCAGCGCCTCGCGGTCGACCCAGCGGCCGCCGAGCCGACCGAGGCGCGCCAGCCACGTCGTGGGAATGCCGAGCACGCGCAGCCGGCGACCGCCCAGCGCGTGGCGCAACAGCCCGAGGTAACGCGCCAACGACAGCGGCTGCGGCCCCACCGCGGCCAGGCGCTCGGGGCGGCGGTCGTCCTCCAGCAGGCGCACCACCAGTTCGGCCACGTCGTCCACGTGGATGGGCTGGATGCGCTGGCGTCCGCCGCCGGGCAGCACCGCCAGCGGCAGCCAGGCAAGCAACATCAGCATGCGGCTGCTCGTACCGGCCGGTCCGAACACCAGCGAAGGCTGCAGCACCGTGCCGCTGGGCACCATCGCATGCAGCGCCGCGTCGCCGGCGCGCTTGCTGCGATGGAAGCGACTGCCCGCATGCTCGTCGGCGCCCAGCGCGGAAATCTGCACCACGCGCGCGACGCCTGCCTCGCGGCAAGCCGCGAACAAGGCGCGCGGCGTCTGCGTGTGGATGCGCCGGAAGGTCTGCGCGCCGTGCTCGGCGAAGATGCCTACCGCGTTGACGACCGCATCGATGCCCTTAAGTCGCGGCAGCCAGTCGGACGGATGTACATCGTGCGCGAAGTCCATCTCGACGTGGTCTACACCCGCGCCGCCGCTACCCTGCCGGTGCCGGATGCCGCGTACCGGGCGATGGCCGGCCGCCTGCAACGCGTCGCATACCGCGCGGCCGATCAACCCGTCGGCGCCCAGCACCAGCACGCGCAGGCGTGTCTTTTCCCCTCCGGAGCCTTCGGTCATGCCCCCGCCGCCCGCGCGCCTGAACTCCTCATGGGTCGCCCGCACCAACCTCAGCGGCGCCGTCGCCGCGTTGCTGTCGAGCGTGGTGGTGGCGGCGTGTAGTGCGCGCGAAGCGCGCGCGCCGCTGGCGGGCGTGAACGCCGCCAGCCAGTGGTTCTGGGGCCGGCGGGCCAAGTGGCATACCGGACCGAGCTGGCGCTACACGGCGGTCGGCTATCTGGTGCACCACTTCAGCTCGTTGCTATGGGCGGGCATCTACGAAGCGTGGTGCCTGCGCCATCCGGCGCCGCGACGGGTATCGGCGGCGCGTGCCGCGGCGGTGGCGACGGCGGCGTGCGTGGTCGACTACACGATCACGCCGCGGCGGTTCCGGCCGGGGTTCGAGCGGCACATCGGCCGTACGTCGATCGCGGCGGTCTATGTGGCCTTCGGCATGGGCCTGTTCGCCGGGGCCTGGGCGCGGCGGCGCCACGCGCGCTGACGCCTCTTTCTTGCCTGGCGCGTGTGCTTCGGCTTTCTCTCTCTTGGGGAAAGGGTTGGGGTGAGGGGCAAGACTGCGAGGAGCTGGCAAGGACGCTTATGTATGTCACCTTGCTTGCAGCCTCTCCGCGGCTTGGCTCGCCTGCGGCGGGCTTCCGATCGCCTTCGGCGCTCGGGTCACTTTCTTTGCTGGCCCAAAGAAAGTAACCAAAGAAACGGCCTAGCTAAGCCCGGTGAGGGATAAGAGCTAGGTGCCGCCTCGCCTTGCTTGGTACGTCGCATGCTCATAGAGGAGCTGCAGCCGCTTTGCCGCGGGCGCTCGGGAGCTGGGGCAAGGGAGAATTGCCCGTCGTGCGTGGTCCGTCGCAATAGTTGCACTCGTCGCTGTAGTTGCACTCAGGTACGTCGACCCACGTTTGCTGATGGGCTGAAGCGCACCCTGCGATGCTCCACGAAAGATAGATCTCAGCCCACTCGCCTCGAATTCAGTTCTGCGCTCCTGCGGGAATCCATTCAAGGGAAACGCCAGGGGCGACACTTCCAAACTTGCGGCATTACCTCTCTTGCCTCAACTCCCGAGCGCCCGCGGTAAAGCGGCTGCAGCTCCTCTATGAGCAAGAGACTTGGTCGGCAAGGCGCAATGGCGCCTAGCTCTTATCTCTCACCGGGCTGAACCAGGCCGTTTCTTTTGGTTACTTTTCTTTGGGCCAGCAAAGAAAAGTGACCCGAGCGCCGACAGGCGATCGGAAGCCCGCCGCAGGCGAGCCAAGTCGCGGAGAAGCCACGCAAGGACGAGCCAAGGTGGGGAAGCCAAGACTTACCCGGTGGTATTCTTGTGCATTGCCGCACCCAGCGCGGCGCGACCTTCAAGTCCAACCCTATGAGTGATTCCGTCTCCCAGCAGCCGTCCCCCGCAGGCCCGGCAACGCGCCGGCCGAGCGTAGGCGTCCGCGTAGGCAAGGTGATGGTGGGCGGCGGCGCGCCGATCGTGGTGCAGTCGATGACCAACACCGACACCGAAGACCCGGCCGGCACCGCCAAGCAGATCGCCGAGCTCGCCCGCGCCGGCTCGGAGGTCGTGCGCATCACGGTGAACACGCCGGCGGCCGCGGCGGCGGTGCCGCGCATCGCCGAGCGGCTGGCGATGATGGGCGTGGAGGTGCCGATCGTGGGCGACTTCCACTACAACGGCCACCAACTGCTGGAAGCCGAGCCGGCGTGCGCCGAGGTGCTGGCCAAGTACCGCATCAATCCCGGCAACGTCGGTTTCGGCAAGAAGAAGGACAGCCAGTTCGCCTCGATCATCGAGAAGGCCATCCAGTACGGCAAGCCGGTGCGCATCGGCGCCAACTGGGGTTCGCTCGATCAGGGCATGGTCGCCGCACTGATGGACGAGAACGCCAAGCGCGCGCAGCCGTGGGATGCCGGCGTGGTCGCGCGCGAGGCGCTGATCCGCTCGGCGCTCGACTCGGCGGCGCGCGCCGAAGAGCTCGGCCTGGCGCGCGACCGCATCATTCTTTCGTGCAAGGTGTCGGGCGTGCAGGAGCTGATCGCGGTGTACCGCGACCTGGCCGCCCGCTGCGACTACGCCCTGCATCTGGGCCTGACCGAGGCCGGCATGGGCTCGAAGGGCATCACGGCCTCGGCCGCGGCGCTGGGCGTGCTGCTGCAGGAAGGCATTGGCGACACCATCCGCATCTCGCTGACGCCGGAACCCGGCGCCTCGCGCACCGGCGAGGTGATCGTGGCGCAGGAGCTGCTGCAGACCATGGGCCTGCGCGCGTTCACGCCGCTGGTTACCGCCTGCCCGGGCTGTGGGCGCACCACCAGCGAGTTCTTCCAGGAACTGGCCAGGACCGTGCAGACGCACGTGCGGACCAAGATGCCCGAATGGCGCCTGATGTACGACGGCGTGGAGAACCTCACTCTTGCGGTGATGGGCTGCGTGGTCAACGGGCCAGGCGAATCCAAGCACGCCAACATCGGCATCTCGCTGCCGGGCAACGGCGAGGCGCCGTCGGCGCCGGTGTTCATCGACGGCGAGAAGGCCATGACCCTGCGCGGGGACCGCATCGCCGAGGAATTCGTCGGCATCCTGGACGACTACGTCGCCCGCAAGTACGCCGTGCGCGCCGGCTGAACGGATACCGGGCCTGATCTCGCGCCGCCGGATGCGGCGCTGCCGATGGAGCACGCGCACTCCTGAGCGCCTGGCCTAGAGATAGTCGCCCGCATCCCGCGAAGCGACCTTGCGCCAATGGGCCGGATCGAACGGTTGCGCCGACAGCCGGCGCACCTGGGCCAGGAAATCCTCGCGCGGCATCTCGCGGGCGCCCAGGCTGAGCAGGTGCGGATTGCTGACCTGCGCGTCCAGCAGCGGGAAGCCCCATTCGCGCAGCCATGCGGCGAGCGCCACCAGCGCAAGCTTGGAGCCGCCGCTGCATGCGCTGAACATCGACTCCCCGCAGAACAGCCGCCCGACGGCCACGCCGTAGACGCCGCCGACCAGCGCATCGCCCTCCCACACCTCCACGCTGTGGGCATGGCCCTGGGTATGCAGCGAGGCGTAGGCCTCGATGATCGCCGCGCCGATCCAAGTGCCCTGCTGGCCTGGCCGCGGCGCCGCGCAGGCGTGCATCACCCGCACGAAGGCTTCGTCCACGCTCACCCGCCAGCCCTTGCCGGCCAGCGCGCGGCGCAGGCTGCGGTTGGCCGTGAGCGTGGCCGTGTCGAACACGCAGCGCGGGTCGGGCGACCACCACAGGATCGGTTCGCCGGGATTGAACCAGGGGAAGATGCCGCGCTCGTACGCGGCCAGCAGCCGGCGCGGCGAGAGGTCGCCGCCGAAGGCGAGCAGGCCATTGGGCTCGGCCAGTGCATGGCGCGGATCGGGAAAGCGTTCGGGCGAGGCCGGGTCGAGCAGCGGCAGGCGGATCATGGGCAGGCGCCGGCATAGGGCGCGTGCGCGGCCAGCGCGGCCACGTAATCGTCGATGGCGTGCGCTTCGTGCACCAGCGCCTCGCGCACCGCCTGCCGGAACTGCGGATGGGCCAGGTAGTGCCGCGAATGCGTGCGCACCGGCACGAAGCCGCGCGCGAGCTTGTGCTCGCCCTGCGCGCCGGGCTCGAAGCGCCGCAGGCCGCGGGCGATCGCATGCTCGATGCCGCGGTAGTAGCAGAGTTCGAAGTGCAGCCCGGGCAATTCGATGCGCGCGCCCCAGTAGCGGCCGTAGAGCGTGCGGTCGTCCAGCAGGAACAGCGCCATCGCCTCGATGCGCCGACCTTCCATGGCGCAAGCCACCTGCACTTTGCCCTCCAGGCCACCAAGCGCCGCGAAGAAGGCCGGCGTCAGTGCCGCGTGGTTGCCCTTGGCATCGAAGGTGGCCGCATAGAGCGCGTGGATCTGCCGCCAGTCGTCCGGCTCCAGGCTCGCGCCGTCGCGCATGAGGATGTCCAGGCCGCTGGCCTGGACGTGCGCGCGCTCCTGGCGGATGTTCTTGCGCTTCTTTGCCTTGAGCGTGGCAAGGAAATCGTCGAAATCGCGGTAGCCGCGGTTGTGCCAGTGGAACTGCACGTCCGAGCGCGCCAGCCACTCGCCCCCGAACGCGGCCAGGTCCTGCGGCTCCAGAAAGTTGGCATGTGCCGAGGACAAGCCCAGCCGCCGGGTCTCGGCGTGGATGGCGCGGACCAGGGCCTGCCGCAGCTGCGGCGCGCGCTCGCCCTCGCCGGCGAGCAGCCGTGGACCGGGCACGGGCGAGTAGGGCACGGCATTGAGCAGCTTGGGGTAGTACGTGCCGCCGGCGCGCTCCCACGCACCGGCCCAGCTCCAGTCGAACACGAACTCCCCGTGCGAGTTGCCCTTCAGATACAGCGGAGCGGCAGCGACCAGGCGTTCGCCTTCGTACAGGGCCAGGTGATGCGCCTGCCAGCCCCAGTCCGGGCGAATGCAGCCGGTGCTTTCCAGCGCGTGCAGGAAGGCGTGCGAAACGAAGGGACTGGCGCCGCCGCCAAGTGCATCCCAAGTCGCCGCGGACAGCTCGGCGATGGCGGGGTGGAAGCGGGCGGTGAGCATCGGCGGTGCGCAGAGAGGGCGAGAGACGCAGGCGACAAGACTAGCGAACTTGGCTCTTCCGACCCAAGCGCACGGGAGTGCGAAGGATCATTGACGTCGCCATGTTGCGCCGCGCCATAATGCGATTCCTCCAACTTGGATATACGCCGTGGGCAGGGTCTGGAACTTCAGTGCGGGGCCGGCGGCGTTGCCGCAGGCGGTGCTCGAGCAGGCGCAACGCGAGCTGCTGGACTGGAACGGCAGCGGCGCCTCGGTGATGGAACAGTCGCACCGCGGCAAGCGCTTCATCGCGATGGCCGAGCGGGCGGAAGCGGACCTGCGCGAGCTGCTGGACGTGCCGGACGACTACGCCGTGCTGTTCCTGCAGGGCGGCGCGACCCAGCACTTCGCGCAGATCCCGATGAACCTGGCCAGCCCCGGGGACGCCGCCGACTACATCGTGAGCGGCCACTGGAGCGAGAAGGCCGCCAGCGAGGCGGCCTCTTACGCGAGGGTGAACGTCGCCGCCAGCAGCAAGGCGGGTGCCTACCTGCATCTGCCCGCACGCGACGGCTGGCAGCTCGACCCGGCCGCGGTCTACGTGCACTACACGCCCAACGAAACCATCCACGGCGTGGAGTTCCACGACGTGCCGGAGGTGGGGGCGGTGCCGCTGGTGGCGGACATGTCCTCCAACATCTTGGCCGGGCCGCTGGACGTGCGCCGCTTCGGGCTCATCTACGCCGGCGCGCAGAAGAACATCGGCCCTTCCGGGCTGGTGCTGATGATCGTGCGCCGCGACCTGCTGGCGCGGCCGGGCCGGCCGATGGCGCGCATCTTCCGCTACGCTGAGCACGCCGCGGCCGGCTCCATGCTCAACACACCCAACACCTTCGGCTGGTACCTGGCCGGGCTGACCTTCCAGTGGCTCAAGGGACAGGGCGGCCTGGCCGCGATCGGCGAGCGCAACCGGGCCAAGGCGGCGCTGCTCTACGACGCGATCGATGGTTCCGGCGGCTATTACCGCAACCCGGTTGAGCCGTCCTCCCGCTCGCGCATGAACGTGCCCTTCACCCTGCACGACGGCTCGCTGGACGCCGAGTTCCTGGCCGAATCGGAGGCTGCCGGCCTGCTCGCGCTCAAGGGGCACAAGGCGCTCGGCGGCATGCGCGCCTCGCTCTACAACGCCGTGCCGCTGGCGGCGGTCGAAGCGCTGGTGGCCTTCATGGCCGATTTCGTTCGGCGCCATGGTTGAGCTGTTCTGTTAGTGTTTGGACTTCTAAACGGCTGGACATCCGGATGAACGACCCCAAGGCTTCGCTTGGCCAGGTGCGCGAGCGCATCGACAGCATCGACCGCCAGATCCAGGAGCTGATCTCCGAGCGCGCCAACTGGGCGCAGGAGGTGGCCCGGGTGAAGGGCGAGGGCCTGTCGGCGATCGACTATTACCGGCCCGAGCGGGAGGCGCACGTGCTGCGCATGGTGGTCGACCGCAACAAGGGGCCGTTGTCGGATGCCGAGATGGTTCGGCTGTTTCGCGAGATCATGTCCTCCTGCCTGGCGCAGGAGGACCCGCTCAAGGTCGGCTTCCTGGGGCCCGAAGGCACCTTCAGCGAGCAGGCGGTGCGCAAGCACTTCGGCCATGCCGCCTACGGCCTGCCGCTGGGCAGCATCGAGGAGGTGTTCCAGGAGGTCGCCGCCGGGCATGCCGACTTCGGCGTGGTGCCGGTGGAGAACTCGGGGCAGGGCATGATCCAGGTGACGCTGGACATGTTCCTCACCTCCGAGGCGCGCGTCTGTGGCGAGATCGAGCTGCGCGTGCACCAGTGCCTGCTGTCCAAGGCCGCTGCGCTGGGCGATATCCGCCGCATGTTCGCGCACGCGCAGTCGCTGCAGCAGTGCAAGACCTGGCTGCGCATCAACCTGCCCGACGTCGAGTGCATCGCGGTGGCCAGCAACGCCGAGGCCGCGCGGCTGGCCCGGCACGCCGACGACGCGGCGGCCATCGCCGGCAGGACCGCCGGCAAGGTCTATGGCCTGAAGCCGCTGGCCGAAGGCATCGAGGACAGGGCGGACAACACCACACGCTTCCTGGTGATCGGCCGTTCGCTGTTCCCGCCTTCGGGCAACGATCGCACCTCGCTGCTCATTACCGTCAACGACAAGCCCGGTGCGCTGTACGACGTGCTGAGTCCGTTCGCCAAACATGGCGTGAGCATGAACCGCATCGAGTCGCGTCCGGCGCACACCGGCAAGTGGCAATACGCCTTCTTCATCGACGTCTCCGGCCACATCGACGACGCGCCGCTGCAGGCCGCGCTCAAGGACATGGGCCCGGTCGCCACGCAGGTGCGCGTGCTCGGCTCCTACCCGGTGGCGTTGCCGTGAGCGGCGCCAGCGACGCGGCCGGGCGCCTGGACTGGATCAGTCGGCCGGCAGGACCGCTGCGCGGCACGCTCACGGTGCCGGGCGACAAGTCCATCTCGCACCGCGCCCTGATGCTGGGCGCCCTGGCCGAAGGCGAATCGCACATCCGCGGCTTCCTCGAAGGCGAAGACACGCGCGCCACCGCCGCGGTGTTCGCGCAACTGGGCGTGTCGATCCAGACGCCCGCGCCCGGCGAGCGGCGGGTGCACGGCGTCGGCCTGCACGGGTTGCGCGGCGCCAGCGGGCCGCTCGACTGCGGCAATGCCGGCACCGGCATGCGCCTGCTCACCGGCCTGCTGGCCGGCCAGGCGTTCGATTCGACGCTGGTGGGCGACGAATCCCTTTCGCGCCGGCCCATGCGCCGCGTCACCGAGCCGCTGGTGGCCATGGGGGCACGCATCGACACGCGCGCGGGCCTGCCGCCGCTGCACATCCACGGCGGCAGGCGCCTCGCGGGCATCCGCTACGAGCTGCCGGTGGCCAGCGCGCAGGTGAAGTCCGCGTTGCTGCTGGCCGGCCTCTACGCCGAGGGCGAGACCGAGATCCTCGAGCCGCACCCGACGCGGGATTACACCGAACGCATGCTGGCTGCCTTCGGCTGGCCGATCGAATTCGCCCCGGGCCGCGCGCGCCTGACTGGGGGCCATGCCCTGCGCGCGACCGACGTGCAGGTACCGGCCGACTTTTCCTCGGCTGCGTTCTTCCTGGTCGCCGCCAGCCTGGTGCCGGGCTCGGAGCTGCTGCTGCGCGCGGTCGGCCTCAATCCGCGCCGTACTGGCCTGCTGCAGGCCCTCAAGCTGATGGGCGCCGACGTCGAAGTGCTGAGCGCGCGCCACAGCGGCGGCGAGCCGGTCGCCGACCTGCGCGTGCGCCACGCGCCGCTGCACGGCATCGAACTGCCCGAGGCGCTGGTGCCCGACATGATCGACGAGTTCCCCGCCTTGTTCATCGCCGCCGCAGCGGCGCGGGGCCGCACGGTGATCCGCGGCGCGGCCGAGTTGCGCGTGAAGGAGTCCGACCGCATCGCCAGCATGGCGGCGGGGCTGCGCGCGCTCGGCGTGTCGGTGGAGGAGACGCCCGATGGAGCGCTCATCACCGGCGGCGCGCTGGGGTCGGGCACGGTCGAGGGCCATGGCGACCACCGCGTAGCGATGAGCTTTGCCGTGGCCGGCCTGGTTGCTGCGGGCGACATACGTATCGAGGATTGCCGCAACGTGGCCACCTCGTTCCCGGGGTTCCTGGACCTGGCCAACGGTTGCGGCTTCGCCTTGGCGGAAGCCTAGCCCGGCATCGGCCCTCCCTCGTCGGGAGAGAAACCCAAGGAACGCGGCGCGCCAAGCGATGCTAGGCTCGCCGCTTTCCCGCAGCCATCCAAGCCATGTCAGTACCGCCCTTCATCGTCGCCATTCCGGCCCGCTACGGTTCCACCCGCCTGCCGGCCAAACCGCTGCGCGCGATCGCAGGCGTGCCGATGGTGGTGCGGGTGGCGCAGCGCGCGCTGCAGGCGGGCGCGAGCCGGGTGGTGGTGGCGGTGGACGACTCGCGCATCGCCGCGGTGCTGGAAGGGCAGGGCGTGGACATCTGCATGACCCGCGCCGACCACGCCTCCGGCAGCGATCGCTTGGCCGAGGTCGCCGCCCATTACGCCTGGCCGGACGATGCCATCGTGGTGAACCTGCAGGGCGACGAACCGTTTGCGCCGGCCGCCGGCATCCGCGAGGTAGCCCGTGCGCTGGCCGAGGACGACGCGCCGATGGCCACGCTGGCCACGCCGGTCACCGAGGCGCACGAATTGTTCGACCCCAACGTGGTCAAGCTGGTGCGCGCTGCGGACGGACGCGCGCTGTACTTCAGCCGCGCGCCGCTGCCGTGGGCGCGCGATGCCTTCTCGGCCGACCGCGAGGCCTTGCCCCGGGAGGTCCCCTTCCTGCGCCACATCGGCATCTATGCCTACCGCGCCGGATTCCTGGCCCGCTATGCCGGTCTGTCGCGCACGCCGCTGGAGCAGGCCGAATCGCTGGAGCAACTGCGCGTGCTCGAACACGGCTTCCCGATCGCCGTGCGGCTGACGCCCGAGCCTTTCCCGCCGGGCATCGACACCGAGGCCGACCTGGAGCGTGCCGAGCGCTGGCTCGCCGGCCGCGCGCAGACGTAGCCGCCGGAACCGCCGGACCGGCCCATCCGGAGAGCCCATCCGGACAGGCGCCCGTGCGTTCGGCACGCAGTCACGGCTTCGCGCGCCGGAGCGGCTAGAATCCAACGCATGCAGTCGCCCCACACGCCGCCGTTCGACGGCAAGGCCTTCGTCCAGACCCTGACCACCTCGCCCGGCGTCTACCGCTACTTCGACGCCGAGGGCGAGCTGCTGTACGTGGGCAAGGCGGGCAACCTCAGGAAGCGCGTCGGCAGCTACTTCCTCAAGCCGCGCATGGAGCCGCGCATCAACGCGATGATTTCGCAGATCGCCCGCTGCGAAACCACCGTCACGCGCACCGAGGGCGAGGCGCTGCTGCTCGAATCGCAGCTGATCAAGTCGCTCAAGCCGCGCTACAACATCCTGCTGCGCGACGACAAGAGCTACCCCTACATCTATCTCTCCGGCGGCGAGGACTATCCGCGGCTGGCCTTCCACCGCGGCGCCAAGAACCTGCCGGGACGCTTCTTCGGGCCCTACCCGAGCGCCTTCGCCGTGCGCGAAAGCCTCAACCTGATGCAGAAGCTGTTCAAGGTGCGTCAGTGCGAGGACAGCTACTTCCGCAACCGCTCGCGGCCCTGCCTGCAGCACCAGATCGGCCGTTGCACCGCGCCCTGCGTGGGGCTGATCGGCGTGGAAGACTACGCCGCCGACGTACGCCATGCGCAGATGTTCCTGGAAGGGCGCAGCAGCGCGGTGATCGACGAACTGGCCGCGTCGATGGAAAAGGCGGCCGCGGAGCTCAACTTCGAGCGCGCCGCGGCCTTGCGCGACCAGGTCGCCGCGCTGCGCAAGCTGCAGGCGCAGCACCACGTGCAGGGCGCCAGTGCCGACATGGACGTGATCGCCTGCCGCATCGAGGGCGGCATGGCCTGCGTGAGCGTACTGTTCTTCCGCAACGGCATCAGCCTGGGCACGCGCGACTTCTTCCCGCGGCTGCCGCTGGACGCCGACCCGGCCGACGTGCTGGCCCAGTTCATCGCGCAGTACTACCTGGAGCGTCCGGTGCCGCGCGAGCTCATCCTGTGCGACCCGATTCCCGACCAGGCCTTGCTGGCGCAGGTGTTGTGCGAGCAGGCCGGCCACGCGGTGGAGATCAAGTCCAGCGTGCGCGGCGAGCGTGCCCGCTTCCTGCAGATGGCCGAACGCAATGCGCAGGCCTCGCTGACTTCGCGCCTGGCCAGCCGACAGACGCTCGGCGCCCGCTTCGACGACCTGCGGAAACTGCTCGAGCTGTCCGACCCGCCGCGGCGTATCGAGTGCTTCGACATCAGCCACACGATGGGCGAGGCGACCGTCGCCTCCTGTGTGGTGTTCGGGCCGGAGGGGCCGGAGAAGTCGCACTACCGCCGTTTCAACATCGCCGGCATCACGCCGGGGGACGACTACGCGGCCATGCACCAGGCGCTCACCCGGCGCTTCCGCAAGGTGGCGGCAGGCGAGGGGGCAAGGCCGGACCTGTTGCTGATCGACGGCGGCGGCGGACAGGTTGCGCAGGCGCTGGAAGTGCTGGCCGAGCTCGGCGTCGATGGCATCGAAGTGGTGGGCGTGGCGAAAGGGCCAGGGCGACGCGCGGGCGAGGAAACCCTGGTGCTGGCCCGCTCGGGCCGCGAGATCCACCCGGGTCCGGCCTCTCCCGCGCTGCACCTGGTGGCGGCGGTGCGCGACGAGGCGCACCGCTTCGCCATCAGCGGCCACCGCAAGCGCCGGGAGAAGGCGCGCGAGCGCAGCGTGCTAGAGGATGTGCCCGGTATCGGTGCGCGCCGCCGTGCGGCGCTGCTGAAGGCCTTTGGTGGCCTGGCCGGGGTGGAGGCGGCCGGGGTGGAGGAGCTTGCATCGATCAAGGGCATCGACCGCGGCCTGGCGGAGCGCATCTATGCGGCCCTGCACGGATAGCCCGCAAATCCCTGTGCCACACTGACGTTGATCACCGACGGATAGCACCATGCGCATCAACCTCCCCACCTGGCTGACCCTGTTCCGCGTGGCGCTGCTGCCGGTGATGGTGGTGGTTTTCTACTGGAAGTTTCCCGGCCACAACATCACCGCCGCGGTGGTGTTCCTGCTGGCGGCGATCACCGACTGGCTGGATGGCTATCTGGCGCGCAGGCTCAACCTGACCTCGGCCTTCGGCGCATTCCTCGACCCGGTGGCCGACAAGCTCATGGTCGCGGTGACGCTGTTCCTGCTGGTCGAATCCCATCGCGGCGGCTGGCCGGGCATCCTGATGGCGGTGACCGCGGCGATCATCGTGGGACGCGAGATCAGCATCTCCGCGCTGCGCGAATGGATGGCCGAGATCGGCATGCGCGCGACGGTCAAGGTCGCCTTCGTCGGCAAGCTCAAGACGGTGATGCAGATGATCGCGCTGGTGGTGCTGATCGTTCAGCACGAGAAGAGCGCCGAGGCGCTGCGGCTGTACCACATCGGCGAAGGCCTGCTGGTGATCGCCGGCGTGCTGACGATATGGTCGGGCCTGCATTACCTGCGGGCAGCCTGGCCGATATTGCGCGGCGACCCGCCCAAGCAGCCTGGCGAAGGTATGGACGCCGAGGCTTGACGGGTCGTTTTTCGTCGCTAAAATGCGCGGCTCCGATGCGGGAATAGCTCAGTTGGTAGAGCACGACCTTGCCAAGGTCGGGGTCGCGAGTTCGAGTCTCGTTTCCCGCTCCAGTTTCGATCGAAGCCCCGGCCCTGCCGGGGCTTCGTCGTTTGGCGCTGGTGTATCGCGGGCATGCTGGCTTTGCTTGCGAGGCCTTCCCATCCGGTCGCTTTCTGCTATGATTTCCAACTCTTGATGCGGGAATAGCTCAGTTGGTAGAGCACGACCTTGCCAAGGTCGGGGTCGCGAGTTCGAGTCTCGTTTCCCGCTCCAGTTTCCTGAAACCTCGGACCACCGGGGTTTTGTTTTTTTGAGCGGACCGCACACGCGTTCCGCGCGCGATGGCCAGGTGGCAGAGTGGTCATGCAGCGGCCTGCAAAGCCGTGTACGCCGGTTCGATTCCGACCCTGGCCTCCATTGCGCAATCTTCGAAGGCCCGCTACGGCGGGTCTTTTTTTGCCCGCGGCACAGGACATCCGGGTTCTGAGGCGCACGCGATCCCGCGCATGAAAAACTGGGTGGGCTTATCGCGTGCTGCTAGCATGCCGCTGGTTCACGCATCCGCCCGGATGGCGAAACTGGTAGACGCAAGGGACTTAAAATCCCTCAGCCGCAAGGCTATGCGGGTTCGACCCCCGCTCCGGGCACCAACTGATTCCACGGTGTCCATGTCCATTCGGTCCATTTCCGATATGCCCGGGCAGTGCGGCGCGGCGCTGAAGCCTGCTGCGGCTTCCGCCGACGCGGCGGGGTCGCAGGTATCCGATCCGAAGCCGCTGTCCGTCCTGCTGGTGGAGGACGATGTCCTGATCCGTATGGATGCGGCCGACATGCTGAGGGACCTCGGGCACGAGGTCGTGGAAACCGAATACGGCCCGGATGCGCTGGCCGTGCTGCGCGAGCGCCACATCGATGTGCTGGTCACCGACGTGGGGCTGCCAGGCATGTCAGGTACCGAGCTTGCTGAGCGGGCCCGTCAGTTGCAGCCGGGCATCGGCCTGGTCTTCGCCACCGGCAACACGGATCTGCAGGACGGGGAGGAAGGGGCGCGCGTGACCGTCCTGGGCAAGCCCTACGACAGCGCGAGCCTGGCGCAGAGCCTGAGCCGCGTGCACGGCCCGGCATAGGCCACACACCAGACAAAAGAAGGCCGGCATCCGCTTGCGCGTCATGCCGGCCGTCGTGCATCGCTCGATGCCGTATTGGTGGAGGTGGCGGGAGTCGAACCCGCGTCCGAAGGCGCTTGACGCCCGGTACTACATGCTTAGCTCACCGTTGGATCTCGTCCCGCGACAGCACGATGTGCGAAACGCATCGAAGGACCAGTCTGCTAGGAGTTAGCCGAAAACTGGCAGACGGCCGTTTCCAGCGATCCCGTGATGATGACCCTACATCCACGAGCACAGGCACAAGTGGGTTCGGGGCTAGGCCTTAAGCGGCCAGAGCGTAGTTGTCGTCGTTGGCAACTATGAGTTTGCGGCTGGATTTACGAGGAAAGCTGCCCCCTCGGCATGCACCAAGCCATCTCACTACCCCCGTCGAAGCCAGGACACCCCCGGGGAAACGCTGAGCTGGTCAGTCGTGGAAGTATATGGGGCCGGCGCCGTGCCCTTCAACGTGCGCGGACCCGAACGTTCAGGCCTCGCGGTTGTGGGCGCGCATGGTGCGCTGCTTCTCGCGTTGCCAGTCGCGTTCCTTTTCGGCGTCGCGCTTGTCGTGCGCCTGCTTGCCGCGCGCCAGGCCGATCTCCACCTTGACCTTGTTGCCCTTCCAGTACATCGCGATCGGCACCAGGGTGTAGCCCTTGCGCTCGACGGCGCCGATCAGCTGGTCGATCTCCTGCTTGTGCAGGAGCAGCTTGCGCGTGCGGCGGTCCTCGGCGATCACGTGGGTGGAGGCGCTGATCAGCGGCGGAATCGAGGTGCCGACCAGGAATATCTCGCCCTTGAGCACCACCGCGTAGCCATCGCCGAAGTTGATCCGTCCCGCGCGCAGCGCCTTCAGCTCCCAGCCCTGCAGCGCGATGCCGGCCTCGTAGCGCTGGTCGATGTGGTACTCGTGGCGAGCGCGCTTGTTGAGCGCGATGGTGCCGCCGGCGTGCTTGTCCTTGTCCTTCGCTTTTGCCATGTCCGCTAGAATTGCGCCTTTGCGGGTGCCCGCCGCAAACGGACATCCGGAATGAAAATGAGGCTACCGTGATCGAAATCCGACGAAGCGCCCTGGTCAACTACACGCCGGCGCAAATGTTCGATCTGGTCAACGATGTGGAAGCATACCCAAAGCGCTTCTCCTGGTGTGCCGGCGCGCAGGTGCTCGAGCGCGAGGGCGACGTGCTGGTGGCGCGCCTGGACCTGAAGTTCGCCGGCTTGCGCCAGAGCTTCACCACCCGCAACACCACCGAGCCTCCGCGGCGCCTGCACATGCATCTGGTGGAAGGCCCGTTCCGCAGCCTGGATGGGGTGTGGGAGTTCATTGCGCTGGGCGAGCAGGGCTGCAAGATCGCCCTCGCGCTGGATTTCGATTACGTGGGCCTGGGCGCCAGCGCCATCAAGCTGGGTTTCCAGGGCCTTGCCACGCGCATGGTCGAGGATTTCAGCCGCGAGGCCCAGCGTGCCTATGGCTGAGATCGTGGTGGAGGTGGTGCTGGCGCTACCCGGGCGCGTATTGCTGCGGCGGGTGCTGCTCGGCGCGGACGCCACCGTGGCCCAGGCCGTCGCGGCCGCAGGCCTGGAAGGCGAAGGCATCCAGGTCGATCACCAGCACCTGGGCATCTTCGGTCGACGCGTGGCGCCGGACCAACGGCTGCGCGACGGCGACCGGGTCGAGATCTACCGGCCGCTCACGCTGGACCCCAAGGACGCAAGGCGCCGTCGCGCCCGCGGTCGCTAGCGATCAGGGAGTGCCCGAGCCGGGCGTGCCCGACCCGCTTTCTTCGCCGCCGCTCTTGCTCTTGTCGCCCTGGGTCTCATCGACCGGGTAGGAGGCGTGGTACTTCTTGCTGTCCTTGAGCATCTGCTCCGGATCCTGCGCGAAGAAGTCGCCCTCGGTACGCACCAGGGTGTCGTTGTTGAAGGTGAGTGTGAAGGTGCGGATCTTGATCGCTCCGCCGCGATGCTGCTGGGTGGAGACGTAGTCCCAGCGGTTGTCGTTGAACGGCGTATGCACCGACGGCGAACCCAGCAGCACGAGCACCTGGTGCTTGGTCATGCCCGGCTGGAGCTGGTCGACGATCTTCTTGTCCAGGACGTTGCCCTGCTGCACGTCGGGGACGTAGACCAGTCCGCAGCCCGCCAGCGAGAGCGCCAGCATGGCCGAACCGAGCGTGCGAATCAGCTTGTGCATGCGTGTTTGCGTCCGGATCGTAAAGGTGTCGGATGATACACTAACGGCCTTGGTGCGCCGTGCTTGGAACTTGCTATGGAACAGGAAACCAGAGAACTGCGCCGGGTCGGCCTGAAGGTCACCCATCCGCGCACGCGGATCCTGCAGATCTTCGAGGAGGAGGGGGTGCAGCACCTCACCGCCGAGGACGTCTACAAGAAACTGCTCGCGGACCAGGAAGACATCGGGCTGGCCACCGTCTACCGCGTGCTGACTCAGTTCGAGGCCGCGGGCATCGTGGTCAAGCACAACTTCGAAGGCGGCCATGCCGTCTACGAACTCGACCGCGGCAAGCACCATGACCACATGATCGACGTAGACAGCGGCAAGGTCATCGAGTTCGTCAGCGAAGAGATCGAGCGGCTGCAGCAGGAGATCGCCGCCAAGCACGGCTACGTGCTGGAGGACCACAGTCTGGTGTTGTACGTGCGCTCGAAGGGGAAGGGGCGCTGAGGCAGAGCGGCCAGCGGCCAGTACGGTTTGCCCCGTTTCCGGTAAGGCTCCGCAGAAAGCGGGCATAAAAAAAGCCGCGGGAGGACTCCTGTCCGCCCACGGCTGATCCGGTACCACCTGACGCCCGGCCTGTGCGAATTGCTCGCTTGCCCGGCGGCGCCGTTGGTATCGGCGGAACGGCATCCTGCCATTCTTCGTGGCCACCGTCCCCACGGTGACCACGGCACGCCATCTTGCGATGGCGGCTCCCCCACATCGATGGAACCGATGCTAACGATGTGTTCACGACTGCGGTATTGGAAAAATTCCTAGGTCAGACGTCCCTGATCCCGGCCCGGCGTGCTGCCCCGCAACAAAACCCGCAGGTGCACGCCCTGATGGTTGGGGCGCAGCCGGAACAGGCCACCGAGCGAGGTGACGCGGTCGCGCATGCCCTGCAGGCCTCGGCCACCGCGAGGCAGCCGGCTGGGCAGGCCGATCCCGTCGTCGCGGATATCGAGCAGGGCCAGCACGCCGCCATGGCGTTCGCCGATGCGCAGGCGCAACCGGAATTCGCTGGCCTGGGCGTGCTTGACGGCGTTGGTGGCGCTTTCCTGTACCAGTCGGTACACCGCCGTGCGGGTGTCTTCGTCGAGCAGCCGCGGATCACCGCGCATGTCGGTGTGGAAGGCGATGCCTGCCGTGGTCAGCAGGTCGCGGATCGGGCCCTCGTCCAATGCGCGCAGCAGGCCGAATTCATCCAGCACGGCCGGGCGCAGGTCGTCCAGCAGCCGGTGCAGCGCCCGGCGCATGTAGCCCAGGATGGTATTGACCGAAACGCTGATGTCTTCCAGTCCGGCCTGACGCAGGCGCGCCTGGGCGAGCTTCATGTGGGTCTGGATGGCGGTGATGTTCTGGCCCAGCTCGTCGTGCAGTTCGGCCGCCATGTGGCGGCGCTGGCTCTCTTCCGCCTGCAGGTTGCCGCGGGCGGCATCTCGCAGCTGGCGTGCGAGTTGGTCGAGGCGGCGGTTGACGGCGCCCAGGTACACGTTCTGCTCGGCGACTCGCTCGCTGCTGCGGCGCAGGGCATCGGTTGCGGCGCCGAGCATCAGCGCGCCGGTGCCCGCCACGGCCAGGAACAGGTAGCCGGCCGCGTTCTGCGGATGGCCGGGCTGGTGGTCCACCGCAGTCATCCCCAGGCAGGAGATCAGCATGGCCAACGTGGCGCCGCGCCAACCGTGCCGGAACGCGAAGAACAGCACGGGCGCAAGCGATAGCACGCGGGCGAACTCCGGCTGCGGCGCGGCGTGCTCGGAAAGCATCAACAGCAGGGTCATGGCCGGCAGCATCACCAGCAGGCCGTCCATCACCAGGCTGGCGAGCATCTTCCGGCTGGGGCGAGCACGCAGCAGCATGATCGCCAGCGGCGCGATGAGCAGGACGCCCAGATAGTTGCCCAGCAGTTCGCGCCCGAGCGCTCGCGCCATCGCGGCCGGATCGGTGTTCTCGTGCAGCAGCGCCAGGATCACCGCGTCGGCGGCCGCGACCGCGCCCACCACCAGCACGGCCGAGAGCAACAGGCGCGTGGCTTCCTCCGGGTCGCGCAGGTTCGCATGCAGGTTGACCCGCCGCAGCAGCCACAAGCTCACCAGCATCACCAGCGGCTCGGGCAGGTCGCCCACCACGAAGGTTTCCCACACAGCCGGCAGTCCGGAGCGCAGGTCGAGGATGATCGTTGCGGCCAGTTCCAGTCCGAGCAGCCATAGCCATTGGCGTATCGGCACGATCAGCAGGGCGGCGAAACGCAGGCCGAACGGAAGCATCCAGTAGGGCTGCTGGGTAGGCAGCAGCACCAGCCACAGCGACACGTAGACGACGCCCAGCAGTGGACCGGAGTCGGGCAAGGAAAATGGCTTCGATCGCATGCGCGGATGGTACATGCCGCCTGCCCTGAGCACGGGCTGCCTTGCGGGCGGCAGCCCTTCTTCTTATAGACTCCATGGGGACAGGCGGTGACGCGGGCGCGCCCGATGCGGGGCGCCTGACATGGCATCGCCCGAAACTTGGAAACCAGCGGGGCGCCATGTACAGCATCGTTCTGGTCGACGACCACGCCATCGTCCGCGAGGGGTTCAAGCGGCTGATCGAGATGGAGCCGGACCTGGAGGTGATCGCCGAGTGCCGCTGTGCGGACGACGCGGTCGAGGCGATCAACCATCGCCGGCCCCACCTGGTGGCGCTGGATCTTTCCCTGCCCGATGGCAGCGGCCTGCCCCTGATCGAGCACCTGCACAGCCTTGCCCCGGATACGCACATCGTCGTACTCAGCATGCACGACGGCGAACCCTACGTGTCCGAGGCGCTGCGCCGCGGCGCCAGCGGCTACGTCACCAAGGGCGCTGCGCCGGAAGAACTGGTGGCCGGCCTGCGCCAGGTGATGCAGGGCGAGACTTTCCTAAGTTCCGACCTGCGCCAGCGTCGTGCCGAGCGGCCGAGCGAGGCGCTCGATCCGGTCAACCGGCTGACTGTGCGCGAGCGGGAAGTTTTCCTGCTGCTGGCCGCGGGAAAGGCGCCCAAGCAGGTGGCCGCGGCGCTCGGTGTGGGCCAGAAGACGATCTACATCCATCGCGCCAGCCTGATGGGCAAGCTGGGCGCGGGCTCGGAACTGGACCTGTACCGCATGGCGAGCGAGCGCGGTCTGCTGTCCGAGCGCAAGGGGTAGGCAACGGTTCTCCCGCTCCGGTGAGTCGGGCTGGCTGTCGTTCCCGTTTCCGGGGAAACCGGTTCAGGCGCTCTGCGCGCGTTCCAGCATCTGCCTGGCGTGAGCGCGGGTTTCCCGGGAGATCTCCACGCCGCCCAGCATGCGCGCCAGTTCGTCGCGGCGGCCCGGATCATCGAGCTTGTCGATCTGCGTACGGGTGGTGTCGCCCTCGCTGTGCTTGCTCACGCGCAGGTGGGCGTGGCCTTGCGCGGCGACCTGCGGCAGGTGCGTGACGCACAGCACCTGGCGCTCGGCGCCCAGCGCCCGCAGTTTCTGCCCCACTACTTCGGCCACGGCGCCGCCGATGCCGGTGTCGACCTCGTCGAACACCATCGTGCCGATGCTGTCCTTGCCCAGCGTCGCCACTTCGATGGCCAGGCTGATGCGCGCCAGTTCGCCGCCCGAGGCGACCTTGCGCAAGGCCCGTGGCGGTTGGCCCGGGTTGGCGCTGACCAGCAGTTCGCAGCGCTCGCGCCCCTGTGCGTCCGGCTCGTCGCCCTCGGCAGGCTCGAGTTCGACCACCAGCCGGCCGCCGGCCATGCCCAGCTCGGCCATCAGCGCGCTGACTTCGCCGCCCAGCCGGCCGGCGGCGTCGCGGCGGGACCGCCCCAGCTCGCCGGCCGCCGCCGCGTAGTCGCGCTCCAGGCGGACGCGCTCGCTGGCCAGCTTTTCGAGTACGCCGCCGGCGCCTTCCAGTTCGGCCAGTTCCGCCTGCAGCGTGGTCCAGCGCTCGTGCAGCTCGGCGGCGGGCAGGCGGTGGCGCCGGGCCAGTTCGTGCAGCCGCGCGAGATGGTTGTCGACTTCGGTATAGCGTTCGGGATCGAGGTCCACGTCCTGCGCGTAGCGGCTCAGCCCGTCCGCCGCTTCGCCGAGCTGGATCGAGGCATCGTCCAGCAGTTCCAGCACGGTGCCCAGGCGCGGATCGATCGCGGCGAGCTTGCCCAGTTCGGCGTGTGCCCGGCCCAGCGCGCGGCGCAGCGCGAACTCGCTGTCGCCATCGAGCAGCTCGACCACGCCGGCGGCGCCCTCGGCCAGCCGGCCGGCATTGGACAGGCGTTTGTGGCTGCCTTCCAGTTCCGCCAGCTCGGCCGGCGGAAGCGCCCACTTTTCCAGTTCGGCCGTCTCGTGGCGCAGCAGTTCTAGCCGTTGTTCGCGATTCTCCCCGCCGCTCAGCTTGCGGATGCGTGCGCCCAGTTCGCGCCATTGCGTGGCCAGCTCGCGCACCTGCGCGGCAAGCGCCTCGTGGCCGGCGAAGGCATCGAGCAGCGCGAGCTGGTGGTTGCGCGAGAGCAGCGCCTGGTGTTCGTGCTGGCCGTGGATCTCCACCAGCAAGGTAGCCAGTTCGCCGAGCTGGCTGGCGTTGGCGGGACGGCCATTGATCCAGGCGCGCGAGCTGCCTTCGGCGCGGATGACCCGGCGCAGCTGGCAGGCGCCTTCGTCGTCGAGTTCCTCGCGCTCGAGCCACGCGCGCGCCTCGGGCAGGGCGGACAGGTCGAACTCCGCCGCCAGTTCGGCGCGGTCACAACCCTCGCGCACCATGCCGCTGTCCGCACGGGCGCCGGCCAACAACATCAGCGCATCGACCAGCAGCGACTTGCCGGCGCCAGTCTCGCCGCTGACCACGGTCAGGCCGGGCCCGAACGTGACCTCGGCTTCTTCGACGACGGCGAAATGGCGGACGTAGAGTGAGGTGAGCATGGACGAGGGGCGCAATGAGGTCGCGCGATTGTAAGGGCAGGGGTGAAGGGCGAGTAGCGGCGTGCACCGCGCGGCGGCACGGTTTTCTTGCATTCTTCCGCGGGGCACCTTATTTGTGTGCTGTCTCATCACCTGCAACGCGCATGCCTCTCTCCCATGGCCACGACCTCGATGCCCGTGCCCGGCGCCTGCTGCGCACGCTGATCGCGCAATACCTGGCCGACGGCGAACCGGTCGGGTCGCGCACGTTGTCGCGCTCCTCCGGCCTGGACGTGAGTCCGGCGACCATCCGCAACATCATGGCCGACTTGGAGGAGGCCGGCCTGGTCGCCTCGCCGCACACCTCGGCCGGCCGCGTGCCGACGCCGCGCGGCCTGCGCCTGTTCGTCGACAGCCTGATCGAGCTGCAGCCGCTGCCGCGCGAGGAGATGGCCCGCCTGAAGCGTGAGCTCCCGCCCGGCCCGACCACCACCCGCGACCTGCTGAGCAACGTCTCGACCCTGCTCTCGGCGATGACCCACTTCGCCGGGGTGGTGACGGTGCCGCGCCAGGGCGACTTTCCGCTGCGCCACATCGACTTTGTGCCGCTGCCCGACGCGCGCGTGCTGGTGATCCTGGTGTTCTCCGACAACCAGGTGCAGAACCGCATTGTGCAGCTGGCCAAGCCGCTGGACGGCCGCGAGCTGGAGCAGGCGGCCAACTATCTCAACACGCATTTCGCCGGGCTGCGGGTGGACGACATCCGCGCCCATCTGCTGCGCGAACTGCGCGAGGCGGGCAGCGAACTGAACCGCCTGGTGGCGAGCGCAACCGAACTGGCTGCAGCCTCCTTCGCGCCCCAGGGGGGCGAAGACGTGCTGGTCAGCGGCCAGACCAACCTGATGGGCTATGCCGAGCTGGCCGACCTGGACCGCCTGCGCGAGCTGTTCGAGGCGTTCCAGAAGAAGAACGAGCTGCTGCAGCTCATGGAAGTGTGCGCGCGGGCGCCGGGCGTGCGCCTGTTCATCGGCGAGGAATCGGGTTTCGCGGCGCTCGACGGCTGCAGCGTCGTGACCGCCAGCTATGGCGCGCAGGGACGGGTGCTGGGAGCGATCGGCGTGATCGGGCCGACCCGGATGGCCTACGAGCGGGTGATCCCGGTGGTGCAGGCCACCGCCGGATTGCTCAGCGACGCCTTGAATCGCGCTGCGACGTCCCTATAACCGCCCCCGGAGGGCGGGTTTCCCGCAGGTTTCTTTCGGTCGGCACGGAGGTGCCGGCCCGGACTTTCGTTTGGGAGTAATGCATGCAGAACAACGAGCAGACGCCGGGACAGGTGCAAGAGGCAGGTTCATCGGAAGCACCCGGGCTTGACGCCCTGCAGGCCCGCATCGCCGAGCTGGAGGCGAGCAATGCCGAGCTGCGCGAGAGCGTATTGCGCGAGCACGCCGAGCTGGAGAACCAGCGCCGTCGCCTGCATCGCGACCTGGAGCAGGCCCGCCGCTTCGCCAACGAGAAGCTGCTCAACGAACTGCTGCCGGTCTACGACAGCCTGGAGCGCGGCCTGGCCATCGAGGGCGGCGACGCCGCCGCCATCCGCGAAGGCCTGGCGCTCACGCTGAAGGCGCTGTTGAAGGTCGCCGAGTCCCACGGCCTGGTGCAGGTCGACCCCGTGGGCCAGCCGCTGGATCCCGAGCGCCACCACGCCGTGAGCATGGTCGACGCGCCGGGCCAGGCGGCCGGCACCGTGGTCAACGTGCTGCAGAAGGGCTACGTGCTGAACGACCGGCTGCTGCGGCCGGCGCTGGTCGCCGTCGCCAGGGATTGACCGGCCACCGCACTGAACGCGACATATCGGAAGCCGCGCCGGCATTGAATCGTCCTCTGCAGGCCTCCATCTGAAAAACCATCGCGGCCGCGGGGGCCGCCTAGAAAACAATTGGAGTGGAAGAGTATGGGCAAGATCATCGGCATCGACCTGGGCACGACCAATTCCTGCGTCGCCGTCATGGACGGCAGCAACGCCAAAGTGATCGAGAACGCCGAGGGCGACCGCACCACGCCGTCCATCGTCGCCTTCACCAAGGACAACGAAGTCCTCGTGGGCGCGCCGGCCAAGCGCCAGAGCGTGACCAACCCCAAGAACACCTTCTACGCGGTCAAGCGCCTGATCGGCCGCAAGTTCACCGACGCCGAGGTCCAGAAGGACCTGCACATCGTGCCCTACGGCATCGTGGCGCACGACAACGGCGACGCCTGGGTGCAGACCTCCGACGGCAAGAAGATGGCGCCGCAGGAGATCTCGGCCAAGGTGCTGATGAAGATGAAGAAGACCGCCGAGGACTACCTCGGCGAACCGGTCACCGAGGCGGTGATCACGGTGCCGGCCTACTTCAACGACAGCCAGCGCCAGGCGACCAAGGACGCCGGCCGCATCGCGGGCCTGGAGGTCAAGCGCATCATCAACGAGCCCACCGCGGCGGCGCTGGCCTATGGCCTGGACAAGAAGGGTGGCGACCGCAAGATCGCGGTGTACGACCTGGGCGGCGGCACCTTCGACGTGTCGATCATCGAGATCGCCGAGGTCGACGGCGAGAAGCAGTTCGAAGTGCTGGCCACCAACGGCGACACCTTCCTCGGCGGCGAGGACTTCGACAAGCGCGTCATCGACTACCTCGTCGACGAATTCCAGAAGGACCAGGGCATCGACCTGCGCAAAGACCCGCTGGCGCTGCAGCGCCTGAAGGACGCGGCCGAGCGCGCCAAGATCGAGCTGTCCTCCGCGCACCAGACCGAGGTGAACCTGCCGTACGTGACGGCCGACGCCTCCGGTCCGAAGCACCTCAACATCAAGCTCACCCGCGCCAAGCTTGAGGCGCTGGTCGAGGACCTGGTCAAGCGCACCATCGAGCCGTGCCGCATCGCGCTCAACGACGCCGGCCTGCGCGTCTCCGACGTCAACGAGGTGATCCTCGTCGGCGGCCAGACCCGCATGCCCAAGGTGCAGGAATCGGTCAAGGACTTCTTCGGCAAGGAGCCGCGCAAGGACGTCAACCCGGACGAAGCCGTGGCCGTGGGCGCGGCGATCCAGGGCGGCGTGCTGGGCGGCTCGGTCAAGGACGTGCTGCTGCTGGACGTCACCCCGCTGTCGCTCGGCATCGAGACGATGGGCGGCGTGATGACCAAGCTGATCGAGAAGAACACCACCGTGCCGACCAAGGCGGCGCAGACCTTTTCCACCGCCGACGACAACCAGACCGCGGTGACCGTGCACGTGCTGCAGGGCGAGCGCGAGCGCGCCAGCGCGAACAAGTCGCTGGGCCGCTTCGACCTGTCGGGCATCGACCCGGCGCCGCGCGGCATGCCGCAGATCGAGGTTACGTTCGACATCGACGCCAACGGCATCCTGCACGTGTCGGCCAAGGACAAGAAGACCGGCAAGGAACAGAAGATCGAGATCAAGGCCGGTTCGGGCCTGTCCGAGGACGAGATCCAGCGCATGGTCGCCGACGCCGAGGCGAACAAGGAAGAGGACCGCAAGTTCCACGAGCTGGTCGCCACCCGCAACAAGGCCGACCAGCTGGTGCACGCCACCCGCAGCGCGCTGAAGGAGCACGGCGGCAAGGTCGGCGCGCAGATCGGCGGCATCGAGGAGGCGCTGTCGGACCTGGAGAAGGTCAAGGACGGCGACGACAAGGCCCAGATCGAGGCCAAGATGCAGAAGCTCGAGCAGGTCGCGCAGGCGCTCTACGCCGCGGCGCAGGGCGGCGGCACCGGTCCCGAGGCCGGTCCGCAGGCCGCGCCCGGCGGTGGTTCGGCACAGCCGGACGACGTGGTCGATGCCGAGTTCACCGAAGTCAAGGATGAGAAGAAGTAATCGTCGGCAGCCGGTGCCGCAATGAAACAGCCCGCGCCGGCTATCATGCCGCGCGGGCTGTTTCTTGAGTGGCCGGCACAGGATCCGAGCAGGGGCAGTTGAAAGTCATGAATGCAGCAACGGGCAAGCGCGATTACTACGAGGTGCTCGGCGTCGAGCGCACCGTCACCGAAGTCGAGCTGAAGAAATCCTTCCGCCGCCTGGCGATGAAATACCATCCGGACCGCTGCCCGGACGATCCCGCTGCGCAGGAGAAATTCAAGGAGGCCAAGGAGGCCTACGAGGTCCTGGCCGATCCGCAAAAGCGCGCCCTGTACGACCAGCACGGCCATGCCGCTTTCGAAGGCGGCATGGGCGGCCGCGGCGGCTTCGGTGACATGGGCGACATCTTCGGGGATATCTTCGGCGACATCTTCGGCATGGGCGGCCGCGGCCGCCCGCGTCGTGGCGCGGACCTGCGCTACGTGATGGAGCTGGACCTGGAAGAGGCGGTCTTCGGCGTGGAGAAGACCATCGAGATCCCCACCCAGGTCAATTGCCACCACTGCAACGGGTCCGGTTCGGCCGACGGCAAGACGGCGCAATGCAAGACCTGCCACGGCCACGGCCGCGTGCGCATGCAGAACGGCATCTTCTCTATCCAGCAGGCCTGCCCGCATTGCGGCGGCAGTGGCCAGACCATCGAGAAGCCCTGCAAGGCCTGCCATGGCGAAGGTCTGCTGGAGGAGCGGCGTACGCTGTCGGTGCGCATTCCGGCCGGCGTGGACAATGGCGACCGCATCCGCCTGGCGGGGCAGGGCGAAGCCGGCCCTAGCGGCGTCGAGCCGGGCGATCTGTACGTCGACGTGCGTGTGCGCGAGCACGCGATCTTCCAGCGTGACGGCAACGACCTGCATTGCGAGGTGCCGATCCGCTTCGCGCAGGCCGCGCTCGGCGCCGAGCTCAAGGTGCCGACGCTGGAGGGCGAAGTGGCGGTGTCGATCCCGCCGGAGACCCAGACCGGGCAGACCTTCCGCCTGCGCGGGCGTGGCGTGAAGTCGGTGCGCTCCGGCCGCGTCGGCGACCTGATCTGCCGCGTCATGGTGGAAACCCCCGTGCGCCTGACCCGCGAGCAGCGCGAGCTGCTGGAGAAACTGGAGGCCACTTTCGTCGACGGCGAGCCGGACGCGCATACGCCGCGGGCCAAGAGCTGGGTCGACGGCGTGAAGGACTTCCTCTCGCGGGTCACTTCGTAGCAGGCCTAGCGTTCCGGGTGGCGCTCCGCTCTCCGGAAACTTCCAGTAGGGGGACGCCTTTTCCCCATCTCGGGACAAGCTGCCGCGCGCTTCCCAATGGCGCAGCGGCCGGCCTTCCGGCGCTGCTACGCTAGCTCCCTTTCCCATACGGACCCCGCCATGCATCGACCGCTCCGCCTCGCCGTCAACGGCGCCACCGGCCGCATGGGCCGCGTGTTGCTCGATCTGTTGCGTGACGACGGCCGCTTCGAGGTGGTGGCGGCCGTGACGGCGCCGGGCATGCCGCAACTGGGCGAACGCGCCTACCACGACCGCGCCGCGCCCTGCCTGCGCGCCGACTGGCCGTCCGAGGCGCTCGACGTGGTGATCGACTTCAGCGGACCGGCCGGGCTCGCCTCGGCGCTCGAGCATTGCAGGGCGCACGGCATCGCGCTGGTCAGCGGCACCACCGGCATCGACGCGGCGCTCGGCGGACGCTTGTCCGAAGCGGCCGCGCACATCCCGTTGATGCACGCGAGCAATTTCAGCCTCGGCGTGGCGGTGCTCACGCGGCTGCTGCGCCAGGCCGCCGCCGCGTTGCCGGACTGGGACCTGGAGATCGTCGAAGCCCACCACGGCCGCAAGCTCGATGCGCCTTCAGGCACTGCGCTCTCGCTGGGCGAGGCGGCGGCCGCCGCGCGCGGCACCGGCCTGGAGCACGTCGGCGTGACGGGCGGCCGCGAGGGCGCGCGCCGCCCGGGCAGCATCGGCTTCGCGGTGGTCCGCGGCGGCGACATCGTGGGCGAGCACAGCGCCCTGCTGATCGGTACGGGTGAACGCGTGGAGCTGGGGCACCGGGCCACCGACCGGACGATCTTCGCGCGCGGCGCCATCGAGGCGGCGCACTGGCTGTGCAGCCAGCCGTCGGGCGCATACGGCCTGGACGCGCTGCTGGCACAGCGCCTCGCCTAGGGCATCCCGCACGCCGGTCCGCGCTTGTTGCGCCGCCGTGGCGCCGCTACCATGCGCGGGTTGTCATTGGGGAGTAGCCATCCTCACCCCGCGAAGGCCGCGCCTTCGTTTCCCGAGGAATCCGCGTCAACAGACTTGGAGCGAATGCTCCATGGCGTGGATGGCCGCAGCGCCACGAGCTGGCGTGCGTTGCCCGGCGAGACCTTTGGCCACGATGCGCTCGAACCCTTGCCGGGCGGGCCGCATCGTCGCGCCAAGGTTTTCTCGCTCGCCCGGCCGGAAACGTATCGATGCTCGCCACGCTGTGGTTCCTGCTCTCGGCCGGCGCGATCTACGCGGCCTGCGAGTACTTCGTCAACGGCATCGAATGGTTGGGTCGCAAGCTCCGGCTCGATGCCACTGCCACCGGCACGGTGCTGGCCGCCTTCGGTACCGCGTTGCCGGAAAGCGCCGTCACGTTCATCGCGGTGGTGCTCGGACGCACGCCGGAGCAGCGTGACATCGGCGTGGGCGCGGCGCTCGGCGGCCCCTTGGTGCTCGGTACGATCGCCTATGCCGTCGTGGGCATCGCATTGTGGAGCAACCGGCGCCGGCTGCGGCGGCCCAGCGCCGTGGTCAGGGTCGACAGCGCGCGGCTCGCGCGCGACCAGCGGTGGTTCCTGTCGATCTTCGTGGTCAAGTGTGCGCTGGGCCTGGTGGCGTTCGCATGGAAGCCCTGGCTGGGGGTACTGTTTCTTGCCGCCTATGGGTTGTACGTGTGGCGCGAGCTCCGCAGTGGCGAGACCGCGCCCGAAGAAGAGGCGCTGGAGCCTTTGAAGTTCCATCCCGGCGCGCCCGACCCGGCCATGTGGCGTGTGCTGGCGCAATGCGTGTTGGCGCTGGCGGTGATTGCCGGCGCCTCGCGCATCTTCGTCGCGCAGATCGACGCGATCGGCGTGGCGCTGAGGCTGTCGGCGCACCTGGTCGCGCTGGTGCTCAGCCCCGTGGCGACCGAATTGCCCGAAACGGTCAATGCGTTGATCTGGGTACGCCAGGGCAAGGAGCGGCTCGCGCTGGCGAACATCTCCGGCGCGATGATGATCCAGGCCACCATCCCGAGCTCGCTGGCATTGTTCTTCACGCCCTGGTTGTTCGATCTGCCGCTGGTGCTCGCCGGCGTGCTGACCACGGTGGCGGTGGCCTACCTGTGGTGGCTGTTCCGGCGCGGCCGCGTGAACGCGCGCTGGCTGGTGCCGGTCGGGCTGCTGTACGGCGTATTCGCCGTGTTCGTTGCGTGGCGCCTTGCCTGAGGTCAGTCGCGATGCGCGGCGTTGCGGTCGCGCCCGGCGCCGAATTTGCGGTCCAGCGTGCCGAGCAACTTCTTGAAGCCGCGCGCGAACTTGCCGCGGCGCGTCTTGCGCAGCTTCTCTTCCTCGCTGGTGAGCCAGGCGACCTGGATCACGCGCCGCTCGCCCTCGTAGGGCAGGTGGCCGTGGAAGGAGTTGTCGCAACGCTTGAACACGGCGAACTCGCCGTACAGCGGCGTAAGTTCGGGGGCTACCAGGTCGTCGATATCGTCGATCCGGCGCAGGAAACGCAGGCAGCCGTCGCTGGTGTCCGGCCACTGGTTGTTGAGATAGAGCAGCGCCGTGGCGACCTTGGACCGGCTGTCGGTGTGGATGGTGCCGTGGCGCCTGTTGAGGTGGCGGCACAGGGTGACCAGCGTCGGGTACTGGCTCAGGTCTTCGATACCCAGGCGCGCCCCGATGGTGCGTGCAAAGGCCGGCGCGGTGAGGTTGGCCACCAGCGCGTTGATCGAAGGGCCGCAATCGGCCGGATCGTAGGGAAAGAAGCCTGCGCTGGCGTAGCGGGGGAAATCCCGGTCCAGCTCGTGGCGCGCATCGTCGGGCAGCTGGCCGTGGGCGATCAGGAACGGAAACGGTTCCAGCCGCACGTCCGTATCGGGACGGTCGAGGCGGGCGGGATCGAGCAGGACAGTGGCGTTCATGGACGGCCGCAGGAACGTGACAGGCACAAGTTTAGCGCGCGCCTGCAGCATCCAGGCGCACGGCTGGACGCCCTGTTCACGCTTCGGTGCGGTGGACAGCAAGGCCCCCCGCACCTATCATTGCGTCCCGCCCAAGTCTTCTTCCGACCCCAAGGTCCACAAGCCTGCTTCCACGCGGCTTGCGGACTTTGCTGCACCTAAAGGCGGCCCCCATGCCCAATCCCGCTCTGCTTGCCCTCGAAGACGGCAGCGTGTTTCACGGCTACGCCGTGGGCGCGACTGGCGAAACCGTCGGCGAGGTGGTTTTCAACACGGCGATGACGGGCTATCAGGAGATCCTCACCGATCCGTCCTACGCCCGCCAGATCGTTACTCTCACCTACCCGCACGTCGGCAACACCGGCGTGAATGCGCCCGATGCCGAATCCACGCGCGTGCAGGCTGCCGGCCTGATCGTGCGCGACGTGCCGCGCCGGCCGAGCAACTGGCGCAGCACCGAGAGCCTGCCCGAATACCTGGCCCGCCAGGGCATCGTGGCGATCGCCGGCATCGACACGCGCCGGCTCACCCGCATCCTGCGCGACAAGGGCGCCCAGAACGGCTGCATCCTGGCCGGCGAGGGCATCGATGCCGAGGCCGCGCTGGCCAAGGCGCGCGCCTTCCCCGGCCTGAACGGCATGGACCTGGCCAAGGTGGTCAGCGTGCGCGAGCCCTATCGCTGGACCGAGGGCGTGTACGACCTCGACCGCGCCGCCTTCCGTCAGCCCGCACTGCGCCACAAGGTGGTCGCCTACGATTACGGCACCAAGCTGCAGATCCTGCGCCTGCTCGCCGAGGCCGGCTGCGACGTCACCGTGGTGCCGGCGCAGACTCCCGCCGCCGAGGTGCTGGCGATGCGGCCCGATGGCGTGTTCCTGTCCAACGGCCCCGGCGACCCGGCCGCCTGCGACTACGCCATCGAGGCGACGCGCGCCTTCCTCGACGCGAAGATCCCGCTATTCGGCATCTGCCTGGGCCATCAGCTGATGGGCCTGGCCCTTGGCGGCAGGACCATCAAGATGAAGTTCGGCCACCACGGCGCCAACCATCCGGTGAAGGACCTCGACGATGGCCGCGTGCTGATCACCAGCCAGAACCACGGTTTCGCGGTGGACCCGGCGACGCTGCCGGCCAACGTGCGCGTCACCCACACTTCGCTGTTCGATGGCTCGCTGCAGGGCTTCGCGCTCACCGACCGCCCGGCGTTCTGCTTCCAGGGCCATCCCGAGGCTTCCCCGGGACCGACCGACGTCGGCTATCTCTTCGCGCGCTTCGCGCAGCTCATGCAGGAGGCCCGCTAATGCCCAAGCGCACCGACATCAAGAGCGTGCTGATCATCGGCGCGGGCCCGATCGTGATCGGTCAGGCCTGCGAGTTCGACTATTCCGGCGCCCAGGCCTGCAAGGCGCTGCGTGAAGAGGGTTACCGGGTCGTCCTGGTCAACTCCAACCCGGCCACCATCATGACCGACCCGGAGATGGCCGACGCGGTCTACATCGAGCCGATCAACTGGCAGACGGTCGAACGCATCATCGCCAAGGAACGCCCCGATGCGGTGCTGCCGACCATGGGCGGCCAGACCGCGCTCAACTGCGCGCTGGACCTGGCGGACAACGGCGTGCTCGAGAAGTACGACGTCGAGCTGATCGGCGCTTCGCGCGACGCCATCCGCATGGCCGAGGACCGCGAGCTGTTCAAGCAGGCCATGGCCGACATCGGCCTGGAATGCCCGAAGGCGGAAGTGGCCCGCAGCTACGAGCAGGCGGTCGAGATCCAGGCCAAGGTGGGCTTTCCCACCATCATCCGCCCGAGCTTCACGCTGGGCGGCTCCGGCGGCGGCATCGCCTACAACGTCGAGGAGTTCGAGGAGATCATCAAGCGCGGCCTCGAGCTTTCGCCGGTGCACGAAGTCCTGGTCGAAGAGTCGGTGCTGGGCTGGAAGGAATTCGAGATGGAGGTGGTCCGCGACAAGGCGGACAACTGCATCATCGTCTGCTCGATCGAGAACCTGGACCCGATGGGCGTGCACACCGGCGACTCGATCACCGTGGCGCCGGCGCAGACGCTCACCGACAAGGAATACCAGCGCCTGCGCGACGCCTCCATTGCCGTGCTGCGCAAGATCGGCGTGGACACCGGCGGCTCCAACGTGCAGTTCGGCATCAATGCCGAGAACGGCCGCGTGGTGGTGATCGAGATGAACCCGCGCGTGTCGCGCTCCTCGGCGCTGGCCTCCAAGGCGACCGGTTTCCCGATTGCGAAGGTCGCCGCCAAGCTGGCCGTCGGCTACACGCTGGACGAGCTCAAGAACGACATCACCGGCGGCCTCACGCCGGCCTCGTTCGAACCGACCATCGACTACGTGGTCACCAAGATTCCGCGCTTCGCCTTCGAGAAGTTCCCGTCTGCCGACGCGCGCCTGACCACCCAGATGAAGTCGGTGGGCGAGGTGATGGCGATGGGCCGCACCTTCCACGAATCCTTGCAGAAGGCGCTGCGCGGGCTGGAGATCGGCAAGACCGGGCTCAACCCGACCGGCGTCGACTTCGGCAGCGATGCCGGCCTGGCCAAGCTCAAGCGCGAGCTGCGCGAGCCGCGGCCCGACCGCGTGTTCTACCTGGCCGACGCGTTCCGCGCCGGGCTGTCGCTGGAGGAGATCCACGAACTCAGCCGCGTCGATCCCTGGTTCCTGGCGGCCTTCGAGGACATCGTCCTGGCCGAGAAGGAGGTCAGGAGCCAAGGCCTGACCGCGCTCAACGCCTCGCGCATGCGCGAACTGAAGCGCATGGGCTTCGCCGACGCGCGCATCGCGCAACTGCTCAGCACCGACGAGGCGGCCGTGCGCCACCTGCGCCACACGCTCGGCGTGCGCCCGGTGTACAAGCGCGTGGATTCCTGCGCAGCCGAGTTCGCCACCGGCACCGCCTACATGTACTCGACCTACGAGGAAGAGTGCGAGGCCAATCCGACCGACCGCGAGAAGATCATCGTGCTCGGCGGCGGTCCCAACCGCATCGGCCAGGGCATCGAGTTCGACTACTGCTGCGTGCATGCGGCGCTGGCGCTGCGTGAGGACGGGTTCGAGACCATCATGGTCAACTGCAACCCCGAAACCGTCTCCACCGACTACGACACCTCCGACCGACTGTACTTCGAGCCGCTGACGCTCGAGGACGTGCTGGAGATCGTCGAGCTTGAGAAGCCCAAGGGCGTGATCGTGCAGTACGGCGGCCAGACCCCGCTCAAGCTCGCGCGCGCGCTGGAGGCCGCCGGCGTGCCGGTGATCGGCACCTCGCCCGACTCGATCGACCTGGCCGAGGACCGCGAGCGCTTCCAGCAGATGATCGTGAAGCTCGGCCTGCGCCAGCCGCCCAACCGCACCGCGCGCAACGCCGACGAGGCGCTGGCGCTGGCCCGCGAGATCGGCTATCCGCTGGTGGTGCGCCCGAGCTACGTGCTGGGCGGCCGCGCCATGGAAGTGGTCTACGACGACGCCGACCTTTCGCGCTACATCCGCGAGGCGGTGCAGGTGTCAAACGATTCGCCGGTGCTGCTGGACCGCTTCCTCGACCACGCGGTCGAGGTGGACGTGGACATCATCGCCGACGCCGAAGGCAACGTGCTGGTCGGCGGCATCATGGAGCACATCGAGGAGGCCGGCGTGCACTCGGGCGATTCCTCCTGCTCGCTGCCGCCGTACTCGCTCTCCGCGGAAGTCCAGGACGAGCTGCGCCGCCAGGTCGCCGCGATGGCCAAGGAGCTCAAGGTCGTCGGCCTGATGAACACGCAGTTCGCGATCCAGGGCGATACCGTCTACATCCTGGAGGTGAACCCGCGCGCCTCGCGCACGGTGCCGTTCGTCTCCAAGGCGACCGGCGTGCCGCTGGCCAAGATCGCCGCGCGCTGCATGGCCGGCCGCACGCTGATCGGGCAGGGCGCCACGCGCGAGGTGATCCCCGCCTACTTCTCCGTGAAGGAGGCGATCTTCCCCTTCCTGAAATTCCAGAACGTCGATCCGATCCTCGGTCCGGAGATGCGCTCCACCGGCGAGGTGATGGGTGTGGGCCGCAACTTCGGTGCCGCCTTCGCGCGGGGCCACGAGGCGGCGGGCATCAAGACGCCCAAGGCGGGCAAGGTGTTCCTGTCCGTGCGTGACGCGGACAAGGCGCGGTTGCTGCCGGTGGCGAAGGAAGTGCTGGCACGCGGTTTCCGCCTGGTGGCCACCAGCGGCACCGCGGCCTACCTCGACGAGCACGGCGTGGCCTGCGAACGGGTCAACAAGGTGCTCGAAGGGCGGCCGCACATCGTCGACCTGATCAAGAACGGCGAGATCGGCTACATCGTGAACACGACCGAGGGCAAGCAGGCCATCGCCGACTCGTTCTCGATCCGGCGCGAGGCGCTGCAGCATCGCGTCACCTATTCCACCACCGTGGCAGGTGCGCGTGCGCTGGTCCATTCGCTGGATTTCCACGGCGAGGGCGACGTGCACAGCCTGCAGGAACTGCACAAGGAGCTGAGCGCATGAGTCGCGCCCCCATCACCAAGACCGGTTCGGAGCGCCTGCGCGGCGAGCTGGAGCGCCTGAAGTCCATCGAGCGTCCGCGGATCATTGCGGCGATCGCCGAGGCCCGCGCGCACGGCGACCTGAAGGAGAACGCCGAGTACCACGCGGCCCGGGAGCAGCAGAGTTTCATCGAGGGGCGCATCGGCGAGCTGGAAGCCGCGCTGTCGACCGCCGAGGTGATCGACGTGTCCAAGCTCGGCGCCGGCAGCAAGGTGGTCTTCGGGGCGACCGTGGACCTGGAGGACGAGGATTCGGGCGAGCCGGTGACCTACCAGATCGTGGGCGACCTGGAGGCGGACATCAAGCAGCGGCTGATCGCGGTGTCTTCCCCGATCGCCCGCGCGCTGATCGGCAAGAGCGCGGGCGACAGCTTCGAATTCAAGGCGCCCAACGGCGTCAAGCGCTACGAGATCACCGGCGTGCGCTACGAGTGACCGCCAGTGGGCGCGCAGGGTAGGCTTAGGCCGCCCTGCCAAGCCCGCTGGCGCCGAGCGCAGGCAATAAAAAAGGCCGCATCAAGCGGCCTTTTTTCGTCGAACCCGACGGCTCAGCGCTGGCGCGCCTTGAAACGCGGGTTGCTCTTGCAGATCACGAAGACCTTGCCGCGGCGGCGCACGACCTTGCAGTCACGGTGCCGCTGCTTGGCGGACTTCAGAGAGGAAAGCACCTTCACGGCAGGCTCCTGGAAACAATTCGGGGAAATTCAAGCCGCTAAGTGTAGCTGCGGTTTGGCCTCTTCACAAGTCCGCATCTTCCACGCCCTTGACGATCTGCAGGAACTTGGCCAGCACCGGGGATGGATTGTCCCGGCGGCTGGCGACCGCCAGCAGCAGGTAGGCGTCCGGGTCTTCCAGCGAAACGTAGCTGACGCCGCCCAGCTGCACCACGCGCATGCTGGCCGGCACCAGCGCGAGCCCGATGCCGGCGGCGACCAGCGCCAGCAGGCCGTTGATCTGCTGGGCCTGCTGGCGGATCAGCGGATGGAACCCCGCCTTGCCAGCCAGTTGCACCAGCCGGTCATACAGGGTCGCGGCCAGTTCGCGGGGCTGGCTTACGAAGGCCTCGTTGGCCAGTTCGCCGAACTGCACGCTGTCCAGCCGGGCCAGCGGGTGGCCGCTGGGCACGGCCAGCAGCAGCGGCTCGTAATCGATCACGTCGATGCGCAGCGCGCGGGCGTCCGATTCGTGGCGCGGCTCGTCGCGCACGAAGCCGACATCGATATGGTCCGCACGCAGCGCCGTGAACTGCGGCTCGCTGTACATCTCGTGCAGCTGCATCCGCACCTTCGGCGCGTACTGGCCGAAGCGAAGCAGCGTTTGCGGCAGCGCGCGATGGAAGGTCACCGAGATGGTGTAGGCGAGTCGAAGGACGCCGCTGAAGCCGGCCGCCGCGTCGCTGACGTGGCTGCGTGCCTCCTCGGCCTTGGCCAGGATCTGCCGCGCCTGCTCCAGCAGGATCCGCCCCGGTTCGGTCAGCGCCACGTTGCGCTTGTCGCGATCGAACAGGCGCGTGCCCAGGTCCTGCTCCAGCGCCTGGATCTGTTGCGAGAGCGGGGGCTGGGAGATGTGCAGGCGCTGGGCTGCGCGGGTGAAGCTCAGCTCCTCCGCGACCGCGACGAAGTAGCGGAGCTGGCGCAAGTCAAACATAGTCGAAAGACAAATAAGTCGGTCCGCAAATATATATTGGATGTCAGTCTGTGACGAGCGTATCGTTTGCCTTGTCCAGCCACCATCCCCTCCCCCCGGGTGGCTGTGGCCCTCGCCCCGCAGCGACGCTATCCCCGCGGTATCCGGTCCTCCTCCCCCAGAGCCGATACCGACGCGTCGTTCGCGGGGCGCTTTCTTTTCCGGCCAGGGCCTACAGGGACATGGCCAGCTGCGTGCCCTGGGCGATCGCGCGCTTGGCGTCGAGTTCGGCAGCGACATCGGCTCCGCCGATCACGTGCGGGTTCCTTCCCGATCGCCGTAGGGCCTGCGCCAGCTCGCCATGGGGTTCCTGGCCAGCGCAGAGCACCACGTTGTCGACCGGCAATACCTGCGCCTGGCCTTCCAGCAGGATGTGCAGGCCCTCGCCGTCGAACCGCACGTACTGCACGCCGCCGAGCATCTGCACCTGCTTTGCCTTCAGCGTGGCACGGTGCACCCAGCCGGTGGTCTTGTTGAGGCGTGCGCCGGGGCGGCCTTCGCTTCGTTGCAACAGCCAGATCTGCCGTGCCGGCGCCTCGGGTGCGGGCCGCAGCAAGCCGCCGCGGGCACTGAAGGATCGGTCCACGCCCCATTCGTGCGCCCAGCGGACCGGGTCCAGAGTAGGCGAGGGCGCTCGTTGGGCCAGAAACTCGGCTACGTCGAAACCGATGCCGCCGGCGCCGATGATCGCCACCCGCGCGCCGACCGGCCGGTCATGCGCGAGCACGTCGAGGTAGCCGAGCACGCGCGGGTCCTCGCTGCCGGGAAATCGCACCGCCCGGGGCACCACGCCACAGGCCACGACCACTTCGTCGAAGTCCAGCAGCGAGGCCGGATCTGCCCGCGTGGCCAGCCGCACGTCAACCTGCACCTCGGCGAGGCGATTCCGGTAGTAGCGCAGGGTCTCGTGGAACTCCTCCTTGCCGGGGATGCGCTTGGCGTAGTTGAACTGGCCGCCGATGTCGCCGGACTGTTCGAACAGCGTCACCGCATGCCCGCGTTCGGCCGCCGTCGTCGCGCAGGCCAGGCCGGCCGGACCTGCGCCGACCACCGCGATGCGCCTGGGTCGCGCCGCGGGGGCGATGACCCATTCGGTTTCATGGCAGGCACGCGGATTGACCAGGCAACTGGCGCGCCTGTTCTGGAATACATGGTCCAGGCAGGCCTGGTTGCAGGCGATGCAGGTGTTGATCGATGCGCTGCGGCCGGCGCGCGCCTTGGCTGCCCATGCCGGGTCGGCCAGCAGCGGCCGCGCCATCGAAACCATGTCGGCCTCGCCATCGGCGAGCACGCGCTCGGCGGCCTCGGGCATGTTGATGCGGTTGGTGGCCACCAGTGGCAGGCTCACTTCGTCCTTCAGCCGGCGGGTGACCCAGGCAAAGCCCGCGCGCGGGACCGAGGTGACGATGGTCGGCACGCGCGCCTCGTGCCAGCCGATGCCGGTGTTGATGATGCTGGCGCCGGCCGCCTCGATGGCCTTGGCCAGCGCGACGATCTCGTCCCAGGACTGGCCGCCTTCGACCAGTTCCAGCATGGACAGCCGGTAGATGATGATGAAATCGCGCCCCACCGCCTCGCGGGTGCGCTGCACGATCTCGATCGCCAGGCGCATGCGGCGTGCGGCGTCGCCGCCCCAGGCATCCTGGCGCCGGTTGGTGCGCGCGGCGAGGAACTGGTTGATCAGGTAGCCCTCCGAGCCCATCACTTCCACGCCGTCGTAGCCCGCCTCGCGGGCGAGTTTCGCGCAACGCACGAAATCGCCGATGGTCCGTTCCACGCCGCGGCCGGAAAGGGCTCGCGGCGTGAACGGCGTGATCGGCGATTTCAGTTTCGAGGGCGCCACCGACAAGGGGTGGTAGCCGTAGCGGCCCGCATGCAGGATCTGCAGGCAGATGCGGCCGCCCTCGGCATGCACGGCGCCGGTCACCTTGCGGTGCCGGCCGACGTGCCAGGGCATCGACAGGCGGCCGCCGAACGGCTTGAGCCAGCCTTCGATACTCGGGGCGATGCCGCCGGTGACCATCAGCGCGACGCCGCCGCGGGCGCGTTCGGCGAAATAGGCTGCGAGCTTGTCGTAGTCGGCCGCGCGATCTTCCAGCCCGGTATGCATCGAGCCCATCAGAATGCGGTTGGACAGCGTGAGGTGGCCCAGGTCCAGCGGAGCAAACAGGTGCGGGTAGGGCATGCCGGCGTCCGTTCAAACGATCGTACGAATGTGCCGGGCGGGGTGAAGGAAAGCAAGCGGCGATCTCGCCCAGCCGCACCCGATCGCCCTCGGCTGGCTCGGCAAGCAGGGGCGGTATGGGCGCGTCAGGCCAGGAGCTGCCGCACAAGCGCTATGTAGCGGTGCATGGCTTCTTCCTGCGGTGTCCCGGACAGTTGCGCCCAGGCTTCGTGTTTGGCGGTGCCGACGAAGTCGAAGAAGCCAGGCAGGCCGCCCTTCACGTCGCCCTGCGAGCCCTGCTTGTACAGCGCGTAGAGCTTGAGCAGCGTGTCGTTGTCGGGCCGGGTGCCAAGTCGCTTGACATCCTCGGCGGCCTGTTCGAACTCGCGGCGAAGATCGGTCATGGCGGGGCACTGCAAGGCGGAGGCGCGGCTAGATAGCACGTGCCCTGGGGGTGGTCAACGTGGGGTGTCCTACGCGTTACCATGCGTCTTTTGCAGATGCCCGGGAGCCCCATGAGCCGCACGCAGCCGGTGCCAGTCCTGACCATCGACGGGCCGTCCGGCTCGGGCAAGGGCACCATCAGCCGCCTGGTCGCCGAGCATCTGGGCTGGCGATTGCTCGATTCGGGAGCCCTGTACCGGGCGGTCGGCTACGCGGCGGGGGCCGAAGGACTGGATCTCTCCGATGCCGGGGCGGTGACCCGTTGCGCCCAGTCCACGAAGATCCGCTTCCAGGCGGCCGCCGGCGGCGGCGACACGCGGGTGATCGTCAACGGCCATGACGCCACCGACGAACTGCGCACCGAGACGGCCGGCGCCGCCGCTTCGGCGATCGCCTCCATCCCTTCCGTGAGGCAGGCCTTGGTCGACCTGCAACTGGGTTTCCGCAAAGCTCCGGGCCTGGTCGCCGATGGGCGCGACATGGGCACGGTGATCTTCCCGGACGCCCCGTTCAAGGTGTTCCTCACGGCGAGCGCCGCCGAACGGGCGAAAAGACGCTATAAGCAGTTGAAGGAAAAGGGGCTGAACGTTACACTTGGCGTCCTTCAGCGCGAGATCGAGGCGCGCGACGAGCGGGATGCGTCGCGTGCGGTCGCTCCGCTTCGCCCGGCCGAGGATGCGGTTCTGGTGGATACCACCGGCATGCCCATCGAGGACGTCGTCGCGAAAGTACTTGCCGTCGTGCAGCCCCGATAAGGCTGCTCGCGGCTTTAGGCGCCTCCGCCGCGGCGGGGGTTTTGGTAACGGTGCCGACAGGGCGGTCCGTCATAGGGCGCGTTTTCTGCGACACCCACAACCGGTGGGCCGGTCAGCCCGTGCGCATTTCATCCGACGGCGCGCACAAGGGGCTTTCGGCCTTTTCTCATTTCTGGAATCAACATGACTGAAAGTTTTGCCGAGCTGTTTGAACAGAGCCAGCAGGCCATCGCCAAGCTGAAGCCGGGTGCCATCGTCACCGGCATCGTTGTGGAAATCCGCAACGACGTCGTCGTGATCAACGCCGGCCTCAAGAGCGAGGGCATCGTCCCGATCGAGCAGTTCAAGGACGAAGAGGGCACGCTGGAAGTGCAGGTGGGCGACGAGGTGAAGGTTGCCCTCGATGCCCTGGAAGACGGCTTCGGCGAGACCAAGCTCTCCCGCGAGAAGGCCAAGCGTTCGATGGTGTGGGACGACCTCGAGCAGGCTTTCGACAAGGAAGAGACCATCACCGGCAAGATCTCCGGCAAGGTCAAGGGCGGCTTCACCGTCGACATCAAGGACGTCCGCGCGTTCCTGCCGGGCTCGCTGGTCGACGTGCGCCCGGTGCGTGACCCGGTGTACCTCGAGGGCAAGGACCTCGAGTTCAAGATCATCAAGCTGGACCGCAAGCGCAACAACGTGGTGGTCAGCCGCCGCGCCGTCGTCGAGACCGAGTTCTCCGAGGAGCGCGAGAAGCTGCTGGAGCGCCTGACCGAAGGCGCGGTGGTCAAGGGCACGGTCAAGAACCTCACCGACTACGGCGCGTTCGTGGACCTGGGCGGCATCGACGGCCTGCTGCACATCACCGATATGGCGTGGAAGCGCGTGCGCCATCCGTCCGAAGTGGTCAACGTCGGCGACGAGCTGGACGTGCGCGTACTCAAGTACGACCGCGAGCGCAACCGCGTCTCGCTGGGCCTCAAGCAGCTGGGCGACGATCCGTGGGTCAACATCTCGCGTCGCTACCCGGTCGGCAGCCGCCTGTTCGGCAAGGTTTCGAACGTGACCGACTACGGCTGCTTCGTCGAGATCGAGCCGGGCGTCGAAGGCCTGGTGCACGTGTCCGAGATGGACTGGACCAACAAGAACGTCAATCCGGCCAAGGTGGTGCAGGTCGGCGACGAGACCGAAGTGATGGTGCTGGACGTGGACGAAGAGCGTCGCCGCATCTCGCTGGGCATCAAGCAGACGCGTTCCAATCCGTGGGAAGCGTTCGCCGCCATGCACAAGAAGAACGACAAGGTGTCCGGCCAGATCAAGTCGATCACCGACTTCGGCATCTTCATCGGCCTGGAAGGCGGCATCGACGGCCTGGTCCACCTGTCCGACATCTCCTGGCAGGCGTCCGGCGAAGACCTCGTGCGCAACTTCAAGAAGGGCGACGAGATCGAGGCGGTGGTGCTGGCGGTCGATCCGGAGCGCGAGCGCATCTCGCTGGGCATCAAGCAGATGGAGCAGGATCCGTTCGGCCAGTTCATGGCCAACAACCCGCGCGGCACGATCGTCACCGGCACGGTGAAGGAAGTGGACGCCAAGGGTGCGGTGATCGACCTGGGCGAGGGCGTGGAGGGTTACCTGCGCGCCAACGACATCGCCAAGGAGCGCATCGACGATGCCACCCAGCACCTGAAGGTCGGCGACAAGGTGGAAGCCAAGTTCACCGGCATGGACCGCAAGGGTCGCCAGCTGGCGCTCTCGATCCGCGCCAAGGACGAGGAAGAGCTGCATGACGCGATGGCCGAGTACGGCTCCGCTTCCGGCGGCACCACCAAGCTGGGCGCGCTGCTCAAGGAGCAGCTCAACAAGTCCGAGTAATCCTTTAGGATTACAATGACTTGAGGTACGAAGCGGGGCGGCGCCGAGCCGCCCCGCCGTTTAACGTCACGGACATTGGGGACCCATGACCAAATCCGAACTGATCGAGGCGCTGGCCAGGCGCCAGACGCACCTTGCGTTTGGCGACGTCGAACTCGCAGTCAAGAGCGTGATCGAGCAGATGAGCCATGCATTGGCCGAGGGCGAGCGTATCGAGGTCCGCGGTTTCGGCAGCTTCGCGCTGCACTACCGGCCGCCGCGCATGGGGCGCAATCCCAAGACCGGCGAAGCGGTGGCCCTGCCGGGCAAGCACGTGCCGCATTTCAAGCCGGGCAAGGAGTTGCGCGAGCGCGTCAACCTGGCGCTGATGGCCGAACTGGCCTGATTGCACCGCGACCGGGGGTTACGGTTCCTGGCGTGTTTTTCGAGGCAGGCGGCGCGAGCCGTTCTGCCTCTTTTATTGCCCGTGTGCGGTCGCCGGTTCAAGCCGATTCGGGTAAAGTCGTGCGATGCGATTGATTGCCTTGCTCATCCTCGCGCTCTTCGTGGTCGCCGGCGTGATCGTCGGCGCGCTCAACGCCGATCCGGTGAGCTACGACCTGGCCTTCGCCAGGGTGGCGCTGCCCAAGGGCGCCGGCCTGCTGGTCGCGCTGGTGATCGGCTGGCTGCTGGGCGGGCTTACGGCCTGGCTGGGCATGAGCCTGCGTCATCGCCGTGCGCTGCGGCGGCACCGGTCCAGCGGGAAGTCGCCGGCCAGCGCATGAACATTCTCTACGTGCTGGTTCTGCTGGTGCCGGCCGCCTTCGCCAGCGGATGGTTCGCGGCCCGCCGGGCGGCGGTGCATCGCTCCGGGATGCGGGTCAGCGAGCTCTCATCCGATTACTTCCGCGGCCTCAACTACCTGCTCAACGAAGAGCAGGACAAGGCGATCGAGGTCTTCCTCAAGCTTGCCGAATACAACCGGGACACGGTGGAAACCCACCTGGCGCTGGGCAACCTGTTCCGCCGCCGCGGTGAGGTGGACCGCGCGATCCGCCTGCACCAGCACCTGGTTTCCCGCCCGGGCCTGACCGAGGCGATGAAGACGGTCGCCCTGCTCGAGCTGGGCGAGGACTACATGCGCGCGGGCCTGCTCGATCGCGCCGAGGCGCTGTTCTCCGACCTCGTGGCGATGAATGCGCACGCCCCTTCGGCGTTGCGCCACCTGGTGGCGATCTACCAGCACGAGCGCGACTGGCACAAGGCGATCGACCATGCGCGCCGCCTGGAAGTCATGACCGGCGACGACGAGTCGCCCATGATCGCCCAGTTCTACTGCGAGCTGGCCGAACAGGCCCGCCAGCATGGCGCGCTGGCCGAGGCGCGCGACTATCTGCGGCAAGCCTTCGAGTGCCAGGACGACTGCGTGCGCGCCTTCATGCTCACTGGCCGCCTGCATGCCGAGGCCGGCGAGCATGCCGAGGCGGTCGCGGCGTACGAGGCGGCGGTGGGCGCGGACATCGCCTTCGTGCCGGAGATCCTGCCGCCGCTGCTCAACAGCTACGCGCGCACCGGCCAGATGGAGCGCGCCGAGCATTTCCTGCGCGACATCCTCGCCCGCTACCACGGCATTTCGCCGGTGCTCGCATTGACCAAGCTCTACAACCAGCGCGATGGCGAGCGTGCAGGCATCGAGTTCCTGACCTCGCAGTTGCGCCAGCGGCCTTCGGTGCGCGGCCTGATGGCCCTGATCGATGCGACCATGGACAAGATCGAGGGCGAAGCGCGGGAGAACTTCCTGATCCTGCGCGACCTCACCCGCAAGCTGCTCGAAGGCCAGGCGATGTATCGCTGCAGCCGTTGCGGCTTCGGCGCCAAGGCCCATCATTGGCAGTGTCCCAGCTGCAAGGGCTGGAGCACGATCCGTCCCATCCACGGCGTCGCCAACGAGTGAGCTCCGCCGAATACGCCACGTCGCTGGGATGGAGCCTGGTCGCGCTGGTGCTCGCGGTGGTAGTGGTGCGGATCGCGATTTCCTATGCGCGGCGGCGCGGCATGCTGGACCAGCCGGGCCAGCGCCGCTCGCACACGCTGCCCACGCCGCGCGGAGGCGGCATTGGCATCGTGGCGGCTTGTGTGGTCGTACTGCCGGGCGTGCTCCGCAGCCTGCCTGGGGCGTGGCCCGTGCAGGTGGTGGCGGCGCTGGCAATTGCCCTGCTGCTGGTGGCCGCGATCGGCTGGTGGGACGATCACCGGCCCTTGCGGCAATGGCCGCGGCTCGGCGTGCAGCTGCTGGCGACTGGGCTGTTCGGCGCGGCCCTGCTGGCCAGTGCGGACCTTTCCTGGTGGTGGTGGCCGTTGCTGGTGCTGGCGGGCGGCTGGAGCATCAACCTGCACAACTTCATGGACGGCATCGACGCCCTGCTGGCGCAGCAGGGCATCGTGGTGGCCGCCGGAATCGGCTGCCTGGCGGCGAGCGTGGCGCAGCCCGCACTGGCGGGCGCCGGCTTTGCCGTCGCGGCGGCCTGCCTGGGCTTCTGGTTCTACAACCGTCCTCCCGCGCGCATCTTCATGGGCGACGTGGGGAGCGGCAGCGTGGGCCTGCTCCTGTTCGCGCTGGCGGCCATGTTGTGGCGCATCCAGCCGGCGCTGCTCTGGCCGGCCCTCATCCTGGGTTCGAGCTTCATCGCCGATGCCAGTTTGACTTTGCTGAACCGCTTCCTACACGGGAGGCGCTGGTACGCTCCGCATCGCGAGCATCTCTACCAGTGGCTGGTACGATCCGGCCGCACGCACAGGCGCGCGGCTGGGTGGTACCTGTGTTGGAACCTGCTTTTCGCCGCCCCCGTGGCGTTCGCCGCCAGGCTCCATCCCGCCATGGCATTGCCGGCCTGTCTCGCCGTCTATACGGCAGCGGGCGCAACATGGATCGTCATCAAGCGCCGGTGCGTGCGGCGTGCATCGCAGAAGGACCGTCATGTCACCCCGTAAATGGATCGGACTCATCCACCCGCGTTTCGCCGTGGTCGCACACGACCTGGCGATGGCCGGCTTCGCCTGGTGGATCGCCAAGGCACTGCGCTATGCCACCGCGCCGGGCCAGGGGAGCAGCTTCGATGCGCTCGAGTTTCCCATCGTGCTGGCGATCCAGGGGCTCATCTTCACCTGGACCGGCTTGTACAAGGGCGTATGGCGCTTCGCCAGCCTGCCGGACCTGTGGAACATCCTCAAGGCTGCGGTAGGTGGCGCGCTCGGCATCGCTCTGGCGCTGTTCGTCTACGAACGCCTGGAAGGCGTGCCGCGATCGGTGCTGCTGCTTTATCCGGTGGCGTTGACCCTCCTGCTGGGCGTGCCGCGCCTTGCCTACCGGTTCTGGAAGGACAGCCGATTGGATCTGTTCAATGCGCGCTCCTCCAGGCGCGTGCTGATCGTCGGCGCCGACCGCGCGGGCGAGGCGCTTTCACGCGACCTGCGCCGGGACGGCACCTACAGCGTCATCGGTTTCGTCGACGACAAGACCAGTCTGCGAGGCGCCTCGATCAACGGCCATCCGGTGCTGGGCAGCATCGACCAACTGCCTGAGCTGGCGCGCGAGGCGGCGGTCGAAATGCTGCTGATCGCCTTGCCTGCCGCCACCACGGGCGAAATGCGCCGCGTGGTGGAGCTGTGCGACCAGACCGGCCTGCCATACCGCACGGTACCGAGGCTGGAAGACGTCGTCGCCGGCCGCGCCCAGTTCAATGAAATAAAGGAAGTCGCAATCGAAGACCTGCTCGGCCGCGACGCCGTCGAGCTGGACTGGACCGCGATCCGCGAAACCCTGACCGGCCGGCGCGTGCTGGTCACCGGCGGCGGCGGCTCGATCGGTTCGGAGCTCTGTCGCCAGGTCGCCCGACTGGGTGCGCACGCGCTGACCATCGTGGAGCAGAGCGAGTACAACCTTTACCGAATCGGCAAGGAGCTGCGCAGCGATTATCCCGAGTTGCTGCTGGAGTGCGTGCTGTGTGACTGCGGCGACCGCATGGCGATGCAGAAGGCCTTCGCCGAGAGCAGGCCGCAGGTGGTCTTCCACGCGGCCGCGTACAAGCACGTGCCGATGCTGCAGAAGCAACTGCGCGCCGCGTTCCGCAACAACGTGCTGGGTACCCGCACCGTGGCGGATCTGGCCAACGAGTTCCAGGTCGAATGCTTCGTGCTGATCTCCACCGACAAGGCGGTCAATCCCACCAGCGTGATGGGCGCCTGCAAGCGCGTGGCGGAAATCTACTGCCAGAACCTCAGCGCCCAGTCGAAGACCCACTTCATCACAGTGCGGTTCGGCAACGTGCTCGACTCGGCCGGGTCGGTCGTGCCGCTGTTCCGCCAGCAGATTCGCGACGGCGGTCCCGTCACCATCACGCACCCGGAAATCACTCGCTACTTCATGACGATTCCGGAGGCTTGCCAGCTGATCCTGCAGGCCTCCTGCCTGGGCCAAGGCGGCGAGATTTTCGCGCTGGACATGGGCGAGCCGGTGAAGATCCGCGATCTTGCCGAACAGATGATCCGCCTGGCGGGAAAGAAGCCGGGTACCGAAGTGCCGATCATCTACACCGGCCTGCGCGCCGGCGAAAAGTTGTTCGAGGAACTGTTCCACCAGTTGGAAAACTACAGCGCCACCGCGCACGCGAAGATCTTTCTCGCGCAACACCGCGAAGTGTCCTGGGAGCTGCTGCAGGCCCTGATCAACAAGGCCGCCGAAGCCACTGCGGCCTACGACGAGGATGAGCTGCGCCGGTGCGTGTCCAGCCTGTTGCCGTCGTTTCGCTGGAGCGATACGGCGCAACCGGACAACGTGGTGTCGCTCCGGCGTACCGAACCCGCCCGTATCGAGACAGGAGAGAAGTGAGTGACCAAGCCGTTGCGCAAAGTGGTGTTTCCCGTGGCCGGGTTGGGCACGCGTTTCCTGCCGGCCACCAAGGTGGTCGCCAAGGAGATGCTGCCGGTGCTGGACAAGCCGCTGATCCAGTACGCGGTCGATGAAGCGGTTGACGCCGGTGCCGACACGCTGGTGTTCGTCACCAACCGCTACAAGCACGCCATTGCCGACTATTTCGACAAAGCGTACGAACTGGAAGCCAAGCTGGAGGAAAAGGGCAAGGACGAACTGCTTGCCCTGGTGCAGGGCACCCTGCCGTCCAACGTGCGCGCGGTCTTCGTCACCCAGCCGGAGGCCCATGGCCTGGGCCATGCGGTGCTCTGCGCCAAGCCGGTGGTCGGCAACGAACCGTTCGGCATCATCCTTCCCGACGACCTGATCTGGAACCGCGGCAAGGGTGCGCTGGGGCAGATGGCCGCGCTGGCCGAGGCGGAACATGCCGGCGTCATCGCGGTCGAGGAAGTGCCGCATGACCAGACCGACAAGTACGGCATCGTCGACGCCGAGCCGGTGGACGAACGCAGCGCGCGCATCCGCTACATGGTGGAGAAGCCCAAGCCCGCCGATGCGCCGTCCAACCTCGCGGTGGTCGGACGCTACGTGCTGCCCGGGCGCATCTTCGAGCTGCTGGAGCAGACCGAACCGGGCGCCGGCGGCGAGATCCAGCTCACCGACGCCATCGAGGCCTTGCTGAAGGAGCAGGGCAAGGTGCTTGCGTATCGTTTCCAAGGCACCCGCTTCGATTGCGGCAACAAGGCCGGCCTGGTGCGCGCCACCATGCACATGGCCATGCAGGATCCCAAGCTGGCGCCGGTCGTGCGCGAGTTTGCCGCGCAGCTGTAACGCTCGACTTGCGCTCTTCCCCTTTCGGGAAGAGCGCTGCGGCGGCCAAGGACCCGTTCCACTCCAGGCGTCGCAGGGCTGGCGCAGGCCTCCCGGGAAGCCGGCGTTTCGGGCGGACACACACGGCCGGCCCTGCAAGTGGCACGCGACGACGGCCGGTCGCACGCCGACGCCCTTCTGCTCGAACGGCGCCGCACGCCCTGCGATATGCTCGGCCGTCGCCCGACGTGCCCTTGCCATGACGCATTCGCCCGCCATCTCCTACTACCGCGCCACGGCCATGCCGTACGCACCGTATGCCCCGCTCGAGGGCACCACGGAGGCGCGCGTGGTGGTGGTCGGCGGCGGCTTCGCCGGACTCAATACGACATTGGGCCTGGCCGAGCGCGGCGTGCGCGACGTGCTGCTGCTGGAGCGCGAGCAGATCGGCCATGGCGCTTCGGGGCGCAATGGCGGCTTCGTGTTCGCCGGCTTTTCGCTGGGTGAGCAGGCCCTGCTCGGGCAACTCGGCGAGGCGCGCGCGCGTGCCCTGTTCCAGCGCACGATCGAGGGCGTGCATCGCATCCGTCGACGGATCGCCGACTACGCGATTCCCTGCGATGCGGTGGACGCAGGCGTGATCTGGGCCAACTGGTTCCGCGACCCCGGCGTGCTGCGCGCACGCCAGCAGTTGCTGGCCGAGCACTACGGCGCGGACTGGGAGTGGCTGCCGGAGGCCGAGCTTCGCGAGCGCATCCACAGCACGCGCTACCACGATGGCCTGTTCGAGCGCGACGCGCTGCACCTGCACCCGCTCAACTATGCCATCGGCCTGGCTGCCGCCGCGGCGGGGCAGGGCGTGCGCATCCATGAGCACAGCGGCGTACGCCAACTGCAGCGGGTAGGCGATCGATGGCGTGTACGGACCGCTTCGGGCGAAGTGCTTGCCGAGCAGGTGGTGCTGGCGTGCGGAGGCTACCTGGCGGGCCTGGAGCGCAGCATCGACCGCGCGGTCCTGCCGATCGCCACCTACGTGATGGTGACCGAGCCGCTGGGCGATCGCCTGGCCGATTGCCTGGCCACGCGCGCGGCCATCTACGACACGCGTTTCGCTTTCGACTACTACCGGCCGTTGCCGGATACGCGGCTGCTGTGGGGAGGCCGGATCTCGGTGCTCGACCGTTCCCCGCACGCCGTGCAGCGGTTGCTGCAGCGCGACCTGCTGCGCGTGTTCCCGCAGCTTGAGCAGGCGCGCATCGACTACGCCTGGTCCGGCCTGATGAGCTACGCCCGCCACCAGATGCCGCAGATCGGCGGACGCGGGGACGGCCTGTGGTGGGCGCAGGCCTTCGGCGGCCATGGCCTCAGTTCGACCTGCGCGGCGGGCGAGCTGCTGGCGGCGGCGATCGCCGAGGGCGATCCGGCCTGGCGCGAGTTCGCCGACTATGGCCTGGCGTCGACCCACCGGCCGCTGGGCTTCCTGGCCGCGCAGGCGAGCTACTGGCGGGCCGAATTGCAGGACTGGTTCAAGACAAGGCTGGAAGGATGACGGACGTGCAAGAGATCAGTTGGGCGGACTTCGAGAAGGTGCTGATCGTCGCCGGCACCATCGTGCGCGTGGAGCCCTTTCCCGAGGCGCGCAAGCCGGCATGGAAGGTGTGGGCCGACTTCGGTCCCTATGGCGAGCGCAAGACCAGCGCGCAGATCGCCGCGCTGTACTCGCCCGAGCAACTGGTCGGCAGGCAGATCGTAGGCGTGCTCAACTTTCCCGAGAAGCAGATCGGCCCGTTCCGCTCGCAGTTCCTGCTGACCGGGTTCCATACCGACGCTGGCGTGGTCGTCACCACGGTGGAGCGGCCGGTGCCCAACGGCGCGCGGCTGGCGTGAACGCGCCGCGCGCGGCGCGCGCCGCCGATGCGCAGCAGATCGCGCGGCTGGCGGGCGAGCTGGGGTATCCGGTGGACGCGACCGCCATGGCCGCTCGGCTGCACGGCCTGATCGGCGACCCGCGCCAATGCGTGCGCGTGATCGACGGAGCGGAACGCATGGCCGGCTGGATCGCTGCCGAGCGGCGCCTGAGCCTGGAAGCGGGCGAGCGCGTGGAGATCACGGGTCTGGTGGTCGATGGCGCGAGCCGCCGGGCTGGCGTGGGACGGACCTTGGTGGCCGCCGCGGAGGCCTGGGCCAGGGAGCAGGGCCTCGAGGTCGTGGTGGTGCGTTCGAACGTGCAGCGCCAGGCCTCGCACCCGTTCTACGAGGGATTGGTTACGTGCGGCAGAAGAGCCAGCATGTCTACGCCAGGCATCTGGGCTGAACGGCCACACGGGTGATGCCGCCGCGCTGGCGTCACTCGCCGCAGGAGTGCTTTCGTGGTGGGCAGGGCGGTCAGAGATCGGCCGCTTGCACGAACACGGCCCCGCTCCCGTGGATTGCCTCCACGCCGGCCGCCAGGCCCGCCTGCGTGTCGTCGTGCACGACCGCCAGCGCCTCGGCTGCTCCATCCGCCGGCACCACGTCCAGCAACTGGATCACCGGCTGGCCGTCCGCTTCCAGCACGTCGCCCGGCGCCAGCACACGCGACAGCCGCAGGTGATGCAGATGCCGCTTGCTGCCGCCGCGGTAGTGCATGCGCGCGACGATCTCCTGGCCCGGATAGCAACCCTTGTCCAGCGCCGTGGCGCCCAGTTTCCCCAGATCCAGCCAGGCCGGCAGCAAGCCACCGCCGGCTCCCGGCGCAAGCCACGGCCAGCCGGCGCGAAGCTGCGGCAGGCGCCACTCGTCGTCGCCCTCGGCGGCCAGCCTCAGGCCATGTGAGCCGCATCCCAATACAAGGGTGTCCTCCTGCGACACCACGGCCTGCAGCGCCATGGCCGTCGTGGTCGCCACTTGCTGCACCGGCAGCGCCGCCACACGCACCTTGGCGCGGAACACGTAGCGCTGCAGTTCGGCGGCCAGCGCCTGGGCTTCCCCGCCACGCAGCAGTAACCGCAAGCGCTGCTCATCCAGCCGCATCAGGTGGAACAACGCACGCACCCGCCCCTGCGCATCGAGCCAGGCGCTGAATTGCCATTGGCCGTCGGCGAGCGAGGCGAGGTTGCTGCTGAATTGCGCTTGCGCGAACGCGATCGCGTCCGCGCCTTCGAGGGAGACCAGCTCGGCGTTGTAGGTGCTTGGCATGCGCCTGAGATAAGGGAACGCGCCCGTGAAGACAAGGTGCGGACAGGTTTTCGCCCGACGGTCAAGGTTGTGCTGCGCGGTCAGCGCGTATTACGCTTCTGCGGCTTTACTTATGTCCGAGACCTCCTCCCAGACCGAATCCGCCCCTGTTTCCGTTCCCGCGGAGCAACCCGTCGCGCCCGCGCGACCGGTCCAGGGCGAGGCGCGACCGGAGCGGCCGGCGCCGGATCCCACCCGCTACGGCGACTGGGAAAAGAACGGACGCTGCATCGACTTCTGATCCGCCCATGGCGGCGCGAGCCGGCACGGGCATGGGAAGCGGGCGATCGGGCACCAGCGATTCCACACCACGGACAGCCGCCATGGCAGACACGCGACGACCGCTTTCACCCCATCTCTCCGTCTATCGATGGCAGGTGCAGATGGTCACTTCCATCCTGCATCGCGCCACCGGCGTGGCCCTGTCCGTGGGGATGCTGCTGGTCGCCTGGGGGCTGATCGCGCTGGCCGGCGGCGAAGAGCGCTTCGGCCATTTCACCGCCTTCGTCGGAAGCCCGATCGGCATCATCCTGCTGATCGGCTGGAGCTGGTCGCTGTTCTACCACCTGTGCAACGGCATCCGGCACCTGATCCAGGACGGCGGCTACGGCTACGAGATCGTGCAGTTCGTGCGCTCGAGCTGGGCCTCGATCATCGTCAGCTTGGCTCTGACGGCGCTGGTGTGGGCTTGCGTGCTGAAACTGGGGGCCGGGGCATGAGCGCCTATCCGAAGGAATACCGCAACCCGCTGAAGAAGGCCCGCGGCCTGGGCTCGGCCCAGCACGGCGTGAGCCATTGGTGGGTGCAGCGCGTCACCGCCGTCGCGCTGGTTGGCCTGGGCATCTGGCTGGTCTCGCTGGTGCTGCGCGTGCTGCACGCCGACTACGCCACCGCCCGTGAGCTGGTCGCGCGTCCGTGGAACGCCGTGCTGCTGATCGCCTTCGTGGTCACCGCGTTCTGGCACGCCGTGCTCGGCCTGCAGGTGGTGATCGAGGACTACGTGCACACCCGCTGGAAGGAAGCGGCGTCGCTGATCGCGATCAAGTTCGTTGCCGTGCTCGCCACCCTGGCGGGCGTGCTCGCGGTGCTGCGCATCGCCCTGGGAGCTTAAGTTCGATGGAAGCCTACAAGGTTCAGCAACACAAGTACGACGTGATCGTGGTCGGCGCCGGCGGCGCGGGCCTGCGCGCCACCTTCGGCCTGGCCGAAAAGGGCCTGAAAGCCGCCTGCATCACCAAGGTCTTCCCGACCCGCTCGCACACCGTGGCGGCGCAGGGCGGCATCTCCGCGGCCCTCGGCAACATGGGCGAGGACGACTGGCGCTTCCACTACTACGACACCATCAAGGGCTCCGACTGGCTCGGCGACCAGGACGCCATCGAGTACATGTGCAAGGAGGCCCCGGCCGCGATCATCGAGCTGGAGCACTACGGCGTGCCGTTCTCGCGCACCGAGGAGGGCAAGATCTACCAGCGCCCGTTCGGCGGCATGACCACGCATTACGGCAAGGGCACCGCGCAGCGCACCTGCGCCGCCGCCGACCGCACCGGCCACGCGATCCTGCACACGCTCTACCAGCAGGCGCTGGCGCATGACGCGGCGTTCTTCATCGAATACTTCGCGATCGACCTGATCTTCGACGAGCAGGGCGTCTGCCGCGGCGTGCTCGCGCTGGACATGAACGAGGGCACGCTGCACTTCTTCCGCGGCCATGCCGTGGTGCTGGCCACCGGCGGCTACGGCCGCGCCTACTTCAGCGCCACCTCGGCGCACACCTGCACCGGCGACGGCGGCGGCATGGTGCTGCGCGCGGGCCTGGCGCTGCAGGACATGGAGTTCGTGCAGTTCCACCCGACCGGCATCTACGGCGCCGGCTGCCTGATCACCGAAGGCGTGCGCGGCGAGGGCGGCTACCTCACCAACTCCCAGGGCGAGCGCTTCATGGAGCGCTACGCGCCCAGCGCCAAGGACCTGGCCTCGCGCGACGTGGTCAGCCGCGCGATGACCATCGAGATCCGCGAAGGCCGCGGCGTCGGCGAGCACAAGGACCACATCCACCTCAACCTGATGCACCTGGGCGCCGACGTGATCCACGAGCGGCTGCCGGGCATCGCCGAGTCGGCACGCATCTTCGCCGGCGTAGACGTGACCCGCGAGCCGATCCCGGTCATCCCGACCGTGCACTACAACATGGGCGGCATCCCGACCAACTACCACGGCGAAGTGGTGCAGAAGAAGGGCGATGACGTCGACGCCGTGGTGCCGGGCCTGTTCGCCATCGGCGAGGCGGCCTGCGTTTCGGTGCACGGCGCCAACCGCCTGGGCTCCAATTCGCTGCTGGACCTGGTGGTGTTCGGCCGCGCCGTGGCCGGCCGTTGCGCCGAGCTGATCAAGCCCGGGTCGCTGCATCAGGACGTGCCGGCGAGCATCCTGGACAAGGCGCTGGCCCGTTTCGACGGCCTGCGCAACGCCAAGGGCAGCAAGCCGACCGCGCAGATCCGCGCGGAGATGCAGCGCACCATGCAGAAGGACGCCGCCGTATTCCGCACCGGCGAGACGCTGGCCGAGGGCAAGCGCCGCATCTCCGAGGTCTACGAATCGTTCAAGGACGTCAGCGTCACCGATCGTTCGCTGGTGTGGAACTCCGACCTGATCGAGACGCTGGAGCTGTCCAACCTGCTCGCACAGGCGGTGGTCACCATGCACGCGGCCGAACAGCGCCTGGAAAGCCGCGGCGCCCATGCGCGCGAGGACTTCCCCGAGCGCGACGATGCGCAATGGATGAAGCACACCCTGGTCAAGGTGGACGAGTCCGGCCAGACCAGCTTCGACTTCCGCCCGGTGCACATGTACACGCTGACCGACGAAGTCGACGTGGTGCCGCCGAAGAAGCGCGTTTACTGAATTTGAGAGTGCGGCCATGGATGGCCGCTTTTTGCTTCTCGCGCTCATGGATGAGCGCACAGGCCAAGTGAGGTCACCGTGGCAGAGTTCACGCTACCGAAGAATTCCAAGATCCAGTCCGGCAAGCACTATCCGGCGAAGGGCGCCAAGAAGCCGCGCACCTTCAAGATCTACCGCTGGAGCCCGGACGACGGCCAGAACCCGCGCATCGACACCTACGAGGTGGACCTGGCCTCGTGCGGCCCGATGGTTCTGGACGCCCTGCTGAAGATCAAGAACGAGATCGACCCGACGCTCACGTTGCGCCGTTCCTGCCGCGAAGGCATCTGCGGTTCGTGCGCGATGAACATCGAGGGCACCAACACGCTGGCCTGCACCAAGGCCATCGACGACTGCAAGGGCGGCGAAGTGGCGATCTATCCGCTGCCGCACATGCCGGTGGTCAAGGACCTGGTGCCGGACCTGACGCACTTCTACGCGCAGTACGCCTCGATCAAGCCGTGGATTCGCACGCAGAGCCCGGCGCCGGCGCGCGAACGCCTGCAGTCGCCGGAAGACCGCAAACAGCTGGACGGCTACTACGAGTGCATCCTGTGCGCCTGCTGCTCGACCAGCTGCCCGAGCTACTGGTGGAACGGCGACCGCTACCTGGGCCCGGCCATCCTGCTGCAGGCCTACCGCTGGATCGCCGATACGCGCGACGAAGCCACCGGCGAGCGCCTGGACGATCTGGAAGACCCGTTCAAGCTCTACCGTTGCCACACCATCATGAACTGCGCGCGCACTTGTCCGAAGGGCCTCAACCCCGCCAAGGCGATCGCGGAGATCAAGAAGCTGATGGTGGAGCGCCGCTCGTAAGAGCGCGCGCCTTTAGCTCCCTCTCCCCTTGGCTCTTGTCAAAGATGGGGGAGAGGGCTGGGGTGAGGGGTCACTCTTGCGACACACTTCCACCAGGGCCGTCGCCATGCAGCCGGAACACCCGGAGAGCGCATCGCCCGCGCGTCCAGCAAGACGCGTCGAGGCTTGGCGCCACCTTTTTCGCCAGCCCCGCCCCTCACCCCAACCCTCTCCCCCATCTTTGACTAGAGCAGGGGGAGAGGGAGCCAAGGCTGGCGCTTCGCGCCTCGCGTCGCCATGAGCCTCTCCCGCCTGCGCTGGCGTGCCCGCCGCGGTACCCGCGAACTCGATGCGCTGCTGGGCGGCTGGCTGGACGAGCGCTACGCGGGCGCCGAGCCGGCTACGCGCGAGGCCTTCGACGAGCTGCTCGACGCCCAGGATCCGGATCTGTGGGACTGGATCATGGGCCACGCGCAGGCGCCGCGGGCCGACTGGCAGGCGATCATCGATGACATCCGCGCCCGCCATCGGCTTTGACTACCGGCCTTCGCGGCGGCTGCTGCAGCTGCTGCTGGCGATCGGCGTGCTCGTGCTGGTCGCGATCGCCGGCAGCGGGGCGCCGTGGGCGTTGAAGCTGCCGATGGCGCTGGCGTCGATCGTCTTGGTCGCGATCGCGCTGCGGCGCGCCTCGCGCTCGTCCGTCATGGGCGTGGCCCTCGCCGGCGAAACCTGGACGCTCTATCGCGCCTCCCGCGAGGAAAGCCCCGCCGTGCTGGCCTCGTCCCGCGTCCTGGGCACCTGCGTCCTGTTGCGGCTCAAGAGCGCCGGGCGCACGGAAGTGCTGCTGCTTGCCCCCGACAACAGCGACGCGGACCTGCGCCGGCGCCTGCGCATGCGCCTGGCCGCCATGCGGCCAGCGGAATCTTCGGCCCGGCTGTAGCGGCGAACCCGGCGTCCACGGCCTGGCGCGGCACTTTCGCCGTGCATCCGTGTCCAATTGCCCGATAATGCTTCCTCGGGCGGCCCGCCCAAGACCGGATAAAGCGACCGTCCATGTTCCGACCGCTCGAGCTGTTCATCGGCCTGCGCTACACGCGCGCCAAGCGCCGCAACCAGTTCATTTCTTTCATCTCCACCGTCTCCATCGTCTGCATTGCGATCAGCGTGACCGCGCTGATCACGGTGATGTCGGTGATGAACGGGTTCGATTCCGAGCTGCGCACGCGCATCCTCGGCGCCATCTCGCATGCCACCGTCTCCGGCTTGCCCGGCGAGGCGGTACGGGACTGGCCGCGCGCGGTGAAGATCGCCGAGGCCAACCCGCACGTTAAGGGTGCAGCGCCCTACGTGGAAATGGAGGCCTTCCTGCAGGCGCGCCGCCCCAGTGGCGCGCTGGTGCGCGGCATCGAGCCCAGCCAGGAGCCGAAGGTTTCGGACATCAACACGCACATGGTCGAAGGCAGCCTGGACGAGCTCACGCCCGACAGCTGGAACATCGTGCTGGGCAAGGAACTGGCGTTGACGCTCGGCGTGACCGTGGGCGACCGGGTGACCATGGCCGTGCCGCAGTTCCGCGGCACGCCGATGGGCAGCGTGCCGCGCCTGCGCGGTTTCCACGTGGTGGGCGTGTTCGAGCTGGGCATGCAGGAGTTCGACTCCAATCTCGCGCTGATCAACATGCGCGACGCGGAAAAGCTGGACAGCCTCGATGGCCCCACCGGCGTCCGCCTGAAGCTCGACGACATGTTCAACGCCGGCCCGGTCGCCCGGGAACTGGCCAACGACCTGGGCCAGCTCTACGTCGTGCAGACCTGGATGCAGAGCCACGCCAACTTCTTCTCCGCGATCTCGATGGAGAAGCACGTGATGTTCATCATCCTCTCGCTGATCATCCTGGTGGCGGTGATCAACCTGATCTCGATGCTGATGATGCTGGTGACCGACAAGCAGGCCGACATCGCGATCCTGCGCACGCTCGGTTCCACGCCGCGGAGCATCATGGGCATGTTCATGGTGCAGGGCGTGCTGGTGGGCGTGGTCGGCATCGGCTTCGGTGTGGGTTTCGGCTCGCTGCTGTCGTGGAAGCTTCCCGTCATCATCAAGTGGATCGAGCACCTCACCGGCATCACCTTCCTCTCGCCGGACGTCTATTACATCAGCGAGGTCCCGAGCAAGCTGGTGGCCAGCGACGTGGGCTGGGTGACGCTGGTCACCTTCGCCTTCTCGCTGCTGGCGACGCTCTATCCCGCGTGGCGCGCCTCGCGCACGCAGCCGGCGCAGGCGCTGCGCTATGAATAAGCCCTCCACCATGACCGACAACATCGTGCTGCGCGCCAGCGGGATCGCCAAGACCTACGAGGAAGGCGACCTGAAGACCGAGGTGCTCACCAACGTCAACTTCAGCCTGCGGCGGGGCGAGACGCTCGCCATCGTCGGCGCGTCGGGCTCGGGCAAGAGCACGCTGCTGCACATCATCGGCGGCCTGGACACGCTGACCCGCGGCGAAGTGGAGGTGGAAGGGCGCATCCTTTCGAAGCTTTCCGACGCCGAACGCGGGCGCGTGCGCAACCGCTCGCTGGGCTTCATTTACCAGTTCCACCATCTGTTGCCGGAGTTCACCGCGCTGGAGAACGTCTGCATGCCGCTGCTGATCCGCGGCGTGGCCATCGGCGAGGCCGAGCGCCAGGCGCGCGTGCTGCTGGATCGGGTGGGCCTGGGCAAGCGCGAGCAGCACAAGCCGGCCGAACTTTCCGGCGGTGAGCGCCAGCGCTGCGCGGTGGCGCGTGCGCTGGTCACGCGCCCGGCCTGCGTGCTCGGCGACGAGCCCACCGGCAACCTCGACGAGGGCAACGCGGCGCAGGTCTACGAGCTGATGCTGGAGCTCAACCGGGAAGTCGGCACCAGCTTCATCCTGGTCACCCACGACCACCGCCTGGCGGCGAAGATGGACCGCACGCTCGAACTGCACAACGGCGAGTTGCAGGCGCGGGGCTGACCACCCCGCGCGTCATCCGCGAACCGGCAAACCCTTACACGCATTTCAGCCCTGCCGCGGCCGGACCCACGCTAGGCTGCGGGCCTGGCCACGGGAGGGCGTATGCGCACGGCAGGGATGCCCGGCGCGGTGGGAGTGGGCATCGCGCTTCTGCTCGGGGTGCTGGCGGTGCAGTGGTTGCCGGCGCTGCCGCCTGCGACGTGGGGCGTGCTGCCGGGGCTGGTCGCGCTCCTGGCCAGCCGACGCTGGCCGCTGCTTGGCATGCCGGCGATCGCCCTGCTCGGCGCGGCGTGGGCGATCTGGCGCGGCGCGCTGGCACTGGAGCTGCGCCTGCCGCGCGAGCTCGAGGGACGCGACTTCGATGTCGTCGGTACGGTGGTCGAGCTGCCGCTGGCCCGCAGCGATGCCACGCGTTTCGTGCTCGACGCCGAGCACGCCATGCTGGATGGCAAGACGGTGCCGCTGCATGGCCACGTACGGCTCAGCTGGTACGACGAGGCTCCCGCCGTACCGGCCTGCTCGCAGTGGCAGCTGCATGTGCGTCTGCGCCGGCCGCGCGGGCTGATCGATCCGGGCGGGGCCGACAGCGAGCGGAGCGCGCTGGAGCGGCGCATCGCCGCGGTGGGCTATGTGCGGGACGATCCGGACAACCGCCTGCTGCGTACGCGCCTGTGCGTGGACGGCCTGCGCGAACGCATCGCCGCCGACATCGCCGCGCGGGTCCATGATCCGCATGACGCGGCGCTGCTGCAGACGTTTTCGATCGGCGACACCCGTGGGTTGGACCAGGACGACTGGGAGGTGGCGCGCGCCAACGGCGTGCCGCACCTGATCGCGATTTCCGGATTCCACGTCGGCGTCGCCGCGCTCTTTGGCGTAGCGCTTGCGCGCCTGCTGTACCTGCTCTGGCCGGGGCTGGCGTTGCGGCTGCCGCGTCTGCCTGCCCAGGCGGCCGGCGCGCTCCTTGCGGCGTTCGCCTATGGCGTGCTGGCGGGGCTGAGCCTGCCGACGGTGCGTACCTTGCTGATGATCGCGGTGGTGGCCATGGCCCGCTGGAGCCGCCGGACCGTCGGCGGAGCGCAGACGCTGGCGCTGGCCTTGGTCGCGATCGTGCTGGCCGATCCGCTGGCCGTGCTGGCGGCCGGCTTCTGGTTGTCCTTCGTCGGCGTGGCGTTCCTGATGCTCTGCCTCACGACGCGGCCGCGGGGCTGGCGCGGCTTCCTGCACGAATTGTCGGCCGGCCAGGTGGTGATGACGGTGGCGCTGCTGCCGCTGACCCAATGGTTTTTCGGCGAGGCGTCGCTGGTGGGAGCGCTGTCCAACCTGATCGCAGTGCCCTTCGTCAGCTTCGTGATCGTGCCGGTGGCGCTCGTCGCGCTGTTGTTGCTGCTGCTCGTCCCGCCGGCGGCGACCCCGGTTCTGCACCTGGCCGCGGCACTCGCGCACGCGCAATGGTGGCTGCTGCAGCGGATGGCGACCTGGCCTGGCGCCCACTGGTATCTGCCCGAGGTGCAAGCGTGGGCGTTGCTGCTGGCCACAGTGGGCGCGTTGTGGCTGTTCGCGCCACGGGGCCTGCCATTGCGCGGGCTCGGCCTGTTGCTGTTCCTGCCGCTGGCCTGGCCGGCGCAGCGGCTGCCGGCGCCGGGCGGTTTCCAGGCATGGGTACTGGACGTGGGGCAGGGGCTGTCGGTCATCCTGCGTACCCGGCACCATGCGATGGTCTACGACGCCGGCGCCCGCTACCCGTCGGGATTCGACCTGGGGCAAGCCGTGGTGGTGCCTTCGCTGCACGCACTGGGCATCGACACGCTCGACCTGCTGATGGTCAGTCACGCCGACAACGACCACGCCGGCGGCACCGCGGCCGTGGTGAGGGCCTACCCCGAGGCGTTGCGCTATGCCGGCGAGCCACAGCGGATGCCGGTGCCCATGCCGGCTTGCCAGGCGGGCATGGAGTGGACCTGGGACGGCGTGCGCTTCCGCGTGCTGTCGCCCGTCGCCGGCGCAACCGCGCGGCCCAACGACCGTTCCTGCGTGCTGGCGGTGGATGGCGCCGGCGGGCGCCTGCTGCTTACCGGCGACATCAGCAGCGGGGCCGAGCCGGCGGTGATCGAGGCCGTGGGACCGGCGCGGCCGACCGTATTGGTGGTGCCGCACCACGGCAGCCGCTATTCCTCCGATCCGGCGTTCATCGCTGCGCTGCAGCCGACCCTGGCGCTGGTCTCGGCCGGCTGGCACAACCGCTTTGGCCATCCGCATCCGCTGGTGCTCCAGCGTTACCGTGCCGCCGGAGTGCCCCTGCTGAACACCGCCGTGCGCGGCGCGATCCAGATCGATGCGCCTGCGGATGGACCGCCCGTCGAGTCCGCCAGCTGGCGCCTGCGCGAACCACGCTACTGGCGTGAATGAACGGCGTTTTGCAACTGCCAAGCGCGCCGCGGAACCCCCTGAAGGGACTGCTATGATGCCGCCTTCCCTTGGGAAGTAGCTGTAGCGGGAGTTGGCAGTGCTCGAAATTCTGATGGCTGGCGGTTGGGCGATGCTGCCCATCCTGGTGTGCTCGGCGGCGGCTCTGGCGATCGTGCTGGAGCGCTGGTGGACACTGCGCCGCAAGTCGGTGCTGCCCGATGGCCTGGGCGAGGAAGTGCGCCAGTGGGCGCGCAGCGGCCAGCTCGATCCCAAGCACCTGGACGCCCTCGCCGCCGGCTCGCCGCTGGGCGAGCTGCTGGCCGGCGCGCTCGCCGTGCGCAACCGCCCGCGCGAGCAGATCAAGGAGCGCATCGAGGACACCGGCCGCCACGTGGTCCACCGTATGGAGCGCTACCTCAACACGCTGGGCACCATCGCGCTGATCGGTCCGCTGCTGGGCCTGCTGGGCACGGTGATCGGCCTGATCCGCATGTTCATGCAGGTGATGGGTGGCGGCATGGCCGACCCGACCAAGATGGCCGGCGGCATCGGCGAGGCGCTGATCTGTACGGCCACCGGCCTGATCGTGGCGATCCCGGCCTACGTGCTGCACCGCTACTTCCGCTCCAAGGTGGCCGGTTACTGCATCGAGATGGAGAAGCAGGCCACCGCGCTGCTGGACGAGCTGACCGGCACCGCCGTGCCGGCGGCGCGCCCGCGCCGCGCGCCCGCCGCCGCTTCCAACGCCGGCTGAGGCCACGCATGCGTATCGGTTCCGACCGTCGGCAGGACGATTTCGAGATCAACGTGATCTCGTTGATCGACGTGCTGCTGACGCTGCTGATGTTTTTCGTGCTGACGACCACCTTCGTGCAGCACTCGCGCCTGCAGGTCACCCTGCCGCAGGCCAGCGCCGAAGACCGCGACATGCAGGCTCCGGCGCTCACCGTGATGATCGACCGCGACGGCCGCTACTACGTAGGCAGCGACGAGGTGATGGGGCAGGGGGTCGAACCGCTCAAGCAGGCGATCGCCCGCGTGGCCGGCGAAGACCATGACCGCCCGGTCACCCTCCGCGCCGACGCCATGACGCCGCACCAGAACGTGGTGACCGCGATGGACGCGCTAGGGCAGCTCGGCTTCACGCACCTGTCCATTGCCACTACACCCAGCCAGGAAGCCGCGCGTTGACGGCCCGCAAGGTCGCCCTCTGGGACGCCGACACCCTGCGCGTCTACAAGCGGTTGCTCGGCTATACGCGGCGCTGGTGGCCGATCGGGCTGGTGGCGATCCTGGGCATGGCGGTCGACGGCGGCGCGTTGACGGCGTTCACCCAGAAGCTGCGGCCGATGATCGACGACCTGTTCGCCAGGAAGGACCCCTACCTGATCTTCTGGATGCCGATCTGGATCGTGGCGATCTTTCTGGTGCGCGGCGTCGGCACCTTCGTCAGCAACTACGGCATTTCCTATGTGGGACGCAACGTGGTGCAGGCGATGCAGGCGGACGTCTTCAGGGCCTATCTGCGCCTGCCGGCCGCTTTCTTCGGCAGCGAGCCCTCCGGGCAGCAGATCTCGCGCATCACCTACACCAGCGAACAGGTGGCCTCCGCTTCCACCGATGCCCTGAAGATCGTGGTGACCGAAGGCGTCACCGTGATCGGCATGCTGTACGTGATGCTGAGCAATAGCGCCTATCTGTCGCTCACGCTGCTGATGATGGCGCCGGGCATCGCGCTGGTGGCCACGGTCGTCAGCAAGCGCTACCGGCAGATCAGCCGGCGTATCCAGGGCTCGATGGGCTCGGTGACCGGCACGGTCGGCGAATCGGTCAGCGCCCACCGGGAAGTGCGCGTATACGGCGGCCAGAAGCACGAGGCGGTCCGCTTCGCGGAGGTGTCCAACCGGGCGCGCCGCCTCAACATGAAGATCGCCTCCACCAGCGCCAGTTCGAGTACGGCGATCCAGACCGTGGCGGCGCTCGCGCTGGCCTTGCTCGTGTATCTGGCGACGCGGCCGAACGTCATCGACGCGATCTCGCCGGGCGTGTTCGTCACGGTGCTCACGGCCATGGGCGCCATGATGCCGTCGCTGAAGCGGCTGGCGAACGTCCAGGCGAACATCCAGCGCGGCATTTCCGCGGCCGAAGACTTGTTCGAAGTCATCGACATGCCGCCGGAGCTAGACCAGGGGTGCATCGCGCTGGAGCATACGCACGGCGACATCCGCTTCGAGGGCGTGCGCCTGCGCTATCCGCGCAGCGAAACCGATGCCCTGCGCGGAGTCGACCTGCACTGTGCGCCGGGCAGCGTGACAGCGCTGGTCGGTCGCTCGGGCAGCGGCAAGAGCAGCCTGGTCAGCCTGCTGCCGCGCTTCCTGGAGCCCAGCGCCGGGCGCATCGTGCTCGATGGCGCCGACTACCGCGAATACACCCTCGCCTCGCTGCGCGCGCAGATCGGCTGGGTGGGGCAGAGCGTGGTGCTGTTCGACGGCAGCATCGCGGAAAACATCGCCTACGGGGAACTTGCCGGCGCCAGCGAGGACGAGATCATCGCGGCCGCCGAGGCGGCCAACGCGATGGAGTTCATCCAGCGCATGCCGCAGGGCATCCACAGCCCGATCGGGCAGGGTGGCAACATGCTTTCCGGCGGCCAGCGCCAGCGCCTGGCGATCGCCCGCGCGGTCCTCAAGAACGCCCCCATCCTGGTGCTTGACGAAGCGACCAGTGCGCTGGACACCGAATCGGAACGGCTGATCCAGCAGGCTCTGCAGCGTTTGATGCGCGACCGCACCACGCTGGTCATCGCCCATCGCCTGTCCACCATCGAGCACGCCGACCAGATCGCGGTGATGGACCAGGGGCGCATCGTCGAGCGTGGGACGCACGCCGAACTGATCGCCCGGGGCGGCCAGTACGCGGCCTTGCACCGCATGCAGTTCCACGAACAGGACGAGGGCTAGGCCGCCGTGGCGCTCGAACAACGACTCGAGCGTGCCTGGTACGGCGAGGGTCGTACGCCCTGGTGGACCTACTCCCTGTCCTGGCTCTACGGCGGCGTGACCGGCCTGCGCCGGGCGCTCTACCGGCGCGGCTGGCTGCGCAGCGTGAGCCTGCCGGTGCCGGTGGTGGTGATCGGCAACATCACCGTCGGCGGCACGGGCAAGACGCCGTTGACGATCGCCGTGGCCCAGGCATTGCGCGAGCGCGGCTTCGCGCCCGGCGTGGTCAGCCGCGGCTACGGCGGACGCCAGCGCGAGCCGGTGCTGCTGACTGCGTCCCCCAACCCGTTGCAGGTAGGCGACGAACCCAGCCTGATTCGCGCGCACGGCATCCCGGTGGCGGTAGGCCGCGACCGCCCCGCCACGGCGCGCCTGTTGATCGACGCCGGTTGCGACCTGGTCATCGCCGACGACGGCCTGCAGCATTACCGGCTCGCCCGCGACGTGGAGATCTGCGTCATCGACGCCGTGCGCGGCTTCGGCAACGGCCGCCTGCTGCCCGTCGGCCCGCTGCGCGAACCGTTGATACGCCTGGCGACCGCGGACATCCGCGTGTGCAACGGCGGCGAACGCATGGGCGCCTACCCCATGGAGCTCGTGGGCGGCGATGCCTGTTCGCTGGTGGACGAGAGCCGCCAGACGCTCACCTCCTTCACCGGGCAGCGCGTCCACGCGGTCGCCGCCATCGGCCATCCCGCGCGCTTCTTCGACAGCTTGCGCGCCTACGGCATCCTGCCGATCGAACACGCCTTCCCCGACCACCACACCTTCGCTCCCGCCGATTTCCACTTCGGCGAGGAACTGCCGGTGCTGATGACCGACAAGGACGCCATCAAGTGCCGGCGCTTCGCGCAGCCGGGATGGTGGCGGGTGCCGGTCAAGGCGCAATTGCCGGAAGAGTTCTTCGAAGTACTCGACCGGCGCGTCCGTGCGAGTCGCGAAAGCATCTAGGCCGGATCTCCGCTTCCCAACAATTCGTTCAAGGCGGACGGCTTCGCAAGCCAGCAGCAGAAGTCGCGGGTGGATCGATGGTCGGGGCGTCTACCGCTCTTGGCGCCCACGCCTGCACCTACCGCAGTAGGCATCGGCCGGCCGCAACTGCCCAAGAAGGTACCTCCCGAATCGTTCCCGGACTTCGCGCGGTTGCGTGCTCACAAACGCTGCTGTACCTTTGAGCTTTCGTATTAGCGCGTTAGTACATTATGAAGCGACGAGCGATCGACCCCGAGACCCCGAACGAGTCGGTGGAGCGCAGCCTCTGCGAGGCGCTGCTGGCGCTGCGCGACGTGGACGAGATGCAGGCGTTCCTGCATGACCTGTGCACGCCGGCGGAGCTGGAGGCGCTGGTGGATCGCTGGCGGGTGGTGCCGTACCTGCAGGAGGAGCTGCCCTACCGGGAGATCCACGAGCGCACGGGGGTGAGCATCACCACCATCGGGCGGGTCGCGCGCTTCCTCAACCAGGGCAACGGCGGCTACCTCGCGGCGGCGGCGCGCGCGGCGCGTAAGCGCAAACTCGCGAAGGTGTCGCCGTGAGGCCGCGCGACCGCTTGCGCATCGCCATGCAGAAGTCCGGCCGGCTCACCGAGCCGGCGCAGGATCTGCTCACGCGCTGCGGGCTCAGCTTCCGGCAGAGCCGCGACAAGCTGTTCTGCTTCGGCGAGGGCGAGCCGGTGGACCTGCTGCTGGTGCGTGACGACGACATTCCCGGGCTGATCGCCCAGGGCGTGTGCGACTTGGGCATCGTCGGGCGCAACGTGCTCAACGAATACCAGCTCACTTGCGGGGGCGAGGATCAGCTCACGTTGGCCGAATGGCGCGCGCTGGGCTTCGGCCGTTGCCGGTTGTCGCTGGCGGTGCCGCAGGAGCTGGACTATGCCGGCCCGGCCGACCTGGCCGGGCGGCGCATCGCCACGTCCTATCCGGGCCTGCTCGGCCAGTGGCTGCGCGAGCGCGGCATCGATGCGGGCGTGGTGACGTTGGCCGGTTCGGTGGAGATCGCGCCCCGGCTGGGCACGGCCGATGCCATCTGCGACCTGGTGCAGAGCGGCGGCACGTTGGCGGCCAACCAGTTGCGCGAGACGGAGGTGGTGCTGCAGAGCGAGGCGCTGCTGGTCGGGCCGCAGGTGTTGCCGGCCGACGAGCGCGGCGACCTGGTCGAACTGCTGCTCAAGCGCATCGACGGGGTGATCCAGGTGCGCGAATCGCGCCTGCTGTTGTTGCAGGCCGCGCGTGGCTCGCTGGAGGCGATCACCCGCCTGTTGCCGGGCGGGCCGCAGCCGACCTTGCTGCCGCTGGCCGGCCAGCCGGACCAGGTGATGCTGCAGGCTCTGTGCGCCGGCGAGGTGGGCTGGCGCCAACTGGAAGAGATCAAGAAGGCCGGCGCGCGCGAGATGTTCGTACTGCCGGTGGAGCGGATGCTGGCATGAAGCGGCTGGACTGGAACCGTCTGGACGAGCGCGGCCGCGCCGACGCACTGGCGCGGCCGGAGCAGGTACGCGCGGACGAGCTGCGCGAAGGCGTACAGCGGATCCTCGCCGCCGTGCGGATGCACGGTGACGATGCGCTGTTCCGCTTCACCAATGCCTACGACCGGGTCCGGCTGGAAAGCCTGGAGGTGACGGCGGCCGAGATAGACGAGGCGCAGGCCGCGCTCGACCCGGCGCTGAAGGCGGCGATCCGCGAGGCGGCGGCGCGCATCGAGACGTTCCACCGCGCCGCCGCTCCCGGGTCGGTGGCGGTCGATACCGCGCCCGGCGTGCGGGTGGAGCGCGTGCAGCGGCCGATCGGCCGGGTCGGCCTGTACGTGCCCGCCGGCAGCGCGCCATTGCCCTCGACCGCGCTGATGCTGGGCGTGCCGGCGCGCATCGCGGGCTGCCCGCAGGTGGTGCTGTGCTCGCCGGCGCGGCCGGACGGCCGCTGCGACCCGGCGGTGCTCTACGCCGCGCGTGTTGTCGGCGCCCACCGGGTGTTCAAGCTCGGCGGCGCGCAGGCGATCGCCGCCATGGCCTACGGCACCGCCAGCGTGCCCCGTTGCGACAAGCTGTTCGGCCCCGGCAATGCCTGGGCGACCGAGGCGAAGCTGCAGGTGTCGATCGATCCGCAGGGCGCGGCGATCGACATGCCGGCAGGCCCGTCGGAAGTGCTGGTGATCGCCGACGCGCAGGCGCGACCCGCCTTCGTGGCGGCGGACCTGCTGTCGCAGGCCGAGCACGGGCCGGACTCGCAGGTGTTGCTGGTCAGTCCGTCGTCGGCGTTGCTGGATGCGGTGGCGAGCGAGATCGAACGGCAGTGCGCGGCCTTGCCCCGCGCCGCCATCGCACGCGAGGCGCTCTCGCACAGCCGGCTGATCGAGGTGGGTTCGCTCGACGAGGCGCTGGCGGTGAGCAACCGCTACGCACCCGAGCACCTGATCCTCCAGGTCGCCGAGCCGCGCGCCTGGCTCGACCGCGTGCAGAGCGCCGGCTCGGTGTTCCTCGGCGCGTGGACGCCCGAATCCGTGGGCGACTACTCCAGCGGCAGCAACCATGTGCTGCCGACCTACGGCTACGCGCGCAGCTACAGCGGCCTGTCGGTGGCGAGCTTCCAGAAGCAGATCAGCGTGCAGGAGCTGACCCCCGCCGGCCTGCAGGCGATCGGCCCGTGCACGGCCACGCTCGCCGCGGCCGAGCAACTGGAGGCGCACCGCCGGGCGGTGACCCTGCGCCTGGCCGCGCTGCAGCCGATGGACGCAAGGGTGCCGGTCGCATGAGCGTGATCGAACTCGCGCGCGCGGAGATCCGCGCGCTGGTGCCGTATTCCTCCGCGCGCATGGAGGCGGCCGGCGGCGAGGTGCTGCTCAATGCCAACGAGTCGCCCTGGGCGCCGTTCGGCGACGAGGGGCTGGATTGCCACCGCTATCCGGATCCGCAGCCGGCGGCGCTGCTCGACCGGCTGGCCGCGCTCTACGGCGTGCGCGCCGGGCAGGTGCTGGTCGGTCGCGGCAGCGACGAGGCGATCGACCTGCTGGTGCGCGCGTTCTGCCGCGCCGGTCAGGATGCGATCCTGGTGCAGCCGCCCACGTTTGGCATGTACGCGGTATGTGCGCGCATCCAGCATGCGGCGGTGGTCGAGGTGCCGCTGGCCGCGGGCTTCGCGCTGGACGTCGATGCGGTATTGGCGGCGCTCACTCCCGCGGTGAAGCTGGTTTTCGTCTGTGCGCCGAACAACCCGTCCGGCGCCGGCGTGGCGCTGCAGCAGGTCGAGCGCCTGGCCCGGCAACTGGCCGGGCGTGCGCTGCTGGTGGTGGACGAGGCCTACGCGGAGTTTGCCGACGAGGCCGGCGCGGCGACGCTGCTCGACCGCTACGAGCACCTGGTCGTGCTGCGCACGCTGTCGAAGGCCTGGGCCCTGGCCGGGGCGCGCATCGGTTGCCTGCTTGCCAATCCTGCCGTGGTGGCGCTGTTGCGGCGCATCCTGCCGCCGTATCCGGTGCCGCGGCCCTGCCTTGCGGCGGCCTTGCGGGCCTTGTCGGCGGAGGGGCAGGCGGCGGCGCGTGCGCGTATCGCTACCGTCCGCGCCGAGCGCTTGCGCATGGCCGCTGCGCTGCATGGCCTGCCCGGCGTGCGCGCCGTGCTGCCGTCGCAGGCGAATTTCCTGGCCGTGCGCTTCGACGATGCCGATGGCGCATTCCGCCGCCTGCTCGGCGCGGGCATCGTGGTGCGCGACGTACGCCGTTACACCGGCCTGCACGATGCCTTGCGCATCACCGTGGGCACGCCGGCGCAGAACGACCGGGTACTCGCCGTGCTGGCCGAGCCCGCGTCGGGAGGACGTCGGCTTTCCCAGGAGGCGTCCGCATGAGCCGCAAGATCCTCTTCGTCGACCGGGACGGCTGCCTGATCGTCGAGCCGCCGGACGAGCAGATCGACAGCTACGACAAGCTCGACCTGGTGCCCGGCGTGGTCGGCGCGCTGCAGCGCTGCATGGCGGCCGGCTACGAACTGGTGATGGTCAGCAACCAGGACGGCTTGGGTACGCCCAGCTTTCCCGAGGAGGCCTTCCGCGGGCCGCAGGATCTGCTGCTGCGCATCCTCGCCTCGCAGGGCATCGTGTTCGCCGAGGTGCTGATCGACCGCAGCTTCGCGCACGAAGGCCTGGACACGCGCAAGCCGGGCGTGGGCCTGCTGCGCCATTACCTGGCCGACGATGGCTGGGGCCGCGCCGCCTCGGCCATGGTCGGCGACCGCGAAAGCGATCTGCAGCTGGCCGCCAACCTGGGTGTGCGCGGCTTCCGCCTGGGGCCGGGGCTGGATTGGGCCGGCGTCGCGCATCGGCTGCTCGACGCGCCGCGCTTGGGTACGGTGGCGCGGCGCACGCGCGAGACCTCGATCGCGGTGGCCGTGGATCTGGATCGACCAGGCGAATCGCAAGTGCGGACAGGGCTGGGCTTCTTCGACCACATGCTCGACCAGCTGGGCAAGCACGGCGGCTTCGCGCTGACGCTCGGCTGCGAAGGCGACATCGGGGTGGACGAGCACCACACGGTGGAGGACTGCGCGCTCGCGCTCGGGCAGGCCCTGCGCCAGGCGCTGGGCGACAAGCGCGGCATCGGCCGCTACGGCTTTACCTTGCCGATGGACGAGTCCCTGGCCAGCGCCGCGCTGGATCTGTCGGGGCGGCCGTGTTTCGTGTTCGAGGGCCGCTTTCCGCGCGAACACGTCGGCGGGCTGCCGACCGAGCTGGTGCCGCATTTCTTCCGCTCGCTGTGCGAAACCCTGGGCGCCAACCTGCACCTCTCGGTGCGCGGCGAAAATGCCCATCACATGGTCGAGGCCTGCTTCAAGGTGGTCGCCCGTGCATTGCGCCAGGCATTGCGGCGCGAGGGCAGCGAGCTGCCTAGCACCAAGGGGGCGCTGTGACGTCCGCGGCAACCGCTGTTCCCGGACTGTCGCCGGGAAGGCGCGGTAGCGGGGATGCCATGGGTTCCCGCGGATCTTCGGTGGTGTTGGTCGACGCCGGCGGCACCAACATCGGCTCGGTCCGTTATGCGCTGCAGCGCCTGGGCGTGGACGCGCCGCTCACCGCCGAGCCGGACGCCATCCGCGGCGCGGGCAAGGTGATCCTGCCGGGCGTCGGCGCCGCGGGTCCGGCCATGGCGCGTCTGCGCGAACTGGGCCTGGTGGAGCTGTTGCGCGGACTGCGGCAGCCGGTGCTGGGCGTCTGTCTGGGGATGCAATTGCTGTGCAGCCATTCGGACGAGGGCGACGTGGACTGCCTGGGCTTGATCGCCGCTCCCGTGCGGCGGATGAAGCCCGCGCCGGGATTGCGTGTTCCGCATATGGGCTGGAACCGGCTGCGGGCGCTTGGGACACATCCCTTGCTCGCAGGTATCGCCCCCGACGCGCAAGCCTACTTCGTGCACGGCTACGCGGTGCCGGTGGGCGACTACACCTTGGCCTCGGCCGACCACGGCCAGCCGTTCTCGGCCGTGATCGCGCAGGGCAACTTCTTCGGCATGCAGTTCCATCCGGAACGCTCGGCTGCGGTGGGCGCCCGCCTGCTGCGCAACTTCCTAGCACTATGAGCATCGACATCATCCCCGCCATCGACCTGCGCGCCGGCCAGGTGGTGCGCCTGGCTCAGGGCGACTACGCGCGGCAGACCACCTACGCGAACGATCCGCTGGCGCTCGCCGAGACCTATGCGGCGGACGGCGCGCGATGGCTGCACCTGGTCGACCTGGACGGCGCCAAGGCCGGCGGCCTGGCCAACCTGGCGGTCATCGAGGCCATCGCGCGCACCGGCCTGAGCGTGCAGGCGGGCGGCGGCGTGCGCGGCATCGGCGATGTGCACCGGCTGTTCGATGCCGGCGTGCGGCGCGTGGTGCTGGGCAGCGTGGCGATCCGCGAGCCGGTGCGCGTGGCGGGCTGGCTGGAACGCCATGGCGGCGAGCGCTTCACCATCGCGCTGGATACGCGCTGGGTCGATGATCGATGGACCTTGCCCAGTGCCGGCTGGACCCAGCCCGAAACGCGCACGCTCGACGATCTGGCCCCCTGGTACGCGGCGCACGGCGCCCGCCACCTGCTGTGCACCGACATCGACCGCGACGGCATGCTTGCCGGTTTCAACCTTGCGCTCTATCGCCACCTTGCGGTCATCGCGCCCACGCTGGCCGTGCAGGCGTCCGGCGGCGTGCGTTCGGTGGACGACATCCTCGCCGCAAAGGCTGCCGGCGCGCATGGAGTGATCCTCGGGCGAGGGCTGCTGGAAGGTCGCTTCACGCTGCGCGAGGCGCTGGCGCTGCAAGGTCCGTTCGTGCAGGCGGGGGAGGCAACCGGATGCTGAGCCGCCGCATCATCCCCTGCCTGGACGTACGCGATGGCCAGGTGGTCAAGGGCGTGCGTTTCCGCGACCACGCGGTGGTCGGCGGCATCGTCGAGCTGGCGTTGCGCTACCGCGACGCGGGCGCCGACGAGCTGGTCTTCTACGACATCACCGCCAGCCCGGAAGGTCGCACGGTCGACCGCGGCTGGGTCGAACGGGTGGCGCGGGTGATCGACATCCCGTTCTGCGTGGCCGGCGGCATCAGCAGCGTGGAGGAGGCGCGCGCCGTGCTCCATGCCGGCGCCGACAAGGTCTCGGTCAATTCGCCGGCGTTGCAGCGGCCGGCGTTGATCGGCGAGCTGGCGGAAGCCTTCGGGGTGCAGTGCGTGGTCGTGGGCATCGACTCGCTCCGCGATGCCGACGGGGAGTGGCGCGTGCGTCAGTACACCGGCGATCCCTCGCGCACGCAGGCGCTGGCAAGGCGCACGCTGGACTGGATCGTCGAGGCGCAGCGCCTGGGTGCGGGGGAGATCGTGCTCAACTGCATGGGCAGCGACGGCGTGCGCCAGGGCTACGACATCGCGCAACTGACGCAGGCACGCGCGCTATGCGAAGTGCCCCTGGTCGCCTCCGGCGGCGCCGGTACGCGCGAGCATTTCCGCGACGTCTTCGTCGGGGCCGATGTGGACGGGGCGCTGGCGGCCAGCGTGTTCCACACGGGTGCCATCGAGGTGCCGGCGCTCAAGCAGTGGCTGGCGGTGCAGGGTGTGGCGGTACGGGTACTGCCCGCGGTGGAGGCGGCATGAATCTGGAAGGCGGCGAAGTGAACGTGGATTTTGCCAAGGGCGGCGGCCTGGTGCCGGCGATCGTGCAGCACTGGCTCACTGGCGAAGTGTTGATGCTCGGCTACATGGATGCCGATGCACTCGCGGCGACCCGCGCCAGCGGATGCGTCACCTTCCACAGCCGCAGCAAGCGGCGCCTGTGGACCAAGGGCGAAAGCTCGGGGAACGTGCTCAGGCTCAAGGCGCTGCACGTCGATTGCGATGCCGACGCGTTGCTGGTGCTCGCGGAGCCCGCCGGTCCGACCTGCCACCGGGGCACGCGCAGCTGCTTCGGCGATACGGTGCGCCCGCCAGGTGGCTTCCTGGCCGAGCTCGATGCGCTGGTCGCGTGGCGCGCCCGGGAGCGCCCGGCCGGAAGCTACACCACGCATTTGCTGGAGAGCGGCGTGCGCCGGATGGCGCAGAAGGTGGGCGAGGAAGGCGTGGAAACCGCGCTGGCCGCCGTCGCCCAGGACGACGCCGCGCTGCTCGGGGAGGCGGCGGACCTGGTCTATCACCTGATCGTGCTGCTGCGCTCGCGGGGCCTGGGTTGGGACCAGGTGGCGCGCGTGCTGGCCGAGCGTCATCCGCCGGATGGGCATGGCGGTGCCGCCCAGGCACCCTAGCCGCTACCGCGCGGCAGCCGCCTTTTTCTGCAGGGCCGTGGCCGCCGTGCCTGGATCGAAGGGCACAGCCGGTCCGGGTCGGATGCCGGCCTGCCATTTCGAAAGCTGGCCTGCGATGCCCGAGCCGATGTCGATCTGCGGTTCCGAGGCGAGCAGGTGGTCCTGCCGCTCCCAGGTGGCGACCTCATCGGAAGCCTGTCTGAAGGCGGTGATGAAATCGGTCGTGCGGTTGAGCGCGTCGATGAGCCACGCGCGACCGAAATAGGTGGCGGCCGAATCGTTGCCGCAGCCGAACGAGCTGCGGTCGCTGCGCGCCGCGGTGATCACCAGGGTACCGGCGCCCTGCAGCGAGGGCACGAACCCGCCCGAATAGCAGGCATTGACCACCACGACCTTCCACTTGAACGGCCGCGCCTTGAGGATGGAACCCAGGTCGTCCGCACCGATCTGGTCCAGCGGCAGCGGGTCCATGTCCACCAGCAGGTCGTGGGCCTCGCTGCCGTGGCTGGTGAGGTAGAGCAGCAGGATGTCCTGTTGCGGATCCATCGTCCGGGCCAGGCCATCCAGTGCGTGCTCCAGGTTGCTCCAGGTGGCGAGCGGGCGGGTGGCGAGCGTATCGGGATTGTTCTCCAGCACCAGCGCGTGGGCGCTGGGGCCGAAGCGGCGGGTGAACAGCTGCGCCGCGTACTCGGCCTCGTTGCGGAACACGTCCTCGCCGCCGTCGCCGGCAAAGGCCACCAGGTACAGGTTCGGCTTGCCCGGCACACGCGGCCCCAGTCGTGCGAGAGCCTGATCCAGCCGCTGCGGTTGCGCGTAGATCACCTGCTCGGGCGTGGGAGCCTGTTCGGGCCAGTCATTGTCATCGCCCGGCGCAGTTTCGGTCTCGGCATCGTCCGGCGGCGGCAGCGCACTCGCCGGAGCGACCGGTTGCACCAGCGGCGCCTGCGCGTGGGGCACGGCCGCTGACGGCAGCCGTTCCCGCACCAGGAGCATCGCCAGGATGCCGGCGGCGAAGGCGAGCAGGGCGATCAGTGCGGTACGCATCGCGGCCGTCAGATCCGGATGGTGTCGAAGCCGGCATGCACGGGATGGCGCGGCTGCGCGGGCATCGGCTGCGGGGGGCGGACCAGCCATCCGGTCTGCAGGCCGGCCGCCCGCGCGGCGTCCAGCTCCTCGACGATGTCGGAAAGGAACAGGATGTGTTCCGGGCGCTCGCCCAATGCCTCGGCGATCCGGACGTAGGAATCGGTTTCGCGCTTGGGGCCGGTTTCGGTGTCGAAGTAGCCGGCGAACAGCGGCGTCAGGTCGCCCGCTTCGCTATAGCGGAAGAACAGCCGCTGCGCGGGCACCGAGCCGGAGGAGTAGACGTACAGGTGCAAGCCGTCGGCGCGCCAGTCGTGCAGCCGGGCGGCGACCTCCGGGTAGACGTGCGCACGGTACTCGCCCGCCTCATAGCCCTCCTGCCAGACCATGCCCTGCAGCGCCTTGAGCGCGGTGGACTTGCGGTCCTGGTCGATCCAGCCCAGCAGCAGCTCGATGATCTCCTGGCGGGTGGCCTCGACGATTCCCGCTTCCTTGGCCGCTTCGTGCAACCAGTGCTGCACTTCGGGCCGGTCGGCATGCGTTTCGACGAACGCGGGCAGGCGCTTGCGCGCATAGGGGAACAGCACGTCCTTGACGAAGCTGATCGAGCTGGTGGTGCCTTCGATGTCGGTGACGATGGCGCGGAGGGTGGTCATGGGCGTCATGTGCGTTGGGGAAGCGCCAGCATAGCCGCAGCGCCGGCGGATGCGCGTGGAGATCGGTGGACGTCAAGCTCTTGTTGCACCGCGCAGCGCGATCCTTGCCCATCTCCTCAGCGCGCTGAGGGTTCCATCCGCGGGAAGCGCTCGGCGATGTCCGCGCCGGTGAAGTTGGCGACCCAGCCTTCCTTGTTGCTGAAAAGGCGGATGGCGACGAAGTAGGGCGATTCGCTCATGTCGAACCAGTGCGGCGTGCCATCCGGCACGCCGATCAGGTCGCCCGCTTCGCACAGCACGTCGTAGACCTTGCCGCGCAGGTGCAGGGTGAACTGGCCGCTGCCGGCAACGAAGAAGCGCACCTCGTCCTCGCTGTGGGTGTGTTCGCTCAGGAACTTGCGCCGCAGCGCCGCGCGATCGGGGTGATCGGGCGCCAGGCTGATCACGTCGACGGACTGGTAGCCCTCCTCGCGCATCAGCCGGTCGATGTCGGCGCGGTAGGCGGCGATGACTTCCTCCTGGCTGGCGCCGGGGGCGATGGGGGCGCTTGCCTCCCACTGCTCGAAACGGACGCCGACGTCACCGAGCTCGCGGGCGATGTCTTCCAGTCGGGTATGCACGCCCAGGGGTTGGTCCGGATGGGCTTCGTCGTAGATGCGCAGGCGGCTCATGCGGACAGTCTCCTGAGATCGAGCTCGCAACCGAGCAGGAATTCGAGTGCTTCGAGGTGGCGGCGCGCCTGCGCCATGTCGGCGCCCCAGGCATAGATGCCGTGGCCGTCGATCAGGTAGGCGTGCAGCGGCTTGCCGGCGTCGAGCCAGGCATCGACCTGGGCGACCAGCTCGGGCATGTGCTGGGTGTTGGGGAACACCGGGATCTCGAGCACGCTCTCGTGCGTGGTGTAGCCGGTGATGGCCTTCTGCAGTTCCCAGCCTTCCAGCACGATCCGCCCGGCGCGGGCGAACAGCCGCGAGGCCACGCTCTGCGTGCGCGAATGCGTGTGCAGTACGGCCTGGACGGCCGGCATGCGGCGGTAGAGCTGGGTATGCAATTCGGTTTCGGCGCTGGGGCGGGCGCGGGTGCCGACCGGGTGCCCGGCCATGTCCACCAGCATGATGTCCTCGCGCCCGAGCTTGCCCTTGTCGCGGCCGGAGATAGTGACCGCGGCAAGCTCCTCGTCGATGCGCATGGAGAAGTTGCTGCTGGTGGCCGGTGTCCAGCCCAGCGCGGACAGTTCGCGCGCGGCATCGGCGATGGCGTCCGCACACAACGCGAAGCGGGCCGGATCGACGGAGGAGGGGAGTTCCTGCATGGGGATTTGGACGTCCAAACGGTGGGCGACTATAGCACGCGGTCTGGTGCTTCCCGCGACAAATGCGAGTCGTTCTCGCAAGTCAGGTTTCATTGACGTCGCGAGCGTACCATCGGCCAGGGCCGCCGCGTCCGCGGTGGCGAAACAGGAGGTTCATCCATGTCGCAAGAGAACGATCTCCAGTCGCGCAGGCGTTTCCTCAAGGTGGCGGCCGGTACCGCAGCGGCCGCGGCGGTGGTTGGGAGTTTGCCGCGCTTCGCGCGTGCGGCGGATCTGCCGCACGTGGCCGAGTCCGACCCGACGGCCAAGGCGCTCGACTACGTCGAGGACGCCAGCCAGTCGAAGAATCCGAAACACAAGGCTGGCGATGTCTGCGCCAATTGCCAGTTCTATTCCGGCACCGGCACGGCCGGCTATGGCCCCTGCCAGTTGTTCCCCGGCAAGTCGGTCAACGCCAAGGGCTGGTGCGTGTCGCATACGCCGAAGAAGGCCTAAAGGACTCACGCATCGCGTCGGCGCGCAGCAGGCGCGCCGAGGTGTGTGTGCGGGGAAAGGGCCGAAAGGCAGGCTTCAAAAGTGCTGCCCAGACGCGTCAGGCTGAGGAGCTGACCCGCCTGACGCGCCGGGCGGCGATCCGGGGCCCACTGCCAAGTGATCAACCCTCGGACTTCGAATGATACTCCGCAGCGAGCGGTTGGGGCGATCGGCGGCCGGATTTTTCTCGGAAAACTTCCGTTAAGTTGTTTGGAATCAATTAGTTAACAATAAAACTTGGCCGGAATTCGACAATTTCGGTTTCGCAAGTTTTTCGTTAAATAAGCGAACTCCCGCGTTCGCCTGCGAACTCCGGCCAACGCTCAGGGGCTGCCGGTTCGCGGATTGCGCAGCAGGCTATGCCGGCGGCCATAGCCGAAGTAGATGGCCAGGCCGATCACGGTCCAGATGCCCAGCAGCAGCCACTGGTACCAGTTCTCCCAGTACAGCAGCGCCAGGCAGCTCAGCACGCCCAGCACGCAGGTCAGCGGCGCCCAGGGCACGCGGAAGGTGCGCGGGAGGTCGGGCTGGGTCCGCCGCAGGATCAGCACGCCGGCGCACACGGCGACGAAGGCGATCAAGGTGCCCATCGAAACCAGGTCGCCCAGTATGTCGAGCGGGAATACCGCCGCCAGCGCGGCGATGCCCAGCCCGGTGATGACGGTGTTGATGTGCGGCGTGCGATAGCGGGGATGGATGCGCGCGAACACCGGCGGCAGCAGGCCGTCGCGGCCCATGATCATGAAGATGCGCGGCTGCGCGATGATCATCACCAGCACCACCGAGGACAGGCCGATCAGCGCGCCGATTTCGACCAGCCAGCGCAGCCATTCCAGTTCCGGGTGGGCCTTGACCGCGGTGACCACCGGCTCGGCCGTGCCGAGCAGGTTGAACGGCAGCAGGCCGGTGATCACCGCCGCCATGCCGACGTAGAGCACGGTGCAGATGGCCAGCGACGCGAGCGTCGCGATGGGAAGGTCCCGTTGCGGGTTCTTCGCTTCCTGGGCCGCGGTGGAGGTCGCCTCGAATCCGATGTAGGCGAAGAACACCAGGGTCGACGCGCGCATGATGCCCGACCAGCCGTATTTCTCCGGTCCTTCGTTGGCAGGAATGAACGGGTGCCAGAGATCGGGATTGACGTACTTCCAGCCCGCGACGATCACCACCACGATCAGGCCGACCTTGAGCAGCACCATGGCTACGTTGGCGCCGCTGGATTCGCGGATGCCGACGTAGCAAAGCCAGGTCAACGCCAGCACGATCGCCACGGCCGGCAGGTTGAACAGCGCGCCGGTCGCGACGAGGTGGCCGCCCTGGTAGGCCAGCGGCGCATTGGTCAGCACCAGCGGAAGATGGATGCCGATGTGGTCGAGCAGGCTCACGAAGTAGCCGGTCCAGCTCACCGCCACGGCCGAGGCCGAGACGCCGTATTCGAGCACCATGTTCCAGCCGATGAACCAGGCCACCAGTTCGCCGAGCGTCGCGTAGGCGTAGGAATAGGAACTGCCCGACATCGGGATCAGCGTGGCGAACTCGGCGTAGCACAGCGCCGTGAAGCTGCAACAAATGGCGGCGATGATGAAGGCCAGGATCACCGCGGGGCCCGCATGCTCGGCTGCCGCCTGGCCGGTGATCACGAAGATGCCGCCGCCGATGACCGCGCCGATGCCCAGCGCCGTCAGTCCCCAGGGGCCGAGCGTGCGGCGCAAGGTCGGGCCATGGGCATCGTCGGCATTGGAAAAATCGGTCTTGCAGGCAAGCAACTGCTTCAGCATGGGCGTTCCGGACATGAAGCCGGCACGGTTCTCACCGTGCCGGCGGGCTCATTGGAGGTGCGTTTGCCGGCCGTCAGACCGGCTCGGTGCCGTTGGCCAGGTGGCTCTTGCGGTGTCCGTAGAGGTAGTAGACCGCCAGGCCGATCGCGCCCCACACGAAGAAGGTCATCTTGGCTTCCTTCGACAGGTTGAGGAACAGCAGCACGCAGCCGATGACGGCGAGCGGGCAGATCAGCCACGGCATCGGGGTGCGGAACGGACGCGGGCGCGCCGGCTGCGTGCGGCGAAGGATCAGTACGCCGATCGCCACCATGATGAATGCGAACAGCGTGCCCGAGTTGGTGATGTCGGCCAGGATGCCGACCGGGAACAGCGCACCGAACAGCGAAACGAAGGTGCCGGTGATCAGCGTGATCACGTGGGGCGTGTGGAAGCGCGGATGGATCTTGGCCAGCGAACTCGGCAGCAGGCCGTCGCGCGACATGGTGAAGAAGATGCGGGTCTGGCCGTAGGTCATCGTCAGGATCACCGACGGCAGCGCGATGCCGGCGGCGAACGCGATGAACGCGCCGGTGTTGTTGTGGCCGAGCAGGCGCACGACGTGGGCCAGCGCTTCCTTGCTGCACACCAGCGCCTCCGAGCCGCTGCAGGCCGCCGCGAACGCCGGGGTGCCCGGCTCCAGCGCCAGGCCATCGGGGCCGAGCATGGGCTGCGCGCCGACCGAACCGACGGCGGCGTAGCTCACCAGCAGGTAGTAGACGGTGCACACGCCCAGTGAGGCGATCAGGGCGATCGGGATGTTGCGGTTGGGGTTCTTGGTTTCTTCCGCCGCGGTGGAAATGGCATCGAAACCGATGTAGGCGAACACGATCGAGGCGGCTGCGCCGAGCACGCCGATGCCGCCCATCGGACTACCCCAGCCGTTGGGCACGAACGGCGTGAAGTTCTGGTCCTTCACTGCGGGAAGGGCCACGAAGATGAAGGCGGTGAGGGCGATGATCTTGATCAGCACCAGCACGGTGTTGACTTTGGCCGACTTGGACGTGCCGATCACCAGCAGCAGGGTGACCGCCAGGCCGATCAGGCAGGCCAGCAGGTTGAAGCTGCCGCCATCCATCGGGCCCACCTGCAGGAAGTGCGGCAGGCCCCATCCGGCATGCGTCAGCAGGCCGTTGACGTAGCCCGCCCAGCCGACGCATACCGTGCTGGCGGCAATGGTGTATTCCAGCACCAGCGCCCAGCCGACGATCCAGGCGACGCCCTCGCCGAGGACGCCGTAAGTGTAGGTATAGGCGGAGCCGGCCACCGGCACCATCGAGGCGAGTTCGGCGTAGGCGAGGGCGGCAAGGGCGCAGACCACCGCGGCGATGACGAACGAGATCATCATGCCCGGACCCGCCTTCTGGCCGGCCTCCGCGGTGAGCACGAAGATGCCGGTGCCGATGATGGCGCCGATGCCCAGCATGGTCAGTTGGAACGGGCCGAGCTGGCGGACGAGCGATTTCTTTTCCGCGGTGGCGAGAATCTGGTCGAGCGGCTTGACGCGCTTGAAGAGCATGTAGGGTTCCCCGTAGGACGGACGGCGTGCTGCATCCCTCGACCCCAGGCGTTGACAACGCGTCGAGCCGATGTGACGGGCAACCTTAGCCGAGCGTGACTGGGGGTACAAGCGCCATGCGGCACGCCGGCGCCGCGTACAATCGCGGGCCGTTCCAGCCTCCGTATCGCCCATGCAACTTCCGCTCGCCGACGATCTCGCACACGCATTGCGCCTTCATGCCGGCAGCGCTGTGGAGGATGGCGTGGCCGACCGTTTCCTCGCCTTTCTTGCCAGCGATCCGAACGTCTTCGAACGTAGCCACGCGCCGGGACATTTCGCCGCCTCGGCCTGGCTGGTCAGCCCCGACGGCGAGCGCGTGCTGCTGACCCGTCACCGCAAACTGCAGCGATGGCTGCAACTGGGCGGCCATGCCGACGGCGATCGCGATCTGGTGCGCGTCGCCTTGCGCGAAGCCGAAGAGGAATCGGGACTTCGCGACCTGGCCATCGACCCGGCGATCTTCGACCTGGATTGCCACCCGATACCCGCTCGCGGCATCGAACCGGCACACCTGCACTACGACGTGCGCTACGTGGTACGCGCCACCGGCAGCGAAGCGTTCGTGGTGAGCGACGAATCGCTCGAGCTGGCCTGGCGGCCGATCCATGCCATGGCGCAGGATCCTCAGACGGACGAATCGCTGCGTCGCATGGCGCAGCGCTGGCTGGCCCGCAAGGGGAGGCCGTTGAGCCGGTGACGCCGCTGCCCGGCCTGGCCGGGGGCGCTTGCACCGGTGCGAATCAGGCCGGCTCGTAGCGCTCGGGAGCCGGGTTGAGATGCCCGCAGATCTCGCAGGTGCGGGCCTCCCGTGAGCGGTAGAAGCGCTCGAACACCGGCGGGAAATCCCGCTCGATGCTGTGGAGGGTGAAATACTCCTCGTACAGCTTGTGATTGCACTGCTCGCAGAACCACAGCAGGCCGTCCTGCTCGCCGGCCAGGCGCCGCCGCTCGATCACCAGTCCGACCGAACCGGCCATGCGCTGGGGCGAGTGCGGCACGCGTGCGGGCAGGTAGAACAGCTCGCCGGCGCGAATGGGAATGTCGCGCGCGACGCCTTCGTCCTGCACCCTGAGCACCATCTCGCCTTCGAGCTGATAGAAGAACTCGGGGCCTTCGTCGTGGTGGTAATCGGTGCGGGCGTTGGGTCCGCCCACGATCATCACGATGAAATCGCCGTCGACGATGCACTTGTTGCCGACCGGCGGCTTGAGCAGGTGGCGGTGCTCGTCGATCCAGCGTTGCAGGTTCAGCGGAGGAGCAAGGGCCATGCGCGTGCGCTCGCGGTGGGGCCTGCCACGATAGCGCCGTCGTGGGCGCAGGGGAACGGCCGCCCGGCGTCAGCCCTTGACCGCTTCCAGTTCCCAGCGCAGATAGATCCGGGATCGCTCCGACTTGCCGCGCAGCCGCCGTGAAAAGCGGCGCACGCTGCGCGCGAAACGCTTGAGCGGGCCGTGCGGCCTGCGGTTCTCCGACGATCCCGGCACGGCGCTGTAGGCATCGATGATGTCCACCCAGTCGACCCGCAACACCCGAAAACGCCCGCTGAATCCGTACATGCGCGCCATCGGCTTGTCGCCGCAGAAATAGGTGTGGGTGCGGTCGGTGATGATGTTGACGTGGGTGGGGTCGGTGAACGCTTCCGGATGCGGCCAGGCCGGGGTCAGCGCGTAGAAGCGCCCGCCCGGCACCAGTACCCGCCATACCTCGTCCATCAGACGCACGAACGGGAACGTCGTGCCCCGGCCATCGCTGGTGGGCAGCACGCGCGGCACGTGCTCCACGAAATCGTAGGCCGAGACGGAGGCGAAACTGCCCTCGGCGTACGGGATCGGCTCCATCACCAGGTTGGCCACGCGGTACTCGAACGCGGCGTCCGCAGGCGCGGGCCGCACGTCGATCCCGCACAGGCGCGAGCGTCCATAGGGATTGCGCGGAAACTTGCCGCAGCCCAGGTCGAGGTGGCGGTCGCCGGCATCCATGCGCTCAGACCTCCAGCGTCGCCAGGTCGCCCTTCTCTTCGAGCCAGCTCTTGCGGTCGCCGGCGCGCTTCTTGGCCAGCAGCATGTCCATCAGCCTGGCGGTGCCCTCGCTGTCATCCACGGTGAGCTGCACCAGGCGGCGCGTGTCGGGATGGATGGTCGATTCGCGCAGCTGCGCGGGGTTCATCTCGCCCAAGCCCTTGAAGCGGGTGACCGAGACGGCGCCCTTCATCTTCTCCCGCTCGATCTTCTGCAGCATGGACTGCTTCTCGGCCTCATCCAGGCAGTAGAACACCTGCTTGCCCACGTCCACGCGGAACAGCGGCGGCATCGCCACGAACACGTGGCCCTCGCGCACCAGCGAGGGGAAGTGGCGCAGGAACAGCGCCGAGAGCAAGGTGGCGATGTGCAGCCCGTCCGAGTCCGCGTCGGCCAGGATGATCACCTTGCCGTAGCGCAGGCCGGAGAGATCGTCCTTGCCCGGATCGCAGCCGATCGCCACGGCCAGGTTGTGCACTTCCTCCGAAGCGAGCACCGAAGTGGACTCGACCTCCCAGGTGTTGAGGATCTTGCCGCGCAACGGCAGGATGGCCTGGAACTCCTTGTCGCGCGCCTGCTTGGCGCTGCCGCCGGCGGAGTCGCCTTCGACCAGGAACAACTCGGTGCGGGTGAGGTCGGTGGCGGTGCAGTCAGCCAGCTTGCCGGGCAGGGCGGGCCCCTGGGTGATCTTCTTGCGCACCACCTGCTTGGCTGCCTTCAGGCGCGCGCTGGCACGCTCGATGGCGAGCTGGGCGATGCGTTCCCCCAGATCGACATGCTGGTTGAGCCACAGGCTGAAGGCGTCGTGCACCACGCCTTCGACCAAGGCCGCGGCGTTGCGCGAGGACAGGCGTTCCTTGGTCTGGCCGGCGAACTGCGGGTCCTGCAGCTTGGCCGAGAGCACGAAGGCCAGGCGCTCCCACACGTCCTCGGGCGCGAGCTTGACGCCGCGCGGCAGCAGGTTGCGGATATCGCAGAACTCGCGGATCGCATTGGTCAGGCCCGAGCGAAGGCCGTTGACGTGGGTGCCGCCCTGCGCGGTGGGAATCAGGTTGACGTAGCTCTCCTGCACCAGCTCGCCCTCGGGCAGCCAGGTGAGGGCCACGTCCAGGCCTTCGGTGTCGCGGGCCACGTGGTGCACGAACAGCTCGGCTGGGATCGCCTCGGCACCGTCGAGCTCGCCGCGCAGGTAATCGCGCAGGCCGTCCTCGTAGTACCACTCGCTGGTTTCGCCGCTGGCCTGGTCGACCAGCTTGACGCTCAGGCCGGCGCACAGCACGGCCTTGGCGCGCAGCAGGTGCTTGAGCTTGGGCACCGAGATCTTCGGCGAGTCGAAGTATTTGGGATCGGCCCAGAAGCGCACGGTGGTGCCGGTCTTCTTCTTGGGCACCGAGCCGATCACCTCGAGCTCGCTGACGCGGTCGCCGTGTTCGAAGGCCATGCGGTATTCGCTGCCGTCGCGGCGGATGGTCACTTCCACGCGCTGCGACAGCGCATTGACCACGGACACACCCACGCCGTGCAGGCCGCCGGAGAAGCTGTAGTTCTTGCCGCTGAACTTGCCGCCCGCATGCAGGCGCGTGAGGATCAGCTCCACGCCCGGCACGCCTTCGTCCGGGTGGATATCGACCGGCATGCCGCGGCCGTCGTCGCTGACCTCGACCGAGCCGTCGGCGTGCAGCACGACCTCGATGGCCTTCGCGTGGCCGGCCAGCGCTTCGTCCACCGAATTGTCGATGACTTCCTGCGCCAGATGGTTCGGGCGCGAGGTGTCGGTGTACATGCCGGGGCGGCGTTTGACGGGATCGAGGCCGGAGAGGACTTCGATGTCGGCGGCGTTGTAGCGACTGCTCATGCGTGGGGTCGATCAGGGAACGGGAGCGTTGCAGGATGGCGAGAGGTAGGCGGAGCGGTCAAGCGCTTGTCGCCAGGAACGCTCCCATCCGCCTTCGGCACCCTCCCCCCGCGTTCGCAGGGGAAGGCTCAATACTCGATAGGTGAGGATGCGACGATCGTGTCCTTCCCTCGTTCCACGGGGGGAAGCTGCCCGAAGGGCGGATGGGGGCAAGCTTGCCAGAGCTACAGCGGCGCGCAGTGCCGCTCCAGCCACGCCAGGTCCGCATCCTCCAGCAACGGCGCCAGCGCCGCACGCACGGTCGCGTGGTAATCGTCCAGCCAGGCGCGTTCCTCCGGATTGAGCAGGCCCGGCTCCAGCGCACGGCGGTCGAACGGGCAGAGCGTCAGCGTCTCGAAGGCATGGAACTCGCCGAACTCGGTCTGGTCGGCGGCCACCACCACCGCCAGGTTCTCGTGACGGATGCCATGGCGCGCAGGCTTGTAGAGACCGGGCTCGATCGAGGTGATCATGCCCGGCTCCAGCGGCACCAGCGCGCCGTTGGCCACTGGCGGGCGGACCGAGTGCGGTCCTTCGTGCACGTTGAGGAAGTAGCCCACGCCATGGCCGGTGCCATGGCCGTAGTCCAGCCCGCTGGCCCACAGCGGCGCGCGTGCCAGCGCGTCCAGTTGCGGGCCGCTGGCGCCCTTGGGAAAGCGCGCGCGCGAAAGCGCGATCAGGCCCTTCATCACGAGCGTGGCGTCGCGACGCTGCTCGGCGGTGGTCTCGCCCAGCGCCAGCACGCGGGTGATGTCGGTGGTGCCGCCCAGGTATTGCCCGCCCGAGTCGATGAGCAGCAGACCCTTGCGCTGCAGCGTGCTGTGCGCGTCGGGCGTGGCGCGGTAGTGCGGCAGGGCGCCGTTGGCCTGGTAGCCGGCGATGGTGGCGAAGCTCTCGCCGACGAAGCCGGGCTGGGCCGAGCGTTCCTCGCGCAGCAGGATGTCGACGTCCAGCTCGGTCTGGCTCATGCCGGCGGCCAGGCGCTCTTCCAGGCGGCGGAAGGCGCGCACCAGCGCGGCGCCGTCGCGGCGCATGGTTTCGCGGATGTGTTCCAGCTCGGATTCGGTCTTGCGGGCCTTGAAGGCGGTCGAGGGGTTGGCCGCCTCCACGCGCCCGGCATCCGCGCCGATGGCATCGGCCACCGCGCAGACCACGCGCGCCGGATCGAGCAGCAGCCGCGCGCCCTTGCCCAGTTCGCCCAGCGCGTCGGTGACGGTGGCGTAGTCGGCGATGCGGATGCCGTCCGCCATGAGCGCGGCGACCAGCGTGTCGCTGAGCTTGCCGCGGTCGACGAACAGAGTGGCGGGGCCGTCCGTCTCGACCAGCAGGTGCGCCAGGAACACCGGGTTGCACTCCACGTCGCTGCCGCGCAGGTTGGTCAGCCAGGCGATGTCGTCCAGGCTGGAGAGCAGGTGATGCGTAGCCTGCTGGCGGCGCAGGCCGGCGCGCAGGCGCTCGAGCTTCTCCGCGCGGGTGGCGCCGGGATAGCCGGCGGCATGCTCGAACACCGGCGCTTTGGGCAGGGCGGGGCGATCGGCCCAGACCTCGCCGGGCAGGTCCAGGTCGGTGCGCACGCGCGCGCCGCTTTCGCCCAGCAGGCGTTCGATCTGCCGGAACGCGGCCAGCGAGAGGCTGTCGCCCGCCACCGCCACTACGTCGCCTTCCCCGAGGTGCTGCTGCAGCCACTGCAGGTGCTCGGGGGCGTGCGAAACCCGCTGCTTCTTCAGCGTGGCGCCGGTGCCGGCCAGCTGCTGCTCCGCCTGGGAGAAGTAGCGCGAGTCGGTCCACAGGTCGGCGTCCGTCGCGGTGACCACCAGGGTGCCGGCCGAGCCGGTGAAGCCGGACAGCCACTCGCGGGCGGCCCAGTGCGTGGGCAGGTACTCGGACAGGTGCGGGTCGGCGGTCGGGACCAGGCAGGCGGCGACGCCGTGTTTTTGCATGGCCTGGCGCAACGCGGCCAGGCGGGAGGGAATGGGGGTGGTCATCCGTCCATGCTAGCAGCGCATGGGTTTGCCTCCGCTTTCCCAATTCGGAGGGGGCGTTGGGGAGTCAGCGTGAACCGTTCGGCAGGGACGTCTCGCCGCGGGGCCCGTCAGCCGCTAAAATGCCGATTTCCAGCACGGCTGCATTCCATGACCCCCCTGATTTTCGTCACCGGCGGTGTGGTGTCCTCACTCGGCAAGGGCATCGCGGCGGCGTCGCTTGCGTCCATCCTCGAGGCGCGCGGGCTCTCGGTCACCATGATGAAGCTCGATCCCTACATCAATGTGGATCCGGGCACCATGAGTCCCTTCCAGCACGGCGAGGTCTACGTCACCGACGACGGCGCCGAGACCGACCTGGACCTGGGCCACTACGAGCGCTTCGTCCACACGCGGCTGACCGGCAAGAACTCGATAACGACCGGGAAGATCTACGAGTCGGTGATCCGCAAGGAGCGCCGCGGCGACTACCTGGGCGCCACCGTGCAGGTGATCCCGCACATCACCGACGAGATCAAGCACTGCGTGCACGAGGCCACCCGCGGCTTCGACGTGGCGCTGGTGGAGATCGGCGGCACGGTGGGCGACATCGAGTCGCTGCCGTTCCTGGAGGCGATCCGCCAGCTGCGCATCGAGCACGGGCCGGAGAAGTGCCTGTTCATGCACCTTACCCTGGTGCCATACATCAAGGCCGCCGGCGAGATCAAGACCAAGCCGACCCAGCATTCGGTAAAGGAACTGCGCTCGATCGGCATCCAGCCGGACATCCTGCTGTGCCGCTGCGAGGAGGCGCTGCCGGAGAGCGAGCGGCGCAAGATCGCGCTGTTCACCAACGTGCCGGAAAACGCCGTCATCAGCGCGGTCGACGTGGACGTGATCTACAAGACCCCGCTGTGGCTGCACAGCCAGGGCCTGGACGACATCGTGGTCAGGCGCCTGGGACTGGACGCCAAGCCGGCGGACCTGTCCAGCTGGCGGCGCACCGTGGAGGCGGTGGAGCATCCCAAGGACGAGGTCACCATCGCGATCGTCGGCAAATACGTGGAACACAAGGACGCCTACAAGTCGCTCGGCGAGGCGCTGCGCCACGGCGGCATCAAGCAGCAGACCCGGGTCAACCTGGACTGGGTCGATTCGGAGGAGGTCGAGTCCAGGGGCGCCCAGGCGGTGCTGGGCCGGGCCGATGCGATCCTGGTGCCGGGCGGTTTCGGCAAGCGCGGCTTCGAAGGCAAGGTGCTGGCGGCCAAGTACGCGCGCGAAAGCGGCGTGCCTTACTTCGGCATCTGCTACGGCATGCATGCGGCGGTGGTCGACTTCGCCCGCAACGTGGCGGGCCTGAAGGACGCCGATTCCAGCGAGAACGAGCGCAACACCGCCAACCCCGTGATCGCGCTGATCACCGAGTGGACCACCGCCGCCGGCGAGATCGAGCAGCGCAGCGAGCACTCGGACCTGGGCGGCACCATGCGCCTGGGCTCGCAGGAGGCGCGCCTGAAGACCGGCACGCTGGCGCGCGAGACCTACGGCCAGGAGGTGGTGCGCGAGCGCCATCGCCACCGCTACGAGTTCAACAACCGCTACCGGCAGGATTTCGAGGATCTGGGCCTGGTGGTCTCCGGCAAGTCGATGGACGACCTGCTGGTGGAGATCGTCGAGCTGCCGCGGCAGAAGCACCCCTGGTTCCTGGGCTGCCAGGCGCACCCGGAATTCACTTCCACGCCGCGCGACGGGCATCCGCTGTTCATCGGCTTCGTCGAGGCGGCACGCGAGTACAAGGCGATGCGCGAAAGTGAGAAGCTGGCCGGCGCGCAGGCGAGGGCGTGACCGAAGCTATGCCCGGTTCTCTCCGGGCGCCATTCCCGCGCAGGCGGAAATCCATTTTCAGGGGCGGCAAAAGCGCGATGTCTTCCCGCGTCCGCGGGAATGGCGCCTCGAAAGGTCCGCAGTTCGCTCCACAGGCGGGCATCACCAGGACACACCCATGAAGCTCTGCGGTTTCGAAATCGGCCTCGACCAGCCCCTGTTCCTGATCGCCGGCCCCTGCGTCGTCGAATCCGAGCAACTGCAGCTGGATGTCGCCGGCAAGCTGAAGGACATCACCGGCCGGCTGGGCGTCAATTTCATCTTCAAGTCCAGCTTCGACAAGGCCAACCGCTCCTCCGGCCAGAGCTTCCGCGGCCCGGGCCTGGAGCAAGGCCTGCGCATTCTGGGCGAGGTCAAGCGCCAGATCGGCGTGCCCGTGCTCACCGACGTGCACGAGTACACGCCGATGGACGAGGTGGCCGCGGTAGTCGACGTGCTGCAGACGCCGGCCTTCCTGTGCCGCCAGACGGACTTCATCCAGAACGTGGCGCGCGCCGGCAAGCCGGTGAACATCAAGAAGGGCCAGTTCCTGGCGCCGTGGGACATGAAGCACGTCGTGGCCAAGGCCAGGGACGTGGGCAACGACGCCATCATGGTGTGCGAGCGCGGCGCAAGCTTCGGCTACAACAACCTGGTGTCGGACATGCGCTCCTTGAGCGTGATGCGCGAGACCGGCTGCCCGGTGGTGTTCGACGCGACCCACTCGGTGCAGCTGCCCGGCGGCCAGGGCGCCAGTTCCGGCGGCCAGCGCGAGTTCGTGCCGGTGCTGGCGCGCGCGGCGGTGGCGGTGGGCGTGGCCGGCCTGTTCGCCGAGACGCACCCGGATCCGAGCAAGGCGCTTTCCGACGGCCCCAACGCCTGGCCGCTGGGCAAGATGGAGGCGCTGCTGGAAACCCTGATGGAACTGGACGCCGCGACCAAACGCCACGGCTTCCTCGAACAGACGCTGTAGGCCTGCCTGCCTGCGAACGACATTGACGCCACTCTCCACGCCACTCTGGACAAACGGACCACCATGACCACGACGATCACCCGCATCCACGCCCGTGAAATCCTCGACTCGCGCGGCAACCCCACGCTGGAAGCCGAAGTCACCCTGGCCGGCGGCGCGTTCGGCCGGGCCGCGGTGCCCAGCGGCGCCTCGACCGGTTCGCGCGAGGCGGTGGAACTGCGCGACGGCGACAAGTCGCGCTACGGCGGCAAGGGCGTGACCAAGGCGGTAGCCAACGTCAACGGCGCCATCGCCGATGCGCTGAAGGGTTTCGACGCGGCCGACCAAAAAGGCCTGGACGGCAAGCTGATCGCGCTGGACGGCACCCCGAACAAGGGCAAGCTCGGCGCCAATGCGCTGCTCGGCGTCTCCATGGCCGCAGCGCACGCGGTGGCCGCCTCGCGCGGCGAGCCGCTGTGGAAGTACCTCTGCGGCTTCAACAAGAATGGCGGCAAGCCGGGCAGCCTGCCGGTGCCGATGATGAACATCGTCAACGGCGGCGCGCATGCCGACAACAACGTCGACGTGCAGGAGTTCATGGTCCTGCCGGTGGGCGTGCCGAGCTTCGCCGAGGCGCTGCGCGCCGGCGCGGAGATCTTCCATGCGCTCAAGAGCGTGCTCAAGGGCAAGGGCCTGAACACCGCCGTAGGCGACGAGGGCGGCTTCGCGCCGAACCTGCGTTCCAACATCGAGGCGCTGGACACCATCCTGGAGGCGGTCGGCAAGGCCGGCTACAAGGTCGGCAGCGAGATCCTGCTGGGCCTGGACGTGGCCAGCTCCGAGTTCTTCAAGAACGGCAAGTACGACCTGGAAGGCGAGGGCAAGGCGTACGCGCCCGAGCAGTTCGTCGACCTGCTCGCCAGCTGGGCCAAGCAGTACCCGATCGTCACCATCGAGGACGGCATGGCCGAGGGCGACTGGGACGGCTGGAAGCTGCTCACCGACAGGATCGGCAAGGAGGTGCAGCTGGTCGGCGACGACCTGTTCGTCACCAATCCGGCGATCTTCCGCGAGGGCATCCAGAAGCACATCGCCAACGCGATCCTGATCAAGGTCAACCAGATCGGCACGCTGTCCGAGACGCTGGAAGCCATCGCGATGGCCGATGCGGCCAAGTACGCGGCGGTCGTGTCGCATCGCTCGGGCGAGACCGAGGACACCACGATTTCCGATATCGCCGTGGCGACGACCGCGACCCAGATCAAGACCGGCTCGCTCTGCCGTACCGACCGCGTGGCCAAGTACAACCAGCTGCTGCGCATCGAGGAACAGCTGGGCAGCGCCGCCCGCTACGCCGGCCGCGACGCCTTCCCCAACCTCGCCCGCCTGCCGGGCTGACCGGAGTCCGTCTCGCCCATGCTGCGCTGGATCGCCCTGATCCTCCTCGTGATCCTGATCGGCCTGCAGCTGAAGCTGTGGGCCGGCAGCGGCGGCATGCACGAAGTGCAGGCGTTGCGCACCGCGGTGCAGAAGCAGGCCGGCGAGAACGACCGGCTGGTCCAGCGCAACCAGGCGTTGGCAGCCGACGTCAGCGACCTCAAGCACGGCGAGCAGGCGGTCGAGGCGCGCGCCCGTGCGGAGCTGGGTCTGATCAAGCCGGGTGAGACGTTCTACCAGGTGGTCGAGCAGCCGGCCGGCGCCGCGAGTGCGCCAGCGCCGGGCAACGGCGGCGGGCACTGACATGACCGCGCTCTGGTGCGTGGTGCCGGCCGCCGGGCGCGGCACCCGGGTCGGCGGCGATTGTCCCAAGCAGTACCTGCCGCTGGCCGGGCGTCCCTTGATGCTGCACACGCTGGAGCGGCTGGCGGCGCATCCGCGCATTGCCGGCCTGCTGGTGGCGCTGGCGGCGGATGACGGGCGCTGGCCGGGCATCGGCACGCTGGGCGGCAAGCCGGTGCTCACCGCGGTGGGTGGCGGCGAACGGGCCGATTCGGTGCTCGCCGGCCTGCGTGCGCTGCCGTCCGGTGTGGGCGAGGACGAGTTCGTGCTGGTGCACGACGCCGCACGCCCCTGCGTGCGTTCGGGCGACATCGATCGGCTGATCGACGCCGCGCTCGCCGGCGACGGCGGCCTGCTCGGTGCGCCGTTGCGCGACACCCTGAAGCGCGCCGATGCGCACGGCCGCAGCACCCTCACCGAGCCGCGCGAGCAGCGCTGGCGCGCCTTCACGCCGCAGATGTTCCGGCGCGGGCAACTTGCGGCTGCGCTCGAGGCGGCCGCACGCGAGGGCGTTGCGGTCAGCGACGAGGCCATGGCGATGGAGCGGGCGGGGTTCGCGCCGCTGCTGGTGGAAGGCGCGGAGGACAATATAAAGGTGACCACGGCGGCGGACTTCGCGTTGGCGGAGTTCCTGCTGTCGAGGACGAAATAGAGTTTGTTCGTCATCCCCGCTCTCGCGGGACGACGTCAGCTGGGTTTGGATGATCAGGCGGCACCTATGCGCATAGGCCAGGGTTTCGACGTGCACGCATTCGGCGAGGGCGACTTCGTCGTGCTCGGCGGCGTGCGTGTTCCCCACCATCGCGGCGTAGTCGCGCACTCGGACGGCGACGTGGTGATCCACGCGCTGTGCGACGCCATCTTCGGCGCGCTGGCGCTGGGCGACATCGGCCGGCACTTCCCGCCTTCGGACGAGCGCTGGCGTGGCGCGGACAGCCGCCAGTTCCTGCGCCACGCAGCCATGTTGATGGCGCAGCACAACTACACGCTGGGCAACGCCGACGTCACGGTCATCTGCGAGGCGCCCAAGGTTGGCCCGTACGCCGAGGCGATGCGCGCGAACCTGGCCGAGGACCTCGCCTGCGAGGTCGGCCGCATCAGCGTCAAGGCCACCACGACCGAGAAACTCGGCTTCAGCGGCCGCGGCGAAGGCATCGCCGCGCAGGCCTGCGTCCTGCTGGAACGGGCGTGAGCGACGAGGCGCGCGGCGCGCACGGCTGCACGATCAAATGAAGGCCGCCACTGCGCTGCTGCAGCTTGCCGAAGAAGCCACGCCAGCGCGCCAGGCCGTGGCACTTGGCCTGGTGATGCCCGCGGCGATGATGCGAGCTGCCGGTGGCCGCCTTCGCGGGCATCGACTTCCCGATGCGTGAATTCCCGCTTCCGCGGGAATGACGTCCACACAGACAGACCCTCCGCCATGCATGAACTTCCCTACGCCCACGGCAACCCGCCGCTTACCGCCCGCCTGCGCGCCGCGCCGGAGGACTTCCTGGTCGAGGAAATCCTCGGCTACGACGCCGACGGCGCCGGCGAGCACGCCTTGTTGTGGGTCGAAAAGCGCGGCGCCAATACCGACTGGGTGGCGCGCGAGCTGGCGCGCTTCGCCGGAGTGCCGCCCGTGGCCGTGGGCTATGCCGGCCTGAAGGACCGCCACGCGGTCACCCGCCAGGCCTTCAGCGTGCAGCTGGCCGGCAAGCCGGACCCGGACTGGTCGGCATTCCCCCACGCGGAAGTAAAGGTGCTCGCCGCCACCCGGCACGGCCGCAAGCTCAAGCGCGGCGCGTTGCGCGGCAACCGCTTCGTGCTGGTGCTGCGCGAAGCGCAGGGCGACCGTGCCGCCGCCGAGCGGGTGCTCGCCGCCATCGCCGCGCGCGGCGTGCCCAACTACTTCGGCGAGCAGCGCTTCGGCCGCGAGGGCGGCAACGTGGCGCAGGCGCGGGCCATGTTCGGCGGCCGGCGCGTCGACCGCGACCAGCGATCCTTCCTGCTGTCGGCGGCCCGCTCGCATATCTTCAACGGCGTGCTCGCCGCGCGGGTGGAGCAGGGCGCCTGGGATACGCCGCTGGAGGGCGAGATCTGGTCGCTGGCCGGTTCTCGCTCGTGGTTTGGCCCGGAGCCTTTCGACGCTGCGCTGGCCGGCCGGCTGGCCAGCGGTGACATTCACCCGTCGGGCCCGCTGTGGGGCCAGGGCGAACCGCCCACCACCGCGGCGGCCGGCGCGCTGGAGCGTGAAGTCGCTGGCCGCGACAGGGACCTGGCCGACGGCCTGGCCGCCGCGCGCATGGACCAGGAACGCCGGCCCCTGCGCCTGCTTCCCGGCCGACTGGCCTGGCGCTGGCTGGCTGGCGACACGCTGGAACTGGCCTTCGAACTGCCGGCCGGCGCCTACGCCACCGTGGTGGTGCGCGAACTGGCGCAGACCTGACGCCTTCCCCCCCGCAAGCGCCCGCTCGCGGGTGATGCGCCGCCCTGATACCACTCCGGCCGCTGCCTCGTTAAAGTTCCCGCGGGAGTTCAGGGGAAACGGTGATGCTGCGCTATTACTTGGACCTGGCCTTGCGCAGTTGTCGGCGCAGCAGAGCCTTGACCATGCTCGTGGTCATGCTGATGGGCTTCGGCGTCGCCGCGTGCACGCTGAGCTATGCGGTACTGCGGGTGGCGGCCAAGGATCCGATCCCCGCCAAGTCCAGCCGCCTGTTCGTGCCGCAGATCGATAGCCTCGGGCCGGTCCACAACGGCAATGGCCAGCCGCCTGACCAGCTCGGCTACACCGATGCGATGGCCCTGCTGCACGCGGGCCGCGCGTTCCGGCAGACGCTGCTCTATCCGACGAACTTCGGGGTCGTGCCCGCAGATCCGGCGCGCCAGCCGTTCCCGCAGGTGGGCGAGGCGGTAACCGGCGATTTCTTCGCGATGTTCGACGTGCCGTTCCGCTACGGGCACGGCTGGGACGCCGCGGCGGACCAGAAGCGCGCGCCGGTCGCGGTGATCACCGATGCCCTGAACCGCAAGCTGTTCGGCGACATCGACAGCACCGGCCGCACGCTGACGCTGGACGGCCACGACTATCGCATCAGCGGCGTGCTCGGCGACTTCGACCCGTTGCCGCGCTACATCGACATCGCAAGCACGTGGAACGGCTTTGGCAAGCTGGCGCAAATCTATGTTCCGTTTGCACGCGCGGTGGACCAGCACAAGCCGCCGCTCACTGACTACTGCAGCAGCACGAGCGCGGCGCCCTACATGTCCGACTGGAACAGCTTCCTCAGCGGATGCGTCTGGATCGACGGCTGGGTCGAGCTGCCGGATGCCGCCAGCGCCGCCGGTTACCAGCGGTTTCTCGTCAATTACGCCACCGAACAGCAGCGGCTGGGACGGTTTGCGTGGCCGGCCAACGTGCGGCTGCCCAACCTGATGCAGATGCTCACCGACCATCGCGCGGTGCCGCGGGAATCGAAGCTGTCGGCGTGGGTGTCGCTCGGCTTTCTCATCGTGTGCCTGGTCAACGTGGTCGGCCTGCTGCTGGCGCGCTTCAGCCGCCGTGGTCTTGAGATCGGCGTGCGCCGCGCGCTCGGCGCACCACGGCGCGAGATCGTGCGCCAGTTCCTCGTCGAGGCGGCGGTCATCGGCACGGCGGGCGGCGCGCTGGGGGTATTGCTCACCGCACTGGGCATGATGGGCCTGGACCGGGTGTTCGTGCCGGAGATCGCACGCGCGGCGCGGCTGGATGGCGCTTTGATGTCGTTGACCCTGCTGGCGGCCGTGGCCGCAACGTTGGCCGCGGCGCTATGGCCCACCTGGCGCATCGCGCAGGTACGGCCTGCGTGGCAACTGGCCCAGGGATGAGGAGATGATGATGCAGCTCCGCCCGATTCTCGCCGCCTTGCGCCGGCACAAGGCAGCCACCGTGCTGATCGTGCTGCAGGTCGCCTTGACGCTCGCGGTGGTGAGCAACGCGTTGTTCGTGCTGCGCACGCGCCTGGTGCACCTGGCGCGACCGACCGGCACCGACGAGGCCAACCTGTTCGTGATCCGCAATGGCTGGCTGGGCCATCGCGACAGTGAACAGGTCGACGCGCGGATGCGCGCCGACCTGGCGACCCTGCGTGGCCTGCCTGGCGTGCGCGACGCGTTCGCGAGCGAGGCCTACCCGCTGCAGGGCGGCGGCGGCCTGCCGGTCCGTCTCAAGCGCGATCCGGCACAGACCACGCGCCCACCGTTGGCCATCAGCTATTTCGCTGACGAGCATGCGCTGGAAACGCTGGGCGTGCGGCTGCTCGCCGGGCGCAACTTCCACGCCGACGAGATCGCGCATGCGGGGTCGTTCGACAAGATCGCGCCGGCCTCGATCATCATCACCCGCGACCTGGCGCGGAAGCTCTTCCCGGATGGTTCGCCGGCACTGGGCCGCACCGTCTATCTCGATGGGCCGAGCGCGATCGTCGGCATCATCGACAGGCTGCAGGGGGCGTACGCCGGTAGCTCCGTGCGCAGCATCGACGAAGACACGGTGCTGATCCCGGCGCGGCTGGACGACCCGGATGGCACGGTCTATCTGGTTCGCGCGCGTCCCGGCCAGCGCGCGGCAGCCATGCGATCGTCGGTCGCCGCACTGCTGGCACAGGACCGCATGCGCCTGATCGACCCCGACGAAGGCGTGCTGGCGCTGACGCAGGCGCGCGAGCTCGGTTATGCGATCGATCGCGGCGCGGCTACCGCGATGGTGGTGCTCAGCCTGTTGCTGCTGCTGGCGACAGCAGGCGGGATCGTCGGCCTCAGCAGTTTCTGGGTCAGCCAGCGGCGTCGGCAGATCGGCATGCGCCGCGCGCTGGGCGCCACGCGGAGCGACATCCTTGCCTATTTCCGAACCGAGAATTTCCTCATTGTCGGCGCCGGCGTGATGCTTGGCGTGGTGCTCGCCATCGGCGCCAACCTGTGGCTGATGGAGCGCGGCGAGCTGCCGCGGATGCCGCCCTGGTTCGCACTGATCGGCGCCGCGGTGCTGTGGCTGCTCGGCCAGATCGCCGTACTGGGACCGGCGCGCCGCGCCGCCGCCGTGGCGCCAGTGGCCGCCATACGCGCCGACTGACCGGGCGCTACGCGCCCCTGAGCAGGACCACCACCGCCCCGGTGCCGCCCTGCGCGGGGCGCGCCGAGGCGTAGGCGATCACGTCGTCGCGACGGCGTAGCATGCGGTCGGTGAGTACCTTCAGGACCGGGCCGGCGGCCTTGGAGCGCAGGCCCTTGCCGTGCACGATGCGCACGCAGCGCAGGCCGTGCTGGCGGGCCTCGGCGAGGAAGCTGGCGATGCTCGATTGCGCGGCGGCGGCGTTCATGTGGTGCAGGTCCAGCTCGTCCTGGATGCTGAACTGGCCGCGCTTGAGCTGGCGCAGCAGGCGGGGCGGGTAGCCGTCGCGCAGATAGCTCAGTTCCTCGCCGATTTCCATCAGCGCCGGATCGAAGGCGAGCTCCAGCAGTTCGCTGGGCACGGCCGCTTCGTCCGCTTCGAGCATGTGCGCGCGTGGCTCGGGGCGCGGCGCGGGCGGCGGTGGCGCGTCGGCATGCAGTTCGCGCACCGGGCCGATGGCGTCGCGGAACAGGCGGATGTCGTCCTCGTCGGGCTCGGTGGGGGCGTGGCGCTTCTTCATTGGGGCATGCTAGCAAGGAGCGCGATGGGGTTTTCCGCGGGCCCGGCCCCTCACCCAACCCTCTCCCCAAAGGGCAGAGGGCTTCGGATCGCGTGGCCGTGAAAGCGGTGGGCCGCTCCGGTAGACTCGCATGGATCGGAGCGCGGCCTCTTGCAGTGCGCGCTCGTGCACTTCTTGATGGAATCCCATGCGAGTCCTGGTAAGCAACGATGACGGCGTGGATGCTCCCGGCATCCGCGTGTTGGCCGAATGTCTGGCGGCGGTGGGGCAGGTGACGGTGGTGGCGCCCGATCGCGACCGTTCCGGCGCCAGCAATTCGCTCACCCTCGACGCGCCGATCCGCGCACTGAAGATGGACGATGGCCGCTACCGGGTCGCCGGCACGCCGACCGACTGCGTGCACCTGGCGCTGGCCGGCCTGCTCGATCACGAGCCGGACATCGTGGTGTCGGGCATCAACAATTCGTCCAACCTCGGCGACGACGTGATCTATTCGGGCACGGTGTCGGCGGCGATGGAGGGGCGGTTCCTGGGCTTGCCGGCGATCGCGGTATCGCTGGTCAGCCGCGACCACAAGGGCGAGCACTACGCCTCGGCCGCGCAGGCGGTGCTGCTCCTGACGAAGCGGCTGCTGGTCGACCCGCTGCCGGCCGACACCATCCTCAACGTCAACGTGCCGGACCGGCCCTGGCATGAGATCCAGGGCTTCGAGGTGACCCGGCTGGGCAAGCGCCACCGCTCGGCGCCGTGCATCGCGCAGACCGACCCGCGCGGCAAGCCGATCTGGTGGATCGGCCCGGCCGGCGGCGCCGAGGACGACGGCCCCGGCACCGATTTCGACGCGGTGCGCCGCGGCTACGTGTCGGTGACGCCTATCCACGTCGATCTCACCCGTTACCAGGCGCTGGAGAAGATCAGCGGCTGGATGCAGGCGATGAGCGAGGCGATGGACGAGAAGGTGGCCTGACGCGATGACGATGAACATCCATCCGCTGCCGCCGTCCGCATTCAAGGGCGAGGGGATGACCTCGCAGCGCGCGCGCGACCGCCTGGCCGCCACGCTCAAGGAAAGCGGCATCCGCGACCCGCGCGTGATCGAGGTGATCCGCAATACGCCGCGCCACCATTTCATCGACCAGGCGCTGCACTCGCGCGCCTACGAGAACACCGCGCTGCCGATCGGCCACGGCCAGACCATCTCGCAGCCCTGGGTGGTGGCGCGCATGACCGAGGCGCTGCTGGAGCATTTCAACGGCGGCCTGCCGCAGAAGGTGCTGGAGATCGGCACCGGATCGGGCTACCAGGCGGTGGTGCTGGCCGCGCTGGTCGGCCAGGTGTTCACCGTCGAGCGCATCGAGGAGCTGCTGCGCCAGGCGCGCCGGCGCTTCCGGCAACTGGGTCTGGCCAACGTGCGCTCGCGCCACGACGACGGCAAGCTGGGCTGGCCGGACGAGGCGCCGTTCGACGCGATCATCCTCACCGCGGCCGGCGATGCGATTCCCAGCCAGGTGCTGGAGCAGCTCTCGCCCGCCGGCGTGCTGGTGGCGCCGGTGGGCTCGCCCAGCAGCCAGATGCTGCTGCGCATCCGCGGCGACGGCCAGGGCGACTTCATCCAGGAAGAGCTCGGCGCCGTCAGCTTCGTCCCCCTGCTCGGCGGCATCGGCTGATGCGCTGCCTCCCGCGAGAAGGAAACTCTTAAGATGCGGCTGTTCGGAACGCTTTACTCGCGTGCGATCACCTGGGCGCGCGATCCGCGGGCGCTCTACTACCTGTGCGGCTTGAGCTTCGTCGAGGCCTTCATCTTTCCGGTCATGCCGGAGGTGATGCTGGCGCCGATGATGCTGGGCAAGCGGCAGAAGGCTTTCTTCTACGCCAACCTCAGCCTGCTGTTCTCGCTGCTGGGCTCGCTGGTCGGTTATGCGCTGGGGCACTGGGCGTTCCAGGCCCTGCAGCCGCTGCTCGCCTCGCTGCACCTGCTCGCGCCGATCGAGCAGGGCGTGGCCAGCCTTCGCGCGCAGATGAACCAGCATTGGCTGGGCCTCCTGCTGGTGCTGACGCTGGCGGCGTTGCAACCGGTGGTGCCGATGAAGTTCGTGACCTGGGCGTCGGGCATCGTCGGCGTGCCGGTGGTCCCGTTCCTGATCTGCATGGCGGTCGGGCGTGGCAAGCGGGTGTGGCTGCTGGCGCTGTTGATCCGCCTGTTCGGCGAGCGTGCCGAGCGGGTGCTGCACAAGCACATCGAGCGCATCGGCTGGGCGGCGATCGTCGTGCTGGCGCTGCTGCTCGCATGGTGGATCTGGCTGCGTTGAACGGCATCGCGGCGCAGGGTGCCTTCGTGAAATTGCCGTGTCGGCTGGGTATGCTGGGCGGCATGATGAAATGGATGCGTCTTTCCGCGGCCCTGCTGGCCGTACTGCTCTTGAGTGCCTGCGGCGCAACGCGGCGTGCGGTGATCGTCCAGCCGAGCGACGGCGCCGTCCCGTCGCGGACGTCCGCGACGGCACCCGCCCATGCGTCCGGCAGCTACCACGTGGCGCGGGGAGACACGCTGTATTCGATCGCCTTTCGCCACGGCGTGGACTTCCGCGACCTGGCCGCTTGGAACCATATCGCTGCGCCGTACAGGATCTGGCCCGGCCAGACGTTGCGGCTGTCGGCCGCCGGAGGCAGGACCAGTGCCGTCGCGCGATCGAACACGCCCGTGGCGGCGGCCGGCCGCCATCCGGCGGCGGCGCCGGTCTTCGAGCAGGTGACACCCCAGGCACCCCCGCGCGCGCCGGCGCCCGTGGCCGAAACGGCCAAGTCGTCCAGTGCGACGTCGCCGGCGGCCACCGCCGCCGCGCCGGTGCCGCCCCGACCGGCCGTCGCCGCGGAGCCGTCACCCAAGGGCGCGACCCGGAACAGCGGCGGCGTGGACTGGCGCTGGCCGGCCGACGGTCCGCTTATCAAGCGCTTCCAGGCCGGCGACGCGATCCCGGGCATCGAGCTCGGCGGCAAGGCCGGCGATCCGGTGCGTGCCGCCGCCGATGGCGTGGTGGTCTACAGCGGCAACGGGCTGGTCGGCTACGGCGAACTGATCATCATCAAGCACAACGACAGTTTCCTGTCGGCCTATGGCCACAACCGCAAGCGCCTGGTGAAGGAGGGCCAGCGGGTCACCGCAGGCCAGCTGATCGCCGAAATGGGCGCGACCGGGGCCTCGCGCGACGAACTGCAGTTCCAGATCCGGCGGGATGGCAACCCGGTGGACCCGCTGGAGTACCTGCCGGCGCGCTGATGCGCCGAAGGAACGGGCGTCAGCCGGCCGCGGCGCGCGAGGGCGGCAGAATGAAGGCGGCCACCACGCGCCGGCCCTCGCCGGTCAGCAGGTCGTAGGTACGCGCGGCGGCGGCGTTGTCCATCACCTCGATGCCGACGCCGCGGCGCAGGAAGCCGGCCATGAACGCAGCGGCGGGAAAGCGTTGGCGGCTGCCGGTGCCGAGCAGCACCACTTCCGGCTGCAGCGCCAGCACGGCCTCGACGGCGCCCTCGTCGAGGGCGGCCACTTCCGCCACCGGCCAGTCCTCGACCAGCCGGTCCGGCGCCAGCAGGAAACTCGCGGACAATTCCCGATCGACCACGGTGATCGCCCCGTCGGCCACGCGACGGATGAACAGGTAGCCCTCGGGCCGTTCGAGCGAAAGGTCCATCAGCGTGGCAAGGCGAGTTTGGGCTCGTCCTCGTTGCGGCGGAACAAGGTCACCGTATGGCCGATCTGCTGCACGTTTTCCGCGCCGCTGCCTTCGGCCAGGTAGGCGATCTGCGCCTCGCGCTCTTCCTTGTCGCCGCCGGAGAGCTTGACCTTGACCAGCTCGTGGTGGCTGAGCGCCAGGTCCAGCTCCTTGAGCACGGCCGGCGTCGCGCCCTTGGCGCCCAGCAGGATCACCGGGTGCAGGTCGTGTGCGAGGCTGCGCAGGTAGCGGCGCTGGGAAGGGGAGATCGGCATGCGGGAAGGGTCCACGATTCGCGGTCAGGGAGCCGTAAAGGGTATCATGCGGCCGTCCGTCCCCATCGGTGGCCCCGCCGCATGTCCCGCAGCAAGAGCAGTTCCCGCTGGCTTCGGGAGCATTTCGACGACGTCTACGTGAAAAAGGCCCAGGCCGAGGGCCTGCGCTCGCGCGCCGTGTTCAAGCTGGAGGAACTGATCGAGCGCGACCGTCTGCTCAAGCCGGGCATGCGGGTGGTCGATCTGGGCGCGGCGCCGGGTGGCTGGTCGCAGCTGGTGCGCCAGCGGCTGGGCGACAGCGGCACGGTGATCGCCCTGGACATCCTGCCGATGCAGGGCATCGCGGGGGTCGATTTCATCGAGGGCGATTTCCGCGAGGAGGCCGTGCTGCGCCAACTGGAAGAGCGTCTGGGTGGTCAACCCGTCGATCTTGTACTGTCGGACATGGCCCCCAATATGAGCGGAGTGGCGCTGGCCGACCAGATCCGCGCGATGGACCTGGCCGAGTTGGCCCTGGATTTTTCCCGGCAATGGCTCAAGCCGGGCGGCGCGTTCCTGATCAAGCTTTTTCAGGGAGCCGGCTTCGACGAATATCTGCGCAACTTGCGCGCGCAGTTCGAGCGCGTAACCATGCGTAAACCCAAGGCCTCCCGCGCGCGTTCGCGCGAGGTGTATGCGCTCGCCACGGGCCGGAAACCCGGCGGCGGGCAAACGGACGAGAACCGCGCATGAACGAAATGGCGAAAAACCTGTTGCTGTGGCTGATCATCGCGGTGGTCCTGCTGACGGTGTTCCAGAGCTTCAACCCGCACGGCGGCTCCTCCTCCGACCTGCCGTACTCGAGCTTCGTGCAGAGCGTGGACAGCGGCAACGTCGCCAGCGCCACGATCAGCGCGGACAATCCGGCCACCATCAGCGGCAAGCTGAAGGACGGCAGCGCGTTCCGCACGGTGGCGCCGGTGCTGGGCTTCTCCACCAACGGCATCGTCAAGCAGATGCAGGACAAGAACGTGGTGGTGACCCAGGAGCCGTCCAACAACGGCTTCTCGCTGCTGGGCCTGCTGGTCAACTGGCTGCCGATCATCCTGATCGTGGGCGTGTTCATCTGGTTCATGCGCCAGATGCAGGCGGGTGCGGGCGGGCGCGGGGCGATGAGCTTCGGCCGCTCGCGCGCCAAGCTGCAGGGCGAGGACCAGGTCAAGGTCAACTTCAGCGACGTCGCCGGCTGCGACGAGGCCAAGGAGGAAGTCGGCGAACTGGTCGAGTTCCTGCGCGACCCGGGCAAGTTCCAGAAGCTGGGCGGCAAGATTCCGCGCGGCGTGCTGATGGTCGGCCCGCCCGGTACCGGCAAGACGCTGCTGGCCAAGGCCATCGCCGGCGAGGCCAAGGTGCCGTTCTTCTCGATCTCCGGCTCGGACTTCGTGGAGATGTTCGTGGGCGTGGGCGCCAGCCGCGTGCGCGACATGTTCGAACAGGCCAAGAAGCACGCGCCGTGCATCATCTTCATCGACGAGATCGACGCGGTCGGCCGCCATCGCGGCGCGGGCCTGGGCGGCGGCCACGACGAGCGCGAGCAGACGCTCAACCAGTTGCTGGTGGAGATGGACGGTTTCGAGGGCACCGAAGGCATCATCGTGATTGCGGCGACCAACCGCCCCGACGTGCTCGATCCGGCGCTGCTGCGTCCGGGCCGTTTCGATCGCCAGGTGGTGGTCGGCCTGCCCGACGTGAAGGGCAGGGAGCAGATCCTCAAGGTGCACCTGCGCAAGGTGCCGACCGCAAGCGACGTCAACTCGATGGTCATCGCTCGCGGTACGCCGGGTTTCTCGGGTGCGGACCTGGCCAACCTGGTCAACGAAGCGGCGCTGTTCGCCGCGCGCGAGAACGCGCGCGAAGTGCGCATGAGCCATCTGGACAAGGCGCGCGACAAGATCCTGATGGGCACCGAGCGCCGCTCGATGGCCATGAGCGAGGACGAAAAGCGCCTGACCGCCTACCACGAGGCCGGCCACGCCATCATCGGCCGCCTGGTGCCGGAGCACGACCCGGTCTACAAGGTCACCATCATCCCGCGCGGCCGCGCGCTGGGCGTGACCATGTACCTGCCGGAGGCCGACAAGTACTCGATCAACCGCGTGGCCATCCAGTCGCAACTGTGTTCGCTCTACGGCGGCCGCGTGGCCGAGGAGCTGATCTTCGGTGCGGACAAGGTCACCACGGGCGCTTCCAACGACATCGAGCGTGCCACCAAGATGGCACGCAACATGGTCACCAAGTGGGGCCTGTCCGACGAGCTGGGACCGGTCACCTACGGCGAAGACGAGGACGAGGTCTTCCTCGGCCGTTCCGTGACCCAGCACAAGAACGTTTCCAACGAGACGGCGCGCCGCATCGACGAGGTGGTGCGCGACATCCTCGACCGGGCCTACGCGCGCAGCAAGCAGCTGTTGACCGCCAACCTCGACAAGCTGCACGTGATGGCCGATGCGTTGCTGCAGTACGAAACCATCGATGCGCGCCAGATCGACGACATCATGGCCGGTCGCCAGCCGGGCGAGCCTGCCGACTGGTCCAAGCCGACTTCCGGCGGCTCCGTCCCGCCGAATCTGCCGCCGCGCGGAGATGCCGGTTCGACCAAGCTGGGCGACCCCGCCACGCAGCCGCACGGCTGAGCAGGGCGTTGGCGTGCTGTTCCGTTTGGACATCCAAACGCCAAGCTGCCCAGGGATGCGACCGACTTTCGCGACGAGAAAAGCGAAGAAATTTTGAAAAAGGTGTTGACGCCATCGCGTCCGTTCTGAATAATTCCGCTTCTTGCTTCGGCGCCCCTCACTCTGGTGAGGAATCGTCACGGCAAACCAGTTTCACCGCGCGCCCGTAGCTCAGTTGGATAGAGTACCAGGCTACGAACTTGGTGGTCGGGAGTTCGAATCTCTCCGGGCGCGCCATTACATCGCAAGGCATGTTGTTCGCACCATGACTTGTCCGTCTGCGCCAAAGCGTCGACGGGGCCGGAAAGGAAGCCGGTGCGCTGGATACGGATTGACGAGGTGAAGCGTCGCCCGTAGCATTCGAGGGCTTCGGTACGCGATAAGCGTCCTACAGGTTTGCTACGGGGTATAGCTCAGTCTGGTAGAGCGCCAGCTTTGGGAGCTGGATGTCGGGGGTTCGAATCCCTCTGCCCCGACCAGCAGGCGTTATGCTTTCGGACATGCGCCTGTAGCTCAACCGGATAGAGCATCGGCCTTCTAAGCCGACGGTTGCAGGTTCGATTCCTGTCGGGCGCGCCAGCTTCACACTGTTTTATGGTGGGCGTAGCTCAGCTGGTTAGAGTACCGGATTGTGATTCCGGTTGTCGTGGGTTCGAATCCCATCGTCCACCCCATTCAAAACAAGAAAAACGGGCCGTTAGCTCAGCTGGTAGAGCAGTTGACTCTTAATCAATTGGTCGTAGGTTCGAATCCTACACGGCCCACCAATACAGACAGGCGCTCGGGAAACCGGGCGCCTGTTTTCTTTTGAACCTGGCCTGTCCCCCCTCCAGGAAGAGGACAGGCTGAAGCAGAAGGATTGCAGGCGCCCCTGGATGTTCTCCACCCGCCGGCCTTTCATCCACGGCGGGAAACGGGGCGCGCCGCCCTGGCGGATGAGCGCCATCATCCAAAGGCCTGCTTGTGTTGCCCCGTCGCGCAACCGTAAAATGTGCCGCTTTGGCACAAGGGAATCATCGACTTAGCGGGCGGGCGCTGGCCGAATTCCGTTTGGAATCCGACGCGTCAGCTTCGCGGGCCCGACGCGAAAGTGGCGGAACTGGTAGACGCACTGGATTTAGGTTCCAGCGGTTCACACCGTGCGGGTTCGAGTCCCGCCTTTCGCACCATCCCTGTTCGTTTTTTTGCAAAGGCCGGCGAGCGCGCCAGCCACCACGAGAGTTACCAGGAGTCGTCATGCAGTTTTCGGTTGAGAACGTCGGCAAGCTCGAGCGCAAGCTTACGGTGCGGTTCCCGGCGGAGCGATTCGAGTCGCAGGTCAGCGCGCGCATCGCCGAGATGGGCCGTACGGTACGCCTGAAGGGTTTCCGCCCGGGCAAGGTGCCGGCTGCCGTGATCCAGCAGCGCTTCGGCTCCCAGGTGCGCGGCGAGGTGCTCTCCGACCTGATCGGCGCCACCCTCCGCGAGGCGTTCGAGAAGGAGAACCTGCGCCCTGTCGCCAACCCTTCGATCGACACCACCGGCAGGCCGGAGAACGGCGAGATCGCCTACACCGCCACCTTCGAGGTGATGCCGGAGTTCCCGGAGATCGACGTGGCCTCGTTGGAGATCTCCCGTCCCACCGCCGAGGTGACCGATGCCGACATCGAGAAGATGATCGAGACCCTGCGCCTGCAGCGCCGCAGCTTCGACCCGGTCGAGCGCGCCTCGGCCGAGGGCGATTTCGTCATGTTCGAATATGCCGCTACCGCCGGCGACTACCGCTTCCCGGCCGAGGGCCTGGAGCGCGCGGGCAGCGTGCTTGGCTCGGGCACGCTGTTCAAGGCGCTGGACGAGACGCTCGCCGGCCGCACCGCCGGCGACGAGTTCGACAGCGAGATCAGCTTCCCGGAAGACTTCGGCAACCCGCAACTGGCCGGCAAGACCGCCCAGGTCAGCTTCAAGATCGTGAAAGTGCAGGCGCCGCAACTGCCCGAGGTGAACGAGGAGTTCGCCAAGCTGTTCGGCATCACCGACGGCAACCTGGAAACCTTCCGCAAGGAAGTGCGCGCCAACCTCGAACGGGAGCTCAAGGCGACTCTGATGGGCCGTCTCAAAGGCGAGGTCGCCGAGAAGCTGGCCAATGCGCATCCCGACTTGGAAGTGCCCAACATGATGGTGCAGGCCGAGGCACACAACCTTGCCGCCGGCAGCGTGCCGCGCGGCCAGCAGCCGCCGCCGCAGCTCGTCGAAGCGGCTGCTCCGATGGCCCGCAAGCGGGTGATCGCGGGCCTGCTGATGGGCGAGATCGCCCGCAAGCAGGAACTCAAGATCGACCGCAAGCGCGTCGCCGAGCAACTGGCCGCCATCGCCTCGACCTACGAGGAGCCGGAGAAGGTCGTTGAACTCTACAATGCCGACCCCCAATTGATGTCTGGGCTGCAGAACCGCGTGATGGAAGACCAGGTGGCCGAGTGGGTGGCCGAGCACGCCAAGACCACCGAAAAGCACCTGGCTTTCGACGAAGTGATGCGCCCGGCCGGCGCCTGAGCGACACTGCCAGGCACCATCATCAGGCCCGCCTGACCGCGGGCCTCATCCGGAGAACAAGCACGCATGGCCATGGCCCCGATCCAGAACCTCAACCTGGTGCCGATCGTCGTCGAGCAGACCGCTCGCGGCGAGCGCTCCTACGACATCTACTCGCGCCTGCTGAAGGAGCGGGTGATCTTCCTGGTGGGCGAGGTCAACGACCAGGTCGCCAACGTGCTGATCGCGCAGATGCTGTTCCTCGAGTCGGAGAACCCCGACAAGGACATCCACCTGTACATCAACAGCCCCGGCGGTGCGGTCACCGCGGGCCTGGCGATCTACGACACCATGCAATTCATCAAGCCCGACGTCAGCACCATGTGCATCGGCCAGGCGTGCAGCGCCGGCTCGCTGCTCCTGATGGCAGGCGCCAAGGGCAAGCGCTTCTCGCTGCCCAACTCTCGCATCATGATCCACCAGCCTTCCGGTGGTGCGCAGGGCCAGGCCACCGACATCGAGATCCAGGCACGCGAGATCCTGTACATCCGCCAGCGCCTGAACCAGCTCTACGTCGACCACACCGGCCAGCCGCTGGAGAAGATCGAACGCGACATGGAGCGCGACCGCTTCATGAACCCGATCGAGGCCCGCGACTATGGCCTGATCGACCAGGTCCTCGACCGTCGCGGCGTCGAAACGGTCAAGTCGGCCTGATCCCCCGTCTGGTCCAGACCTACCTAATCCGCCAGAAAGCATGCTCTGCGCCGGCGCCAAGCAGGCGCGGAGCCCTGTGCTATTCTGACGGCGCAACCGAAACACAGCAGGACCTGATATGAGCGACGAGCGGCAGGGCCGTTCCAACGACAGCGGCAAGATTCTCTACTGCTCCTTCTGCGGCAAGAGCCAGCATGAAGTGCGCAAGCTGATCGCGGGTCCCTCCGTGTTCATCTGCGATGAGTGCGTAGAACTGTGCAACGACATCATCCGCGAGGAGCTGGAAGAGAAGGCAGCCTCCGGGCGCAGCCATCTGCCCAAGCCCCGCGAGATCATGGAAACCCTCGACCAGTACGTGGTCGGCCAGACCCGCGCCAAGAAGGCGCTGGCGGTGGCCGTATACAACCACTACAAGCGCATGGAATCGCGCCAGAAGAGCGATGAGGTCGAGCTCGGCAAGTCCAACATCCTCCTGATCGGTCCGACCGGCTCGGGCAAGACGCTGCTGGCCGAGACGCTGGCCCGCCTGCTCAACGTGCCGTTCACCATCGCCGACGCCACCACGCTGACCGAAGCGGGCTACGTGGGCGAGGATGTCGAGAACATCATCCAGAAGCTGCTGCAGAAGTGCGACTACGACGTCGACAAGGCGCAGTCGGGCATCGTCTACATCGACGAGATCGACAAGATCTCGCGCAAGAGCGAGAACCCGTCGATCACGCGTGACGTGTCGGGCGAGGGCGTGCAGCAGGCGCTGCTCAAGCTGATCGAGGGCACGCTGGCCTCCGTACCGCCGCAGGGCGGACGCAAGCATCCGCAGCAGGAATTCCTGCAGGTGGACACCAAGAACATCCTGTTCATCTGCGGCGGCGCCTTCGCGGGCCTGGAGAAGGTCATCCAGCAACGCTCGGAGACCACCGGCATCGGCTTCTCGGCCGAGGTCCGCTCCAAGGAGCGCACCGAGAATCTGGGCAAGGTGCTGGCCGAGGTCGAACCGTCGGACCTGGTCAAGTTCGGCCTGATCCCGGAGTTCGTGGGCCGACTGCCCGTCGTGGCGACGCTGGACGAACTCGACGAGCCGGCGCTGGTGAAGATCCTCACCGAGCCGAAGAACGCCGTCACCAAGCAGTTCAAGCGCCTGTTCGAAATGGAGGGCGTGGAGCTGGAGTTCCGCCCGGAAGCCCTGCAGGCGATCGCCAAGAAGGCGCTCAAGCGCAAGACCGGCGCCCGCGGCCTGCGCACCATCCTGGAGCAGGTGTTGCTGGACACCATGTACGAGCTGCCTTCGTTGGAGCACGTCAGCAAGGTGGTGGTCGACGACGCGGTGATCGAAGGCCAGGCCGAACCCTACCTGATCTACCGCGGCAACCTGCAGCAGCAGCGCGTCGCAGGCGAGGGTGGTGACGCTGCCTGACCGGTACGCGGTGCGTCAAAAAACAGCGGCCTCGGCAATTGCCGGGGCCGTTTGCTTTTTGGCGCAAGCAGGCAGGCGCCAGCTTCCGATGGAGCCGCCACGAGCGCAGGGCCGCGCCGGGCTGCCGCCCGACGCGCTTTTGCCGGCCTTGGCTTGAAACCTGCAGGCTACCGGTCTAGCCGCTTCGACGAGTCGCGCGCGACTTGAGGGCGGCGCAGGTTGGCTCCACTTGACCTACCGAAAGCCCTGGCTCAGTGTCGGGGTAAACCTTACAAATCATCGGGGACCTTTTTCGATGGCCAAACACGCCTCCGTTTCCACCACCGGCGCCTCGCTCGACGCACTGCCCGTGCTGCCGTTGCGCGACGTGGTGGTCTACCCCCACATGGTCATCCCGCTGTTCGTGGGGCGTGACAAGTCGATGCGTGCCCTGGAGCATGCGATGGAGGGCGAGCGGCAGATCCTGCTGGCGGCGCAGAAGAGCCCCGATATCGACGATCCCGCGGCGGACGACCTGCACGAAGTCGGCACCCTGGCTGGCGTGCTGCAACTTCTCAAGCTGCCCGACGGCACCGTCAAGGTGCTGGTCGAGGGACAGGCGCGCGTGTCCATAGAGGAATACCGCACCGAAGGCGGCATGCTGACCGCCCGCTCGCGCGTGATCGAGCCGATCTACAGCGCGAAGGAACGGGAGCTGGACGTGATCTCGCGCACGCTCGTTTCGCTGTTCGAGCAGTTGGTCAAGCAGAGCCGCAAGCTGCCGCCGGAAGTGCTCGCGACGCTTTCGGGTATCGATGACCCGTCGCGCCTCGCCGATTCGATCGCGGCGCACCTGTCCGTGCGCATGTCCGACAAGCAGAAGGTGCTGGAGACGGCGGACGTCGGCCAGCGCCTCGAGTTGCTGATCGGCCTCGTCGACGGTGAGATGGATCTGCAGCAGGTGGAGAAGCGCATCCGCGGCCGCGTCAAGTCGCAGATGGAAAAGAGCCAGCGCGAGTACTACCTCAACGAGCAGATGAAGGCGATCCAGAAGGAGCTGGGCGAAGGCGAGGAGGGCGTCAACGAGATCGAGGAACTGCAGAAGAAGATCGAGAACGCCGGCATGCCCAAGCCGGTGTTGGCCAAGGCCAAGCAGGAGTTCTCCAAGCTCAAGCAGATGTCGCCGATGTCCGCGGAGGCGACCGTCGTGCGCAACTACCTGGATTGGCTGATCGGCGTGCCATGGAAAGCCAAGACCAAGGTGCGCAAGGACCTGGCCATGGCACAGCAGGTGCTCGATGCCGACCACTTCGGCCTGGAGCGGGTCAAGGACCGCATCCTCGAATACCTTGCCGTGCAGCAGCGCGTGAACACGATGAAGGGCCCGATCCTGTGCCTGGTCGGCCCGCCCGGCGTGGGCAAGACCTCGCTCGGCCAGTCGATCGCCAAGGCGACCAACCGCAAGTTCGTCCGCATGAGCCTGGGCGGCGTGCGCGACGAAGCGGAGATCCGCGGCCATCGACGCACCTATATCGGTTCCATGCCCGGCCGCATCGTGCAGAACCTCAACAAGGTCGGCACGCGCAATCCGCTGTTCGTGCTCGACGAGATCGACAAGATGTCGATGGATTTCCGCGGCGATCCGTCTTCGGCTCTGCTGGAGGTGCTCGACCCGGAGCAGAACCATGCCTTCAACGACCACTACCTCGAAGTCGACCTCGATCTTTCCGAGGTGATGTGGATCGCCACCGCCAACTCGCTCAACATCCCCGGTCCGTTGCTCGACCGCATGGAAGTGATCCGCGTACCGGGCTACACCGAGGACGAGAAGCTGGCGATCGCGCAGCGCTACCTGCTGCCCAAGCAGCTGAAGGCCAATGGCCTCAAGCTGGAAGAGCTGAGCATCGAGCCGGAGGCGGTGCGCGACATCGTCCGCTACTACACGCGCGAATCGGGCGTGCGCAACCTCGAGCGCGAGATCGCCAAGATCTGCCGCAAGGTCGTCAAGGAGATCACGCTGGGCCAGGTCAAGCAGGCCAAGGCCAAGTCCGCGGCAAAGGCCGCCGCCAAGGCGACCGTCAAGGCGAAGAAGAAGGCGGCGGCCACGCAGGTCACCGTCACCACGGACAATATCGAGCACTACCTGGGCGTGCGCCGCTTCGACTTCGGCCGCAAGGAGCTGGAGAACGAGGTCGGACTCGTGACCGGGCTGGCGTGGACTTCGGTCGGTGGCGACCTGCTCAGCATCGAGGCCTCGGTGGTGCAGGGCAAGGGGCGGCTGGTGCACACCGGCCAGCTCGGCGACGTCATGAAGGAGTCGATCCAGGCCGCCATGTCGGTCGTGCGCGCACGTGCGGACCAGCTGGGCATCGATCCGGACTTCTACCAGAACCTCGACGTGCACATCCACGTGCCCGAAGGCGCCACCCCCAAGGATGGTCCGAGTGCGGGCATCGCCATGTGCACCGCGCTGGTGTCGGTGCTGACCAAGGTGCCGGTGCGTTCGGAAGTGGCGATGACCGGCGAGATCACGTTGCGTGGTCGCGTGCTGCCGATCGGCGGCCTCAAGGAGAAGCTGCTCGCGGCGCACCGCGGCGGCATCACCACCGTGATCATTCCCGAAGAGAACAAGAAAGATCTGGCCGACATCCCCGCCAACGTCACCTCCTCGCTGGATATCCACGCGGTGCGCTGGATCGACGAGGTGCTCGACATCGCGTTGGAGCACCCGCTGCGCCCGGCCAAGCCGGCGGTCGAGACGGCAGCCGAGGAACACGCGCCGGTCGAGCCGGTAGCCGAGGAAACGGCTGAGAACCGCACCCGCGCGCACTGATACGCAAGGGGTTTTTCTCGAAAAGGCCGCCCGCTCCGGGCGGCCTTTTCGTGTTCGCGCAGGCAGGCACGCAAGGGCCCTCGCCGTAACGGTTATGGCGTCGGTTTGCAAGTGATTGCAGTTGGCCCAGAACCGCCGGAAGCCTTGGTATTGCTTGTATTGCGGACCGCCGTGACGCGCTGGTATAAAGGCGGCACCGCAGTCAAAGCGCCGTGCATATGGCGCAGCGATGCGGGGTTGCGGGGGGTTCGGTCATCCGATTTCGTGGCAGTCCTCTCGTCCCAGACCGATCACGCGGGCAGCAAACCGTTTAAGGGAGTGTCTCAATGAATAAAACCGATCTGATCAATGCCATCGCCGAAAAGGCCGAGCTGACCAAGGCCGATGCCGGCCGCGCCATCGAAGCCTTCTTCGAGACCGTGCAGAAGGCCCTTAAGAAGGGCGACGACGTGTCGGTCGTCGGCTTTGGCACCTTCACCGTGCGCAAGCGCGCGGCTCGTACCGGTCGCAACCCGCGCACCAACGAGACGATCAAGATCAAGGCTTCCAAGGTGCCGGCGTTCAAGGCTGGCAAGACGCTCAAGGATGCCCTAAACTGAGCGGCTAGTTCGCTCGGTTTCGGGTGCTTAGCTCAGCGGTAGAGCGTCGCCCTTACAAGGCGAGGGTCGTAGGTTCGATCCCTACAGCACCCACCAGAATCGCGGAGTGGTAGTTCAGTCGGTTAGAATGCTGGCCTGTCACGCCGGAGATCGCGGGTTCGAGTCCCGTCCACTCCGCCAGTAGTTCCAAGGGCGCCCGCGTGGCGCCCTTGTCATTTATGCTTCGCCTCTTGCAAAGCGGGAACAAGCGGGAATCCACATATGCTGCAGTCGTTGAGAGACAAGATGCACGGCTGGCCGTCCATCGTCGTGCTGGGCGTGGCGGTGTTCGCCATGTCCTTCTTCGGCATCGAGGGCTACTTCACTTCCCGCACCGAGACCTTCGTGGCCAAGGTCGGCAAGCAGGAGATCAGCCAGCAGGATTTCCAGAACCGCCTGAACGAGCTGCGCCAGCAGGGCAGTGCGCAGATGGGCGATCAGTTCGATCCGAGTGTGTACGAGCAGCCGGCGATGAAGGAGCGCGTGCTCGATGCGATGATCGATCAGCAGTTGCTGCTCAAGGCCAATACCGATCTGGGCTTGCGCGTGTCCGACGGTGCGCTGCGCGAGGCGATCGCCACGATTCCTGCGTTCCAGGTGAACGGCCAGTTCGATCCGGCGACCTACCGCGCCGTGCTCGCCGGCGAACGCAAGACACCCGCGATGTTCGAGGACGAGGTCCGCTCCTCCCTGGCGGTCCGCCTTTTGCCTGATGCCTTGTCGGCCAGCACCATCGTCACCGAGGGGGAGATCGACCGCTTCCTCAAGCTGCGCATGCAGCGGCGCGACCTGCGCTACGCGATGTTGCCGCGCCCCGCATTGACCGACAGCGCGGTCACCGACGCGCAGGTCCAGGCCTACTACAAGCAGCACCAGGGCGAGTTCATGGCGCCCGAGCAAGTCGCCATCCAGTACGTCGAGGTCAATGCGGCCGACCTCAAGCCCGACGCCGCGCCCAGCGACGAAGACCTGCACAAGCGCTACGAGGAGGAGAAGCAGCGCTTCGTGCAGCCCGAGCAGCGGCTCGTTTCCCACATCCTGATCGACGTGCCGAAGAACGCCACGCCGGAGCAGCAGAAGGCTGCCCTGGCCAAGGCCCAGAAGATCGCCGCCGAGGCCACCCCGCAGGACTTCGCCAAGCTCGCCGAACAGGATTCGGCGGACCTGGGCTCCCGCCGCCAGGGCGGCGACCTGGGCTGGCTGGAAAAGGGCGTGACCAACAAGGCCTTCGACGACGCCTTGTTCGCGCTGCAGAAGGGCCAGATTTCCAAGCCGGTGCTGTCCGACGAGGGCTACCACATCCTGTGGCTCCGCGATGTCCGCAGCGGCCAGGCCAAGCCGTTCGAGGAAGTGCGCGGCCAGCTGGAGCAGGAAGCATTGGCCGCCGAGCGCGAGCGCAAGTACAACGACATCGCCGGCAAGCTGGCCGACAAGAGCTACCAGAGCCCCTCCTCGCTGGAGCCGGCGGCGCAGGCCCTTGGCCTGCCGGTCAAGGACTCGGAACCGTTCACGCGCGACGGCGGCAAGGGCATCGCGGCCGATCCCAAGGTGGTCAAGGCCGCTTTTTCCGACGACGTGCTCGTGCAGGGCAACAACTCCAGCCTGATCGACCTGGGCAACGACCACTCGGTGGTGATCCACGTCGCCAAGCACGTGCCCGCGGCGGTGCGTCCGCTGGCCGAAGTACGCGACGCGATCAAGAAGGACATCCTCGATCAGCGCGTCGCCGCCGCCGCCGGCAAGCGGGCGGACGATCTGCTTGCACGCTTGCGCAAGGGCGAGCCGATGGACGTGGTGGCGGCCTCGGCCGGCGCTGCCGTGCAGAGCGTGCCGGAAGCCGTGCGCGTGCAGGATGGGCTGCCCGAGCAGTTGCGCGACGAGGCCTTCCTGCTGCCGCACCCGCAGGACGGCAAGCCGCAGTTCGCCGCGGTGGCGCTGCCCGAAGGCGCCTATGCGCTGCTCGCGGTGGACAAGGTGCAGGACGGCGACCTCTCGAAGGTGACTGCCGACCAGCGCAAGATGCTTCGCCAGAGCATGGTTGCGGCGTATGGCAGTGTCGTCACCCAGGGCTTCATCGAAGCGCTGAGGGCGAAGACCGAGATCAAGATCGCCAGGGACCGGATGTAGGTCGCAGGGAGCTAACCCCTCCCGCAGCCCGGTCTCTTGCGCAGGAACAAAAAAGGCGGCCGACCGGCCGCCTTTTTTGTTCCCGGATGGGCCGGCTCAGATGCCTGTCATGCCCAGGATGTTGTAGCCGGCGTCCACGTAAGTGATCTCGCCGGTGATGCCCGAAGCCAGGTCCGAGCACAGGAAGGCGCCGACGTTGCCGACCTCGTCGATGGTGACGCTGCGGCGCAGCGGCGCGTTCTCGTCCACGTGGTCGAGCATCTTGCGGAAGTTGGCGATGCCGGCGGCCGCCAGGGTCTTGATCGGACCGGCCGAGATCGCGTTCACGCGCGTGCCCTCGGGACCCAGGTTGAAGGCCAGGTAGCGCACGTTCGCTTCCAGGCTGGCCTTGGCCAGGCCCATCACGTTGTAGTTGTTGAGCGCACGCTCGGCGCCGAGGTAAGTGAGGGTGAGGATGGCGCCGCCGCGGCCGGCCATCATCGGACGGCCCGCCTTGGCCAGCGCGGCCAGGCTGTAGCTGGAGATGTCGTGCGCGATGGCGAAGTTCTCGCGCGTGAGATTGTCCAGATACTGCCCCTGCAGCGCCTCGCGCGGGGCGAAGCCCACCGAGTGCACCAGGATGTCGAAGCCGTCCCAGTGCTTGCCGAGCTCGGCGTACATCTGCTCGATCTGGCCGTCCTCGGCCACGTCGCAGGGCAGCGCGATGTTCGAGCCGAACGCATTGGCCGCTTCGTCGACGCGGTCCTTCAGCCGCTCGTTCTGATAGGTGAAGGCCAGTTGCGCGCCCTCGCGATGCATCGCGTTGGCAATGCCCCAGGCGATCGAGCGCTGGCTGGCGATGCCGACGATCAGGGCACGCTTGCCGTGCAGGAATCCCATGCGTCCTCCAAAAGGTTGATGGCGCGCCTGATGGCGCAGCCGGGGGATTTTAGCAGGCCCGCCACCCTTGGCCCCAAGGCTTGCGTCGGAAGCCCCGAGCGAACGCTGCCGTGACGATGCCCGCCATGCCCGGATCCGCCACGCGGCATCGACCTGACGAGCCTGCGCTGGCAGGCGCAGGCAGTCGTGCTGCTGCACGAGGAGGCGGGCATGGGTGGCGTGGTGGAGGAGGCCAGGCCTGCGTGCGGGTGCCATGCCCCCGAGCCTGCCTGCCAAGAGGACTCGAGTTGATCCGCATGAGAACCCGGGCATCCGGCCGCGGGCAATATGAGATGGCCGCTGGGCGATGGAGTTCGTACGAGCGCAACGGCGGCCGTTGCGAAGGCAGGGCCCAGCCCCAATCTGCGCTTGGGATACCTGGCCCAAGGAGCCCGACGTGCCTGACTTGTCCGCCTTCCCGATCACCGCGCGCTGGCCGGCCCGGCATCCGGAACGCATCCAGCTCTATTCGCTCAACACGCCCAACGGGGTGAAGGTGTCGATCATGCTGGAGGAAACCGGGCTGCCCTACGAGCCGCACCTGGTCGACATCATGCGCGACGAAAACAAGACGCCCGAGTTCCTTTCGCTCAATCCCAACGGCAAGATCCCCGCGATCATCGATCCGGACGGTCCGGGCGGCGAGCCCATCGGCCTGTTCGAATCCGGCGCCATCCTGCTCTACCTCGCCGAGAAGAGCGGCATGTTCCTCTCGCCCGATCCGGCGTTGCGCTGGGAGACCATCCAGTGGGTGTTCTTCCAGATGGCATCGATCGGCCCGATGTTCGGCCAGGTGGGCTTCTTCCACAAATTCGCCGGCCGCGAGTACGAGGACAAGCGCCCGCTCAGGCGCTACGTGGACGAATCCCGCCGCCTGCTCGGCGTGCTGGAGGCACGCCTGGACGGTCGGCCCTGGCTGATGGGCGAGGACTACAGCATCGCCGACATCGCCACGCTGGGCTGGGTGCGCAACCTGGTGGAATACTACGGGGCACGCGACCTGGTCCATTTCGACGAACTCACCAACGTGCCGGCGTGGCTGGAACGCGGGCTGCAACGCCCGGCGGTCGAGCGGGGTCTGCAGATCCCAGGTAGAGGCTAGGCTGGCATTTCGAGACGAGCGGGGCTGCTCCCGCTCGGGTCAGCCCGCCGCGGACGCGGCGATCTCGCGCAGCGCCCGCTCGAAGATCTCCGGCGGCTGGCCGCCCGGGATCAGATGCGTGCCGTTGACGATGGTCGCCGGCACCGAATGGATGCCGCGCTCCTGGAAGAAGCGTTCCTGCGTGCGCACCTCATCCGCATAGCTGCCGCTTTCCAGCAGTCGGCGCGCCCGCACGGGATCGAGCCCGGCCTCTCCGGCCAGGCGGACCAGCACCTCATGCGAGGCGACGTCTTCGCCATCGCTGAAATAGGCGCGCAGCAAGGCCTTCTTCAGCGCCAGGTGGCGTCCTTCCAGCTCGGCCCAGTGCAGCAGCCGATGGGCGTCGAAGGTGTTGTACACGCGGCTGCCCCGGCGCATGTTGAACGCGAAGCCCAGCGCCGCCGCACGCTCGCGGATCATCGCGCGGTTGGCGTCCACCTGTGCTTCGTCGATGCCGTACTTGCGCATCAGGTGGTCGGTGGCGTCCTCGCCTTCGGCCGGCAACTGCGGGTTGAGTTCGAACGGCTGCAGGTGGATGTCCGCCTGTACGGTGCCGTCGAGCCGTGCCAGCGCCTGTTCGAGCGACGCCAGGCCGATGGCGCACCAGGGGCAGGAGACGTCGGAGACGAAGTCGATACGAAGCGGGGCAGGGGTGCTCATGGGAATTCCGAGGGAGGTGCCGGCCCGTCCTAGATGGAGGCGGCGGACGCCGTGTCAATCGTGCGCGGGCAGCCCAGGCTGGTGCGCCCAAGAGGCCTGGTGCCCGTGGCGACGATTGCTCACGGGCGCCCGATGACCTTCCCTCAGGGGCGGGCGGCCTCGCCCGGGTGATAGACCTTCTCGGTGTGCCCCTTCAACTGCTCGGGCCAGAAATACACCTCGCGCAGGTTGCCGGTGGTGTAGCGCTCGGCCTCGTCGTTGAAGTGCGGCGAGTCCGGATGGCCGCTTTCGCCGCCGGCGGTGATCGCACGCGCGCTCACCTTGGGCCCGAACTCGACCACGGCCACGAAGCTGTTGCCGCTGGTGCCGTAGTAGCGCCTGGTGCCCGGCCAGCGGTGCGCGCCGAAGGAGGCCAGCGAGCCCCAGCGCGAGGAGGTGAAGGGCACCGGGATGCTCGGCTTGCCGTCGTCGAAGGGCTGCACCAGGTCGCCGTTGAGGCGCTGGAAGCGGTTTATCTCGCCCCACGGCACGCCCCAGTGGCCGAAGTCCTTCTCCAATCGGTCGACGGCTTCGACCAGCGCATGCAGGCGCGCCTTCGAGCCGGCCTTCTCGGCCATGGCGTCGTAGATCGACAGGCCTTCGGCGGTGTCGGCGCGGCTCACCTCGTCCCACAGCGTGTCGCCCCAGAACACCGCCAGCGAGGTCGGCATCGAGGCGATGCCCCAGCGGTAGTCCCAGTGGCGCAGCATGGCGATGGGGCCGGCCAGCTTCTGCTTCAGCGGATCGTTCGCGGGCAGCGCGTCGTAGTCGGCCACCAGGATCGGGATCTGCCGCGCGAACGCCGGCAGGTAGGAATCGAACGCCGCGTCGATCAGCGAGGCGCGGGTGAAATCCTTCTTGCCGGTCAGCACGCGGATGGCGTGCAGCCCGCGCGGGTTCTCGCCGAAGGTGTCCATGTAGCGCGGGAAGTCTTCCTTCTTTGGGCTGTATTTGCCGGCGGCGGAATAGGGCCAGTCGTTGGTGTTGAACACCCAGCCATTGGGCGGGTTGAGCACGTGCGGCGCCTGGTCCAGCGGCGTCAGGCCCTGCCAATCGGTGGCCGGGTCGGAGCCGTCGACGGGCTTGGTGTAGTCGAACCGATCATCGCGCTTGGGTATGAACTGCGGGTGCAGGTAGGCGATCTCGCCCTTGTCGTCGGCGAACAGCGTGTTGTTGGAGGAGTTGGCCTTAAGCTCGGCGACCTTCATGTAGCTGGCGTAGTCGCTCGCCTTGGTGCGCAGCCAGCTCTGCTCCAGCGCCGGGATCGGCTTGTTCATCAGCGCCATGGCGATCCACTTGGATTGGCCTCGGCTGTCATGGGCCTCGCGCACGATCGGTCCGTGGTGGGTGAAGTAGGCGGTGAAGCTGCGCTTGGCCATCGAGCCGTCCGCGGCCCGGTAGTCGATGGTGATCTGTCGTTCGGTCACCGGCCGCAGTTCCTTGCCGTAGCGGTAGTAGGGCTTGCCGTCCTTGTGCTCGATGGTCTCGGCGAACTCGTCCACCACGTCGGCGCCGGTGGAGGTATGCATCCAGCCGATGTGGTGGTTGAAGCCCTGGTAGACGAAGAACTGGCCCCAGGTGGCCGCGCCGTAGGCGTCGAGCCCGGCGTCGGAGGTCATCTGCAGTTCGGAGCGGAAGAAGAATGAGGTGTGCGGGTTGATCAGCAGCAGCGCGTGGCCGTCGGCGGTGAGCTTGGGCGCGATCGCGATGCCGTTGGAGCCGGTCGGCTCCACCCAGCTCGGGTGCGCCTGGGCCATCGCCACCGGCGCCGGCGCGTCGCCCGGCTTGCCATAGAAGGCCCGCAACTGCTTGAGCGAGACCCGCTCGATGTCGCCACCGATGCTGCCCTCGGTGAAGCTCAAGGCCATCCACGGCTCGAAGCGGGTGATCACGCGCGGGCGCACGGCCGGGTGCGTGGCCAGGTAGTAGTTGAGGCCGTCGGCCCAGGCGTCCATCAGCGACTTCAGCCACGAGGGGCTCTGCGCATAGAGTTTCTTCAGCTGCACCGGATCGATGAACAACTGTTGGCGCAGGTCCGACCAGATCGCCTTTTCGCCCTCGGCCTGCGCCAGCCGGCCCAGCGAATTGAGATAGTTGGTCTCGACCCGGTTGAAGTCGTCCTCGGCCTGCGCGTAGACCATGCCGAACACGGCGTCCGCGTCGGTTTTGCCGTGCACGTGGGCTATACCGAAGTCATCGCGTGTGATCGTCACGGCCTGCGCTTCCTGCTTCCAGCGCGCCTGCTCCCGGGTGGCCGCCTGGGCCGTGCCCAGCAGGCCAAAAGCGAGCAGCGTGGCGATCGGCAGTGCGCTGCGGAAAGAGGTTGCAGGCATCGTGGTGGCTCCCTTGAAGGTTGGCTGGTGCCTACGGCGCCGGGCATCGCGGGCAACCATAACAGGCATGAGCGTCCTGCCAGAACAGCGGCGTACGCACGCGCCGCCGTCCTTGACGCATCTCCCGTCGCTGCGGCAGGTTCGATGCTTTCAAAGCGAGGGGATCGCCGTGTACCGTTTTCCCCTGCTGTCCCGCAGGGGCCGATTGCCGTTGCTGGCGCTGGTGCTCGCCGGCATGGCGGCCTGCGGCCCGGTACGCAATCCGATGGCGCGCTGGGTGCCATCGCCCAACTACGATCAGCGCCGGCCGGTGGCCATCGTGATCCACTTCACCGACCAGCATTCGGTGCAGGAGAGCCTCGATACCCTGCGCACGGCCAACAGTGGCGGCCCGGTGAGCGCGCACTACCTGGTGGGAAGCGACGGGACGATCTACCAGCTGGTGGCCGACAGTGACCGCGCCTGGCAGGCCGGCCCCGGGCGCTGGGGCACGATCAGCGACCTCAATTCCGCCTCGATCGGCATCGAGCTGGACAACGACGGCCACTCGCCGTTCGCGCAGGCGCAGATCGACAGCCTGCTGCGGCTCCTGGCCGACCTCACCACGCGCCTGCACATCCCGCCCACGCAGATCATCGGGCACGAGGACCTGGCGCCCGGCCGCAAGGACGACCCCGGCCCGTTGTTCCCCTGGCAGCGCCTGGCCGCCGCCGGCTATGGCCTGTGGCCGCGCGGGCCGCTGGTCGACCCGCCGCCCGGCTTCGACCCGTGGATGGCGCTGGCGCTGGTCGGCTATCCGCTGGATGACCGCGCCGCCGCGGTGCGCTCCTTCCACCACCATTTCCGCGGCATGCAAGGCAACACGCTGGACGCGCAGGACCTGCGCGTGCTGTATGCGCTGGCCTGCCAGCTGACCGGCGCGCCAGCGAACCCGGCGGTAGACGCCGGCACGCAGGCGCAGCCGCATCCCTGAGGCCGGTTGCTCGTGGACAGGCGGCCTGGGCCGTTGCCGGCATCGGCGCGGTTGTCGATCCGCCGATGTCACGTTCGTCATGATCGTGGAAGCCCGCGGGGCTCCGCTTTCCCACACGACGAGGTCATTCCCATGCAGGTCCAGCCCTATCTGTTCTTCGACGGCCGCTGCGAGGAGGCGGTCGCCTTCTACCGCCAGGCGCTCGGCGCGCAGGTACTCATGCTCATGCACTACAGCGATGCGCCCGCGGGCGACGCGGGCTGCCCGGGCGGCACGCCGCCGCCGGCGGACAAGGTCATGCACGCCTGCCTGCAGATCGGCCAGACGCAGGTGATGGCTTCGGACGGCTTTGCGGCCGGACATCCGGAGTTCAAGGGCGTGTCGCTTTCCGTCACCGCCGACGATGACGCCCAGGCGCGGCGGCTGTTCGAGGCACTGGCCGACGGCGGCCAAGTGCAGCAACCGCTGGGCCCGAGCTTCTTCGCCTCCAGCTTCGGCATGGTGGCCGACCGTTTCGGCGTGTCGTGGATGGTGGTCGCGGGAACGCAGGGGAAAGGCTGAGCCGGCACGAGCCCTCCCCGGCGGGGAGGGCTCCGGCCGCCATCAAGCTTCCTCCTCGAAGTAGAGCAGGGTCATCCCTTCGCCCGGACGGGTGTCCCTTCCGGTCAGCGTGGCGATGCCGTTGTTGGAAAGCCTGAGGATCCATGCCATCACCCACGGCGGCTGCCCATCGCGCAGGCCGAGCATGCAGCGCAGTTCGCCGAACAGCGGCTGCCCGGTGACCGGATGCTGGCCGATGGGCAATTGGCGGAAGCGGTTCTGCACGATCCACCGGCGCGGCGTCGGCAAGGCCTCCAGGTCCTCCGGCGTGGGCGCCAGCAGCAAACCGCTGCCGGAATGGCCGCCGACCGACTTGGCCACCCAGCGGCCGGCGTCGGCATAGCCGCCCGCGCGCAGCGGGCTTTCCTCGATCCAGTGGCAGGCCTCGTGGGGTGCCAGGGGCAGGCTGGCCAAGGTGCCCTTGTGGATGCCCTCGTACCAGGCCGGATGGCTGTGCCAGCCGACCTTGTCGGCGGCGCGCAGCACCGACTCGGCGCGGCGGCGATCGAGGGCGTCCAGGTCGTCGAGGATCAGGCGGTTCCAGACGTGGCCGTAACGGCGCCGGCTGACCGGGCAGCAAAGCTCGCCCTGCATCGGCACCAGGTCGCGCCAGTCGTGCACGTCGACCTGCCACCAGTGCCGCGCGGCATCCAGGTCCGGCCAGGTCACGCGGCGGCGCGGCTGGTCCTCGATCAGCGCGGTGTCCGCCCGCGGCGCCACCCAGTGGCGCATGTGCTCCACCCAGCCGGCGCCAGGGGGCAGGGCGTCGTGCGGCAGCCAATGGGGCGCCAGACCGTGCAGGCGGCGCTGCGCCAGGTGCAGGGTGTGGAAGGTCGGCAGCATCGAGGTGAACGCCTGGATCTCCACCCAGGCCAGCTCGAAGGGCTGCCGAGGATGCTCGACGAAGGCCAGGTCCAGCGCCAGCACGTCCGCGCGCGCGCCGGACCAGCCTGCGCGCGAGGGATGCAGGTGCGGCCCGAGCGCGCGCACCAGCCGCGCGATCTTGTCCTTGAGCGCCTGGCGCAGGGCCGCGTTGCCGATGGCGTAGTGGTCCGACATCATCGACAGCGGCAGGTGCGGCGCATCGACGGCGGCCAGGGCGAGCGCGAGCCGGTCGATGCCCAGGACGTCCAGACGGATGGATGGCTGCATGTTCATGCCCAGCCCTCCGCATGAGCGAGTGCGGGCAGCTCCTCTTCGGCCTGCTCGACCATCCATTGCAGCGTGGTGGTCCAGTCCGCATCGCGGGCCGCGTGCGCGCGCAGCGCGTCGGCGTAGCTGCCCTCGTCCAGGGCATCGGCCAGGCGGCGTTCCCAGTGCGCGCGTTCGGCATGGCTGGTGGCGCATCGCGCCAGGCGCCGCCACCAGCGCTCGAAGTGCGCCGCGGTGCCGCAGACCTCGTCCCGGTCCCATTCGATCCACTGCGCGGCCAGTCCGTAGCGGCGGGCGCGCCACTTGTTCTCGTCGATGCAGGCGCGCTCCCACACCAGTCCCTGGCGGCCTTCGCGCAATTCCTGCTCCAGCGTCTGCGCCTCCCACTTGAGCAGGGTGGCGATCAAGCCGATGCGCTCCAGGTGCGGGTGGGCGTCCATGATGCGCACCTCCAGCGTGCCGTAGCGGTGATGCAGGCGCAGGTCCTGCCACAGCCCCTGCTCGGGATGGATGCAGCCGACCCGGCGCAGGCGGTCGACGTGGGCCTGGTAATGGCGCTCGCTGGTCCAGACATCGGGCGTGCCCATGCGCGGGTAGCGGTCGAGCAGGCTGTGCCGCCAGGAATGCAGGCCGGTGTCGCGGCCCTCGAGGAACGGCGAACTGGCCGACAGCGCCAGCACCTCCGGCAGCACGTGGCGCAGGCGGTTCATGATCGCCATGCGCGGCGCGCCGTCGGGAAAGCCCAGGTGCAGATGCATGCCGAAGCTGAAGGCGGCGCGCGCCACGTCCTGGTATTCGGCGATCAGCCGGTGGTAGTGCGGATACTCCGGCCCCTCGTGCATCGGCTGCTGCTGCCATCGCGCGGTCGGGTGGAGGCCGGCGATCAGGATGCGCTGTTGCTGCGCCGCCGCCTTGCGCCGCGCCACCGCGCGTACCGCGCGCAATGCGTCGACGAGTTCGTCGACACCGCGGCAGACGCGGGTCTTGAGCTCGATGACGCAGCGATGGATTTCCTTGTCGAGCAGGCCCTCCGGCGTGGCGTATTCGGCCTGGCCGGAGCCCAGGTCATGCGTGACCAGCCGCCCCTGCTCGTCGACCACTTGCACTTCTTCTTCGATACCCAGCGTGATCATGGCAACCCCCTTGCGTTGGTGGAGTGCAGATCAGACCACCGTTACCTCCCCGCCGGACGGCTGCCGCCGCTGTGCTGGCGCCAGCAGCCGCCCTGGTGCGGGGATGGGCCAAGGGACGGCGCGTCCTGCCGCTGCAGGCGCCGGTGTGTCGACCGGGCAAGGGCAGCAGCGGCTCAGCCGAGCCGCTCACGCACCAGGTAGAAGGCGAACGCCAGCACCGCCGCGCCGGTGAGCGCCAGGAACACGATTGGGATGTCCAGCACCGAACCGCGACGCAACAGGCTCATGGCCACCGTGCCCAGCGCGGCCACGCCCATCCGCACGAAGCCCAGCAGCGAGGCCGCGTTGCCGGCGGTGCGCCGGAACGGCGCCATCGCTCTGGCCGTAGTCACGGGCACGAGCAACCCCACGCCGCAGAAGCACACGCTGATCGGCAGCAGGAACATCGCCAGGCTGCCGTGTGCGCCCAGCCGCAGCGCCACCGCCAGCAGGGCGAGCGACCCGGCAAGCAGCAGGCCCAGGCCGCCAGCGACGATCAGGCCGTGGGCGACCCGCCGCGTCAGCACCACGCAGAGCCAGGCGCCGGCGACGAAGGCCACCAGGATGGAGCCGGCCACGATGGCGAAAGCGTCGCTGCCTTCGCCCAGCAGATTGATCACCAGGTCCGGCGCGCCGATCAGCGCGGTATAGACCACGCCGACCGCGCAGCCGCCGAGCAGCGTGAACAGCAGAAAGCGCGGCGTGCCCAGGATGCGCCGCCAGGTACGCCACAGCCGGCGGGGCCTGATCGCCCGGCGATCCGGGTGCAGGTGGGTTTCCGGCAACCAGCGCCACACCGCGTACCACAGCAGGGATGCCAGCGCCGCGAGCACCGCGAAGTTCGCGCGCCAGTCCAGCGCGCGCGCCAGGTACGCGCCGGCGACCGGGCCGATCGCCGGGGCCAGCGCGAAGGCGGCGTTCAACTTGGCGTAGATGCGCTGGCGCCGATCGGCGGGAAAGGCGTCGCGCACCGCCGCGTCCGCCACCACGCCGCCGGCGCTGGCGCCCAGGCCCTGCACCAGCCGGCTGCCGAGCAACGGCCAGATCGCAAAGCTCACCAGGGCAAGCAGGAAGCCGGCCGTAAGCAACGCGGTGCCGCCGAGCATCACCGGGCGCCGCCCGTAGCGATCGGCCAGCGGCCCGTAAACGAGCTGGCTGACCGCCGAGCCGGCCAGGTAGAAGGTCATCGTCAGCTGCACGGTGCCATAGTCGGCCTGCAGCGAGTGCGCGATGGCCGGCATGGCCGGCGTGTATTCGGTATCGCCGAAGGGCGCCAGCGCCATCATGAAGACCAGCAGCGCCAGCGCCGGCTGCGGCACGCGCGCGCGCGCCGCTGGCGTCCTTGACGCGCTGTTGGCAGCGCAGGTGCCGGAATCGGCTCGCAAGAAAGACATGCGGCGGCCTCGCGCAGGTCGGGCCGCCACGATTGACGGTCGCCCGAGAATGTTTCGTGAGGCGCGCGGCGGCACCATGCCGACCGCCATGCACAGGACCCGCCATGGACTCTCCGCACACCGACGCCCACGCGGCTGCCCGGATGGGCTGGTGGCGTCGCCGGCTGCGCCGTAACGTCGAGCGCCCGCTGGAGGAACTGGCCGGCGGCCCGGCGCGGCTGAAGGTGATCGCACTGCTGGCCTGCGTGCTGGCGCTGGACGCGGCGGACAAGGCGACCGTCGGCGCCGTGGCCGCCCAGATCGAAGCGGGGCTCCACGTGGGCAACCTGCAGATCGGCTGGCTGGTGACCGCCTCCACCGCGGTGGCCGCGCTGATGACCTTGCCCTTCGGCGCGCTGGTCGACCGCGTGCCGCGCGTGCGCCTGCTGGCCGTCGCGCTGGCGGTCTGGTCGATGACCATGCTGGTGAGCGGCGCGGCGGCGTCCTACCCGATGCTGTTGCTCAGCCGGCTGGCGCTGGGCGTGATCGCTGCGGTGGCCTCACCGGCGGTGACTTCGTTGACCGGCGATTTCTTCCGGCCGGGCGAGCGCGGGCGGATCTTCGGCTACGTGCTGGCGGGCGAGCTGGTGGGCGTGGCGCTCGGCTTCCTGGTCTGCGGCAACGTGGCGGCCTGGCTGTCCTGGCGCGCCTCGTTCTGGGTGCTCGCGGCGTTCGGTATCGCGCTTGCGCTGGTGCTGTGGCGCTCCCTGCCGGAGCCGGCGCGCGGGGGACAGAGCCGCATCCCGGTGGGGGCGCGCCGGGTGCCGTCCGGGGATGAGCGCGGACGGGACGGAACGGACGCGCCGGCCGGCAGCGGCGCGCTTCGCCAGGTCATCCGCTGGCGCGGGGTGCGCCCACGCCACGCCCTGATGAGCATGAACCCGGCCAGCACCTCGTTGTGGCACGCGGTGCGCTACGTGCTGGCGGTGCCTACCTACCGCACGCTGGTCGCCGCCTCGGCGCTCGGTTATTTCTATTTCACCGGCCTGCGTACCTTCGCCATCGTGTACCTGCGCGGGCGCTTCGACCTGGGCCAGACGGCGGCGAGCAGCCTGGCGGTGCTGCTGGGTCTGGGCGCCATCGTCGGCGTGCTGCTGGCCGGACGGCTGGGCGACCGGCTGATCGACCGCGGCCGGCTCACCGGACGCGTGCTGGTGGCGGCGACCGCGTACCTGACTGCGGCGGCCGCCTTCCTGCCCGCCCTCTGGCTTGGTTCCTTGTGGCTGGCCGGGCCGTTCTTCTTCCTCGCCGCAGCGGGCCTGGGAGGCGCCAACCCGGCGGTGGATGCGGCGCGGCTGGACGTGATGCCTTCGGCCCTGTGGGGGCGCGCCGAGGGCGTGCGGGCGACTTTCCGCTTCACGCTGGAGGCGGTCGCGCCACCGCTGTTCGGCTACGTTTCGGCGCGCTTTGCCGGCGACATCGGTACCGCCGGCGCCTCGGCGGTCGCGGCGAGAGGCCGCTTGGCGGCGCATGCGGGGGCGGCTGGGCTGGGCGATACCTTTCTTGCGATGCTGGCGCCGCTTGCCCTCGCCGGCGTGCTGCTGCTCGTGCGCAGCCGCCGCACCTATGCGCGCGACGTGGCCTCCGCCCTTGCCGCCGAGCGGCGTACACGGCGCGGCTAGGGCCGCCGAGGCCGGTGCTCCTGGGGATCCTGCCGGGCGCGGCCGGCAGGCACGCGCATATTCGCCCCCCATGAGACAGCCTGTTGGAACCATGGATGTCTCCGGCGCGCTGCGGGCCGGAGACGCGGGCGCATCTTCTTGGGCCCGTTCGATACGCAGCGAACCCAAAGAGGAGAATGTAATGAACCATCGATTCGAACGCACCGGCCCGTTGACCGAACTGGGCAGCTACCCGCAATGGGCCCAGGACATGGTGGACGCCTGCGAGGCGACCCGGCAGGGCGTGATCCGGCACGAACTGTGGGACCTGATGCGCGAGCTGCGGCTCGACCGCCAGGGCACGCGCGACTTCATGGTCGGCATCTGGCCGCTGATCGAGCGCTTCCCCGCCTACATGGCGCGCAACCTGCTCAAGACGCAGTACGGGCGCAGCCCGGGCGACAACCTCGCGCGCCGCTGGCTGGTGCGCAACATCCGCGTCGAGCAGAACCATGCCGACTATTGGCTCAACTGGGCGCAGGGCGCCGGCGTGGCGCGCGAGGACGTGCTCTACGGCGAACGCGCCCAGGGCACCCAGGCGCTGGCCGACTGGTGCGAGGAGGTGAGCCGGCACGACAGCCTGGCGGCCGGCATCATCGCCACCAACTACGCGGTGGAGGGCGCCACCGGGGAGTGGTCGCGGCTGATCTACGACAGCGCCAGCTACGCCCAGAGCCTGCCGGAGCACACCCGGGCGCAGAGCCTGCGCTGGCTGCAGCTCCACGCCGCCTACGACGACACCCATCCCTGGGAGGCGCTGGAGATCGTGTGTACCCTCAAGGGAACCGCACCCGCTGCCGATGAGGTCGATCACCTTATCGAATGCATCAAGCGCAGCTACGTGGGCATGCGCATCCTGGCAGACCGCTGCGTGGGCAGGGTTCACGTTTACGGAACCGTGAACGAGGCGGCGGCTTGATAGGCCCCAAACGTGCAACGTAGCCCCGTAGAATCCCATCGGACAGCCAAAGGACAAGGGACGCAATGCCTGCTGCCGTGCCCAGCGCGCATTCACTGCCACGGCGCTTGCTGCCATTGGCCTATGGCTTGGCCGCCGTCATCGGGCTGATCCTGGTGTTCATCTGGGGCGCGTTGCAGATCCAGGTCGCTCTCGCCGGCTTTCTCAACGGCGAGAGCATCTGGTCCAAGGCGCAGAAGCAGGCGGTGATCGACCTCAGGGTCTATGCCGCCAGCGGCGATCCCGCCGACCTGGCCGGCTTCCGCCGCAACTACGAGATCCTGCGCACCGACCGCTGGATCCGCGACGCCATTGCCGCCGGCCACTACGACCGGGCGGAGGTGACCGCGGCGCTCGATCGGGTCAACACGATGCCTGCGGCGGTGCCTGGCGTGATCTTCATGCTGGATCACTTCGCCACCGCGCCATACATGCGCCAGGCGCTGGCCGCGTGGCGCTCGACCGACGCACAGTTGGCCGAACTCGACGCGATCGCCGGCCAGTTGCAGGCCGGCCATGCGCACGGCCCCATGGACCCGGCCGAAGTCGGTCGGCAGCAGGCGCGGATACGGGCGTTGAACGACCTCATCGAGCCGCGCTCGCTGGTGTTCTCGCTTCAGATCGCCCGCGGCGCCAGCTGGATGGGGCGGGTGCTGTTCGGCACCATCTTCGCCGCCGCCTGCCTGGCCTCCTTGTTGTGGCTGCGCATGGCCCGCCGCATCCTGGCCGGCATCCGCGGCACGGAAGAGCGCTACCGCCTGCTGTTCGACCGTGCGCCCGATGCCATCGTGATGGTGGACGAGCAGGGCGGGCGGATCCTGGACGTCAACGACAAGGCCTGCGAATGGATCGGCCGGTCCCCGCGCGAACTCGTCGGCACGCCGTTCGCGGCCTTGTTCAAAGGCGGGACACCCCATGCCGAGGGCATCACCCACGGCTTGCTGCGTGGCCGGGAGGGCGAAGCCCGACCGGTCGAGACGCAGAGCAGCCTGGTCAGCTGGCGCGAACGCGCGGTGCGCCAGGCGATCGTCCGCGACATTTCCGAACGGCTGAGCCTGGAGCAGGAACGGCGCATCGCCGCGGAGGCCCTGGCCAGCATCGCCGAAGGCGTGATCATCGCCGACGCCCGGCGGCGCGTGGTTTCGGTCAACGCCGCGCACATGGCCATCACCGGGCTGTCGCTGCAGGAGATGCAGGGCCGGCGGTTCGACGAATTGCGTTGCCTGCCGGACCAGTCGCCGCTGCCGCCGTCGGTGTGGGAGACCTTGCACAACGGCGGCAACTGGCTGGGGGAAGTGCACAGCCAGCGCGCCGACGGCAGCGTCTATCCGGAATTGCTCAGCATCAGCGTGATCCGCGATGCGCAGGACCGCGTGCAGCACTACGTGGCGGTGTTCACCAACATCAGCACCACCAAGAGCAACCAGCGGCGGCTGGAGCACCTGGCCACGCACGACCCGCTGACCGGGCTGCCCAACCGCGCCGAGTTCGAGCGTCGCTGCGCGCTGGCCATCGCGACGGCCGATCGCGAGCATGGCGCGGTCGCGGTGCTGTTCATCGACCTGGACGCCTTCAAGGTCGTCAACGACAGCTACAGCCACGCCATCGGCGACCGCCTGCTGGTGCAGGTGGCCGAGCGGATCAACCGCGGCCTGGGCGAACACGATGTGGCCGGCCGCATCGGCGGCGACGAGTTCACCGTGCTGATCGGCCGGCTGGTTTCGCGCGAGCAGGCCGGCGTACTCGCGCAGCGGCTGCTGGCGCTGCTGGGCGAGCCGATGAAGGTGGGCGAGTACGAGGTGGCGTTGAGCGCGAGCATCGGCATCGCCGGCTATCCGCTGGACGGCTCCGAGCCAGTCACGCTGATCGCCAACGCCGATGCCGCCATGTACGCGGCCAAGACGCAGGAGCGCAACACCTACCGCTTCTACTCGCCGATGATGCAGGCCGATGCGCGCAAGCGCCTCGCGCTTGCCGCCGAGCTGCGCCAGGCCCTGGCGCGAGGCGAGTTCCGGCTGGTCTACCAGCCGAGCGTGGACATGCGCAGCGGGCGCGTGGTCGCGGTGGAGGCGCTGCTGCGCTGGCGCCATCCCGCGCGCGGTGAAGTCTCCCCGGGCGAATTCATCCCGATGGCCGAGAAGCTGGGCCTGATCCGCCATGTCGACGATTGGGTGCTGCAGGCCGTCGCCCGGCAGATGCGGCGCTGGGACGAGGAGAACCTGCCGCCGATCCGCGTCGCGGTGAACATTTCGGCCGGTTCCTATGGCGCGCCGCATTTTGTCGAGGACGTGCGTCGCCGCCTGGTGGCCGAGCGCGTCGCACCGCAGCGGCTGCTGCTGGAGATCACCGAAGGGGCGATCCTGCGGCTGGGCGACGAGATGGAGCGCACCATGAACGCGCTGCACGCGCTAGGCGTCGGGGTCGCCATCGACGACTTCGGCACCGGCTACTCCTCGATGTCCTACCTCAAGCTGCCGGCGATCGCCTTCCTCAAGATCGACAAGAGCTTCGTCGATGGCCTGCCCGGCAGCTCGCACGACGCGGCCATCGTCGAGGCCATGCTCGCTCTGTCCAAGCGGCTGGGCCTGTGCGCCATCGCCGAGGGCATCGAGACCGAGGCACAGCACGAATTCCTGCTGCGCGCCGGCTGCACCGAGGGCCAGGGTTATCTCTACGCTCGCGCGCTCGAGGTGCCGGAAATCGAGCGCATGCTGCGTCCCGGCCAGCGTTCCGGCGGCCCCAAGCTGCGGCTGGTGCCGCCGACACGCTGATCCCCTGGTGGTCCGCAGGGAACGCGGTGCTCAGTGCAACCGCACCTCCAACGGCTGTTCCTGGGGACGATAGAGTGTCGGCAGCCATTGCTTCAGGTGAGCCACCTTGGGGGCATCGTTGTAGGCGATGTAGGCGTCGTCCGGATGGAGCGCGGCGAAATTCTGGTGGTACGCCTCCGCCACGTAGAAGCCCTTGAGCGGCTCGACGCGGGTCACGATGGGACCGTCGAATGCGTGCGCCGCCCCGAGCTGGGCGATGTAGGCCGCGGCCACGCGCTGCTGTTGCGCCGTGGTGTAGAAGATCTCCGAACGGTACTGGCTACCCACGTCCGGCCCCTGGCGGTCGAGCTGCGTGGGGTCGTGGGCGACCGCGAAGAACACCTTGAGCAACTGGCCGTAGCTGACCTGACGCGGGTCGTAGAGCAGCCTGACCGATTCGGCGTGGCCGGTGTCGCCGCCGCTGACCTGTTCATAGGTGGCGGTCGCGGCTTCGCCGCCGGCGTAGCCGGACCAGGCCTTGCGCACGCCCTTGACGTGGTCGAACACCGCTTCCACGCCCCAGAAGCAACCTCCGGCGAACACCGCCACCTGCTCGCCCGGCGTGGTCGGCGGCGGATCCAGCCGCGGGTCCGGCAGGCTGACCTTGCCGTCGGCCGAGGCCGCGCCGGACGCGCCGCAGCCGGCCAGCAGCGCGCCGGCCAGGGAAAGCAGTGAAAGCCATCGAGCGGCCATGGGAACCTCCAGTGAGCCAAGGAACCAAGCGTGCGGGAATGCACGCGTCGTTCAATGTTTCGCTGGCGGAAGCTTCCCGGTTACCTCGCGGCCTGATTCGCCTTTGCAGGCAGCGTGCCTGCCGCCGGTCAGTCCACCCGGATCTCGACGTCGTTCAGCCGCACCGTCTGGCCTGCGTGGATCTTGCAGGTCTTTCGCAGCTCGCGTTGCCCGTCCACGTAGACTTCGCCGCTGGCGACCAGCGCCTTCCCGGCGCCGCCGCTGTCGCACAGTCCCACCAGTTTCAGCAGCTGGTTGAGCTCGACGTGATCGCGGTCGAGCTGGAAGGAGAGCTGGCGCATGGGCGAAAGACGCATCGGGCGGTGCGCCAGTGTATCGGAGTGCCGACCTGACGCCCGCCCATGCGTTCACGCCTCAGTGGTAGTAATTGCTGATGCGGTTGGTGAAGGTGGTATCGGCGAAGTCCGGCCAGTGGTCCTTGTCGAACCCCGGCGCATCCTTCAGCCGTTCCTTGGGCACGTCGAGCACCAGGCAATGGTTGGCGGTATCCAGCCGCATGGAGTTCCACGGCACCGCGAACAGCTTGTCGCCCATGCCGAGCCAGCCGCCGAAGGAAAGCACGGCGTACTGGATGGTGCCGCTGGCGGTGTCGATCATGAGGTCCTTGATCTCGCCCAGGTCCTCGCCCGAAGCGTTGCGCACGTTCTCGCCACTGAGCGTGCTGGAGGCGAGCACCGGGCCGTTGCCCATGCCGGCGCGGTTGGCGTTGGGGGCGTTGTAGCCGGTCGATTGGATGGTCATGGCGAATCTCCTTGCGGCAGTGGAGGGAGCGTCGTCGTTGCGACGTTTTCCAGCCTGCCTCATGCACCGTGACGTCCGGGGCAAATGGCCGTAAACATCGTCTCAGGCAGGCTTTTCGACGCGGTCGACGCGCGCCTGCAGTGCCATGGCGGCCGCAGGATTGCGCGCCTTGGCGCTGCTGATGAAGAAGATGAACACTTCGCGCGCCGCGTCGTCCGGCTGCAGCGCGCTGGCGTGTGGCAGCTCGGCCAGGTCCTTGCCCTGCGCCCAGGCGCGCGCGCGCTCGGCCCAGGCGTCCAGTGCGGCGGGCGGATAGCCATGCGGTTCGTCGGCGGCGCTGCGCATCAGCCGCGCGTAGACAAAAGACCCGGTGAGGTCGGCGAAGGACGGATATTGCTCGGCGTCGGTGAAGACGGTGGGCACGCCGTGCGCGCGTGCGAGCGCGACGTAGCGCTCGCTGGCGAAGCTCTGGTGGCGCACTTCCAGCACGTGGCGCAGCGGCTGGCCATTGAGCTCGCGCGGCAGCGCATCGAGGAAGCCCGCGATGTCGTCCGGATCGAACGGGCGCGAGGGGCCCAGTTGCCAGTTGATCGGCCCGAGCCGGTCGCCGAGCGCCTCCAGCCCGCCGTACACGAAGGCCTCGATGCCCTTGCCGGCCTCTGCCAGGCGCTTGCTCTCCACCACGTAGCGCGGCGCCTTCAACGCGAACACGAAACCGGCCGGCGTCTCGGCGGCCCACTTGGCATAGGTGGTCGGCTTCTGCGCGCCATAGAAGGTGCCGTTGACCTCGATCGCGCGCAGCTGGCGGCTGGCGTATTCCAGCTCGCGCCGCTGCACCAGCCCGGCAGGATAGAAATTGTTGCGCCAGGGCGCGAAGGTCCAGCCGCCGATGCCGGCGCGGATGGGGGAGGGCGAATGCTTGCTGGACATGGCCGGCTCCGCGCAAAGAACGGATCTTGGCACGCCGGCGCCCGCCGGCGCGTGAGCGTTACTTGCGGCACGTGCCGGGCGGCGGTGGGCTGGCCTATCTGTGTGCTTCCCCCGGAGTCGAGGATCCCTGATGCGCGTGATCGCCCGCATGACCGTCGCCCTGCTGGCCCTGGGTGTCGCCGCTTTTTCCGCCGAGGCCACGCCTGCCGCGCAGCCGACGATCTTCGCGCCGGGGGTCATCTCCGGCCCCGCGGCGGAGGATTCGGCGGCGTTCACGCCTGACGGCCGCACGGTGTTCTTCGACCGCATCCGCTGGCCGAACGCGGCCATCCTCGTTTCGCACCGGACGGCCAGCGGCTGGTCCGTCCCCACGGTCGCGCCGTTCTCCGGCCGCTGGCTGGACCACGACCCGGCGATGGCGCCGGATGGGTCGTTCCTGGTGTTCACCTCCAACCGTCCGGACCGGCCCGGCGGCAAGCCGCTGGATGCCGTGTTCGCCGGCGGCAAGGTGGCGCCCGGTTCCGGCGGGCACCTGTGGCGGGTGGACCGCAAGGGCGAGGGATGGGGCGAGCCGGTGCGCCTGCCCGACGCGGTCAACGCCAGCACGCGCACCTATGCGCCCAGTGTGGCGGCCGACGGCAGCGTGTATTTCCAGCGGCCTGGCGCAGACGACGATTTCCGGCTGTTCCGCTCGCAATACCGCGATGGCCGTTACCAGGCGCCGGTGGAGGTGTCGCTGGGCGATGCCTCCGCGCACGAGCTCGACCCCGCGGTGGCGCCGGACGAGTCCTTCATCGTGTTCGACGCCAACTACGCCGGCAAGGACCGGCCCGACCGCCTGTACATCGCCTTCCGCGAGGGCGGGCACTGGGGCGCGCCGATCGACTTGGGCGACGAAGTGAACAAGGGCGGCCCATGGGGATCGCACCTGGGTCCGGACCATCGCACGCTGTATTTCTCCAGCACCCGCGCGGTGCCGGTGCACTACCCGCGCACCGCGGCGCAGGAGCGGCAGGACCTGGCGCGCATGGCGTCCTGGGACAACGGCCTGGAGAACCTGTGGTCGATCCCGCTGGCGCCGTGGCTGGACGCGCACGCGCACCATGGCGGTTGAAGCGGATAGGTTGAGGGGGATGGATGGACGGCTGGCGCCGAGCCCGCTTTGCCGCGATAGTGGCGCGTCCCCTTGAGCGGAGCCTTGCGATGACCCGACCCGTCTTCTCCACGCGCCTGGCCGTGGCCTGTGCCCTGTTGTTCGCCACGACCGGCGTGCTGGCGCAGGCGCCGGCGCGGCGGCCGCTGCCGCCGCCGGTCTCCACCGGCGACACCGCGCGCCCGATGCTGCCCTCGCAGCTGGCCGACTTCGGCGCCTACGTCGACAGCGCGCGCAAGACCTTCGACGTGCCGGGCATCGCGGTGGCCATCGTCAAGGACGGCCAGGTGGTGATGGAGCAGGGCTTCGGCCTGCGCGAGCTGGGCAAGGCCGACAAGGTCGATGCGCGCACGCTGTTCGCGATCGCGTCCAACACCAAGGCCTTCACCGCCGCCGCGCTCGAGCAGCTGGCCGAGCAGGGCAAGCTCAACATGGACGACCGCGTCGTCGACCATCTGCCGTGGTTCCGCATGTCCGACGCGTACGTGACTCACGAGATGCGCATCCGCGACCTGCTGGCGCACCGCAGCGGCCTGTCGCTGGGCGCCGGCGACCTCTTGTACTGGCCACCGACCAGCTATACCACCAAGGAAGTGGTCGAGCGGCTGGCCAAGGTGCCGATCAAGAACGGCTTCCGCAGCGGCTACGCCTACGACAACATCCTGTTCGCGGTGGCCACGCTGGTGATCGAGCAGGCCTCCGGCCAGAGCTATGCCGACTACGTGCGCGAGCACATCTTCAAGCCGGTCGGCATGGACGAGTCGCTGATCGACAAGACGTATCTCAAGCCCGGCATGGACGTCGCCACCGGCCACGCCAAGGCCGATTTCAAGGACCTGAAGCCGGTGCCGCCAATGGCCTGGCTCAACGACCCGGGCGCGGGCGGCATCTACTCCAGCGTGCACGACCTGGCCAAGTGGATGAACGTGCAGCTGGCCGGCGGCGTGCTGGCGACCGCCGGTGGGGACGGCAAGCCGCAGCGGCTCTTCTCCGAGCAGAGCCAGCACGAGATGTGGTCGGTGCTCACGCCGATCAAAATCGGCAAGCCGCCGATCCCCGAACTGGCGCCGCTGACGCCGCAGTTCTCCGGCTACGGCGAGAGCTGGTTCCTGTCCGACTACCAGGGCCGGAAGCTGGTCTGGCACACCGGCGGCTGGCCGGGCATGGTCTCGCGCCTGACCCTGGTGCCGCAGCTCAAGCTCGGCGTGGTGGTGCTGACCAATGCCGAGTCGGGCGCCGCCTTCAACGCCATCACCTATCGGGTGCTCGACGCCTACCTCAACCCCGACAAGCAGACCGACTGGGTCGCCGTCTACGACAAGGCGGTGAAGAAGGCCCAGGCCAAGGCCGACGACAGCTTCGCCAAGCACGAGGCTGCCCGGGCCAGGGACAGCAAGCCCTCGCTGCCGCTGGCCGGCTACGTGGGCACCTACCGCGATCCGTGGTATGGCGACATCGCCATCAGCCAGGAAGGCGGCAAGCTGCGCCTGCGCTTCAGCCATACGCCGCAGCTGGTCGGCACGATGAGCCCGTGGCAGCACGACAGCTTCACCGTGCGCTGGGACGACCGCACGCTCAACGCCGATGCCTTCATCACCTTCGCGCTGGACCAGGACGGCCACATCCGCGAGGCCCGGATGGAACCGATCTCGCCGATGACCGACTTCAGCTTCGACTTCCAGGACCTGCGCCTGGCGCCGGTGGAGAAGGGCGCCAGAGGCTCGGACGACTGACCATCACGGGGCCGGGCGACCGGCCCCTTCGCTTGTAAGGAGCGCTTGCCATGTTGAACCCCGTCCGCGGCGCGCTGGCGCTGCTCTTCACCGGGCTGCTGGCCACCGGCGCCTGCGCGCGCGAAGCGGCACCGGTCGCGCACCAGTTCTTCCAGGTCAGCCTGCCGGCCTCGGCGGCCAAGCCGGCGGCCGGCCGGTTGCTGCTGTTCGCCACCGAGGCGAAGGCCGCCAGGGCGGCGGCCAGGGACGGCAAGGTCACCGAGGTGGAGGCCAGCCCGTTCGCGCCGGAGCAGACCGCGGTCGCCGCGCGCGAGGTCGAGCGCCTGGCGCCCGGCGGCGGGGTGCTGCTGGACGCCGACGCTCAGGCCTTTCCTTCGGCGTTCTCGAAGCTGCCGCCGGGCGATTACCTCGTGCAGGCCGTGCTCGATACCCAGCACGACTACAACTACCACGGGCGCAACGGCGGCGACCTGGTCAGCCCGGTGGTGGAAGTGCACCTGCCCAGCACCGCCGCACCCACGCTGGCCCTCACCCAGACCCTGTCCACGACGGCGCTGTGGGATCTGCCCGAGCGCTACCTGAGTGAGACGACCAGGAAGCACCTGGCGCAGGCGCGCGAGCAGGTGCGTCCGATCGATGTCGTCAGCCCCGCGCTCAGCGCCTTCTGGGGCCGGCCGATCCACATGCGCGGCTGGGTGGTGCTGCCGCCCGGCTACGACGCGTCCGCCGGTGCCACGTATCCGACCGTCTACCAGACGCACGGCTTCGGCGGCGACCTGCACACCCAGGCCGGCACCGCGGCGATGGTGTTCGGCGCCATGGCCGAGAAACAGCTGCCGCCGATGATCTGGGTCGTGCTGGACGAATCGGGCCCCACCGGCACGCACGAATTCGCCGACTCGGTGAACAACGGCCCGTGGGGCCAGGCGCTCACCACCGAGCTGATCCCGTCGCTGGAAGGCGAGTACCGCATGGACGCGCGGCCCTCGGGCCGCTTCCTCACCGGGCACTCCTCCGGCGGCTGGGCCACGCTGTGGCTGCAGACGCGCTATCCGAAGGTGTTCGGCGGCACCTGGTCGACCTCGCCCGACCCGAGCGACTTCCACGATTTCACCGGCGTCGACCTCTATGCTCCGCACGCCAACGTCTACCACCGCGCCGACGGCACGCCGTACCCGCTGGTGCGCGACAAGGGCAAGGTGATCGCCAGCTTCGAGACCTTCGCCCGGATGGAGCGCGTGCTCGGCCCCTACGGCGGCCAGATGGCCTCGTTCGACTGGGTGTTCTCGCCGCGCGGCAAGGACGGCCGCCCGTTGCCGATGTTCGACCGCGACACCGGCGACGTCGACCCGGCGGTGGTCGCCTACTGGAGCGAGCACTACGACATCGCCCGCCGCCTCAAGGAACACTGGCCCGAGCTCAAGCCCGACCTGGAGGGCAAGATCCATCTGGTGGTCGGCACCGCCGACACGTTCTACCTGGACGGCGCCGCGCACAAGCTCAAGGCGGTGCTCGACGGACTGGGCGCGAAGTCCGACTTCCGCTTCCTGCCCGGCCGCACGCACATGGACCTGTACGTGCAGGGCAAGGATCGCCAGGGCCTGCTCAAGCAGATGGCGTGGGAGATGTACGCGCTGGCCCGGCCGGAATCGAAGCTGCGCCGCGTGGCGGCGCGCTGAGCCCGCCGGCGCCCGCTGGCCGCCTCGGCGATTTCGGCGAGGCGGCTCAGCCCGTCCAGGGATCGTAGCTGCCGAACCACCACAGGTGGCCTTCCGGGTCGCGGCAGGCGTAACCGGCGCCGCCGTAATCCTTCTCGGCGTAGTCCTCCACGATCTGCGCGCCGGCCGCCGTGGCCCGCTCGTAGTGGGCGCGGCAGTCGCGCACGATCACGCAGACGCACTGGGTTTCGCGCCCGCCCACGGCGTCGGGCTGGGCCAGGAAGCTTCCGAACCCGTCCTCGCGCACGCTGCCCAGCATCACCATGCCGCCGCCATAGGTGAGCTGGGCATGCGCCACGGCGCCCTGCGCGTCCTCATAGACCGCCTGCTTCTCGAAGCCGAAGGCGCGGCAAAGCCACTCGATCATAGTGTGGGCGTCGCGGTAGCGCAGGCAGGGAACGATGCTGCTGGGACCCCGGTTCATGGCGCTCTCCTCCGGTGCGTCAAGGCGGACCTGCGGCGGCGTGTCCTTTGAGTTCAGCCGGTCTCGCCCGTGTCGGGCAAGCGGTATACGCGCATGTCCTGCGGGCGGGTGAGCGGCAGCCGTTCATTGCGCAGGCGCTCCAGGATCGACAGCAGCAGGTCGCTGCGCACGCCACCGACCTCGCGCGGGCTGTGCACGTAGCCGGTGCCGACGAAATGGACGCCCTGCGTGTCGATCCGTTCGATCTGCACGTTCGGCGCCGGTGTCTCCAGCATGGCGGTGTGGTCGAGGAAGGCCTCCAGGATGATCTCGCGGGCGCGCTTGGCGTCGGTGTCCAGCGGCATCGGCAGCTTGACCTGCACGCGGCCCTGCGCGTTGGCCAGGGTCACGTTGCGTACGTTCTGCGTGATCAGGTGCGAGTTGGGCACGATCACGGTGGAGCGGTCCCACAGCTGGATCTCGGTGGCGCGCACGTTGATGCGGCGGATGTCGCCCTCCACGTCGGAAAGGCTGACCCAGTCGCCCACCTTGACCGGCCGTTCGGCCAGCAGGATCAGGCCGGAGATGAAGTTCTGCACGATCGCCTGCAGGCCGAAGCCGATGCCCACCGACAGGGCGCTGGCGATCCAGGCGATGCTCTGCAGGCTCACGTTGAGCGCGGCCAGCGCCAGCGCGAAGGCGCCCACGCCGCCGACGTAGCCGAGCAGGGTGACCACCGAGTTCTGCATGCCCGGCTCGAGCGTGGTCTTGGGCAGCAATTGCTCGCCCAGCCAGTGCTTGACCACGCGCACGGCGACCAGGCCCAGCACGAACACCACCAGCGCCTCGAACACCGTGCCCGGATGGATGTGCAGCTCGCCGAGGCTGAGGTTGCCGAACAACTGGCCGATGCGTTCGGTGAGATCCTGTGGATTGGTGCCGAACGGCGCCAGCAGGGCACCGAACGCCGGCAGCAGGATCAGCACGCGGCTGATTCCCGAGAGCACCGTCGCCGATTGTTCCAGCATGCGCGGCGCCAGGCCGAAGGTGGATTGCAGCCGGCGCCCGCTGCGTCCGTCCGGCAGGAGCAGGGCCATGATGAGGTCGTGCACCAGGTGCATCAGCAGATAGACGCCGCAGACGAGCACGCCGATCCACAGCATCCGCGTGGCGATGTAGAAGGCCAGCGCGATGTAGCCGAGCGCGATGGCGAGCAGGCTCAGGGCCACGCCGAGCACGGCGCCCCCGACCAGCAGGCCCACCCACAGCGGCCGCTGCACCGGCGTGTGGCCGCCGGCCAGCAGTGCGCGCCGCGCCTGGCCCAGGCGCAGCAGCGCGGCGCCGATCAGGCCGCTGATGACCAGCGCGACCAGGCCGCGCGTGGCGACCGTGGCAGGCAGACTCGCCCCGATGGCGCTGTTGATCCGCTCGATCAGGCCCAGCAGCAGCGCCGCCGCCGCGAGCAGCCAGGGGAACGGGCGCAGCCGCGCCGCCGCCGCATCGGACAGCGCCGGCAACCGCCACGAGGGACGCGCCGCCGAGAGCAGCGCGCGCCCGACGCCGCTGACGAAGGCGCAGAAACACACCAGCCGCACCAGCGCATGGGCCAGCTCGTCCAGCTCCGGATCGAGCGTGTCGCCCCAGTCCAGCCCCACGCGCACCAGTTGCGCGGCCAGCCCGAACACGAGCATCGTAGCGAGGGCGGTGGCCGCCGCCATGGCGCTGCGGCGCAGATGGCTGTCCGGCATGAAGCGCACGGCGAGCGCGAGCAACACGCGCTCCAGCAAGCCGCGAGCGGCGACCAGCAGCAGCGCCGCGCCCAGGCAGAGCAGCAGCGGCAGGCGGCCGGGCGGCCGCCAGGCATCGGCCCATGCCGCGGCCAGGCGGGTCTCCAGGCGCCTCAGGCGCGCCAGGTCGTCCGGGAAGGCGCGTGCCGGGTCGGCCCAGAACGCGCTGCTCAGCGGCGTGGCCGTGCGCGAGGCGAGCTGGGCCTGGAACTGGTCGCGGCGCACGCCGGCCACCTGCGCCGCCAGCTGCGCACCATCCTCGCTCAGCAGTTGAGCCTGCTTGATCTGTGCGTCGAGGCTGGCCTTGGCCTTGTCCAGCTGCTTCCGTTGCGCGGCGACCTCCGCCGCTTCGGGCGGTGCGCCCTTGGCCGGCGCAGGACCGAGCACCGCAAGCCGCGCATTCAGGCTGTCCATCTGCGGGGCTAGCGTGGCGGCGAGCTGGTCGGCCTGGTCCTGCACGGCCAGGGCGCTCGTGCGCAGGTCCGCCAGCGCGTGGTCGTCCGGTTTGGCGCCGAGCGTCTTTTTGATCGTGTCGAGCTGGTCGCGCAGCTGATCGAGCGTTTGCCCCGGCGAGGGCGCGGAGGCGGCGGAGGCGGGGGAGGCGTCCTGGGCATGCAGCGCGCAAGCGCCAAACAGCATCAGGCAGAGCAGGAGGCATCGCAGGATAGGCATCCGGGCATGATCGGGTGGCTGCCGCGGGCGGTCAATCGCCACCGCAGCCTCGTTGCCCGCCCTTTCACGTTGCGTTGCCCAGCATCGCAACGTCCCCCGGAGAGAACTATCCCATGGTCGCAAAAGCCAGCCCCGTGCCTGCCGGCTCGTCCGCGCCAGGGCGCACGCAGACGTCCGACCGCATCCACCGCGCCGCCGCCGCACGCACGCGGCCGGCAGGTGATGCGCGCTGCGGCACGCTCGCGACCATGCGGGCCTCGGCCCGCCGGAGCGATGCCGCACGCGCCGCCGAGGCCAGGCCGCGCAAGGCCAAGCGCGCCAAGCGCGCGCGCAGTCTCGGCGGCCGCCTGGCGGCGGCCATCCGCATGGCTCGCCTGCGTGCCCACCGTGCGGCCGAAGAACACCACGGCGCGAAGCCATAAGCCTCGGTCGCACCCGGCGCCCGTGCCTTCCGGCGGTGTACGCGCCGCCGTCCAGGCACTAGAGTGCGCTGCGCGGCCGGCAGGCCGCTTCCCCTGGACCGCACAACTCCCCGATGAACGCCCGCGCCGAACCGCTTGCCGCCGCCGCATCCCCGGCGGCTCCGCCGAGCACGGCCTTTGCCGTGCTCGGCGCCATCAGCTTCGCCCATCTGCTCAACGACATGATCCAGTCGTTGATCCTGGCGATCTATCCGATCCTGAAGAGCGGCTTCGACCTGAGCTTCGGCCAGGTCGGCCTGATCACGCTCACCTATCAGCTCACCGCCTCGCTGCTGCAACCGCTGGTAGGCGTGGCGACCGACAAGCGGCCGATGCCGTATTCGCTGCCGACGGGCATGGGTTTCACTCTGTGCGGCCTGCTGCTGCTCGCGATGGCGCCGAACTTCCCGCTGCTGCTGGTGGCCGCGGCGCTGGTCGGCACCGGCTCCTCGGTGTTCCACCCGGAATCCTCGCGGGTGGCGCGGATGGCCTCCGGCGGGCGGCACGGGCTGGCGCAGTCGCTGTTCCAGGTGGGCGGCAACACCGGCGCCTCGCTGGGGCCGCTGCTGGCGGCGTGGATCATCGTGCCGCACGGGCGCGGCAGCGTGGCCTGGTTCTCGCTGGCGGCGCTGCTGGCGATCGCGGTGCTGCTCAATGTCAGCCGCTGGTACCGCGCGCACCACGCGAGCCGCGGTACGGCGCGCCGCCACCATGCGGCGGTGGCGCTCTCGCGCAACCGCGTGCTGCTGTCGCTGCTGGTGCTGGGCCTGCTGATCTTCTCCAAGTACTTCTACCTGGCGAGCCTCTCCAGCTACTACACCTTTTACCTGATCCACCATTTCGGCGTGTCGGTGCAGAACGCCCAGGCGCACCTGTTCGTGTTCCTGTTCGCGGTGGCGGTCGGCTCGCTGATCGGCGGCCCGGTGGGCGACCGGATCGGGCGCAAGTCGGTGATCTGGATCTCGATCCTCGGCGTGGCGCCGTTCTCGCTGCTGCTGCCGCACGCGGACCTGTTCTGGACCGGCGTGCTGAGCGTAGTGATCGGCCTGATCCTCTCCTCGGCCTTCTCGGCGATCCTGGTCTATGCGCAGGAACTGCTGCCGGGGCGCGTGGGCATGGTGTCGGGGCTGTTCTTCGGCTTCGCCTTCGGCATGGGCGGCATCGGCGCGGCGGTGCTGGGGCAACTGGCCGACGCGCACGGCATCGAATACGTCTACCGGCTGTGCGCGTTCCTGCCGCTGATGGGATTGATCACGGTGTTCCTGCCGGAACTGGACCGGCCGCGCAAACCCTGAGCCCCGCGCCTCAAGAGCGCCCCGATCCGCCGGTCGGCACCTTCCCCCGTGGAACGGGGGAAGGCCCGGTAGGCGGATGCTCGGGGCCTTGCCTCAGACCACCACCGGCTCCGGCTCCAGCCGCACGCCGAACTTCGCCTCCACGCCCGCGATCACCCGTTGCGCCAGCGCCCACAGCTCACTGCCGCTGGCATGGCCGTGGTTGACCAGCACCAGCGCGTGGCGGTTGGAGATGCCGGCATCGCCTTCGCGATGACCCTTGAAGCCCGACGCCTCGATCAGCCAGGCGGCCGAGAGCTTCCAGCGGCCGTCGCTGCCCGGCCAGGCGACCAGTTCCGGGTGCTGGCGCTTGAGCGATTCACCCAGCGCCGCCTCGACGATCGGATTCTTGAAGAAGCTGCCGGCATTGCCGATCACCGCCGGGTCGGGCAGCTTGCGGGTGCGCAGGTGCACCACGGCCTCGGCCACGTGGAACGGGGCGGGCCTGTCCACGCCCATCCGCGCCAGTTCCTCGGCGATGCCGGCGTAGCCGGTGCGCAGTTCGCGCTGGCGGGGCAGGGCGAAGCGCACCGCGGTGACGATGTAGCGGCCCGGCTCGCGCTTGAACAGCGAATGGCGGTAGGCGAAGGCGCAGGCGGCGTTGCCCAGCGAAACCACCCGGCGTTCGTGGAGATCCCAGGCTTCCACGCTCTCGATGAACTCGGCGACCTCGGTGCCGTAGGCGCCGATGTTCTGGATCGGCGCGGCGCCGACCGTGCCGGGGATCAGGATCAGGTTCTCCAGTCCGGCGTAGCCCTGGCCCAGCGTCCAGCGCACGAAATCGTCCCAGCGCTCGCCCGCGGCCACCGCGATGCGGGCGAGTTCGCCATTCTGCTCGACCTGCACGCCGCGGGTGGCCATCGCCACCACGGTGCCGTCGAAGTCGCCAGTGAGCAACAGGTTGCTGCCTTCGCCCAGCACCAGCAGCGGACGATCGCGCACGGCGGGGAAGTCGAGCAGCTCGGGCAGCTTGGAGGCATCGCGCACCTCGGCCAGCAGCCGGGCGCGGGCGGCCACGCGCAGCGTGTTGCGCGCGCCCAGCGGCGCGTTCTCGATCAGCGTGTAGCCGCCCATGTCGACCCGCTCAACCACCACGGGCCGCCCCGCGCTGGCGGCGGATTTCCTCGACGCATTCGCCGATGAGGTGCGGGCCGCGGTAGATCATCCCCGAATAGATCTGCACCAGGTCGGCACCGGCGTCGAGTTTCTCGGCCGCGTCGCTGCCCTCGAGGATGCCGCCGACGCCGATGATCGGCGTCGCCCTGCCCAGCCGCGCGCGCATGCCGCGCAACACCTCGGTGGAGCGTGCGAACAGCGGCTTGCCCGAGAGGCCGCCGACCTCGCTCCCCTGCGGATCGGCGGCCACCGCCGCGTGGTCGATCGTCGTGTTGGTGCAGATCAGGCCGTCGATGCCGCTGCTGCGCAGCACGTCGGCGATGCCGTCGAGCTCCGCCTCGGACAGGTCAGGCGCGATCTTCAGCAGCATCGGCTTGCGCGCGCCGGCCTGCGATCCCAGCCGTTCCTGCGCCTCGCGCAGCGTTTCGATGAAGCGGCGCAGCGTCTCCTCTTCCTGCAGGTCGCGCAGGCCCTGGGTATTGGGCGAGGAGATGTTCACCGTGACGTAGCTGGCCTGCGCGTAGACGCGCTCAAGGCAGAACAGGTAATCGTCCACCGCGCGCTCGTTGGGCGTGTCCTTGTTCTTGCCGATGTTGATGCCGAGCACGCCGCGGTAGCTGGACGCGGCCACGTTGCGCACCAGCGCGTCGACGCCCTCGTTGTTGAAACCCAGCCGGTTGATGATCGCCTCGTGCGCCGGCAGGCGGAACATGCGCGGCTTCGGGTTGCCCGGCTGCGGGCGCGGCGTGACCGTGCCGACCTCGACGAAACCGAAGCCGAGCGCGCCCAGCTCGTCCAGGTGCGCCGCGTTCTTGTCCAGCCCGGCGGCGAGGCCGACCGGGTTGGGGAAGCGGATGCCGAACGCCTCGACCGGTAAATCCGCCGGCGGCTGTGCGACGAAGCGGCCCAGGTTGCTGCGATGGGCCACGCCCAGCGCGTACAGGGTGAGCCGGTGCGCCGTCTCGGCGTCGAGCGCGAACAGCAGCGGGCGGACGTAGTCGTACATGGTTTATCCATTGAGGCCCTGGCCGCCGTCGACGCACAGCGTCTGGCCGGTGATCCAGGCGGCGTAGGGTGAGGCGAGGAACAGCGCCGCGTGCGCGATCTCCTCCGGCGCGCCGAAGCGGCCGAACGGGATCTTCATCAGCGTGGCTTCGTAGAGCGCCGGCTCCTCGCGGCGGCGACGGTCCCACAGGCCGCCGGGGAATTCGACGGAACCGGGCGCGATGGCGTTGACGCGGATGCCCTGCGTGGCCAGGGCCAGCGCCTGCGAGGTCGTGTAGTGGCTGAGCGCCGCCTTCACCGCGGCATACGGCGCGCCGTGGCGGCGTGGATGGAAGGCGGCGATCGAACTGGTATGCAGGATGCACGCGTGCGGCGAGGAAGCCAGATGTGGCAGCGCCTCGCGCGAGGCGCGCACGGCCGCCATCAGGTCGACCTCGAAGCCAGCCAGCCAGCCGGCATCGTCGTCGCCGAAACCGTAGCCGCTGGCGTTGTTCACCAGCACGTCGATGCCGCCCAGCGCCTGCGCGGCCTCGGCGACGTAGCGGGCGATGGCCGGGGCGTCAGCCAGATCGCAGGCAGCCGCATGCGCGATCTGGCCCCAGGCGGCCAGCTCCTGCCGCGTGGCCTCCAGCGCCTGCGCGCCACGTGCGCAGATCGACACCGCCGCGCCGGCCTGCGCGAAGGCCAGCGCGATCGCACGCCCGATGCCCTTGCTGCCGCCGGCGACGACGACGCGGTAGCCGTAGAGGTCGAAGACCGCGCCGCTTGCCATGTCAGTGGAAGAGGGAGGAACCGAAGCCGATCGACAGACCCAGCAGGACGGCGGCGATGGCGAACAGCAACACGACCATCCCGAAGGCCAGCTGCACGTAGCCGAGCACGAGGCCCGCGATCGCCAGCCCGTCGCCTTCCTGCTGGCCCTGCGCGCGGCGGATCTCGCCGCGCGCGAGGTGGCCGCAGACGATCGCCACGATGGCGCCCACCACCGGCAGCATGCACCAGGCGGCGATGCCGAAGACCAGGCTCACCACGGCCATGGCGCTGGTGGTGCGATAGGCGGGAGGCGGTACGTTCATCACGGCGGTCCTTGGCTGTTGTTCCGGCTTGCCAGAACGGGTTCCCCCCCGGAGCATCCTGAAGCCCTCGGGGCGTCATTCCCGCGAAAGCGGGAATCCATTGTGCTCCGAAACCAAAAGACGAAGGGATTCCCGCTTTCGCGGGAATGAGGTCCTGTGTCGATGGAGCTTTCCGGGCGAGCGAATAAGTACGAGGAGCCGGCCCTTTCCCCGGCTGTGCCGGGGGAGGGCGAGCCTTGTTTACACCGTGAACTTGATGCCCTGCGCCAGCGGCAGCGCGTCGGAGTAGTTGATGGTGTTGGTCTGGCGGCGCATGTAGACCTTCCATGCGTCCGAACCCGACTCGCGGCCGCCGCCGGTTTCCTTCTCGCCACCGAAGGCGCCGCCGATCTCCGCACCGGAGGTGCCGATGTTGACGTTGGCGATGCCGCAGTCCGAACCGGCCGCCGACAGGAACTGCTCGGCCGCGCGCAGGTTGTTGGTGAAGATCGAGGAGGACAGGCCCTGCGGCACGTCGTTCTGCATCTCGATGGCTTCGTCCAGGGTCTTGAACGGCATCACGTAGAGGATCGGCGCGAAAGTCTCGGTCTGCACCACCTCGTCGGTGTTCTTCACGCCGGTGATGATGGTCGGCAGCACGAAGTTGCCCTTGCGGTCGGTCAGCGCCGCGCCGCCGGTGCGCACGGTGCCGCCGGCGGCCTTGGCCTTCTCGATGGCGGCCAGATAGCCCTGCACCGCCTCGGGGCTGTTGAGCGGGCCCATCAGCGTGGTGGCCAGGGTCGGATCGCCGATCTTGCCCTCGACCTGCTTGTACGCGCCGATCAGGGTATCGAGCACATTGTCGAAGATCGACTCGTGCACGAACAGGCGGCGGGTGGTGGTGCAGCGCTGGCCGGCGGTGCCGACGGCGCCGAACACGATGCCCGGGATGGCGAGCTTGAGGTCCGCGGTTTCGTCCAGGATGATCGCGTTGTTGCCGCCCAGCTCCAGCAGCGAGCGGCCCATGCGGTGGGCGACGCGCTCGCCGACCATGCGGCCGACCCTGGTCGAACCGGTGAAGCTGATCAGCGGGATGCGCTTGTCGTCCACGAACGCCTGCGAGAGCTCGGTGCCGGCGTCGTTGAACAGGAAGAAGATGTCCGGGAAGCCGCCGGCCTTCAGCGCTTCGTTGCAGATGCGCATGGTCGCCACCGCCGACAGCGGGGTCTTGGGCGAAGGTTTCCAGATGCAGATGTCGCCGCAGATCGCGGCCAGGAAGGCGTTCCAGCTCCACACCGCGACGGGGAAGTTGAACGCGCTGATGATGCCGACCAGGCCCAGCGGCTGGTACTGCTCGTACATGCGGTGGCCGGGACGCTCCGAATGCATCGTGTAGCCGTGCAGCATGCGGCTCTGACCCACCGCGAAGTCGGCGATGTCGATCATTTCCTGCACTTCGCCGTCGCCCTCGGGCTTGATCTTGCCCATCTCCAGGGCGACCAGGCTGCCCAGCGCGTCCTTGTGCTTGCGCAGCGCCTCGCCGCACAGGCGCACGGCTTCGCCGCGCTTGGGCGCCGGCGTGGTGCGCCAGACCTTGAAGGCCTCCTGCGCACGCTTGACGATGGTCTCGTAGTCGGCCTTGCTCGAGGCATGCACGCTGCCAAGCACGTCGCCCGTTGCAGGATTCAGCGGCTTGATCGTGCCGGCGTCGGTGGTCGTGGACCATTCGCCGTTGCCGAGGTAGGTGCCGGACTGCGACTCGCCAAGGCCGAGCGCCTTGAGGATTTCGTGGGACATGCATGACTCCTTGGGGACCGGCGCCGGAGGCGCCCGACTATTTGCGAAACGCACATTCTAGCAGGGGCGCTCGGACTGGCCCGGCCGGGCGGTTCGAGGCAAGGGCCATCGGAGCGCGATCCATCGGGGAATCGCACCAGCGCCCGCATCCATGCCAAAATCCGCGGGTTGCCCCCGTAGCTCAGTTGGATAGAGCGGCCCCCTCCTAAGGGGCAGGTCGGACGTTCGAATCGTCTCGGGGGCACCATAAAAAAGGCCGGCAATGCCGGCCTTTTTCTTTGCGCAACACCGCGCCTTTAGGTCGTCATGTCCTCGAGCTCGATGCCCTTGGTCTCGCGTACTGCATAGATCACGAACAGCAGCGAGATCAGCGCGAACGCCGCATACAGGCCGTAGGCAAAGCTCAGCCCCATCTCCGCCAGGGTCGGGAAGCTGTAGCTGATCAGGAAGTTGGCGATCCATTGCGCCGCCGCCGCGACGGCGAGCGCCACCGCGCGGATGCGGTTGGGGAACATCTCGCCCAGCAGCACCCACACCACCGGGCCCCAGCTGACGCCGAAGAACACCACGTAGGCGTTGGCCGCGACCAGCGCGACCATGTTCCATGGCGCCGGCAGGCTGAGCGCCGCGCCGCTGCCGGTGGCCTGCGAGAAACACCAGGCCATCAGCGCCAGCGTGACGGTCATGCCGGCCGAACCGATCGCCAGCAGCGGCTTGCGCCCGATCTTGTCGACCAAGCCGATCGCCACTAGCGTCACCAGCACGTTGACGATCGAGGTCACCACGGTGATGGAGAAGGAATCCGCCTCGCTGAAGCCGACCGAATGCCACAGCGCGGAGGAGTAATAGAAGATCACGTTGATGCCTACGAACTGCTGGAACACCGACAGCAGGATGCCGATCCAGACCACCGGCAGCAGTCCCAGGCGCGGGCCGCGCAGGTCGCGCAGGGTCGGGCGGTATTCGGACTTGAGGCTGCGCTCGATCTCGCCGAGCTTGAAGTCCAGCGCCGCGTCGCTGCGCATCGCCAGCACCTCGCGCAACACCACGCGCGCCTCGGCCAGCCGGCCCTTGGCGACCAGGTGGCGGGGCGATTCGGGGACGCCGAGCACCAGGCCGCCGTAGACCAGCGCCGGGACCACCGCCACCAGGAACATCCAGCGCCACGCCGCCAACCCGAACCAGAGCGGCTGCGAAGCGCCGCCAGCCGTGCTGGCGAGCCAGGCGTCGCTCATCAGTGCGGCGAAAATGCCCAGCACGATGGCCAGCTGCTGCATCGAGCCCAGCCGCCCGCGCACCTGGGCCGGCGAGACTTCGGCGATGTAGGTCGGCGCGATCACCGAAGCCATGCCCACGCCGGTGCCGCCGATCACCCGCCAAAGGATCAGGTGCCCCATGCCCGAGGCCAGCCCCGATCCGATGGCGCTGACCGCCAGCAGCAGGGCGGCCACCTGCATCGAGCGCACGCGGCCCAGGCGGTCGGCCAGTGGGCCTGCATACCAGGCGCCCAGCGCCGAACCGAGCAGCGCGCAGGACACCGTGATGCCGATCTGCCCGGCGTTCAATGCGAAACCGCCACGGACGGCCTCGACGGCGCCGTTGATGACGGCCGTGTCGAAACCGAACAGGAAGCCGCCCAGCGCCGCTGCGGCGGCGATCAGGACGATCCTCGCGGTCGCCCGCTGTTCGTGTGCCAGGTCGACTGGCATCTCCCGCGTACTCATCCGTTCTTCCCCCTAGGCCCCAGAAGTCATGCGAGTCTGCGCCGTGGTCGCGCGTGCCGTCCGCCTGAATACGTATGCAAGACGCCGGGCACGCGGCGGCCGGCCGATGGTAATGTTGTCCGAGCCGGTAGTACCAGAGGTTTGCAACGCGTGAGCAAGGCCAAAGCGACGTCGATCGACATCGCCCACCTGGCTGGGGTGTCCCAGGCGACGGTGTCGCGCGCGCTGCGCGGCAGCCCGCTGGTCAGCGAGGAGACCCGCGAGCGCATCCGGGCCGCCGCCGAACAGTTGCGCTACAAGGTCGACAAGAACGCATCCAACCTGCGCCTGCAGCATTCGGGCACGCTGGCGCTGCTCCTGTTCGAGGACCCGACCACCGACGGCTCCAACATCAACCCGTTCTTCCTTTCGATGCTGGGTTCGATCACGCGGGCCTGCGCGCAGCAGGGCTACGACCTGCTGATCTCCTTCCAGCAATTCTCCACCGACTGGCACGCCGACTACGCCGACAGCAAGAAGGCCGACGGCATCATCCTGCTCGGCTACGGCGACTACCTCGCCTACCTCGACCGGCTGGAGAAGCTGGTGGCGATCGGCACGCGCTTCGTGCGCTGGGGCGCGGTGCTGCCGGACCAGCCGGGCGTGTCGGTCGGCTGCGACAATTTCAGTGGCGGGCAGGCGGTGGCGCGGCACTTCATCGAGCAGGGCTGCCGGCGGATCGCCTTCCTGGGCGACGCCTCCAGCCACTATCCGGAGTTCTTCGAGCGCTACCGCGGCTATGCCGAAGCGCTGGCGCAGGCCGGGCTGCCCGTTGACCGGGCGCTGCAGGTCGACGCCGAGAGCACGCAGTTGTGCGGGCACGAAGCCATGTCGGAACTGATCGCCCGCGGCGAGGCGTTCGACGCGGTATTCGCCGCCAGCGACCTGATCGCCATGGGCGCCATGCGCGCGCTGGCCGAGCACGGCTACAAGGTGCCGGGCGACATACCGGTGGCCGGCTTCGACGACATCCCGATGGCGAGCTTCGCCAACCCGCCGCTGACCACCGTGCTGCAGGACACCCGCCGCGCCGGCGAAGTGCTGGTGGACAACCTGCTGCGCATGATCCGCGGCGAGCCGGCGCAGAGCATGATGCTGCCGGTCAAGCTGATGGTGCGGCAGTCCAGCGTGCGGCCCGCATAGCGCTGCCCCTGGGAGCGCGGGCAGGGGCGAGGGACGGAAGCCCGCGGAAGCTACGGGCGGGCAGTCGCCGGAAACGCCCAGCGCAGAAACACCGGCAGCATCTTCGCCCACGAGGCCTGCTGGTGGCGTCCGCCAGGCAGCAGGAATACGGTCACGTCCGCATCCGCACCCGAGGTCGAATAGCCGAGCTGGCGCAGGCCGCGCCGCTGCACGCCGCTGCCGCGGTAGCCATCGACCAGGTCGTGGAGGTCGTCGATCACGTCGATGACGCCGTCGTGGTCGCGATCGTTGGTCTCTTCGGCCGTTCCCGCGGCGAACCAGAACTGCAGACCGTCGCGCTTGGGACCACGGTCGACCATCGCCTGCGCCAGCCGGCTGCGCTGCACCGCGGCCGCGTTGCTGCGATCGCCCGCCAGCCAGAACGACGGCGACATGGCGCCGACCTTGCCGAACACCTCCGGGTACTGCCAGCCCAGGTTGAAGGCGTTGAGCGCGCCCAGCGACCAGCCCATCACGGCGCGCTGGCGGGCATCGGCGCGGGTGCGGTAGTGCGCGTCGACGTAAGGCACCAGCGAAGTGGCCACCCAGGACGAATAGTCCGCCGCCCTCAGGCCGATCGGCCCGATCACCGAGCCGCCGACCACGCTCTGCCCGCGTCGGCGATCGGAGAGCCCGTAGCCGCTGGCGCGGTCGTGCAGCATGTCGATGGCGACGACGATGATCGGCTCGATCGCGTGCTCGCCATAAAGTTGCGCGAGCGTCGCCTGGAGTCCCACGGCCGCCATGTCCTGGCCGTCGTTGGCGTACAGCACGGGATAGCGTGCGTTCGAGCGAGCGTAGTCCGGCGGCAGGTACACGCTGACGTGGATGCGCTCCGGCGCGAAGGCCGGGGCGGACAGTTGCAGTTCCTGCACCGCCGCGCGCGATGGGAAGGGCACGAGCGCAAGCAGGGCGGGCAAGGCGAGCAGGAGCGCCAGCCGGCGCGTGCGGGCGACCAGCCGCTTCAGGCGCCGTGGAATGGGCGCCCCTTGGAGGCGATGGAGAAGCTCAGTCATCCGGGTGGCCCTTGTCGCGCATCAGCCGTGCGAGCTCCGCCACCAGGTCGCCACGGGTGGCCGGCGCATCGAGCAGGTAGACCGCCACGTCGTGCGGGCCCACGCTGGCCGCGAGCTCACCGCCCTCGGCCACCTCGATCGCCTCGCCGTCCAGCGCCGCCAGCCAACGGCCCGGCTGCAGGTAGTTGGTCACGTGGAACGATGCGGTCTTGTCGCCCTTGTTGAGCAGCACCAGCGCGATCTGGTGTGCGCTGTCCTTCTGGTAGACGCGGTAGAACGCCGCCTGGTCGCCCGCCATGCGCTCCACCAGCATCAGCCCGCGCTGCAGCGCCGGCGTCCGGGCGCGCAGGTTGGCGACGCGCTTGAGCTGGCGATAGATCGGGCTCTTGCCCGCCGCGTCGATGCGCGCCTGGCCGTAGTAGTTGCGGTTGCCCTCGTGCTCGGCGCGGCCGCGTTCGAAGCCGGTCTCCGAGCCGTAGTAGATCGCCGGGATGCCACGCGCGGTGAACAGCCAGTTGTCGGCGTCGATGAAGCCGGCATCGCTGGCGTCCAGGCGCGCCATGTCGTGGTTGTCGTAGAAGGTCACCAGCTCGTAAGGGTTGGCATACGGTCCGTTCGTGAGATACAGCTTCGACCGCAGCAGTCCGTAGTCGCTGCCCGGGTGCTCGAACACCGCCTTGATCGCCTGCTGCTGCGGGAAGTCGAGCAGGCTGATGCCGCCGCTCGATGCCCAGGTGTACTTGCCGATGTCGTCCGGGCTGTAATCGAACGCCTCGCCGTACATGAAGAAGCCCGGGTGTCTGGTTCGGATGCGTGCGGAGAACTGGCGCCAGAACTCCGTCGACATGTGGTTGAGGGTGTCGATGCGGAAGGCGTCCGCGCCCTGGCCGATCCATTGGAGGTAGGCGCCGGTGAAGTAGTCCAGCACCGCCGGGTTGAACTCGTCGTTGTTGGACAGCTGCGCCAGGTCCTCGTAGGCGTGGTAGAAGCGGTGCAGCGGGTTGTGGCGCGGGTCCAGCCGCCAGGGCGGCAGGTTCTGCTCGTCGGCGACGAGCTTGCCCTGAGCGTCGAAGATCTGCCCGAACTGCGGCTGACGCACCGGCATAGTGAAGGCGGGCGAGCCGTGGTTGAGCACGATGTCCTGCACCACCTTCAGGCCCGCCTCGTGCATCCCCGCGGTGAACTGCGCGTAGTCCAGGTCCTTGCTCGGCAGGTGTTCGTCGACCTTGTAGAAGTTGACGCCCCAGTAGCCGTGAAAGCCGGTCTTGCCGCGGTCGGTGAACTTCGAGCCCCAATGCACCGGGTCGCCGCCGGTGAAGGCTTCGTCCGGGTTGTCCACGATCGGCGTGATCCACACCGCGCCGAAGCCCATGCCGCGGATGTAGCCGGCGTTCTCCAGCACGCCCTTGAAGTCGCCGCCCAGGTAGCCGATGTTCGCGCTCTCGCCTTTGGGCGCGCCCGGCACGGGGATGTCGAAGGTGCGATGGGCGCCGCCCTGGTCGCGATGGTCGTTGGACGGATCGCCGTTGACGAAGCGGTCGGTCAGCACGAAGTAGATCGCGTTGGAGGCGAACGGCGTCTCGGTGCCGTAGAACTCGGGCGGGCGCGTATCCGCGCGGGCGGCGCCGAGGGTGAGGGCCAAGGCCAGGCAGGCAGTGACTGTCTTTGGCTTCATGCTGGGTCCTTGGAGTGAAGCGGTAACACCGTCCAGGGCTACGCGGCCTGCAACGTGGTTGCGGTTTCAGGCTCGTGCACGCGCAGCGTGAACAGGCCGGCGACCAGCAGGCAGGCGCCGCCCAGCGCCAGCGCCCAGATCGGCTGGTTGCCGAAGCACAGGCGCAGCAGCAGACCCAGCACGCTGGCGGCCAGCAGCTGCGGAATCACGATGAAGAAATTGAAGATGCCCATGTACACGCCCATCTTCGACGCCGGCAGGTTGTCCGACAGCAGCGCGTAGGGCAGCGACAGGATCGAGGCCCAGGCGAAGCCCACGCCGACCATCGAAGCCAGCAGCCAGCGCGGATCGCGGATCAGCAGGAACGACAGCAGCCCCGCGCCGCCCAGGCCCAGATTGACCAGGTGGCTGACGCGCAGTCCCCAGCGACGCACCATCAGCGGGATCACCAGCGCGGCCAGCGCGGCGAAGCCGTTGTACGCGGCGAACAGCATGCCGACCCAGTTGGCGCCTTCGTTGTAGAGCGCCGAGCCGACGTCGGTGGTGCCATAGATCGTCTGGGTGACGCCGGCGGTGGTGTAGATCCACATCGCGAACAGCGCGAACCAGGAGAACAACTGCACCCAGGCCAGGCGCCGCATCGAGACCGGCATGCCGTACAGGTCGCCCATCACCTCGCGCAGCATGCCGTGGCTGCGAGTGAAGCTCAGCCAGATGAAAAGCAGTCCCGAAGCGACCAGTCCGCCGGCCAGCAGGTAGAGCTCCTTCTCCAGTGCGAAGTGGCCGATCGCATAGAGCACGCCGCAGCCGACCAGCGACAGCACCAAGCCCGGCCGCCACGCACGCGAGGCGTCCGGCGGCGCGTCCTGCGCTGCGCTGTCGGCGAACGCGCGCAACTGCGCCGGCGGGTACTCGCGCGTGCGCAGGATCGTCCACAGCACCGCGCCGAGCAGCACCGCGCCGCCGGCGTAGAAGGCGTACCTGACCGTGTCGGGAATGCCGCCGCCGGGCGCCACGTTGGCCACGCCCAGGTGCGCCAGCAGCCACGGCAGCATGGAGGCGACCACCGCGCCCACGCCGATGAAGAAGCTCTGCATCGCGTAGCCGGCCGGACGTTGCTGCGTCGGCAGCTGATCGCCGACAAAGGCGCGGAACGGCTCCATCGATACGTTGATCGACGCATCCAGGATCCACAACAGCCCGGCGGCGATCCACAGTGCGGGCGCGTTGGGCAGCCACAGCAGCGCCAGCGAGGCGAGCACGGCGCCGGCGAGGAAATAGGGGCGCCGCCGGCCCAGCCGGTTCCAGGTGCGGTCGGAAACGTGGCCGATGATCGGCTGCACGATCAGCCCGGTCAGCGGGGCGGCGATCCACAAGGCCGGGATGTCGTTCAGGTTCGCGCCGAGGGTCTGGAAGATCCGGCTGACGTTGGCGTTCTGCAGCGCGAAGCCGAACTGCAGGCCGAGGAAGCCGAAGCACATGTTCCAGATCTGCCAGAAGGACAGCGCCGGTTTGCGGGTCGGAAGCTGCGTCATGGCGTGGCGTGGCCGGCGATCGGGGCGATCACCAGGTCATGCAGCCGCGCCTCGTTCAATGGCCCGCTGCCGCCGCCGCTGCCGCCGGTGTACTGCGCGAAGTGGGCGAGGTAGCTCATGTTGAATCCGTCCTCCAGCGTGAAGCGGCAGCGCGCGCCCGCGTGCGCCTCGAAACGGCCCCAGGTCGAGGGCTGGATCGCGACGCTGTGCGGCATCACCAGCGGCAGGCGCTGCTCCGGCGCGTCGTCGCAGCGGATCACCAGCATCTTCACTGCCGCGGTGATGCCGGTGTTGATCGGGCCGTGGCCGTTCTCGTAATCAAGCGCGACGCGGTAGCTGCCGCTGGCCGGCGCCTTCCATGTCCGCGGCCAGTCGCCGGCGACTCGCGTCTGGTCGCCCACGCAGACCGCAGGGGAGTGCAGCGATTCGAGGCCTTGCGCATCGGTCCGCGTGGCGCTGAGGCAGGCCAGGCCCGGCCGCGCGGGCAGCTGCGTGGCGCCGTCGATCTCGCCGTGCAGCCGGCCATCGAGGTAAAGCCGCTGGCGCCCGTCGACCTCGACGCGCCAGCCATCGCCCGTGGCCTGCACGCGGGGTGCGGCGGGGGCGATGGGAGCACTGAGCGGCGCATCGGTACGCAACGGTGGATCGTCCACTTCGATCGCCTTCAGCGCCACCGTGGTGGCCGTGCCCTGGGTCCGGACAGCGCCGGCGACGAGCAGGTTGCCGGTCAGGTGCGCAGGCCGCTCCAGCGTAATGCGGCTGTCCTTCAGGTCGAGCGAGATCGACCGCCGGTCACCGAACAGCATCGGCACCAGCGACACGGGAAGCAGCGGCTCTACGCGTCCATCTTCGGTCAGGCCGAACACGCCTTCGGTGACCATCGCCAGGTAGCCGGCCACCGACCACAACTGGCGGGGCGAGTTGACCACCGGACCGCTGAGCGGGCCCGCGTCCACGTGCCGGGCCTGGGTCAGCAGCTCGTAGTTCTCCATGTTGGAGCCGCTAAGGGCCGCGCCGCGCATCAGCGACGCGATTTCGTGCGCGATGCGCGAGGGCTGCCGGGTCACTCGCGCGGCGCGCAGCGCGTAGGCGCTGACGAAGGGCCAGATCGCACGGTTGTGGTAGATCGGCTGGTCGGCGCGCTCGGGCCAGATCACCGGGCTTCCGGCCGGCCACGTGGGATAGCTGGAGAGCGCCTGGCCTGCGCGCTCGCGATCGGCCACGCCGCTGTCGATCGCCAGCGCGATGCCGAGCAGGTCGTAGCTGTCGTAGGGCGTGCCGTCGCCGCCGATGTAGCTCATGTACGTGCCGCGGTCACCGCGCCAGAAGCGGGTGTTGATCGCGGCCTTGAGCGCCTGTGCCTGCGCCCGGTAGGCCGCTGCTGCGGGCATGTCGTGGCGTTGGCTCGCCATGCTGGCGGCCAGTTGCAGCGCCTGGTAGTGCAATACGTTGGTCGAGAGCGCAAAGGACTGCGCGATGAAAGTCACCCGGTCGGCCGTCCAGGCCGGGTAGCTCTGCTCGCGCCAGTCCAGGAACGAGGTCTCGCCGCGATACAGCCCCATCGCATCGTCGAAGGCGTACTGGCGGTCCTGGGCCAGGGTGGCACGCAGCGCCGGGTAGACCTTGCCGGCGAACGCCGGGTCGCCGAGCAGGTGGCGTGCGGCCAGGAACCACACCACGCGGTCGGTGCTGACCGGCCAGCTGCCGCCCGAACCGGTGTCCTGCATCGGGTACGGGCCCGCTGGCGCGGAGGGAACGCGCACGTCCGAGAGCTTGAACTCCAATCCGTTGCGCGAGCGCGAGGGATCGAAGCGCCACAGCCCCAGGTCGACCGCGTAGGACAGGTCGCGCGTCCACACGTAGGGCCACTTCAGGCCGGTTTCGAAACAGTGGCAGGGGATGGGCTGGCCGTGGGCGAAGGCGCCGTCGCGGATCTGCTCCACCGAGTCCTGGCGCAGGTCGTCCTGGGCCATCGCGAACAGGCCGTCGAACAGGTCGCTGGCCGTTTCGCTGCGCAGCGGCTGCGCGGGGACGGTGCGCTGCCCGGAGGACGACGCCAGCGTGAAGCTGCCCCCGGCGCCGCGCTGGATGGCGGCGTGCTCGCCGCGCCAGTCCAGTCCCTGGTGCCAGGTCGTGGTGGCGGTCGCGGCCATCGCCACAAGCAGCAGGCTCAGCACGGCCGGGCCGGATCGGGAGAGAGGCGGGTCATCGGCAGGGGTCCTCTAGGTGGCCTGTTTATGTCATGCCATGGCGCATCGCGCATGCTGCGGCTGCAACATCCACACCGCGGCTGCCTGGTCACCGAGCCTCCTGGCGGTCGGCAAGACCACGCTCCACGGGGCGACGCCTTACGTACGCGCGCCTGTGGCCGTCGCGGCCGCTAGTGCGCCAGGGCGACCGATTGTGCCCGGCCAGCCGCCACGCGCACCCAGGTCACCGGACCGAACCGATCGTGCCCCGTGGCCCAGCCATCGTCCTGCGAGGCGCGCAGGGCGTCCACGCTGGCGAACGCCTCCAGCGCGCGGCCGTTGCTGCTCACCGCCTTGGCCGCGTCGCCGTGGAACTTGAGCAGCCACGAGCGCAGCGCCGGCTGGTAGCTGCCTTGCGCTGCATCCAGGATCAGGTTCGCGGCGCCGTCCTGCGCCTGCAGCTGCATCGACTGCAGGAAGTAGGCGCCCTGTTCGTAGCCGTAGGTCGTGCCGTCGTCGTCGTAGTAGTCGAAACGGCTGGCACGGGACGCGGGGAACAGCTCCACTTCCAGTTCGGTAAGCGGATGCTGGCCGACATAGTCCATCGGCGGTGCGAGCGGAATGATCGCGCCTTCGCGTACGTACAGCGGGATGTCGCTCCAGCCCTTCGCGTCGGCCGGGTGCTGGATCGTCTGGCCGCCGGCGTAGTGCTTGCCGCTGAACCAGTCGATCCATTCGCCCGCGGGCAGGTAGACCGGCTTGACGGTCTGGCCTTCCTCGACCACCGGCGCCACCAGCAGGCTGTCGCCGAACAGCCAGGCGTCGTAGTCGTTGCGCAGGTTCGGGTCGTTCGGCCAGTCGAACAGCAGCGGACGGACCAGGCCGATGCCGGTGGCGCGCCGCCGGTGCTCGTAGCTGTAGATGTAGGGAATCAGCGACTGCCGCAGCCGGATCGCGTCGGTGGCCGCCTTCTCGGCGATGGGGCCGTAGACCCAGGGCTGGCGGTGCTGGCCCAGCTCGCCATGTACGCGGAACACCGGCGTGAAGGCGCCGAACTGGATCCAGCGCGCGTAGTTTTCCGGCGTCGGCGTGCCGCCCTTGAAGCCGCCGCCGTCCATGCCCCACTGCATGGCGCCGACGTTGATCGCGCTCAGCATGCGCTGGCGCTGGCCGGCCATGCTGGCAAAGCCCGTGCGGATGTCGCCCGACCACAGGCCGTAGGCGTAGCGCTGCGCGCCCAGGTAGAAGTTGCGGTTGAGAGACCACACGCGCAGGTCGAAAATGGCGCGCTGGCCATCGTAGAGCGCGCGCTGCATGTCCATGTGCTGCAGGTCGACGGCGACGTCGTCGGCCTCGTCGTTCCACCAGCCGGCCATGCCGGTGGCGAAGGAGTGCTTGAGAGCGGCGTTGAAGAACCAGGCGCGCGCCGCCGGGTTGGCGAAGTCGATCTCGCGCACGGGTTTGCCGGAGAAATAGTCCGGCGCCGGGTCGCTCTGCGCCAGCCAGTAGCCGTGCTCGCTGGCTTCGCGTCCTTCGACGGTATGGAGATGGATGCGCGGCTTCATGATGCCGGTCAGGTGCACGCCCTGGGCGTCGAGCAGGGACTTGAGCCGGCCGCTGTCGCCGTCGGGGAACTTGTGCTCGTTCCAGCGGAACTCGCCGTAGTCGTCTTCGCCCCAGGCTTTCCAGTCGAAGTCGAGGGTGAAATTGTCCAGCGGAATGTGGCGTTCGCGGTAGCCGTGGACGATGTCCAGCAGCTCCTTCTGGTCGATGCCCCACTGGCTGTTGGTGAAACCCATCGCCCACTTCGGGAACAGCGGACTGCGGCCGCTGACCTGCGCCAGCGCGCCGAAGATCGCGTGCGGGTCGCCGACCAACACGTAGTAGTCCAGGCCGCCGTCGAACATGCGCGCGTCGATGCGCGTGTCGCCCAGCGCGATCTGCCCGCCGACGCCGTCGACCAGCACGCCGTAGCCGGCGGTGGTCCACACGAACGGCGCGCCGGCATGACCCTGCTCGCCGGCGGTGACGGTGCGATAGCCGTCGCGCAGCAGGCCGGCGGTGGCCGGCTCGACCGCGTCGAAGCCGCCGATGCCGTACATCGGCTCGCCCTTGGTGTGGATCAGGCTCAGCCGCCCATGCGCCAGCGAGCCCGGCGCGAACTGGCGCAGCAGCGGCGGCTGGCCGGGCAGGCCGATGCGCAGGTCGCCTTCCTGTTTGTCCCACACCGCTTCCAGCTGCGGGGAATGCAGGCGCAAGGCGGCGGCGTCCTCGGCGACTTCGGCAGCGGGCCGATGTGCCGACGCCAACGCCGGGTCGATCACCACCGTCGGCGCGGGAGCATGGCCAGCGCGGCGGTATTGGACGTGCAGGATGTTCGGCGCCGTGAGCTCCACGCGCAGCGTGTCGGCGCCCAGCGGAACGTCGAAGCCGGGCGCGGCCGGCGCGAGGGATGTTGGCCCGGCCAGCGCGGCGTGCGCGCGGGCCTTGGAAAGCGATGCAGCGGAGGAAGGGGACACCAGCAGTACTCCAACGACAAACCACGTGATCGGCCCGATTGACGCGCTCTTGAACTTCGTGAAGAGCGCGTGGAGACGAACACGGCGGCGCCCATGGTAGGGCTCCACATGCCGGGTGCAACACCCGTGTGCATACGTATTCATGTGCGGCATGGCGCGGTTTCCCGATGGTGCGGCGCACGAAGCGCGGCGGTGTGCGTGAACTTGAAAAACGGACTCGGCCGTACCCCGGTTCAGGCCGATGGAGCCGCTGTCCGTGTTCACTCCAGAATCACCGACCCGTAGGCGGGCAGGTGCAGTCGCTCCGGCGTGATCAGGGCTCCCGGCAGGCTGGCCAGGCGAATGCGGGCGAAGCGGCGTGACGACGCGTCGAGCGCGAGCGTCTGCGGTTGGCGCGACAGGTTGTGCACCACCAGCACGTCGCTGCCCGCGTCGGACAATTCCCAAGCGGCCACCTGCGGATGGGTGACCGGCGGCACGCGCAGGTCGCCATCGCGCAACACCGCCAGCTCGCGTCGCCAGCCGATCAGCATGCGGTACCAGGCCAGCAGCGAATGGGCGTCCTGCTGCTCGGCGTCCACCGATACGGCCGGGCCGTCACCCGCGCTGAAGTCCTTCCAGCGGCTCTCGCCTGCGCCGTGCGGATCACGATGCCAGCGCATCGGTTCACGCAGATCCGGGTCGGGCTTGGTGCCGCGCATGCCCAGCTCCTCTCCGTAGTAGAGGAACGGGCGGCCGGGCAGGGTGAGCAGCATGGCCGCCGCCACGCGCATGTGCCGCGCATCGCCGGCGAGCTGGCTCATCACCCGCTCCTGGTCGTGGTTGGACAGGAAGGGCGCATCCTTCCCGGCGGGAATCGCGGCGGCGATGCGCGCGAGCAGCCCGCCCAGCTTGCCGGCGCGCTCCGTGCGGGCGCTTTCGATCAGCTGGCTGGCCAGAGGGAAGTCGAACACCGCATCGAGCGGGCCGAACCAGGGCTCGAGCTGCCGCGGGTCCTCGCGGGTGACTTCGCCGACCAGGTACACGTCCGGCCGCACCGCGCTCATGGCCCGGTGGAACTGGCTCCACCAGGCCAGGTTCTTGCGCAGGACCTGGGGATCGTCCGCCTGCGTGGCGAAGTCGTAATAGATGTGCTGGGCCGCATCGAGACGGAACCCGTCCGCGCCCTGCGCGAGCCAGTAGCGGCCGATGTCGGTGACCGCCGTGCGCACGGCGGGGGTGTCGAAATCCAGATCCGGCATCTGGCCAGTGAAGGTGCCCAGGTAGTGCTGCGTGCCCAGCGCATGCCAGGCCGGACCGCCCGTGGCGCTGGTCGCGTGCAGGTCGGTCCGGGGCGTGGACCAGGTGTACCAGTCGTGGTGCGGGTCGTCCTGATCGGCGGCGGCGCGGAACCACGGATGCCGGTCGCTGGTGTGGTTCACCACCAGGTCGATGATCACGCGGATGCCGCGCTTGTGCGCTTCGTCGATCAGCCGGTGGAAATCGTCAAGATTGCCGTATTGCGGATTGACCGCGCGGTAGTCGGTGACGTCGTAGCCGTGGTAGCTCGATGAAGGATGGATCGGCATCAGCCAGATGCCGTCGATGCCGAGCGTCTTGAGGTAATCGAGCTTCGCCGTGACGCCGTTGAGGTCGCCGACGCCGTCGCCGTCGGTGTCGTACCAGGCGCGCACGAAGATCTCGTACCAGACGCCGCTGGGTGCGCCGGCGGGGAACGTCCGGGAGTGGCTGGCGACAGGGCTGGCAGCGCCGCCTGTCATCGGCGCTGTGGCGCATCCGGCAGCAAGCAGGGCGATACAGAGGGGTGCGGCGAGGGTGGTACGTATCACAGAAGACTCCGGATGCGTTCGGGCGGTCTGTCGCCCCGGGGAGGCTTTTCGGAGGCCGCGGGACGCGGCGGCAGTTTTCCGGATGTGATGCAAAACGGCCTGCCGGCAAGGCTGCCGGCAGGCAAGGGGAGAGTGTTGCGTATCAGAACTTGTAGGTGGCACCCAGCAGGTAGGTCCGGCCCCATTCGATGTACTCGAGCGGACGGTCCTTGGAGCCGGCGTAAGTACGGTACGGCGCGTTGGTCAGGTTGCTTGCCTGCAATTGCACGCTGAATCCGCGCAATTTGCTGCTGTCGCTGAAGGTATAGCCGACCTCGGCGTCAAAGATGTTTTCGCCGACCACGTAGCGCAGCGTCCGGTTGCCTGCGAAGTTGCCGATCTCGCCGATGAAGTCCGAACGCTTGCGTTCGCTGACGCGCGCCTCGAAGCCGTTTTTCTCGTAGTACGCGGTCAGGTTGTACACGCGCTTGGACAGGCCGGGCAGGCTGATCGGACCGTTGCCGACACTGGTGGCGTTCTCGGGCGAGAGGATCTTGATGCTGCTGTCGTTGAAGCTGGCGCTGGCCAGGACTCCGAAGCCGTCGAGCGCCGGCGTGATCAGGTTCAGCGGCACCGACGTGGACAACTCCAGACCTCGCAGCGTGCCGCCCTTGCCGTTGAACGGCGCACTGTAGGTGCCGGTCGTGAGCGCCGGCGGCGAGCCCGGCGGCGGGGTGTAGCCGGCGACCAACGCGGAGAAGTCGTAGTTGTCGCGCGTCTGCGTGTAGATGTAGCTCGTCAGTTCCTTGTAGAAGAAGGCGGCCGCCACGTAACCATTGCTGCCGAAGTACTTCTCCCACGACAGATCGAACGCATTGGCGCGCCACGGGTCGAGCTTGGGATTGCCGCCGCTGGCGCCCGGCTTGCCGGTCGCCGTGTCGATCCCGAAGTCCAGCGAGGCACGCATATCGTCCATGCGCGGCCGCGCCACCTGCTTGGCCAACGCCACGCGCAGCACCTGGCTGTCGGTCAGAGAGAAAGCCAGGTTCAGACTTGGCAGCACGTCGGTGTAGGACTTGCCGCTCGTGAGGCGCTGGATCTGCATGCCGGCCGGTTGCGTGCCGTTGTAGATGTTGGCCGACGAGGACTGGTTGGCATGCTGCAACTGCACGCCGACGTTGCCCCGGACCGGCACGCCCCACGTCGTGTCGATGTCCGCCATCGCGTACGCCGTGGAAATTTTCTCCGACAGCGACCAGGCCTTCGCCACGAGGTAGGACGCGTTCTCGTTGGGCTGGAACGTCATATAGCGCGCGACGGCGGCGGGGACGTTCCACGCGGGCACATACCCCACGCCGGCAAAGCCGAGGTCGACCAGGCCGTACTGCAGGTCCGGCGCGATGGTGGTGTCGCCCTGCGCGCCGACGGTGATGTTGCCTTCCGGCTGGTGCTTGGTCTTCTGGCGATCGGCGTAATTGATGCCGAACTCCACATCGGGGATCACGTTGCTGAGCGCGTCCGGCATCGGCACCGTCGCGCCCAGCCGGGCGCTCTTGAGTTCATCGTGGATGCTCGGCGTCTTGCCGTAGCCGGAACCATAGATGGTGTTGCGCAGGTACAACTTGGACGGATCGGCGTAATTGAGCGTTGGCGACAGTTGCGAGAAGCCGTTGCCGGTGTAAGCCAGCGTGAGAGTGTCCAGCTGCGGCGCGGGCTCAAGCTGGGTGTTGTTTTCCAGATTGATCTCTCGACGATTGGCCTTGGAGTAGCTCACATCGGCCACCAGGCTCACGTCGCCGGCGGAGAATTCGTTGTTCCAGCCGGCTGCGTCGATGGTGTCGTGGCGGCTGTTGTACATGCCGCGCACCAGCGGGTAGAGGTTGCTCGCGGTGCCGCCGGTGAACGTGCCGTTGCCGTTGATGGTGGGGTTGGTTACCTGGAGCCGGCCGTAGCCGCCGTTGTAGTCGCCCAGGTTGACCTCGAACTGGTTGGCGGTGTCTTTCTGGGTCGACTTGGTATGGAACAGGTCGAGCGTGCTCGTCCACCAGTTCGATGGCCGCCATTCGACCGTGGCCATGACGCCGTCGCGCTTGGTGTAGCCGGTGCGACGCAGTGCCTTGATGCCGTCGGAGTAATAAGTGCCGGCCGGCACGCCCGGGCGCGATCCATCACTGACCTGCTGCCACGGCTCATACAGGCCGACCTGGTTCTCCTGCGTGGGCGTCTGGGAGTGCGCATAGCCCACCGCGATACCCAGGGTGTGATTCAGGAACTGCCCGATGTAACTGGCGTTGAGGCGATCGCCGAAGGCCCGTACGCCGGCGGCCGCGCCCAGCGAGTTGTGCTGTCCCCGGATACCCAGCACGGTCACCGATTTCTGGTAATCCAGTGGACGGACCGTATGCATGTCCAGCGTGCCGGACAACCCCTGTCCGATCAGGCCGGCTTTGGGCGTCTTGTAAACGGTGACGCCGCTGATCAACTCGGAGGGGTATTGATCGAACTCGACGCTGCGATTGTCGCCCGTGCTCACCATCTCGCGGCCGTTGAGCAACGTGGTGGCGAAGTCCGGCGAGAGGCCACGCACGCTGATCACCTGCGCCCGGCCCGCGACGCGCTGCGCCGAAACACCGGGCAGGCGGGCAATCGACTCGGCGATGCTGACGTCGGGCAGCTTGCCGATGTCTTCGGCAGACACCGCCTCGATGATCTCATCGGACGATTGCTTGGCCGCCACGGCGCTCTGGATGCTTTGCGCGAAGCCGCTGACCTTCACCACGCCAAGCTCGGTGGCCTGCTGCTTCTTGACCTTGTCTTTCTTGACGGACTGCGCTTGTGCGTTTGGACCGGAAGTCTGCTGCTCCTGACCCGTCGCGCCCGCCGCAGTGGATGCCAGCATCAGTACGGCAGAGGCCAGCGCCAGCGTCAGCACATTATGTTTCAGTTCCACGGTTCCCCCTCCCAAGTGACTCTATGAAGCCGCAAGTGGCGCCCAGGCAACTGGACTCTTGCAAGCCGTTGCTGGTGCTGCAGCGTTGACCGGCCATGCCCCTGCCGGTAGTGGCGGCATGGTAGGGCGCAGTGAGAAGGCCAGACACGTTCGTGCATACGTATTCATCCTGTTGCACTGCAACCGGCAAGCGGCTTTTCGTAGGGCGGACGTGTATGCGCGTCGAGCGGTCGGCTCTGCCATGGCCGGCAGCCTCGAATGTCGTGTCTGCTTGCCCGGGCTCGTATCGAACCGTTCGAACCCCACGGCTGCCGACGCCGCGGAGCACGGAAAAAAGGCCATCGCTGCGGCGCAATAACCCGCCTGCATGAATACGTATGCACGGACGGATGGCCAGGCAAAGACCGCCGCTAAGCTGCTGGCACGCCGATAGTGGTCCGTGTTGCGCGGTCCGGGCGCAATCCACGGGGACCCAGGATGAGTGATGCACCTTGGTGGCGCGGCGCCGTCACCTACCAGATCTATCCGCGTAGTTTTCTGGATACCGACGGCGACGGCGTAGGCGATCTGCCGGGCATCATCGAGAAGCTCGACTACGTGGCGAGCCTCGGTGTGGACGCGATCTGGATCTCGCCGTTCTTCAAATCGCCGATGGCCGACTACGGCTACGACATCGCCGACTACTGCGACGTCGACCCGCTGTTCGGCACCCTGGAGGATTTCGACCGGCTGCTGGCCAAGGCGCATGGCCTGGGGCTGCGCGTGATGATCGACCAGGTGCTCAGCCACACCTCGATCGAACACGCCTGGTTCCAGGAAAGCCGGCAGAGCCGCGACAACGCCAAGGCCGACTGGTACGTCTGGGCCGATGCGAAGGAGGACGGCACGCCGCCCAACAACTGGCTGTCGATCTTCGGCGGCAGCGCCTGGCAGTGGGAGCCGCGGCGCGGGCAGTACTACCTGCACAACTTCCTGGCCTCGCAGCCGGACCTCAACTTCCACCAGCCCGAGGTGCGCGCGGCGATCCTGGGCTGCGTGCGCTTTTGGCTGGAGCGCGGCGTCGATGGCCTGCGCCTGGACGCGATCAACTTCTGCTTCCACGACGCGCAGCTGCGCGACAACCCGCCCAAGCCCAAGGCGCAGCGCACGGGCCGCGGCTTCAGCCCGGACAACCCCTACGCCTTCCAGTACCACTGGTACAACAACACCCAGCCGGAAAACCTGGCCTTCCTCGCCGAGCTGCGCGCGCTGCTGGACCGCTATCCCGGCACGGTGGCGCTGGGCGAGATCTCCTCGGAGGACTCGCTGGCGACCACGGCCCAATACACCCAGGCCGGCCGCCTGCACATGGGCTACAGCTTCGAGCTGCTCACCGACGATTTCAGCGCCGCGCACATCCGCGGCACCGTCGAGCAGTTGGAGGCACAGATGCGCGAAGGCTGGCCCTGCTGGGCGATCTCCAACCACGACGTCGAACGCGTGCTCAGCCGCTGGGGTGGCGAACGGCCCGCGCCGGCGCTGGCCAACCTCTTTACCGCGCTGGTCTGCTCGCTGCGCGGCTCGGTGTGCGTCTATCAGGGCGAGGAGCTGGGCCTGACCGAGGTCGATGTGCCTTACGAGGCGCTCAAGGATCCCTACGGCATCGCGTTCTGGCCGCAGTTCAAGGGCCGCGACGGTTGCCGTACGCCGATACCGTGGAGCGATGGCGAGCATGCCGGGTTCAGCGCCAGCGTCCCATGGCTGCCGGTGCCGCCCGAACACCGCACGCTCGCCGTGGCGCGGCAGGATGCCGACCCGGTCTCGGTGCTGCAGGGCTTCCGCCGCATCATGCATTGGCGCCGCGGACAGTCCGCATTGCGCTGGGGCGACATCCGCTTTCTGGACACGCCCGAGCCCGTGCTCGCTTTCCTTCGTTGCCACGCCGGCGAGACGCTGCTGATCGCCTTCAATCTGGACGGCAAGTCGGCGCAGGCCGAACTTTCACTGGATGGACAGTGGCGGCCGGTCGAGGGACACGGCCTCGCCCAGGGCACCTTCGACGGAGGCCGACTGAGCCTGCCGGGTCACGGCGTGCTGTTCGCGCGCCAGGCATGACGGCCTCGCCCGCCGGCATCACACGCTGGTGAATCGGCCCGTCGTACGGTCGTGGCTCCCCGTGAGGAGTCCGCCCCATGCCCAAGCCCCCCGCCCAACGCAAGCACGGCACCGGTGACCGCAACGACAAGGATGTCGCGCGGCTCGATCGCCGGTTGCAGGAAGAGCGCAATGCGCAGCAAACCCGCGACGCCAAGGAGGCCAACCGCGACGCCAGGCACGACGAAGGCATCGATCACCGCTGAGGTTGTCCTATTTATTTTGCGCAGGCCGATGTTTGCGCACGTCCGGCGATTGATTTGCAGGCATGGGCGCACTGCAGCGCAGTCATTCGCAAGAAAAAGCTCAATGGTTTGCAAAGGTTTTCTGTCGCTCCATTGATGCCTTGTTCGCCGGCGCTATGACACCGTCGCGCTTCCCGTCCGGACGCGCGTCGAAAACCCAATGAAACAGATCATCAAGGGCATGCCGCTCATCGGCACGGTCGCGACCCAGCTGTGGCGGGGCATCAGGCCGCCCAGGCCGTTTCTGGGTTCCACCGACTATTGGGTGAGCCGGTACAAGGCGGGCGGCACCTCGGGCGACGGTTCCCGCAATCGGCTGGCGGAGTTCAAGGCGGAGGTGGTGAACGGCTTCGTCCTCTCCAACCGCGTGGAGGCGGTCATCGAATACGGCAGCGGCGACGGCTACCAGCTCGGGCTCGCGAACTATCCGTTCTACCTCGGGTTCGACGTCAGCCCGAAGGCCGTCGAGCGGTGCAGGAAAATGTTTTCCGGCGATGCCACCAAGCGGTTCAAGCTGGTTTCCGAATATGCCGGCGAAACCGCTCCGCTGACCTTGTCCCTGAACGTGATCTTCCATCTGGTCGAAGACCACGTGTTCGACGCCTACATGCAGCGCCTGTTCGATTCGTCGACGCGCTTCGTCGTCATCTATTCGTCCAACCATGATGGCGAAGCGGAGGATGCCGCCCGGCACGTCAGGCACCGGATGTTTTCCCGCTGGATAGACGAGCACCGGCCGCAGTGGCGCCTGCTGGCCCATGTTCCCAACCGGTATCCCTATGCCGGCGACACCCGGACCGGCTCGTTCTGCGACTTCTACATCTACGGCTGCCAAGCGCCGGGTTGAGCGCGGCCGATGCGGCAAGGCACGTGGCGCGTGGCAGGCCTGGGGCGGCATGGGACGCAAAAAGAAAAGGCCGGTACGCGACGTACCGGCCTTTTGATGCTGGAGGTTTGGTGGAGCGGAGGAGGATCGAACTCCCGACCTTCGCATTGCGAACGCGACGCTCTCCCAGCTGAGCTACCGCCCCACGCGAGCCGCGAATGTTAGCAGCGTCGCGCAGCCCTCGCCAAGGGGGCGGCGGCCATTGGGGACCAAGGGACCTGCGGCGTGGCGTGGCAGGATCGCTTCAGCCATCCGGCAGCAGGGTCGCCAATCGCTGGTGCAGCACCTCGTGCCGCCAGCCTTCGAGAAATTCCGGCCACTCGCCCGTGCTCACGTACTCCTCCAGCACCTTGCGCGGGCACAGCAGGCCTGGCGGCAGGTCGAGGTCGGCGGCGAGGCGGTCGACGCTGTCCTTCATCGCCGCCAGCGCCTTCTTGGCCGCGCCGGACACGGGCGCGGCGATCGCGGCGGTGGCCGCCACTTCCTGCGGATCCGGGCCGGAGGCGAGCAGGTCGAACAATTCCGCACGCTGGGGTGAGCGCAGGGCACGCTGGCCGCGGCAGCGCTGTTCCAGCTCGGCCAGGCTGGAGGGCGGGTTCTGCGCGAGGCTGAGCGCCAGCGCATCCTCCAGCAGCCACGAGCGTGGACGGTCCAGGGTGCGCGCGCTGCGGTCGCGCCACAGCAGCAGACGGCGCAGCAGCGCCTGTTGCGCGCGCGGCCAGTCGGCGGCGGCGCGGAAGCCGCGCTGTGGCTGCGCATCCCCATGGTGCGCGTTGGCCCGGCGCTTGAGCCGCTCGCAATCCTCGGCGTGCCAGGCGATGCGCCCGCGCTCGGCCAGGCGCGCCACGAGTTGCGCGTGCAACGGTTCCAGATGCACCACGTCGAGCGTCGCATAGAGCCGCTGCGAGTCGGTGAGGGGGCGCTGCAGCCAGTCCGAGCGGGTTTCGCCCTTGTCCAGCTCCGCTCCCACCAGTTCGGCCACCAGCGCGCGATAGCTCAGGCCCAGGCCCATGCCGACGAAGGCGGCGGCGATCTGGGTGTCGAACAGCGTGCCCGGCCCGTCGGGCAGGAGCGGCGCCAGTGCCTCCAGGTCTTCGCCGGCACTGTGCATCACGGTGATGGCGGGGCCGCTGGCCAGGCGAGGACGCAGCGCGTCGCCGATGTCGAAGGCCAGCGGGTCGACCAGGGCGTAGCGGCCGTTCCAGCCCAGCTGCAGCAGCGCCAGTTGCGGGTAAAAGGTGCTGCGCCGCATGAACTCGGTATCCACGCCCAGCGCGGCGCCGGCCGGCAGCGTGGCGAGCCACGCTTCCAGCGCGTCGCGACGATCGATCCATGCGGCTGACGCCGCCTCGGGTACGGACATGGAACTTCCTCGAACGGACCTGGCGCGGTGGGGCGGCGCGTTGCGCATTGCCCTGTCATCGGCGCTGCCATATGGTGAGCGGCGCACGATAGCAGCCCATCCAAGAGTCCACCATGCCGAGCACCGAAACCGTCCGCCGTCAGCGCGCCATGGGTGGCGCACTTGGCGTGATCGTGCTCGGCGCGGCGCTGGTCTACCATTTCTTTCCGCGGGTGTTCCACGTCAACCCTGCGGAACTGGCGCCGCGGCAGGCCTCCCCGATCGGCTACGCCAATGCGCCGGGCAGGCGGCCGGCGCAGTCTGCGCAGGGTTCCGAACTGGATGCCGGGCCGCCGCTCACGCTGGCGCCGGCGGCCGTGATCGCCGCGCGGATGAGCAAGGGCCATCCCAACCTGCCCGAGCAGCTGAGCGCGGATACGCCCGAAATCCAGGCGTTGCTGGCGCGTGCCGGCAAGGCCTTGCGGGAAGGGCGGTTGGCCGGTACGGACGGTGCCGCCCAGCTCTACGCCAAGGCGCTGCACGACAAGCCGGACAGCCGCGCCGCGGCCGAGGGCGTCAACCAGGTACGTGCGCAGCTGGTGGCGCTGATCGGCCAGAACATCGCCGTGGGCGATGCCGATTCGGCGCAGGAACTGCTCACCGACCTGCGCGGCCTGCCCAACAGCGGCGCCGACGTGGCGCAGCTGGAGCAGCACCTCAAGACCCTGGCCAAGGTCCGGCCGATGCTGGCGCAGGCCGCCGCGCTGCTGCAGCAGGGCAAGGCCGACCAGCCGCAGGGCGCCAGCGCGCTGGACCTGTACCGCCAGGTGCAGGTGCTCGACCCCCCGAACGCGATGGCCGAGCAGGGCATCTTCCAGGTGCAGCGGGCCGTGCTGGACCGTGCGCTGGCGGCCGTGGCGCAGAACGACTTCGCCGCCGCCGACAAGGCGCTCGCCGAAGCGGCCACGATCCGTCCGGGCTCGCAGCAACTGGCCGACGTGCACAACCGCGTCGAGGGCATCCGCCAGCAGCGCGCCGGCGGGCTGCTGGCCCAGGCCCGTTCGGCGCTGGACGCCGGCAACCTAGACCTGGCGCAGCGGCTGGCCGGGCAGGCGCAGGCATTGCAGCCGGGCCTGAAGGGCATCGACGAATTCCAGCAGCAGCTCACCAACGCCCGCCTGTACGCCAGCTACAAGCCGGGGCAGGTGTTCAGCGACCGCTTCGTCGACCTGCCGGGCCAGGCGCCGGCGATGGTGGTCATTCCCACCGGCAGCTTCCAGATGGGCGCGGCCGATGCCGAGGGCGACCATAGCGACGCCGAAACGCCGCGCCACCAGGTGACCATCGCCAAGGGCTACGCCATGGCCCGCAGCGCGGTCACCGTGGGCCAGTTCCGCGAATTCGTGCGTGCCAGCGGCTACCAGCCCGACTCGGTCAAGCTCGGCGGCGCCAGCGTGTACGACGAGCGCAGCGGCGCGCTGCGCGACGATCCCCGGGCGACCTGGCAGGACGACTACGCCGGGCACCCGGCGCAGGACGATCTGCCGGTGGTCAATGTCTCCTGGCGCGATGCCAGCGCCTATGCCGACTGGCTCAGCCAGCGCACCGGCAAGCGTTACCGCCTGCCGAGCGAGGCCGAATTCGAATACGCCCTGCGCGGCGGCACCCAGACCCGCTACTGGTGGGGTTCGCAGGCGCCCACCCGCAAGGTCGAGAACCTCACCGGCAGCGGTGACCGCTCGCCCAGCGGACGGCGCTGGAGCAACGCCTTCCCGGGCTACCACGACGGCTACTGGGGACCCGCGCCGGTGATGAGCTTCGAGGCCAACCCGTTCGGGCTCTACGACATGGACGGCAACGTTTCGGAGTGGACCACCGATTGCTGGCACGACAGCTACATGCGCGCGCCGGTCGACGGCAGCGCCTGGCTCAACCCCGGCTGCAGCGTGCGCGTGGTGCGCGGCGGTTCCTGGGGAAGCTCGCCCGACCAGGTGCGCTCGGCCTACCGGCAGGGAGCGGACGGCCACGTGCGCAGCGCGCGCGTGGGCTTCCGCGTTGTTCGCGAACTGTAGACGCGCTCCTGACGAGGATGGGCGCCAAGTTGGAACGCAGCTCATACGCTCCGTCCGCGACCTATCCAAGCCATCGGACATCTGCGAGACTGCAACGCCCGGTCAGCGGTTCGTGCCGCTCGCCGATGCCACGGTGGGCCAGCCACCCGAGGGGGGAGGCAGCAATGAATCCCGAAGCCGTTCGCCTGTTCATTCCCTTCAGCGCCGAGGCGCCCTGGATCGTGCGGGATGACGCCTCCCGGGTGGGCACCTATCCGACGCGCGCCGAGGCGATCTCGGCGGCCGTGCGGGTGCGTGCCAAACTGGCGCGCGCCTGGGGCCTGGAGCACCCGCCGGTGCGGGTGCAGGAAAGCGACGGCAGCTGGCGCGAATTGTCCGACCCCGATCCCGCAGCCCTGGTGCACTAGGTAATTCACGCATGGAAAAGACCTCCGGCCCACGGCGCATCCTGCTGGTCGAAGACGAGATGCTGGTGGCGATGCTGCTGGAAGACATGCTCAGCGAAGCCGGCCATACCATCGTCGGGCCGATGGCCCGGATCGACCAGGCGCTGCAGGCGGCCCGCAACGAGCCGATCGATCTGGCCATCCTCGACGTGAACGTCGGCGGCGAGGAGGTCTATCCGGTCGCTGAGGCGCTCGCCGCACGCGAGATCCCGTTCGCCTTCGCCACCGGCTACGGCGCCCACGGCCTGCGCGAGCCCTGGCAGGAGCGGCCCACGTTGCAAAAGCCTTTCCATCGCGACGACCTGTTCCGCATGGTCGCCGAACTGGCGTCTTCCTGTTCCTGCTGACCCAGGTCGGCAGGCGAAAAAAAAGCCCGCTTCGGCGGGCTTTTTTTTGCTGGCGTTGCGCCGTCTTGTGGTACCGGTGATAGGACTCGAACCTACACTCTGTCGCCAGAAGCGGATTTTGAGTCCAACTGAGATTTCGAGTCCGATCAGTCGCTTGCACTGCGAGCGCGGTCCGCAAAATCGTTCGTTTCGATGGCTCGGAACCGTTGAGCCAGCTAGAGGCTATGCGGATTGCGGACCAGATATCAGCGCGTCGGCGTGACCTTCGCGCCGCGGCGGTTGCGCACGTATTGCTCGGTCATCACGACCGACGTATGCCCCAGCTGCTGCTGCGCCTGGCGGATGTCGCCCGCGTCGGTCTTGTCGGTGCCGGCCTTCGCGCGAAGGTCGCGGAACTGGAAGGCCTTCGGCTCGATGCCGGCTGCCTCGCGTGCCTGAGCGAAGCGCTCCTGCAGCTGGCGATGCGTTAGCGGCTGGCCATCCTCGCGCACGACCAGGCGAGTGGCATGAACGGTCATCTGCGACTTGCGCGCGGCGATGCGATCGAGCAGGGTAGCCAGATCCCCGACCACCTCGATGCGCCGCTTGGCCGCCGTCTTGTTCTGCTGGACGTGCAGGAAGCCGTCGCGCACGTCGCGCAGGTCCATCTTGAGCGTGTCGGCCACGCGCTGGCCGGTCAGGTAGGCCAGGTCCATCGCATCGCGTAGCGGCCGGCAGGCCTCCTTCCAGACGGCTTCGAACATGTCGTCCTCGACGTAGACGTCCCGCCCCGTCTCCTTGAAGCCCTTCACGCCGGCGCAGGGGTTGGCCAGCGCCGTGTAGCCTGTCGCGCGCGCCCAGTTCCAAATATGCGAGAGCAGCGCCTTCTCGCGGTTGGCGCGCACCTTGGCCTTCTCCCCGCGCCACTGCAGGTACTGCCTGACGTGCTGCGGCTGGATCGCCTCCAGCGGGCAGGGCGGGTCGTCGAAGAAGGTGATCAGCTGCTTGAGCTCCTTGGCGTTGTCGCGCTGCGTGCGCGGCGCCTTCGTCGGGATGACCTCGGCGCGGTAGCGATCCGCCACATACCGGAAGGTGATCACCGCCGCCGGCTTCTCCGCGCCGGCGTGCTCGATCTCGGCCCAGCGCTTGATGGCCATGCCGTAGTCGCAGCCCAGCGGCTCCTCGTGGCGCTTCCCGTCGACCAGGCCATGGTCGTAGTAGTAGAAGGTCTTGCTGCCCTTCTTGCGCGGGCGAAGGCGCGGAATCGCGCCGGGTGACGACGGTCGGCGTCCCATGGTCAGGCGACCTTCTTGCTCGGCTTCCAGGTCGGCACAGCTTGCGCCGTGTCCTCTTTGCCTTCAACCGCGGCCCGGGTGACCACGGGCCAGCCGTGGGCGTCCACGTAGTGACGGATGCCGTTCTTGCAAAGGAACGCGACCTGGCCGGCCTTGAGCTTGGTGCGGGTCAGCTCGGCCAGTTCGTCGCGAGTGAGGCAGAGGGAGTTGCTCATGCCGTGGTTGCCTCTTCGAATGCTTTCTGGATCTGGTGGAACCGACCGGCGTCGCCGCCGCGGTCGGGGTGGTGCTGGGACCGCAGGCGCCGGTAGGCCGCCTCGATCTCATCCCGGGTCGCTGTCGCCGGCACGCCCAGCACGTCGCGCCAGTGCATGGTGGCGCCGGCGCCGGGCAACGCGGTGAAGCCGGTGAACGCGCGGTTGAGGATCTCGGCGCCGCCGTGGCGCTCGATCGCGCGCATGGCATCGAGCGTGGCAGCGATTGCGGCCAGGTTGTCCGCGATGCGGTCGTAGCGGTCGATGGCCATGCAGCGGGTCTCGCCGGTGCTGGTGGTCCAGTACACGGCCACGCCCGGGTCTTCCGGCTCGCGCTGGCCGGAGCGCGGCAGCCCGTCGTTGCGCAGCTGCAGGTTGGTGCTGATCACCAGAGTGTCCGGATCGATCACCCAGCGTTTGCCCGGGGGCGTGAATGCGCTGATCTCGCGCAGCACGCGCCTCGTTCCCTCGGCGATCGTGACCTCGCTGGCGGACTTGAATCGGCCGTTGTCCCAGCCGGACTTGCCGGATCGAAAGTTGGCGCGCTTGCGCTGCTTCGCCTCGGTGCGCTTCCAGCCGGTAGGCCACTGCAGGGGATAGGCGGGGATGCTCATGCGGCCTTCGCCTCCTGTTCGATGCGGCGAAACTCGACCACCCGGACCCACGGATTGGCGTCCCAGCTGCCGTCGCCGTTGATCGACTCCCATAGGCTGCGGTAGGCCGCCAACGGCGATGCGAACCACGGAAGATCAGGGGCACCGCGCCAGCCTTCCCGATCGCGCAGAAGGCCCTCGGCGATCGAATCGGCCTCGCTGATCGCCTGCAGCCGCTCCACGCGCACGCCGGTCACCTCCAGGGTGATGCGGCTGGCCCAGCGCGGCATGAACCGCGCGTGCCGGTAGCGGCCAGGGGCGGTGGTGGAGGGATGCGGACCAAACTCGCGCCAGTCCTTCTCGCTGGTGCGCGCACCGTCAGCCTCGTACTGAGTCGGGCACCACGGTGACCGATAGCCGGCTTGGAGACACTTCTCAGCGATCCGCTTGCCCGACAGGTCGTCGAGGCTAACCGGCACGCGCCATGCCTCTCGCACCCACAGCCGGTCGCCGGGCTTGCCGTAGGGGCACTCCAACAAAGACGGCTTGTGCCCGGGCAGGTGCTGGTCCTTGCAGACCCGCCGCGTCTGCGTCTTGCGGCCGTCGAGGATGGCGCGGACCATGGGGGCACTGAACAGGATGGGGAGCTCACGCATGGCGAAGCCTCCGAAAAAGAAGGTGCCGGGTTCGCATGTGTCGCTGTCGCTCAGGCAGCCGTGCGACCTTCTGGCCAAGCTGGAATGGGAAGCCGACGCGTTGCGGCGTTACTGGGACACGGACCTGCTGGGTCCGTCCTACTGCCTGCTCAATGGGGCGATCACCGCTTGGCAATTGGGTGATTGGGTGGCAGGTACGCTGGATGATGCAAAGCGCTGGGACTTGGCCGATGCCCACTTCGGTGTCGAGGTCCGGTCGCTGTTTGACCTGCAGACGCGCATGCGCGAATGCCGCGCCCTGGTCGCATGCCAGCAGATGGCCGCCGTCGCCAAGCACATGAAAATCAACGACGACGGAACCTACCGGCCTGGCTTCCGCGCCTATGAGATGTTCGACATCTACGCTCTCGAGATGCCGGACCCGTCGGACGGTCCCCAATTGAAGACCGTGCGGGTGCTTGAAGTCCGCTTCCCCGTTGAAGAGGAGAACGATCGCCCGACCCACCTTGTGTACAGCGCCCGGCTGGTGCTGGATGAGGCAATCGCGTGGTGGCAGGCGGCCTTGGAAGGGATGGGCCTCGATGTGGGCGCGCCGGCGATCGACGTTCGCTGACGAAATCATGCGGCCATCGCCTCCTTCTTCGCCTGCTTGATGAGCCGGCGCAGATCGTCGCGGCAGGAGCGGTAGGCATCGGCCGACGCCGCGAGGCCTTCGCTGTGGCGATCGCGCGCCTGCTCGTCCCAGTCGATGGCGAGTTCTTCGAGTTGCTGTAGTAGGGCGCTCACGGCGTCACCTTGTCCGGCTCGATCCCGAACGCCTTGTTGTAGTCGGCGCGGGTAGTGATTCGTACACGGTCGATACGCGCCTCTAGGCTGCGGATCGCCCGCTGCTTGCCATCCTCGAACGCGTCGTCCAGGTCGGGAAGCTCGGACGCCACAAAGAACGGGTGAAGAAAGCTGCAAGTCGCGGTGTCGCTCACAACCCCTCCCGCGCGCTGTTGTGCTGGGTCTTCAGGATTGGCTCGATCCGATTGATTACGCGGACCACTCGCTTCGACTGAATCTCATCGAACGACGTTTCATGCGTCATGCTTCGATGGGAGCAGACAAGTTCATCTTGGGCTTGTGCCAGCAACTCGATTAGCGCATCCCGCTTCTTCACCGCCTCCGCTATCTCGGCGTGGTGGGTGCGGTACCAGTTCACCAGCGCGACGACGAATTGCGCGTTCTCGGCGCTGTCCATGTTCTGGTGACGGTCGGGGTCGATAGTCGGCACGAGGAACGCCCGGTTACGCTCGGCAATGATTCGCCGCCATGAGCAACTGGTGTGCAACTCAACTTGGCCCGGCGTAGCCCGCGCATCGAGCAACACCAACGCCTCCAGTTCCTTGAGCAGGTCAGGGGTAGTCACGGGCTCGCCTCCTTGATGGCGCGTTGCAGATCGGAAATGCGGAAGGCCACGTACAGCCGTTCCTCACCATGGGTGAAGCCGATTTCCGCATGACCTTCGCCGGCTTCCGTTACTTCGGCCAGCAGCACGCCGGTGAAGGTTTCATCGCCATTCTCGTCAGTAGCAAAAGCCATCAGGCGCACGGGGAATTGCAAGCTCACTGGGTTATCCATGCCCGTTCTCCGAAAGGTGGGCGGTGATCCATTGCTGGCGTTTTGCCTGAATGGCGTCAATGTCGCTCTGCGTGCCGCTGCGTGTGCCTTTGCCATCCGGCATGAATCGGCAAGGGATGCACTCGCCGAACAGTTCGATGCTGGCGTGTTGGTCGCAGTGCGGTTCCCACGACTGGCGGCAATACGGACACGCCACCGCCTGCGCAGGCTGGGTGAGGTGGGCGTCACACGCTGAAACCATTGACTCAAGCAGCGCGACATTGCAGGTATCTAGGCAGGCCTCCGATCCGCCGAGCCAACTTGCCAGCGTGTCCCGAACCTGCTGCAAACTCATCATCTCGGCCATCTCACTCTCCTGCTGCGGGTTGGGTGGGCTGTTGGGCGGAAGCGCGCTCATTCAGAGCCTTGAGCGCCTCCATTAGCCGTGCCTTGTCTGCGTCCGTCCACCTGTACTCGCTGCCGTCAGATAGTCCGCGGCGCTGCATTTCGCACGGGCAGTAAGGCTGGCCGAATCGCGGCCCCATGCAGGCGCATGCGTTGAGCAAGCTCACCCCTCACCCCCATCACCCTCGGGCGCGGACGGGGCGGCGAGCAAGCGGCGTGCAGTGGCGACCTCGGGAGCGTCTTCGTGTGGCTTGAAGCCGCCGCGATCATCAGCCCACTTCTGCCCGCAGTCATCGCAGATCGTCCAGATTGCCCCTCCGCGATGCGTGTTTTCGTGGGCGCAGGTTTCGTGGTCCACGTACCTGAGCAGGCCCGCGAGAGCTTCCCGCCACCCCTCCGGCACCCCGGCGGGCGCGGACGGGGCGGCGGCGAGTAGAGTCCTGCGCGCCACGATCAGCGAGGGATCGGTGCGCTCCATGTCCTCTACCGAATCACAGTCACCACCTAAGCTCGTTATGCGATCCCTGCCGGCTTCGAGCACGCGGACGTATGCGCGGTAGAGGTCACGATAAGCCTTGGTCGGCACCCACCCATCCGGCACCCCGGCGGGCGAGGCTGCGGGGGCGGGGCGAAGGAATACCGGGATCGTCATGTTCCCGTAAGGCACTGCGCTGATTCGACCTTCATAGGAGCCGAACCCGTGGGCGCGCGCCTCGTCGGAGTACGTCGCCAAGTGCGTGAGGTCGTCCTGTGCGACGTAACCGCAGGCTGCCACAGCCTCACCCTGGCCCTGCGCGGCGAGGGCGGCAGTTACGACGCGCCGGTGATGATCGCGGCGCGGCGATCCAACCTGGCTCCAATCGCTCGTTTCGCAACTGAACTTGGCGATAGCCCACGAGGCTGCGCACGCCCGCTCCACCACCTCATCCCCCACCCGCCCGCTGCCGGCATGCTTTGGCCACGCCTTCTTGCCTTCGCGGGCTTCCTCGTAGAAGTCGCGAGCGAAGAACTCGCGCTCTGCTTCCAACCCGCTGTCGGCGGACTGGCGCAGGGTGTCGGCGTAGGCGCGGAGCATGTCGGTCGCATCGGCAGCAGCTTGCGGGACGCGGTATTCGCTACGGTGGTCATCAAGCACCGAGTCAACTGCGTTAGCTGCGCGGATGACTTCTTCCGGCGTGTACTGGCTCATGCGAGCTCGCGCTCGTCCTGTGCGGACTCGCCGAAGCCATTCAGGCTCGGCTGATCCGGATCGGCCTGCACCTGGTCGGCCCCGCCGCTGTACGGCGCGCGCCCCGCGACCACCAGAAGCACCGCCTGGCCGGCGGCGTCGAACAGGTCGTGTCGCTGCTGGTCGGACTTCGGCAGCGTCAGCACGGCCTTGATGCCTTCCTTGACGGTCACGCTCTCCACGGTCGCCACGATGGTCGGTCGGTTGTCGCTGGCGATGATGTTGACGGCCTGCGCAATGGCGCTCTGCACGCGTTCCTGCGCGCGGTAGATCACGTCCTGCTGGTCCTGCTCCGACATGGCCGGCCACGGGCGAGGCATGGTCTTCATTTCGTCGATGAGGGCAGCCATCAGGTCGCCGGTCATGGTTTCGGCGGCGATCGCGGCGGCGGAGGCCGTTTCCTGCGGGATCGCGGTGTCGGTGTGCGGGTGGGTCATGGAGGGCTCCGGGTTGGGATTGGGTGCGGGTTACGGGTCCCGCGCTGGTGCTGGTCCTCGCCGCTACCTGGACCGGGCCAGGGCTTCGTCGAGGGGCAGAGCAGCCGGCTCTCGCTGGGGTGTTCGGTTACGCCGCGATCTGCTGGCAGCGCTCGTTCCAAAGCTCCAGCAGCGGCTTGCGCTCGGGCTCCGGCAACAGGTTCGCGAGGTCGGCCGCGGCATCGAGTTGGTCGCGGTCCGTGGCGGCGTTGAGGGCGTCACGAATCTCTTCGGACGTGATGCCGTCCTGCTCGGCCTGCGAACCCGGCTCGGCGCCATCGCCCGCGCGATCGACGGCGTGGTAATCGCCCTCGATCACCAGCGGGTTGTCCTGGGGAAGGCCGGCGTCCGCCTGCTCGTCCAGTCCCACGGCGCGCTGGATCTCGATCGACACGGGCAGGTACTTGAAGAGGCGGCGGATGACGGTCTTCTTGGCCATCTCCTCGAAATGCGAGGCCCACGGGGTGTTCGGTTCCTGCCCGGGTTTGGCGAAGCGCACGGCGGTCTTGTAGCCCTGCGATTCGTTGCGCACGCGCTCGATGTCCGCGCGGCTCATCACCTCGAACTGCGTGCCGCCGTCCTTGAGCTTGGCCACGGCGTAGACGAACGTGACCGGGCCGCGGTCGGCGGCGTGCCAGTCGGGACGGTGGATCAGCTTGGAGTCGAGGCCCAGCTCGACGTCGAACTGGTCCTTCGCGTGGACCGTGCGCGCCTCCAGGCTGACGATCTGGCCGGAGCGGCGGGCCAGGTCGAGCATGCCGCGGTAGCCGATGATGAACTGCACTTCCGTGCGGTTGGCCCGGCGGTTCTCGAACGGGATCATGTAGCAGTGGCCGAGCGCGCCGCCGGGCTCCAGACCGAGCGCTGCGCACTGCATGATTGCGCCGAGGAAGGAGGTCTGGTCGCACTGCGCCAGCTTCGGCACCTTGCGCACTTCGGTGAGCGCGATACGCGCGAGGCGCTCGGCGGTCATGTGCTTGGGCAGCGCCAGCTGCATCTGCTGTTTGATCGCCGGATCGGTCAGCAGGCCGGCGATCGTCTTGGGCTTCTCGTGCTTGGCTACCTCGGTGCCGGGCTTCGCCGCCTGGTCCTGCAGATGGTTCTGGAGTGCGTTGCGTGCTGCCATGGTGGTGCTCCTCGTGGGGTTTACTTCAGGCGGAAGACGCGCACGCCATCGGCGCGGGCTTTCCAGGTGAGTGCGGGCTGGCCGGCGACCAGCAGCGTCGTGGCGTCGCGCATGAACGCCTTGATGCGGAAGGCAGCGGCGTCGTGCTCGGCCTCCAGCAGCTGCCGCTGGCTGCGCGCGCGCGTCAGCGTTTCGAGCGCCGCGCGGATCTCGGCGTCGGCCTCGACGGCTCGGCCGCTGTCGCGCGCGTACAGGCGCAGCACGTCGTCGGCGTTCACCGGCTGCGGCGGTCGGCGCGGCTCGATGTGGTATTTCCAGAACCGGGCCGCGTGCGCGCGGATGTTCGCGATCAGGGTCTCGTCGCGCTCGATGCGATAGATCCGGTCGTCATCGAGGCCCACCAGCGCGTGCACGTAGGCGTGCGATCGACCGGTGACGCCCAAGCCCCACATCACCTGGGCGGTGACGTACATCGGCGGCTCTTCGTCGAGGTCGGGATCGCCCCAGTCGCGCACTGCGTTCGGGTGCACGGTCTTGCACTCGCCACTGGCGCCGTCTTCCGTTTCGAAGTCCAGCTCCGCGCGCATCCACGGATAATGGGCATCCGTGTACCGTTCATTGCGCTTGATAATCCGAAGCCCGGTCGCTTCCTCGAAGCACGCGGCCGCGAACGGTTCCAGCGCCTTGCGGCGCTCGAAGAAGCGGCGCTGTGCCGGGCTGATCTCCTCCGCCTGCTCCGAGGTGATCGTCAGGTACTCGTCGAGCGGCGACTTGAACGGCGACACGCCGAGAATGCCGGCCACGTTACCGCCGCCCAGGTAGCCGCGGGTCGGGCTGAGGGGCGCGAGCTGGGCGTTCATGGCGCGGAGGCAGCGAAGCTGATGAGTACGCATGCGGCACACACCGCCAGCGCGATGGCCAGCATCGTCGGATTGTTGTCCGGGTTCATCAGCCACTTCATCCGTTGGCGGCCTTCTTGCCGCGCGCCGGCGCCTGGCCAGCGGCCTCGCGCTTGAGCACCTTGCCCAGCCGCACCGTCGCCGCGTTGGTCGGCGCCAGCGTGCACAGCAGGACGTGCGCGTCGTTTGCAGCCTCGACCAGCGACATCTTCGCGACGCGCTCGGCCTCGGCGCGCACGGCCGCTTCCTCGCGCTCGCGCTGCAGGCGCTGGGCTTCCTCGTCCAGACGCCGCTGCTCGGCGGCCTGGCGCTCGCGCTCGGCCTGCAGCTCGGCTTCCTGCTGCTGGCGGACCCGCTCCTGTTCCTCGCGCTCGGCGCGCTCCTGCTCCTCGCGGGCAGCGCGGGCCTCGTCTTCCTGCCGCTGGCGCTCGGCGCGCTCGGCTTCTTCGCGCTCGCGCTGGGCTGCGGCCTCACGCTCGCGCTGCTCGCGGGCCAGCCGGTCCTGCTCGGCACGCTCGGCCGCCGCCTTCTCCTCGTCGGCGCGGCGCCGGGCTTCGGCTTCCTCGCGCAGCCGGGCCAGCTCGGCGCGCTCGGCCTCGATGCGCTTCTGCTCGGCCTCGTGGTCGCGCTGGGCGTCGAGCAGCTGCTTCACGCGCCCGATCGTGGCGTCCAGCGCATCGCGGCCGATGTCGAAGAATTCGGCGAACTCCTCCTCGTCCAGCTGCTCGGCCTCCAGCTTCGCGAGCTGCCCGGCGATGATCACGCTGGGCTTGCCCACCAGGCCGGCGGGCACGTCGCGGATCGCCTGGATCTTCTGTTGGATCGCCTCCACGCGCAGGCGCTCGGCCTCCAGCTTCTGCAGGCGTTCGGACTCGGCGCGCGCTTCCTCGGCCTTGATCTGGATGTCGATCGGCTCCTCGAGCGCGACGATCTCGGCGGTGATGCGCTTGGCCTCCTCGTCGATCATCCGGCAGCGCTCCAGCGCCGGCGCCTTGATCTCCTTGCGGGTCTTTTCCAGCGTTGTGCGCAGGGTGCGCAACTCGGCGCGCGCCTCCTTGGCGGCCTTCATCTGCTTCGGGACCGTCACGTCGTAGACGACGCCCTGGTGCTTCTGGCGCAATTCGGCCAGGCCCGCCGCGGTGTCGGTGTACTCGGCGATCGCGGTGAGGTTGCTGCCGGCGTTCTTTTCGATGGGTTGGGCGTTCATGGGAATCCTTTGCCGGCTTCCCGCCGGCGTGTTGAAAGAAGGGGTTACGGGAGCCGGCCGGCCCAGCGCAGGACGTCGAGCGCCTGGTCGAGCGTCAGAGGCGGGCACTGGCCCAGCTCGGGACCGGAGAGGACCGATTGCGCGAGGTAGCGGATCCGCGTTTCCTCCGGATTGACCGGCGGCGACAACGGGCCCCACGGAACGAACGGCTGCGGCTTTTCAGCGACGACGGCATTCATGCGGCGGCTCCTCGCGTAGAAGGGATGCCGGCGACGGCTTCGGCGCAGGGAGGGGTGTACGCCTCCGCCGCCGCCGGCAAGCTGGAAAGAGGGACCACCCGCAACAGGCGCGCCATTTCGTCGAGCACGGGCGCGAGCTCGGAGGCCGGGATACCGGAAAGGTCGAGGCCGGACATCACGCGGTCCTCATGGCGGCGACCGCCTTGTCGTCGCGCCACTGCGGCAGGATCTGGTCGTAGTAGGCGACGTTGCGCTCCAGCAGAGCCAACTCGCCCTGGGTGTACTTCCACGGCCGGCGGCGCGCCTGGAACAAGCGCCACTTCGCCTGCAGCCGCGAACGGTGGGCCGACGCGATGAAGTCGTAGGGCTTGGACGTGACGGTGGGGCGCCACATCACAGCACGCCCGCCGCGACCAGGACGCGCGCCACGAAGGGCGCCAGCAGCCAGCCGAAGGCGAGCATGACGGTGATGGCCAGCAGACCCACGGACACGATGCGGACGACCTCGGCCAGGGCCAGCTCACGCTCGGTCGGCTCCGCGCACCCCGTCTGGCCAGCCGCGCGCACCCGGTCCAGCAAGGCCTGGGCCTGCAGCTCGGCATCGATCCGCGCGGCGCGCTCCTGCTCGTAACGCAGGGCGCCCAGCTGGTCCTCGTAGTGCGCCCGCTGGGTCTGCTGGTAGGCCCGCACGCTCGGGTGCTGGGCGACCAGGTGCAGCGCGCGGCGCTGGCGGAGGGTCGGGGCGCTCATTTGGCACCGCCGATGCGGGCGAGGGCGGCTTTCCGAGCGGCCTTGGCGCCGACACCATCCAGCGCATCAGCGAGCGCGATCAGATCAGGCTCTTTCCCGTCGCGGCAGGCCGCGTGCACACCGATGCCCGCCTCGATCAGCTCGGCCACGGCACCTTTGGCGGCATGCAACGCATCTGCATAACGGCGGGTGTCCGCGCCATCGTCGGCCGTTCCGTGCAGCACGCTCACCGCATGCTGCATCACGCGCAGCACATCAACCGGCGCGCTCATGCAGCCCACCGCTTGCGCGCCAGCCCGATGAAGAACCGGGCGCTGGCCAGGCTCAGGCGGCACTGCTCAAGGTTGCCGCCGCGCTTGAACCACGCCGCATTGGCGATGGAAACCCGAGCCATGGACAGGCACGAGACGGGTGTGCGGAGGGCGGTGACTTCCTGCGGCATGACGTTCTCCCCGGCCTGTGAAGGCGATGGGGAGATTAAACACCACGTGTACTACGGAGTCAACACCATGTTTAGAGAAATGTGTAATTTCGGTTCGCCCGTGGTAGCAAACCTTGCCCCAGGGCCGTCGCAACCCCTGCAACAGCCGCCCGCCACCATGCCCTCCACCAGGCTGGAGCAGGGCAATGAGAGAGACGATCCACATCGTGCAGCCGTTCGATCGCATCAAGCGCGGGCTAATGCCGCGGCAGGCGCTGCAGTACAAGACAGGGCAGGAGGCTTCGCGGCGAGCTGAGTTGTTGGCCAGCGCCCATGCGGGCGTGGTGGCCTACAGCATGGACGTGGACGAGGAGGGCGGGGACTATGGGCAACCGCGGGTGCTGTTCACGGCGGGCGAGGTGCCGGAGCTGGCGTAAATACGCACGCATCATGCTTGCAATGCGTGCGTGCTTCATGCAAGCATGTCTGCACCTTCACGAGAGAGGTGTTGCATGGACATTGAAAGCCCTAAGGGTCGCGCCAAGGGTGGCGTCGCTCGCGCTAAGAGCTTGGCGCCCCAGACGAGAAGCGAGATATCTAGAAAGGCCGCTGTCGCAAGGTGGAGCGCTAAGAAGCAGCCTCCTATCGAGCCGCCGGAAGATCCGCCGTTCGCGCAATGGCCTGGTCAGATCGACCTGTCAGGTGAGCCGATCGAATGCTATGTTCTCAACACCGGGCAGCGAGTCATCGCACTGCGCTCGGCTGTGAAATCCATAGCGGACGCTGACAGCGGCGACCTGGCCAAATTCATTGGCGTATCGTCCCTAAGACCTTTTATAGACAAGGACTTGGTCCTGGCCGAACTGGTCGAGTTTTCGATCCCGGGAACCCAGTTCAAAGGTAGTGGACTGACCACCGAGAACTTTGAGCTGATCTTGCGCGCCTATGTCCGCGCACTGCACGAGGGCGCCGACCTCACTGATCGCCAGCGCGCCATCGCCATTCGGTGTGCGGTCATCAGTGCAGGCCTTATTCGCAGCGGCCTGGACGCGTTGATCGATGAGGCTACCGGGTATCAATACGAGCGCCCGCAAGACGCTCTGCAGGTCAAATTGCGGGCCTTCATTGCCGAGGAGTTGCGCGCCTGGGAAAAGACGTTCCCGGACGAGCTATGGCAGGAGTTTGGGCGCCTCACAAAATGGGCTGGCCCCCTGCATAGTCGTCCGCGGTGGTGGGGAAAGCTAGTGATCGAACTGGTGTATGACACGCTCGATAAGGACGTAGCCAAGTACCTCAAGGAGAACAAGCCGCCACAAGGCATACATTGGCATCGTCAGCTAACCGATAACCTGGGCGTGCGACAGCTCGTTTCTAGGTGCTTCGAGGTGGTCGGCATGGCCAAGACCTGCGGTAGCATTGCTGAGCTTCGGCAGCGTGTTGCTGAGCACTATGGAAAGCGGACCGTGCAGTTCACACTCACTCTTCCGGCAAAGCCTGCCTCCAAGTAATTCTAAGCCCCGCTCCGGCGGGGCTTTTGCTTTTGGCCTATGCGTGCTGCTTGTCGCTCGCTGGCGCCGTGCCTGCGTAAGCATGCACATGCTCGATCTGTGACGTCTCGAGCGAGACGCGCCGGCCGCCGCTCTGCAGGGCAGTGAACGTGTAGAGGTTGCCGTCCTGCCGCAGGAATTCCAGGATCGTGCTGCGACCATCGCGCAGCTGCACCAGGGCATACTCGTTGAACGCCAGCTCCTTGCGGGGCGAGAAGATCACCAACGCGCCGCGGCGGATCTCCGGATGGAACCGATCCGATTTGATCTCGATCGCGTACTCGTCCCCATGCCGCGTCCGCCACTCGACGTAGGCGTTACCCACGTCCTCCAGCTCCCGCCAAAACCCTTCTTCGTCAACCATCGCCGCTCCCCGCACTATCACCCGCTCTACGCGGCGGAGTGAAGGATGGGTGATGGTCTCTCCATATTGTGAGATTGGCTCTGGAATCCGCATTGAGAGCGGGATACCTAGGTCCTCGCCGAGGATAGCGTTGGCGTCACATCCGTAGGCGAGTTGAGCTAGGCGAGCACCTTCTTGCGATACGCCTCGCTTCCTCCAGTTCGTCACGGTCTGGGGCGAGACCCCGAGACGCTTCACTAGATCCGTCGGACGCGTATCTCCATGCGGCTTGGCCGCGTCCAAGAGCCGCGAAAAGGATGGATGGGTTTCGTCAACGGCTTGCATGGGCGCCATTGTGGGCGGACTAAACAAGGCGTTGTTACACGGTGCGTTGACTTGTGGATTAAACATGGTGTGTAATCACGCCATGACCAAGAAACATGCCGATGCAGCTCTGATCCAAGCCCTTGGCGGTCCTGCCGAGGTGGCCCGCTTGCTCGACCTCGACCCCGCAAACGGCGGCGTCCAGCGCGTGCAGAACTGGACGTCGCGGGGCATTCCGCCTGCTGTACGGCTGCAGCACCTGGACATCTTCGGCCAGCCCCAGACCGCAGGGCAGGGCGAGGCGGTCCAGCAGCAGAGGGCGGGGTGACTCATGGCCAAGGCCGCCCCGAAGCCGGAGCCTGCCAACCCGATCGCCTGGACCTTGCGCGACGAGATCGCTATGCGCATGGGCGCTGCCCTGGTCGTCAAAGGCGGCTGGGGCACTACGCAGCCCGATGGCAAGCATCGCTCCTACTCGAACATGCGCGAGTACGCCGAGGCGGCCTATTCCTTCGCCGATTACATGCTGCGGGCGCGGGAGGCGGCCTGAGATGGACGAGACGCGAATCCGCGAGATCGTCCGCGAGGAGATCGCGGCCAGCTTGCGCCAGCGCGACACGCCGACAGAGCGTGACTTGACCCGAGAGGAGATCTTCCGGCGGCTCTTCGATAGGCAGAGCGACCAGTCCAGCTTCCCACTCCTGGAATACATCGGAGTTTGCGATGGCGTCGCGCTGGATATGGCGCGCACCTTCGCGCCTACGGCGCCAGCTTGGCCGCCTCGGCCAACCAGCGGTGAATCTGCTCGTCGGCCAAGGTCGCGAGCTGGTCGTTTCCTCCGAGCGATGCGAGGCCAAGCGCAACGTTTGCGCCTATGGCGGAAAGCCTGTCCTGCATCGCGGCCCGTAGTGCAACCGGATCGGGCTGGCTCTGTATGAGAGCCAGCAGCACGCCTTGCATGGCCAGCTCGGAGGCGTACGCGAGCAACACCACGTTGCGCAGCTGGTCGTCGGTCAATTTTTCCACGAAGTCCCCCGGTGTGTTGGTCGGTTGCCTGGCAGCGCCAGCTTACCGCCGGGTGGGCTTCGCCTTTTCGTGTGGTGTCCATCCCCTTTTTTTGGCCTGAAACCGACCTTCAACGGAAGGCAATTCTCATGAGCGCCGTTTCAACCGACCTCAACCTTAGGGTTCGCCGCCCGCTCCGGACCATCCCGGAGCCCGACCTGGCCAAGCTGTCCAGCGAAGCGCGCGCGGTGCAGTACGCCTGCGAGAACAGCGGCCTGCAGGACAAGTCGATCGCCATCGAGATCGGCGTGGACCCGGCCGTGCTGTCCAAGGCGAAGGCCGGGCAGGCGAGGCTCAACGACGAGGCGCTGGACGCCCTGATGGACGCCACCGGCATCGAGGCGCCGCTGTTCGCGCTGCTGCTGCGCCGCGGCTACGACCCGCGCAGCCTGCGCCGCTTCGAGACGGACGTGGAGCGCGAGAACCGCCAGCTGCGCGAGCGCCTTTCCTCCCTTGAGACCGAGCGCGAGATCGAGCGCCGGACCATCCGCGAACTGATGGGAGCGCGCGCATGACCCTCCTCTTTCCGAAGCGCAAACCGCGCGCCCGCATGCACCCGCAGGATCTACCTACGCCCGTAGGCGTCAACGTGACGCTGACCCGGCGTGAAGCCGAGCTCGAGCGTGGAATCGACCTGGACCTGGCCGGCTGCGACGTCGACCACATCCGCAAGCACCTGCCCAGCCAGCCCGTCAGCGCCAACCTGCGCGCCCGCCGCTTCGCTGCGGTGCTGGACCGGGAGGCTGCGTTCCTGGCCGACAAGACCGGCACCGTCGAGCCGCCCGAGCGCTGGGAGGTGGTCGACGCCTGCCGGTTCGCGGCCGAGTTCATCCGGGACTCGCTGGTGATCGCATGACGCGCCGCCGCGGAACCCATGAGCACGTCGCGGCCGTGCTGGCCGATGGCCCCAAGACTGCCTACGAGATCGCCGAGCAGCTGAACAGCACCTTCGACGGCATCACGGCCTGCCTGCGCGGCATGCGCAACCGCAAGGAGGTCGTGCGGCTCAAGCCCGCCGCGCTCGGCAAGCCGTGCCGCTACCGGCTGCGGGAGGGCGCGTGCAACTGATCCCCATCGCCCAACTGGCCGACTACCTGCGCCGCCCAGGCGTACCGGCGCGCGTCTCTGCAGAGGACGCCGAGTGGTTCCGTTGCCCCCGGTGCGCGCGCCGCGGCTACGACGTTGACGCTTGGTTGCCGATGACCGACGAGTTCTGGGCGACCCATCGCGGTCGCCTGATCCTGAGCGCCTGCAAGGCGTGCCGCGCCGACGTCTCCCGCAAGGCCCGCGGCATCGTGCCGGCCGGCCGGAGGGCGATGGCCACATGAACTACTTCGAGTTCCACATCGGGGACTACGAGAAGGGCACGGCGCACCTGACGGCCTGCGAGGACGGCATCTACGGACGCCTGATCCGCCGGTATTACGACACTGAAGCCCCGCTGCCCTTGGACCTCAAGGCTCTGCAGCGGCTGGTCCGCGCCCGTACCCGTGATGAGAAGGCCGCCGTGGAAACCGTGCTGGAGGAGTTTTTCCAGCAGCAGGAGGACGGCTGGCACCACAAGCGTTGCGACGAGGAAATCGCCCGCTTCGCAGAGAAGCGCGAGAAGGCAAAGCGCAGTGCGGAAGCTCGCTGGTCCAACCGTGCCGAGCATACCGAACGCAATGCGAACGCATCAGCGAACGCAATGCGAACGCATTGCGATGGCAATGCTCTCCAATCACCAGACACCAGTAACCAAGATCAAGAGCAAAAGCTTTCGGCACGCACACAGATCCCTCAGGGCGACGGGACCGAAGCCGGGCGCGCGTGCCTGCTGTTGAAGCAAGCCGGCTGTGCCAGGGCCAGCGCCAGCCATCCCGATCTCCTCGCCGCGTTGTCCGAGGGCGTCACGCCCGAGGCAATCCGCGACACCTACCTCGAATTCCCCGACGCGCGGAACCCGTTCGCCTACGCGATCAGCACCGCGCGGGGACGGCATGCCGACGGCGCCAAGCCGATCGCGACCGGACCACCGCGGCGCACGAATGGCCAGCAACCCCTCGGCAAGACCGCCCAAGCACTGCACACCCTGGAGGCCATGAAACATGGATCAGACCTGGATCAAGAACGAAATCCTCACGGGCTTCCAGAAGCTCCTCACGCTCGGCTTGGATCGGACACCCGCCGGTGAAGTCCTCCCTGGCACGGCCATGACCTGGCTGGAAACGATCACGGACGGGCGCAAGTTCGAGCAGGAGCGCGACACTCCGCGCTTCCGCGCAGCCTTCCGCTCGCTGGCCGCTCGCTGCACGCACTGGCCAGCCCCCCGCGAGTTCCTCGAAGCCCTGCCGCGGATGGAAGGCGAGCCCCGGCTCAAGCGGCTGGAACGGCCCGAAGCCCGTGCTGCTGGTGCGCGCGCCATCGCCGAGATCACCGAGCTGCTCGGCCTGAACGAGCCGCCGCAGGCGTTCCAGACGCCCGAGGGGGAAGCCGATGACTTCCTTGGCTGATCGCGTGCTCTCCCAGCGCATGCCGCGCCAGGTGCTGCGCGCTCGCATGGGCCTGTTCCTCGCCGGTCCCATGCCGACCATCGCGGAACTGCGCCGGCGCTTCCAGCTCGGCCTGTCTGCCGGGTGCTACTGGCACGCGCTGATCGCAAGGGCACGACGGGAGTTCGCCGCATGAGCGCCGATCCCGCCAGCTTCGCGTGCGCGCGAGAGGACGGTTCCGCTTTTTCGACTTCGGCGGAGGCGCCGGGTTGGCCGACATGCGTCGTGAGCCCCTACGCCAAAAACGCCGCCGGATACGGCGTGAAGCGTGTCGGCGGAACCCTCCATCGCCACCACCGCCTGGTGTACGCGGAATCCCGCGGTGTCTCGATCGACAGTCTGCGCGGCTTAGAGGTGATGCACCTCTGCGACAACCCTGCCTGCGTGAATCCTTGCCACCTGCAACTCGGCACGCATACCGACAACATGCGGGACATGTTTGCCAAAGGTCGGCGAGTGGCCGCAGTGGGGGAAAGCAACGGCCGGGCGCGACTTACCGAAGCGCAGGTGAAAGAGATTCGCGCCAGCGGAGGGAGCCAACGCCAAATTGCCGCTCGTTTCGGCATCGCAAATTCGCAGGTAAGTCTGATCAAGCGCCGCAAGATATGGAGGCACCTGTGAGGCTCGTGCTGCCATATCCCGTGAGTGCCAATAGGTACTGGAGGAGCTTCGTCCCGCGTGGCGGGAGTCGAGCCATTGTCTGCGTAAGCGACGAGGCGAAAGCCTACAAGCGCGAAGTTGCGCAATTGGCGGCATTGGCTGGGATACGAGAACCGATCGCCGGCCGCGTGCGCGTGGACATAAGGCTTTTCCCGAATCGCCCTAAGGACTACGCGAAGCGCGCCCGCAAGGATCCGGACGGCTGGGCCGACACGGTGCAGTGCCTGGACCTGGACAACGCCCGCAAGGTGCTCAACGACGCGCTCAAAGGCATCGCGTTCGAGGATGACAAGTGGATCAAGGCCGACAGCGGCGCGATCTGCGAGCCCGACGAGCACGGCGCGCGCGTGGTGGTCGAGATCACGCCGATCGTGCGCAAGGCGATCGCGCCGGGGCTGTTCGGGGTGACGGCGTGACGGTGACGCGCCCCATCGTTCGCTACCACGGTGGCAAGTGGAAGCTGGCGCCGTGGATCATCGCCAATCTGCCCCCGCACCGCATCTACGTCGAGCCTTTCGGTGGCGGTGGCTCCGTGCTGCTGCGCAAGCCGCGCAGCTATGCCGAGGTCTACAACGACTTGGACGGCGAAATCGTCAACGTGTTTCGCGTGATGCGCGATCGGGGCGCGGAACTGCGTGAGGCCATCCGCCTTACGCCGTTCAGCCGCGCCGAGTTTGCCGCGTCGTACATCGCTGACTGCAATCCGCTTGAACAGGCCCGCCGCACCATCTTGCGCAGCTTCCAAGGGTTCGGCAGCGCAGCGGCATGCGGCGAGTTGTCCGGATTCCGTGCCAACAGCAACCGGTCTGGCACTACGCCTGCGCACGACTGGGCGAACTATGCCGACGCAGTCGAGGCGCTGATCGAGCGGTTGCGTGGCGTGGTGATCGAGCAGCGCGACGCGATGGCCGTGATGGTGCACCAGGACGGCCCCGAGACCTTGCATTACGTCGACCCGCCCTACGTGCATTCGACGCGATCAACGAAGGTCAACCACGATCTTGCCCGCAAGTCGTACAAGCACGAACTCACCGACCAGCAGCACGAGGCGCTGGCGTCCGGGCTGAAGTTGCTCGATGGCGCGGTGGTGTTGTCTGGCTATGCCTCCGAGTTGTACTGCGACCTCTACGCGGGCTGGCGGCGCGTCGAACGCGTGGCGCATGCCGATGGCGCCCGAGAGCGCATCGAATGTCTGTGGCTGAACGAACGCGCCAGCGATGGGCAGAAGCAGCAAAGGCTGATCGCATGACCCCGATCCACTGCGCCACCTGCCAGCACTTCCGCCCCGACGCGAGCAACCCACCCGCCGCGATGGGCGAGTGCGCCAAGGGCCTCGGCTGGAACTTCCCGATGGCGCCGCACTGGTGCAAGAAGCACGAGGCCGTGCCGGAGCCGGCGCATGGCTGAGTGCGTGCACTTCCTCGAGCTGGCCATCGCCATCCAGTCCGAGCGCGACGCCGCGCGCCGCCTGCAGCTGCTGCGCGAGCTGCCCGTGCTGGCGCGCGAGCCGGTGCTGGCCTGGCTCTGGGCCGACGTGGAGCGGCCCTACAGCAACGCCGACCACGCGCTGGCCGGTGCCCTGACGAGGGCGGCGAACGATGGTTGAGACGCTCACGCGCCCCGAACTCGCCACCGAACGCGCCCTGGCCCGGCGTCTGCGCCTGAAGGTCACCGCCGCCGGCGGCTGCGCCTACTGCATCCACCGACTCACGAACTGGGGCGGCTGCACCGCGGGCCGCGCCTTCCCGCTGTGCATGAAGACCAAGGGCATCGCGTTTGAGCCTGATTACGATCGACTGAAGGGGGAATCCACATGCACATCGGGAAGCTGATGGCACGACTCAACGCCAAGAACGTCCGCTTCGACGTCGGCTCCGGTGGCATCCCGGAGCTCACCAGCACGGACATTGCCGCAGCCCTAGGCATGGTGCCCGCCGGCCTGGGGCGCGAGCTGCTCTGCCGGATGTGGTGGCCCGATGGCGCCGCGCTCAACGCGCATGAACTGCGCGGCCTGCTGGATGGTGCCCTGTTTGGCGAATGGCGGGAGCGAGCCGACGCGATGGTCACGGCGCAGATCCGTATCGTGACGGCGGGCAACAACGCCGAGCGCCAGCGGCTGGCCCGATCTGCGCTGGATGCCGCCCGGGCGCGCATGTGGCCCAGCCTCTGCGAGACCTACGCGAAGCTGCGCGATGCCGTGGTCGAGGAACTATGCGATCCGCGGCTCTGCCCGGACTGCGCAGGGCGGGGCGAGCTAAGCCGCGGCGGGGTGGTGCGAACCTGCGAGCGGTGCGAGGGCACGGGGCGCACGGCGCGCGGGACGAACTGGCGCGCCGAACGCCTGGGCATGCTGCACCAGTCCTACCCGCGGTGGGATGACGTGTACCAGTGGCTCCTGGCCCGCTGCTCGGACGAAGTGCAGGCGGCCGGCAGGGCGATGGCTGACGCGGTGGATTCGGCAGTTTCCTGACTGCCGATTGCCCCTCTACAATGCCTCTGCCGCTTCGGCCCACTGAAGCGAACGTGACCCCAAGCCCGCCCCTCCCAGGCGGGCTTTTTTGTTGCCCTTTTGCCGCATCGCTTCACCGGGACAACGCCCACAAAGGCCCGAGGGGCGGCGATGGGCTGCGGCAAACCAACTGGAGCAGACCATGCACTACCGCAACGGCCGCGAGGCCCACAACGGCGACAAAATCGTCATGCTCGGCAGCAACGGCGCCATCGTCGCGTGCGGCATCCTGTTCGACGCTAAGCCGGGCAACGACTACTGCAACGGCAGCATCGCTCCCATGTTCGGCGGCCAGGTGAGCTACGCCTGCATGTGCGACTGCCTGCACCAGGACGACCTGGCAGCGGTCCTCGCCGAGAAGGGCCTCGACAAGCGCCCCCCTGGCAAATAACCCGGCCATCAACCCGCCTTCCCAGTCAGCCCGCCTTGAGCGGGCTTTTTGTTGCACGGAGCCTCCCATGCCACCCATCAATACCGGCTCCGGCATCGTCGAGAAGACGATGGCGCACCTGCTGCCGGCCAAGTTCGACGGCGTCGTGTCGCGCATCCTGCTGCTGGCGGTTGGCCTACAGGAGTCGCGCTTCGAGCACCGCCTGCAGCAGGGCGGTCCGGCCCGCAGCTACTGGCAGTTCGAGCAGGCCGGTGGCATCACCGGGGTGCTCAAGCACCCGGCCAGCTCCGGGTATGCGCGCGCCTTCTGCGGCCTGCGTGCGGTCGCGCCGGTGGCCAGCGACGTCTATGCGGCGTTCCTGAGCGACGATCTGCTGGCCTGCGCGTTCGCGCGCCTGCTCCTCTGGACCGACCCCGCGCCGCTGCCGGCGCTCGGCGATCGCCAAGCCGCGTGGGAGTACTACCACCGCACCTGGAGGCCGGGCGCCTTCGATCATGGCGACGAGGCTCAGCGCAAGGAAATTCGCGAGCGCTGGGACGAGAGCTACGTCGATGCAACGAACGCGGTCCTCGCGACCTGGCGGACCACCGTATGACTGAGCCAGTCACCTCGGCGCTCGGCATCAAGCTGAGCAGCACAATTGCCGGGTTTGCCGGTGGCGTGGTCTCGCTCGCCTTCGTGCAAGGCCTCTCCCGCATGCAGGCGATCATGGCGGTGGTGGTCGGCTCGCTCACCGCGGCCTACCTGACGCCTGCCGTTGTGGCCAAGCTGAGCATCAGCCCGGAGCTGCAGAGCGGCGCTGCCTTCGTGATCGGCCTGTGCGCCATGAGCATCATCCCGGCGATCAAGCGCGCCGTCGCGCGCCGCGCGGAGGCGCTGCCGGGCACCGACAACCAAGGCGCCCCGAAATGAGCGCGCTCGTGGTGCTGGACGTGATCCTGCTGGTGCTCGCCCTGCTGGCCGCCGGTGATGCGCTGCGCCAGCTGCAGGCGCTTCATTACCCCGCGCACGCGGCGGTGCTGGTGCTGATTGTCGTGGGGGCGTTCATCGACATCGTCCTCGCCATGCACGGTCGTCAGGTGCACGGCTGGGCGATCGCCTGGCATGCCGGCATGGCGGCTGCGGGCGTGATGGCGCTGCTCTACCCGCCGGAGGCGCATCGATGGGAACGGTACTGAAAGCCCTCCTGGGCGCCCTGGTCAACGTCCTCGTCGGCTGGTGGACGAACCGGCAGGCGGCCCGCGCGCAGCAGCGCGCCGCCGATGACCAGGCGTTTGCCGACACCGACACCGCCGCCATCCGCGAGCACGCGTCGGTGGCGATCGAACACGCAAGGGAGAGGACCGATGCCGCGATGGCCACTGCTGGTGCTGCTGCTGATCCCGTGCAGCTGCGCGACGACGTACAAGCCGCGGTCGACCGAGCCAACGCCGTCGATCCAGTGCGATGAGCATGCCCCGTTCGAGCCTCTTCCAGCGTATCCGCGCATGGCTGGGGATCTCGCTGCCTACAGCCACGCCCAGTCCCTCTGGGCGATCGAGGTCGCCGGTATCACCGAGCGCAACGCCCTCAAGCGCCGCGCAACCGCCGATTGCCTCGACGCCTACCGCAGGCGCGGCGTCATCCTTTAACCCAACGGAGTCGACCATGAACCTCAAGGCCCTGATCACCGCGCTGACGCTGATCCCCTCGTTCCTCACCCTCGTCAACCAGACCGTGCAGGCCGTCGAGCAGGCGCTGTCCGGCCTCTCCGGCGCCGACAAGCTCAAGGCGGCCGAGGCGCAGATCAACGCGTTCCTGGCTGCGGCCATCGCCGATACCAAGGTGCTCACCGACGTGCAGGCCATCCTTGCGCCGGTGATCGGCTCGGCGGTGGCGGCGTTCAATGCGGCCGGGCTGTTCAAGCACGGGCCCAAGGCCGTGGCCGATCCGGCCCCCGTGCTCTGACACGGCGATGACAGCCGAGCACTTATTCGCGGGGCTGGCCATCGCCAGCCTCGCGGGCCTGGTGCTGCTGATCGTCTGGTGCGAGTGGCCGCGCAAGCCCAGGCCGACGTACCGCGCCACCGTCCCGGCCAGCCGCTGGCCGCCGCATAGTGAACCCTGATCCATGGCCAAGCAGCCCACGGCCAAGAAGATCACGAAGCGCAATGGCAAGCCCGCCGGCGTGCGGGGGGCGGACCGCAAGTACGACCGCGCCAAGCTGGTGCCGAAGATCTGCGCGCGCCTGGCCACCGGCAAAGAGCCGATGGCCGTGATCTGCCGCGACCTGAAGGTGCCGGTGCGCACGGTCAACGACTGGCGCGCCGCTGACCCGGACATCGCGGCCCAGTTCGACGAGGCGCGCGACCTGGGCTACGACGCGATCGCGCACGACACGCTGGTGATCGCTGACACGCCGCTGGTGGGCGTGGTCGAAAAGCTCGAGCTGGTCAAGTCGAAGAACGGCCGTTCCAAGCTGGTCGTCACCGAGCGTCGAAACGAGGACATGCTCGGCCACCGCAAGCTGCAGGTGGAGACGCGCCTCAAGCTGCTGGCGAAGTGGGATCCGCGCCGCTACGGCGACAAGCAGCAGCTGGATCACACCTCCAGCGACAGGAGCATGACCCCGGCGCCGGCGATGTCGAAGCAGGAGCTGCGTGAGGTGGTGCAGGCCGTCACCGAGAAGTTCTGACGTGCTGGCGCTGACGCCGAAGGAGCGCGCCGCGGCCGTGTACGCGGCCGGCGCCGACCTCTACACGTTCGCCCGCTGGATGTTCCTTCAGCGCAAGGGCTTCGCCTGGCAGCGGGCCCGGCACCACGCGATCGTCTGCGACGCGCTGATGCGGGTGTTCTCGGGTGAGTGCACGCGCCTGATCATCAATATCCCGCCGCGCTACTCCAAGACGGAGCTGGCGGTGGTCAACTTCATGGCCTGGGCGCTGGGGCAGGTGCCGGACGCGGAGTTCATCCACACCAGCTACTCGGGCAAGCTCGCCACCGGCAACGCCTGGCAGACCCGCGAGCTGGTGCAGTCGTCGGCCTACCGGGAGATTTTCCCGGAGACGGTGCTGCGCCAGGACAGCGCCGCGAAGGACGAGTGGCGCACCACGGCCGGTGGCTGCGTCTACGCGGTCGGCGACGGCGGCACGATCACCGGCTACGGCGCGGGCAAGCACCGGGAGGGCTTCGGCGGCGCCATCATCATTGACGACCCGCACAAGGCCGACGAGGCGCGCAGCGACACTGTCCGAAACGGCGTGATCGAGTGGTTCCAGAACACGCTGGAGAGCCGCCAGAACTACCCGGGCAAGACGCCCATCATCCTGATCATGCAGCGCCTGCACGAGCGCGACCTGGCGGGGTGGTTGCTGGACGGCGGCAACGGCGAGACGTGGGAGCATGTCTGCCTGCCGGCGATCACGGCGGAGGGCAATGCGCTGTGGCCGGAGAAGCACGACCTGGCCATGCTGCAGCGCATGCAGACCGCGGCGCCCTACACGTTCGCCGGGCAGTACCAGCAGGCGCCCTCCGCACCCGAGGGCAACATCATCAAGCCCGACCGCCTGGAGGTGGTCGACGCGCTGCCGGCGGAGGGCATCCGCTGGGTGCGGGCCTGGGACCTCGCCTCGAGCGCGCCCAAGGCGGGCAGCGATCCGGACTGGACCGTGGGCAAGAAGTGGGGCAAGGACGCGGCCGGCCGGTTCTACATCGCCGACGTGGTGCGCATGCGCGGCACGCCCGACGAGGTGGAGGCCTGCATCGTCAACACCGCCGCGCGCGACGGCAAGGCGGTGCGAATCTCGATCCCGCAGGACCCGGGGCAGGCCGGCAAATCGCAGGTGCTCTACCTGACGAAGAAGCTGGCCGGCTACAGGGTGACCTCCAGTCCGGAGACGGGCGACAAGGTGACCCGCGCCGAGCCGATGGCCGCGCAGATCAACGTGGGGAACGTGAGCATGCTCAAGGCGCCGTGGAATGACGCGCTGGTCGCAGAGATGCGGGTGTTCCCCAACGGCGCGCACGACGACCAGGTAGACGCCGGCAGTCGCGCCTTCAACCAGCTGACCGCGAAGGCGGGGCCGCTGTCCATCTCTGACGAACTGCTCAGGCGAGCCTGATGACCGCACGCAAGGCAAAAACGGGCGCCAACAAGCGGCCGGCGGGGAAGGGTGCGCCCAAGGCGACCGAGAAGAAGGCGCTCCGCATCAGCCCGACCCTGCTGGCTTCCCTGCTGGCGCAACCGGCGCCAACCGCCCCGGCGCGCGAGCTGGTGACGTACCAGCCGGCGCCTGGCGTTGTGCCGGCCGACCGCCTGGAGGCGACGATGGCGCAGGACGCCACGCCCTATGGCTATGTCGGCGGCCTGGGCGCGTTCGGCTGCCAGAACCACTTCCCCGGCTACCCGTACCTCGCGCAGATGGCGCAGCGGCCCGAGTACCGCAAGATGGTGGCCACACTGGCCGAGGAGATGACCCGCAAGTGGATCTGCCTGCGGGCGAGCGGTGAGGAGGACAAGTCCGAGCGGATCCAGCAGCTGGACGCCGCCATCCGCCGCTTCAAGCTGCGCGAGCACTTCCGCCAGGCCGTAGAGCACGACGGCTACTTCGGCCGCGGACAGCTCTACGTCGAGGTCAAGAAGCCCGGCGGTGCGCTGGCCAGCGACGACGATGCCGAGCTTCAAACGCTGCTCTCCCTGTCGAACAAGAAGCTTCCCAAGGGATCGCTGGTCGCCTTCCGACTGGTCGAGCCCATGTGGACCTATCCGGGCCTCTACAACTCGACCAACCCGCTGGCCAAGGACTTCTACCAGCCATTCAGCTGGTATGTGATGGGCAAGACGGTGCACGCCAGCCGGATGCTGATGTTCATCTCGCGCCCGGTGCCGGATCTGCTGAAGGCGGCCTACAGTTTCGGCGGCCTGAGCATGTCCCAGCTGGCCGAGCCCTACGTCGAGCACTGGATCCGCACGCGCAACAGCGTGTCCGACATCGTGCACTCGTTTTCGGTGTCGGGCCTGAAGACCAGCCTCGATTCGACCCTGGCCGGCGAATCCGGCACGCAACTGATCAACCGCGCGGAGCTGTTCAACCGCGTGCGCGATAACCGCGGCCTGATGCTGCTGGACATGGAGTCCGAGGACTTCTTCCAGTTCAACACGCCGCTGTCCGGCCTGGACGCCCTGCAGGCTCAGGCGCAGGAGCAGATGGCGTCGGTGTCCAATATCCCGCTGGTCAAGCTGCTGGGCATCACGCCCACCGGCCTGAACGCCTCCAGCGAGGGTGAGATCCGGGTGTTCTACGACTACGTGCACTCCCAGCAAGAGCTGCACCGCGAGCCGCTCAAGCGCGCGATCGACCTGATCCAGCTGTCGGAGTTCGGCGAGATTGATCCGGACATCGACTTCATGTTCGAGCCGCTGCATCAGCTGAGCGACCTCGAGCAGGCGCAGGTGCGCAAGGCGGACGCGGACACCGATCAGGTGCTCATCGATGCGGGCGTGATCACGCAGGAAGAGGCGCGCAAGCGGCTGGCGGCCGATCCGGATAGCCCGTACCACGGGCTGGAGGAGCGCGAGGACCTGGGCGAGGACGGCGAGGACGAGGTCGGTGCCCAGCCCAAAGCCTAAGACCCTGCGCCCGGTGCGCCCGAACGCAGGGCTGCAGGCGTGGTACCGGCGCCAACTGGACAAGCACATCCGCGAGATGCACCAGTCGCTGGTGTACTGGCTCAGCGCCGAATACAAGGCGCAGGGCTTGGCGATGGATGCCGATGGCGGCGCCACGCTGGCGATGCGCGGCTCGCTGCGCAAGCTCGCACACCGCTGGCAATGGGTGTTCGACAAGCTGGCGGACTCGCTCAGCCGACGCATCGCCGAGCGCGTGCTCTCCCATGCCGATGCCGGGCTGCGGGCCGGGGTGAAGGGCGAGGGCTTCACGGTCAAGTTCACCATGACCACCGACATGCAGAACGCCTACCAGGCGGTCATCGGCGAGCAGGTGGGCCTGATCAAGTCCATCGCCGAACAGCACCTGACGGAGGTCGAGGGGCTGGTGATGCGCTCGGTGGCGCGCGGGCGCGACCTGGGCACGCTGACGAAGGAGCTGGAAGCACGCTATGGCGTGACTCGGCGGCGCGCGGCGCTGATCGCTCGCGACCAGAACAACAAGGCCACCAGCACGCTCACCGCCGCGCGCCAGAAGGCCCTGGGCATCACCGAGGGAGTCTGGAAGCACTCCCTCGGCGGCAAGCACCCGCGGCCGGCGCACCTGAAGGCCAGCGGGACCACCTTCGAGCTGGCCAAGGGCCTGTTCCTCGACGGCAAGTGGGTGATGCCGGGCGAGGAGATCAACTGCCGCTGTACCTGGGCGCCGGTCATTCCCGGCTTCGACGCGTAGGCGTATTATGCCGGGTAACGATTTCGTCGGAGTCAGATGATGTGGGGAAAATCTAAGCCATCGAGTGAAGCTGTAGTTCCTTACACCATCATCGAAGAAACAAAGGACTTCGCTTACTTCCGCGTCGAGCCTGGTCGCCCAATAACGATCCATGATTTGCAGAAAATGAAGGACGACGGATTCCGACTCGTGCATGTCGAGACGCGAGTTAATGGTGGAAACATACAAAGTTGGGCGGTGTGTGAGAAAGTTTCGCCGTCGTAAATAATGATCAGCAACAAACCACAAAGCCCGCCTAGTGCGGGCTTTTTTTATTGCATGGGACCACGCGATGACCACCAATCCAGACCGACTGGCGCTGGACCGGGCTACCGTGCGCCGCGTCGATCAGGACGGACGGCTGCACATCGAGATCAGCCCGATCAGCAAGGCCAACGTGTGCCCGTACTACGGCCGCGAGATCCCCAACAGTGAGGCGCTGGGGTTGCAACCGGACCGCGTCTACCAACTGCTGCGCGACCCGGTCGAGTTGGCCAAGGCCGCGCCGAGCTTCAACAACATCCAGCTGCTCTACGTGCACACGCCCGTCAGCGCGGCGGACCCCAAAAAGGAGGTCGTGGTCGGCTGCACCGGCAGCGATGCCACCTTCACCCCACCCTACCTGACCAACTCCCTTTGCATCTGGGATGCGTCAGCGATCGCCGGCATCGAGACCGGCGAGCAGAGAGAGCTGTCGTCGTCGTATCGCTACGTCGCCGACATGACCCCCGGCGAGTTCGACGGCGTGCCTTACGACGGCCGCATGACCGAGATCGTCGGGAATCACGTCGCCCTGGTCGAGATCGGGCGCGCAGGTGCCGACGTTGCCGTCGGCGATTCACTACCCACGGAGTTCACTTCCATGAAGAAGAGCAACCGGGCCGTCGCCATGCGCGCGGCCGCCGGTGCCTACCTGCGGCCGATCCTGGCTCAGGATGGCGCCATCCCCCAGCTGAAAGCCATCGTCAAGGGCAACAAGAAGCCCGAGTTCGTCGCGATGGACATCAAGTCGGTGTTCAAGGACGCCGAGATCGACACCGCCAAGCTCACCGCCGTGCTGAAGCTCGCCGCCGACGAGGCCGACGAGGATAAGGACGACGACCAGGCGGGCGACGAGGACGAGACCGAGGAAGAAAAGAAGGCTCGCGAGGCCAAGGAAAAAGCCAAGGACAAGGCGAAGGACGAAGGCAAGGAGGACAAGAAGGCTGACGACGACGAAGACGAGGAAAAGGCCAAGAAGGACAGCAAGGCTGCCAATGACGCCGCCATCGCTGCGGCTCGCAAGGGCGGCCGTGATGACGCGCTGCGCGAGTTCCAGGCCATCCGCCAGGCCGAGGAAGCCGTCCGTCCGCTGGTGGGCGCCGTGGCCGCCATGGACAGCGCCGAGGCCGTCTACCGCTTCGCCCTGGACCAGGCTGGCGTCGAGCACAAGGACATCCACGTCTCCGCGCTGCCGGCGCTGGTCAAGCTCGCCACCGAGCGCAAGGCCGCCACGCCGACGCCGCGCGTCGCCATGGATGCCGCGGCGTCAGCGGACTTCGCCGCGCGCTTCCCCACCGCCACCAAGATCGAGAGGGCCTGACCCATGCCGTTCCAGACCGCAGTCCACACCGATCCGAACCCCGCTGTCGCGGGTGATTTCGCGTCGGCCAACCCCAACGCCAGCGTTCTCGCCGGCCCGGGCACCTTCGTCGCCGGCACCGGCGGCTGCAACGTCGGCGTGTTCGGCTGGGTCGATGCCAATGGCCTGGTGACCAACGCCGGCAGCGGCGCGCCCACCGGCTTCGTCCATCGCGACATGCAGGCGCTGATCACCACGTGGCTGGCCTCGGCGTCCATGAACATCCCGGCCGGCCAGCCGGTCACGCTGATGTCCGCCGGCGACTTCTGGGCGCAAACGCTGACCACCGCCACGGTCGGCCAGAAGGTATTCGCCGGCAACACCGACGGCACCATCAAGACCGGCGCCGCGGGCGCGACCATCGCCGGCTATACCGAGACCAAATGGTTCGTCGGTTCCGCCGCCGCCGCCAACGATCTGATCAAGATCACCACCTGGAACTAACGACCATGCCGATCAACATCCATCAGGAAGTCCGCGAGCTGCGCGCCCGCGGCATCGAACTGGGCGATTTCCGGGGCTACGTGCCGCGCGAGCTCGCCCACGACATCAACCTGGCCATGGACGCCCAGCCCGGGCTGATCACGGTCAGCAACGCCGGCATCCCGGCGTTCCTCGCCAACTACCTGGATCCGGAAGTGATCCGCGTGCTGGTGTCGCCGATGAAGGCCGTCGAGATCATCGGCGAGGCGAAGAAGGGCGATTGGACGACCCTGACCTCGCAGTTCCAGGTGGTCGAGTCCACCGGCGAGGTGTCCAGCTACGGCGACTACAGCAACAACGGCCAGAGTTCGGCGAACATCAACTGGGTGCCGCGCCAGAGCTACCACTTCCAGACGGTCACCCGCTGGGGTGAGCGCGAGATGGAGATCGCGGGCGAGGCGAAGATCGATTTCGCCCAGAACCTCAACATCGCCTCGGCGCTGACCATCAACAAGGCGGCGAACAAGATCGCGTTCTTCGGCGTGGCCGGCCTGCAGAACTACGGCCTCCTGAACGATCCGTCGCTGCCGGCCGGCATCACCCCGGCAGCGACCGGCACCGGCAGTGGCACCATCTGGTCGACCAAGGATGGCGCGGCTATCTACGGCGACATCCAGCTGCTCTACCAGCAGGTGGTGAGCCAGCTCAAGGGCCAGCTCGAGCGCGACGCGAAGATGACGCTGGCGCTCTCCCCCGAGAGCGAGGTCAACCTCACCAAGACCAACCAGTACAACGTCAACGTGTACGACCAGCTGAAGAAGAACTTCCCGAACCTGCGGGTGGTCTCGGCGGTGGAGTACTCGGCGGCCGGTACGGGCAGCACCGAACTGATGCAGCTGATCGTGGACGAGATCGACGGCCAGAAGACGGCCTTCGTCGGCTTCACCGAGAAGATGCGCGCCCACCCGGTGTTCGTGGACCTCTCCAGCTACAAGCAGAAGAAGTCCGCCGGTTCGTGGGGTTCGATCATCCGCCGGCCCGTGGCCATCGGCTCGATGTACGGCATCTGACGCAAAGCGCCAGCACCACCCCAGAGCCCGCGCAAGCGGGTTTTTTTGTGCCCGCCGCAAGGCGGGCCATTCTTTCAAGGAACGCACTCATGGCAACCATTACCGTTGGCTGCAAGCTTCCGCACGGCCTGATCATCCGCACCGGCGGCAAGTCCATCACCCTCGCCGGCGCCAACAGCTCCCGCATCGTGGGCGGCTATGGCCTGACTCAGGTCGACAAGGAGTTTTTCGACGCCTGGTCGACCGAATATGCCCAGTTCGGGCCGCTCAAGCACGGCTTGATCTTTGCCCAGGACAAGGCCAACGCGGCCGAATCGCGGGCGAAGGAGCAGGCCGAGATCAAGACCGGCCTGGAGCCGCTGGATCTCGCCAAGCCCGCGGCCGGCGTCAGCGCCGAGGCGTACGAAGGCAAGACCGAAGAGACCGACTGATGACCACCGGCGTCGTGGTGTTCGATCCGGCAGCCTTCCTCGTTCGCTACCCGGAGTTCGCCAGCGTCAGCGCGCCGCTGCTGCAGGCGTACTTTGACGAAGCGGCGATGGTCTACCTGGACAACACCGAGGCCAGTCGTGTTCAGCAGATCGAGCAGCGGTCCGTGCTGCTCAACATGCTGGTCGCCCATATCGCGGCGATCAATGCCGGCGTGAACGGGCAGGCGGCCTCGCCGCTGGTGGGCCGCATCGCCACCGCGACTGAAGGGTCGGTGACGGTCGCGACCGCCATGGATGGCGTGCCCGGCACGGCCGCCTGGTTCATGCAGACCAAGTACGGCGCCAGCTACTGGCAAGCCACTGCGGCCTACCGGACGATGCAGTACGTACCCGGCTCCTCACGGCCCGGCGGCTACCGCGGCGGCTCTGGCTGGGACCAGCAATGAAGATCGGCCTGTCCGGTGGCGAGGGTCTGCGCGCCAAGCTCGAGGAGGTCCGCCAGAAGGTCGGCAAGGGCGAGTTGCTGCGCCTGGGTTTCCTGGAGAACGCCACCTACCCCGATGGCACACCGGTGGCCTACATCGCCGCGATCAACGAATACGGCAATCCGGCGAACAACCAGCCGCCGCGCCCGTTCTTCCGTCGCATGATCGCGGAGAAGTCGCCGGGGTGGGGCGCCAGCATGGCCAAGGTGCTCAAGGCGGCCGACTGCAACCTTGACGTGGCCTTCGGGCGCATGGGGGAGGGCATTCGCGGCCAGCTTCAGGCCTCCATCCGCCAGCTGGACGCGCCGGCCCTTGCGGCCGCCACGATCGCCGCCAAGGGCTTCGAAAAGCCGCTGGTGGATACCGGCCACATGCTCAACAGCGTTGACTACGACATCCAGAAGGCGGGCGGCGCATGAATCTTCATGGGATCGCCGCCGGCGCCGTCGGCACGGTCAACCCGTTTATCAGCGCCCAGGTGTTCCCGTCCACCGGCTACACGACGGCACCCGACGGCTCGCGCGTGCCGGGCTACGCCGCGCCGGTGACTGTGGCGATCCAGAAACAGGAGATGAGCTTCAAGGACCTGCAGCACGTCGATGGGCTCAACCTGCAGGGCATCTTCTGCAGCGTGTACCTGGCGGGCGCGATCTACGGTGTCGACCGGGGCACGGCCAGGGGCGGCGACAAGTTTGTGTTCGCCGGCCAGACCTGGCTGGTGGTGGCGGTGCCGGAGCAGTGGCCGGACTGGTGTCGCGTCATCCTCTGCCTGCAGGTGACCCCATGACGGCGACCATCAGCATCACCGAATCGGCCCTGCTGACGGCCCTGCGCGCCTTCCTGCTGGGCATTGTCGCCGGCGAGGTCATCAGGGCCCAGGGCAACCGCGCAGCAATGCCCGTGGGCGACTTCTGCACGATGACGCCATTGTTCGTGACGGGCCTGTCGACCAACCGCGTCACCTACACCGATCCGGGCAGCAACCCCGGCACCGGCAACAACGGCCGCTCCAGCCGCTGGGATTGCCAGCTCGACTTTTACGGCCCGAGCGCGGCGGACCACGCGGCCACGGTCGCGACCCTGATCCGCACCGACTACGCCTGCGAGCAGTTCGCCGCCTCGGGCGTGGACATGCAGCCGTTGTATGCCGGCGAGCCCAAGCAGACCACGCTGATCAACGCCGAGCAGCAGTTCGAGAACCGCTGGACGGTCGAGTTTTCGGCCCAGTTCAACCCGGTGGTTTCCACCCCGCAGGACTTCGCTGCAGCGCTGACGGTCGCCCCGGCCAGCGTCGACGCACGCTTTCCCACCTGACCGGCTTCCGGTCGCCCTGACGCGCCGCCTGCGGGCGGCTTTTTCGTTTGCCTTCGGAGCACTACGACATGACCATCCCGGCTTCCTACACCGTCCAGGTGGTGCCTGGCGTTCTTTCCGCCGCAGGGAGCGCCGTGGCGCTCAACGGCCTGATTCTCACCCAGAGCCCCTACGTGCCCATCGGCACGGTGCAGGCCTTCGCCAGCGCGGCCAGCGTCGGCGCCTTCTTCGGCCTGACCGGCCCGGAGTACGAGGCGGCACAGATCTACTTCCAGGGTCCGAACAATGCCCAGGCCCTGCCTGGCACGCTGCTGTTCGCCCAGTACAACCCCTCGGCGGTGGCCGCCTACCTGCGCGGCGCGGCGCTGACGCTGACGCTGGCGCAACTGCAGGCGGTGTCCGGCACGCTGACGGTTTCGGTGAACGGTACGCCGGCCACCTCGAGCAGCATCAACCTCACCTCGGCCACCAGCTTTTCCGATGCCGCCTCCAAGATCCAGGCGGCCTTCACCTCGCCCAACTTCGCGGTGAGCTGGGACGCGCAGCACAATGCGTTCGTGTTGACCGCGACTACGACCGGCGCGGCCTCCACCATCGCCTTTGCCACCGGCACGCTGGCCGTTTCGCTGGCACTGGCCTCCGGCACCGGGGCCGTGCTGTCGCGGGGTGCCGATGCGGCGACGCCCGGCACTTTCCTGCCCGGCGTACTGCAGGTCTCGCAGAACTGGGCCGCCTTCACCACGACCTGGGAGCCGAGTACCGCCGACAAGACCGCCTTTTCGGCGTGGACTGCCCTGCAGGCCAACCGCTACGCCTACGTCGGCTATGACTCCGACGTCAACGCCAAGGTCATCGGCAGCACCACGACCTGGGGCTATGCGGTGCAGCAGGCGCAGGACAGCGGCACGGTGTGCATTTTCGGCGACCTCACCCACGCGGCCTTCGTGCTGGGCGTCATCGCCTCGATCAACTTCACCCAGCCCAACGGCCGCATCACGCTGGACTTCCAGTCGCAGAGCGGCCTGATCCCGAGCGTGACCAACGTCACCGACGCGCAGGCGCTGGTCGCCAACGGCTACAACTACTACGGCGCCAACGCCAACGCCTCCAGCAACTGGAACTGGTTCGCCAACGGCAGCATTTCGGGCCAGTACAAGTGGATCGACTCCTACGTCAACCAGATCTGGCTCAACGCCAACCTGCAGGGCGCGCTGGTCAACCTGCTGCTGTCGGCCGGCTCGATTCCGTACAACGCCCAGGGCTACGCGATGGTCGATGCGGCCATCCAGGATCCGGTCAATGCGGCCGTGGCCTTCGGCGCCATCCGCCCCGGTGTCGCCCTCTCGCAGAGCCAGATCGCCCAACTCAAGGCGACCATCGGCGCCGACGTGTCCAACGTCATCTACGCCAAGGGCTGGTACCTGCAGATCGTGCCGGCGACCGCCGCCCAGCGCATCGGCCGCACCAGTCCGGCGGCAACGCTTTGGTACGCCGACGGCGGTGCGATCCAGCAGATCACTCTTTCCTCGATCGAAGTCCAGTAACGGAGCCGCTCCCATGCAGACCATCACCGCAGCCAACTCCGTTTTCGCCCTGGCGATCACGGGCCTGTATCCCTCGCCGCAGATCCTTCATGGCTACGCCGCCGACGACTGCTTCTCCACCGAAGACGTCGAGATCGTCGAGACCGTCATGGGTGTGGATGGCCACCTCTCCGGTGGCTTCATCTTCAACCCGACGAAGCAGGTCATCGTTCTGATGCCGGACAGCGACTCGCTGGAGATCTTCAACAACTGGGCGCTCGCCATGAAGGCCACCCAGGAGGTGCTGATCGCCAACGCCACCGTCAGCCTGCCTGCCATCGGGAAGAAGTACGTGGCGACTCGGGGCTTCCTGACCAAGTACAAGCCGATCCCTGACGTGAAAAAGGTCCTGCAGCCGGTTCGGTACGAGATCACTTGGAACACCATTGTCGGAGCGCCGCTGTAATGGCGCGCAAGACGCTGCAGGTCGCCATCACGGACGAGGGTCGCGACAAGGGCAAGGTGTTCCTGATCCAAGAGATGGCCGCCAGCCAGGCCGAGCGCTGGGCGGTGCGCGCCTTCCTCGCGCTGTCCCGCCACGGCGTGGAACTGCCCGAGGGCCTGGCCGAGGCGGGGATGGCCGGCATGGCCAGCTACGGCCTGTCGCTGGTCGGTCGCCTACCGTTCGAGGAGGCGCAGGTGCTCATGGACGAGATGTTCCGCTGCGTGTCGATCGTGCCCAACCCGGCCAACCCGGCGATCACCCGCGGCCTGGTCGAGGACGACATCGAGGAAGTGCCGACCCGTCTGAAGCTGCGCCTGGAGGTGTTCAAGCTCCACACGGATTTTTTGAAGGCCGCCGCGCAATCGACGTCGGACCCCGCGTAGGCGGCCCGGCCAACGGACTGGCCGAGTACTTAAATCTCCCGCGCACGATCGGCACCGTCGTCTCCTCCCGACACGCCACGCTGCACGAGCTCGACACCGTGTACGGCCTGGAAGACCTCTGGTGCCTGCTCGAGATCATCACCGTCGACGCGCACAACACCCAGCTGATGAACGCCGCCCAGGACTGACCCATGGCCACCGTGATCGACGCCCTCGTCATGACCCTGGGGCTGGATACCGCCAGCTTCGACAAGGGCCACAAGCGCGCCTCGGAGGGCCTGGAGGCGTTCCGCAAGAAATCCGATGCCGCCGCCAAGCAGGTGGCCGAGGGCGGCAAGCGCATGGCCGAGGGCTTCTCCGCGGTGCGCAACCAGCTCCTGGGCTTACTGGCCGCCTTCGGTGCGGCGACCACGCTCAAGGACTTCATCGCCTCGAACGTGGACGGCCAGGCGGCGCTCTCGCGCCTGTCGCGGAACCTCGGCATCAGCACGCGCGAGCTCGAGGCCTGGGGCACGGTCGCCAAGGAGATGGGCGGGCAGGCGCAGGACGCATTCGGTGTGCTCAACACGCTGGCGGCCGGCATCGCGGAGGCGCAGCTGCGCGGGCACTCGGGCCTGACCGACGCCGCGCGCCTGTTCGGGATCGACCTGACGGGCGTGAAGACGGCGGAGGACGCGCTGCTTCGCATCTCCGACCGGCTGAGCAAAATGCCGCGCCAGATGGCGCTGGTGGCGGCCAACCAGCTCGGCGTAGGCGGTATGTTCAACCCAGTGATGCAGGGGTCCGAGGCCTTGCAGCAGCAGCTGGCCGAAGCGTCGCGCATGTCGCGCGTCACCGACGAGAGCGCCAAGGCGGCCGAGCGGCTGCAGAAGCAGTGGGCGTTGATCCAGCTGCGTTTCAAGGGCGCGAGCGAACTGGCCTTCGACAAGCTCTCGCCGGTGTTGGAGCGCCTGGCTACGCGCTTTGCTGACTGGCTCGATGCGGTCGACTGGGATGCGGTCGCCCGGAAGATCGAGAAGCTCGCGGACGAGGTCGTCGACGTCGTGAAGGCGTTCGGCGGCTGGAAGGCGGTCGCCATCGCCCTGGGCGGCATTCTGGCGCTCAAGGTGCTCTCGCCGGTGCTGGGTCTGATCGGAGGCCTGGGGCGACTCCTCCCGCTGCTGGCGAGCACCACCGCCGGCTTGTGGGCGATGGCGGCGGCCGGCGCGGCCGCGGCCGGCTACGGCATCGGGACCCTGATCCACAAGCAGATCGAGGGCACGAAGGCCGACGACGCGATCGGCTACAGCGTGGCGCTGGTCAAGTCCTACTTCGGCGACCAGGAGGCCACGAAGGCCATCCTGCGCAACGAGTACGGCGTCGGCGACCATGTCAGCAACCAGCGGGTGAAGGACCTGGCGGCCCTGGATCGCGCGCGCCAGTCGCGCGGGCGGCGCAACAACAACCCGGGCAACCTGAATTTCGTGGGCCAGGCTGGCGCGCACCTGGAGTCCGGGCCGAACGCGCGGTTCGCCGCCTTCGACAGCCTGCAGGAGGGCATCGCCGCGCTGGTGCGCCAGCTCGCCCTGTACGCCTCCCGCGGGATCGACACCATCAGCGGCATCGTGCGCAAATACGCGCCGTCCGCCGACGGCAACAACGTGGCCGCCTATATCGCCTCGTTGGCCCGGGCCACGGGCAAGGGCGCGAACGAGCACCTGGACCTGTCCAACCTCGACACTCTGATTCCGCTGGTGAGGGGCATCGCGCGGCATGAGGGCAACGGCACGCTGAGCACCGACGACATCCTGGGCGGCATCCGCCTGGGCGCGCGCCAGCAGGCGCCGGGGCGCACGGCACTGGCCTCGCGCACCAGCACGTCGGAGACCCATATCGGCTCGATCACGGTGAACACCCGGGCGACCGACGCGCAAGGCATCGCGCGGGATCTGCGCGGGGCGCTGCAGAACAACAGCCTGGTCGCGCTGGCCGACACCGGAGTGGACTGATGAACGTCACCACGCTGCTGGCCGGTCTCGCCGAGCTGGGCGACCTGACCGGCGTCGACATCCTCAACCCCGCCGCCAGCGATTGGATGGTACTGGCCGGCGACGGGTCGAAGGTCATCGTGCCGGACACGGTGCCGCGGTTCGAGTTCCGCGGCGACTACCGGGTCAGCAATTACCCAGTGGAGCAGGGCGCCTTCGCCAGCTACAACAAGGTCGCCGAGCCCTTCGAGATCCGCATGACGATGGTGTGCGGCGGATTGAACTTCGTGCAATCGGCCACCGCGGCTCTCGGGCTCACCCTCGGGCAGCAATACATGCAGAAAGGCGACTTCCTGAGCACGCTTGACTACATGCTCAGCTCCACGGACCTCTTCACCGTGGTGACGCCGGACATTACCTACAAGAGCCTCACGCTCGACCACTACGACTACCGGCGCGAGGCCACCGGCGGGGCGACCATGCTCACCGTCGAGGCCTGGTTCAAGCAGGTGCGCGAGGCCACGCCCGCGCAGTACGGCAACCCGAAGTCGCCCTCGGCGGCCACGCCGGTCAACAGCGGCACCGTGCAGGCCACCACCTTCCCGCTGGGCACGTTCCCAGCCCCGACCGGACCCTTTGCATCATGATGCTGATCCCGCTTCAGCCGGTGCCGTCGCAGAACCTGACGGTCTCGCTGGCCAGCCAGTCGTGCCAGATCGCGGTATACCAGAAGACCACGGGCCTCTACCTGGACCTGTCCCTGGCGCAGCGGCCCATCGTGTCGTGCGTGCTCTGCCGCAACCGCGTGCTGCTGGTGCGCCAGGCCTACCTGGGCTTCGTCGGCGACCTGGCCTTCGTGGACACCCAGGGCAGCGCCGACCCGGTCTACAGCGGCCTTGGCACGCGCTTCCTGCTGGCTTACCTGCTCCCGGGCGAGGCAGGGGGCGCGCTGTGAGCTTCATCCAGCGCGACCTGCTCATCCGCATCCAATTGGATGGCTCGACCTTCGACAACGGCGCGTCGAGCGTGGAACTGCGGGGGTTGCGATGCGAAGCCATGATCCAGAACGCCGGCGGCGCCTATGGCACCTTCGCGCGGCTGATGCAGCTACGCATCGCCGGCATGCTGCCAGCGGACCTCGCGAAGCTATCGACGCTGGGGTTCTCGCAGGGCTTCGGCTACAAGAAGAACAGCGTGCAGGTGTTTGCGGTCGACGCCGAGATCGGCCAGGCGCTCGTGTTCGATGGGTCGATCTACGACGGATCGATCAACTACAACGCCATGCCTGACGTGATGATCGACATCTTCGCGAGTACGGCCTACGACGTCCAACTCACCTCGGCGGCAGGCGCCAGCTACAAAGGCACCTTGGATGTGGCCACCATGCTTTCGGCCCTGGCGGCGCAGGCCGGATACGCGTTCGACAACAGTGCTGGCGTGACGGCGAAGCTCAACAACCATGCTGCACCGGGTTCGCTCAAGGACCAGATCGCCGACATTTGCGCCTCCTCCGGCGTGTTCTACGACATCAAACCTGGACATCCGAACACCCTCGTCATCTGGCAGCGCGGCAAAACCCGCGACGCGCAGGTAATCGAGGTCTCGGCCGCTACCGGCATGGTCGGCTATCCGCAGTACACGATGAATGGCGTGATCGTCCGCACGCTGTTCAATCCGCAGATCGAGTTCGGGCGCAAGGTCAACGTGGTCACTTCCATCCCTAACTTCGGAGCCAACGCGCAGCGCGCCGCAGTGGGCTTCTCGCCTCAGCCGGGCACGGTGCCTGGATCGCCGGGCGTGTACTACGTCTGGACGGTCACGCACGAGCTGTCCGCCAACCTTCCCAACGGGCCTTGGTTCACCACGGCCACCATCGGAGATAGCGGCATTGTCGGCATCTGACGCACTGAACGGCTTTCGCGACCCAAGCGTGGCCTCCAATCCCAAGGCATCGGCTGAATTCGTCATCCGGCGCATGCTCGGCCGGGTTCGCACCGCCACCCTCGTCAAAGTCCTTGCCGTGAGCAACGCCGGCGGCGTCGAGCCGGTGGGCACGATGGACGTGCAGCCGCTGGTGAACCAGACCGACGGGGAGGGGAACGTCACCCCACTGCCGGTGCTCTACGGCTTGCCCTACATGCGCATCCAGGGCGGCACGAACGCGGTGATTCTGGACCCGCAGATCGGAGACATCGGCGTGGCGGTGTTCGCCGACCGAGACCTCTCGGCCGTGATCGCCACCAAGGCACAGGGGGTGCCAGGTTCCCTGCGTCGCCACAGCCTATCCGATGGCTTGTACCTGGGCGGCATGCTCAACGGCACGCCGCAGCAATACGTGCAGTTCACCACCAGCGGCATCACGGTGCTGTCCCCGCAGACGGTCACCATCCAGGCGCCGAACGTGAAGGTACAGGGCAACCTCGAAGTGACCGGCACGACGCAGCTCGATCAAGCGGTGACGGCCAACAGCACTATCACCGCCTCGGGCGAAGTCAAGGGCAACGGCATTGCGCTCTCGACGCATAAGCACTCTGGCGTTTCGACCGGCGGCGGTACGTCGGGGCCGCCGACGGCCTAATGGCGAGCGCCGGCCTCGCAGGACGTTTCAACCGCTGATTGCAACACGCTTTCGTCTTCGACAGAAATGGAGGTTCCCCAGGCACCCGGCAACGATGCACCCATCGGGTCGCCTGTGCGTCCATCGAAATCGTAGCCGTCAACAATGCGCATTACAGCGGGCAGTGGGCCGGAAGACCGACACACGAAAGCCGTTTGGACGATGTTGATCGTTCCGGGCATTCCATCAGCATCCAGCGTGAAGCTTTTGAGGAACAGGCGTCGCTCGTCACCAACCTGGCGACTGACCGAGTAATAGTGGTGCCCATCGTCGGTCAGACCCAAATCTCGCCAATGCCCGGCTGCACCAACGATGGTTCGCGGAGTGAAGGTTGCAACGTTGACGTGACCGTCGGTTATCGCGTTGGCCCTCATCAACGCCTGTCCTTCCGGAGTGGCTTCATAGGCGATCCGCTGTTTCTCATTGGCATCACGCTGGGCGTCTTGCGCCGATGCGTAAGCAGCTTGGCGCTGGCAATCTGCAAGGGCCTGGCGGGCACTACCCAAGGAAGCCTTGTAAAGGGATGACGGACCGCCAAAGAGTCGGCCCGCGAGGGTTCCGCTCTTGTTGACGGCAGCCTGCGCGCGCTCAAGGCCAACTTGTTGCGCCGGGCAAGGTTCGTTCGGATGGGCGTTGGCGTATTGGGAAATCAACAACTGATCTTCGGCGGCGCTCTTTTCGCAGGCTGCTAGCTTTTTTTGCGCCTCACCGGCGAGATCGTCGCTGCCCTGCGTGCGAAAAAAATCGATCTGACGTTGATAGCTATCGCATGTCGATTTCGTCGTGATGTTGGGCGATGCCTCGCGAGCAGTTGCAGGGAAAGAGGCTCCCGCGATTAGCAGGGCAGCCATTGCCAAAAGAACTTTCATCCTGACCCCCATACCCCGCTCCGGCGGGGTTTTTCATGTGGACAACCCATGCTGACGCTACCCCTCAACACCGCGACGTGGGATCTGCAGTTGGATTCCAACGGGAACCTCAACCTCGCCACGCCGGATCTGTCCATCGCTCAGGACGTCGCCAGCGCCATACGCACCTTCCTGGGGGAGTGCTGGTACGACACCACGCTGGGCCTGCCGTACTTCCAGACCATCCTCGGCCAGCGCCCCCCGTTCTCGCTGCTCAAAGGCTACATCGAAGCGGCCGCGCTCGGTATCGCGCAGGTCCTGTCCGCCTCCGTCGCTCAGCTGGCACTCACCAACCGACGGCTGACCGGGACCGTGTACGTCACCAGCACCTTCAACTCCACGCCGATCACGGTGAACTTCTGATGAGCACCACCAACGTTCCGGACATCACCTTCGGCTCGACTGGCATCACGCTGCCGCAGGAAGCGGACATCGTGGCCGGCGTGCTGGCCGACATGAACAGCGCCTTCGGCGGCGGCATGTCGACCTCGCTCACCTCACCCCAGGGCCAGCTGGCGCAGTCCTTCGCCGCGATCATCGGTGACAAGAACGACCAGATCGCGACCATCGTCAACCAGGTCAATCCCGACACCGCCGATGGCCGCTTCCAGGATGCGATCGGTCGGATTTACTTCATCAACCGCATCGCCGCCTCCGGCACGCTGGTCACCGGCACCTGTACGGGCCTGGCTGGAACGGTGATTCCCGTCGGCTCGATCGTGCAGGACGCCAACGGCTACCAGTACGCCAGCCTCTCGGCAGCCACCATCCCGGCCGGTGGCAGCATCGCGGTGCCGTTCCAGTGCCTGACCACCGGCCCCATTGCCTGCCCGATCGGTGCGCTCAACTCGATCTATCGGGCGGTCACCGGCTGGGAGTCGGTCAGCAACCCCACCGCCGGCACGCCGGGCGTCAACGAGGAGTCCCGGTCCGACTTCGAGTTTCGCCGGCAGAACTCGGTCGCCGCCAACGCCGTCAATTCGACCCAGGCGGTCTATGCCGCCGTCCTGGCCGTGCCCAACGTGGTCGACGCCTATGTCATCGACAACTCGACGAACGCCGCGGTCAATACCGGATCGACCAACTACCCGGTCGCGGCCAATTCGATCTACGTGGCCGTCGCCGGTGGCGATCCGGCCGCCATCGCCAAAGCGATCTGGTCGAAGAAATCCCTCGGCTGCAGCTACAACGGCAACACGACCTATACCTACACCGACGAGTCGCAGGGCATCACCCCCTATCCGACCTACGCGGTGAAGTGGGAGGTGCCGGCCTCGATCAACGTCTACATCGCGGTCAACTTGGTCAACAACCCGGCGCTGCCGTCCAACGTGACGCAACTGATCCAGAACGCGGTGCTGGCTGCGTTCAATGGCCAGGATGGCGGGACGCGTGCGCGCATCGGCGCCACGCTGTACGCCGGTCGCTACTTCGCCGGCATCTCCGGCGTGGACCCGCACGTCCAGATCCTCTCCGTGACCATCGGGTCGACCGCGAGCCCCACGACCAGCTCCCTCGCGGTGGGCATCGACCAGCTGCCCACGCTCAACGCCTCGAACATCACCGTGACGTTGACCTGACGCCATGCAGAACCCGACCGATACGCTGCTCAGCCAGTACGCCAACAGCCCCGGGATCACCGGCATCGTGGCGGCGATGAACGCGTGGATCGACCCCGCGATCGACATCAACCACTTCTACGACTTCGTCTGGAACGTGGGGACGGCCCAGGGCTTCGGGCTGGATATCTGGGGACGCATCGTCAACATCCCGCGTCAGATCACGATCACGCCGCTGCCGGACTACCTGGGTTTCAAGGAGGCCACGCCGGGCTCCTACCCGTTCAACCAGGCGCCGTTCTACAGCGGCAAGACCACCTCGAGCACGTACCTGCTCGCGGACGACGCCTACCGCGTCCTGATCATGACCAAGGCGCTGGCGAACATCTCCAGCTTCACCGCGCCCAGCATGAACACGCTGCTGCAGTACCTCTTCGCAGGCCGCGGCAGCTGCTACGTGCTCGAGAACGGGCCGATGCAGCTGCAGTACGTCTTCAACTTCGCGCTCCAGCCCTGGGAAGCCTCCGTCATCCAGAACCCCGCCCTCATGCCGCGCCCGGCGGGCGTGGGCGTGACGATTACCGTCAACGCGTAACAGGACAGCCATGAAAGCCATTAACGCACCGACCCAGACCACCGTCCCGTTCGCCAACAGCGGCACCAAGAACGCGATTCCGGTGCCGTCCCAGCAGGGCACCACGCCTGGCGCGGCATCGATGACCGACGGGTTTCCTCCGCTGACGATGCAGCCGATTGCCTCCGGCGGCATTCCGCCTTTCGGCGCGGACATGAACGGCATCCTCAACCAGCTCAGCACGCAGGTGCAATGGGCGCAGGCCGGCGGCCAGTACCCCTTCAACGCGACCTTCGCCGCCTCGATCGGCGGCTACCCGGCCGGAGCCCTCGTGCTCAATGCAGCCGGCACCGGTCAGTGGCTCAACACCGTCGACCAGAACAGCACCAACCCGGACGCCTCGGGCGCCGCAGGCTGGGTGGCGGTGCGCGCCAACACGGGCGTCGCCTCGATCACCGCCACCTCCGGCAACGTCACGCCGACGTCGGCGCAACTGGCCGCGCAGGTGATCAGCGTGACCGGCACCCTGAGCGCGAACGCGGCTGTGGTTCTCCCGCTGAGCGCGGGCGCCACCTGGATCATCGCCAACAACACCACCGGCAGCTTCACCCTGGCGGTCAACGGCGCAACAGGGGCCGGCGTGACCGTGCCGCAAGGCAATGCCATCGGCGTCTATACGGACGGGACGAACTTCTACGCGACCAGCGCCTCGGTGACCGGTCAGTACCTGCCCATCAATGGCACGGCGGTCGCAGCGACCAAGCTGGCCACCGCTCGCTCGTTCACCCTGACCGGCCCAGTCACGGCCGCCGGCCAGAGCTTCGACGGTACGGGCAACGTCACGCTCAGCACGGCCATCGCGGACGGTGCGCTCACCATCGCCAAGACGAACGGCCTGCAGACGGCGCTGGACGGGAAGTTCAGCACGGGCGGCGGCACGATAACGGGCAGCGTGACCACCACTGGAAGCATCACCGCCAATGGCGGCATGTCAGCAGACAATGGCGCCACCGTGGCGAGCTCCACCGCAGCGCTCTCGGTTCAAGGCGGCGGCCTCGGCCGAACGCTGCTCATGCTTCCGAACATTACAGCCGGGTCCTATAACCCGCTGACGGCGACGGGCGACGTGGCGTTGATCTATGGAAACGCCAACAATTCAGGCCAGTCTATGACCATTGCCCCGTGGGTCGGGGTGAAAGGTGGCATTCGCCTTAACGGAAACGGACAAATTACTGACGGCCTCAGTTTTTCTGGAATAGGTTCCAGCAACTCTGATTTATCACATGGCATCTCGCTGTACGGCAGCGTGATGGGCTTCGGCATCACCAGCAGCCGACTGAATTACGTCGTCGGCAGCAGCAACAACCACGTCTTCATTATCGGCGGCTCAGATGTGGTGACAATCAGCGGCAGTGGCTTGACATGTTCCGGCACGGGTAATTTTCTGGGCTCCGATCTGCGCCTGAAAACCGTGCATGGCCGCGTGCAGCCGCGTCCACTGCATCGTGAGCTGGACCTTTACGACTTCACTCTTAAAGATAATGGAGAACGATCCAAGGGCTTGGTCGCCCAAGAAGTGCGCAAGGTAGCGCACGGCGACTACGTGGGCGAGTTCGACCACAAGGACGGCAAGCGGCTGAGCGTGAACTACGCGGGTGCAGCAACCGAGATGGCCCTGTGGGCGGCCAATGAGGTTGATCGCATCCAGGCCGGCCGGCGCGCGGAGCGCTGGGTGGTCGGCGCCTTGGCGCTGGTGTGGCTGCTGTCCAAGGTGCTCTGAGCCATGACCTCTCCCATCCAGAAGGGCGGCATTCCGCTGAACCAAATCTTTGCCCTATACGCATCCGGAGCGAAAGCATCAGCCACCGGCATCTACGAAAACGGCAACGACTTGGCAAATATCTACGCCCCTTACGTGTCCGGTGGTGTACAGGCGGCGGCGACTGGCATCTACAAGAACGGGACCGATCTGAACGCGATCTTTGCTGGTATCAGCAATGTCCTCGGGTTCAACGGGAAGCGCTATGCGCGCAATCGTGGGCGCGGAACTGCCACATTGACCTTGACTCTGGTCAACGACGGCACCTGGAATGTCAAAGATGACACCGGAGCCGTGCTTGACAGCGGGAGCTATCTGATTTCAGGCGGTACCGCCAGCAACTACACCGTGCAGTACGTGATGACGGGGTTCGCAAACGGGCCGGATCCCGACGGCGGCTCGGACACTTACGGTAATGACGCGCCCTCGGTGGTCGCGCTGACCACGAGCCGCTCCGCGGCCTGCTCCGCGAGCGCCACGGTCGTCAACACTAACGCGGCCAACGGGGGCACCATCGCCGTGAAGCTGTATTTCAACGGCTCGCTGGTCGGTACCAGCACCTGTACTTTCAGTACCAGCGCGGCCGGCTGATGCGGGAGGAGTCTTGCCGACAAACCCTGTCGGCATCCGCCTACATCCCCGGCAACCTGTAAGCGCTACTTTCACCTTGCCTCGGGGTTCTGGCGGCCGGCCGTGCAGTCTTGCTGGTGCCAGCCGATAACCGGGGCGCCTTCACCAGGCCTGTCCTATGCTGGAGCGCCCGCCCGGGAGCGCCCGCTATGTGCTACTCCGCCCAGATCAAGGCCGACTTCACCAAGTACGTGCGCCACTTCGGCGCCACGATCAGCCTGGAGCGCTTTGTCGCGCTGTTCTGGGAGCGCCAGCGCGACGGCAGCTGGACGAAGATCCCCAAGGCGATGCGCGATGCGTTCCGTCGCCCGGAAAGCGAGGCCGGCTTCGAGCTTGCCAAGCTGGTGGCCGAGGGTGATCGCGAGCAGGAGCAGCGCTACCGAGAGGAGCTGACCGCCCAGCATGCGCGACTGGCCAAGGCCGAGGCCGTGCTGGCCAGCGCTAAGCCGACGAAGAAGGCCGCCGAAGACAAGCGCATCGCCGGCAACAAGATCGCGGCCGCCGAGCGCAACCTGGCCGACCTGGAGCGTCGCGAGCCGGCGGACCAGGACGCGCGCATCTACCCGGGCACCTATGCGCCGGTGATGATCGAGCAGGACGGGCAGCGGGTGGTGGTGCCGATGCGCTACCAGTGCCGCATGCCTGGCTGGAACGCCGTCGTCGAGCGCAAGTACCCGGGGACCTACAACGCGCGCCGGGACAAGCTCGAGGAGTCCTGGGACCAGCTCTTCGGCTACCGGCACGGCATCCTGGTCGTCACCCGCTTCTACGAGAACGTGGCGCGCCATCGGATGGAGGGCAGGGAGCTCGCCGCGGGTGAGAAGGAGGAGAACGTGGTGCTGGCCTTCGACCCCCAACCGCCGCAGGACATGCTGGTGGCCTGCCTGTGGAACGTGTCCAAGAGCGCCGACAACGGTGCCGACCTCTTCAGCTTCGCAGCCATCACCGACGAGCCGCCGCCCGAAGTGGCCGCGGCCGGCCACGACCGCTGCATCGTGCCGATCAAGCCCGAGCATGTGGACGCCTGGCTCAACCCCGCCATCGCGCCGCGCGAGGCCCTGTACGCCATCCTGGACGACCGGGCGCGGCCGTACTACGCGCACCAGCTGGCGGCATAATCGGCGCCATGATTTATCCATTTCCCACCCCCGAAGGCCTGCGCCGCTACCCCGAAACCCAGGGATACTTCCCTGACCGTTCGCAGGAAGGCGCGCACCCTGACCTGGACCTGCCGTGCACGTGCACGGTGGAGTGCGAAGCCCGCTGCGCCGGCGACTGCGGCTGCGAGGCGTGCACCATGCAGTTCCACGAGTTCGCCGACCATGCCGGTTACTTCCACCATCCGGACGACGGGCAAATGGACGTAGAAGCCGCGAACGAGGCCTACAGGAAGGGCGGCTAGCCCTTGCCCTTGTAGGGCGTCATCTGCCCAGGCGACGCGAGCCTGACGATGTCCTTGGGCGTCGTATCCACGGCGACGTAGTAGCCGCCTTCCTCGTCGTGCAGCAGGAACCCCGTCGCGCGGGAGGCGCGCAGGTGCGCCCGGATCGCCCTGAAGATCGGCTCGGGATCGGGCGGGTAACCTGGCTGTTGGGGCGGCTCGTCGAACGGCATGGCGCAGTAGTGGCACGCCTGCGGTGATCGGCCCGTGAGACGCGCCGCGCGTACCTTCGCGCCATGCCTGTCATCTGCGAGAACAAACCCAGCGAGCCTGGTGTGTGGTACCTGAGGTACCTCCACGCAGACACGCCCGTGGTGCGCATCGTGGAGCTGATCGGCGGCGGCTGTGCCGTGACCTTCCTGCGCGGGGCCGATCCTCCCGGACCGTACTACGCGGCGAGCGTCAAGCAGGCGTGGAAGCATGCGGGTCGCTGGATGAAATCGCGCGAAGACCGGTTGCACGGGCCCCCGGAGTCCTACGGCGGCGTCCACTTATCGACCCGGGAGAAATAGGGCGCCGAGGCATTGGGAGACGGTGGAATAAGTGCTTTTGCGGACCAACGCCAGGATTGCGGACCAAAACAAAGGCCCCGCAAGGGGGCCTAAGTCGTTGGTACCGGTGATAGGACTCGAACCTACACTCTGTCGCCAGAAGCGGATTTTGAGTCCGCCGCGTCTACCATTCCGCCACACCGGCACAAGAGCGGCGATTATGCCCGGCTCAATGCACCGGGTCGAGCCCCAGCTGGCGCTCGCAGCGCTCGTAGCCGTCTTCGGGCAGCGGCTGGAAGACGGCGCAGCGGGTCATGTTGCCCGAGTAGATGTGCAGGCTGACCGCGATCGCTTCGTCGCTGGGATTGCGGATGGTGTGGTACTCGTGCGGCGGGATCAGGCTGCCGGCGGAGCCTGGGCCTGCCTGGATCGAGCCCACCGGCTGGAAACGGCAGTGGCCATTCTCGTCGGCCAGGCGCTCGTACTGCACCACCTCCAGCGCACCGCTCCAGACGCCCTCGACGCACCACATGCCGCAGTGGTCGTGGATCGGCGTGCCCTGGCCCGGACCCCAGGTCATCGCCACCACGCAGTAGCCGTGCTTCTCGCTGCGGTAGAGCTCACGGCGTGCGTAACGGCCTTCGGCGGTCTCGAATACGCAGTCGGGCAGCTTGACCGCGCCGCTGCGCATCAACTTGCAGAGGCTGTTGCGCAGGCTGTCGGTGATGGCGAAGGTGGTGGCGTGGGCGACCGCCTGGTCGATGGCGCCGATCAGTTCGCGGCAGCCGGGGAATTCGGTGGTGAGCATGGCGTTCTCGCAGGTGCAGCTTCACGCCGAGTTTAGCGCACCCGTGTTTGCGGGGACGCCGACCGTTTACAAGCCGGCCAGGAAGCCGCCGATGGCGCGGCTGTAGTTGGGGATGTCGACCAGGAAGGCGTCGTGGCCCTGCGGGGAGTCCAGCGCCACGAAGTCGACCTGGGCGCCCGCGGCGGACAGGCCGGTGGCGATCTGCTCCTGCTGCTCCAGCGGGAACAGGATGTCGGTGCTCACGCCGATCACCAGCGCGCGCTCGATGCGTATGCGCTTGAGGCCTTCCATGATGTCGCCGCCGCCGTATTCGCCGATGTCGAACCAATCGCTGGCGCGCGAAAGATAGAGATAGCAGTTGGGGTCGAAGCTGCGCACGAAGCGCTGCGCGTGGCCCTGCAGGTAGGACTCGACCTGGAACTCGAAGCCGAAGGGCTCATCCTCGCGCTTCTCGGGGTCCAGCCGGATGCGCGCGAAGCGGCCGTTCCATTCCATCGCCGATCGGTAGGTGATCACGCCCAGCTTGCGCGCGATGCTCATGCCCATTTCGGGGTAGCGGCCGCCGGGGCCCTCGCCGAGGTCGTAGTCGCCGCCGTTCCATTGCGGGTCGAGCCGGATCGCCTCGCGCTGCAGCGAGCGGATGGCGATGGCGAAGGGCTGCGCCTGCGGCGCGGTATCCACGCTGATGTGGGCGCGTACGCTGCCCGGGTGCAGCAGCATGTAGGCGAGCGCGCCCATGCCGCCCATCGAGCAGCCGATCAGGCAGGCCAGGCGCTCGATGCCCAGGCCGTGACGCACCACCTCGTAGGCGGCGTTGGCGACGTCTTCCAGCGCCAGCTCGGGGAAACCCAGGCGGTAGGGACGGCCGGTCGTCGGGTCGATCGAGGCCGGACAGGTGGAGCCCTTGTCGCTGCCCAGCGAGTTCACGCAGATCACGAACCAGCGGTCGGTATCGATCGCCTTGCCGGGACCGAGCATGCCTTCCCACCAGCCGGGCGACGGGTCCTTTTCGCAGGAGGCGGCGTGCGCGCTGGGCGAGAGGCCGGTGAGGATCAGCACCGCATTGTCGCGCGCCGCGCTCAGCCGCCCCCAGGTTTCGTAGGCCACCCGCGCGCCGTGCAGCTGGCCGCCGCGCTTCATCGCGAAGGGCGATGGCAGAGCGTGGTAACGGCGGGCGTCGCGGGCTTCCGTGCTCATGGGCGAACCTTGTCGATGACGATGTGGACCGGCTCGGTGCGGTCGACCGGCACCACGCCCGCGTCGCCTTCCAGGTCGCCCGGCTGGGCGGTGGCCTGGCCGCTGGCGCTGATGCGCGCGCCGACGAAGACCTTGTCGGCGGAGGACAGCTTGAACTGCGGCGCCATCGCCATGGCGTCGGTCAGGACCACGTGGGCGGGCAGCTTGCCGGCATCCAGCCGGGCGACCGCCAGCGGCATCGGCGGGCCGGATTCGGCGCGCGCGTACACGAACAATGCGGCGCCGGGTTCGAGCCTGTCGCGCAGGGCGGGTGCCAGCTCGACCTGCACGGCCAGTCGCGGCCCGCTGAGGGACGCCGGGTCGGATGCCGACGCGCCACCGGCGCGCGCCTCGGCCACCGCGATCTGCTCGGTCACCGCCTTGGCCACGGTCGAGCCGGGTTCGAGCAACGGCAGGAGCCGGCGCCAGGTGGCGGCTGCCTTGGCGTAGTCGTCGCCCTGGAACTGGCTGATGCCCAGCAGCCACAGGCCACGCTGGTTGGCCGGGTCGGCCTGCACGGCCTGTTCCAGCAGCTCGAGGGCGCGGCCCTCGATGCGGTGGTCGGAGCGCACCATTGAATCGGCCTCGGCCCAGCCGACCATGGCGGTGCCGTTGTGCGGATCGATGCGCAGCGCCTGGTCGTAGGCATCACGCGCCTGCGCGTTCCGGTGCATGGCGGCCTCGGTCTGCGCCAGCAGTATCCAGCCCTGCAGGTCGTCCGGCTGCTGCCTGAGGTGGTCGCGCAATTCGGCCACGGCCTTGTCGATGTCCAGCGCGGGCTGCGCGGCGGGCACGCCATCGAGCGCCACCGGTGTTCCGACCAGCAGGTACAGCCCGCCGGCCGCCAACGGCAGGGCGAAGGCCAAGCCGAGCGCCAGTGCGAAGATTCCCGCCGAACGGCCCTGGCGCCGGCCGTGCCGGACCAGCGGCCAGAGCAGCAGGGCGAGCGCCGCCGCGATCATCACGGCGGCGATCAGGTAGAACGCGAGCTTCACCAGTCGTCCCCTTGTTCGATCGTGGCGTTGTCGATCAGCCGGCTGTCGATGCGCGCGGCGCGGCTGCGCTTGCGGATCGTCACCAGCACCACCGCGGCGCCCAGGAGCAGGAACAGGCCGGGCCCGAACCAGAGCAACCAGGTCGAACGCTTCACCGGCGGGTCGTAAAGCACGAAATCCGAGTAGCGGTCGACCAGGTACTGCTTGATCTGATCGTCGCTCTTGCCCTGCTGCATCAGCCCGAACACCTCGTGGCGCAGGTCGCGCGCGAGGTCCGCATTGGAGTCGGCCAGGTCCTCGTTCTGGCAGACCAGGCAACGCAGCTGGCGGGTGAGGTTCTGGAAACGCACTTCCTGCGCGTGGTCCTTGAACGGCAGCGGGTCGATCGCCTGGGCGGCGGCAAGGCAGCAGAACGCCAGCAGGAGGGCCGCCAGCGCACCGAGGAGCGCGCGGTTCATGGCGCCTCCTGCTTGAGCTGGGCGATCAGCGGCTTGAGCTGGCGCTCGATGACCTCGGGCGTGAACGGGCCGATGTGCTTGTAGCGGATGACGCCCTTGGCATCGATCAGGAAGCTCTCCGGCGCGCCGTAGACGCCGAAGTCGATCGCCGTGCGACCCTCGCGGTCGGCGACAACCAGGTCGTAGGGGTTGCCGTGTTGCGCCAGCCACGCCTTGGCGTCGGCCGGGTCGTCCTTGTAGTCGTAGCCGATCAGCGGCACACCGAGCGTGCGGCCCTGCGCCATCAGCACGGGGTGTTCCTCGCCGCAGGCGATGCACCAGCTGGCGAACACGTTGACCAGGTAGGGCTTGCCCAGCATCGCGGCCTTGCTCGCCGTGCGCGAGGGATCGTCGAGCAATGGAAGCTCGAACGCCGGTGCGCTCTTGCCGATCAGCGGCGAGGGCACCTCGCGCGGATCGTGCTGGGTGTTCCACCAGATGCCGAAACCGAACAGCGCGACCAGCAGCAGAAAGCCGACCAGCGGCAGCGAGCGGGTCATGCGCCGCGCTCCGCCGCGGGCAGGGCCGGTTCGGCCGTCGCCACGGCGGCAGCCGAACGCTTGGGGCGGAAGCGCCGGTCCGCACCGGCGACGAAGCCGCCCAGCATCATGAACAGGCCGCCGGCCCAGATCCAGCGCACGAACGGCTTGGCGTAGAGCCGCAGCGCCCAGGCGCCTTCGAGCTTGTTCGGATCCATCGGTTCGCCCAGCGCCACGTAGAGGTCGCGGGTGACGCCCGGATCGATCGCCGATTCGGTCTGCACCTGGCCACGCGGATAGGTGCGCTTCTGCGGATGCATCAAGCCGATCTGGCGGCCGTCGCGCAGCACGGCGACCGTGCCCTGTTCGGCATGCCAATTGGGGCCGCGGGTGGCGTGCACGCCGTCGAAGCGGAAGGTGTAGGCGCCGATGGTCTGGGTATCGCCCGGCGCCATGCGCACGTCGCGGGTGACGCTCAGCGATTCGGACAGCAGCACGCCGACCAGGAACACGCCCAGGCCGAAATGCGCCAGCAGCATGCCGGCCATCTCGGCCGGATAGCGCCGGCCGCGCGGCATCTCGCGCCAACGCTTGTAGACATAGAGCAGCGTGCCGAGCCCGCACCACACCGCCGCCGCCACGCCGGCGATCGCCCTGGCCTGGCCCTGCACGAAGAACGCCGCCACGATGGCGCAGGCCACCGCCGCAAGGCTGACCCTCGCCAGCACGCTCTTCAGCGGGCCGGCCTCGCTCTTGCCCCAGCGCAGGAACGGCCCGAACGGCAACAGCAGCACCACCGGCAGCATCAGCAGCGGGAACAGGAAACCGAAATAGGGCGGACCCACCGAGATCTTGCCCAGGTTCAGCGCATCGCCCAGCAGCGGAAACAGCGTGCCCAGCAGCACCATCGCCGCCGCCACGGTGAACATCAGGTTGGCGATCAGGATGACCGTCTCGCGCGAGAGCAGCCCGAACGCCTTGCCGCCGGCCACCTTGGGCGCCCGCAGCGCGTAGAGCAGCAGCGAGCCGCCGATCACGACGGCGAGGAAGGCCAGGATGTACAGGCCGCGGCGCGGGTCGGAGGCGAACGCGTGCACGCTCGTCAGCACGCCCGAGCGCACCAGGAAGGTGCCCAGCAGCGAGAGCGAGAAGGCGAAGATCGACAAGAGGATGGTCCAGGCGCGCAGGGAGCCGCGCTTCTCGGTCACCGCCTGCGCGTGGATCAGCGCCACGCCCACCAGCCAGGGCATGAAGCTCGCGTTCTCCACCGGATCCCAGAACCACCAGCCGCCCCAGCCGAGCTCCGCATAAGCCCACCAGCTGCCGGCCACGATGCCGCAGGTGAGGAAGGCCCAGGCCGCGTTGGTCCACGGCCGCGCCCAGCGCACCCAGCCCTGCTCGAGCGCACCGCCCAGCAGCGCGGCGATGGAGAAGGCGAAGGCCACCGAAAAGCCCACGTAGCCCATGTACAGCACGGGCGGATGGAAGGTCATGCCCGGGTCCTGCAGCACCGGGTTGAGGTCGCCGCCGTCCGGCGGCATCGGCAGCAGGCGTGTGAACGGGTTGGAGGTGAAGACGATGAAGGCCAGGAAACCCACCGCCACGATGCCCAGCACGCCCAGCACGCGGGCCAGGAATTCTTCCGGCAGCTGGCGGCTGAACGCGGCCAGCGCGACCGTCCAGACGTTGAGAATGAACACCCACAGCAGCATCGAGCCCTCGTGCGCACCCCACACCGCGGCGATGCGGTAGTACCAGGGCAACGCAAGGTTCGAGTTGTCGGCGACGTACTGCACCGAGAAGTCGAAGCGCAGGAACGCCCACGCCAGCAGGCCGAACGCCATCGCCACGAACACCGCCTGGCCGGCCGCCGCCGGGCGCGCCACCGCCATCAGCGCGCGGTTGCCGCGCCAGGCGCCGATGAGCGGGAGCACGCCCTGCACCAGGGCGAGCAGCATGGCGAGGATCAAGGCAAGCTGGCCGAGTTCCGGGGTCATTGCGGCGTCCCGCTGGCGGCCACGGCCTTGTCGTGGTGTGCCTTCTCCATCGCGTCCTTCAGTTCCTTCGGCATATAGGTCTCGTCGTGCTTGGCGAGCACTTCGGTGGCGACGAAATGATCGCCATCCATGTGTCCGGTAGCGATGACCGACTGGTTGTCGCGGAACAGGTCGGGAAGGATGCCGGTGTACTCGACCGGCATGGCGCCGCCGGCATCGACCACGGTGAAGCCCACCTTGAGCGAATCGTTGGAGCGTTCGATCGAGCCGGCCTTGACCATGCCGCCCAGGCGGAACGTCTTGTACGCCTCGGCCTGGCCGGTGCGGACCTGGCTGGGAGTGAACAGGTAGTTCATGTTCTGCTGCAGGGCGAACACGGTCAGGCCGACGGCGACCGCCGCGGCGGCAAGCACGAGCAGGACGATGATCAGGCGGCGTTTGCGGGTAGGGTTCATGGATTCACGGTAGGCGAGACGGTGCGTTGCTGGCGCGCGCTTTGACGCGCGAGCCGGGCGCGAAGTTCGCGCAGGTTGCGGCGGCGGCGCAGCAGCGGGGAAACGAAATCGGCGACGAGCACCAGGAAGAACACGGCATAAGCCGGCCAGACGTAGGCCGCGTAGCCGCCCATGGCGAAGAACGGGCTCATGCCTGCTCCCCTTCCGGGATGTTTTCCCCGGTGGCGAGGCGTCGCACCCAGTCCTTGCCGCCTTCGAGCTCGATGAGGTCGGCACGTACCCGGCCGAACAGGCTGGCGACGTAGTAGAGCTTGGTCGCCGCCATCATGGTCAGCAGCGGCCACAGCATGCTGGCGCTGATCTTCGACGGCCCCAGGATGCGCACGGTCGAGCCCTGGTGCAGCGTGTTCCACCAGTTCACCGAGAAATGCACGATCGGCACGTTGATGATGCCGATGATGGCCAGGAAAGCCGCGGCGCGCGCGCCTTGGCGGCGATCTTCGAAGGCGTGGTAGAGCCCGATCACGCCCAGGTAGAGAAACAGCAGCACCAGCTCGGAGGTCAGCCGCGCGTCCCAGGTCCACCAGGTGCCCCACATCGGCTTGCCCCACAGCGAGCCGGTCACCAGCGTGATGAAGGTGAACGCCGCGCCGATCGGCGCCGATTCCATCGCCACCGCCTCGGCCAGCTTGATCCGCCAGACCAGCGCGATGAACGAGGCGACCGCCATCACGCCATAGATGAACAGGCCCATCCAGGCGCTGGGCACGTGGATGAAGATGATCCGGTAGGCGTCGCCCTGCTGGTAATCGGCCGGCGCCAGCACCAGGGCGCCGTACAGGCCGATCGCGCCGGCGATCAGCGCCAGCGCCAGGAACCAGGGCCTGAGCGTGCCGGCGAAGCGGTAGAAGATCGGCGGCGAGCCGAGCTTGTGCAACCAGAGGGGGATCCACTTGGACATGGTCTTAGGCGTCCAGCGCAATACGAAGGGCGGCCGCGCAGGCGAGCGGCGCCAGCACCAGGGCGAGAGCGAGCGCCGCGCCGAGCCAGGCGATCGGGGCCACCCACGGTAAACCCTGTTGGGCGGCGGCGACCGCACCTGCGGCAAAGATGACCACCGGCACGCACAGCGGCAGCAGCATCAGGGCGAGCAGCATACCAGAGCGCCGCGTGCCGGCCGTCAGCGCGACCAGCACGGCGCCGAGCAGGCTGAGCATCGGCGTGGCCAGCAGCAGGGCCAGCAGCAGCACGCCCATCACCGGCACCGGCAGGTGCAGCATGCCGGCCAGCAGCGGCGCGACCACGATCAGCGGCAGCGCGGTGGTGAGCCAGTGGGCGAGGATCTTCATGCCCAGCATCAGCGCCAGCGGCTGCGGCGCAAGCACCAGCTGTTCCAGCGAACCGTCCTCGATATCGCTGCGGAACATGGCATCGAGCGCCAGCAGCATGGCCAGCAGCACGGTCACCAGCACGACGCCGCCGGCTATGCGCTGCAGCAGCGCGTCCTCCGGACCCAGCGCGAACGGGAACAGTGTGGCCACGATCAAGGCGTAGAGCACCGGCATCGCGATGTCGCCACGGCGCCGCCAGGCCAGCGTGAGATCGCGCCGCAGCACCGCCGCGCAGGCCCGCGAAACCGATGCCCCGCTCATGCGGCAAGCCCCGACGCGCGCGCTCTCCCCGGGGAGAGGCCCTTGGCCCTGAGGCCAGCCCCGAACGCCCCCTCACCCAACCCGCTCCCCCGCTTGCGCAGGGGGTAGGGCTCCAGATCGCGCGTGCACGACACCAGATCGCGCCGCCCCGAAGCTCCCTCTCCCCCGGCCCCGTCGGGGGAGAGGGTTGGGGAGAGGGGGAGGCCTTTCGCACGTGGCCCTTGGGCCAGCCACTTGTAAGCCAGGTCAGCCATGCATGCGAATCCGCTTGGGCTCACCGCCATGGAAACTCACCGCACCATGACTGGTCACCAGCGCAGCACCGCCGGCGGCGATGTGCCCCTCCAACAGCCGGTTGACCAGCGCGATGCCGGCGCGATCCAGGTTGGCGAAGGGCTCGTCCAGCAGCCACAGAACGGCGGGAAGCAGCAGCAGGCGGGCCAGGGCAGCGCGCTTCTTCTGGCCGGCGGACAGGCGTCGCACGGGTTCGTCCTCGTAGCCGGCCAGGCCCACCTCGACGAGCACCGACGCGGCGCTGCGCCCGTCGCGCAGGCCATGCAGCCCGGCGGCGATGTGCAGGTTCTCGCGCGGGCTCATGTCCATCTTGAGCCCCAGCTGGTGGCCGAGGAACAGCACCTCGCCCGCGCAGGCGTCGCGCTGCCACGGCGCGCCGCGCCAGCGCAGCTCGCCTTCGCCCACGTGGAGCAGGCCGGCCAGCAGGCGCAGCAGGGTGGTCTTGCCGCTGCCGTTGTCGCCCTCCACCAGCGCCAGCTCGCCCTGGTGCAGCGCAAAGTCGAGCGGTCCGAACACGGGTTCGTCCGCGCGCAGGAAAGACAAGCCCCGCGCCTGCAGCAGCGGGATGGAGAGGGCGGAAGTCATCCGGGGAATTGTCCGCAATGCACGCGCGGCTTGTCCATGCGGTGTGGGGGCGCACCCGGCCGAGCCCAAGGCAAGACTGCCCCGTTCGCCGGACGGCACCTTCCACCGCAGGCGGGGGAAGGCTCGGTCACTGGCATCTTCCCTCGTTCCACGGGGAAGGCGCCCGACGGGCGTAGGGACAGCCTTGCGGGAAACCTCAGCGCAGCCGCAACTGCGCCGCCCCTGCGCCGTGCCCGAACAGCCAGGCGTTCTGCCCGTACCGCTCACCCAATCGCTCCAGCTTTTCCGCATCGATCCCTACGATCCAGAAGCTCGGCTCGCGCCAGCCATGCGTACCCGTGCCGAGTGCCGGATGGACCTCCAGCGCGGCATCGGCGTGCAGGTCGGCCAGCAGGCGCCGCTGCGCCATGCGATTGATTTCGGTCGGTTGCGGCTTGGAGCGCGGGTTCCAGGCGGTGAAGAAGCCCCAGTCGCGGTCGCCGGCGAGCGGCCGCAGGGCCGCCGGCAAGGGCTTGCCGATGCGGAGGGTGGCGGCGCCGCCGGCGGCCAGGCGCACGCGGTAGGCGCTGCTTAGGTAGGCCTCCAGCAGTGCCTCATCCATGGCGCAGCGGCGGCAACCGCGGCAAGGTGGCCTCGAGCGTGGCCACGGCTGCATCCAGGTCGACCGAAGCGGGATCATTCGACCCGCCCAGCAGCTGCTCCAGCAGCACGTCCTGCGCCCGCCCGCGCTCGAGCGCGTAGGCGTAGGGCAGGCCGGTGAAGGTGACCATGCGGTAGCGCGCCATGTAATGCCGCGGCGCACGCGCGGCCAGGCGCGCACCCAGCTCGCGCTTGGCCAGATAGCGCGGGTCGGCGACCGAGTCGCGCATCTCCACGTAGTTCTCCAGCGCCATGGTGGCGATCGCGTCGGCGTTGGGCTGGCGCAGGCGCTGGAACTGGGCGAAGGCCTCGGCGACGTCGTTGCCTTGCAGCAGCTCGGCCAGCGCCACGGTGTCCTCGAAGCCGCAATTCATGCCCTGGCCGTGGAACGGCACGATGGCATGGGCGGCGTCGCCGACCAGCACGGCGCGACCGTCCAGGTGCCAATGCTGCAGGTACAGCGTGGCCAGCGTGCCGACCGGGTGCGCGTCGTAGTCCTCGGCGAAGCGCGGCAGCAGCGGCAGCAGGTCGGCGAACTCCTCGCGGAAGAACGCACCGGCGGCGCGGGAGTCGGGCAGGGTGGCGAAGCTCGGGTGCGGCCCTTGCGCAGGCAGGAACAGCGTGACCGTGAAACTGCCCTCGGTATTGGGCAGGGCGATGCACATGTAGCCGCCACGCGGCCAAATGTGCAGTGCGTTGGGCTCGATGGCGAACTGGTCGCGGCCGCCGCTGTCGCGCAGCCATCCTGCCCCGAACTCGGACGCCGGCGGGATCTCCAGCTCCTTGTAGCCGTGCCCCAGCCATTCGGTGCGCTCGCCGAGCGGGCGATAGGCGTTCATCGCGGCCCGCAGCGCGGAACCTGCGCCATCGGCGCCGATCAACACGGGGGCGTCGGCCTCGCGCTCCTTGCCGTCCTCGCCCACGAGCCGGATGCGGCCGGCGTCGAAATCCGCCGATACCAGGCCCTGGCCGAAATGGAAGCGCACGCCCGCCGCCTCGGCGGCGTCGAGCAGCAGCATGTTGAGCCCGCCGCGCGACACCGACCAGATCACTTCGCTGTCGTCCACGCCGTAGCGCTGCAGGCCGCTGCGCCCATCGGCCGTATGCACCATCCGCCCCCGCATCATGACCGCGCGGCGTAGCACGTCCTCGGCCAGCCCCGCGCTGCGCAGGGCCTGCAGGCCGCGTTCGGCCAGGGCGAGGTTGATCGACCGCCCGCCGGCGAAGCCGGCCACGCGCGGGTCGGGGCGCTTCTCGAACACGTCGACGCCGAAGCCCCGCCGCGCGAGCTGCTGCGCCAGCAGGGCGCCGACCAGGCCGCCGCCGATCAGGGTGAGGGTGGGTTTGCTGCTCATGGGCGATCCGTTGCTTGGCATCGCCGAACTGTTCCGCAAGCGAGGCGCGGCTGCAATGGGCCTTGTTCCCTACCCCTCCGGGGAAGGGCTGGGGTGAGGGGGCACGCTTGCGGGGAAGCATCGAAGCAGGAGCTTTTTGAGGCGGATCTTCGCGAGCCCCGGCCCCTCATCCCAACCTTCTCCCCGGTGGGGAGAAGGGGCGAAGGTCGTCCTTCGGACGGCCGTTACTTTACATAAGAGCAGGGGTTTAGCCCTTGCGGTTCTTGTTCGGCGGCGTCTGTGCGGCGGCGTCCAGGAAGCCGCGCTGCATGGTCTTCCAGGCGTCCAGGTTGCGTTCGGTGAGCTCGTTGAGCATCGACCAGGGCGTCTGGCCCATCAGGCTGTTCAACTGGGCGCGGAACTGCTGCTGCTGGTCCAGGAACACCTGCAGGCTGCGCTCCAGGTACGGCCCCATGAAGCCCTGCAGCGAGTCGCCGTAGAAGCGGATGATCTGGCTGAGCAGTTGGGGCGAGAGCATCGGCTGCCCCTTCTCCTCGTGCTCGGAGATGATCTGCAGCAGCACCGAGCGGGTCAGGTCCTCGCCGCTCTTGGCATCGCGGACCTCGAAGGACTCGCCGTCCAGCACCAGCTGACGGACCTCTTCCAGCGTGATGTAGCTGGAGATCTCCGTGTCGTAGAGCCGACGGTTCGGATACTTCTTGATGATGCGAAGTTTTTGTGCCATGCGGACACGCTAGCAGAACATATTGCGCCGCACCAGTTGGCCATGCTGCACCCGCCGGTGCAGCAAAGAATGCCATGTCGCTGCGCGTCAATGCCCCATCGCGCCGCCGGCGCTGCCGAACGGCGGCTTGGCAAACCAGAGGGTCGGGATCAGCAGCACGAACAGCACGGCGCAGGCCCAGAACACGTCGTTCACCGCCAGCGTCAGCGCCTCGCGCGTGAGCAACTGGTCGACCAGCCCCAGGCTCTGCTGGTGCGACAGCCCCATGTGCGAGAGCTGGCCCAGGAAATGGGTGGCCGCCGGGTGCGCCGGGTCGATGTTCTCGGTAAGCGTGGCGTGGTGGCTTTCGCCGCGGTGCTGCCACAGCGTCACGGTGATCGCCGTGGACATGCTCGAACCCATCGTGCGGCAGAAGTTGGACAGGCCGGTGGCGCTGGCGATCTGCTCGGGCGGCAGGCCCGAGAGATAGATCTGGTTGAGCGGGATGAAGAAGCAGGGAATGGCGATGCCCATCACGAAGCGCGGCAGCACCAGCGTCGAGAACGAGGCCGAACTGTCGAAGGTCGAGAACCACCAGGAGGTCGCGGCGAACACGATGAAGGAGAAGGTCACCACCGCGCGCAGGTCCAGCCGGTCCAGGTTGCGGCCCAGGATCGGCGCCATCAGGAAGGCGAGGATGCCGACCGGCGCGGTGGCGAGGCCGGCCCAGGTCGCCGTGTAGTTCAACGTGATCTGCAGCCACAGCGGAAACACCACGTTGATGCCGAAGAACGCGAACATGCCGAGCGTCAGCGCGATCACGCCGACGCTGAAATTGCGCTGCCTGAACAGCGAAAGCTCCACCACCGGGTGCCTGGCGTGCAGTTCCCACACGACGAGGAAGGTCAGGCATACCAGTGCCACCAGCCCCAGGGTGGTGATCATCGGCGAGGCGAACCAGTCGTGGTCGTTGCCGTTGTCCAGCATGAACTGCAGCGCGCCCACGCCCACCACCAGCAGCGCCAGGCCGACGGCGTCGATCGGCGTCTTCGCCGTCTTGGTCTCTCGCTTGTGCAGCAGGCCCCAGGTGATCACCGCGGCGGCCAGTCCCACCGGCAGATTGATGTAGAAAATCCACGGCCAGGAGAAGTTGTCGGTCAGCCAGCCGCCCAGGATCGGCCCGAAGATCGGCGCCACCACCACCGTCATCGCCCACAGCGCCAGCGCGATGCCCTGCTTGGCCTTGGGGTAGCTCGACAAGAGCAGGGTTAGCGAGAGCGCCACCATCGGCCCGGAACCGGCGCCCTGCAGCAGGCGCGCGATCACCAGCAGCGGCATCGAGGTGGCCAGGCCGCAGACCATGGAGAAGGCGACGAACAGCAGCACCGACACCACGAAGCTGCGCACCTCGCCGAAGCGGCGCGCGATCCAGCCGGTGAGCGGCTGCATGATCGCGCTGGCCAGCGCGTAGGAACTGATCGTCCAGGTGCCTTCGCTCGGGCTCACGCCCAGGCTGCCGGCGATGTGCGGCACGGCCACGTTGACGATGGTCATGTCCAGCACTTCCATGAAGGTGCTGAACGCGACGGCGATGGTGAGCAGAACCAGTGCCGTGCCGTGCAGAGGCTGCAGCGGCTTGGCGTCGTTGGGCGTGGCGGCCATGGGGAGGGGCCTTCAGGTTATTCGGCGGCGCGGGGCAGGTTGGCCTGGATGATGCGCTGGGCCTCCTCGTCGGCCTTGCCCATCATGCGGTCGTATACGGACGTCTCGGCGACCGGCTGTTGCGCGGGCGCCTGCGCCAGCACCGGGCCGCGGTCGTCGGTGATGTCGACCGTCACCTCGGTGGACAGGCCCACGCGCAGCGGATGCTTGTCCAGTTCCTTGTCATCGAGCGCGATGCGCACCGGCACGCGCTGCACCACCTTGATCCAGTTGCCGGTGGCGTTCTGCGCGGGCAGCAGCGAGAACGCGCTGCCGGTGCCGGCGCCCAGGCCCACCACCTTGCCGCGGTATTCGACGTCGCCGCCGTAGATGTCGGCCTTGACGCTCGCCGGCTGGCCGATGCGGATGTGCTGCAGCTGGCCTTCCTTGAAGTTGGCGTCGATCCACAGGTCGCGCAGCGGCACCACCGTCATCAACTGCTGGCCCGGCTGCACGCTGTTGCCCAGCTGCACGCTGCGCTGGGCAACGTAGCCGGAGACCGGGGCCAGGATCGCGTTGCGCTGGGCGGCGATCCAGGCGGCGCGGAAATTGGCGCGCGCCTGCAGCACGGCGGGGTTCTCCGCCAGGTCGGTGCCCTCGATCGCCGCGTGTGCGGCGGCGGCCTGCGCCTGGGCCGCGTTCACCGCGGCACGCGCCTGGGCCACGCCGTCGCGCAGGTGTTGCACGATCTCGGGCGATTCGGCATGCGCGGCCAGCAATGGCAGGTGGCGCTTCAGGTCCGCCTCGAGCTTGGCCAGTTCCAGCCGGCTGGAGGCGAGCTGCGCATCGGCGCCGCTGGCCGAGCTGGTCTGCTGGCGCACCCCGCGCACGGCTTGCGCCAGCGCGCTGCGCGCCTGCGCCAGGCGCACCTGCGCGTCGGTGGGATCGAGCTTGACCAGCACCTGGCCGGCGTCCACGCGCTGGGTGTCGTCGGCCATGATCGCCACCACGGTGCCCGGCACCTGCGCGGAGATCGTCACCTGGTTGCCGCCCACGTAGGCGTTGTCGGTCTTCTCGCGGCGCGAGAACACGAACAGCCACAGCAGCACCCAGACCAGCGCGATCAGGATGAACACCGCCGCCACGATCAGCAGCGCGCGGCGGCGCTTGGCCGGATCCTTGGCGGCCAGGCCACTGTCGTTGTCGGCTTTCTTGTCGGCTTCAGTGGCGCTCATGGTCGGCTCCGGGGGAAGGGGAGGTGGTGGCGAGGTCGGTAGGGCGGTCGCTGCGGTAGCCGCCGCCCAGCGCCTTGATCAGCGCCAGGTCGGTGGCCAGCGCTTGCGCGTGCAGTTGGGTGGCGGCGTCGCGCTGCTGCAACAAGGCCAGTTCCGCGGCCAGGCTCTCGCGGGCATCGCGGACGCCCTGGCGCAGCCGCGCCTGCGCATGGGCCAGCAGGCGCTGGTCGGCGTCGAGCTGGGCCTGCTGTTCCTGGCGCTGCGCGGCAAGTTGTTCGGCGCCCAGCGCCTGGGTAGCCACGTCGCGCGCGGCGTCCAGCACGGCGCTGCGGTACTGCGCCACGGCGCTGTCCAGCTGCGCGCGGCTTAGGCCGTAGTTCGCCTCCAATGCGCCGCCCTCGAAGATCGGCAGGTGCAGCGCCGGCGTCACCGCGAAGGTGCGGCTGCCGGCGGTGAACAGCTTGCCCATGTCGATGCTGGACAGGCCCGCCAGCGCGGTGAGGCTCAGGTCGGGAAAGAACTGCGCGCGCGCCGCGTCGGTCTGCTTGAGCGCCGCCTCGACCTGCCAGCGGCTGGCGGCGATGTCCGGGCGGCGTGCGATCAGGTCGAGGCGGGCGTCGGCCGGCAGACCCGGCGCCACGCTCGGCAACGGCCGGGCCTGCAGTGGTGGAAGCCCGGCCGGCGGCACGCCCAGCAACGAGGCGAGCACGGCGCGGCGTACCTTGGCCGAGCCATCGATCGCCGCGCGCATCTGCCTGAGCGCCGCACGCTGCGCCTGGGCCTGCTCGACGGTGTCCGCCAGGTCGACGCCCTGGCGCACGCGCAGCTGTGCGATGCCGAGGAGCTGCTGCTGGGCGGCGAGTGAGCGGTCCGTCAGGACCAGGCGCGCCTGGTCGGCCTGCCAGCCGAAATAGGTGCTGGCGACGGCGTACTGCAGCGCCAGTGCAGCCGCGCTGCGCTGCGCTTCGGCGGCATGCGCCTGGTCCAGTGCCGCTTCCACCGATGCGCGCTTCTTGCCCCACCAATCGAAGTCGTACTTCAGCTGCACGCCCAGGTCGGCCTGGTTGTACCAGGTGAAGCCCAGAAATTTGCTTGGAATCAGCCCGTGCTCGCTCATGCGCTGGCGCGAGAACTGCGCGTTGCCGTTGATCGAAAGACCCATCTGGGCGGCGGCCAGGCGCGCGGACTGCTCGGCGCCCTGCACGCGGCTCTGCGCCAGCGCCAGGTCGGGCGCCTGGCGCAGTGCGCGATCCATCAGCTCATCGAGCTGCGGGTCGTCGTAGCCGCGCCACCATTGCGCGTTGGGCCAGCCGGCGCGGGTGGCGGTCTGGATGCCGGCGAGCGGCACGTCGTCGCGCAGATGCGGCGGCGGGAGTTTCGCCGGCGGCGTGGCGCAGGCGGCCAGCGCCAGCGCGGTCGCCGCAGCCAGCGCGGTGCGAAGGCGGAGCGGGGCAGGCTTCATGGGGGCGTCCTTCACGGCTGCTTCTTCACGGGGAGGGGGCCTCGTCCAGGCGGTCGAGGTTGTCGGCGAGCTTGCGCAGCAGGCGGCTGAAACTGCGTTTGTCGGCGTCGCTGAAACCCGCGAATGCCGCGCTCACGCGGGGGAACAGCGGCGGCAGCAGCTTCTGCACGAAGCGCCGGCCGGCGGGGGTGATGCGGATGACCACGCGGCGGCGGTCCTCTTCGCTGGCGCCCCGGGTGATCAGCCCGCGCTTGACCAAGACGTTGGCGATCCGCGTCATGTTGGTGGCGCCCTGCGAGGTGTACTCGCACAGCTCACCCGGGGTGGAGCTGCCATCGGGGCGGCTGTACAGGATCATCAGCGTGAGGAAGTCGCTGTGGTTGATCTTGTTGGGCTTGAGCGCCTGCTCCACCGCTTCGTCGAAGGTCTGGCCGACCATCAGCAGCAGGCGGGTCAGGCGTGCCTCGGCCGCGGGCATGTCGGGAATGACCTGGCTGACCCGGCCGATGCCCTCGTCCATCATCGCGATACAGTCGCCCAGACGCGCCATTTCACCAGCTCATATTTCACCAGTGAACAAATTTAGCGGGCCCGGGCCGAGTAGGCAAGTGGCTCCTGTGCATCGCGGACGCCGGTGCGTGATCGCGCTCGGGCCGCGCCGGACGAGGACGCGATGACCGGCCTCAGCGTGACGGGGACAGGCCGAACAGGCGGCAGGCGTTGGCGGTGGTGGCGGCCGCGACCGCTTCCGAAGACTCCCCGCGCAGCTCGGCCACCACCCGCAACGTCTCGATCATCCGCGCGGGCTCGTTGCGCGCCCCTTGGTGGCCCGCGTTGGGTTGATCAGGCGCATCGGTCTCCAGCAGCAGGTGCCCGATCGGCATGCTCGACACCAGTTGACGCAGGCGCTTGGCTCGCGGGTAGGTCACCGGCCCGCCGATTCCCAGGTGGAATCCCATCTCGAAAAGCCGTTCGGCTTGCTGGTCGCTGCCCGCGAAGCTGTGGACTACGCCGCGCAGACCAGGGAAGCGCCGCAGGGTGAGCACTATTTCCTCCACCGCGCGGCGCGCATGGATGATGACCGGAAGGTCGAACTCGCCGGCGATCGCCAGCTGCGACTCGAAGTAATGCTGTTGCAGGAAGCGGTCGAGTCCGTCGACGTAGAAGTCCAGCCCGATCTCTCCGAGCGCGACGGCGCTGCCGTCGCGCAAGCGTTCGCGCAGGTCGTCCAGATGGTCGGGCTGGTGCTGCGCCAGGAACAGCGGATGCAGCCCATACGCGGGTACCAGTTCCGCATGGCGCTTGCACAACGCGGCGATACGCGGCCAGGACGCCGCATCGATGCCGGGGACCACCAGCAGTCGCACGCCCGCTTCGGCGGCGCGGGCCAGCACCTGCGCGCGGTCGCCGTCGAAACCGGCGTCGTCGATATGCACGTGGCTGTCGACCAGTAGCGGAGTCCCGGGAGCCGGATATGAGGGTTCCGTCACGCGTTCGTCACCAGGTTGGCCCGCCGGCATAAAATGTCTAGGTCGGATTCAGTATGGCGAAGGTTCAATGGTTTCGCAGGTGAATGGCGGGCGCATGGCGCGCTCCGCGCGCCGCGAAGAACGAAGGAGATAGGAGTCATGAACAGGTTGATGGTCAATGCGCTTCAGGTGGGGATCGCGGCTGCGCTCGCGATGGGCATTTCGGCTTGCAACCGCGATGCCAGCGCCGATGCGGGCCTGGCCAATGGTTCGTCCAGCGCCCTGGGCGGGGCATCCGGTGATGCCGCAGCCAAGTATGCACGCGTCGTGAGCGTCGATCCGGTACGCAGGACGGTGAACAACCCGCGCCAGGTGTGCCATGACGAAACGGTCACCAACAGCGAGCCGCCCAAGGACCAGCACCAGATCGCGGGTACGGCGATCGGCGCCGTCGCCGGTGGCCTGCTCGGCAACCAGATCGGTGGCGGCAGGGGCAGAACGCTCGCGACCGTGGCAGGCGCGGTCGCCGGCGGCTATGCCGGCAAGAAGGTTGAGGAAAGCCGCCAGCATGCCAACGTCACGACCTCGACCGAGCGCAAGTGCGAGACGGTCAACGACAGCAACTCCAAGGTGGTCGGCTACGACGTGCGCTACGAATACAACGGCGTCACCCGTACCGTGCGGATGGATCACGACCCCGGTGATCGCGTCCAAGTGCAGGAAGGCGTGGTCGCGGTTTCCGATGCTCACTGAAGGTAGGCACTAGGCACTATCGATGCGGTCCATGGACGGACCGCTCGCGATCACCGATCGACCGCACAACGGAGCCACGCCATGGCCGTTCTATCACGCAACATCGTCCTCGCCGGCGTATTGGCCGGTAGTCTCGCACTGGGGGGATGCGCCACGCCCTACGGCAACGGCGGCTATCGCGACCATGGCGGCTACCAGAGCTCTGGCTACGGATCCGCGCGCTGCCAGAACTGTGGCGTGGTGCAGGACGTCCAACAGGTATACGTGCAGGGCGAGGACCACGGCACGCTGGGGGCTGTGATCGGCGCAGTGGCCGGCGGTCTGCTGGGCAACCAGGTTGGCAAGGGCAATGGCCGCAAGGCGGCGACCGTTGTGGGCGCGGTGGCCGGCGGTGTGGTCGGCAACCAGGTCGGAAAGCGCAGCGGCGGTGGTGACCGGCCGGCATGGCGCGTCACGTTGCGGCTCGACAACGGCCAGTACGCCACGGTGACGCAGCTTGAGGACCCAGGGCTTCGGGTCGGCGACTACGCCCAGGTGCGCGGCGATCACGTCTATGCCATGTAGTTTCAGACGCCTATACGTCCAAAAAAAAGGCCCTCTTGCGAGGGCCTTTTTTGTGCCTGGCTTGCGCGTCTGGTCAGTTGACAGCGTAGAAGCGGTGCTCGCCGATGGTGGTGCCGGTGTGGTTGAGCGACCAGTCGGGTGCGATGGCCACGGTGGCGAAGTGATCGGCGTGCGGCACCAGCAGCTGGCGCTGCGCAAGCGGCAACGCCCAGTTTTCCATCGACGTGCCGGCGACCTTCCACGCCTTTGCGAAGGCGGCGAAGTTGGTGATGTCGTACGAACCGGGCGTGGCGGTGATGGCGAACTGATGCGGTGCGGCGACCACCTTGCAAACGGTGTCACCCCAACGGCCGCGTTCGCGACGCCGCAGCGCAACCTCTGCTACTGCAAGCTGACCGATGGTCGTCTCGCTGCGTGCCTCCAAGTACACGGTCGTCGCCAGGCAGGCCTGGTCTGCGACCGGCTGTGGCAGGACGGACGTCAACCACAACAGCATGGAAAGTTTCATTCTGCCTCCAGCGTGCTGTACGTGCGGGATGAAGAATCCATCTCGTACGCCGTTGCGGTGGACGGGCGGGCAGGCCGTTCCACCTGGATGAATCGCCGCGACCGAAACCAAGTCGCGACGCTTTGCCACGGGATTGTGGCGTTCGGCCGGAAACGAGCCGGCTTAAGGCATTGCGCGCACTGCCAATCGCGACCATGCGTGGTCCGTTCGAAGGCGGCTGCTGCTTTGATTGTTCCGCACGTGGCGGTCGTTCCATCCGGCGGTGGTTTGCCGGGTCGCGCCGATCCGGACCCCTCCGGTTCGTCGCGTGCACTGATATCCGTAGGCGATGGACATCATCGAAAGTCGGCGGGAGCGTAGTGGCCGTCACCGTCGCTGGCAAGTGCCAGGACGGGCCGATTCATATTCGACTCACGTTCATCCATTTCGCATGGCGGACGAGTGAATGCTGACGCCGACATCGATTTTCGCGATCGTGAGCAAACGCGGTTCGACCGCCATGCGCAGACCACGGCTTCGTGAAAATCAGGAATTCGTGAGCGCGGCGTGACACCAGCCATCCGTTATGCGTCGCCACTGTGGATTCCGCCAAATCCCAGATTGTGCTGTCGGCGAAGACGTCATTGCCGCACACGTATCGCAACGACGATCACTTGGCCCTGACGGCTCATGATTTGCTCGATACGTTCTTTCCCGACACCAACAGCGTGGAGTCGGCAAGGACGCAAGGTAGGGTGCGTTCCCACATCCAGCGCACAGGTGGTAGGCCTGTGCCGCGTTGGCAGGCGACAAGCCAAGCATCGGGAACTTCGCGACTACGTAGCCGCATCGTGGAAGATGATTCCCAGCGTGTGGCGGCGGCCGCTGCGCAGCCGGCTCACGCCGTGGCGCAGGTTCGCGCGGTAATAGCCGCGGGAACCGCGCACCGGACGATGGTGAACGGCAAAGACCACGGCGTCGCCCAGGGCCAGCGGCACGACTTCGGCCCGCGATTGCAGGCGCGGGCGCTGCTCGGTGAGCACGAACTCGCCGCCGGTGAAATCCCGTCCGGGCTCGGACAGCAGCACGGCCAGCTGCAGTGGAAACACATGCTCGCCGTAGAGATCCTGGTGCAGGCAGTTGTAGTCGCCGGTCTGGTATTGCAGCAGCAATGGCGTGGCGCGGCGCTGGCCCGCGGCGTGGCAGCGTTCAAGGAACTGGGCATGCGTGGGCGGATAGCGCACGTCCAGGCCCATCGCCTCGTTCCATCGGTTCGCCAGCGGCACCAGCTGCGGATAAACCGCCGTGCGGAGCGCGTGCACCACCGCGGGCAGCGGATAATCGAAGTACCGGTATTCGCCGCGGCCGAAGCCATGCCGGGCCATCACCACGCGGCTGCGGAAGCGTTCCGGCTCCGAGTAGAGCGACGCCAGCGTCCGGCAGGTCTCGGCGGCCAGGAGCGCCGGGAGCACCGCCTGGCCATACGCGTCCAGAGCGGCATGCACGGCAGTCCAGTCCACGGCCCGCAGGGCAGTCAGCGGATCGTCTCGGTCTGGAGCAGGTGCGGGCGGGTTGGTCATGGCGCCAGTCTGGAGCTCTCCTGTGACGGACACCCTCCGGTTCTTGCGCTCAGCGCTCCTCGGCCTCGTCGCTGCGCACCTGGGCATGACTGATCAGGGCGAAGATGCAACTGCCGCCGACGATGTTGCCTGCCAGCGTCGGCAATGCGAAGTGCCATGCGAAGGCCGCCAGCGAAAGCCCGTGCGCGAACACCAGGTAGAGCACCTCCACCGAGCCGACGATGATGTGGGTGAAGCCGCCCAGCGCGATCAGGTAGGTGGTGAGCACGATCACGGTGATCTTCGCGTGCTCCGCCGCCGGCAGCAGCCACACCATGGTGGCGATCAACCAGCCGGCGACGATGCCCTTGGTGAACATCTGCAGCGGCGAGTTGCCCATCATCTCGGTGCCGATGCCCAGCAAGGCATCCTGCGTGGCCTGGTCGAACAGCCGCATGTGCAGGATGCCGTAGGCGAACAGGCCGGTGCCGATCAGGTTGCCGGCGAACACCACCGACCACAGTCGCAACAGCGAGACGAGCGTGCCTAGGCTCGGATGGGTCATCAGCGGCAGCACGGCGGTCATCGTGTTTTCGGTGAACAGCTGCTGGCGGGCGAGGATCACCACCAGAAATCCGAACGGATAGCCCAGGCTCTCGATCATGAAGCCGAAGCCTGCAGGCGCGCCGACCAGGTAACGGTGCAACAGGCCGCGCGCGAGCATCGAGAAGCCCATCGACAGCCCGGCCGCCAGCGCCGACCAGCACAGCGCGGCGATGCCGCGGCCCAGTTCCTCCTCGCCTTCGAGACGGATGGTTTCATGCAGAACGGCCACCCGCGGCGGGCGTTTCTGCTCGACCTCGCCCTGTTCCTTGCGCGACAGCGAAAAGCCCTCGCTGGCGCCGGAAGCGCGGTGGTCCTCGCGTCGGTTCTTCTGCATGCCGAGCCCTCGGAAGCGGAGCCTGCCAAGCTACGTGGCGTTGCGTAACCACGGCGTGGTCGAGGCACGTATCGAGCGCGATCCCCGTGCCCTCGGGGCGTTCGGCGGCTCGGGCAAGGCTGCGCCAGTACGATCAACTCCCTGGATGAGCCTGCCGCCGGCGCAACGGCCTCATTGACTGGGGCGCGGATGCCTGGGTTAGGCTAGCGCCGGGGAATTTCAGGGGAGTGCGCGTCATGCGCTGGCGACTCGTCGTGGCTTGGCTGCTGGCCGGCTGTGCAGGCCCGGCATGGGCGGGCCAACTGGTGGTGCGGGTCAGCGATTCGGGCGGCCACGCCGTGGGCGACGCGGTGGTGAGCCTGGTGACGGCGGCCCCGGCATCCGATCCGGCGCCCCGGCCGGTGACCCGCTATGTCGACCAACGCAACGAGACTTTCATCCCTTACGTGCAGGTGCTGCATCCGGGCGACCGGGTGGTGTTCCGCAACAGCGACGGCACCCGCCACCATGTCTACTCCTTCTCCGAGGCCAAGGCGTTCGAGTTCCTGCTGCGTCCGGGCGAGAGCTCGCCGCCGCTGACCCTGGACAAGACCGGTCTGGTCGCGGTCGGCTGCAACATCCACGACCACATGATCGCCTACCTGGTGATCACCTCCGGGCAGGCGCTGGTGACGCCCCCGCAAGGACAGGTGGTATTCGAGCACCTGCCGCCCGGACATTACACGGTCGAGGTGTGGCATCCGCAATTGCGCCCCGGCCAGGTACCACCGAGCGTCGAAGCGAACGTGGCCGAGGACGCGCCGGCGCACGCGGAATTCGCGCTGTCGCTTATCCCGGACCCTCGCGGGTTCGCCGATCGCGAGCACCTGGATTACTAGGTCCCATGCGCGTCGGCTTCCGCCTCCGCCTTGCGCTGTTCTTCGTCGCCACGCTCGTGACGGTGCAGTTGCTCACCGCCGCGCTGGTCTACGGCGTCACGCGCCGCGCCATGGTCAGCGAGGGCGAGCGCCGGCTGGCGTTCAATGCGCAGGCCTTCGTGGCGCAGATGGACGACCTGTCGGCGCGCGTGGCGGGCAATGTCGAAGTGCTTTCGCTCGACTACGCACTGCGTTCGGCGATCGCCGAGCGCGACCATGGCACGGTGTTTTCCGTGCTGCGCAACCACGGCCGGCGGGTCGGCGCATCGCGCATGCAACTGGTCGGCCTGGACGGGTTGGTCGAGGTCGACACCGCCGACACGCGCATCGGCGGACAGCGTTTCGCCTTTCCCGATCTGGCCGAACATGCGTTCGACCGGCGCACCGCAGCCGTGGTCACGCTGCAGGCGAAGGCGTACTGGGTGGTGGTCGTGCCGATCTACGCGCCACAGCCCGTTGGCCTGGTGGTGGTGTACGTGCCGCTGGACAGCGCGCTGCTCGATCACCTGCGCAAGCTGTCGGCGTTGCCCGGTGACATCGAGCTGGCGGTACGGCCGGCCGGCTCGCCGTGGCGCACCGTCGCCCAGAGCCTCACCCATGCAGGGCTGGTCGCCAGCCTGGGCGGGCAGGAGCTGCCGGCACGGCCCTCCGTACGCCTCGTGAGCGGCCACGAATACCTCGTGCTGGCGCAGCCGTTGAGCCAGCCTCACAGCGCCGAGCCCGTAGTGGCCGTGCTCGGCTATTCGCTGGAGGACGCGCTGCGGCCGTTCCGGTCGGTGGCGATCGCCTGGGCGCTGCTGCTCGCGCTGGGCCTGGCGCTGGGCCTGATCGGCGCCTGGCTGGCCGCGCGCAGCGTGTCCCGTCCGGTGGAGTCGCTCGCCGACGCGGCGCGGCGGATCGAGGCGGGCGACTATCACACGCTGCCCAGCCTCGACCGGCGCGACGAGCTGGGCCAGCTCGCAGCGGCCTTCGGCACCATGGCCGAGGCGGTGCGCCAGCGCGAGGAGCGCATCCGCGAGCAGGCCTTGCACGACCACGTGACCGGCCTGCCCAATCGCGTGGCCATCGAAAACACGATCGACCGTGTCCGCGAGGCCGGCTTCGGCCGTGGCGCGCTGCTGATGGTGGGCCTCACGCGCGTGCCCGACATCATCAAGACGATGGGGCACGGGCTCTACGACCGGCTGATGCGCGAGGTCAGCGGGCGGCTGGGCCGCGTCGCCGCGCGGGCCTGCCTGGCGCGTGCCACCGACACCCAGTTCGTCGCCTGGCTGCCGGACGCGGACCGCAACGAAGCGATGGCGTCGGCGCTGCGCCTCCTCGATGCGCTCGGCACCCCGTACGTCGAGGCGGACGTCAGCATCGACACCTTGCCTGCGATAGGCATCGCGATGTATCCGGACGACGGCCTGCAGGCCTCGGTGCTGCTGCGCCACGCCGAGGTGGCCCAGTTCGCCGCCAGCGGTACCAGCCGGCCGCTGGCCTTCTACGACGCGGCGACCGACCCGCACCGTGCCGAACGCTTGTCGCTGATGGGGGAGCTGCGCGAAGCGCTGGACCACGGCCAGCTGGTGCTGCACTACCAGCCAAAGCTGGAGCTGGCCACGCGCCGCATCGACGGCGTCGAGGCGCTGGTGCGCTGGCACCATCCGCGCCGCGGCGCCGTGCCGCCGCAGGACTTCATCGGCATGGCCGAGGACACCGGCAACATCCAGCGGCTCACCCGGTGGGCGCTCGCTGCCGGCATCGCGCAGGCCAGCCGCTGGCATGCCTGCGGCCTGGCGTTGAAGGTGGCGATCAACCTTTCGGCGCGGGACCTGGCCGAAGTGGAACTGCCGCTGCGCATCGGGCGGCTGCTCTCCATCCATGGACTGCCGGCCGAGCTGCTCACCGTGGAGATCACCGAGCGCGCGGTGATCGGCGAGCCGGAAAAAGCCATGCGTGTACTGCGCGGCCTGGCCGACATGGGTGTGGGCATCGCGGTGGATGACTTCGGCGTGGGCCAATCCGCCTTCGCCTACCTGCGCCACCTGCCGGTGAGCGAACTGAAGATCGACCAGACCTTCATCCGGCACCTGGCCCGCGACGCGGGCGATCAGACCATCGTGCGCTCCATCGTCGAGCTGGGCCACCGGCTGGGCTATCAGGTCACCGCCGAAGGCGTGGAGGACGTCCGCGCGCTGGAGCAACTGGCCGCGATCGGCTGCGACCATGCCCAGGGCTATTTCATCGCCCGCCCGCTGCCGGCCGGGGAACTGGCCGGGTTCGCGCGGGCCGGCGTCGCGTGAGCCGTCGCCCGGGCCTGCGCCCGCTGGCATGGGTTTGTCTTGGTATGCTGCCGCTCGCGGCACGGGCGCAGGATGTGAGCCTGCACGGTTACATCGACACCCGCCTGGTCGTGGCGCCGGCCGAGCAAAGCTGGGTGGACGGCGGTCTGGGCAAAAGCCGCTACGGTGGCGCCAGTGACCGACTGCGCTTCGGCGGCGCGGCCCTGGCGGGTACGGCGCAGTTGACGCCCTCGTTGCTCGCGTTCGCAGGCGTGCAGTTGCAGGACCGCGATCGCGCCGACGTCGATGTGCTGGAGGCCTGGCTGCGCTGGCGCCCGATGTCGACCACGCGCTGGCGTGGATCGGTGCAGGCGGGCGCATTCTTTCCGCCGGTCTCGCTGGAGAACGATGCCATCGGCTGGACCAGCCCGTGGACGCTCACGCCGTCGGCGATCAACAGCTGGGTCGGCGAGGAGCTGCGCGCCGTGGGCGCCGAGGTGCGCATCGAACGGCGCGGCGCCGTCGCCACCTGGGAGCTGCGCGGTGCGCTGTTCCAGCGCAACGATCCGGCGGGCAACCTGCTGGCGATCCGCGGCTGGTCGCTGAGCGACCTAACCTACGGACTGGGCAGCCGCTTGCGCGAGCCGGATGCCTACGTGCGCGACGAAGGCGACGAACCGCCGGTGCGCTACGACCCGTTCCGCCGCATCGGCCAGCACTGGGGCAACTACGTCCAGGCCAGCTGGCGTGCGCGCGGCTGGGGCCGGGTCAGCCTGATGCACTACGACAACCATGCCGATCCCGCTGCATGGGCGCCCTATGCCGGCGGGGATCGCCTGTACGCCTGGCGGACCCGCTTCTGGAGCCTGGGCGCCACCGCGGAAACCGGCCCGATCCAATGGATTGCTCAGGCGATGGACGGCGACACGGTCATCGAACCGGTCGCGAACCGCTCCTTTGCCACCCGCTACCGTGCCGCCTTCGTACTGGCCGGCTGGAACCGTGGCGCCTGGCGCCCGGCCTTGCGGCTGGACCATTTCAGTACGCGCGATCCATCCGCCGTGCCGGGCGCGCATGCGGGTGAGCACGGCAACGCGGTCACCGCCGCACTCAATTGGCGCCCGCACGACTGGTTGCGGCTGACCCTCGAGGCGCTGCGCATCGACAGCACGCGCACCGCCCGCGCCGACTACGGCCTGCCGCCCCGCAGCCGCGGCACCCAGGTGCAACTGAGCGCCCGGCTGTTCTACTGACGACGGGTTCCTGCCGTTTCCCCGCTACGCCGAGGCCGCACCGTATCCGGCCATGGCGGCGCTTTGCTATCCTTCGCCGTTCCCGTCAGCGCCCGTACGGGCGCCACTACCACGGCCATACGTTTCATGATCGAGACCAATCCGATCCTTGCGCAGATCGCGGACCTCACGGACCGCGTCGAGTCGCTTAGGGGGTATCTTTGACTACGCCACCAAGCGTGAGCGCCTCGAAGAAGTAAGCCGCGAGCTGGAAAGCCCCACCGTCTGGGACGACCCGCCGCGCGCGCAGGAACTGGGCCGCGAACGCGCCCGCCTGGACACCGTGGTCACCGGCATCGACGAGCTCACCGCCGGCCTGTCCGACGCCAAGGAACTGCTGGAGATGGCCGCGGCCGACGGCGACGAGGACACCGTCCGCTCGGTCGCCGACGACGTGGAGAAACTCGAGGCCCGCGTCGGCAAGCTCGAGTTCCAGCGCATGTTCTCCGGCAAGATGGATTCGGCCAACGCCTTCGTCGACATCCAGGCCGGCGCCGGCGGCACCGAGGCGCAGGACTGGGCCGAGATGCTGCTGCGCATGTACCTGCGCTGGGCCGAGTCGCGCGGCTGGAAGGTCGAGATGATGGAAGTCTCCGGCGGCGAAGTTGCGGGCATCAAGTCGGCCACCTTCCGCGTCGAGGGCGACTACGCCTACGGCTGGCTGAAGACCGAGATCGGCGTGCATCGCCTGGTGCGCAAGAGCCCGTTCGACTCGGACAACCGCCGCCACACCAGCTTCACCTCCGTGTTCGTCTCGCCCGAGGTCGACGACGACATCGACATCGAGATCAACCCGGCCGACCTGAAGACCGACGTCTACCGCTCCTCCGGCGCCGGCGGCCAGCACGTCAACAAGACCGAGTCGGCGGTGCGCATCACCCACGTGCCCAGCGGCGTGGTGGTGGCCTGCCAGACCGAGCGCAGCCAGCACGCCAACCGCGACCGCGCCATGAAGATGCTGGCGGCCAAGCTGTACGAGCTGGAACTGCAGAAACGCAATGCCGAGAAGGACGCGCTGGAAGCGACCAAGTCCGACATCGGCTGGGGCAGCCAGATCCGCAACTACGTGCTCGACCAGAGCCGCATCAAGGACCTGCGCACGGGCGTCGAACGTTCGGATACGCAGAAGGTGCTCGACGGCGACCTGGACGAGTTCATCGAGGCGAGCCTGAAGTCCGGCCTGGACGCCGGCGCCAAGCGCATCGACGCCTGATTCCGATCATCGGCGATCCGATCACTGACGAGGTGACCTGCATGAACGGCAAGACCATCGGCACGCTCCTGTTTGCCTGCGCCGGGCTGGTCGCGGTCGGCGCGGCCGCGCAGGCGCAAGGCAGCGTCGGTCAGTCCATCAAGCAGGACGCCAAGGCCGTCGGCCACGGCGTGGCCGATGGCGCGCGCGACATCGGCCATGCGACCAGGCGCGTTGCCAAGAAGGTGGGGCACGGCGCGAAGGAGGCCGGCGTCGGCATCGGCCATGGCGCGAAGAAGGCCGGCATCGCGGTCGGCCATGGCGCACGCGAGGGCTGGGACGCCACCAAACATGGTGTCAAGCAGGTATTCGACTAGAGCGACGGCGCCTGCACAAACGCGTTTTCCCAAATTCCATGACCAGCCACGAGACATTCGCTGCCCGGCACCGGCCGGCAGCCACGGAACCCTCCATGAGCGAAGCCACCGATAGCCTGCCCGTCGACGAGAACAAGCTGATCGCCGAGCGCCGCGAGAAACTCAAGGGCCTGCGCGGGCAGGGCATCGCCTTCCCCAACGATTTCAAGGTCGACGCCTTTGCGGGCGATCTGCGCGACGAGTTCGCCGACCAGGATGCCGGAGCCATTGACGCGGCCGCGCGGCGCGTGAAGGTGGCCGGGCGCATCGTGCTCAAGCGCGTGCAGGGCAAGGTGAGCTTCGTGCAGATGCAGGACTTCACCGGCCGTATCCAGCTGTTCGTCCACCAGGGCACGGTGGGCGGGGAAACCTACGAGGCGTTCAAGGGCTGGGACGTGGGCGACATCGTGGGCGCCGAGGGCCAGCTGATGCGCACCAAGACCGGCGAGCTGTCGGTCAAGGTGGAAAGCCTGCGCCTGCTGACCAAGAGCCTGCGCCCGTTGCCGGACAAGTTCCACGGCCTGGCCGACGTGGAGCAGCGCTACCGCCAGCGCTACGTCGACCTGATCGTGACCGAGGAGGCGCGCCGCACCTTCGCGCTGCGCTCGAAGATCATCGGCTTCATGCGCAAGTGGCTGGAAGCCGAACCGCGCCGCTTCATGGAAGTGGAGACGCCGATGATGCACGTCATTCCCGGCGGCGCCACGGCCAAGCCCTTCGTCACCCACCACAACGCGCTGGACATGGACCTGTACCTGCGCGTGGCGCCGGAGCTGTACCTGAAGCGCCTGGTCGTGGGCGGCTTCGACCGCGTCTACGAGATCAACCGCAACTTCCGCAACGAGGGCGTGTCGACCCGGCACAATCCCGAGTTCACCATGCTGGAGCTCTACCAGGCCTACGCCACCTACCACGAGATCATGGACCTCACCGAGGCGGTGATCCGCGAGACGGCGAAGAACGTGCTGGGCACCACCGAGCTCACCTGGGAAGGCGCGCAGATCGACGTCGGTCCCGCCTTCCGCCGCTGGCGCATGGAAGACGCGGTGCTGGAGCACAACCCGCAGATCCGGCGCGAAGAGCTGCGCGACCGCGAGGCGCTGGCCGTGCATGCGGCGCGGCTGCGCATCCAGGTCAAGCCGGGCTACGGCTGGGGCAAGCTGCTGCTGGAGATCTTCGAGAAGACCGTCGAGCACACGCTGGTGCAGCCGACCTTCATCACCGACCACCCCGTCGAGGTTTCGCCGCTGGCGCGCGAGAGCGACACCGACCCGGGCATCACCGACCGCTTCGAGCTCTTCATCAACGGCAAGGAGATCGCCAACGGCTTCTCCGAGCTCAACGACCCGGAAGACCAGGCCGCCCGCTTCAAGGCGCAGGTCGAGGCCAAGGAATCGGGCGACGACGAGGCCATGCACTTCGACGCCGACTACATCCGCGCGCTGGAAGTGGGCCTGCCGCCGACCGGCGGCCTGGGGATAGGCATCGACCGCCTGGTCATGCTGCTGACCGGCTCGGCCTCGATCCGCGACGTGCTGCTGTTCCCCTACATGCGTCCGGAAGCCTAGGCCGCTCCACCGGCAGGCCACCGTCACCGGCCGAGGTGGCCCTGCGCGCACGATGCCGGCCGATCTCGCGGGGCCGATGGCATGACCGCCGGCAGGGCGGCATGGCCGGGTCTCAGACCAGCCCGAGGTCGTTCGGCCGTGCGCCGGGAAACACGTGTTCTACCTGCCCGGCGGACAGGCCCCAAAGACGACGGAACACGCCGCCCAGCACGTCGCGGTAGTTGTTGAGCACGGGATAGTCGCGGTTCTGCAGCAGGTTCCCCGCCGTCACCGCCACCTGCTCGCCGGCGACGCGGCCGCCGGCGACGCGGCCGCCCATCAGCCAGTAGGCCGTGCCGTGGCCGTGGTCCGTGCCCTTGTCGCCGTTCTCGCGGAAGGTTCGCCCGAACTCGGAGATGACTACCACGACGGTGTTGTTCCACTCCGCGCCCAGCGCTTCGCCGAAGGCGGCGAGGCCGGCGCTGAGATTGGTCAGGCTGGTCGCCAGCCGGCCCGTGGCGGCGCCCTGGTTGACGTGGGTATCCCAGCCGCCCACGTCGACGAAGCCGAGCCGGTACTTGCCGAGCATGAGTGCGGCCATGCGCCGGGCCTGCGTCACGAAGCTCGCAGCACCGGGCGCGCCGCGGCTGGCGGCCAGCATTTCCTCCTGCCGGTCCTGCGCGACTTCCTGCTGCAGGGCGAGGCCCTCGTGGGCGGCCGGCGCGAGCGCGGTGTCCTCGTACATGCCGGCCAGGATGGACGCCTGGCGCGCATCGAATCGCGCATGGCCGCCTCCGCCGAGCGCGATGTTGGGCACCGGGCCGCCGCCCTGGAGGCTCAGGGGCAGGCTGCGGGTGAAAGCGATCGGCGGCACGCCCGTGAGCAGGCCGGACAGCCGCGCGAGGAAGCCGGAACGGTCGTGCCCGTGCATGCCTCCGGCCTGGCCCGACTCGATGTCGTCCTGCGTTTCGAAATGGCTGCGCGAGAGGTCGGCGGTGCCGGCGAACGGCACGAAGGCGAGCTGCTTGCGCTGCCAGTAGGGCAACAGCGCATCGCGCGCCGCGGGGCCCAGCGCCCATTGCGCATCCAGCGCCACGGCGGCATCCGGGCGGGCGCCGTCGGGGCGCGCGATCGCCAGGTTCGGGCGCGATTCGTAATAGAAGTCGCTGCCGTAGGGCACCAGCAGGTGATTGCAGTCGTAGCCGCCGCGCAGGAACACCAGCAGGAAGCGCGGCGTGTCCGCGGGCGCCGCAAACAGGCGCCCGGAGAAGCCGAGCGCGGGCGCGCAGAGGAGGGTGGTCGCGGCGGAGCGCAGGAACTGGCGGCGGTCCATGGGATGTCCTCGCATCAGCGGTAGTTGAACTCGGGCGAGGCGAGCAGGAAGGCGTTCCATTCCTGTCGCGAGCCGGCCTGGGCCAGCGCGGCACGGGTGCGCGCGGACAACCGCGGCGCCAGCACCGCCTGGTAGAGCGGTCCGTCCAGCGCCGGAACCGCTTGCGCGTCCTTCCACAAGCCGCGGCCGTTGCCGATCGCGCGCGCGACGGCAAAGCGTTCGGTCATCTGCCCGGCGCTGGACCAGCTCGCGCCGTCCAGCGGCCAGCCGTCGGGAGTGGGACGTCCGAACAGCGGCTCGCCCAACTGGGCAAGCCAGCGGGCGATGGGGCTGGCATCGTCCACCGGGCGGCCGTCGGCCACGAAGCGCACCGCCGAGACCACGAACTGCGTGGGGTCCTTGAACTTGCCGCCGCGCGCGGCGATCAGTTCCGGCGAGCTGAACATGGTGCGCAGCACCTGGGCGATATCGCCGTCGCTGTGCTGGAAGGTCTGCGCCATGCGCTCGACCAGCGCGGGCGGCGGCGTATCGGCCACGAAATATTCCGCCAGTTGACGCGAGACGAACCGCGCGCAGGCCGGCTGGCTCACGATCAGGTCGACCGCCCGGCGCACCTCGTCGAAGCCGCCGCCGCGCAGGTGCTGGCCGAGCAGCTGCTTGTCGCCGTCGTCGTGCCGGCGGGGAACGAAGGCGGCCAACCCGTCCCCCAGCGGCAGGGGGCCGCGGCGGCCGCGGCCGCGCGGTCCGTCCACCTGCATCGGTGCCAGGCCCACGCCGGTGAGGATGCGCGCCAGCTGTTGCACGTCCTGCTGGGTATAGCCCGCGTCCACGCCCAGCGTGTGCAGTTCCATCAGCTCGCGTGCGTAGTTCTCGTTGAGCTTGTCGCTGGCGTTCTGCGCATTGTCCAGGTAGACCAGCATGGCCGGACTCTGCAGCGTGGCCATCACCAGGTCGCGGAACTTGCCCAGGGCATGCGGGCGGATGCTGTGCTCGGCGTAGTCGGCCACCAGCCAGTTCACCTCGCCCTTGCGGGCGAACACGCTGAAATGGTTGAGCCAGAACCACACCATCTGTTCCTTGAGCTGGTTGGGACCGTACACCGCGTGCAGCAGCACGTCCTCGCGCGCCTGTTCGGCCAGCGCGTTGCCCTGCTGGCGCAGTGTCTTGCGGGCTTCACGCTTGTCCGGGTCCGGCAGCGTGCGCAACCGGCGGCGGGCGTCCCCGAGGGTGGCGGCCAGCGCGGCGGGCGTGAGGCGGGCGATGTCCATGGCATCGACCTGCGCCCGGATCGGCGCCGGCAAGGTATCGCCCAGCCGGTCGTCCAACTGGGCGTCGAGCAGGCCCTCGCGACCCAGCCGTCGGTACTGGGCCAACGCCGTGCTGTCCACGCCGAAGCCGTCCCGCTGCAGCCAGGCGATGGCGTCGGGCGGCAGAGGCGCATCCGCGGCCTGCAGCGGACCGGCGCCCAGCGCCACGATGGCGGCGATCCACGCGATGCCGCGGCAAGAGCGGGCGACACGGGTGATCAGGCGCATGGCTGGACCTCGATGGCTGGGGGCAGGCAGCGCTAACGCAGCCAGGGCCATCGGGATGACACGCCAGCGCCGCAAGCCGCGCGCCCGTCCGCTACCATGGCGGTTTCCGTCGAAGGTTTTCACGCCATGTGGTTCTGCATCATCGCCAAGGATCATCCCGACACGCTGGAGCGCCGGCTGGCCGCACGCGGCGCGCACCTGGAACGGTTGACCGCCTTGCAGGATGCCGGCCGCCTGCTGCTGGCCGGGCCGTTCCCGGCGATCGAAGCAGAGAACCCGGGCCCGGCCGGCTTCACCGGCAGCCTGATCATCGCCGAATTCCCCAGCCAGGCCGAGGCGCAGGCCTGGGCTGGGGCCGATCCCTACGTGGCGGCCGGCGTCTATGCGGACGTGAGCATCAAGCCGTTCCGCAAGACCCTGCCGTGAGCGAGGCGATGGCCGAGCAGATCCGCCGGCGCCTGGCCGACGCGCTGGCGCCGGTCGAGCTGGAGGTGCTCGATGAAGGCCACAAGCACGCCGGCCACGCCAACGAGGGCAAGGGCCACTTCCACGTGCGCATCGTCAGCCCGACCTTCGCCGGCGTGCTGCCGATCCGGCGCCATCGCATGGTGTACGCCGCGCTGGAAGGCCTGATGGACCGCGGCATCCACGCGCTTTCCATAGACGCCAAGGCACCGTAGCAAGCAATTTCATATACTTGCGATACTTTCCTCCAGCTTGTTGCCACGTCGGATTCGCATTGCGACCACGCCCGGCGTTTGGCACAGTGACCCGTCGCCCGATCCATCGCGGGCCCGATTCTGTTGAGCCCGCATGCGCCTGACCACGATCAAACTCGCCGGATTCAAGTCCTTCGTCGATCCCACCACGCTGCACCTGCCGACCAACATGACCGGCGTGGTCGGGCCCAACGGCTGCGGCAAGTCCAACATCATCGATGCGATCCGCTGGGTGATGGGCGAGAGCGCGGCCAGCCGCCTGCGCGGCGACTCGCTCACCGACGTGATCTTCTCCGGCTCCAACGCGCGCAAGCCGGTGGGGCAGGCCACCGTCGAGCTGATCTTCGACAACGCCGACGGCACGGTGCAGGGCGAGTACGCGCAGTACGCGGAGATCTCGGTCAAGCGCCAGGTGACGCGCGACGGGCAGTCGTCCTACTTCCTGAACGGCGCGCGCTGCCGCCGCCGCGACATCACCGACATCTTCCTCGGCACCGGCCTGGGTCCGCGCAGCTACTCGATCATCGAGCAGGGCATGATCAGCCAGATCATCGAGGCGCACCCGGAAGAACTGCGCACGCACCTGGAGGAGGCCGCCGGCATCTCCAAGTACAAGGAGCGCCGCAAGGAGACCGAGAGCCGCATCAAGTCCACGCGCGAGAACCTCGACCGCGTCAAGGACGTGCGCGACGAGGTGGACAAGCAGCTCGAGCACTTGAACCGCCAGGCCCGCGCCGCCGAACGCTGGAAGGCGCTGAAGGAAGAACAGACCCGCAAGGAGGCCGAACTGCGCGCGCTGGAATACCGCGCGTTGAAGGGCCAGCACGAGGGCGAGGGCGAGGGCCTGTCCGCCGCCGAGATCGAGATCGAGAAGCAGCTTGCCGGCCAGCGTCAGATCGAGGCGCAGCTCGAATCCGTGCGCGAGCGCCACACCGGCGCCGCCGAGCACCTCAACGAAGTGCAGGCCGAGGTCTACAAGGTCGGCGCCGAGATCGCGCGCGTCGAGCAGCAGGTGCGCTTCAACAAGGAAACCGCCGAGCGCCTGCAGCGCGCCCAGGGCGAGGCCGAGCGCGAGTACGGCGAGCTGTCCGCGCACATCGCCAACGACCGCGAGCAGGTCGAAACGCTGCGCCTGGCGCTGGCCGAGGGCGAGCCCAAACTCGAAGCCCTGCAGCAGATGCAGGACGACACCGCCGAAGCCGCGCGCAGCACCGAATCCAAACTGGCCGACTGGCAGCAGCGCTGGGACGCCTATACGCGCACCGCCGGCGAGTCCAGCCGCGCCGCGGAAGTCGAACGCACCAAACTCAATTACCTGGACCGCCAGGCGATCGACCTGTCCCGCCGCCGCGAGGCGCTGGAAGCCGAGCAGAAGGCCACCGACGTGGCCGCGCTCGACGCCGCCGCCGAACAGTTGCACGTCGAGCACGACACCCAGCGCGAGCGCGTCGAGTCGCTCGGCGGCCTGCTCGACCAGCACAAGCTCGCCCACGAGAAGGTGCTGGACGAAGAGCGGCAGCTGCAGTCCTCGCTCAACGAGGCGCGCCAGCAGTTGCAGAGCGCGCGCGGCCGCCTGTCTTCGCTGGAAGCCTTGCAGCATGCCGCGCTGGGCCAGGAAGAAAGCGCCGCCAGCGGCTGGCTGGCCGGCCTGGGCCTGGACAAGGCTCGCCGCCTCGGCGAATCGCTGCAGGTCGACGCCGGCTGGGAGTCGGCGGTGGAAACCGTGCTGGCCGGCCTGCTCGACGGCGTGCTGGTCGACGACCCGCTCGCCCTCGCCGGCGACTTCGGCGCGCTTGGCGACGCCGACCTCGCGCTTCTGGCCGTGGCCGAAGGCGGGCAGGGCGCCGAGGGTACGCTGGCCGCCAAGGTGCGCGGCCCGGTCGCGGCGCAGCGCCTGCTCACGCAGGTGCGCACCGCCGAAACGCTGGAGGAGGCGCGCAACCGCGTCGGCTCGCTGGCCGACGGCCAGTCCATCATCACCCGCGACGGCGAATGGCTGGCGCCGCAATGGGCGCGCATCCGCCGCGCCCAGGGCAACCAGGTCGGCGTGCTGGCGCGCGAGCGCGAGATCCGCCTGCTGGCCGGGCAGATCGAGACGCTGGAAGCGCAACTGGAGGAATCCACCGTCCGCCTGGACGAACTGCGCACCGCCAAGTTCGAGACCGAGCGCGCCCGCGACGATGCCCAGCGCGAGCTCTACAACGCCCATCGCCGCCAGTCGGAACTGGCCGGCCAGTTGCAGAGCCATCGCGGCAAGGTGGAAACCGCCCGCGCCCGTGCCGAGAAGGTGGCCGGCGAGCTGTCCACGCTGGTCGAGCAGCTGGACGAGCTGCAGACGCAGACCCGCGAGGCGCGCGCGCGCCTGGACGAGTCGGTCAACCACATGGGCGACCTGGAAGACCAGCGCCGCGAGCTGGAAAACGAGCGCCGCGCGCTGCTCGAGGCGCGCGAGGAAGCCCGCATGAACGCCCGCGAGGCCGCCGACCAGGCGCACGCGCTGGCGCTGTCGATGGAGTCCAAGCGCTCCTCGCTGGCCTCACTGGAACAGGCGCTGGCGCGTCTGGATACGCAGCTGCGCCAGGTCGACGCCCGCCGCAGCGAGATCGCCGAGCAGCTCGCCGCCGGCTCCGATCCGATCGCCGAACTGGAAGCCGAACGCCAGACCTATCTCGACCAGCGCCTGCTGGTGGACCGGCAACTGGTCGAGGCGCGCCGCGCGCTGGAAGACTGCGACATCGAATTCCGCAAGCTCGAGCAGCAGCGCCACCTTGCCGAACAGGGCCTGGCCAAGCTGCGCGATAGCGTCTCGGAGAAGCGTCTCGCCGCGCAGGCCCTGCAGATGCGCGCCGACCAGCTCGCCGAAGCGATCGCCGCCTCCGGCCTGGAGCTCGAGCCGCTGCTCGCCGAACTGCCCGCGGAAGCCGACGCCAGCCAGTGGCGCACGCAGCTCTCCGACCTGGCGCAGAAGATCGTGCGGCTGGAGCCGGTCAACCTGGCCGCGATCCAGGAACACGCCGAACAGAGCGAGCGCAAGACCTACCTGGACAACCAGCTCGCGGACCTCAACAGCGCGATGGAAACACTGGAGGGCGCGATCAAGAAGATCGACCGCGAGACGCGCCAGCGCTTCAAGGAGACCTTCGACAAGGTCAACGCCGGCGTGCAGGAGCTGTTCCCGCGCCTGTTCGGTGGCGGCCACGCCTACCTGGAGCTGACCGGCGACGACCTGCTCAACACCGGCGTGTCGATCATGGCGCGCCCGCCGGGCAAGCGGCCGTCCAACATCTCGCTGCTCTCCGGCGGCGAGAAGGCGCTCACCGCGGTGTCGCTGGTGTTCGCCATCTTCAATCTGAATCCGGCGCCGTTCTGCCTGCTCGACGAGGTGGACGCGCCGCTGGACGAGGCCAACGTCGGCCGCTTCTCCAACATGGTCAGGGAGATGAGCGAGAAAGTGCAGTTCATCTTCGTCAGCCACAACAAGGCGACCATGGAAGCGGCCAGCCAGCTCTGCGGCGTGACCATGCGCGAGCCCGGCGTGTCGCGCCTGGTGCAGGTGGACCTGGCCGAAGCGGCTAAACTGGCCGGAGCTGCGTGAGGATCCATCGATGAACGTGCTCGCCTTTGCCTGGAACCCTGCCGTCGGCGTGCCGCTGGCGATCGTCGGGGCCATCGTGCTCGCCCTGATCTGGCTGTTCGGCCAGCCGAAGAAGGAGCAGGGCAAGCGACGCATGCCGGCCGGCCAGGGCACTGGCGAACGCCGCGAGCCCACGCTGGGCGGGGACGACGCGGACGAGCTGCTGCTGGACGACCATCCTTCGCCGCGCATGCATGGCGAGGATCCGCTGCCGCAGCAGGGCGAACTCGAAATCGGCCTGCGCGAGGAGCTGGAGAAGCTCGGCGCCACCCTTGCCGGCGATCGCACGGCGCCGGCGCCGCGGTCCAAGCCGATGGGGCAGACCGCCGCGATCATCGACGCGTTGCGCGCCCCGGCCGACGCGGTCCCTGCGCCCGCACCCGTCGCGCCGGCACCCGCCGCGCCACCCGCGGCTGCGGCGCCGAAGGCGCCACCGCGCTCCGACCTCGGCCGACGCCCGGCGCAGATGCCGGTCGAACGCATCGTCACCCTGTTCGTGATGGCCCGCGACGGTGGGCAGTTCAACGGTGCCGACCTGATCGTCGCCGCCGAAAAGGCCGGGCTCGAGTACGGCGATATGGGCATCTACCACCGCCTGCTCGACGGCAAGCGCGAACACGGCCCGATCTTCAGCGTGGCCAACATGCTCAAGCCCGGCAACTTCGACCTCACGCGCCTCGATGCCCTGCGCACGCCGGGGCTGAGCTTCTTCATGACCCTGCCGGGCCCGCTGCCCGCGCTGGATGCCTGGGACGCCATGCTGCCCACCGCCCAGCGCCTGGCCGAGCTGCTCGATGGCCAGGTGCTGGACGAGGAGCGCAACGCGCTCGGCCGCCAGCGCATCGCCCACATCCGCGACGAACTGCGAGGCTGGGACCGCGACCACGAGGGCAAGGAAATCGTCTTCGGCCGCTGACCTGCGCGGACGCTGACGAGGTTCCATCCCACCGTCCCCTGCCGGAAGCGCGCCATGTACACCCCCGCAGCGTTCCAGGAAACCCGTCTCCCGGTCCTGCACGCGGCCATCGATGCGATCGCCTTCGCCAGCCTGGTCAGCAGCGCCGCCAGCGGCCTGCAGGTCAGCCACGTCCCCTTGCTGCTGGCGCCGCAAGAGGGCCCGTACGGCACGCTCTATGGCCACATCGCCCGCGCCAACGCCCATGCCGCCTGCAGCGGTACGGCATCGCTGGCGATCTTCCTGGGCCCGCACGCCTACATTTCCGCCGGCTGGTATCCCGGCAGGAAGACGCACGGCAGGGAAGTCCCCACCTGGAACTACATAGCCGTCCACGCCCACGGCATCCTGGAAACCTTCGACGACCCCGCCGCGCTGCGCCAGCACCTGCGTGAGCTGAGCGGCCGTCACGAGCGGGCCATGCCTGAACCCTGGCGCCTGGACGAAGCCCCGGCCGACTACATCGACCAGAACCTCAAGGCCATCATCGGCCTGCGCCTGCCAATCGAACGCCTGGAAGGCAAGTGGAAACTGAGCCAGAACCGCAGCGAGGCCGACCGCGAGGGCGTGCTGGCCGCTTTACAGAGCCTGGGAGACGACGCCAGCCTCGACATGGCGAACGCCATCCGCGAGGCCAACGTCCGGCACGAGAAAGGAGTGGGTTAACCGCGCCCACGGCTCGTTGCCATGCGGGAATCCAGCCCTTGGCTTGCGCGTTGCCGGCGGGCAACGGCTAGTTCGCCCGGAGTGAAGCCTGCAATGCCGTGGCCAGGGCGGCGTCTCCGCTGACCAGATCCTTCCATCGAAGCTCGACGCCGCGCCTGCGGCCTTTTTCCGTCAGCTTCAGGCCGTCCGGGTCGAGCACCAGCGTGTAGGCGACCTCCCCAATGGTCAATTCGCGCTTCAGTGGCTTGTCGAGCGGTGTCATGGCCCGTTCCTCGCGGTTGGGAAAGCGGCGGATGCAGGATAGGGATCGAACCAAAGTGCCGCCAGTGCGCGGCCACGCTCGATCCGCCCGGTTCCGGTGCTGGCCGGTGCTCGTGCGCATCGAAGCATCAGCCAGATGCTCGCCGCTATTTGGTCGGCGTCACGATCCAGGTGGCGTAGGCAGGCAAGGTCGCGCCATCCAGCGTCGGCGAGTGCGGGATCGCGGCCAGCGTTCGTGCCGCCCGCCGCGCGATGCTTCACCTTCTGCGGCTTGCCGCTGAAGGTGACCAGCACGGTGACCGGGTCGGCGCCGCCGCTCAGTCCGTACGTTGACCGTGACGTGGTTGGGGTTGACCGGCAGCCAGCTCCACGGGTGGCGGGCATGACCGATCAACTGCAAACTTGCGCAGCCGATGGGTTTGCACGCGTGCCGTCACACGAGGACCAGCCAATGACCAAGACGAGAACACTTTGCCGGGCAGCCTGGATGGGCAGTGCCCTGGTCCTGGGCCTTGTATCGACGGCGATGGCGGCGCCCGACCAGGCGACTGTCTGGAACGGCAAGCAGGCGCCGTTGGCGACCCCGTGGACGGCCGAGGTATCGCCGGCCAATGCATGGCCGGAGTATCCGCGCCCGCAATTGGCCCGTCCGTCGCTGGAGCATCCGCGCTGGATGAACCTCAACGGCCTGTGGCAGTACGCGGCGACGGACGGGCAGGGCGCGCCGCCGTTCGGGCGCACGCTGGAGGGCCGGGTGCTGGTGCCCTATCCGGTCGAGTCGGGGTTGTCCGGCGTGCAGCGGCATTCGGACTTCATGGTCTACCGCCGGCTGGTGGATGTCCCGGCCGCGTTCACCGCGCATGGCCAGCACGTGCGACTGAACTTCGGCGCGGTGAGCTACCAGGCGACGGTCTACGTCAACGGCACGGAGGTGGTGAGCCACGCCGGCGGCTATACCGCCTTCGGCGCCGACATCACGCGTGCGCTCCGTCCACACGGCGAGCAGGAGATCGTCGTCGTCGTGCATGCCCCGGTGGATGGCGCCAATGTGATGGTCGGCAAGCAGCGCCTCAAACCCGAGGGCATCTTCTATACCGCGGCCTCCGGGATCTGGCAGTCGGTTTGGCTGGAGCCGGTGCCGGCCACGAGCCTGGCGCAACTGACCTTTACCCCGGAGCGCAGCCTGGACGCCTTCACGGTCACCGCCGCGCTGCACGGCAACGGCGATGGCGCGACGGTGCGGGTCACCGCCTACGCCGACGGCAAGCCGGTAGGCGAGGCGAGCGGTCCGGCGAGCCGACCGATGCGCCTGGCCGTCGCCGATCCGCACCGGTGGAGCCCGCAGGATCCCTTCCTCTACCGTTTCAAGGCCGTGCTCACCCGCGGCGACCAGCATGACGAGGTGACCAGTTATGCCGGCCTGCGCAGCGTCTCGGTCGAGAAGGTGGGCGGGCGCAACCGCATCGTGCTCAACGGCAAGCCGGTCTTCCTGCTCGCCACGCTGGACCAGGGCTACTGGCCCGACGGCATCTACACCGCACCCACCGACGCGGCGCTCAAGTTCGACATACAGAAAACCAAGGACCTCGGCTTCAACACCATCCGCAAGCACATCAAGGTGGAACCCGCGCGCTGGTACTACTGGGCCGACCGCCTCGGCCTGATGGTGTGGCAGGACATGCCGGCGCTGCCCACCGGAAGCAACGGCAAGCTGAGCGCCTCCGACAAGGCCAACTTCCGCGCCGACGTCTCGGCCATCGTCGAGCAGCTCAAGGGCGAGACTTCGATCATCGGCTGGATTCCCTTCAACGAAGGCTGGGGACAGTGGAGCATTCCCGCCGCCGCCGAACTGGCGGCGCAGATCAAGCGGCTGGATCCGTCACGGCTGGTCGATGCCCGCAGCGGCGCCAATTGCTGCGACATGAAGGGCGACCCGCACGCCGGCGACGTCTATGACGTGCACGACTACCAGGGCCCGGGCCTGCCCAGCCCGGACGCCAGGCGCGCCGCCATCGACGGCGAACACGGTGGGCTGACCTTGGGTATCCCGGGCCACGTCTGGCCCAACACGCCGATCAACCCCTACGGCTCCGTCAAGGACCGCGCGGCGCTGACCGCCGGCTACGTCGCCAACACGGGCGTGCTGCGGGACAAGGGCGTGCCCAAGGGCATGTCGGGCAGCGTGTATACCCAGATCACCGATGTCGAAGGCGAGCACAATGGCTTGCTCACCTACGATCGAAAGATCGTGAAGGTCGACGAGGCCAAGGTGTGCGCCATCAACGAAGCGACGATAAGCGCAGGCGGGCGTCCTTGATTGCGGCACCCTCCATCACCATCGCCAGAAGACGCAGCGCCCGGGACGACGACGGCCCGCGTTCGGCCAGCATGAGCGCGCAGGCTGACATGAGAAGGAATTTGCTCCGAAGGCTGTATGGATGCATGGGGCTAACCGCCATAGCCTTTCACTCCACGACGGCCTACGCGCAGCCGTCTGCCCCTGAAACCGCGATGCAAGCTTGCGGCAGGGCATGCAGACAACAGAAGCTGGATTCGCTTTTCAGGGCCTTGGATGAAGCGGAAGCGTCGCACCCAAAACCAAGCGATACAGCAGACTGCGCTGCATACGACGGACACGACTATCGTGATGTTTTTTTGGACGTCTGTGCGAAGGTCAAATACGTTCGATCGCTTCCTCCCGAGGGAACCTCGCGCTTCATCTGCCCTCGGAGCGATCAAGCGCTTGTTGGGTATTCGGCAAGCCGAATTGCCTCAGCTTGGGGTACGCCAGACCTCGTACGAAGCAAATCAACGACAGGTGGTCCATCCAACGACGGGCAGTGGATCTACTTTATGGGAAGAAGCAAACCGGGCTGGGTAGGCGGCGGGTTTGCCGAGATGACTCTCTACGTGGTTGATGGCACCGTACGAAAGGTCGACTGCGGCTTGGCGAAGTAGGTATCGGTTTTCATCCCCAAGGGGACAGCCTGGCTGAGGCCACCACAAGCTTTCCGGAAGATTGTCGATTCCCACTGGCCTGCTTCGTCGTCAGTGCATTCCCCACCAAAGGACGCTTATGAAATACCTCGGCCTGGCCTACTTCACCCCCGAAAAATTCGCCGCGATGGCGCCGGACGACGTCAAGAAACTGGTAAGCCAATGCCCGGCGTTGGACGAGAAGATGCGCGCTACCGGCAAGGTTCTGGTGTCCGCGTCGCTTGGCGACCTGGAGAACTGGAGGACGCTGCGCCCGCGCAACGGCAAGACGCACGTCAGCGATGGGCCCTACACCGAATCGAAGGAAGTCGTCGGCGGCCTGTTCATCATCGAGGCGGACAGCCAGGAAGAGGCCCTGCGCATCGCTTCCATGCACCCGGCCGCCACGCTGGGCGAGGAAGGCGAATGGGCGGTCGAGCTCATCCCTTTGGACTTCTATCTGGCTCGATGAAGGCATGGGCGGCTCCGCGGGCATGCCCAGGCCGACCGGCGCCGCCATCCGCCATCTGCAGTCGCGGCTTCCGAGCAATGCTTGTTCGTAGACAGCCTCGCGGACTGCTCGGCAGAAACGTTCACTGCACCCGAATCTCGTCGGTGAACAGGTAAGCAGGCTTTCCGGCCCCTTCGTGGCCCGCGGGCAGCGCACCGTAATTCTGTGCGGTGACGCGCAGGTAGCGGGTGGTCACCGGCGCGGCGGTATCGAAGCGCACGGTACGCACGATCGCACGCAGGTCCTGCGGATCCACCGCAATCGGCGTGGATTGCAGCGTACGCCAGGCTTTGCCATCGTCCGAGGCCATGAACGTGACGTGGCGCGGAAGCAGCGCCCACGAGCCGCTCTGCTGCAGGAAGCGCACCTGGATGGTGTGCAAGGACATCGGTCGCTGCAGGTCGATGGTGGCGGTCATGTCGTTCCCTCGCCAACCGACCCACAGGCCGTCGTTGTAGTCGTCGTCGCCGATGATGCCATCGACCAGTTGCGTGGCCGTGCCGGCATAGTGCGGGTCGGGCGCGGTGGCGTAGCTCACTGGCTTGCCCAGCGCCTTGTTGTCGACGCTCTGGAACACCTGGCTCGGCAAGTAGGGCACGCCCCCGCGGTAAGGTGCGATCCTGATCGTTGCCGGCGTGTAGAGGTCCAGCACGTCGCCGGTGGCGGGCGATTGCGCCGCGGGATCTTTGCCGTCGAGCGTGTAGTGCAGCTCGATGTCGTCGAATCCACGCGCGGCGCGTACGCGCCAGCGGTGTTGCTGCGGGTTGAACTGGAGCTTGTAGTCGACCAGGTTGCGGTCTTCCGGGCCGTAGGCGATACCGTGCTCGCCCAGCCAGGGGTATTGCGCGCGCACGCGCCGCTGGAAATCGGCGTAGTCACGGGCGTCCGGATTCCACAGGCGTTCGGCCAACGCGAGCGTGCGCGGATAGAGCATCGCTTCGAGGTTGCGCGGCGTGACGCGTTCGCTCCACAGCGGGGCCTCCGCGCCGAGCACCTGATCCTGGTGTCCCGCGAAGGCCGGCGCCGCGAACGGATCGATGCGGTAGACGTCCTGGAGCGTGAGGTCCTCGATCGGCGTGTCCAGGTAGAACGGCCCAGCCACGATCAGCCGGTTCCCGTTGGCTATGGCCTTCGCCGCCTCGGCCTGCCCGCGCCACATTTCCACCACCGCGTTGCGGTCGGCTCCCCCTTCCAGGATCTCGTCCCAGCCGACGAGGGTCTTGCCGCGCGCGGCCAGGTCACGCTGGATGCGCTGCACGAACCAGCTCTGCAGTCCTTCGGCGTCGGCCAGGTGCTCCTCGCGCATGCGCCGTTGCGAGGAAGCGCTGCCGTTCCATTGCTGCCTGGGAACCTCGTCGCCGCCGACGTGGATGTACGGCGCGGGGAACAGCTGGGCCACTTCGTCGAGCACGTCGTGCAGGAAGGCGAACGTGGCCTCGTCGCCCGCGCAGTAGATGTCGCTGAAGACGCCCCAGGTCGCCGGTACCGCGATCGGCTGCTTCGGGCAGGACAACCAGGGGTAGGCCGCGATCGCCGCCGAGGCGTGGCCCGGCATTTCGATCTCCGGCACGATCATCACATTGCGCCGGCGCGCGTACTCGACGACGTCGCGAACGTCCTGCTGGGTGTAGAAGCCACCGCTGCGGCTGCCGTCCAACTCGGTGCGCCAGGCGCCTACGCTGGTGAGCCTGGGGTATTTGCGGATCTCGATGCGCCAGCCCTGGTCGTCGGTCAGGTGCCAGTGGAGCACGTTGAGCTTGTAGCGCGAGAGCAGGTCGATCTGCTGCTTGACCAGCGGCACCGGTATGAAGTGCCGCGCGGCGTCCAGCATGACGCCGCGCCATGCGTAGCGGGGAGCGTCGTCGATGCGCATGGCGGGAATCGAGACCTTGGCGCGATGGCCGCTCGGCAGCAGCTGCACCAGTGTCTGCGCGCCCCAGAAGAGACCGCGGTCGCCGGAGGCGGCGATCACGACTCGCCGTGGAGTGACGGTCAGCCGGTAAGCTTCCTCGCCCTGTATGGAAGGGTCGGTACGCAGTTCGATGTGCGGCCGGTTTGCCGCAGCGCCCGGCCGCAGCGCGATCCCGCTCTGCTCGCGCACGCCATCGCGCAGGAAGGCGGCGATCTCCTGCGCGCGTCCATCGGCGGGCGCCACGATGCGCACGTTCCGGCTGAGCGCAAAGCTGCCGTGGCCCGCCTCGATCCGTGCCGGCCGTGGGATGAGCGCCTCCTGTGCAAGCGCGCCGGCAGCCGACAATGCGAGCGCGACGACCGTCAGGGCGAGGAGGTATCTGGGCATGGCCGGTGTTCCTGGCAGTCGTGGCGTGCTCGCAAGTGCAAGCGATGCTGATGTCCAGCCCGGAGTAATTCAAGGCGGCGGTCGCTGGCGCATAAAGCGAGGTGTTGGGACACGCCATCTCCTTGCAGCGCTCGAACCAAGGGCAAGGTGCAGCAGCGGCGATGAACCCGTCGGCTCGAGAGCAATGCGCGCCCGATCGAGTAAGGAACAATCGCGTGGCACCCGTAGCTGATTCGCTGCAATCGGTGATGGGCCTTGCATGCATTGAAAGCTTGCGATCGCTTTCGCGCTGTCCTGCCGGACTGCTCCGGTTACCCGCTGGCGGGCCGCTCATCGCCGGACGGAGGACGGCGCGCCGCGCCCTGATCCGGCGCCCAAAGTCCCGGCATGACGCGTCGCACAACAAGCGGGCGCGAAAGGCCGCCGCTATAACCATTAAAAATTAAGCTATTCAAATAGATGAGGCAAAGAAAGCCGCGCTTTCCGGCTTGTCGCTTTGCAAGTTGACACCGGTGACAATGGCCCGCAATCTGATCCCCGTTCCGGTGCGGGGAGGCACAGTGAACGGAGCGACCCAACGTCTGGACCGACCCGCGAGCGCGCCGGCGACGCCCTTTCTGGCGGCGGACGTGGGCGGGACGTATGCCCGTGTCGGATTGATGCGGACCTCGTCCGGCGCAGGGCGCCAAGTCGATGTGCTCGCCTATCGCAAGCTTGCGTGCGCGCAGTACCCCGGGCTGCCCGAGTTGCTGCAGTCGTTCCTCGACGATCACCCGCAGACCGACGTGCGCCATTGCGTGCTCGCCTGCGCCGGGCACGTGGACCACGGTCAGGTGTTGAACGACAACTCCGTCTGGCCCATCCACCTCGACCGGCTGCGTCAGGCGATGGCGCTGGAGGACGTGGCTGTCCTCAATGACCTCGAGGCGCTGGGATACGCCTTCGACCACCGGCCCGACAACGACGACCGTCTCCTGTGCGGGCCGGACGCCGGGGCCGATGGTCCCATTCTGGTGATCGGGCCGGGCACCGGCCTCGGCGCGGCCGTGCGCTTGCCCGCTTTTGCCGGTGGCCACGTGCTGGCGACCGAAGCGGGCCAGATGGATTACGCGCCCAACTCGCTGCGCGAACGCCAGGTCCTTGCCCAATTGGCGCCGCAGGGCGGCTACGTGGCCTATGAGCGCCTGGTCTCAGGTCCCGGCCTGCTGGCCCTGTATGCGGCCGTGTGCGCATTGCAGGGCGAACCACTCAGGCTTGCGGCGCCCGATGCGGTCACCGCGGCTGCCGCGGCGTGCAGTGACGCGCAGGCCGTCGAGGCCGTGGAGATCTTTTGCGCCTCGCTGGGAAGTTTCGCGGGCAGCCTGGCGATGACCTTCATGGCCACGGGCGGGGTGTACCTGGCCGGCGGCTTCCTGCATTCGATGTTCGCGTTGCTCGAGCGCAGCGCCTTCGCAGAGCGGTTCCTGCATGGACGCAGCGTGCGGGCTTTGCTGTCGCGGGTTCCCGTGTGGGTCACCGAGCACGGCAGCAAGGGCGTGCTGGGAGCCGCCAAGTGGTACGTCCAGCGTCGCGGGCCGCCGGCGAGCCAAGCCGGACCCGTCCTGGAAGGGCGGTCCACCCGATGAATGTGTAGCGGCTTTCTTACGGCAGCACGCCCGACAGCAGCGCGGCGCCTCGCAACAAGCGTCGACCGGTCGGCAGGCATCAATCGAGAGGTAAGGCTCATGTCCACCCTACATCGCAGACACCCGTTGTCGCTGGCCGTATCCATGTCGCTGCTTGCGGTCGTCGCGACATCGGCCGTGGCATCGCCACGCTCAGGTGCCCAGGCAGGCGGCACGACGCCGCAAGCCAATGCCGCCCAGGACGCGCCGGCGCCTGATGCGCAGGCCGCCACCTCCACGACCAAACCCGGGACTCGCAAGGACGACAAGAAGGCGGCGACCACGCTCTCGACCGTCAACGTGGTCGGCGTGCGCGCGTCGCAGATGCGCGCGATCGAGCTCAAGCGCGACGCCCCGAACATTCAGGACAGCATCACCGCCGAAAGTATCGGCCAATTGCCGGACGTGACCATTACCGACGCGCTGCAACGCGTCACCGGCGTGCAGGTCAACCGCGACGCCGGCGTGGGCACCACGGTCGACGTGCGCGGCCTGCCCGAAGTGGGCACCATGTTGAACGGCGAAGCGTTCATCACCGCGGATCAGATCGACTCGCAACAGCCCGACTTCACCATGCTGCCCGCCACGCTGTTCCATGGCGTGGACGTCATCAAGTCGCCCACCGCCAGCACCACCGACGGCGGCATCAGCGGTGCGCTGGACCTTCACACCTATCGCCCCTGGGACCTGCCGAGCGGCTTCACCTACAGCTACTCGGCCAACGGCGAGCGCGGACGTACCAGCAGCAAATGGGGGCCGGAGGCGAACGGCCTGATCTCGTACAACGGCAACGGACACTGGGGCCTGCTGGTTTCGGCCGACTACTCCGACACCACCCGCTTCAATTCCACCGAAGGACTGGATCAGTACGGCGTCGTCCTCAACGGCGAAAACGCGGCCAGCGCGGGCGGCTACAACGGCTTTCTCACGCCGTGGAACGGTGCGCCGATCCCTCCGCAGATCGTGCAGAACCCCGACGGCAGCGTCGACGTCAACGGCGACGGCAAGTCCAATGGCGTGTTCATGGGAAGCCAGAACATCGGCCTGTACGACGTGACCACCCAGCGCAAGCGCAAATCGGGCAATGCCTCGTTCCAGATGGACCTGGGTAGCGGCCTGACCTTCACCAGCGACTACTTCTACGCGCACCAGAGCCAGTTCGATCGCAACGTCGGCATCCAGTTCAACTCCACCAACTGGCAGGGCGCCACTTACGTGCCGTTGCAGTCGCGCGACACCGGCAGCCCCGTCGCCGGTTCCTACGGCACGCCCGAGCCGGGCTGGGACGGCATGCACCTGTACACCACCCAGGTCTACGAAAAGTGGCCGGGCGACGTGGAGTCCTACTCGCAGATCATCCGCAAGGAGTCGACCGCGAAGAACTTCAACGCCCAGCTGGATTTCGACAACGGCGGCCCGTTCACCGCAAGCGTGCGCGGCATCCACGACACGGCGCGGCAGTCCAACGTCGAGACCGACGTCAACATCTCCAATTCCGACGGCGGCCTGTGGGGCAACGTGCTGAAGGACGGCGTCCCCGCCGATGCCGTGCCGCCCGGCACCTTCATCTTTCCCGACCAGTTGGGGGGAAACCGCGTCTTCAATGCCAACGGCATGCCGCAGAACACCGTCCCGGTGATCGCCAATTTCGGTGGGCGCTACCTGACGGTCAGCCTGCCTTCGTCGCTGTCCACCCAGTTCGCCGACCCCAACGGCTGGACGATGAAGACGCTCGAATCCTCCGGCGACTACGACCGCAAGGTCGAGCTCAACGCGCTGCGCCTGGACGGGCACTACGACTTCGGCGACGGCATCCGGCTGGACTTCGGCGCGCGCAACAGCGTCCGCCACGCCGACAACGTCGGCTACACGCTGGTCACCCCGGTCTATGCCGGCATGGGCGCCAGCGATCCAAACGGTTGCCTGGTGCGTTACGTCGGCGCCGACGTGGTCCTCAACAGCGGTTCGTGCACTGCGGGCAACGCACTGGGCTATTTCCGCGCCGGGCCGATCTCGGCGCTGCAGATTCCGAACACGCCCGGGCCGTTGGCCAACCACTGGAAGCAATACGCCAACCTGCTCGGGTCGGGGATCACCTTCTGGGCGATCGATCCGCATGCGATGGACAACCCCGAGGCCTACTGGAAATCGCTTTATCCCCAGACCCAGCGGCAGGGCGAGCCGGGGACCACCTGGGCGGTGGGGATCAAGGAAACCTCCGCCTACCTGCAGGCCGATTTCGACGGCATGCTCGGGAGCATGCCGTACAGCGCCAACGTGGGCATGCGGGTGATCCGCACCAATCTGGGCGTGACCCAGCGCCTGAGTGGCCTCCCGGGAGCCTACGGCACCGAGCCCGCCGACGCCGGCGCCCAGATCACGCAGCGCAGCTACAAGGACTACCTGCCGGCGGCCAATTTCGCGCTCGATCTGACCGACGACCTGAAGTTCCGGCTCGGCTTCTCCAAGAACATGATGCCGCTGAACCTGAGCACCTGGGGCGGCGGGCTGCAGTTGAACTATTCGCTGGTCGAGACGCCGCAGGGGCCGCTGTTCCGCGTGGCCGCCGGCAGTTCGGGCGGCAATCCCAATCTCGATCCGTGGCGGTCGAAGAACTACAACGCCTCGCTCGAGTACTACATCAACCCCACCAGCATGGTCAGCCTGGCCTTGTTCCGCATCAACGTGCAGAGCTTCATCAAGAGCGGCAGCGTCATCGACTGCACCCTGCCGGACGAGGATGGGGTCGTGCGCAATCACTGCGTCACCATCACCGAGCCGGTCCAAGGCACCGGCAACAGCATCCACGGCGCGGAGTTCGACTACCGTCAGGGCTTCACGTTCCTGCCGGGCATCCTGTCCAAGACCGGCATGGAGCTCAACGCCACCTACGCGCCTAGCGATTCGGGCGCCACCGACCTGGCCGGCCACCGGATTCCGTTCCAGGATAATTCGACCAAGTCCGGCAACCTGATCCTGTGGTTCCAGAACGATCGCTTCCAGGCACGCGTCGCGTACAACTACCGCTCGCGCCGCGCCGTATCGGAAGACGTAGGCGGTATCTCCGGCATGGAGATGTACGAGGCGCCGCAGAAGTACCTCGACGCATCCGTCTCGTACAAGATCGGCAAGGCGGCCGAGCTGTTCGTGGATGGCACCAACCTCACCAACGAGTACCAGCGGTACTACCTGGTGTGGCCCGACCAACCGGCGCACTCGAATTTTTCCGAGCGCATGTTCATGGTTGGCATCCGCGGCCAGTGGTGACCGAAGTGGGCCTTCCGCGCCGTGCTTTCCTGGGACGGGACGGGCGGCGCTTCACCCAGGCCGAGCCTTTTCCGAGAGCGCATGAAGGGGCTCATGCGTGACGTGGGCGCGCGCTGCGCCCGCGTCCGTGCACGATGCCCAAGCTCTCCCATCACCCACGCGACCGCATCCCGACCACGGCAAGGCTGACATGCAGGCCAACGACAACCGCTCCACCCGCGACGGCAACTTCCACCGTTCCATCGGCCTGTTTTCGGGAACGGCGATCAACATGACCCAGATGTGCGGGATCGGTCCGTTCATCACCATCCCCATCATGGTCGCCACCATGGGCGGGCCGCAGGCGGTGATCGGCTGGATCGCCGGCGCCATCCTCGCGGTGGCGGACGGGATGGTCTGGGCCGAACTGGGCGCGGCCATGCCCGGCTCCGGCGGAACCTATGTCTATCTGCGCGAAGCGTTCCAGTATCGAACCGGCAAGCTGATGCCCTTCCTGTTCATCTGGACGGTGCTGTTGACGATCCCCTTGCTGATGTCCACCGGCATCATCGGCATGGTCGAGTACCTCGGGTACTTCTTTCCGCACCTGGGCTGGTGGCCGCAACATCTGATCAGCCTGGCCGCGACAGGCCTGGTCACCTTGCTGCTGTACCGGCGGATCGAATCGATCAGGGTCATCACGATCGCGCTCTGGGTGATCATGCTGCTCTCCGTCGTCGGCGTGTCGGCTGCCGGCTTCTGGGACTTCCACCCGGCCTTCGCCTTCGCCTATCCGGCCGGCGCCATCGGGCCGCATTTCTTCGTGGGGCTGGGCGCGGGGCTCATCCTCGGCATCTACGATTACCTGGGCTATTTCACCACCGCCTACATGGGCGACGAGCTGCGCGATCCGGGCCGGACGATGCCGGGCTCCATCATCATTTCGATCATCGCGATGATGGTGGTCTATCTCATCCTCAACATCAGCGTGCTCGGCGTGGCGCCGTGGCAGGAGATCGCGCAATCCAAATCGGTCGCGTCGCTGGTGGTGGAGCGCAGCTGGGGCCACCTGGCCGCCTCGGTCGTGACCATCCTCATCATCGTGACAGCGTTCGCTTCGGTCTTCGCCGGCCTGCTCGGAGGCTCGCGCGTGCCTTATCAGGCGGCGCACGAAAAAGTGTTCCTGTCGGTTTTCGGCAAGCTGCATGCGAAGCACGGCTTTCCGCACGTGGCCCTGCTCACGATGGGCGTCGTGACGGCGATCGGCACGTTCTTCGACCTGACCGAAGTCATCAACATGCTGTTGGCCGCGACGATCGTCGTGCAGTTCATCGCGCAGATCGCCGCGCTGGTGGCGTTGCGCAAGCGCCAGCCGGAACTCCGTCGGCCCTACAGGCAATGGCTGTATCCGGTGCCTTGCGTGATCGCCCTGGTGGGGTGGATCTATGTCTACCTGTCGGCGTCCCGCTCGGCCCTGATTCTGTCCGGCGCGTGGATCCTCGCCGGACTGGTGGTGTTTGCGATCTGGGCGAGGATCAACCGATCGTGGCCGTTCGCGTCCGCGGAAGTACACGAAGCCTATCTTGGGGGCGAATGACGCCATGCGAAACCCGACCACAACCCTGTTCCTGGCGACGGTCGCGTTGGCGGCGGCGGCCGCCGCGCCGCTCGCACGCGCCGCGACCGCCTATGCGCCCACGCCGGTGGACAGCCGCCCAGGCTCGACGACGACCGTGGCCCGATGGCTGATCCAGTCCACCGACAAGGCGCAACAGGGAGGTGCCGAGATTTCCACGCCCGCCTTTTCCACCGACGGCTGGTACCCGACGAGCGGTCGCGCCACGGTGATGGCGGGTTTGCTGGAGAACGGCCTCTACAAGGACGTCTTCTACAGCGACAACCTGCGGGCGGTGCAGGCACCCGATGCCAGCGGCACGCTGTTCGTGAATCCCTGGTGGTACCGCACCGAGTTCACCCTTGCCTCGACCGCGCAGGGACGGCACACGCTGCTGCGCAGCAACGGCATGATCGCGAGCGCCGACGTGTGGGTGAACGGCCATCTGGTCGCCGACCAGGCGCACCTCGCCGGCGCCTATCCCGTGCACGAGTTCGACGTCACGCGCTGGGTCCATGCCGGCCGCAACGTCCTGGCATTGCAGGTGCATCCGGCCGATCCCAGGCGGAGCCTGTCGATCGGCTGGGTCGACTGGAACCCTACGCCGCCGGACAACAACATGGGACCGTGGCGCGGCGTGGACATCCTGCAGACCGGACCGGTGCAGCTGCGCTTCGCGCACGTCACGTCCGACCTGTCGCTGCCCGACCTCGGGCGTGCCGCGCTGACCGTCAAGGTGGACGCGCGCAATCTCGATACGGCGGCGCACGAGGCGACCATCGCGGGCGAGGTCGCCGGCGTGCCGCTGCGGCGGACGATCCGTCTTGCCCCGGGTCAGACCCAGACCGTGTCGTTCACGCCGCAGACCGATTCCGGGCTCGACCTGAGCCATCCGAAGGTCTGGTGGCCGGCCGGCATGGGCGCGCACCCGCTGTACGCCTTGCAGTTGTCCGCCCGTGTCGACGGCGCGACTTCCGACCGCGCGAGCGCGAGCTTCGGCATCCGCAGCGTCAGCTCCCGCCTGACCAGGCAGGGCTACCGCCAGTTCGTCGTCAACGGCAAGCCCGTCCTCATCCGCGGTGCGGGCTGGGCGCCGGACATGTTCCTGCGCGACGACCCTGCGCGCATGGAGGCCGAGTTCAGCTACGTCCGCAACCTGGGTCTCAATACCATCCGCAGCGAAGGCAAGCTGGAGAGCGAGCGCTTCTACGCATTGGCCGATCGCGACGGCGTCATGGTGCTGGCCGGCTGGGAGTGCTGCGACAAATGGGAGTCGGCGGCCAAGACCGGCGGCGCGCCGTGGGACGCGGCGGACATGCAGGTGGCCCAGGCCTCGATGGCCAGCGAGGCGCGCCTGCTGCGCAACCATCCCTCCGTGATCGGTTTCCTGATCGGCAGCGACAATGCCCCTGCGGCCGCGCTCGCGAAGACATACGTCGACACGCTGCAGGCGGAAGACTGGACGATGCCGGTCATCGCGGCGGCCGCGGCCCAGGCCACGGCGGAAACCGGCCCTTCCGGCATGAAGATGACCGGCCCCTACGCGTGGGTGCCGCCGGCGTACTGGTACGCCGGCCAGCAGGGCGGCGCCTTCGGCTTCAATTCCGAAACCAGCGCCGGCGCGGACATTCCGCGGCTCGAAGACCTGACCCGCATGCTGTCCCCGCAGGAACTCGAAGCGCTGTGGAAGTATCCGCAGGCGCGCCAGTATCACGCCTCGGCCGACTGGTCGACCTTCGCGAGCATCGCGCCGTTCGACAAGGCGCTGGCCAGCCGCTACGGCCCGCCCGCTGGCCTGGAGGACTATGTCGCCAAGGCTCAGCTGGACAACTACGACAACACGCGCGCCCAGTTCGAGGCGTACAACGCGCACAGGGACGCGGCCAACCCGTCGACCGGCGTGATCTACTGGATGCTCAACAACGCCTGGCCGTCGCTGCACTGGCACCTGTACGACTACTTCCTGAATCCGGCCGGCAGCTACTTCGGCGCCAAGAAGGCCAACGAGCCGGTGCACATCCAGTACGCGTACGACACGCGCGCGATCGTGCTGGTCAACCAGACGCTCAACGACGAGCATGGACTGCAGGCGCGCATCCGTGTGCGCCATCTGGATGGCAGCGTGCGCTACGAGCGGCGCGTCGACGGTGTCGACCTGGCCGGCAACGGCACGCGCCAGTTGCTGACGCTGCCGACACTGAGCGGCCTGTCCCGCGTCTATTTCGTGGAACTCGATCTCGCATCGGCTGCGGGCGAGCCGATCAGCCGCAACGTGTACTGGCTCTCGACCCGGCCTGACCAGCTCGACTGGGCGCATTCGAACTGGTACCTCACGCCGCTGACCCAATACGCGGACCTGACCCCGTTGCAGTCGCTGCCCGCCGCCACGAGCGACGTGCGGGCGACGCTGCGACACGAGGGAGCGCAGGACACGGTGACGGTCACCCTGGCGGTTCCGGTATCATCCAAGGGCGTCGGCCTGTTCCAGCACGTGTCGATCAAGCCGTCCGCAGGAGGCCACCCCGTGACACCCATCCTGTGGAGCGACAACGACGTCACCCTGTGGCCCGGCGAATCGCTCACCCTGACGGCGAAATACGCGGGGCAGGGGATCGCCGCCCCGGTGGTCGAAGTGAGCGGATGGAATGCTCCGGCCCGCAGCTTCCCCATCGCCGTGCAGGGCGGGGCGGGCGCATCGCAGGACAAGAACCCCTGACCGGAACGGACGTCCATGACGCGCGTGACAATCAGTGACGTCGCCCGCACCGTAGGGACGTCGAAGAAGACCATTTCGCGGGTGCTCAACAACGATCCGAACGTGAGCCAATCGATGCGTGAGCGCGTCGTGGCCGCCGTCGCCGCGCTCAACTACCGGCCGCTCACCTCGGCGCGCAGCCTGGCGGCCAACCGTTCCTTCATGATCGGCCTGCTGTACGACAACCGTTCGCCCAGCTACATCATGGAGGTGCAAGCCGGTGTGCTGGAAGCCTGCGAGGCGCAGCACTACAGCATGATGGTGCAGCCGCTGGTATCGGCCGCGCCGGATTTCGTCGACCGGGTGGAGGACATCCTGTCGCGCCATCGACCCGACGGCCTGATCCTTACGCCGCCGCTCACCGATCACGCGCCGTTGCTCGACTGCCTGCGCAAGAACGATCTGCCGTACGCATCGATCGCTCCCCGTCATCCCGAAGGATGCATCGGCGTGATGCTGCGCGAGCGCGAAGCGGCGGCGGCGATGGTGGATCACCTGGTGTCGCTGGGTCATCGCCGCATCGCGCACATCCTGGGCGATCCCGAACACGGCGCCGGCATCTGGCGCCTGGCCGGCTATCGCGACGGCCTCCGGCGCGCAGGCCTGCAGGAAGACCCCGCGTACATGGTCCAGGGCCGTTTTTCCTTCGAGTCCGGCGTGGCGGCGATGCGGCAGTTGCTGGCATTGCCCCATCGGCCGACCGCCATCTTCGCGGCCGACGACGACATGGCCGTCGGCGCGATCTGGGCAGCCGCGGAAGCCGGCGTGTCCATCCCGCACGACATTTCCATCTGCGGGTTCGACGACACCACCATTGCGACGCAAGTCTGGCCGCCGCTCACCACCATCCACCAGCCCGTGCGTGAGATGGGCGGCCGCGCCACGCGGGAGCTGCTGCTTCGCGTGCTTAACAAAGGCGAGGCGAGGATGGTCGAGGTCGACTACCAGATGCGCATCCGCGCCTCGACGGCGCCCGTCGCGTAGCCCGTCCGGCGTACCATCGGCAGACGGCCCGACGGGCCCTCTCGCCATCCACATCATCGTTCCAAGGGGAATGCCCGCATGCCCGCCGCCCACGACGTCGCAAAGCCGGCCCGCAAATTCCACTTCATCTCCGGGCTGCCGCGTTCCGGCAGCACGCTGCTGGCCGCGATCCTCAACCAGAACCCGCGCTTTCGCGCAGGCATGACCAGCCCGCTGGCCGACATCATGGGCGTGGTGATCGCGGAAGCCAGCAGCAAGAACGATTTTTCCTTCGACGTCTCCGACGAGCAGCGCGTCTCGATGCTGCGCGGGCTGGTGGAGAACTTCTACGCCGGGCAGGCGGACGCCGGGGTCGTGTTCGACACGAGCCGGCTGTGGTGCAGCCGGATGCCATTGCTCGAGACGCTGTTTCCGGACGCCAGGGTCATCGCCTGCGTGCGCCAGCTTCCGTGGGTGCTCGACAGCATGGAGCGATTGGTGCGTAAGCATCCGGTCGGCGTCAGCAAGGTGTTCCGCTTCGATACCAACACGACCGTTTACTCGCGCGTGGAAGCGCTGACCGATCCGCGCGGCATGGTGGGGTTCGCCTTCCAGGCGACCAAGGACGCGTTCTATGGCCAGTACGCTCCCGGCCACCTGCTGTTGCTGACCTACGAGAGCCTGGTGCGCAACCCTTCCGCCGCCATGCGCGCGGTGTACCAGTTCATCGGCGAACCCTGGTTCGAACATGACTTCGACCGCATCGCCTTCCACGCGGACGAGTTCGACGCACGGGTCGGCATGCCCGGGCTGCATACCGTGCGCCCGAAGGTCGAGCCGATCGAGCGCACCTCGATCCTGCCTCGCGAAATCTTCGCCCGCTTCGTCAACGAGGCGTTCTGGATGGATCCGAGAAACAACGTGAGCCAGGTGCCCATCGTTTAGTACTGCAGGCGGGACCGTCTACTTCCACGCATCCGGACAGGGCAGCTCGCCGGCGGCGATCAGCGCCGAGACCGACTCCTGTATGGCCGCCAGGCTCGTGTATCGAGGCTGGTAACCGAGGCGGCGGCGCGCCTTTTCCATGGACATGCACGAGCTTCGCGCGATGTGTTCCCAGGCTTCGTGTGCCTTTGACGGGGTGAGCGCGGTCCTCCACTGGTCGAACGGCTGATAGCGAATGTCCGGTTCCATGCCGAACCAGCGGAACATCGACTCGGCGTAGCCGCGCAGGTTCAGCGCTTTCTCCGAGACGACGTTGAAGGTCTCGCCCACGCAGGCCGACCTGTCGGCCATGGCCCGTAGAACGAATTGCGCGACGTCGTCGGCGTGTACGTGGTGCAGCGTTTCCAGCCCGAAGTTCGGCAGCGTGATCCGGTCGCCGCGGGCCATGGCGGAAAACACGTTCTTGTCGATGTTGCCGTACGGGCCGATCGGTACCCAGCCCGGCCCCACGATGTGGCCAGGCCGGAACACCGTGGCGGGAAAGCCCGTGCGGCGCGACTCGCTCAGCAACCACGCCTCGATGGCGGCCTTTTGGGTGCCGTAGTCGCAGATGGGGTTCGGTGGGGCGGTTTCGTCGGTCGGCACGGTCGCGTTGTGGCCGTAGACCCAGATCGTTCCGCAATGCAGGAAGTGCTCGACGGTTCCGCGCAGAGCCTCGACCAGGCTGCGCGTGCTCGGCAGATCGAAGGAAATGAGGTCGATCACGACGTCGGGCCGGAGGTCGGCCACGGCCGGGCCGAACGCTCCCGAACTTTCCGCGGCCGTCCGGTCGATGGTGACCTGCTTCACCGACTTCCAGGAGGAGTGCGGCCGGTATCTCCCGGCCAGTCCGCGGCTGATGTTGAACACCTCGTGTGCTTGCTCCACCAGCGCCGGAATGAGGTAGGCGCCGATGTGCCCACTTCCGCCGATCACGACCACTCGAGACACAGGTTTCTCCGGCAAGGGGAAAAGGTTGTGCGCTGCTCCATCGAATGACCCGCGCAAACGCGAGGCCGAGGCTTCGCCGCGTATCCGGCCCCGCCAGTGCTCGCCTCATTCGATTCTGGCAACACGCGCGGACAGTGTTGCACGAGCAAGCCCCGGGCCGGCGTCGTGCGCGATCGGACGGCGCGCTCTCGAGCTTCGCGTGGCACGCTGCCCGAGCGGTCACTCCGCCGCCGTTGCCACGACGACGCTCGCCAGTGTCTTTGGCCGCAAGGTCCGTACGATCAGAATGGCCAGCAGCGGGACGGCGACCGCATAGACGTACTGGGTCCGAGCCACGCCGATGCCGAACGGGAACCAGATGCCCGGTACGCCGAGCGTGTCGAGCAATTCGCCGCCGAACAGCGAGGCCATGATCGAGGCCAGCGTGACCAGCGCCAGGACGCGCATCGGGCCGTTGCGGATCATGCGCGCGCCGATCAGGACGAACAACGCGATCGATCCGAGCCGACAGACGCTCCTCCAGGTCGCCGCATGGGCCAGGGCGCCGGCGATCCCGGCGATGCCCAGCGCGACAGCCAGCACGTCGATGCTCCGCCACGCGGGCAGGCACCAGCGGTTCCAGGCCAGCACCCAGGCCGCCTGCGTCGGTATCCACATCACCGAGGCCAGCCAGGTATAGGTGGCCAGGTCCTGCAGATCGGTCCACGCGACGATCGCATTGTCTAGGCGCCTGGCTGCGGTGAGCACCAGCGCGATGCAGGCAAACGCCAGAAAGCCCTTGCGGCGGCTGCGGGCCCCGTACCCGAGCGCCAGGCCGACCAGCGCCAGCATCGCGGCCGGCTCGACCGCATCGGCGATGTATCCGGCGATGGTCCGCTGCCATTGCACGCTATGCAGCGCATCGCTCGTCGGGCGCGGCGCCAGCATGGGCGCGGTGTGCATGCCGCCGCCGTCGGGGCTGACGCCGGAACTGGGGAGCATGTACGTGCGCACGGCGAGCACGCCGCGGGTGCCTGCCGCATCGGCGGGAAGGGCGAATCGCAACGGCCGCGTGCCGACCAGGCGCGGGTCCGGGCCGAGCCTGCCCGAGCCGCCCAGCAGCTGGCCGTTCCAATACAATTCGTAGCCGTCCTCGACCAAGGTCGGGCCGAGGATGTCCCAGGTCGCTCGTCCGGCCGGCACCGTCACCGCGCGCCGATACCAGGCGTAGCCGTGATAGCCGGGATGGCCGTGCGCCATCCATCCGCCGACGTAGTCGGGCAGGCCTACATCGCCATCGTGGCTGCCCGGCGGAGCCGTCAGGTCGACCGTTTCCCAACCGCTATCGTCCGCATCGGCGCTCGCCCAGCGAGGATCGTCGCCCGTGTGGAATCGCCAGGAGCCATCGAGCAGGGTGGCCGCGGCGCGCAACGGCTGCGGGTCGGGACGGCCACCGCTCGCCAGGTCCGCGATCACGAGGGCCAGGGTCACCAGCGTGGCGACGACGATGCCGGCGATCAGCTTGCGCTGTGTGGCATCGGTCGATGGCGTGGTCGGGAACATCAACTCGGGCGTCATACCATTCCTGGTGTCAGACTTTTCGATGTCGGCAAGCAGGCTACCATCTAAATTAATTTAAACAGTAGCCGCCGGACCGTGATCCCGGAGATTCGAGCCTTACCCATGCGACCTGTGTTCGTACTTCCACGGCCGATCGAGGCCGTCCGTCTGGACGGCGGGCGGCTGTGCCTGGATTTCGTCAACACCATCCACGACCGCTACGCGGCGGATACCGAGGATTACGTGCGGGATCCGCAGCGCTTCCTGGCGTGGTGCGAGCGTGCCGGAGCGCTGCTTCCCGACGAGGGCGTCCGGGTGCCGCGAGCCCTGCAAAAGCGTGCCGCGCTGATGCGCGAAGTGGCGAACCTGCGCGATCACCTGCATGCGCTGCTTGCCGCGCGGGTGGACGATCTGCCCTCACCGCACGAGGCGGTGCGCGGCCTCGACGGCTGGTTGCATCTGGCCTGGGCCGGGCGATCGCTCGGCGCGGACGGACGCCTGCATTGGCGTGCCGATGCGCGCGACGCGCGGTTGCCGCTGAAGCGTATCGCGCTCGACGCACTGGACCTATTCAGTGGCCCGTCCGCGTCGCGGCTGCGCCGCTGCGCCAACGCCACGTCCTGCGGATGGCTGTTCCTCGATACCAGCAAGAATCAACGCCGCCGCTGGTGCGCCATGGAAACCTGCGGCACCGCGGACAAGATGCAACGCTATCGCCGGGGTTGAGGAACGGCTGCCTATCGACTCAGGTCGACTGGCTGGGCAGCCGCAGAACGCTCAATCCTCATCTAGCCTTGAACCAAGCTCATGCTGCTTGCTGCAGCGCTTCCTCGTTCCTGGCCAAGCGGAAGAACGCCACGCTTTGCGCCAGTTCCTGGGCCCGGCTCCTGACCGCCTCCGCTGCGGCGGCGGCTTCTTCTACAAGCGCCGAGTTGCTTTGCGTCACCTGGTCGATCTTGTGGATCGCGTGATTGACCTGGTCGATGTCGGCGGACTGGTCCGCGCTCACCAGGGCGATCGCGTCAACGACGCGGGACACCTCTTCCACGCTGTCGGCCAGCTGCCGAAGCGAGGAACCGGCGCCGCCGATGCGGTCGGCGCCGGTCCTGACCGTCAAGCTCGATTGTTCCACCAGGCTGCGAATGTCCCGGGCAGCGTTCTTCGATTGGGCAGCCAGCGCGCGTACCTCGGTCGCCACGACGTTGAATCCCTTGCCGGTCTCGCCGGCGCGGGCAGCCTCGACCGTCGCGTTGAGTGCAAGAATGTGACTCTGCGTGGCTAGCCGATCGAGCACTTCCGTTATCTCGCTGATGTGGCGCGACACCTCGCCGATCTGTTCCATGGCCTTGACGGCATGGTCCATCGCAGCACGGGTTTCGCCTGCCGCTTCGAGCGAAACCTGCGCACGCTGCTGCGCGCCCCGCGCGCCTTCGGCGTTGGTCAGGACGTTGCGCGTGAACTCCTCCATCGAGGAAACGGTTTCCTCCAGGGCGGCTGCCTGTTCGCTGGTGCGCGCGGAAAGGTCCGCGTTTCCGGCGGCTATCTGCGCCGTCGAGGAACGGATTTCGTCCGCACCGTTGCGGATCCGCGCAACGACGTCGTGCAACTGACGGTTCATGCGGGCCAGGGCGGCCAGCAATTGCGCGGTTTCGTCCTCTCCCTCCACTTCAATCGTCGAAGAGAGATCGCCCGCCGCGACGGCTTCGGCCAATGACAGCGCGCGGCCGATCGGCCGAGTGATGCTGCGCGTGAGAAGGACGGTGACGAAGGCGCCGGTCAACGTCGCGAACACCGTTATCGCAAGAAGCATCCAGCACGCCAGCCGGTAGTCGGCAAGGCTGCCGTCATTGATGCGCTTGGCGGCTTGTGCCTGGTCACGCTGTACCTGGGCGACGATGCCGTCGATGGCGGCGGTCGGGGCCCGATCGATGCCCTTGACCAGACTGTCGACGACGTGTGCAGACTGGGGATCCTTGGCGTCGAATCGCTGGAGCGCCTCTACGTACTTCTGCTGCAGCCCACTGTGCGTGGCGAGCGCCTCGTCGACACCGGCCACGTTCGACCCCAGCGCATGCAACCTGGCCCGCAGCCCTTGCAGATCCTGGTGCACCCGTGCGCTCTCTTCGAGAAAAGCGCCGCGGTATTTCGCGTAGGCAGCCGGGTCGGCCCCGCGTAGCAACAGGTCTTTCCATTCCTGGACCTGCTTCTTGAACTCCACTTGCGCCACCCGCGCGGTATCGGCGGCTTGCGCGTAAGCGGTGGCGGTTTCGGTGGCCTCTCCCTGGACGCGATACATCTTCGACAGGCCTGCCCAACCGCCGACGCCGACGATGGCGGTGGCTACGAGCAGGAGCGTTCCGAGGGCTGCAAGGCGGACACCGATACGAAAGCGATTCAGGCGAAACAGCATGACGGTGGCGACGGCGCTAGAGGGGAGGATTAGCTTTTTATCGGCCTGTAACAGGGCGGCTTGAGCTCATCCGGCGCGGCGGTCGAGACCATCGCCGATGGCTTGGTGGCTTGCCTACGGGTGCGACCCACTCCGGCTGCGAGGTTCGCGCCTGCCGGGAGGGTGTGGCGGCAATGCGGCGTCTTCCTCTCGCCGAACTTCCTCATCACGGAGCAGATCGTGGACGTAACGGCAGATCTGCCGCTCCTCCTCCGAGGGCATCACGCGCACGTCGCAGGCGGCGCCGTCCAGGCCGATCCGCGGCCCGCCGCCCTGGTTGCGGGCAGGGTCCAGCCGGATGCCCGCCCATGCCAGCCCGGCGCAGATCTCGGCACGCGCCTGCGCATCGTGCTCGCCGATGCCTCCGGTGAAAACGAGCGCGTCGATCCCTTGAAGCACGGCGGCCATCGCCGCGATCTGCTTGCGCACCGAGAGCGCGAACATGGCGATCGCGAGCCGCGCGGACGGCTCGGCGCGCTCGACCTTGCGTAGCTGGCGCAGGTCGCCGCTGATGCCGGACACACCGAGCAGGCCGGAGCGGTGATCGACCAGGCGCTCCAGGGCAACTGCATCCATGCCCTTTTCGCGGGCGAGCCAGGCCAGTACCCCGGGATCGAGATCGCCACTGCGGGTGGCCATCATCACGCCACCGCTCGGCGTCATGCCCATGCTGGTATCGACGGACCGGCCCTCGCGCACGGCCGTGATACTGGCGCCGCTGCCCAGGTGGGCGATCACCAGCCGGGCAGGCGCCTGCGGCCATTGCGCCAGAATCGACGCGCAGGACAGACCATGGAAACCGTAGCGTTGTACCCCTGCCGCCTGTAGCGGACGGTCCAGCGGCAGGGTGCGCGCCTCCTCCGGCAGGTGAGCGTGGAAGGCGGTGTCCAGGCAGGCTACCTGCGGCAAGGCAGGGAACCGCGCCTGCGCCGCGCGCACCACGGTCAGCGCCGCCGGGACGTGCAAGGGTGCGAACGCGCTGGCGGCCTCCAGTTGCGCCATCACCGTGGCATCGATGCGCGCATGCGCGCGCAGCTGCGCACCGCCGTGCACGATCCGGTGGCCGATGGCGTCCGCAGGAGGCACGTCCATGCCGGCGAGCAGGCGGGCGACGCGCGAAAAGGCCTGGACGCCGTCGGCGATCGGTACGGTCTCTTCGTGCAGCACGTCGCCACCGTGGCCGTCGCGCACGCGCAGCAGCCCGGCGGAGCTGCCGATCGCCTGCGCCTCGCCGGTGGCGCACGGTGTCACCTTGCCGCCGCGGACGCCGAACAGGCCGAACTTCAGCGACGAGGAACCGCTGTTGATCGCCAGCACATGCAAGCCCGACCTACCCACCGTCGTTACCCTCCTGCCGTCCAGCGCCACTGCGCCACTTCCGGCATGTCCTCGCCATGCTCGCTGATGTACAGGCGATGGCGTTCCATCGCCGTCCAGTAGCGGTCGGTGGCATTGGACCTCAGCTTCTGCAGGCGCGGCACGCGGAGAATGGCGTCCAGCGCAAGCTGGAAGCGGTCGAGATTGTTCATGACCGTCATGTCGAACGGCGTGGTCGTGGTGCCTTCTTCCTTGTAGCCGCGCACGTGGAAGTGGTCGTGGTTGTGGCGCCGGTAGGTCAGGCGGTGGATCAGTCCGGGGTAACCGTGAAACGCGAATATCACCGGCTTGCTGCCGGTAAACAGTTCGTCGAAATCCGGATCGCTCAGCGCGTGCGGATGCTCGCCGGGCGGCTGCAGCACCATCAGGTCGACCACGTTGACGACGCGGACGCGAAGATCCGGGGCGTACTCGCGCAGCAGCGTCACCGCGGCGAGCGTTTCCAGCGTCGGCACGTCGCCGGCGCAGGCCATCACCACATCGGGCTCGCGGCCCCGGTCGGTGCTCGCCCATTCCCAGACTCCCGCACCGGCACCGCAATGCCGGGCGGCCGCATCGATGTCCAGCCACTGCCAGGCCGGCTGCTTGCCGGCGACGATGACATTGACGTAGTTGCGGCTGCGCAGGCAGTGGTCGGCCACCGACAGCAGGCAGTTGGCGTCCGGCGGCAGGTAGATGCGCACCACGTCGGCTTTCTTGTTGGCGACGTGGTCGAGGAAGCCGGGGTCCTGATGCGAGAAGCCATTGTGGTCCTGCCGCCACACGTGGGAGCTCAGCAGGTAGTTGAGCGAAGCGATCGGCGCGCGCCACGGGATGGTCCTTGCCGTCTTCAGCCACTTCGCGTGCTGGTTGAACATCGAGTCGATGATGTGGATGAAGGCCTCGTAGCACGAGAACAGTCCGTGCCGGCCGGTCAACAGATAGCCCTCGAGCCAGCCCTGGCAGAGGTGCTCGCTCAGCACCTCCATCACACGGCCCTGCGGCGCCAGGTGTTCATCGACCGGCTCGATGGCGGCCATCCATGCCTTGGAGGTCACCTCGAACACGTCCTGCAGCCGGTTCGAGGCCGTCTCGTCAGGGCCGAACAGGCGGAAATTTCCTGCCCCGGCATTGAGTCTCATGACCTCGCGCAGGTAACGGCCGAGCACGCGGGTGGACTCGACCTCCGCACTACCGGGTGCGGCCAGCTCGACCGCATGGTCGCGGAAGCGGGGCAGGGTGAGCGGCTGCAGCAGCATGCCTCCGTTGGCATGCGGGTTGGCGCTCATGCGCCGGTGTCCGGTGGGTGCGAGTTCGGCCAGCTCGGGACGCAGCCGGCCGTCCGCGTCGAACAGCTCGTGCGGGCGGTAACTCATCAGCCAGTCTTCGAGCAGCCTGACGTGAGCGGGGTTGTCGAAATCCTTGAGCGGTACCTGGTGGGCGCGCCAGGTGCCCTCCACGGGCAGGCCGTCGACCACTTTCGGGCCGGTCCAGCCTTTGGGCGTGCGGAACACGATCATGGGCCAGCGCGGCCGCGCGGGCGGCTGGCCATCCGCCGCGCGGCGGGCGGTGCGCTGGATGTCGTGGATGCGCGCCAGCGCGGCGTCCAGCGTGGCGGCAAGCTGCCGATGCACCCGCGCGGGATCGTCTCCTTGGACGAACAGGGGCTCGTACCCGTAGCCGCGGAACAGGTCGCCCAGTTCCTCCACGGTGATCCTGGCGAGCACCGTGGGGTTGGCGATCTTGTAGCCGTTGAGGTGCAGGATCGGGAGCACCGCTCCGTCCCGCGCGGGGTCCAGGAACTTGTTGGAGTGCCAACTGGTGGCGAGCGCGCCGGTCTCCGCCTCGCCGTCGCCCACGATGCAGGCGACGACCAGGTCGGGGTTGTCGAACGCCGCGCCATAGGCATGGGCCAGCGAATAGCCCAGCTCGCCCCCCTCGTGGATCGAGCCGGGCGTCTCCGGCGCAACGTGGCTGGGTACGCCGTAAGGCCAGGAGAACTGGCGGAACAATCGGCGCATGCCGTTTCCGTCGCGCTCGATGGCGGGGTACACCTCGGTGTAGGTGCCCTCCAGATAGGCTTGCGCGACCAGGCCCGGGCCGCCGTGCCCTGGGCCGATCACATAGATCATGTCCAGGTCGTGTGCCTTGATCAGCCGGTTCAGGTGCACATAGATGAAGTTGAGGCCGGTGGTCGTGCCCCAGTGACCCAGCAGACGCGGCTTGATGTGGCTGCGTTCGAGCGGGACCTTCAGCAGCGGGTTGTCCTGCAGGTAGATCTGGCCGACGGTCAGGTAGTTCGCCGCGCGCCAGTACGCGTCCATGCGCCTGAGCAGATCGCCGGATAGCGGCGTGGACGTGGCAGGTTCGGGGACTTGCGCTGGGACGTCGGTAAACATGGGTCTGGCTCCGCTTGGAAGAGGCTCTCCGGGTGGGCAGGAGCGTGCTGTCAGTGCGCGAGCAGCAAGGGCAGATGCGTGTGCGAGAGCACGTGGTGCGTCGTGCCGCCGAGTACCAGTTCGCTGATCCGCGAGCGACCCCAGGCGCCCATGACCAGCAGTTGCGCCTGCATGGCATCGGCTTCCCGCAGCAGATGCGCGCCGGTGCCCTCTCCGGGGTGGAATGGGCGGTGTTGTCGTACCGTCACGCCCTGGCGCGCCAGCCACTCGTCCAGGGCGAGCGTGGGCGGACCGAAACCCGGCAGGGCCTCGCGCCACCCGTCCAGCAGATCGACTTCCGCTGCCTTGCGCAGCAGCGGCATGGCGGCACGGATGGCTTCGGTGGATTCTCCTGACCCGTTCCATGCCACCAGCACCCGTTCGGGGGCGCTTCGCACCTCGTACGTCTCCGGCACCAGCAGCACCGGAGCGCCGCCGGCGAAGAGGGTGCGGGTGATGTTGTCCCAGCCGATCGGCAGGTCCTGCCGGCCGGGTGCGTTGCAGACGAGCAGGTCGGCCATGCGCGAGCGCGCCGCCAGCACGGGAACGTACGGGCCGCGAAAGACTTCCCAACGGCCCTCCACCTTCCACCGCCGGCAAAGCTCGCTCCACCAGGGTCCGCAGTCGCGCGCCGTCTGCTCCTCGGCCTCCAGGACCGCCAATGCATCGGGGATAGCCGTTACCGAGGGAATCTGCGGGATGATGTGGATGCCCACCACGAAGGCCTGCTGCTGTTGCGCAACCGCGAGCCCGAGCTGGACGGTGGCGGTGTCCTCCCGTATTTGTCCGACATTGATGATCATCTCGTACATGGCGCTTCTCCCGGCGAGGCGTCCATCCTCGGTCGGTCACCGGCGGCGCCCTTTGATCAGGATCAACACAGGCCGCGGATCTGCGGCATGACGAGCGACGCGTATCGGCCGTCGGTCGGTTGGTATCGCGCTCGGCCGGTGCTTGGGCAGCCGCGGGATTGACCAGGGTCAAGTTGCCTGGCGGCCAGCCGTCTAGGCTGACCGCGTCCGATCGACCAGCGCGGAGAACGCCATGAACAGGCTCCAGGACAAAGTCGCCATCGTGACCGGCGGTGCCGTGGGCATAGGCGCCGCGTGCTCGCGGCGCATGGCGGCTGAGGGCGCCAAGGTGGCGATCCTCGATCGAATGGCCGATTCAGGCCGTGAACTGGCGGGAGAATTGGTCGGGCTCGGCTACCAGGCACGCTACTTACATGCCGACGTCGCCTCGGAAATCGAGGTGACCCATGCCATCGACGAAGTCGCCAGCCTTTTCGGCCGTCTGGACGTCCTCGTCAACAACGCCGGCATTGCCGGCCCGGACAAGCCTACCCACGAGCTGACCGAGGAAGAGTGGGACAGCGTGCAAGCGGTCAACGTCAAGGGCGTGTTCTTCTGCACGAAGCACGCGATCCCCCACATGCGCCGGGCGGGCGGCGGCAGCATCGTCAACCTCTCCTCGATCTACGGCCTGGTCGGCGCTGCCGACGTGCCGCCTTATCACGCCTCCAAGGGTGCCGTGCGGCTGATGAGCAAGACCGATGCGCTGCTGTATGCGCGCGATGGGATCCGGGTCAACTCGGTGCATCCGGGCTTCATCTGGACGCCCATGGTGCATGGCTTCCTTTCCGGCCACGGCGGCGACCTCGACGAACAGCGGCGGCAGGTCGGCGCGCTACATCCGCTGGGACACATGGGCGAGCCCGACGACATCGCCTGGGGCGTGATCTACCTCGCCAGCGACGAGGCCAAGTTCGTCACGGGCAGCGAACTGGTCATCGATGGCGGCTATACCTGCCGCTGAAGGAGGCACGCATGTACAAGCACATCCTGTTACCGACGGACGGTTCCGAGGTGTCCGACCGCGCGGTCGACGCAGGGATCGAACTGGCCAAGGCGCTCTCGGCGCGCGTGTATGGGCTGCACGTAATACTGCCGTTCCACTCTTTGACATACATGACCCAGATCATCCCCCAGAGCGAGACCGGTTACACCGAGGAATCGGTGCGCTGGGCGGAACGCTATCTGGGAGAAGTGCGCGACAGGTGCCAGCAGGCGGGGATTTCCTGCGACAGCGACTATCTGATCGACAAGCATCCTTGCGATGTCATCCTGCGGATGGCGAGGGAAAAGGGCTGCGACCTGATCGTCATGGGTTCGCACGGCTGGCGCGGTCTAACCAGACTGCTCCTGGGCAGCGAGACGCAAAAGGTACTTGTCCGCAGCGAGCTACCGGTTTTGGTCTGCCATTGAACCAGGTCGCGTCGCCGTCGGAGCCTCACGGCCGGGCTGGACAGCGGCGAAGCGCGTCGCCGGCTCGCCAGCGAGGGCTTGAACGCGCTGCCCGGCAGCCAGCACCAGCCGCTGGTGCGCATCATGCTCAAGGTGCTGCTGGAGCCGATGTTCCCGCTCCTGCTGACCGCCGGCGATGTTGCTGCTGCCTGCACACATCGTCCTGCTGGTGCTCGTCCACCGCCAGCGCCATGCCACGGCGGCGCCAGGGAAGGGCAACCGCTGGTGGCGGGCCATGGTGGCCGGCCGGACCGCGATCCTGGCGGTGGTGCTGGGCATATCGCCCGTGCGGGGGTTGCTCGCCCTGGCAACCCCCGATCCGGCCACCGTGGTCGCCACCGCCCTGGTGATGCTGGCGCTGCTCTGCTGGCTTGCCCTGCTACCCGCCATGGTCCTCGGCTTGCGCCGCGCGTGGTCGCTGCGGCGTTCCGCCCGCCTGGACCACAACCACGCGCGGAGTTGATGAGGATCAATCCAGAGCGGCGCATGCCATGTCCCAATGCGGTCACAGGGGTACCACAACCCAACGCGCCGAGGTTCCTCCATGGCCACCCTATCGACCGACGCTTCACCGCTGCGCGCCCCGACCCTGCTCGAGGGGACGCATTGGATCGACCACCTGCGCGATGGTACGGTGGTGCTGATCCGGCCGCTGCGCCCCGACGATCGGGCACGCGAGGAGGAATTCCTGCGGGCGATGCCGCCGGACAGCAAGCGCCTGCGGTTCCTGTGCAGCTTTCGCGAGGCGAGCCCCGAACTGGTCGACCAGTTGATGGATGTCGACTACGACCAGCGGATGGCGTACGTGGCGCTGGCGCACGAGGATGGTCACCTGCACGAGGTCGGCGTGAGCCGTTACAGCGCATCGAACGACGGCGCGCAGTGCGAATGCGCGGTTACCGTGGCGGAGCATTGGCGGCACCGCGGATTGGCCGTGGTGCTGATGCGCCACCTCGTCGACATGGCCCGCAAGCACGGTTTCCGGCAGATGTATTCGGTCGATGCAGCGGACAACCAGCCCATGCAGGAGTTGGCTGCCTATCTGGGGTTCAAGCGTTCGCTCGACCCGAACGATCCCACGCAAGCCATCCATACGCTGGCCCTGTGAGGAGCGCCATGAACGTGGTTTCCCATTCCCCCACCCAGGAGCCGGGCGTCGTCGCCAGGGAGTCGGCCCTCGCCGCCAACCGGCCTTCCGACATCGTCGCCGTCGCCACCAGCACGTCACCCTGGAACCCGGCCGTACAGGTGGCCGTGACGCTGGCTGCGCGTTGGCAGAGCCTGTTGACTGGCTGCTTCGTCGATGAATCGCTGCGGATGCTGCGTGGCCCCGAGAGCGAGCCCTCCGTGCTCGGGCTGTTGCTGGATACGCCTGTGCAGGATTTCAGGGAAGGCGACGAATTCCGCTCCTTCGCACGGTCCAAGGGCGTGCCGCACGCCTCCTGGGTAGTGGCGCATACCGGCCTTGCGCGCGTGCTTCGCGAGCTGGGTGCCTGGCACAGCCTGGCCGTCTTGGAGCGCGACGTCGTCGATGGCGAAAGCCTGTCCGAACTGCTCGGCGAAGTGCTGCTGTCCTGCCGGTTGCCCAGCCTGATCCTGCCGCCTGGCTGGAATAGAGACGCCCAGTTCTCCCGCGTGCTGGTGGCCTGGGACGGCAGCGCCGAAGCCACGCGGGCCATCCACGCCGCCCTGCCTTTCCTGCAGGACGCCAGGCGGGTCATCCTGCTCGATGGCGGAAGGCCGCACAGCCCGGAGGGCGAGTGCTATCTGCCTCACTTCGAGCCCTTCGTATACATGTCGCGGCACGGCGTGGAAGCGGACCCGATGTGCGTAGGCATTCCCGCACGCACCGCGGGGGCCTCCTTGCTGAAGAAGGCCGAGCAGGTCGGCGCGGACCTCATCGTCATGGGCGCGTACGGGCACTCGCGCCTTCGCGAACGTGCGATCGGCGGGGCGACGCGACACATGCTCCAGCACGCGCAGATTCCCGCCTTCCTGCAGCACTGATGTCGGCCGGGGACCGCCGATGCAGCGGGTGGGCTCGCTAGTCCAGCATGACGCGCTCGCCGCAGGAGAGGCTCATGCCAAGCATCCGCGGGAGAAGCGCACGTACCTTGGCACGGACGGCGTGCTCCAGGTGTTGACCGGAGTCAATCGCGCGCTGCACGAACAGAAGATTTGACCTGCCTCAAATGGCCGTCCGTCGCGCGATGGCCTGATGGCAATCCCACCACGGAAACCGAGGTGTGCCATGAGCGACCTGAGCCTGCGAGACGACGTGCTGGAGGAGCTGGACTTCGAACCCAGCATCGACGCGTCGAACATTGCCGTCATGGCCAGGGACGGTGTGGTGACCTTGACCGGGCATGTTCCCAGCTACGCCCAGAAAATCGCCGCCGAACGCGCAACCTGGCGAGTCAACGGAGTACGAGCGATCGCCCAGAAAATCGAGGTCGAGTTGCCGGGCGACAAGAAGCTGAGCGATGACGACATTGCCAGGCGCGTCCTCAACATCATGACCTGGGACGAACTGACGCCCTCGGATCGGATCCACGTCAAGGTATCCGGCGGCTGGGTCACCCTGAGCGGCGAAGTGCCCTGGAACTACCAGCGCGAGGCCGCCGAGGCGGATGTGCGCAAGCTGACCGGCGTGACCGGCGTGTCCAACGAGATCCTGGTCGAGCCGCACGTGGAGGCAGGCGACGTGCGCAAGAACATCGTCGATGCGCTCAAGCGGCATGCGGAAGTGGAGGCGGCCCGGATCAAGGTCGACATCCACGCCAATGGAGCCGTGGCCATCGACGGCCGCGTCGACGACTGGGAAGAGCGCCAGGCGGTCGAGCGGGCCGCCTGGTCGGCACCTGGCGTACGCACGGTGGAGAACCGGGTGCGCATCGCCTAGAGCCAGCCATTGGGGGGGCGCGCGCCGGCGCCCCCTTGCTCGTTCAGAACTTCAGGAATACGGGCAGGCGGCTGCGGGCGGCCAAAGTGCTCGCGGTGGGTCCCAGGCAGCGTTCTCCCAAGCGGCGGCCGCCGCTTGCGCCCATGACGATCAAGTCGGCCCTCGTGTCGCCGGCGTAGGCGAGTACCTGTTCGCTGACGGCCTCGTCGGATCCCGCCACCGTCTCCATGGCGCTGACCAAGATGTCATGGGCGCGCAGGTGCGCAAGGGCATCGGGAGAGTTGCCGCCGCCATATGCCGCGCCTTGTTGCAGCAGGGACACCGCGTTGGCGGTGCGCAGCAAGGGCAAGGCGGCGTGCAGCGCGCGAGTGGACGCGGTCGAGCCGTTCCAGGCAACCATCGCATGCACCAGGCAGCCAGGGGCGACGCTGGCTTCCGCACCACGATGCACGCGGCACCGGAAAGCAGAACCTCGCCGCACGCGCCAGTTGACCTGCATCACCTTGGCCACTGACGGATCGCCTAGTGTCGCCACGACGCAGCCGCTGTCCCGTGCGATGCGTGCCTGGAGGCATTGCCATGTACGACATCCTGGTCAACACCATCGACTTCGAAAACTGGCCGCGCGCGACCCAGTACGGCACGCAGTTGGCGGGCCTGCTGCAGGCCTCGGTCACGGGGGCCTACGTCTATCCGTCGCCGCTGTACGCCACGCCGAGCTTCAGTACGCCGGAATTGATCGAAGCCATGCTGGAAACGTGCCGGACGCTGGAAGCGGGCGCACTGGCGGCCGAGCGGCCGTTCGTCAGCTGGGCCAGCGGCATGGGCATCGAGCACGCTGCCTGGGTGGTGGGGCAGGGCAATCTGGCCGAGGCACTGGTGCAGATCGCGTGCTGGCACGACCTGCTCGTGCTCGAACGCAATCCGGAGCGCACATGGGCATCGCCTTCCGACCTGGCGGAGTTGATCCTGGCCGTGGGCCTCCCGTGCATCGTGGTACCGCCCCGGCCGGTACAGGCGGTGTCGTTGTCGCACGTGGCCGTTGCGTGGAACGGATCGTCCGAGGCGATCCGTGCGGTGCACGCAGCCTTGCCGGTGCTGCAGCGGGCGCACGAGGTGCTGTTGCTGCGCGGCGCGCCCAAGGAAACCTTCCAGGAGGTCACCTGGAAGCCGCCCTTCGACATCGACGCCTATCTCAAGCGGCATGGTATCCGCGCCCGCTCGCAGGATCTGCTCGCCAACGAGCATGGGGCCGGCGAGGCGTTGCTGGAGCAAGCCGACCGCTTCCATGCCGACCTGCTGGTGATGGGCGCCTACGGCCGCAGCCGCTTCAGCGAGTGGGCGTTGGGCGGGGCCACCCGGCATGTGCTCTGGAACGCGCGGCTGCCCGTGCTGTTCCGCCACTGACCCCTATCCATGCGTGCCATGGTGCTCGAGGCGGTAGGCCGGCCACTCGTGCTCCGGCAGCAGGTCGACCCCGAGCCCGGGCCGGGCGAAGTGCGGTTGCGCGTCGAGGCCTGCGGTGTGTGCCGTACCGACCTGCACGTGGTGGACGGGGAGCTGCCCGCCGTGGCGCCTCCGATGATTCCCGGACACGAGGTGGTCGGCCGCGTCGATCTGCTCGGGAAGGGCACCCACCGGATCGGCCTGGGCCAGCGCGTAGGCGTGCCCTGGCTGGGTTCGACCTGCGGCGCGTGCGAGTACTGCCTGGCCGGCCGCGAGAACCTATGCGACGCGCCAGGCTTTACAGGCTACACCCGCCCCGGGGGCTTCGCGAGCCATCTGGTGGCACGTGCCGACTACTGCATCCCGTTGGGCGATGACGCCGACCCCATCGCGACGGCCCCGCTCCTGTGCGCGGGCCTGATCGGCTGGCGTGCGCTGTCCCGTACGGGACGGGCGCGAACGATCGGTATCTATGGCTTCGGCGCCGCCGCGCACCTGCTGACCCAGGTGGCTCGCCACCAGGGCCGGCAGGTATTGGCGTTCACCCGGGCGGACGACCTGACGGCACAAGCTTTCGCCCGCTCGCAGGGCGCGGCGTGGGCAGGCAACGCCGATGCCGCCCCCGGAACCGCTCGACGCGGCGATCATTTTCGCGCCCGCCGGCGAACTGGTGCCGCTGGCGCTCAAGGCTGTGCGCAAGGGCGGTCGGGTGGTGTGCGGCGGCATCCATATGTCGGATATCCCGGCGTTTCCCTACCGGTTGCTGTGGGAAGAACGGGAGCTGGTTTCGGTTGCCAACCTCACTCGCGCCGATGCCCACGCCTTCTTCGCCGAAGCCGCCAGCGCAGGCGTACATGCCGCGACGCGACCCTACCCGCTGGAGGCGGCGAACGAGGCGCTCGATGATTTGCGCAACGGCAGGCTCAGCGGCGCGGCCGTGTTGGCTGTGCATCTCGGCGATGGCTGAGCGTATCCGGCCGGCGGGTCGACCCGCCGTGCCTGGGGATCCTGTCCCAGCGGCAGAGCTCTGTGCCGGGCAAGCCCTGCTTCGGCCGCTGAGCCTGGACGCCATCGCGTGGCAATGCGCCTGCCCTAAGCCCGAGGCAAGCTCTCGGAGGCGTACCGAAAGGAACCCGAAAGAGCGACACCCTAGGTTCGACGCCCTTGCCAGGAGGTGACGGTCATGCGTTGTTCTGCTGTTCCCGCTCGCGCTGCCAGTGGGGCTTCCTTCGCAAGCGATGGGCCGCTGGCCTCGATCACCGCGTCCATCGGGACGACGTCCGCAAGCGCGGCGACCCGACGGCTCTGAGGCATGGAAGCATCCTCACCGTCGGTGCTGGCGCGCTCGTCCCGGGGCGGTCGCGATGAGTTCGGCCACGCCTGCCGCGCCGACGCAGGCGCCCCTTGTCCTTTCGCTGCACGCTCACCATGACGTTCACACGCCCATCGAGCAGTCGAGCCGTCGTCCCCAGGGGCGTCGCCTACCGTGAGCGTAGGACGTTTCTGATTCTCCTTGCGCTTTACGGCGTCATTGTTTTCCCGATCCTGCGCGCCGACGAGTACTACAACGACGACATCAAGCGGGCTTTGTTCGGACGGGCGAGTTGGGACTCGAACGGTCGCCCGCTGACCACGTTTCTGATGCGCGCCATGCAGGCGTACGACCATGCCATGGTCGACATCTCCCCGTTGACGCAAATCGGGGCGGTGGCCGTTCTTGCCTGGGCCGGCGCCTTGATCGCCAGGCGCTTTGCGATACGTTCGCCCTGGACGGCTGCGCTGGCGACCCTGCCGCTCGGCGCGCAGCCGTTCTACCTGGGCAACCTTTCCTTCAAGTTCGACGCGCTCAGCATGAGCCTGGCGATACTGCTCGCGCTGGTCCCGGTGGTGCTGGACCAACACACCGTTCGGCGCTGGTGGCTGGGCGTACTCGCCTTGTTCGCGAGCCTCAACTTCTACCAGCCGGCCATCGACGTGTACCTGGTCTTCGCGTTCATGGAAATCGTGCACGCGCAGATCGAGGACGCACCGCCACGCGCCCTCGCGCGGATGGCGCTGTCGCGGTTCCTGCAGATACTGGTGACGATGGCGGCCTACGAGGTGACGGTAGGCATCCACATCAGCGGCTGGGTCAGGAAGGCGGCCACCCCGATCCACGCCGGCCAATGGCGGCAGCTCTATCTGAATTATCTGGATTTCTACCGTTTCGTCGGGACCAGCCTCGACGCACACTGGTGGGTCGCCTACGCCCCGATCCTGCTGCTGTTGGGGCTGACCCCGGTCGTGGTCGGCCTGCGCTATGCAGCCAGACAACGCGCCCAGAACAGCAGCTTGGCGGTAGCGATGTGGACCGCGATCGCGCTACTGGTGCCGGCGATCGCCTCGGTGCTTGCGCTTGGGCCCATGCTGGTGCTGGCTGCGCCTGAAATCACCCCGCGTGTCCTGATGGGGATCGGCGCGCTGCTGGTGATGTCGCTGGTGATCATGCGTGCGTCCTTCGAGAAGTGGGGCCGTTCGCCCCGGTGGTTCGGGGTGGCCGCATGCACACTCGCGCTAGGCATGGCGTCGCTGGCGAGCGCATACGGCAACGCACTGAACGAGCAGAGGCTCTACGAGGCACGCATCGGCGCCCGCCTGGCGGACGACCTGGCCCAATTGAAGGCGAGCCGTGGCATCGATTCGCTTCTCATTGAGGGCTCCGACGGCTATGCGCCGGTAACCGCCCACGTCATCGGGCAGATCCCGCTGGTGCGGTCGCTGATCACGCCGTACATCGCAGGATGGGCGGCCTTCCAGACGGACAGTTTTCTCGACCTCTACGTGCAAGGCATCACCGACCTCAGTGCGCAAGCGGATCCGGCGTCGCTCCAGGCCCATCAACGCTTGCTCGCTCGCCTGGGGCACACCGGCCCGGTGGTGACCACCAGTACGTACAGGCTCTATGTCATCGATCGCACGGCCGTGCTGCGGTTCGACTGACGCGGGAACACGCCGGATCAAGCCGGCGGTCAATCTGGCCCTGATCCGGAACCGGTGCAGTGCCGGCGGTTGCACGGTTGTTACGGACCGTTACGCAGCGTTGCGCGACGGTCGCGGTGCAGTGGCAATGGCTGGCTAGTCTGGGAACGTAAACCGACTTCCCGGAGACCGCCATGCATGCGATCGTCGCCCAGACCCCGGTTCGTTCTGCCTACGCCGCGAGACAGCAACTGATCGCTTCGGCAGGCCCGCTCGACGTGGACCAATTATCCAGGCACGTCCAGATCGCGCGCCGCAAGCTCGCGCCGGGCCAGCATGCCTATCGCGCAGGACAGCCGTTCCATGCCATCTATCTGGTGCATGCGGGCTTCCTGAAGACCTGCGATCTGTCGGAGGACGGACGCGAGCGGGTCACCAGCTTCCACATGCGGGGCGAGCTGGTGGGGGTCGAATCCATCGGGCTGGCCCATTACGCATGCGACGTGGTGGCGCTGGACGACAGCGAGATCTGGGAGCTGCCTTATCCGCCGGTACTGCACGCGTGCCTGCAGATGCCGGAACTGCAAAGCCGGCTGACCGCGGCGCTGGCCGCACAGATCCGCAACGACCGCGCCTGGATGCTGGCGTTGGGCACGCTTACGGCGGAGCAGCGCGTGGCGGCGTTCCTGCTGGACATGGCCGAACGGCACCTGCGGCTGGGCTTCAGCCCACGCCGTTTCCTGCTGCGCATGGGCCGCGCCGACATCGCCAGTTTCCTGGGCCTCAAGCACGAGACCGTGACCCGCGCGCTATCCAGGCTCGACCGGCTCCTGTGCATCGAGGTGCAGCGCCGGGACATCCGCCTGCTCGATACGGATGGCCTGCGTCGCATGGCCGGGCAGGGAGAAGCCATCCATTGACGCGGAGTCAGGCCTGGCGGCCATCCAGGGCTTGTGCCAACGCCTCGCCGAGCTGCTCGACCCGATAGGGCTTGCGTAGCAGCCCGACACCGCTCGGCAGGGCTTGGTCGGCACCCTCGGTGGCGTGCTCGTAGCCCGAGGTCAGCAGCGCGGGCAGCCCTGGGCGCAGGCGCCGCGCCTCGCGCACCAGCTCGAATCCGGTCGTGTCATTGGCCAGGGCCACGTCCGAGAACACCAGGCGGATCCCGTTGTCGCTGCGCAGCAGCGCCAGCGCCTGTGTGGCGTCTGCGGCCTCCAGCGTGTCGTAGCCGAGCGAGTGCAGAAAACGGACGGCGACCTTGCGTACGCCGGGCTCGTCCTCGACCACCAGCACCCGCGCGTGTCCCGGGCTCACGCTGCCGGCGATGCGTGACTCGCCGGCCTCTTCTTCCGGCGGCGCCGTCGGCAGCAGGATCTCCACTCGCGTTCCGCGGCGGGGCTGGCTGCCGATGGCGAGGCGCCCGCCCGATTGCCTGACGAAACCGTAGACCATGCTCAGCCCCAAACCGCTGCCTTTGCCGGCGTCCTTGGTGGTGAAAAAAGGCTCCAGCGCATGGTCGAGCACGTCCTGCGACATGCCGGTGCCGGTGTCTTCGACCAGGAACGCCACGTATTGCCCCGGCGGCAAACCGTCCGCCTCGCCCGCTGCCAGATGGCGCTCGCGGGCACTGATACGAAGCGAGCCGCCCTCGGGCATCGCATCGCGCGCATTGAGCGACAGGTTGACCAGCGCCGTCTCCAGTTCGCCGGGGTCGGCGTAGACCGTGGGAACGTCGGCAGGGCAATCCAGGCTCAGGTGGATTCGGGCGCCGAACGTGCGCATCAACATGTCGCCCACGTCGTCGAAGACCTGTTGCGGCCGCACACCGCAGGGACTGAGCGTGCGGCGGCGCGAGAAGCCCAGCAACTTGCGGGTCAGGTTGATGCAGCGGTCGACCGCACGCGATGCGCTGTCGACCAGTTCGCGGGCATCGGGGGCGTCGCCATACTCGGCTTCGAGCATCTGCAGGTTGCCGGAGACGATCGTCAGCAGATTGTTGAAGTCGTGAGCGATGCCACCGGTGAGCTGGCCCAACGCATCGAGCCGCTGGGCATGCGCAAGCTGCTCCTCGCGGCGACCGCGCTGGACGGCCGCGGCGAGCAGGTTGGCCGCCAGTTGCAGGAAGTGCAGCTGGTCGCTGTCCAGGCCGCCGGGCTCGCGGGTCAACGCAAGCAGCGCGCCGGTCACCTCGTGCTGATCCAGCAGCGCCAGGATGGCTGCGTCGCCAAAGCCATGCGTGGCCAGCACCGCACGCATGGCGGGCAGTTCGTCCTCGGGATCCCGCGTCAGCATCCACGCATCCGTGTGGCGCCTTTGCATCAGGTGCGCGGTCAGATGGTCGGCGGCCAGGGCGTCCGCCAGGGCGTCGACCAGCGCGGGTTCGACGCCGCTGGCCGAACGAATGGGCAAGGCCTTGCCTCCGGGCAGGCCGACCGCCACCGCTACCCCATCGACTTCCAGCGCCTCTGCAATCAACCCGGACACCGCGACGCGCAGCGAGGCATCGCGACCGGACTCGAGGACCAGCCGGCCCAGCTCGGCCAGATAGCCGTCGCGGCGAGCGCGTTCCAGGGCCTGGCGGGCGCGTTGCGTTTCGGAGATGTCCCGTATCGATGCGGCATAAAGGCCGCCGCCAGCCGGTCCCAGCGCGATTTCCACCGGAAAGGCACTGCCATTGCGCCGAACGCCCGTCAGTTCATAGCCTGCGCCCATCGGGCGAACGCGGGGATGAGCCGTGTAGCGCAGGCGATGGATGGCGTGAGCCGCCCGGGCGCTCTCGGGCAGCAAGCTCTCCACCGGCCGCCCGACCAGTTCACCCGGCGGGTAGCCGAACAAGCCGTGCGCCTGCGGGTTCGCCAGCACGATGTCGCCAGCCTGATCGACCACCACCATCGCGTCCGGCGCCATCTCGAAGAGCGTGCGGAACAGGTCTTGATTGCCGACCACCTCGCGGAAAGGCATGGCGCTACTCCCGGCGTACGGTGTCACTGAAGATGTAGCCGGCTCCGCGCACGGATTTGATGAGCGTGGGCGTCGCCGGGTCCGTCTCGATCTTCCGCCGCAGGCGCCCGATTTGAACGTCGACGGCGCGGTCGTAAGGGCCCGAGTCCCTGCCGTAGAGGTGGTTCATCAACTCGTCGCGCGAAAGCACGCGGTTGGCGTGGGTCACCAGGATCCGCAGCAGCCCGTACTCGCCACTGGTCAGCGGCACCGGGTCGCCCGAAGGCGCGGTCAGGGTCCGGCTGTCGAGCTCGAATCGGTAACCCGCGAACCGGTAAACCGCGGGCCGCGATGCCGCCTGCCGGGGACGTTCCCCGGAGCGGCGCAGGACGCTGCGGATGCGCGCGAGCAGCTCGCGCAGCTCGAACGGCTTGGTCACATAGTCGTCGGCGCCCACTTCCAGTCCCACGATGCGGTCGACCGAATCGCCCCGTCCGGTGACGATGATCACCGGGCCATGCCAGTGTTCGTGCAGATGTCGGGTCAGTTCCAGGCCGTCTTCGCCAGGCAGGCCCAGATCCAGCAGCACCAGGTCGATGGTGTCGGTCGCAAGCAGCGAGAGCATGTCGCTGCCGTTGCCGACCATGCTGATCCGGAAGCCCTGCGCGGAGAGATAGCGCTTGAGCAGCGCCGCGACCTCGGTGTCGTCGTCGACCACCAGCAGGTGCGCCTGCCGGAGCGGCACCCCTTGCTTGTCAGTGTCCTGTGCTGACACGGAAGCCCCCATCGGATGAGGGAGCGGCGTTCGGGTTCCCGCCGGGAACGATAGGCCGCCTCGGTTCGTTCGGCCAAAACCACCTGCTTATATCAAGAAACGCCCAAAGTCCGCGCGAAGCGGACCAAGGATGCTGCCGTTTCGTGCCAGAGCCCGTTGCGGGATTCGAACTCGAAAAGGCGGGTAGGCCGGCGGCACGGGCCAATTGATCCTGGTCAATTGGCGGGGGGCGGAACGACCGATGCTTTGGGCGGCACCCGCCGACGAGGAGGCGCCATGCGTGCTATCGACATCGGTACCCGACGCGTGATCCAGGCCGACGCATCCACGACGGTGGCCGAGGCCGCCGGCATCATGCGCCGGCATCAAGCCGGTTGCCTGGTGGTGACTCGCGAAGAGCACGGCCAGGCGCGCCCCGTCGGCATCGTGACCGACCGCGACCTGGTGATGCGCGGCATCGCCGCGCACATCGATCCGGCGACGACCCCGCTTGAATGCATGATGTCCACGCCGCTGGCGCGCTGCCATCCGGAAGCGGCCATCGACGAGATCATCGAGACCCTGCAACAGCGTGGGGTGCGGCGGCTCCCGCTGGTCGACGCCGATGGAACGCTGGTCGGCATCGTCAGCACGGACGACGTGCTGGTGGCCCTCGCCACGCTGGCTGACCGGATCAACCAGACGCTCAACGTCCAGCCGATGCTGGACCGCGCCTATCTCTAGGAAGACCGTGACCGCGAGCGAGGGACGGTTCCGGACGATTGATCGAGGTCAACACCCCTCCGCTTGCTTGGTGAGATGTTCGTCGCCGGCGCTGAGCCATGGGAGTTCCGTCATGCGATCCAGCCGCACCTGCCCGCTTTGGATCCGCCACTGCTTGGAGAACCTGTGGCTGGCCCTGCTGCTATTGCCCTGGCACGCAAGCGCCGTTCCCTCCTACGCGAGGCAAACGGGGCAGCCATGCACGGCCTGCCACGTAGGCGGATTCGGTCCGCAGCTGACTGCCTTCGGCCGCCAGTTCAAGTTGCTCGGCTACACGCTGCAGGCCGCGAACGGGGCGGACGTGCCGCTGTCCGCCATGCTGGTGGAATCCTTCACCCACACCAGCAAGGCCCAGGCGGAGGTGCCGGCCAAGGGGTTCTCGCGCAACGACAACCTCGAGCTGCAGCAGGTGTCCGCGTTCCTCGCCGGACGCCTGACCGAACATCTGGGCGTGTTCGCGCAGGCCACCTATTCGGAGAACGGCGGCCTGCTCGGCTGGGACAACATCGACCTGCGCTATGCACGTACCTTCACCGGCCCGCACCACGGCGGCATCTGGGGCATTTCGCTCAACAACAACCCGACGGTGACCGACGTCTTCAACACCGCGCCCGCCTGGCAATACCCCTACATGGCCGCGGATCTCGCGCCGGGCGCGCCTGCCCAGCCCGTCCTCTTCGGCGCGCTCGGTAGGCAGGTGGTCGGCTTGAACGGCTATGTGCAGATCGACGGTGCCCTGTATGCGGAAGCGGGTGTCTACCGCTCGCTGTCACCCTCCTTCCTGCGCAGGGTCAACGCCGACTATGGCGGGCGCCTCGGTGGCATCACGCCCTATGGGCGGCTGGCCTATACCTGGAACCTGCCGGCGGGGAGCTTCACGCTGGGCGGTTTCGCGCTCGACGTCAAACGCGGTCTGACCACCACCAATGCCGCCGGAGAGACGGTCGCCCTGGCGGGTCCGCAGGACCGCTTCCACGACCTGGGCATCGACGCAAGCTACCAGCGCATCGGGGGCGATCACATGCTGACCGCGAACGTGCTGTACGTGCGCGAGCGCCAGCGGTTGGACGCCACCTTTGCGGCCGACGGCGCCGAGCACCTCCACGGCACGCTTTCGACGTGGCAGGCCAACGCCAGCTACTGGTATCGCCAGACCTGGGGTGCCACCTTGGCCTGGTTCGCCGCCGACGGCAGCCGCGACGGGCTGTTGTACGCGCCCTCGGGACGACCGGACACGCGTGGTGCGAGCCTGGAACTGGACTGGAATCCGTTCGGCCGCGCCGACTCCTGGCTGCAGCCTTGGGTGAATCTGCGGTTGGGGGCGCAGTACACGCAATACATGCGGTTTGCCGGTCGCGTGCACAACATCGACGGCGCCGGACGCAGTGCGCGCGACAACGACAGCTTGTTCGTCTTCGTGTGGCTGGCGATCTGAGTCTTGGACAGGCCACTGGAGGAGGGCGCGAGCAACGAGCGCGCATAGAGACATGCGCAGGCGACGCCGTCTGCCGTTGACCGCGATGGAACCGATCCGTCGTGGACACGGCTTGGCCACCGAGTGCCTTTGGGGGCAGGGTGGTTTCGCCCGATGCGACGATGCACGTGCGGGCTTCGTACGCACGCACGGTTACCCGCTGGGCGGCCGGCCGTCCGTTCCGTGGACGCCACTGGCCGGGCTGTTCGGCTTCGTGCCGCTACCTCCGGAGTTCTTCGCGTTCCAGGCGCTGGCGACCGCGAGTTATTCGCTGCTCGCGCGGTTGCTCAAGTGGCGCTTCATGCGCGCCGGGCAGCGCGCGAAGCCTGGCGGGCATAGCTGCGCGTAGATTCCAGCGGAACGCTGCGCAAGATTGCGCGGCAGAGTCCCTTCACGACGTCGCGCTGCACATCTCCCGGGCGGTTGATGTGCATCAAACCCGCGCGCCTCCATCGACCTAGGTTGCCGTTGCGCGCCTCGTGCACGCAATCACAAGGGCTGCGGCGACGACTTGCCGGCAGCCAAGCAATCTGTGGAGGAACGCGATGATCAACCGCAGACAATTCCTGCAGGCCTCGGCTTCCCTCGCCCTGGTACCCATGCTTCCCCGAAGCGTGCTCAAGGCCACGACCACGTTGCGCACGCGACCGTCATGGTCGAGTTTCCGCAAGAGCACCTTGTACCCAGCCTTCCTCCGGGCGGTCAGTACGATGCGTGCCAACACGAACACGGCCAGTCCGGCGAGTTGGGGCTACTGGGTCGGCGTGCACGGTCACTACTGCCCGCACGGCAAACCCTATTTCCTCGCCTGGCACCGGGGCTTCCTGGTGCGTTTCGAGGCACAGCTGCGCAAGGCCGCGGCAAACAGCGCGCTGGTGCTGCCTTACTGGGACTACTACAACGAGCCGATCCTGCCGACCGAGTTCCAGAATCCCGCCTCGCCGCTCTATCTGGCCGGCCGAACGGGCAAGGATGTGTCCCGCGCGCTGAGCCTCACCGCGTTCGGCGGCAGCCTGACCAACTTCCCCCGCGGAACGACCAATGCCTTCGAGCCGGCGGTGGAGAGCGCCCCCCACAACCCCGTGCACAACCTGATCGGCGGCGCCATGGACAACGTTTCCATCTCCCCGCGCGACCCGATCTTCTGGCTGCACCATGGCAATATCGATCGTCTGTGGGACGCGTGGGTGCGCGCGGGCGCCGGTCGCCACATGCCGTCGACCACCTCCAGCTACTGGTCCGGCTCGTTCATCTACGGAGCGGCCGTTGCCGGGATGCCGCGGGTCGATACTCGTTCGCCCGGCATCCTGGGTTACCGCTACGACGCATCGGTTCTGCCATCGAGCCAGCTGGGCCTGCAGGCATATGCCGCGCAGCTTGCATCCCTATCGGACGCCGTGGTCGCGCCCCTGCCGGCGCAGGGGGCGTCATTGGGCGGCACCGGCGGCCTGGTGCTCGGGTCTCGATCGGCGCGCGTGCGCATCGCGCTCAGCAGGGAAGGGCGCGACCGTGTGCGCAGCCTGGTCATCGGCGTTTCGCAGACGACCGGCAATGCGCTCCGCGTGGTACTGGACGGCATCACCCTCACCCCGGCGGGCGAACGGGGCGGCTACTTCTACAAGATCCTGCTGAACCTGCCAGGCCGGGGCCTGGCACAACCGGAGCAGGACTATCTGGTCGGCATGCTCGGGCCCTTCGAGGTCAGCGCGGCCCGGCACGCGCAAGCTATGGCCCATGGCGGCAACGTGATGGCCATGCACGGACCGGCAAGGATCACCTTGCCCGCACAGCAGGCGCTGAGCCGGATCTGGCCTGCGCCGCTGGACGAGCTCACGCTCAGCTTCGTTCGGGAGGAGACTGAAGGCGCTCCACAGGCCGATGCCATCCGGGTCGACCGCCTGTGGGTGGAGGCCGATTGAACCGGTGGACCTTGCAGCGCAGAGGGACCTGCGCTGCAAGGGACCGTTGCGCTTGGTGTTGCATCGACGCAGCCGCACGCGACTGCGACCCTGCGCAGGGCGGTGCTCAGTGCACGAGCCGCTTGTCACCGTACTGACAATTCGTTGCAACAGCCGGCGATAAAGCAGTCGAGACAATCAGCCTCACTGACGCCACCCCCAGGCGGCATCCCAGCGCGAGCGGTCACATGCATCTGCGGAGGTTATCCCTGCGTTCCACTTCCCTGCGGGCGCGATTGCTGGTCCGGCTGATCGGCTCGGTCATGCTCGTGCTTCTGCTCGGCGGCATCGCAGCCGCTCAGCTTGCCCGCGCCGACCGGCGATTGCAGCAGGTGGTGGGCGAGACGCTAACGCCCGTGGCAGCGGTAGGGCGCATCCAGAGCGACTACGACGATTTGATGCAGGCGCTGCTTCATGCCGTGCTTACGCAATTGCCCTCCGCCGCCGATGATGCGACCACGGCGGTGAATAGGGATCGCAGTAGCGCGGCGCGTGCCTGGAAGACCCTTGCCGACAGTGACTTTGGCCGCGCTCAGTCACAGACGCTGGCGCTGGCGGAACGTCATCGCGCCGATACAGACGCGCTCATCGACGAAGTCATGGGTCTCCTCAAGAGTGGGGACTTCACGATGGCCCAGTTGAAAGTCTCGGGCGACCTGCAGCCAGCGTTGATTCCCCTGAAGACCGATTACGCGAACCTCTTCGACAAGGCCCTGGACAAGGGCTCGAGCGAAGCCGCGAGCCAGCATCGGGATAACCAGCGTGCACTTGCCATGCTCGCGGGCCTGCTGAGCCTCATGCTCCTGCTGACCGTGGGTGCGGATTGGATGGTCTTGCGCTCCATTGGCCGCGGGCTGACCAAGGCCATGGAGGTCGCCTCGACCATCGCGCGCGGGCGGCTGGGAAATGACATCGGGGGAAGCGAGGCGAAGGAGATCGATCGACTGCTGGGCGCGCTGGCGGGTATGGACGCCCAGCTTGGTACGGTCGTCGCCAAGGTCCGCGAACGCGCAGCCACCGTCGAGCAGGCGGCCCTGGCTATCGCCGGAGGCAACGAAGCGCTCAGTGATCGCACCCAGGCCCAATGCGGCTATCTGGACAGAACCACGGTCTCCCTTCAGCGCATGAAAGCGGGTCTGCATGCGGACATGGCACATGCGGTGGAAGCCGAGCGAGCTGCCCTCGACGCTCGTGAGCTTTCCGAGCGTGGCCGCGAGGCGGTCGCTTCGGCGGTCGGATCCATGCAGGCGATCGAACTGGCGGGCCGCCGCATGGGCGAAATCCTCGACCTGATCGACCGGGTCGCCTTCCAGACACGGTTGCTGGCCCTCAACGCAGCAGTCGAAGCTGCCCACGCCGGTGAGCGCGGTCGTGGATTCAAGGTGGTGGCTGATGAAGTGCGGCAGCTCGCCGGCCGCTGCAGTGAGGGCGCGCGCAGTATCCGTTCGTTGATTGAAGAGAGCGAGCGGGCGGTCGCCGAGGGAACGCTCCAGGTTCGGGGGAGCGGTGAGGTACTCGGCGATATCGCCTCGTCGGTCGATCGACTGGCCGGTATGGTTGCGGCGATGGCGAAGACAAGTCGTGGGAACGCACACGACGTAGGCGTCTTGGTCGAAACGGCCGAGCACATGCGTGCGACGACCCAGGAAAACGCGGTACTCGGCGAGCAGGCGGCCGTGGCGAGCCAGAGCCTGACCGGGAGCGCGCATACGCTGCTGGAGGTAGTCGGCTTTTTCTCCCTGACCGGCGAGCGCGTCGACACCCGACAACAAGACCGACTGCGCCAGGACGACATCGCGGCCGTCGCCACGCCGTTGCTCGCGTGAGTCGCGATCATTCGTGATGTCATCCGACCAAAACGTTCTGGCCCGACCCAGCGAACTGCTCGATCAAGCCCTGCAGCCGGCAGGTTTGCGCCCGGTGTTCCAGCCCATCGTCCACCTGGGGTCGCTGGAAATCGTGGCGCATGAAGGTCTGAGCCGACCGACGGTCGGCCCGGGCGTGACTATGCCGCACCTGCTGGACGAGGCACGCAAGCTCGGGCGCCTGGCGGAACTTGAACTGCACGCCGTACGAACCATCTGTTCCACGTTTGCAGCGCGGGGCGAGTCAGGGCGTCTATTGGTCAACTTGAGCGCGCAAGCCATCCTGCAGGGTGGGTTGCGCCCGGAACAGGTGCGCGCGGCGCTGTCTGCCCCGGGCCTGGATTTGGCACGGATCACGCTGGAGCTGACCGAGCGCGACATCGTGGACAACCCCGATGAACTCGCCGCTTCGATCGCCCACCTGCGCGCGCGAGGCGTCCGCGTCGCAATGGACGATTTTGGCAACGGCCATTCGAACTTTCAGATGTGGAATGAGGTTCGTCCGGATGTGGTCAAGATCGACCGCTACCTGGTGAGTGGCCTGGCGACGAGTGCCGAACGGCTGGCGATCGTGCAGGCCTTGTGCCGGGTGGCCGAGACACTCGGCGCCGAACTGATCGGAGAGGGCGTGGAGGAGCCGGCTGATCTTCGCATGCTCTGCCAGCTCGGTATCCCATACGCGCAAGGCTATTTGCTGGGCCGTCCGGCGGCAGAGCCCGCAACCCGGGTCTCCGAAGCGGCCCACGTCGCGCTACGGGGTCAGCGTGTTCAGGTGCCACCACGACACAAGGGACCGCTCATGCAACACGCGGTCAAAGCCGAACATCTGATGATTCCCGCGCCAGCCCTGACTCCGGCGAACACCGTGGCCGAGGTCGAGCGCCTGTTCGCGCAACACCCGCACCTGCACGCGTTGGCGGTGACGATCGACCGGCAGCCGGTCGGCCTGATCAATCGGCGCGAGTTCACCGAGCGTATGGCCAAGCCCTTTACCCGGGAACTGTTCGGCAGGCGTTCGTGCGCGCTTTTCATGAACGAGCAACCGCTGTTGTGCGAGGCGCAGCGGAGCCTCGACAGCATGGCCGAGATCCTGCGCGGGGAGGATCAGCGTTACCTGGCCGACGGCTTCGTGGTGACCCGTGAAGGCCGCTACCTTGGCCTGGGGACGGGCGAGTCCCTGGTACGCCGGGTCACCGAACTGCGCATCGATGCAGCTCCACACGCCAATCCACTGACCTTGCTGCCGGGAAATATCCCGGTCACGGAGCATTTGGGCCGCCTGCTGGGGAGCGCGGTACCGTTTGTCGCGGCTTACGTGGACCTGAGCGACTTCAAGCCTTTCAATGACCTCTACGGGTACTTCCGTGGGGACGGGATGATTCAATTGCTCGCCGACATCCTGACCGAGCATGTGGATGCGCATGCCGACTTCGTGGGCCACATCGGCGGCGACGATTTCCTCCTGCTCATGCAAAGTGCGACCTGGCACGAACGCTGCCACCGCATGATCGAGGCGTTCACCCAGCGCTCGCGTGCCCTGTTCGACCCGCAACATCTGAGTCGCGGCCAGTTGCAGGCCAAGGATCGCCACGGCATGTGGCAGACCTTCCCTTTGACTTCCGTGACCATCGGAGCGGTGGCACTGGCGCCGCCTTTTCCCACACGTGTAGAGCTCATAGCCCGCCTCGCGGCCCGGGCCAAGCGGCGCGCGCGACGCCAAGGGGTGCCCATGCACGTGATCCACACCGGCGGTTGGTTGCCGCTGGAGCGGGTGGATGGCTTGCCGGCGTGAGGTTTCGTTCGATCGAGCGAACGGGATCGAGCGTCTCACTGGCGAAAGTTCGATCGCCGGTGCAGGCGGGCTAGGGCGAGCTCGGCTCGTTTTGGACAGAGTTGTATTCGCCGAATTTGGGGCGGGTGAGACAGTGGAAGATATCCCCATCTCGCATGGCCATTACAAAAGGTGTGGATCGTTCCTCGGCCTTTCACCGCGCCGTCGACATCCGACTTCCCCTAGCCGGCCATGAGGGCAGGGTGGGCGCGGCCCGGTCGCTCCGAAGAGCGCCTGCTGGTGTACCGAAGGCGACGCAACTATGGTGGACGTCCTTCCGGACTGAGGAAATCGCGATGTCGTCAAGAACGGCTTCGGAACTCGCGGAAAAAATGCGGGCCACGGTGCGCAGGGAGTGTGCGGCAATTCTTCTTGCGCTCGCCTCGCGACATCGTATTCACCTGTCCATCCACCGCGCCAGGAAGGCGATCCGGCGCCTTCGCGCGTTGCTGTTACTGGTGGACTGTCGCTTGGCGGAGGCTGCGGCGATTGATCGGGTGCTGGAGCGCCTGGGTGACAGCCTTTCGACGCTCCGCGATGCGCACGTCATAGTCGTCACCGCTGAAACCCTCGCCGCCAGGGACACGTCGAAACAATGGGGGCCTGCGATCGATCGTCTCGTGCAACGGCGCGATGCGCTGTTTCAACGGACGCTCGCGCGAGATATCGACTTCCACCGTAGGCGCGCCGGGGTCGAGCGTGTCGCACGGCAACTGGATGACATGGCTTGGGATCGGGTCAAGCCGACAGATATCCAGCAGAGGCTTGCGCACAGTTCTCAACGTGTGGCCAAGGCGGAAGCACGCGCGAAGGCCGATCCGACACCGCAAAACCTGCACCGTTGGCGCCGGCGCGTGCGTAAGCTGCGAATGCAGATAGAAGCCCTTTCCGAGATAGAGCCCGAAATAGTCCAGAAGGCAGTGAAGGAGTCCGCGAGCAAGAAGCTCAAGGACCTGCACAGGCTCAGCGACCAACTGGGCGCACTTCGTGACGGACAGATGCTACGTAATGTGCTGCGGCGAATGAGCGATCTGCCGCATTACGGACAAATAGCACTGCAGCTTCGCGAGCACCTCGCGCAGCATGAGTCGAAGCTAGTCAAACGCGCGGGAGTAGCCCTTGACCGGTAGCCGGTTGTGCAGGCCACGAATTATCGCCTCCGGTATGACGGCGTTCGTGGCTGTGTTCGTTGCTGTCTCAGCCGCCAGGCTTTGGCGGTACGCGCGGCGGGGGCTACCCACCGAAAGTTCTTCATCACGCACCGGTGGCCTCACCAAGTCTATACGCCACGCTTTAGGCGGTTGGTGGCTCGCTTCCGGGCGTGGTCACCTTCACTTTGGCGGACCATTCCTCGCCATGCGGGCTTTCATACGTGCGCCCATGAAGTTTGAGGAGATCAACTTGAAAAGCAGCGCCTAACCGTCTACGGAATCGGAGGCGTACCACCCGATTCGATGCCAGAGAGTGAACGGTCACGTTTTGAAGGAGGAATGCCATGGCGTCTGATTCACATCACCCGCTGCTGTATGTCGCGCTGACCAAGTTGCGCCCCACTCAGGTCACCGTAGGCAAGGCGGAGGTAGCTGCCAAACGCGCTGCATGGAAAAAAATCGGCCGGAAGAAGCGGGCAGAGCTCCTTCAGACGCACTGTTTCCCAGGTGTGCTCGGGCCCAAGCAGCGGGTGTATATCGTCGATCATCATCATCTCGGCTTGGCCCTGATGGAGGAGGCGGTAAAAAGCGTGCCGGTGGTGGTGCAGCGAGACTTTTCGTGGCTGGAGCAGGATGTGTTCTGGCGCACCATGGAGTTCAACCGATGGGCACACCCTTACGACCAGCACGGTCACCGGGTGGACTACACCGTCATCCCGGGCAGCCTCGGCGAGATGGTCGACGATCCGTTCCGCACCCTTGCGACGCGAGTGCGTGTGGCCGGCGGATATGCCAAGGACGCGATGCCGTACTCCGAATTCCTGTGGGCGGACTTCTATCGTCGTCAACTCAAGCTGCCCGCAGGTAAGATCAGTGCGAAAGTGATGCAGGAGGCGCTGCTGCTGGCGCACAGCCACGCCACGGCCTACCTGCCTGGCTGGACCGGCACGATCGAGTGAGGAGTGGCCGCAATGGCGAAGCCGGCTCCCTACTTGGCGGCGGACCTGTTGGCCGGCTTATCGATCGCCGGTCTGCTGGTACCTGAGGCCGTAGCCTATTCGGGTATTGCCGGATTGTCCCCGCAGGCGGGTATGGCGGCCTTGTTCGTCGGTTTGCTTTGCTACGGGGTGCTCGGCCGCAGTCGCTACGCCATCGTCTCGGCCACTTCGTGAGGGTTGGCAGGGATACGACCAAAAAGCGGCAATTTCGCTTGTAAGCGGTTGAATACAGGTAGATTAGCTTTTGACGGCGGCGACGGGCGACCATAAGGAGGTGCGCGGAATTACCACCCCTGCCCAGTTAATGTCAGGCTGTTTGACTCGTAGTGTTCTGGGCACGCCGCAACTTGAGCCAATGACAGGGAAGCTGCAATAAGAGGCCGAAAAAGCGTTCAACATGTTGTTGCAGCAAAGAAATTCGGCGGCCTCCAGTGCGCCGAAATCGCGTAGCCCTACTCGTGTGCCCAGTATCCGGTAAGGGAGGAGACACTTTCCGGCCCGGGAGCCCAACCCAAAAGCGGCAATCGCGCCCGTAAGCAGCCGTCGGCCACTCAACAATGTGGAGATAGTGGTGCCCCCGGCAGGATTCGAACCTGCGTAAGCGGCTTATCTGGCCGCTGCCTCAACCGGGTATAAGCCGGTCGCCTTAACCACTCGGCCACGGGGGCGAACGAACGCACGATCCGCGCTTATTACGCGGTGCGATATTCGTTCGCGGTGGACTGAAAGAGTGATCATGGGCGCCATGCTAGCAGTTGCTGAGATCTGCCGGGGAGCGGTTACCTGGCCACGGCACGACATCGATGGTTGGAAGCCTCAACGAGGCTCAGCAACCTGGCGATCGTATCGTCGCCGTAGTCCGTGAGGACCGTGACCCAAAGCGTCGGTAGTGGCTGGGTAAGGTGGGCTGCCGCGTCTCGGTGATACACGCGCCCGATGCGTTTGTCGGATCGCAACTAAGAGCGGTCGCCTACGGTGGCAGAAACGGCGGGACAGCTATCCAGCGGAGCTGGTACAAGCTCCTGCACCGGTACGTGGAGATCATGGTCGATCTCACGCAGTTCATCCTGCATGCTCGCTCTCCCGATCAGTCGTAATCGGTAGCGAGGAGGCTACTGGGGCGTCTGTCGTATAGAGCACGTCATCACCATGTGGTGGCACGCTCCCGAGATAGCTCCCAAGCCACTCGAGAGATGCCTCCCAAGCGTCGCGAGCTGCCTGGGGGTCGGGATCGAAGGGCGTGTTGATGATCACCGAACAGGTAAAGCCAATCATGTGATCGGCCTCCAAAAAGGTCGCCCCCTCCAGCTCCCAATTGAACTGAACCCGTTCCTGAAATTGGCCTTCGTGCAGGGACCGGCAAAAGTGGAAGAACACCGGAAAGTAACTGGCTGCATCGGCAACAACGGAGCGCGAGTTGAATGCAAATTCGACGTAGCCTGAGTAGCGTACGCCGTGTTCACCTTCATCCTTTCCGCTCACGCAACCCACCGTGAAGAGACCCGATGCTGGTGCGTTGATCGCCCGGACGAGCCGATCGAGCGCACGGTCCCGTTTCAGTTCCGGAATCCAGTCGAGGACCTCGGGCTTCCCCTTCGCAAAGCGAAACCCATGGTTGGCATCGCCATCAGCTCGGGGATGCCCGGCTCCGCCATAGGGAATGCCCTTGCCACGCTGACGAATGCTCAGGAAATTGGCATATGGCTTGTTGTCGATCACGGCAGTCCTCCTAGTCGTTAGCTTGCCGGGATGCTTGGTAAAAGCGAACCCCTTGCTCGTAACCCAGAGGCAGCGGTTCCTCCGGGGTATGGCACATGAAGAGCAGTGGCAAGGTCAAGGACGACACCACCGGCTGCGCGGCGACCATGCTGCCACGCGTGATGCGTTCGGCGTCCTTTGAAGGAACCACGAGGGCCACGAGCAGGGAAACGTCTGCCAAGTCCTTTCCCCGGTGCAGTTCCATCAGGTAGCCGGCATGCACCGTAGGCTCCTTGCCCAAGTAGCTCGCAAGCACCTTGACCAAGGTATCCACCGATACGCTCGGGGCCGCAAGGCCCACGGTCTCGCCCGGCGCGGTTTGCTCGGCGACGAAGGCGCCGAGAGGCCGGTCGGTCAGGAGTGCCGCAACTTCCTCGGGATAGAGCACGTAGCCGTCATCGTTCGGATTGAGCATCAGGGTCGCCCCCTGTGTCAGCTCCAACAGCCTGCGCCCGGACATGCTGACGATGCCCACCCGCCCTCTGCCGGCAAATTGGGCCTTGGTCTGATCGCTGAAGAAAGGCAGTACTGTCTGGCCGTTATCCGGACGCACGAACTGAACGAATTGCATTCGTCCAGCCGGCGGAGGTGTGCGAGGCACGTGTGCGTAGACGGTTGCGGCGAGCAGTCCAGCGAGGTGCGGATTCCGCTGGTGGATGAGCACACTTCCGGCGCACTCTGAGCGTCCTGCTGGTGTTGCGCGGATGCCAACTACACCTGCACATCCTTGCTCGTCCTTCCCATTGCTGGGAATCCCGGGATCGCAGTAGCATCAGTCGCTAGGAACGGGGAGGCAGGATGCGTCACTGGCTGATCGCGATGGGCATCACGCTTGCGGCTGGGATATCGCTCCCAAGCCACGCTTCGGCGTCACCCAGCCTCGCCCTCCCCAAAGATCCCAATCTCCGGACGCTTACCGCGCTATTACAACAGCCGGAAGATCGTATTGACCTGGCCGAAGCCGAAGTCGATGTGGAGCGCATGATTGATGCCACCATCAACGGCGCGAGTATCCTCAGAGAACTGGACGCATGGGCCGATCGCGTGCGAGCACGCATCCTCCCCGGCGCGTCCAATATGGACAAATTGATCGCGCTGAACGGTACGTTGTATCAAGCCGGGCCATGGAACGACTACCGCCCTTTTGGTTACGACTTCAATGATCCGCTAGGCACGGATATCCAGAATAAGTTGTTGTCAACGTACCTTCGGACGCGCAAAGGCAACTGTGTTTCCATGCCTCTGCTCTACGTCATTCTCGGCAAGAAGCTCGGCCTAGATATAACACTGGCCACCGCGCCGCTGCACGTGTTTGTGAAGTTTCACAAGGACGACGGCACATGGTTGGATGTCGAAACCACCAGCGGTGGCACGCTGAGTGATGACCGTTACGTTGCCCAATACCACATTCAGCCTCGCGCCTTGCTCACGGGTATCTACCTGCGCCCATTGAGCCGCAAGGAATCCGTGGGTGTGATGATAGGCACTTTGGAAGAATTCTATGCGCACCGCCGTCCTCCTGAATATCAATTGGGGCTGACCGCATTAGCCTTAGCCAACAACGCCAGGGATGTCACATCCTGAATCGCCCAGGGTTTCCTAGACATCTCAGGGCCATGGAAAATGGCCTATTCGGAGGTGTCCATGAGCAGCAAGCGGTATACGGATGAGTTCAAGGTAGAGGCGGTCCGCCAGGTGACGGATCGCGGGTTCAAGGTGGC
>NZ_DASZBH010000013.1:0-11263 GCF_035944355.1 Frateuria sp. | reverse complement strand
GCCGCTTCTACCCCTTCCCTGGCGGCCATAGCGCTGTGGTCCCACCCGATCCCATCCCGAACTCGGAAGTGAAACGCAGCTGCGCCGATGGTAGTGTGGCTTGTCCATGCAAGAGTAGGTCACCGCCAGGGGCTTTATCCTGAAAACCCTCACCGATTCCGGTGGGGGTTTTTTCTTTGTTGGCGTTTGGAATGGGGCACTGCCAATGGAGTGCGTACTACCGGCATCCGGGGGCAGCATTACCTCAACGCTCAGTCGCCATGTGTCTTCCGGAGCTTTTTGCTAGAGCACCGGCACGTTAGCCCAGAACCGGATGCAGTGATCCGCGACCGGAAGCTTCCCATGTGGATCGATACCGTGGCCCGCTCCGGGCACACCACCTATGATGCACAGAGGCAGGCAGCGTTCGGGGAGTGCCTTGTTCGTTCACGTGGAAACCCGCCGGCGCTCGACCGCGCAATGGGCGACATTGCTGTTGGTGCTGGTCTGTGTGGCCAGCTTCGTTGCCCTGGCGCTGATGCCTTCGCGGCAGCGGATCTCGTTTCTGCTCGAATGGGGCACCATTCCAGCGGACATCTTCGACATCCACGAGGCGTTCTGGCGGCAGTTCGCCGACCCCGCGCTGCTGCGCCTGTTCACGGCCTTATTCATCCATGTGGCCTGGATACACCTGCTCAGCAACCTGCTGTTCCTGGTGATCTTCGGCCTGCCCGCGGAGCGTACGCTCGGATCGGCGAGGTTCCTCCTGCTGTTCGTGGTGGGCGGTATCGTGGCCAACCTCGTCGGCGCGCTTACCCTGGCCGGCGTGCGCTTGCCGATCATCGGCTGCAGTGGCGCGGTATCGGCCGTGCTGGGCGCTTACGTGGCGCTGTTTCCCCGGGCACGGCTGGGACTGGTGCTCCCGTTGGGCCTGTTCCTGGAATTCGTGCGCGTGCCGGCTTTCCTGCTGATCGGCATCTGGGTGTTGCTGCAATTGCTCTTCAGCTACGCCGGGCCGAGCTATGGCGCGGTGGTCTGGTGGACGCACATCGCCGGCTTCCTGTTCGGGATCCTGTTTGCGCTGTTCTCACGTGAGGCCATCGCCAGGCGCCTGCGCGGATAAACTGCGCCTCATGCGTACCCGGAAACTCTACAAAGTGACGTTCCTGCATCTGGGCAAGTGCTACGAGCTGTACGCACGGCACGTGGCTTCGAGTCCCTTGTGGGGCTTCACCGAAATCGGCGAGCTGGAGTTCGAGCCCGCCGGCTCGGGCCTGCTCGTCGATCCCAGCGAAGAGCGTCTGCGCGAGGAATTCGCCGACACCCGCGTGCTGCACCTGCCGATGCAGTCCGTGGTGCGCATCGAAGAGGTCGAGCGCAAGGGGGCATTGGCCATCCGCGACGCCGCTGACGGGCAGAAGATCACCCCCTTCCCGATGCCGCCCAGACCGCGCTGAGCGCCCGTCCTGCTGCCTGCGCTCAGGCGCTCAGGCCGTGCCGCAGGCCGAAGTCGCGCATGATCCCGCGTGCGATGGGAGTGGCCGCGACCTGGCGATACACCTGCTGCGGATCGCTGCCCTCGCGGCGCATCACATCGCGTTTGCGGTGGATATAGGCCCGCATGACGTCGGCGTTGAATTCCGGATGGAACTGCACGCTGGCGGCGCGGGGCCCATAGCGCAGCAGATGGTGCGGGTCGCGTTCGGAACGGGCGAGCACCGCCGCGCCGGCCGGCGGCTCCAGCACGCTCTGCTCGTGCGTGGTGTGCGCACGGAAGCTCGCGGGAAGCCGGGCGGTAAGCGGGTCGTGGGCCGCTGCGGGTGTCAGCTCGATCGGCTGGGTGCCGATCTCGCGCCCGCCTGGCAGGTAATCGACCCGGCCGCCCAGTGCGTGCGCCATCAGTTGGTGGCCGTAGCACACGCCGAACAGCGGCAGCTGCACGTCCATCGCATCGCGGATCCACCCCGCGGTCCGCTCGCTCCAGGCCGCACGTTCGGTGACCATCGCGGCCGAGCCGGTGATCAATGCGCCGGCCACCTCCCGAGGCGGCGGCAGAACCTCTCCCGCGGCGACGTCGACGATCTTCAGGCGCACCGGCGAAAGGGCGGCGCACAGGCGAAACCAGTGCGGGAAATCGCCGTGGCGCGCACGGATGGCGTCCGGCGCGCGGCCGGTGCGGATGATCAGGATGGGCTTCATGTGGGGAGGGCGTCTTTGGCTGTCGGACTAGGACAGGCTTTCGTGTTCGATCGGCGGCAATACGGTGAGCACTTCCTGCACCGTGGTCAAGCCCTTGGCTACCTGTGCCGCGGCCGAGATGCGCAGCGGCTGCATGCCTTCGGCAAGCGCGGCGCCACCGAGGCGGTCCAGGTCCAGTTGCGCGGAGACCAGGCCGCGCAGCCGCGGGCTGAGCTTGAGCATCTCGTAGACACCCGTGCGGCCCATGAAACCGGTGTTGCGGCATTCCAGGCAGCCGACCGGCTCGAACACCCGCTCAGGCACCTCGAGCGACCAGCCGTGGGTCAACGCGGTCCAGGTGTGCGGATCCTGCGGCGCTTCGCGCTTGCAGTGCGGGCACAGCGTGCGTACCAGGCGCTGCGCGACGACGCCGGTCAGCGTCGATTGGATCAGGTAGTGCGGCACGCCCAGGTCGAGCAGGCGGGTCACCGCGCTGGGTGCGTCGTTGGTGTGCAGGGTGGACAGCACCAGGTGGCCGGTGAGCGAGGCCTGCACCGCCATCTGCGCGGTCTCCAGGTCACGGATCTCGCCGATCATGATGATGTCCGGGTCCTGGCGCAGCAGCGTGCGGACGCCGGTGGCGAAGTCCAGGTCGATCGAGGGTTGCACCTGCATCTGGTTGAGCTCGGCGCTGACCATTTCGATCGGGTCTTCCACCGTGCAGACGTTGAGCTCGGGGCGGGCCAAGTGCTTGAGCGTGGAATACAGCGTGGTGGTCTTGCCCGAGCCGGTCGGGCCGGTGACCAGCACGATGCCATGCGGACGCTCGACCATCGAGCGCCAGAGCGCGCCCTCCTCGGGCGAGAAGCCGAGCTGGCCGAAGTCCTTGGCGACGATGTCCGGATCGAAGATGCGCATGACCACCTTCTCGCCGAAGGCAGTGGGCATGGTCGAGATGCGCAGCTCGACTTCGCGTCCGGCGGCGGAGCGCGTCTTGATGCGGCCGTCCTGCGGGCGGCGCTTCTCGGCCACGTCCATGCGCGAGAGGATCTTGATGCGCGCGGTCACCGCACTCATCACCGGGGGCGGCAGCTCGAACACCTTGTGCATCACGCCGTCGATGCGAAAGCGCATCTGTCCGGCCTCGCGGCGGGGCTCCAGGTGGATGTCAGAGGCGCGCTGCTCGAAGGCGTACTGCAGCAGCCAGTCGACGATGTGCACGACGTGGCGGTCGTCCGCGCCCACCTCGCCGGTCTTGCCCAGCTCCACCAGTTGCTCGAAGTTGAGGATCGCCGAGGACGTGTCGTAGCCGGCGGCCTTGGCATCCTGCGCCAGCTGGATCGAGCGCTGCACCCCGTAGAACTCGGCCAGATAGCGGTTGATGTCCAGTGGGCTGGCCACCACCCGCCGCACGTCACGGCGCAGCATGTGCGAGAGGTCGGTGGCCCAGGCCGCGTCGAACGGTTCGCTGGTGGCAAAGGTCACCTCCGAGGACGTGGCCGCCACCGGCAGGATGCGATGCCGCGTGGCATAGGCATGGCTGACCACCTGGGTCACCGCCGCCACGTTGATCTTCATCGGGTCGATCTTGAGGTAGGGCAGCGCCGCCTGGCCGGCCAGCCATTCGGTCAGGCCCTCCAGGCGCAGCGGGCGCCCGGGTTCGCGCAGGTTGGGCAGCTTGGCGTTGGCGATCAGCACCAGCGGATGCAGTTCCACCGTGCTGCGGCCGGCACGCGAGCCCATGCGCACGTTCTTGGCGTCCTCGGCCGAAACGTAGCCGTCGACCACCAGGGCGGCCAGCACGTCGTCCAGACCGAGCTTGCCGCGACGACCGAGCAGCGATGCGATTTGCGGTGATGCGGCCATCCGCACGGCCTCCCGTGATGCGTTCGATCCGGCGCCGGGCCAGTGCGGGCGCGGGCTTTGGCTATACTAACGCGCTTTGTTGCAAGGCCCATCGCCCATGCCAGCGCGCACCTTCCAGGACGTGATCCAGACCCTCAACCGCTACTGGGGCGCGCAGGGTTGCGTGCTGCTGCAGCCGCTGGATACCGAGGTCGGCGCGGGAACCTTCCATCCGGCCACCTTTCTGCGTGCGCTGGGTCCCGAGCCCTGGGCCGCCGCCTACGTGCAGCCCTCGCGCCGACCCACCGACGGCCGCTACGGCGAGAACCCCAACCGCCTGCAGCACTACTACCAGTACCAGGTGGTGATGAAGCCCAACCCGGAGAACATCCTGGAGCTGTACATCGGCTCGCTGAAGGAACTGGGACTGGACCCGCTGGTGCACGACCTGCGCTTCGTCGAGGACAACTGGGAGTCGCCCACGCTGGGCGCGTGGGGCCTGGGCTGGGAAGTGTGGCTGAACGGCATGGAGGTCACCCAGTTCACCTACTTCCAGCAGGCCGGCGGATTGGAGTGCCGGCCGGTGACCGGCGAGATCACCTACGGCCTCGAGCGCCTGGCGATGTACCTCCAGAACGTGGACAACGTCTACGACTTGATCTGGACGCAAGGCCCGCACGGCACGGTCACCTACGGCGACGTGTTCCACCAGAACGAGGTCGAGCAGAGCACCTACAACTTCCAGCACGCCAACGTGCCGGAGCTGCTGCGCTGGTTCGACGTCTGCGAGGCGACCGCCAACCAGCTGATCGGTGCCGGCCTGCCGCTGCCGGCCTACGAGCAGGTGATGAAGGCCAGCCATACCTTCAACCTGCTCGATGCGCGCCGCGCGATCAGCGTCACCGAGCGCCAGCGCTACATCCTGCGCGTGCGCACGCTCTCGCGCGCCGTGGCGGAAGCGTACGTGGCGCAGCGCGAGAAGCTCGGCTTTCCGGGCCTTAAGAACGTTTCCAAGGAGCAGGCCGCATGAGCGCCGCCAAGTCGCTGCTGATCGAGCTGGGCACCGAAGAGCTGCCGCCCAAGGCGCTGGACGAACTTTCGCAGGCCTTCCTGGACGGGATCGTGCAGGGTCTGGGCAAGCGCGGTATCGAGGCCGCGCTCGACCAGGCTCGCGCGTACTGCACACCGCGCCGGCTGGCCGTGCTGGTGCCGGCCGTGGTGGCCACCCAGCCCGACCAGCAGGTCGAGCGCCGCGGCCCGGCGGTGGGCGCTGCGCTGGATGCGCAAGGGCAGCCGTCCAAGGCGCTGCTCGGTTTCGCGCAGTCCTGCGGGGTAGAGGTTGCGCAGCTGGAGAAGCAGGAAACCGACAAGGGCGCCTGGTTCGTCTTTCGCGCGGTCAAGCCCGGCCAGAGCCTGGCTGCGCTGCTGCCGGAGATCGTCGAGGAGGCGCTCAAGGGCCTGCCGGTCCCGCGCCCGATGCGCTGGGCCGATCACGATTACGCCTTCGTGCGCCCGGTGCACTGGCTGGTGATGCTGCATGGTGCGGACATCATCGACGGCGAGGTGCTGGGCCTGAAGAGCGGCCGCAAGTCGCGCGGCCACCGCTTCATGCACCCGAACCCGGTGCATGTCACCGACGCCGATGGCTGGCTCGATGCGCTGCGCGCGGCCAAGGTGCTGGTCGATCCGCTCGAACGGCGCGAGCGCGTTCGCGCCGAGGTGGCGCGCGTGGCGACGCAGACCGGCGGCGTGCCACGGCTGGAGGGGGCGCTGCTCGACGAGATCGCCAACCTTACCGAATGGCCGACGGCGATCGCCTGCGCATTCGAGCGCGATTTTCTCGCGGTGCCGCCCGAGGCGCTGGTCACCACCATGGAGACCAACCAGAAGTTCGTGCCGGTGTTCGACGTGGAGGGTCGGCTCACCGAGCACTTCGTGGGCATCGCCAATATCGAATCGAAGGACCCGGTGGAGATCCGCAAGGGCTACGAACGAGTCATCCGGCCGCGTTTTGCCGACGCCAAGTTCTTCTGGGACGAGGACCTGAAGACGCCGCTGGCCAGCTACCAGGAACTGCTGAACAACGTGACCTATCAGCAGGCGCTGGGCAGCCTGTGGGACAAGAGCGTGCGCGTGGCTGAACTGGCCCGCGTGATCGCGGCCCGCGTCGGCGTCGACGCCGGTGCGGCCACGCGTGCGGCCGCGCTGAGCAAATGCGACCTGCTGACCCGCATGGTGGGCGAGTTCCCCGAACTGCAGGGCGTGATGGGCCGCCACTACGCGCAGCGTCAGGGCGAAGGCGAGGTGGTGGCCACCGCGCTGGACAGCTATTACCGGCCACGCTTCGCCGGTGACGCCATCGCCGGCGATCCGGTCGGCCAGGTGCTTGCCGTGGCCGAGCGGCTCGACACCCTGGCGGGCATCTTCGCCGTGGGACTCAAGCCCAGCGGCACCAAGGACCCGTTTGCATTGCGTCGTGCCGCGCTGGGCCTGGCCCGTACGCTGGTCGAAGCCGGCCTGGAACTCGACCTGCGCGCCAGCTTTGCCGAGGCGCTGGAGCTGCTGCCCGAGGCCGCGCTCGTCGCGGGCCTGAAGCCGGGCAAGGACGGCAAGCCACCGGCGCTGGATGCCGGTGCGCGGCGCACGGCGTTAGTAGCCGAACTGACCGATTTCGTGTTCGACCGCCTGCGCGGCTACTACGCTGAAATGGGCTTCACCAGCGAGCAGTTCGAGGCGGTATTGGCCACCAGCCCCGCCACGCTGCCGGATTTCGACCGCCGCCTGCGTGCGGTGATGGAGTTTGGCCGTCGGCCGGAGGCGATCAGCCTGGCGGCGGCCAACAAACGGGTGGCCAACATCCTGCGCAAGGCCCAGGAGGAAACTGGCGCAGCCCCGCGCGGCGAGGTCGATCCGGCGTGCTTCGAGCTCTCAGCCGAGCATGACCTGGCCGCTGCGCTGGACGCCGCCGTGGCAGACACCGCCGCGTCGCGCGCCGACGGCGACTACACCGCCGTGCTGGCCCGCCTGGCCCAGCTGCAGGCGCCAGTGGACGCCTTCTTCGACAAGGTGCTGGTCAACGCCGAGGATCCGCGCGTGCGCGCCAACCGGCTGGCCCTGCTCGCCCGCCTGCAGGCGCAGTTCAGCGCAGTGGCCGATATCGCGCGGCTGTAGCCTCAGGCGCTGACCCGGGCGCGATGGATGCGTTCGGCCAGCTTGCGGTTGAACACCAGCATCGCGTCGGTGTCCACGCGCGTGCCGCCGGGGCCCAGTGCCTCGTAGAGGCTGGCCAGCAGGTCGGTGTTTTCGGCCAGCGTGAACGGATTGCCGGCCAGGTCCAGCTCCGACTGCAGGATGCGCATCGCCGCATGCAGCCGCTGGGTGTCCATGCCGTTGCCGTGGCTGTCCAACACTTCGGCTGACATCCCATGCGGGCGCAACCGCAGGCGGTGGTGCGTGGTCTCGGTGGTGAACTGCTCGTCGCCCGCGGGCTGGTCCACGTCCGCGACGATTGCACCCTCGCCTGCCACCAGCCATACCAGCGAAATGCCCAGAGTGCGCGCCAGCGTCACGCAGCGGGCGCGCGAAGGATCGGTGTTGCCGTCGCGCCAACTACGCACCACTCCCTCGGAAAAACCGCACATTCTTGCGATCTCCGTGGCACTGCCCACGCGTTGGATGAGGAACTTGATGCGGTCGGCAAAGGAGCTGCCGGTTTCCGGGACGGGAGAGAGGGGTGCGAAGTTCATAGTCTTGGTCCAGACAGCAGAAACAACGCCAATCGCCGCCGATGCGGCTCGCTCGTCAATCCTAGCGCGTCGGTGCTTACCGCGGGCTTTCGATGGCGTATGGAAAAGCGTTGCGACTGCCGGTGTTTACCCTGTGTGAACGAAAGTGGCACGGTCGTGTTGCACGGCTTCGGTCTGGCTTGACTTTTGCCCGTGCGCTGAATTTTCCGCTATGCTTGGAACTTCCCCCGCGGAAAACAGGGCGCCAGGCGTCGGTTTCCGTGCATTCCCCGAGCAATCATTTTGATAGAGGTTTTCCCGATGCGCAGGATGGTCTGGTCGCTGATGTCGGTAGCTGCGCTGGCCCTGGCTGGCTGCAACGGTTCCAACGCGCCCGAGCAGAGTGCTCCGAACGCGGCCGCGGCAGCCAAGGCCAACACGGTGACCGGCACCATCAACGTGCGCGGCGACAATACGCTTTCTCCAGAGGCCAAGCTGGTGGTCAATCTGGTCGACGTTTCCTCCACCGACCAGGCGGGCGCCGCGCCGCTGGCCAGCAAGACCATCGCGCCGGTGCAGCTTCCGGCGTCCTTCGAGCTCAACTTCAATCCGGCGGACGTGAACCCCGCCGACCTGTACGTGATCCAGGCACAGCTTACCGATGGTGAGCGCAACTACAAGATGGCGCTGCAGGCGCCGGTGCTGACCAAGGGCGCACCCAGCCAGGTGTCGATCGAACTGGTGCCGGAGCAGACCCCGGCCGAGAAGGAGATGGCCGAGTTCCAGGCTGTGCAGAAGCAGATCGGCGGCATGAAGATCAGCAATGGCACCAAGCTGGAGAAGGACGTCTCGCGCGCCTGGCAGGTGTTCCGCGCCAACGGCGCAGTGCAGTTCATCCGGGCCCGCGCCGACTATGGCGACAAGGGCTTCACCAGCACCGATTTTGCCTACAAGGACGGCCAGCCGTGGGTGGTCGTGCAGCAGAAGAAGGCCAACCAGGATGCCAAGCCCAGCTCGACCGAGCGTGCCGGCTGGGACAAGGACGGCAACCTCGTGCTCAAGCAGGTCGTCGCCGACGGCAAGACCAGCGCACTGGCGGACGACGAGGCGGCGAACCTGAAGAAGCAGGCCGAGGACATCCTCTCCATGGCGACGGGCGGCAAGGGCAAGTAAGCCCGCCGTTCCGCGGAGCCGACGCCCGCCGTAACGAAAAAAGCCGCCCGAGGGCGGCTTTTTTTGCGTCGGTACGGCCGGCTTCAGAAGCCGACCTTCACGCCCAGATTGATGCTGTTGTCCCTCTGCGTGCGGTCGCGGAAACGGCCGTGGTAGCCGAACCATCCGGTTACGTTGGAACCGAACTGGGCGGACAGGCCCAGGTCCGCGCTGGCCCAGGTCTTGTCCGGCACGTAGCCGGACAGCGAGAAGCTGCCGGGCATGCCCACCAGGCCAGCCTGGACTTCGCGCGGGTCGGCCTTGGCGTCGTGGTTCCATGCCACTTCCGCGTAGGGCATCAGCATCATGCCGCCGGCCTGCCAATGGCCCTGCAGGCGCCAGCCCAGCGAACCGACCAGGGCATCGCGCTGCTGCCGGCCGAACCACATCGCCGTGCTGCTGCTGCCGGATTCGGCATAGCCATCCACCTTCACCGTCTGCCACTCCAGGTGAGCGAACGGACCGGTCTGCAGTCCGCCGGCCTGGAGCCACCAGCCGCCTTCGAGGCCGCCTCCCAGGTGCGTGCCGTCCGCCTTGCCGCCTTCGCTGCGCATGCCGCCGCCCAGCCGGATGCGCCGGTTGACGTCGGTGAAATTGGACTGGCCGAAGCCCGCGTAGCCGCCGAGGTAGCCGCCGCCGCTGTGGTAAAGCGCGTAACCGAGGCCGGAAATGTCGTGCATCTTGTAGCCGCCCGTGCCGCCGGCAAAGTCGGCGTTGCTCTGGCCCAGGCTCAGCGCCACGCCCGCGGAGACGTGCTCGCCGGCGCGCACGTCGGCGCCAAGGGTCAGGTTGACGTTGTTGCTGTTGGTCTTGGGCGAAGCGTCGGTCGCGTCGAAGCGCTGCCGGCCGTAGTCGGCGCTGGCGAAGAAGCGCGTGTCGCTGCCCTGGCCGTCGGCCAGCATCTCGTTGCGGATCGCGCGGTACTGCGTGGCAGTGGCGGCCAGCGGCGCCTCGGCCAGCAGCGACATCTGGCCCGGCGCGGCCAGCTCGGCGAGCACGTACTGGGCCAGCATCGCGTGGGCGGCGGTGGTCGGATGCACGTCATCGGCGAACAGGTAGGTCTGGTCGGTTCCCGGGGCGTACGAGAAGGGCAGGCCCGAGCCGACCGGACCGCACTGCACCGAGCTGCCGTTGCAGGCCGGCGTGGTCACGTTCGTGAAACCGTAAGCGGACGGATTGGCGATGACCTCGTTGATCAGCCTGAAGGTGTCCACCGGAATCACGTTGAGCCCGTTGGCGCTCAGCTGCGAGATGCCGGTGCTGAGGATGCCGTTGTAGACCAGCGCAAGCTGGGTGCCGCCAGCCTGGGCCGCAGGGCCACCGGCCGCACTGGCCGGCGTCTTGCCGAGGTCCGGCAGGTTGTAGACCACCACGTAGCGCGCGCCGGCCGCCTGCAGCTGGCCAAGCATGCCCACTTCGGCCTGCGCCGCGGTGGCGGTGCCGGCGGCCAGCACGTTCGCGTTGGTGCTGGTGCCGGTCAGGTAGAAGATGTCGTTGGCGCCGCCCCACACCTGGTACAGCGCGTTGGCGTCGGCCTTGCCGCCGTTGGCGCCGAGGTACATCGCCATCTGTTGCGGCAGCGTCGGCACCGGCGCCACGCCCTGCACCACGCCGGCACCGCCGAAGGCGAAGTCGGTGCCGCCGGTCAACGACGGCGTCAGCGTGAAGCCCAGGCCGGCAGCCACGTTCTCGGCGGCGGTGGTGCCCGGGTTGGTGGTGAATCGCAGGGCGACCGGCGAGCCCTGCGAAAGCGACAGGTTGCCGGCATCGCTCAGGCTGTCGCCGAACACCACGACCTTGCTGAAGTCGGTGGCGGCAGCAGCGGTGCTGAACAGCAAGCCGGCCAGGATGGCGCCGGCAAGAGGGCGGGTACGGGGCATGGTCGACGCTCCTGTGGCCGGGATTGGCCTCGTTATTTGGCGCGTTACGGTAATGCACTCCATACGGAAGCGCATGCTGCGACGCATCGCGGGGCCGAAGCATCGATTGGTCCCCAACTGGTTGTGTGTTCTCGGCCGTCTTCTTAGGCGTTGCTATCTGGTTGCTCTCTTCGACGAGCGCAGACGGTGGGCCACTGTGGTTACTTGGGGTTTCTGACGTTGCCGGTGTCGTACTTGGCTGTCCTTCTTGGGGCTCACGTTCAGTCGCTTTTCGGCTTGCCGAGCAGCGTGATCGAGTGTTGCCGTAAGCTCCCCCGTCAAGCAGACACTTCAAAAGTAGAACGACTGGCGGCTTGTTGGCGGTACTCGGCGGGTGTCAGATCACCGAGCGATTCGTGGGGGCGTTGCTCGTTGTAGTCGAGCATCCACCAGTAAGCGGCTTCA